>NZ_BAAHBR010000016.1:0-3680 GCF_054776575.1 Spirosoma humi
AAAAACAGGGGAAGAGCTGGCCACCACTACCAGCAAGATCAACCAGATAGCCGTACTGCTGGACGAAAAGCGACTGAATTCGAAATGGAGTGAGGGCCTAGCTGGCCACCTGCGCAGTAAGGTGTTGCCGCAGATGGAGGCAGATATCCTAGAGTGTTTGAAAGAACGATTAACTGACAGCAACGATCTAAACCCCCGGCTGGAGAAAAAAGGGTACAAAATCCTGAAGGATGCCAAGGGGACGTTTTACCTGACTGATCCGAAGACCGAAGTGCGGCTTAACCTGATTACGGCTCAGATCAAAGGGGAATTTCTGAGCGAACTAGTTCATGAAACGGTACAAAGGGGAATAAAAGAAGAGCAACAAGAAAACCAGAAGAAGGCCCAGAAGCCCGAAGTCAAGAACGACCAAAATAGGGGCTATAAGATTCGGCGGTAGCCCCGTACAGTTGGGGTGGGATATGCCTAAAAAAACCTATCACTACATACAACCCGACCGAAGGGAGGACCGCCTAAATCTTAACGACAAGACAAGAGAATCTTTTGATATACATATATATGGGGATAGTAATCAAATAGCAGTGTGTTGGTAATCAAATAGCAGTGTGTTGGTAATCAAATAGCAGTATGTTAGTAATGCGTTTTTGATTACTAGCCATAATTTGGAATTACAAAAATTAGTAATTAGAATTGCATGACTGTTAGTAATAAAAATGTGTGCTATGCCTAAGCGGATAACTTATGAGAGGGAGATGCTACATCCTGAAACAGGAGAGCTTCAAGTCACGCACAGAGATTCGGTTCTACCCAAAGAGCCTGATTATGTTAAACTATATCTATCTGATATAGAATTACTTAACAATTTGCCAAAGTGGACAGATCGCATTCTTCATGAACTGCTACGAATGATGAATTATAAGAACCAAATTGTACTTAATTCATCGATCAAGAAGGAGATAGCGGCAGAGTTCAAAATTCATATAAAGACAATAGATAATGCCCTAGTTATGCTTGTAAAGCAGGGTGTCCTTATTCGAAAAGATAAAGGGCTATATCTAGGAAATCCACTCTTATTCGGAAAGGGGGAATGGAAGGATATTAGAGAATTGAGACTGACAATTCACTATACTAAGGAAGGTCGTACTATGACTGCTGAAATATTACAGGAGCAGGAAGAGCTTGAATTAGTAGAAGTATAAAGCCATTAGCTAAAACGGAAGTCGGCTCTGGTGAGGACCAACCGAGCAGGGATAAGCTAATCCACGTACAACCGTGCGTTGCCCCGATCTTGATAGCTCTAAGCCAGATCGGGGCTTTTTTTGTATCTATGCATTCAAAACTTAGAGGATATGGAAAAGGAAAAAATTAGAGATATAATCTACATAGTGAGTCATCCTGTACACGATGAACAAGGTTATGGATTTATCGTGTCCTACGATAAAGAAGAGAGAGAAGGTTACTACCACGGGGTAGTTAGAGGTGTCAAAAACGTAGAGGGCTACCGGGAGCCACTTACATATGACTATGGTCTTGTAGAAGACAGGGAAGAAGGAAAATTAGTAAAAGTCGAGTTGTCAGATATTCAATTTAAAAGCCATAAACCCCAGCCTTTTGGAGTACTTTAAAACAGTTAGCCCGTACCGGGCTAGGTTTTTTTAGGCATATCCCACCCCAACTGTACGGGGAAAAATAGAGCGAGTAACTAAGAACAACAGCTCTTATTTTCTTGGAGAGGGGGGCATTTCATCGTACCATAAGAACAAAATACACAGCAATCGCCAGCTAATGGACGTAATACAGTGTGACAGTTCGTGCATTCATAAAAGAATTGGCAAGCATCAGTGGGCATCGTCTCAGTTTGAACATAACTACACTGAGGGCAAGTAATTGTGGATTCTAGCACAAGGGCCATACTACTTAATTCGTTTTAACACTTACAACCTGATAACCTGTGGCGGCTACTGCTTTCTTGATGTCAGCCGTTGACGTTTGCTTAGGGTCATACTTGACTACTGCGTTACCCTGCTGGTAAGATACTTTGGTTTCAGCAACTCCTTTCAGCTTACCTACCTCGCTTTTTACATGATGCTCACACCCCTCGCAGGTCATACCCTTGATGGTCACGTAAGCAATTTGTTGAGCTGGTTTAGCCGGTTGTTGGGTCGCCTGGTTCTTGTCCTGGTAAAGTAAATTGGAGTAAGCAGGAAATGTTAGTAACAGTATCGCCATTGCTGTCATTATCCCTAAAAATCTTCTCGTCTGCCAGAAACTAAGTTTAGCCGGAGTGCATCCACAGGCATCTTTAGTAGCTGGTCTGAGTTGATTGTACCAAGCCCATCCCAAAGCTCCGATAGACAAGGTAATGGTATAAGGTCGTGCTGTTTCTAGCCACCCTAACGAACCAGCCATACCCCCTAATGCTAATAAGGGAGCAATACAACATAGAGAGGATGTGAAGGCAGTTACAATACCGAGCAGACCAGTTGCTTTCATTACTTAAGTAGATGTAAGTCAGTGGAAACAAAGTTAATCAATAAAGTCTAGAACGCTTTTTTTTCGTGAATCGGTAGTTTTTCGCGGCCCGGTTCTTTTACAGAAGTATAACGCACTATACTTTGCCCTGTCTGACACCTCCCTTCGGTCGGGTCAGACAGGGCAAAGTGCGCGACCTACGGCACCATAGAACAAAGGGGAAAAAAGCATGAAAGCAGTTTGCCGAGTTGCCAAAGTGAAAGGGGCCGGAAGTATAGGCGGCAAGTCCGATCACAACTACCGTCAGGGTCACGTACCCAATGCCGATCCCGAACGGCTGCACCTCAATCACGAGTATGTGCTCAATTATGAGAATCTAGCCAAGGCGATTCAGGCCCAACTCGATCATGCCGGCATTCATCATGTCCGAAAGGATGCCGTTAAAGGCATGGAATTCATTCTCACGGCCAGCCCCGAAGCGTTCAAACGTGATCAGAACGGCCAGTGCGTCGATGACTACCGGCAATCCGATTGGGTGAAGGCTAATCTGAACTTCATGAAACAGCAATACGGGTCTAACCTGGTTGCTTTTACCCTACACCAAGACGAGAAGACGCCCCACATTCACGCCATCGTTGTTCCCATCACTGAAGACAAACGACTTTGTGCAAAGGAGCTCTTCACACCTAAAACTTTACGCCAGCTCCAAACTGATTACGCAGCGGCTATGAAACCATTTGGGTTGGAAAGGGGAATAGAAGGCAGCCGGGCGCAGCATGTGGACATGAAGCACATTTATGGCCTTCAACAACAGGAGCGGCAAACTATCGAGAAGGATTTACAACCCATTCAGACGATCAAGGCACCCTTAGCCATCAACAAGCCTGGTCCGCTGGATCTGTTGAATCTGGAACGTTGGAAACAACAGCAGGAAGCCAAAATCAATGCTGAACTCAATCGCAGGCTCGACGAAATCAAACAAGCCGCTGAGAAGGCCCTAAAAGCGGCCGTAGCGAACGCAACTGCTAAAGAACAGGAGAAAGTACTCGCTCAACGACTGACCACCTCAGAGGGCCTAAAACAGACCAATTTCGAGAAAGCCAAAAAAACAGGGGAAGAGCTGGCCACCACTACCAGCAAGATCAACCAGATAGCCGTACTGCTGGACGAAAAGCGACTGAATTCGAAATGGAGTGAGGGCCTAGCTG
>NZ_BAAHBR010000017.1:0-273072 GCF_054776575.1 Spirosoma humi
CAGCGAAGGCGGCAGGGTGAAGTCCACTTTGTAGGGGTTCACCCGGGTGGTGGTGGCCCACTGGCCCGCTGCGTTGGGGGGCTTGATGTAGACATTGGCGGAGGAGGTGCCGTTGTTCTGGGCCAGGTTTCGGCCGAAGACGGAGAGGGTGGCTGCTTGGGGTGCCTTGTCGGGCCCCAGCCACCAGGCGTCGGTTTTGTTGAGGGCGATGGGGCTGCCATAGCCACTTTCATTGCCCGGCCAGATCAGGTACATGCTCCAGGGGGGAAGGTTTTTGGGCAGGGTGATGAGGGCTTTGTCGTCATCGATTCGCTGGATGCTGGCCTGTGTGGTGGTTCCGTTGGCGGTCATCAGGGTGAATCGGGTGTCTTTGGCGTGCTGGTCTCCCTGGTATCGGGAGAAGTTGGCGCCGGTGATGACGATGGATTCGTCGGGAGCTGCGGTTCGGGTCCACTCGGCGCAGGCGGGTGCGTTGGGGTTGGGCGAGCCGCTGAAGTTGCTGGAGAAGGCCTCCCCTGGAGCCGCAGGGGCGGGGTTGGGGGTAGTAAAATTGGAAAAGGCAGGGAGATTGTTTTGCGCCTTAGCTTGCTGAACCAGCACAAAATTTACACTAATAAAAATCCAAATTGAAGCGAGCTTTGATTGAATTCGGTACGTTTTCGACGTACCGTTTTGATTAAAATGAATTACCATTTGAGGGTGGGTTAAATTTGAAAGATTCGTACTGCACCTGAAGGCGTGATTGGAATGATTCGGCGTTTATTGACTGGTTTTACACAAATTCAAGTATATACTATATCTGTCTTCAGTGTATAAAATGCGAGACTTACTAAAAAGGAACAAATGAGGTTATTGGTCTTTACTATATTGTAAGTACATAGTATGTTATTTATTATTTATTTACCACGGATACAACGGGTAAATAATGTAGTAACATCTATGTGAAAATGCTGATTCAAGAGGAAGTGTCTACCTTAACTGAATAGTAGATATCGCCCATCAGAATAGGTTTCAAATGGAATCTGAACAAGCGCCCTTAAAAGAATCATTAAGTGTGGGTAAGTGCTCTCTTTGCTGCCAACATGATGACCATGGGCTTGGCTTTTATAAGAAGCGTTGCTAGCGGTAAGCCGACGATTTACTTTATAATGTAGATAAGATAACAATTTGATGAGATAATTACTGTTAACAGTAATTTGTGAAGGCGCAACATATTGATTCGTTAATGTTGACGCCAACTGCCAGCTTGTATGCTGTTTTACCGTTGTAAGGCTGATAATAAATAAGCTATGGTAGCTTGGGCTAGTATTATTAATGGCCTTTCTAAGCACTTTAGAGCGAATAAAGTAAACAGTTCTATTTAGTTTGTCTTGATGAACTATGTTTTTACCAAAACATTCTTACAAAGAAAACTGGAACAGTTTGTTTATTAAACGGTAGGTAGATTAAAAAGAGATTAAAAATAAAAAAATCATATGAAATAATGACTTGCCTGTGAACAAATCTAGTTTGGAATAAGTTATCGAGGGTTAATTATTGGGATATACTAAATACTCAAATAGTATACACTTATAAGTAGCTAGATGAAAAGGTGGTCAACTCCCGCCAAAGCTTATCGAGTCGTCTTGTGAATTTGTATCGTAGTTAAATTAGCTTTAATGATATACTTCTAGTTTAATCATTCTTTTTCGAAAGTCACATAATCAATTATGGGAAGTTGTGTACATATCCCTCAAGCCAGACTTGCCCAGTTGAGCCGCTCATATGAGCGGCTCAACTGGGCAAGTCTGGCTTGAGGGCTTTATTTATCTAGAACTTAATATAAATAATATCTAATTATGTAGCCGGGTTTGATGCGTATTATCCTTTTTCAAAGCCTGTTTAACTTACTAGTACACCCGATTTTTGATTGAAGTTAAAATGGAGCCGGGTAGTAAACCTTTAGCCATAGATATCATTAAACCTCGTAAGGCTTTTGGCAAGATGTTTTTTTGTAATGAAAATATATCTTTAGGCAGCATAGTTGCTACAGATGTCTGAGGAAGAGCTGGATAATCGGATTTTGTTCCAAAACCTAAATAGCTCAAAATGTCTGGATTCCTGTCGTTAACAAAAGAAGGATTTATCAGCAGTGTCTCTCCATGGCCTGTATGAGCCTCTGAAATTTCATCAACTTGAAAAACGAATGTGTGCCTTTTGAAGCCAGCTCGGTTAAACGGTTCTGCGCGGTGTATTAAGTGGGAATTACAGATTATCAATGTACCCTTGGGAGCCCGCACAGAAACAACTTTGTCGGCATAGTTCTGTTCGATAAAATTATCAGAAAAAAAACGCTCCGTGTTTTCGTGCGACCATTTGTATGAATCAGGAACTAGCTGAAATGGATTTGTATCCGAGACATCAGAAAGGTAAAACAGAAATACAATTCCGGGTAGATTGTGCTTGCCCTTAAACGAGTATCCAGAATGAAGGTTATTATCGGTATGCCATGGCAAGTGCGCTCTCGTGTGTGTTTCGAATAAACGCTGATTACTGACTTTGAACGGTCCATCGAAGTAATTTTGGCAAATGGCCCTTATTTTTTCGGATGTTATTATGTCGTAACACTGCTTCGACACGGCAAGTGTATGTGATAAGTAATTAGCCCAGGAGGCCCGAACAACACCTACATCATTATTATTAACTAAGTAGTCATCTGATATTATTTTGTTAACAATTTCCGATAATATATCTGCCCTTACAGCCTCTTCGAAAATATAATACCCTTTATTATACCTAAGTTCATGGGCGATTTTCTTAGGGTCAGACTGATCAAAAGTTGAGGTAAATAGTTGAGGGATCATAGTAATCAAAATAAGATTAAATAAAATACTGAATTAATGACGCTGTAGAGCAGCCAGATTAATTAATCCAGCTGCTCTACAAGTAGTGTTTGGTTAAGGTATGAATACCATATTCCCTGATTATACGGAACAGTATCAATTATCAATACCATTTAGGTGCGCTGCCTAAGTGAGTTCAGCACACAGACGTCATTTCGAGCGGAGCAACAATGGGTTTGTCAGCGTTATCTAAGACATTCTGTAGGATGCGAGCAAATTCCTTGTCATGTGGTGGTGAAAAAATAGTAAAGTGATCTCCCGGAATTTCATAAATATTGATCCCATTTAAGGCAAAGGGCTTCCAGCCGTAATAAGAAAAGTCATTCCGGTAAAACGCCTGCTTTTTAGCCCTGAATAAGTCAATTGCGATGCCCTGAGAAGTCGGGCGGTATTTACGGAGGGCTTGCCGATAAATATTTTCAAGTATGGGGAATTGGCCTGACTCTGTCTGAAAGTGATCGTCGGGGCGTTTTATCTTCCACTGTAAGTTCCTGACTTTGTTTGCAAAAGAAGCTTTATTGTAGGTAATCGTTTGTTTTGGGTTCTCGACAAACGATTTAAGCGTATAGGCTACTTTGTTTATGGTTAGCTGACTATTTTTTACCGTTCTGCGAAGCCAGGGAGCAAAGTGATAGTTGTCATCGACGGCTGAATCGAACATGGCTAACGTGCTTATTTGCTTACCCCGTTCGATTAACTGTTTTGCCATCTCATAAGCAATCTGACCGCCCAACGAATATCCTGCTAGCGCGTAAGGTCCATGGGGGTTTTGCCTTATAATCGCGTTGACGTAAGAGGACGCTATTTCTTCCACTTTGTCAAGCGGTTTGTCCTTACCGTTCAGTGCGGTTGGCTGTAAGCCATAAACCGGCTGATCAGGGTCCATATGCATGGCTAAAGAATTAAATAACAGAACCTGTAATCCCGCTCCATGCACAATGTAAAGCGGAGTTTTGGTGCCACTGGTCTTGATGGGAATCAATGAATCTACGGGTGTGACAGTGCGGTCTGTTTGGAGCAATTGAGCAAGTTCTGCGATGGTCGAATGTTCGAGCAGAGCCGATAAGGGTAATCTCTTACCCGTCTCTTTCTCCAGACGGACCATGATATGAAGGGCGATCAGCGAGTGCCCACCAAGTTCGAAGAAATTATCGAATATGTTTATTCTGTCTAATTTCAACAGGTCAGTCCATACAGTCGCTACCCGCTTTTCCAGATCGTTGCGAGGACCTGTATACGTCTCTTTGCGTATTGATTTTTCCGGGTTGGGGGCAGGGAGTGCCTTGCGGTCTATTTTACCGTTCGGTGTCAGGGGAAGCTTAGATAAGACAACGAACTGATTAGGTACCATATAGTCTGGTAAGGACATCTTGGCCCGTTGTTTCCACTCCTGAATTTGTTCTGGAGAAATGGCCTGATCGGGTTTGAATGGGTTCCGAACAAAGTCCATTATAGACATATAACTGAATTTGGTAGATTCTGGTGGGCTAGGAATCGTGTTGGCATGTTGAGCAGGAATAAACACGACATCAAAGCACCGGTCGGTCCCATTGTTAGCCCATCGTATGTGTGTTTTGATGTTGAGTCGTTCACCCAACTTTCGAAAAATGTCCGGATCAACGCCTTCGTCGAGCGGTTGAATCCGTTGCTTAACTTCGGCTAGCGATAGCTTCTCGTCGAGGTGTTCGACCGCCTGAAACAAGGCATAGTCCGACGCAGTTCGCTGGTTAGCTACCGCTTTTAGCTCAATTACCCGGTTTTCATTTGCCCTTAATGCCGCTTCCAGATCATCTAGTGTGTAGGCTGGGTTCCAATGAATCGTTTGCTCCGGATCAATAATTCGGGGCGATTCGCCGACGTATAACCAAACATCGTAGTGGTATTTGGTCGCTTCATTGATATAACTTCCTTCACGTAGCTGAACGTCAACGCCTTTAATGGCGGGTATAAGCTCGGGAAGTCTGTAGAAGAAAGCGGTATCAGCCATCATCTCGTCTTCCAGGAAAATTCGCCGGTCGATAATCTGCTTAAATTTCTGAAGAGTTGTATCTGAGGCTGAGCGTGAAAACTGATCCGCCGTGTGAAGCATTTTCAGGGTGCTTTTCGTTTGCATGTCACCAATGAAAATACAGCCTCCTGTAGACATGACGGTGACGGCTTGTTCAAGCACCCGCATCAGGTAGTTAACGTCCGGAAAGTATTGAGCCACACTATGCATCAAAACCATATCCAGCGGCTCTCTGACCAGGGAGAAGTCCCCTGCCGGGGCCGTGTCAACGGATACATGTTGCCAACGATCCGGTTGAATAGCCATTTTTTGCCGTACTGTATGGATAGCAGACTCTGCATAATCGATTCCGATGTACTGGTCGGCATTGGGAGCCAAGGCAAACAAGAGCGGTCCAACTCCGCAGCCGATTTCCATGATGCGTCGGGGGTTCAGCGCCCTCACGCGTCTCAGTGTTTGCTGTTCCCATTCCTGAACCTCGAACTCAAACCCCTCTCGACCGCTGACCTGCGCGGTAATTCCTTCCCCCGTGCGGTAAATCCGATCCCACTGTTCGTGCCAGCTGGGCACTTCGTCACTATCCAAGACTGACTCCGGAACGACATACGCTACTAGGTGCTGATCGCCCGGGTAGTCTTCACGCGCTATGACAACTGCTTCTTTGAGGCCCTCGAACGTATTAAGCGTGTTCTCAATTTCGCCGAGTTCAATGCGGTAGCCCCGGATTTTAACCTGGTGATCAAGGCGGCCCAGGCACAGGATTTCGCCGTTTTTCATGAATAAACCCAGATCGCCCGTTCTGTACATTTTGCCCGTCTTGGACTCACTGAAGGGGTTATTGACAAATTTCTCCGTGGTCAGTTCCGGCCGGTTGAGATACCCCTGTGCAACGCCGTCGCCAGCGATATAGATCTCCCCTTCGATGCCTTCAGCGACTGGCTGCAGCGATGGGTCCAGTATGTAAACCTGGGTATTGTTAATTGGACGGCCAATGGTGATGACGGGATCGGTGGCCAGAATCTGTTTACCCGTGGAGTAGATTGTCGTTTCCGTTGGGCCATACATGTTCCAGAGCCTGTGGCAGCGGGGAATCAGTTTTTGAGCTAAATCTTTCGACATTGGCTCTCCGCAACACAGAATGTTGAGCGCAGACCCGCCAGGGGTAGTCGTTGGCTCCCAGCCCGCATCCAGCATCATCTTATAGGTGGCCGGTGTTGCCTGGATCAGCGTAATTGGCTGCTCCTGAATGATTTGCACTAAAGCACGTCCGTCTCTGGCGGTTTCGGCATCGGCTAAGGCTACAGCGGCCCCGGCAATAAGGGGTAAGTACAGCTCCAGGCCCGCAATATCGAACGAAATGGTGGTGACTGCCAGCAGAACGTCATTCGTTTGAATGCCGGGCACCGCACGCATACTCCATAGTAGATTGACGATATTGCGATGCGTAATCAATACGCCCTTGGGCTTGCCCGTAGAACCGGATGTGTAAAGCACATAAGCCAGATCACTACCCGAGACGGTAACATCGGGGTTAGTTTTTGGATACTGACCCGACTCGGCTAGCCCGGTCTCTATCAATACCTGCGCTGTCGTATGAGTTAATCTTCGACTGTGCTTTTGGGATGTAATCAGGAGTTTAGCCGCCGAATCGGATAGCATGAACGTAATGCGGTCCTGCGGATAAGCAGGATCAAGGGGAATATAGGCCGCGCCGGCTTTCATAACCGCCAGCAATGTGATTATCATATCGGGTGAGCGGTCTAAAGCTACGCCGACTAAGTCGCCGACCCGGATGCCTTGCTGGACGAGATAGTGAGCAAGCTGGTTTGCTCGTTCATCCATAACATGGTAACTCACTTGCTGTCCGTTGAACGTAATGGCCGTGTTATCCGGATATAGCGTTGCGGTTTGGGTAATTAATTGGGTCAGCGCTACATTGCGGGGATAATCGGCTTCGGTTTGATTCAATCGCGCTAGTTGAGCGAGCCGTTCAGAATCGTAAAAAGTGGGTACCGAGCCGATGCGGACGGAGGGGGCAGCCACTAATACCCTAAGCAATTGCTCAAATTCACGCATCAGGCGATCGATGGTACTCGCCTTGAATAGGTGCGTATTGTAGGACCATTCCAGCGTCATGACGGATTCGGCGTCAGTAACATTAAGGAATAGCTCAAAGTTTTCGTACGCGCGCGGATTACTGGTGATTGTCTGGTACGTAAGTCCGGCAAAGTCGACTCCGATTGCCTTACCCATGTCGATGTTGAATACGACAGGCACTAGGGGTACTCTCGATGGATCGCGTGGCAAATTTAATTCCTTCAGCAAGCTGCCAAACGTAATTTGTTGCTGTTCGTACGCGTCGAACAGCGCCGTTTTGCGTTGCTTCAAGTAATCCAGAAAACGGTCGTCAGCGTTTACATGACTACGCAGGGGTAGCATATTGACGCAATGGCCTACTAACCGGGTGTTTCCCGTAAATGACTGCCCAGCGGCCGGTAAGCCCAGCACCAATTCCTGTTGGCCGGTCAGGCGGTACAGGAATACCTCGAAAGCCGCCATCAGTGTTGTTACAAAGCTGCAACCCGCTCCCAGGCCCATCTGCTTTATAGACGCCACCAACTCAGGGTCTACCGCGTAGTCGATGCGATTACCCTGATAAGTGCGCAAAGCCGGGCGGGGCACATCTGTTGGCACGTTGAGGATGGGTACGTCATTGGCGTACTGATTGAGCCAGAATTTTTTAACCGGCTCATAAGCTTTGCTCTTTATGAACCGGGCTTGTTCGAGAGCGTACTGACCAAACGATAGAGCTGGTGGGAGGTCAATCGAACTGCCCTGGAAATGAGCTGAATATAATTTGCCTAAATCCTGCAAAATGACGTGCATCGACCAGCCGTCAATGATAATGTGATGGCCCGTTAATACTAAGTAATGCTCATCGTTTGACAGTTTGAGTAGACTGATTCTGAAGAGAGGGCCATTTGCTAAATCGAATACATGCCGAATTTCTTGCCCGACGTAATCCCGGACCAACTGGTTGGCGTCATTGGCTGTTTCATGGGAGAAGTCTTGATAAAGAAGGCCATTGGTCGCCTGAGCCAGGAAACAGATGTGTTCACCATCCCCACTGAAAACAGACCGTAGCACTTCGTGGCGCTGGAGTAATTCCTGCATCGCACGATCCATCGCCGTTCGGTTGAGCGCTCCCTGGAATCGAATCGAATTCGATTCGTTATAAGACCGGTTGGCGTCATCACCTCCTAATTGACAAGCCATCCAGATTTCTAACTGCGGTTCGGTCGTGGGGGCTAAACGGCTGATTTTAGGACCGGCGAATGGGTTATAGTCGACAATGGTAAAGTGCGCTTCATGCCGAATAAGGCCCTCTGTCTCAACCCGCATAAATCGGCCAGATGAATCCGGACTGGACATAAACCAACCTGGGTTACCGTATGGGTCCCGGCCGATTTTTGCGCCGGGCACAGGGGGCTCAGGTGTGTTCGGATTGATCTGTTTCGTATCTGCGGTCGACTCATAACCCGACGTGAGGGCTGAGGAGGGTTTGAAAAAGCCTGCCGCCATCAACTGGTGTGTGCTTTCAATAAACAGGCTGATTACCCGGTCCAGTTCGGCATCGGTATGCGCTTCGGTTATATAGCAGGCGAAACCGTCCCAGACATGAACGCCTTTTTCGCGCATCAATGTGAAGAGCAGTTCGCTGTATGGAATTTCTTCTTTATACTTGATTTTCCAGAGCGAACCGAACTGAGCTACGTACATTGGTAACCGAAGTCGCTCAAACTCGGCGTTTAGCGTATTCGCCACCCGCTCCCCTTTCGCATTAAGTGCCTGCTGCAACGCCGGGCCTTTCGCCTTCATATATGTCAACGATGCCTTCGCAGTGGCCAGCGCCAGAGGATGTCGAACGAATGTGCCCGCAAAATAGGTAACGCCCACTTCAGGAAACGAATCATCGCCGTACTGCCAGGAACCGCCGTCTAATGCGTCCATAAATCTCTTGTCGCCTGCAATGACACCGATGGGAATACCAGCCGCTATAACCTTGCCATAGGTAGCGACGTCGGCCTTGATGCCGAATAAGGCCTGCGCACCGCCGGGATGTAGCCGGAAACCAGTTATCATCTCGTCGAAAATCAAGGTCGTTCCCGATGCCGCCGTAATGGCCCTGAGTTGCTTCAAAAACTCGACTGGTCGAAATTCAGGACGGCGACTTTGGACGGGCTCCACCAGGACGGCCGCCAGTTCGTGCGCTCGTTCGCGAATGATTTGCAGACTTTCGTCGGTGCCGTAGTCTAAAATCAGCATGTTCTGCACCGCTTCGGGCATAATGCCCGGCGCGGCTGGATACGATTTTAGTTTTTTGCTGCCCCGAACAATGACCTCGTCTACAATACCATGATACGAACCGGAAAAGGCTACAATAAGGGATCGGTTGGTTACGGTTCGTGCGATCCGCATAGCGCCCAGCACAGCTTCCGAACCCGTACTGCATAATGCAGCCCGGTCGAAACTCGTAAACTCGCAGAGCAGCTTACAAACTTCCCCAGCCAAAGCATGCTGCGGTCCGATTTCAAATCCATTAGCAGCCTGCTGCATCAACGCATCCATGACGGTTTGTGGTTGATAGCCAAGCATAGTTGAACCGAATCCGCTCAGAATGTCAATATATTCGTTCCCATCAATATCCCACAGTCGGCTACCTTTTGAGCGGTCAACGACAATTGGGTAAACGATCTCTTTGGTCATCGGCCTGAAGCCCGTAACGGCCCGGGGATCGGCCATATGGGAGCGGTGTTCCTGCGTATAGGCTTTGCTACGCCCTGTCTTTGAGGTATACCGTTGGATAAGCTGCGTTAGAAACTCCTGTTGTTGTCGGGTGAGTTCGGTCGCCTGCCGCTCAATACGGGCGGCTGCACCAAATGGTTTCCTGATTTCAGTGGTTTCTTCCGGACTTAAATCCGGCGATTTTATTGGCGCAGATTTACTTTGGTCACTCCTTACGGACGGGAGGGCCGTTTCGGACATTGACTCAAGGCCGCCATTCTTCATGACGGCAACCTGCTGCGACAGAATGTGCAGTTGCTGGGCCATTAGGTCCAGCACGGTATGTCCCTGGGCTGAAACGGCACTAGTACTGCCATAGGGCGCTATTGGCGCTATCGGTGCTGTAGTTGGCTGAGCAATTACCTGAGGTTGGTAAGCATCGGCGGGCAAGGCCTCATCGAGGTAGGTGACCAGGGAGTCAAGCGTAGCGTAATCCTCATTCAACTGTCTGAATGTAATGGGAAGATCAAATTGCTTTTTTAAGGTAAGGGATAGTTGCGTAAGCAGTAATGAGTCAAATCCAACTTCTAAAAAACTCATATCAGGCGTTACGCTTTTCATCTCAATGCCAGAGGCATCTTCCAGTATTTGCTTGACTTTATTTAGTAGTACATCTTTTCTCATCGTAAGTGGATAGACCTGTTGTTGAGTCGGAAATTTGTTTGGAGTCTCCTGGGCCACCGGTACAGTTGGTAAAATGTCAGTTAGTTGCGGCACTTTGTGTACAGAATCAACCCAGCAACGCTTCTTATCGAAAGCATAGGTTGGTAGGTTTACTTTGACCCGATTTTGATTGGTGTAGAAAGCCTGCCAATCCGGTTCCAAACCCTTTAGCCATAGCTGCCCCAGGCTTTTGAGCATTAATTCATAATCAGATTTGCCCTCTTTAGTATCTAAGCTGCCCAGTATCGTTACTGGCGCGGACCCTGTCTGATGGCGAGCGAATGATGCGGTGGCGTTACCAGGGCCAACCTCCAAAAAAATGGGTTGATTTTGCGTTAGAATGAAATCAAGGGCATCCGAGAAGCGCACTGTCAAACGTAAGTGCATGGCCCAATAATGTGGATCGGTAGCCTGGGAATCCGTTAACCGGACGCCACTTACGGTAGATATAATCTGTTTAGTTGGTGCACTCAAGGCAACATCCGCGACTACTTTTTCAAAATCAGCAACGACGGGTTCCATCATAACTGAGTGAAAAGCATGACTGGTTAACAAAACGCGGTTGGTTATTTCCAGCCCGTCTAAAGCGCTGGCAAAATCAGCAATATCTTCATCATGACCGGCAACTACGCATAGCTTGCTGCTATTTATGGCGGCAATAGACAAAGGTTCGGGCATTAGGGCCCCAATTTTATCGGCTTCGAGTCTTACGGAAAGCATGCTTCCGCGAGGAAGCTCACTTACCAATTGGCCACGAATAGCAATCAACTTTAACGCATCGGCTAGTGTAAAGACACCCGCTAAATGAGCTGCTACAAACTCGCCGATACTGTGCCCACAAAGTATGGACGGATTAATGCCCCAGCTCATCCATAATTTTGCCAAAGCGTATTCCGTAATAAACAAGGCAGGTTGGGTAAACCGCGTATTTTGTAAGCGCTCCTGTTCGCTTTTATTAATCGTTTCGGAATAGATGATCTGCCGGATATCTGTGTCCAGATGCGACTTGAGCAACTCGGCACATTCATCTATGGCTTGCCGGTATACAGGTTCGTTCTGGTATAGTTCATAGCCCATATTAGGGTACTGCGACCCCTGACCAGGGAACATAAAGACGATTTCTCCTGGTGCTTCTTTTAAGACATTTGTGTTTAGTGAAGAAGCGTTGGCTGTATGGATTTTTTCGATTAATTCATGTCCGGTAGTGGCTACCACAAACCGGCGGTAATTGAAATCAGACCGTGCCGTTTGCAAGGTAAAGGCAATATCCGCCAGATTACATGGATCATTCTGTTGACAATAAGCAGCTAAACGTTGCGCGTAAGTGTCGAGGCTATTCGCTGATTTTGCCGACCAGGCAATAAGCTGATGTGGCCTGCTCTTAGCTGTCGTTACCGTGTTGGTTGCCTGTTCAACTTCTTCTAAAACGACGTGCACATTCGTTCCACCTACGCCAAAAGAACTAACGCCTGCTCGTCGAATAGTCGCTGATTCCCAGTTTTTTAAGCTTGAATTGACATAAAAAGGGCTACGGCTGAAGTCTATATTAGGGTTTGGCGTTTTGTAAAACAATGACGGCGGAATTTGCTTATGGTATAAGCTCAAAACAGTTTTTATAAAGCCTGCAACGCCCGCAGCTGCCACTAAATGTCCTAGGTTACTTTTGATAGAGCCTACAGCACAAAATTGGTTTTTCTCCTGAATATCAAACGCTTTTTTTAGGCCTTCTATTTCTATTGGATCGCCCAATGGCGTAGCAGTACCGTGAGCTTCGACATAAGAAATAGACGAGGGGTCTACACCCGCATCTTGTAACGCCATTTTAATAGCTCCGGCCTGCCCTTCTGAACTAGGAGCAGTAAAACTCCCTTTTCCTCCACCATCGTTGTTTACTCCGACGCCCTTGATAACAGCATAAATAAGGTCACCGTCTTCTTCGGCCTGCTCTCTGCTTTTCAACAAGACCACACCAGCCCCATCACTAAACACGGTTCCCTTTGCATCTATATCAAACGGCCTACAGTGGCCATCATTACTTAACATAGAACCCTCCTGATATAAATGGCCGCTGTTGACCGGTGCTGTGATTGTAGCACCCCCAGCCAGCGCCATAGTACATTGGCCTTTTCGAATGCTCTCAACTGCTTGCGCAATAGCTAATAAGGAGGTAGAACAGGCAGATTGTACGGTAACAGCAGGACCTTTTAAATTCAATGCATACGCTGTGCGGGATGAAATGTAATCCTTATCGTTAAAAGTCATTACATTGAAAAAACCAGCGTCGTCAATTAAGTCTGGATTGGGTATAATATTATTTAAGTAATAAGAATTAAAGCGGCATCCGGCAAAAATTCCAATCGTACTCTTGTCTTTCTCCGGCACATATCCCGCGCTCTCGAGGGCCTCCCAAGCAATTTCTAAAAATACCCGCTGCTGGGGGTCCATCAACTCCGCCATCTTTGGGTTAATGCCAAAAAAAGCCGGATCGAACTGGTCAACATCATCTACTATACCTCGGGCTTTTACATAATCTGGATCAGATTTTAACTTTTTTGGTATGCTTGGGTCTAATTCCTGATCAGAAAAAAAACGAATTGTTTCTCTTCCCGCTCTTAATACGTCCCAAAGCTCTCCGATTGTCGTAGCCCCTGGAAACCGCCCTGCCATACCAATGACTGCAACGTCGTCTGTGGGCTTATTGATAACTCGTTCGTTCGTAGGATTTTGTGGCTTATTATTAGCCTTGTTTTCTAACGATTGGCTACTTTCTTTAATGGTAGGATATTGATATAATGCCGTAATCGGAAGTTGATAATTATATAGATCTCTTAGAGAAGATATGAATTTTATGGCTAATAAAGAATTTCCTCCTAATTCAAAAAAATTATCATCTAAACCTACTTCATCTACTTGTAGTAATGATTTCCATAAACCGGCAATTTCTTTTTCTAGATTAGTTTCAGGTGCTCTATATACTGTTGTTAGTTCACGGTTTTTTAATTGTAAATTATTTAGTGATTTATAATCTATTTTTCCACTATTGTTTAAAGGGAAATTATCCAGCTTAATTATATGAGAGGGCACCATGTAATCAGGTAGCTTACTCTTTAGATATTGTTTAATAGATGTGCTGTCTAACTTATTGTTAGTCAATACATAAGCGATTAGTTGTTTGTCTTTGAATTGATCTTCTCTAGTGATGACAACGCACTGGTTAATTAATGGATGCTGATTGAGCGTATGTTCAATCTCACCCAGTTCAATACGATATCCTCTGATTTTTACCTGATTATCTAGTCTGCCTAAATAGTCTATATTACCGTCTGCTGATACCTTGGCTAAATCGCCTGTCTTGTACAAACGTGAGCCGTTTGGATCGAATGTATTTTCTATAAACTTGGTCTCGGTAAACGCTGCATTGTTCAAATAGCCTCTGGCTACTTGAACACCACTAACATGTAACTCACCCGGTACGCCAGCCGGAGTTACTTTGTTAAATTCATCTAGGATGTATAGTTGTGTGTTCGGAAGTGGCTTTCCAATTGGTAGATAAGATGAATATTCTTTTTCACAATCATACGTATGGTAGCTTACATTGATTGTCGTTTCTGTTGGTCCATATTTATTGTAGAAGCTGACATACTGGCTCCATTGCTCTGCCAGCTCAACTGGACATGGTTCTCCTCCTGAACAAACTCGTCTTAAGTTAGCATAAGGCCGAGGTTTTATTGTTCTCAAGAAGGAAGGCGTAGTTTGAAAGTGGGTAATTCCTCCTTCTTCAATTACTTTTTCTAATTTGTGAGGATCTAGTTGATCATCTACAGACAGTAAGACTATACTACTTCCACTTATCAGAGGAACGAAAATTTGCTCAACCGATGCATCGAATGTGTAGTTGGCCAGCACCAATTGCTTATCGGAGCTATCAAATCCAAAGAGGGTAGAATAACTGCTAATTTCATTCGCCATGGATTGATGTTCAATCATGACGCCTTTTGGCTGGCCGGTCGAACCAGATGTGTAAATCACGTAAGCCAAATTCTGCGCAGTTAAAGCAGTGTTTGGTGCCTGTATTGATTCCTGGGCTATAGTTTCCCAATCCTTGTCGACACAAATTAAGTTGGTAGGATTGACCAGTCCTGCCAGTGACTCACTTGAGCGAGCATTGGTAATCGTCACGTCTCCCTTTGTATCGGACAGAATATATTTTAGCCGTTCCTCAGGGTAATCTGGCTCAATTGGCACATAGGCTCCACCAGCTTTGAGAATAGCCAGTAGGCCCACAATCATTTCCAGCGAGCGGTTTATACATATTGGAACAAGTGTTTCTTCCTTTACATTATGCTTCCTAAGATAATTAGCAAGTTGGTTTGATCTTTCGTCTAATTGCCGATACGTAATAGATTTATTTTCAAAAACTACGGCTACATTTTCTGGAGTCTTCCTGGCCTGTCTGGCAAAAAGATTTATTATTAATTTGTCATCATTAGTTGTGAATGAATCTTGTAATTCAGGTTTAGGTAATTCATTTACTACAATTTCTCCATTAGTAGTTTTGGGGAATTCGCTTACCCAGATGAAGTGAGCCGGTACCATACAACTAGGGAGCTGCTGCTCAATTGCCGTGCGAATTCTTATAATGTCTGTTTGGGCTTCGTTGGCAATCAGGTAAGCAACTAATGTCTCTTTCGCTAAATCATCTTCCCAAGATACTATATGAGCCTGCCGTATGCCAGGTTGTTGTAATAAAGCATTCTCAATTATATCAATATTGTATAGTTCTCTCATGGATTTTAAGTTTATTGGTATTTTTAAATAGGCTTACACTGGTGTGTGAAAAATTAACAGTAGTGAAAAAATAAAAAATAAAACCATAGAGTAGAATTTCATCATTGAAATCGTGCGTTTATCATTTATCATTAACAATGTATGCACAAATTGCAATGCTGTAGTTTGTTTTTTTGGTAGACTAGGATTTAATGTATTTATTTTACTAAACATTCTAATTTAATCTTTTTTAATATTGAATTATTGATCTAATGAAAAAGTAGTTAAGCAGTTGGAGATAATATTTTATGTAAAACTAAAATGAATAAACTAGTATGAGTTAATGATTGATTTTTAGCTGCTTAACTACTTGATTGTTGGATAAAAAGAGGAAGGTTTTTATTAAGTTTCTTTTGCAAGGTATAAGGTAACTTAGGGAAAGTTTTGTTCAAATCACCATAATTTCCTGAGAAGATATTCTCTAAATGGTTAGGAAAATAGTCTACTTATACTCCTGTCGGCTATAAATATAATATCTGCAGTCAACGAGTAATCGAATATTCTTTTGATGCATAATTACTGATACAGTTGTACGTATTTTTGATTCAACGGTGATATACTCTGTGCGTGGTTCCGAATATTTATCGACAACGAGCCTTTTAGATGGTCATTATAGGCCTATCGTACGTGTGCATGAATTTACTTCTGCGAACAAGAGTAAAGACGCGGGCATTATTGATACAATATTGATTGGTAGCGAGTCGAAATAGAGGCTGTTGATTAAAATAATTCCTTTCGCAAACCGTGCCAATTATTGGATGAATCGTATCTGGCGTCACATCCTTAAAGGGCAGATAGTCTTCGGATTGACCAGTCTATTTTAGGAGTCGTTTGTCGTTAAGCAATGATATTGCCTGGGTAGGTAGGCTTGATAAGCACTTCGCTTACTCTCTGTGAGATCTGTAGGTAACTTAGGCTCTGCAAGCGTACAAGTAAAAGGATGATTCATAAGCAGTACGAATTGATACCACTTCTTTACTAAGCGATTAACGGAGCTGTTCGAGAAGCGCAATCTGATAGATAAAAAGACTTACTACAAGACTACTTGATTGACATTTAACAAGCAAATTTAAGTGCTGATTTTCAGATAGTTATCTAATTTAAGAAACTAATAAACTTTTATAGCTAAATGAAGAACAAGTTTAGATTTAAATGATCGGGGTTAAAAAAATATGTTTCTTTAAGTAGTCTTTGGTAAATATGGGAGCATAATAAATTGATAGTTAATAACTATGAGTATCTTATTGTGGGTGTTTAATATAAAATTTCTATTTGCCTTACCATGGCGTAAATATGGCATTAAAAGAGAGTTATTTATGGCGTAATATATTGATCATCAATGATATAATCCAATTAGTAAAATTTTTAAACTTTATTTTGGCCTAGTAAACAACGCTGTTGATTTGGTTTTGGTGATACTAACCAATTCTGCATTTTTAGTGCCTTATATTACAGCTACGGTTCTCTTTATTTAGGTGACAATTATTCATTCATACATTCGGGATTTACTGACAGACTAGCGTTCAGGAAGTGAAACGCTAATTTTTTTAAGGTTGTTGAAATGGCTTGAATCCGCTTTAGTCGCCCCATCATTACTTTAGCGGTAACCGTTTATCTATGCTGATCTGATTACAGACGTGATTAGGATGAAAAAAGCTCTTGGCAGAATTTTAACGTCACACCATTCTCACATTTCTGTGTTTGAAAAAGATCCCGGCCATGAAACTGTCCTGACAGCTAACGTTTCAACTGCCCTGACAATTCGGTTAGACGTTTTAAAACAAGTACTCTCTGACTGACCTCTTAACAGTCCACAAATTGAGGATACCTCACAAACGTCCGGTTATAAATCGTTGAGCGGCCTAAAAATGGAAGTATCTCAATAATTAGAGTGTCTATTGCTCTTTAAACCGGATGGGCTTTGATACGTTACGGGCAATTTTCCATCATCCGAGAACGGGATATAGTACAATTATTGTAAGAGATACTAAAGCAAGTGAATGTTTCATGGAGTACAAGAGGCAATATTACTATCTTCGCTATCATCGAGCCTTTCTGAATGAAAAGTAATTTTGTGGATTAAGTAATTTTGAATTTATACTAGTTATCGATATTTGGTTTTTATTAATTTTATATTCAATTTAATGCTACTGGGCTTACTATAAGGTAGCCTAAATTATATATGGCTGTCAGGTTATTATTTACGGGAATATACCATATGATGTGATTGGAGAAATTGGTAATTAGTAATTTACCTGAATCGTAATATCTATAAACAATCATTTTGTTGCCAAAATCGACTTAATGTATGTCAGTGCTTGGTAAATCTATGTTAATTAGTAGTCTGGTTTTCAGGATTTAACCCTTTTTAGTGATAGGCGTATCGAAAAAATGTTTTTTATGATTACTTTTAATAAATTTACCGAGATATAATTACAGTATTTAATCAATCCAGACACTAATTCACTTCTGCTGAGGTCAGAAAAATTAGCTTAAATGAATAGGACACGGGTTATGATTTTCAGTAGAGAAGACATTGTTGTTAAAGCTATACGTAAGAAAAGTTATGCATGAATTTCTGTTTTAAGATCGAATAGTTGATTAGTTTTAACCAACTTGTATTCATTTATATATTGATACATGCGTACAAATTTTGTTAGCCTGTTGGTCGCTGCTGGCGTTGCGTTTACTTTATACTTGAGTTGGTTACCTAAACCTCAGTTAGGTCTGATGTGGTTTATCCCAGACTGGTTGGCAACATGGACAGATGCTAACGAAAATGAAACGCTACGAACGGGTGTCCCCTTTGTCATATTGGGACTTATTATAGGCAGCTGGCTACAGAAAATGAATTACTCCTGGTATTACTGGGCTGCTTCCTGGTTAGGTTTGGTGACCGTTGTTCTTCTTGCCGAGACAGGGCAATTGTTCTTACCACAACGACGCTTTGATTGGTGGGATGTTATTTGGGGCGCTACAGGTGCCATACTTGGCTTAAGCAGCGCCATTTTCGCTAAGCGTTTGAAAGCCATGCTGTAAGTAACTAATACACTGGATCATTAAACCATTTGAAACGCATGAGCCTTCTACAAGCCTCAAAAACCAGCTAATCCGCGCTGTTTATTAATCTATATAGAAAATAAGGATACACGTTGACTTATTGATAAAGTATACATGTATATACTGACGCTGAGTGTCGAGGATGTGCGTAAATGAGAGATGCCAATAAGAGAGTCAGTCTTCAGTGAGAGATAGATGTTAATAGCTAGTAAATACTAAACTCATACATACGAATGAAATGGCCTACCTATACTGATTGTTCACCAAATAAGCTTTATAACTTTTCGTCTAAACCAGGGGATAATCGGCCGGTTCAATTATTGATTATAGCCGGATTACTATTTATGGCTGTGTTTTTAGCCGTTTACTTTCGACCCGAAAATCAGGAGTATTCCTGGCTATTTGGCCTGCTTACAGTCTCCGTTGCCTTTAAGTTACTTCGACTTCTGCACGAGTGGTATCATTACTGGAAAGTGATTCCATCGACACCTCCACCATTAACCAGAACTTGGACAATTGATGTGTTGACAACTTACTGCCCTGGAGAGCCTAAGGGAATGGTTATCAATACGTTGAAGGCGATTCAGAGGTTGCCTTATCCACATACGACCTATCTTTGTGATGAAGCGGATGACCCTTCTTTAAAGCAGGTGTGCGTTGATCTGGGGGTTCGGCACGTAACCCGAGTAGAAAAAAGTAAGGCAAAAGCAGGTAATATTAATAATGCCCTCCGTGAGGCTACCGGCGAAATTTGCCTGGTCATTGATCCTGACCATATACCAGTACCTGACTTTATCGATCATGTTTTGCCTTATTTCGAAGATCCAGACATAGGATTTGTGCAGTGTGCTCAGGGCTATTATAACCGTAACGAAAGCATTGTCGCGTATGGGGCCGCCGAGCAAACGTATAGCTTCTACGGTCCCATGATGACTTGTATGGGAAACTATGGCACGGCTCAGGCCATTGGCGCTAACTGTATGTTCAGACGGGCGGCCCTTGACTCTATAGGTGGGCATGCTGATGGGCTTTCGGAGGATATGCATACTGCTATGCAACTACATGCTAAGGGCTGGAAGTCTGCCTACGTGCCGTTGCCTCTTTCTTATGGATTAGTACCGGCTACGCTCTCCGCTTATTATAAGCAGCAACTTAAATGGTCACGTGGCACGTTTGAACTTCTGTTTATAACCTATCCTAAATTATTCAGCCGCTTTACCCTGCGTCAACGATTTCACTATGGTACTTTACCGCTCTATTACCTGGTGGGTTGTATCCAACTTATTGATCTGCTCATTCCTATTGCGTCGCTTGTGTTGATGCGACTTCCCTTGCAATTGGACTTATTGTTATTTGGTAGCGTTTATATACCTCTGTTACTGACAAGTTTTTTAATTCGTCAATACGCGCAACGATGGCTAATTGAGCGTCATGAGATAGGCTTTCATCTTATCGGTGGTATTTTGGCAAGTGGTACTTGGTGGGTGTATGTGTTAGGGCTGCTTTACACAATTTTTCGCGTAAAAGTGCCTTACATACCTACGCCCAAAGACGACCGTCCTCAAAATAATTTCCTCCTTGTGTTGCCTAACATACTAATGTGTCTATTGACGCTTGGTGCTATTGGCTTTAGTGTTTATTGGTATGGGCGGTTTACTGTGCACAACGTGTATGCCCACCTAATGATTGGCTTTGGCCTGTTAAACGCGCTGATTTTAAGTTTAAATGTACTTATCGGCCAGGAAAAGGTAGTGCTCTGGTTACGCAATTTGCTGAGTCGACTAGCGCTCAATCATCCACTGTTTTTTCGGACGATACGTGTTACTTTCTGGAGTTCCCTTTACGGTTTTTATTATCGGTTGCGTTCGTCAACCATACTAGTATTTGGTGGAGTCCTGGTACTGACGGTAGGGATACTATTTTTTTCGCACTACAAAAAAATGGCTTCTTATCGTCAAGACCTGCGCTATGCAAATACACAATCCTTTTATTTTGGCTTGACTTCAGGACCAGCGCCCCAGCCAAGTACGATCGCTTCATCCGTTCCCATAGTTCCTTACCATCTGACTTGGCCAACGAATGCTCACTCAGTAATTCGTGAAACACACTGGTCGGATAAAACCAGCCAGATACCCTTACTTTATATTGAACCTGGAACTGCCCAGGCCACAGGGGATGTGAATGTTAAATCCTTTCTTCGTAGCATTCTCAAAGGCGAACTTGATACCGTTCTGAATCGTTTTTCCCAGGATGTTAAAGGCTACGGACGACCTGTAATGGCCAGTTTTATGCCGGAGTTCGACAACCTGAACAAGCCGTGGGGTGTTGGGCAAGAAGAATCATTAATTCTATGTCGCCGAGCCTGGCAGTATATAGTGCATTTCTGCAGGGCACAGCAGGCCGACAATGTAGCCTGGGTTTGGTGTCCCTCCATTCCCTATACGTTAGCTACCCATTATCCGGGGGATGAGTACGTTGATTGGCTCGGCTTTTCCGTTATCGATAATCCACTTGTTTCTTCCGATCACAAGCGTCATTCTTTTGCCGCTCATTTTCAGGTTCCGTATAAAACTGTGCGTATGCATGAATCTTATAGTATTCGCCAAAAGCCAATTCTGATCACATCTTTAGGTTCAGAAGCAGGGGGAGAAGAAGCCCAGCATTGGGAAACGGAAGCTATCAATATAATACAAGAACGTTATCCCGAGATTCGAGGTATTATGTTCGCTGACCAGTCACATTTACGAGCGGACATAATCCAAACGATGAACATGCAATCCTCCAGATAGAAGTCTTCAGCGAGGGGAAATTACAAACTCAATTTTAGTTGTATCTGTCTAGTCTATAGCACGTTGTTGTGTAGAGATACTTTATACTCTTTTCTGATTTAGAAATGCCAATGTCCAGTTGTTCATGCCATTTTTTACGGTCAACCTGGTTTCTTACTGTACTGTTATCTGGATTGCTCACTGGATGCCAGCCAGCCAAACAAAGTCGACCAACAGTAGCGGATAAGGCGACACTTCCTACCGCCGTTCATTTCAACGGTACTTCTTATGAATTGCTGCGCTATGGTAAACCCTATTTCATCAAAGGTGCAGGTGGTGTTAGCCATTTTGAGCAACTAAAAGACTGTGGTGGAAACTCTGTTCGTATTTGGGATGATATTGACGCGGAGCAAATTTTAGATGAAGCCCAACAGTTGGGGCTAACCGTAATGTTTGGTTTGTGGGTTGAGCGGCAGAGTGAGGGCTTTGATTACTATGATCGTAAGGCTATTGAACAGCAGCATGAGCGCATTCGTAAAACGATCATCAAATATCGAAATCATCCAGCGCTACTTTTTTGGTGTATAGGAAACGAAGTGACCTGGGGAGCCGATAATATTAATGTTTATGATGAAGTAAACCGTCTGGCTAAGCTGGTTCACGAACTTGACCCCAGCCACCCCGTAAGTACCGCCATAATGGCGCCTACCGAAAGAGCCATACAATTGATTAGTGATCGTTGTCCAGACGTAGATATTTTGTCAATTAATAATTACGCCATGAAGGATGAAATGAGTACATTCTTCGGCAAAGATGGCTGGCCAAAACCGTATATTATCTCAGAATACGGTGCCCAGGCTTACTGGGAGACCCCTGTAGCTCCCTGGGATGCCCCCGATGAACCTAACAGCCAGCAGAAAGCAGCGTATGTTCGACAGTACTACACCAAATACATTGGGTCTCGTCCGCTTAACTGCTTTGGAGGGTACCTTTTTTACTGGGGCAGCAAGGTTGAAGAATCACACACCTGGTTTAGTGTATTTGATGAGGATGGACATGAAACGCCGATAGTAGGTTTGATGAAGGAACTATGGTCAGCCCAACGACCAGCAAATCAAGCTCCCGTAATACAGTCGTTGCGTGTGGATAAACAGGTGATCTCACATGGATCGTTTGCTCCTACGCCGAATCCTCACCAGGCTGATATACAAGTTATTGACCCAGATGGCGATTCGCTGACTTACTATTGGGAAATTAGGCCTCGCTTTGATCCGAAAATCTTTAAGGTGGCTACTCCTCCCTCTTCCAATATGCAGCACTTACTGGCAGGGGCCAATTCATCGCGTGTTCTTTTCAGGCTTCCTCAAAAGCCAGGCGCTTACCGCTTATTTATACATGTTTATGATACGCATAAGCATGTAGCTACAGCTAATTTTTCGTTTGAAGTGAAACCCACTGAACAAATAAATTAATGCTTGTCGGAGGGAAATTACATCAAAATGGTAGTTTACCGGTACGAACTGGCTTCACCTTCCCTAACGTTAATACAAAACGCGCATAAGAGCTCCTATGCGCGTTTTGTACTGTTCTGTCGTCTTTATTATCCTAAAATGATAACTCCTTACGGCTTGGGTTCTGATGCCGACGCACTACCGCTCGAGGTTGCCAGGGAGTTGATCCAGGCCGCTATCTTCAGCGCATCCGCTTTGGGAACCTGTGGCATAGGTGGCATTTCGGTAGAATAGTCGGGCCAGTTGGTTGGCTTTGGATTATAAATCAGGTTCAAAATCTGATCGTTGGTGTATTTGCGTTTCGCCACATCGGCGAAAGCCGGGCCCACCTGCCGTTTGTTAGCCTGATGGCAGGCCGAACAGGTGTGGCGAGTGAGTAGTCCTTTTACTTCATCGTAGGTTGGCGCTTTGGCCATCGTAACAGCCTGACCTTCCACCAACTTGGGTTTCGCACCCGTAACAGGTTTGGCTCCGGCTTTGGTAGGAGTGGCTTTTTTGCCCGTTTCAGCCGCGGCTGGTGTGGCTGGAGTAGCTGCCGAATTCCGCGTGCTTACGTCACCAATGGCTAGTTTTTCACCTTCAGGGATGTTGTTGAGCGTGTAGTAGGCAATTGGATGAACCAGCGAATAAGAACCTTCGGCACCCCGAACGCCGTCCAGCGTTAACTGGTGGATATAGTATTTACGCAAATCACCGACAATGATTCGGGCTTTCAGGCCATCGGCCGACACTTTCACCCCTTTCAGAGGTAACGCTTCTTTGTTGATCGTCGGGCTACCGTATACGGCGTGGTATTTGTACAGGAAGCTTTCGACCCGGTACGAGGCTAAATCCTCGGCCGATTTCCGATCGACGGGCTTTGTAAATTCGACTTCGAAGCCATCGGGCATGGCTTTTACCGTTCGCATTTCGAAGGGGATAGCGCCATTCCAGGCTACGCGTTGCAAGCCTTCGTTGGCTTCGCCAGCCGATCCCCAGCCCCGGTTGGTTTCGCCAACAAACAATGAGCCATCTTTCGCAAAGGCCATCCGTAGTACCCCCGATCGAAATCCATTGCGAAATTCAATAGCACCACCCTGGTATTCCCCGTTTACTTTTTCCATAAAGACCCGCGAGATTTTGCTCATCCCCTGGTCGCCAACCAGCAGTTGCCCCGAAAAAGGACCAAAGGCACCCTGAGGAATTTCCACGATTTCGGAGTTCGAGATACCCAGAATACCGTGGGGCAACCAAACGGCGGGCGTTTGCACATCCACATTGGGAAACATCTCTTTCAGGCCGTAGAGCAGGGTAGGGGTCTCGTTAACGACGTTTTCGGGTTTAATGGCCCGGCCGTTTTCGTCCCGCCGACGGCGTTCGTCGATCTTGGCCACAAACTGTTCGGTCGTGAATTTAACGGGTGAGTTGGCCAGCCCCGTCCAGCGTAAACCCGCCGGGTGACCCGTAAAGGAACCTTTCTTGACGTGGAAAACGCCCCCGGAGCCCATCCATTCGCCCTGGTTGTCGGTATAGAACAGTTCACCTTCGTAAATACCCAGCCCACAGGGAGAGCGCATACCGGTTGCCCAGGGCTGCATCGTCCCGTTTTCGCTGATCTTCATCGTCCACCCCCGCCAGGGGACGCGGCTTTCGCCCCGCCACCACTCTTCGTCGCCGAAGGCCACGTTGCCCGTTACAAAGAACTGGCCGTCGGGCGCAATTTTCGGGCCGAAACTATACTCGTGGTAGTGACCCGATAATGGCCAGGCATAAACGGTTTCGAAGATATCGGCTTTCCCGTTTTTGTCGGAATCGACCATCTTGGTGAGCTCGCCACGCTGCGCGCAGTAAAGGGCACCGTCTCTGTAGGTAAGTCCCAGAATCTCGTGCAGACCGGAGGCAAACTTTCGGAAGAAGGGCTTGCGGCTGGTTGGATTCTCGACAATCCAGACATCGCCCCGGCGAGTCGCTACCCCTAGATTACCGTCGGGCAGCACCGTCATGCCGCCCACTTCCAGCAGCGTACCTTCGGGAGCTGATACTTTCAGAATCTTGAAAAAATCTTCCTCCTTCGGCGATTCCTGAGCCAAAGCAGCCGTCAGTGTGGCGGCTGTTAGAAGCGTGGTTAGTATCTTTTTCATTCTCTTTTAGAACAAGATTGAGTAGGTCACTTTTCCTTTTACCGGAACGATCAGCTCTTGGCGGCCGTTGGCATCCCGAATGGCTGGCTTTGCGCCAGAGGCATCGTCTACCCGAACATATTCCTGTCCATCGACCAGGTACAGGCCGCCTTCTACGGGCGTAATGCTTGAGCCGCTAATGAGCCGGGCGTATAGGTCGCCAGCGGGGTTGGTGATGGTCACTTCGCGCTGAACGCCCTTGCCCTCGGGCAGCACCCGGATTTTATCGTTGATCGATGAGCCAAAGCTCTGGTAACGAAATGTAGGCAGGTCATTCTCGTCCAGCACGTAGCCTTTGGGACGGTAGCTGGAACCGGTCGTATCGGTAGCCCAGCTGGCCTGTGGCGACGCCAGTTTGCTCAGGAACAGTACTGGCGCGCCTAACCGCTGAACCATACCCATCGGCCGTGACGAACCGTCACCCCGATCGTGCCACATGGGTGTAGCGTCCAGAAACGAACCCCGCCAAACCTGGAGCAGAGCGCCTTTGTCCAGGTCGTACGTATAATGCACCTGCTCGGGGCTGCCCACTGAGATGGCATGAACCACGCGGAGTGTACGTCCCTGGCGGTCCGCCGATGCGGTATTCTTCTCACCCGGCGAATCCACGCCGGGCATGTCCATAAAGCTGCGGAGAACCGTATTATTGGGGGCGTCGATCATAATTGGGTCGACCTCTTCGCCATTGCTACCCGCACCTTCGCTGATAACAAACTCACGCACACCGGGTCCGGCTACGGTCAGGCCGAGGGCGGGCTGTGCCCAATCCACAAATTTGGCGTAGAAGAGTTCGAAGGGCAGATCGCCTTTGGGTAGGGTTACTTTGCCGCTGCCATTCCAGCCCCCTGGTCTAACCACCGACTGGTTGTTGATCTTGAGCATACCTCCGCCCCCTGGTACCCCGAGGTTGAAGCGATACTCACCAGGCTCGGCAACGCGCAACGTACCCGAGTACCGAATCAAAAACTCGTTTGGGATTCGGCTGACCGAAGCCGAAAGTACCTTCGTCGCTCCTTCCGATTCGGGTGCTGTTTTGTCGTAATCGGGTTCTTTTTCGTATTTGCCTTTGTAGACCGCGTACTTCAGATTCAGCAGTTCGGGGCGGGGTTTGTCGTAAGCAATGTAGCGGATATTCCGAAACGCTACCGCGCCGTGATCACCCTGAAAACGGAGTGGACCCGTGGGTTTCTCATCGCTGAACGCCGAGCCACGGGTAGGACCGGTCAGTTCAACATCTTCCTGGATGGGAACCCCATTCAACTCAATCCGGATCACGCGTCCATTCTCGGCCTTCTGCGGTACCCCGACGGGCCCGTTTGCACTGAAGCGTGGCGCCTGGAACGAGATTTTCATGTGCTGCCACAAGCCCGGTGCACGGCTGGCGTTCTGACGGGCCGCGTGGCCTTCGTAGCCTTTCTGGCCTTCGGGACGTTTATCGTCCCAGCGTTCGTAAACGGCTCCGTTGTCGTGCACGTTTGGCGTGCGGATATCCCAGCTATCGCGCAACTGAATTTCGTAACGGCCCTGCAGGTATACGCCTGAATTGGCTTTCGACGCCATCATGTAATCGAATTCCAGATCGATATCGCCGTGCTGAAGTGTGGTGACCAGATCGTACTTGTAGGGGTTTTTGGCATCAACGGGCATTTTTGCCAGCGGAACGTTGACTAAAATGCCGGAGCCTTTTTCGGTTGTCATGGTGTTGGCTTTGTTCAGGTCAGCCCGAACGTTGCCAACGATGCGCCAGTTGTCGGTGGGGGAGGTAAACGCACTTAAGTCGTTGAGCGGGATGGTAATACCAGGCGTTGGTGCCGGTTGAGCCATGGCCAACCCGATACCAACTGCCCAGCCTACGCCCATCGACCAGAAAAAACGGGTCGTTCTAAAGGGGGTTATCATGAAGTAAATAGTAAAGTTTTGAGGAGTGAAAATTACATTTTTTCCATGTAAAAGACCGCAAATTGACATTTAACCTATCTTTGAGCGTTTAATAGTCGGAATTCTTTAACCCGAAATTTTTTCATGAAAAACCTAAGCGTATCGCTGGCTGTTTGCCTTAGCCTTGCCTTTATGAATCAGGCGTTAGCCCAGCTTGAGCCATCCAAACAAACGCCACAATCTACCGAAATTTGGGAGCCGGTACCACCCGTTGTGACACCCGGTAATTTTTCGGCCAGCACAAGTGGCACGACGGCCCCGTCTGATGCCATTGTGCTTTTTGATGGTAAAAACACGGACCAATGGGTTGCCATTAAAGGCTACTCGCCCGCCAACTGGGAGAAAACCAACGAGGGACCATTGAAATGGCCCGTAACCGATGGGGTGATGTATTCGACCAAAGGGTTCTCGGCCCGCTCGAAGAAAGAGTTTAATGATTTTCAGCTCCATATCGAGTTCAAAACGCCCGAGAAGGTAGAGGGAAACAGCCAGGGCCGGGGCAATAGCGGTGTCTTTTTGCAGGGCCGTTATGAACTGCAGGTACTCGACAACTACAATAACCCTACCTATGTGGACGGGATGGTTGGTTCGATCTACAAACAGGCGATTCCGTTGGTCAACCCAAGCCGTAAACCTGGCGAGTGGCAATCATACGATGTCATTTATCAGGCGCCACGGTTCAACAAAGCCGGTATGATGCTCGATTACGCCTACGTAACGGTGTTGCTGAATGGTATTCTGGTGCAAAACCACGCAGCCATTCGGGGTACTACCGAATACATTGGTTATCCGAAAGTGCAGCCGCACGGCGCTGGCCCAATCCTGTTGCAGGATCACGGCAATCCAGTTGGTTTTCGCAATATCTGGGTTCGCGAGTTATAATGACCTGTATGCACAGTCATTGACTTAATCCGTAACGAAAGCCCTCGGTGAATGCCGGGGGCTTTTTTTGTATACTTGTAGTCTGAGTGTTGACCTTTTATTCCGTAAGTCCGTACACCTATGCGCTTCTTTACGTTGCTTATTTTTCTGATCGTCGTGTCGACAGCCTGTTCTACAACGACCGTATATATTGTTCGCCATGCTGAGAAGCTAAACGAAACCGATACAACCGACCTCACTCCGGCGGGATATGAGCGGGCAACTGCGCTTGCCAAAACGCTGGGCAACCGCGGAATCGACTCGATTTTCTCGACGCCCTACTACCGAACCCGCCAGACGGCTCAGGCATTGGCTACGCGCATCGGCGTTCCGGTGACAGACTATCCGGCCAAGCCAATCGAAGCCATTGTGAATCGAGTTAAGCAAATACGCCATAAAACCGTATTGGTGGTGGGGCATAGCAATACGATCCTTGAAATTGCCCGCGGGCTAGGTGCGAAACCCTCAATGGCTAAAATAGAATCGGGCGACTTCGACAACTTATTCCGGCTGCGTATTCATCAAGGGCCGTTCCGTCGCTCGGTGACCTTCTTTCCCAGTACATACGGCCAGCTAACGGCTCCTTAAAGAGTGACTGATACCATTTACCTGCCGCTCCCAAAACGGCAGCCAGCGTATTTTATAGACAAAAAGCGGTAATAAGGTTTTGAGCCTTATCACCGCTTTTTATTTGTACCAGACAGCATCTTGCTGTCTGAGTAGCCTTGCGCTAAACTAACTCGCAGATTCACTCAGACAGCAAGATGCTGTCTGGTACAAGGAGTACACCACTTACTTGGCCTGGTCGGTGAAATCGACGACGGTAACTTCGGCCAGCCAGGGGCCAACGATGCCACCAAATGCTTTATGCGCCGGGTGAGGTAGGTAAGCATCCCGATCTTTTTCATTGTCAAAGGTCAGGATGAACGCGTGTGTCAACCCTTTGTTCAGATTTTCGGGGCTGTTGTTCGTGCCCCACTTAAAGCCCTTGATCTGACTGATCTGCGAGGGCAGCGCTTCAAAAGCGGCCACAATTTCTTTCACTTTTTCGGCCGTTGTTTCAGGCTTGAACTTAAAAAGCACAATGTGCTGAACGGAGCTGCTTTTCATTTTTTTGACGGGTGGTTCGCTGGTTGGCGTATGAGCATAAGCCGCGATCGTAAGCAACGAAAGAACGGCGATTGTGAGCAGGTACTTCATAAAGCGATCAGGGGTTTGAGCTATAAAGATAAAAAAAATGCCGCTCTACTATGAGCGGCATTGTCTGAGCCGCCCGGTGGGCGGGCGGTTCGGATTAAGCTAATTTCACTTTCAGATTTTCGTCGAGTGCTTCGAGGAAGTCTTCGGTGTTCAGGTAATGCTCACCAGCGATTAACTTCGTACCCGATGGGTAAGCCGACAGAGCCAGATCTTTCGTCATTTTGCCGCTTTCAACGGTTTCTACGCATACGGCTTCTAGGGCGTTAGCGAAATCGATAAGTTCCTGGTTGCCATCCAATTGGCCGCGGAAAGCCAGACCACGCGTCCAGGCGTAGATCGAGGCAATGGGGTTCGTCGACGTTTTGTTGCCTTTCTGATACTCGCGATAGTGGCGCGTAACCGTACCGTGAGCCGCTTCGGCTTCCATCGTTTTGCCGTCGGGCGTAACCAGTACCGACGTCATCAGACCCAGCGAACCGAATCCTTGGGCTACGGTATCCGACTGAACGTCGCCATCGTAGTTTTTACAAGCCCATACAAAGTTGCCTTCCCATTTCAGAGCCGACGCAACCATGTCGTCGATCAAACGGTGTTCGTAATGAACGCCTTTTGCTTTGAACTCAGCGTCGTAAATTTCCTGGAAGATATCCTTGAAACGACCGTCGTATTTTTTCAGGATCGTGTTTTTGGTCGACAGGTACAGCGGCCAGCCTTTTTGCAGCGCCATGTTGAAACAGGCTTTGGCAAAACCACGAATCGACTCATCGAGGTTATACATACCCATCGCGACACCGGCGCCGGGGAAGTTGAATACGTCGTACTCCAGTACTGTTCCGTCCTCGCCTTCGAATTTCATGGTCAGCTTACCTTTGCCTGGTACCAGAAAATCGGTTGCGCGGTATTGGTCACCAAAGGCGTGGCGGCCGACAATGATGGGGGCTTTCCAGTTGGTGACCAGACGGGGAACGTTGTTCATGACGATAGGCTCCCGGAAAACGGTACCATCCAGAATGTTGCGGATCGTGCCGTTCGGCGACTTCCACATCTGCTTCAGATTGAACTCTTTAACGCGGTCCTCGTCGGGGGTGATGGTGGCACATTTGATACCGACACCGAATTCTTTGATAGCGTTGGCTGCATCAATCGTTACCTGGTCGTTGGTTTCATCGCGATACTCGATACCCAGGTCATAGTATTTAATGTCAACGTCAACGTAGGGCAGAATCAACTTGTCTTTAATGAATTTCCAGATGATACGGGTCATTTCGTCGCCATCCAGTTCGACAACCGGATTCGCCACTTTAATTTTTTCCATTTGACTTGATTATAAACGATTGAAAACGATACGAAAACTTGACAGGGCAGCCTGTTCTTTGCAAAAGTAGTGAAACCGGGGCAAGGGAGAAAATGAAAAGAAACAAGTCTACGCCTGATTTGCATGCGGGTTTCGCGAATAACATAAAGCCGGTTTAACGCTTGCTGTTTACTCCATTCTGTCATTCTTAAAAAGAAAGAGAGAAGGTTCGCTTCCGCTTTTACCTTTCCACTTTAAATCAATTTTTGAAAAAATAGATACGCCTTATAATCTGTTTTTCGGTACATTTATTGGTTCGTAAGGAAACGACCTAAACAAAATTTGGCATTACTCATGAAAAAGTGTACGAATCTATTATTGGCTTTTCTTCTGGTGCCGGCTGTGCTCTTCGGTCAGTCAAAGAAGGGAGCTAAGGGCGGAGACAAAATAGAAAAACTCAAGGCCGAAGCGGTAGCGGCTGTTGAGGCCAACAAGGAGCAGGCGCAGCAAATCAACGATATGCTGTTTAGCTTTGCTGAACTGGGCTTTCAGGAGGAAGAGTCGTTTAAATACCTGACTACACTCCTCGAAAAAGAAGGCTTTACGGTGAAGAAAGGCGTCGCCGGAATCCCGACGGCCTGGATTGCTACCTGGGGATCGGGGAAACCGCTGATTGCTGTTGGCTCCGATATCGACTGTATCCCCAAAGCCAGCCAGAAACCCGGTGTGGCTTACAAAGACCCGATTGTAGAGGGTGCGCCGGGCCACGGTGAAGGGCACAACTCCGGGCAGGCGCTCAATATTGTGGCGGTGCTGGCCGTGAAAAAATTGATGGAACGGGAAAAAATCCCCGGTACACTCATGCTTTGGCCGGGTGTTGCGGAAGAACTCGTTGGCACCAAAGCGTTTTACATTCGGGATGGCTATTTCAAGGATGTAGATGCCTGTATTTTTACGCACGTTGGAAATAACCTCGGCGTTTCCTGGGGCGACAATGGCTACAATGGCTTGGTTTCGGTGCGGTTTAACTTCGAAGGGCAGGCGGCTCACGCAGCGGGTGCCCCCTGGCGTGGTCGGTCGGCGCTGGATGCGGTCGAGTTAATGAACATCGGCTGGAACTTCCGGCGCGAACACCTCGAATTGACCCAGCGTTCGCATTACGTTATCTCTGACGGGGGCGATCAGCCCAACGTAGTCCCTTCCAAAGCCGCCGTCTGGTACTACTTTCGCGAACGGACTTACCCGAAGATCAAGAAGCTTTTCGAAACAGGCGTGAAGATGGCCGAGGGAGCCGCCATGATGACCGATACCAAGTTTACCTACGAGATACTGGGGTCGGCCTGGCCGGTGCACACCAACCGCCCGATTGCCTCGGTTATGTATGACAACATCAAGAAAGTTGGGCTGCCAACCTGGACCGATGACGATCAACTGTTAGCGCGGGCTTCTCAACTGGAATTACAGGCCCCCAAGGTCGAGGGGCTGGCCGTCAAGCTGGATTCGATGGGTATGCCAACGTCTACGGCTCCTGTAGTGATGATGGGTGGACAGGCGATGACGCCAATGGGGGGCGGCTCGGACGATATTGCCGATATTTCGTGGTCATTGCCAACCATTGTTCTGCGCTATCCCAGCAACATTCCGGGACTGCCCGGTCACCACTGGGCCAACGCCATTTCGATGGCGACGCCCATTGCGCACAAAGGTATTGTGGCGGGTGCCAAGGCTGAGGCCATGACCTTGCTGGATATGCTGCTAAAACCGGAGATCATCAAAGATGCCTGGGCGTATTACAAAGACGAACAGACTAAAGACATCAAGTATGAATCGTTGATTACGTCGAAAGAGCAACCGGCTATCTACCTGAATAAGAAGATTATGACCGAGTTTAAGCCCAAGCTGGAGAAGTTCTACTACGATCCAAGTAAGTACAAAACGTACTTGGAGCAGTTAGGGATCAAATATCCAACGGTTCGCGACGATCAGCGGGCAGCAGTGAAAAAAGAAGTGGAGAAAGCCGCGGCTAAAGTTTCGTCGTCGTCCTCCCGGTAGTCTCTAAAACCAGAATAGCAGAACGACTTAACCTGACGGTTATGCTGTTCTGCTATTCTGGTTTTAAAGCCATTACTTCAGGATCACCTTCACCATGACCGGTTGGTGGTCCGACGGATAACGTTGCTCTTTGGCGTCGGTCAGGACACCGTATTTCAGCACATCGAACTGTTTGCTGGTAAAGATGTAATCGATACGATCATTCATCGGTGCATCGAACTTGAAACTATTAAACGTTCCTTCCGGGCCGTAGGGCGGCATTTTTGTTACATCGTGCGCGTCGCTCAGCAGCGTCTTAATGGTTTTCACCTGCTCCGTGTCGGGCGTCGAGTTCAAGTCACCAACGAGGATAACGGGGGTGTTTTTCGCAATCTCCTTGATTTTCTGGACCATCAGTTTACCCGATTGCCGCCGGGCCTCTACGCCCTGGTGGTCGAAGTGGACGCTGAAGAAATAGAAGTCTTTCTTCGTTTTCAGGTCGTTGAATTTTGCCCACGAGCAAATGCGGTTGCAGCAAGTGGCGTCCCAGCCCTTGCCGGGTTTGTTGGGGGTTTCGCTGAGCCAGAAATTGCCGGACGCCAGGGGTTTAAATCGGTCTTTCTTGTAGAAAATCGCCGAGTGCTCGCCCGCTTCCTTGCCATCATCGCGTCCCGCGCCCAGAAAGGCAAATTCGGTTAATTCAGCCACATCGTTTAACTGGTCGCGCAGGGCTTCCTGGGTGCCGAACAGATCGAATTCATGAAACTGGATGAGCGCTTTCACATTCTCTTTCCGGTTCGGCCAGGCGTTCACACCATCGCCTTTGTTGTTGTAGCGAAGGTTATAGGTAGCAACAGTCATTGGGGTATCTTTTTGAGCGAACGTAGTCGTTGATAGTAAACTGCCAAGCAGGAGAAAAATCAAAAGACGCATTTTTGTCAAGTTTAAAAAGATAATTGGTTTGCGGTTCATTGTCTGTTAAGGGGTAAGGTCATTCGCCGTGATATCCTTTACAGACTACAAACCAAAAATTAGGGTATTTCTATCGACCCAAGACACAAACATAAATGCTCGATAGTTTGAATCATGACACAAAGACGACACGATGCTCAGTCCTTCTTAATGCCAAAACACGTCTTGGATATCGCAAAATTAGGCGTGTCTATGTTATGGGACCGTTAACTCTGGACACTGTATATTAAGCATTTTTAGTAGGCCCAGCTTAAAACACAAATACCCGGCAGTCTGAGTCGACCACCGGGCATTCGCGTAGGTGAGGGTAGAAAATATTACTTGCTAGTGTTCGTATGCGCGTGCCGTATTTCCCGCGCCATATTCATAAGCCGTTTCCAGCACCGGCCAATAGTCTTTTTATCTTCTGCTTTTTTCTCCTTTGCGACAGCCGTTGCTACTGCCGATTCGGGCTTAGCCGACGAGTTTCTGACTAAAACGGGTGTTTTATCGTAATTGACCGGTCGTGTTTGGGTATCTATAAGGGGGGCTGTCGTTAAGGGCGATATGGTTGTAAAGGCATCTCGCACTGGCATCGCGCTGATTTCTGATAAGATAAGCGGGCAGGTTAGTAGCGAGGCAATGGCCAAATAACCCGTTGCAGTTTTTCTTAAATTGACTCTCATAAAGAAATTGGTTTTATAATCCCTAATGATGTACATCAGTGACGACTGCAAAACGATATGCCTTCATCACAAATATATGTAATAGTATTATTACCTCATATATTTGTATTAAGTAATTGAAAAATAATTGCCCTACTGTTGGCAGCTACAAACACAGTGCCAACTTTTTTTTGCCTGGTTCCTGATTTTGCCGATCATTATACTGCCAGGAAAGAAAGTTCTTATTGATCCGAAGGCGGGTGGGGATTTTTTCGCAATTCTTTGCCGATGGGTGAATAGCGATCATGCGAGAATAACGTATAAGCTTATCTTAGTAGTATGTCTCTGCAAAAACGCCCGGCAGAAACTGTTATCTTTGTGTCATTGTTTGTGATAGACTATGTTTGAAAACCTTCAGGATAAATTAAATAAGGCCATAAAAACCTTAAAGGGGCAGGGCCGTATTACCGAAATCAACGTTGCCGCGACGATCAAAGAAGTACGTCGTGCGCTGACGGATGCCGACGTTAACTACAAAGTGGCGAAGGAAATCACGGATCGTATTCGTGAAAAAGCACTCGATCGGAAGGTGCTTATATCGGTTGAACCCGGCCAGTTGTTCGTCAAAATCGTGCAGGAAGAACTGACCGAGCTGATGGGGGGCGAAGCACAGGGAATCAATACCAAAGGTGATCCGGCGATCATCCTGATTGCGGGCTTACAGGGCTCTGGTAAAACAACCTTCTCGGGTAAGCTGGCTTCGTATCTGAAAAAGCAGGGTCGGGGTGTGCAACTGATTGCTGCCGACATCTACCGTCCAGCCGCTATCGACCAGTTGAAAGTACTGGGTGAGCAGGTCGGCGTAGACGTATATGCGGAACCAGAAAACAAGAATGCCGTTCAGATTGCTCAAAACGGTATTGCGTTGGCGCGAAAGGCCGGTAAGAAAATCGTTATTGTAGATACTGCTGGGCGTTTGGCCGTCGATGAAGCCATGATGCAGGAGATTGAAGCGCTTAAACGGGCCATTTCTCCTTCCGAGACGCTGTTCGTTGTGGATTCCATGACCGGACAGGACGCCGTCAATACCGCTAAAACATTTAACGAGCGGCTCAATTTCGACGGCGTTGTTTTAACCAAACTCGACGGCGACGCACGGGGTGGAGCGGCCCTGTCTATCAAGACGGTCGTTAATAAGCCCATCAAGTTCATTAGCACAGGCGAAAAAATGGAAGCCCTCGATGTGTTCTATCCTGATCGGATGGCTAGCCGGATCTTGGGCATGGGCGATGTTATTTCGCTGGTAGAGCGGGCGCAACAGGCATTTGACGAAGACGAAGCCAAGCGCATTAACGCCAAAATGCGTAAGAATCAGTTCGATTTCGACGATTTCCTGTCGCAGTTGCAGCAGATTAAAAAGATGGGTAACGTCAAAGACCTGCTCGGTATGATTCCGGGTATGGGCAAGATGATAAAAGACCTGGATATTGATAATGACTCGTTCAAGCCTATCGAAGCCATCATTAGCTCGATGACGCCCAAAGAACGTAGTCGTCCGGATATCATTGATGGAAGCCGCAAGAAACGCATTGCTGCTGGTAGTGGCACGAACATCACGCAGGTGAATAACCTGCTGAAGCAATTCGATGAGATGCGGAAGATGATGAAGAAAATGAACACCATGCAGGCGTCTGGCAAGATGCCTAAGATGACACGATAAGCGTGTTGAAAGAAGCAACGTTTGAGGTTTGTCGTTGGCTAACGTGTCAGCTAACGACAAACCTCAAAAGTTATAATGCCAGGTAGTAAGCTCGTTTCGCGGGCTCAAATCGCTCGATAGCATAGCGAAGGGCCGTCCGGGGCATCCGGCTGACGTTGTCATGTAAGAATTCCTCCAGCGCGTCAGCATTGCGTTTGCCCACTTCCCTAAGCATCCAGCCAACAGCTTTGTGGATAAGGTCGTGTTTGTGAGGCAATAGTTGTTCGGCAATGGCAAACGTGTCGCTGAACTGCCCAACCCGAATCAGCGCCAGGGTTGAGACGATTGCCAGGCGCTGACTCCATAAATTAGCCTCGCCCGCCAGTTCGTAAAGAGTTGACCGATCGTTTGTTAGGGCGTGTTTACCGAGAATATGGGTACACGTAACATCGACAAGATCCCAATTGTTAATGTAGCGACGGTTAGCCAGATAGCGTTCCCGAATAATTTCCTGTCGAATGGACGTTGCTTTACCGAATTGCTTCACCCAGATGAGTAATCCGACCATTCTGCATTCGTGGAGTGGATCCTGCACCAGTTTTTCTACATCCAATAGGGATAGGCTGGCATACTGCCGGACAACCGCATGCTGCTGTGGCATGGAAAGTCCCAAAAACTGATCGCCTTCGCCATACTGACCCGGCCCGGTTTTGAAAAAGCGGGTTAGAAGAATAGCCCGCTCCGGCTGGGCCATTGCTATCAATGTGTCTTTGACATCCCCAAACGTTGATTCCATAAGAGCAAAATAAAAGGCAGGGATTTACACAAATCCCTGCCCACTACCGGAACGCATTTACGCGTTCGATCAATCATTTAGTTTCGAACGAACGAACTCCTGTTCAGACAGCATCGGTAGGGAGTAAAGCATTGTTTTGTTCCGCTCGAAGGTAGGCCGATCGAGGTCGGCGGCTAAATACTGTCCCTTCGTGAAGGCCTCTACTGTGCGCCTGATCAGATCGGCATCGCTAGGCCGCTCTTCATCGTCGAGCAGCAGCACATCGGCTTCATCCTGGTAGGGGCGAATAATGCCGGGCGTTTCGGGGCGAATGATCGTTGTCCCATTGTAGCTGGTTGGGGTTTGCTTGTCGTCCGACTTGACACTTAGTCCCGGAAGAGCAGGGTCAATCTCTTCGCCATCACTGTCGACGAGTACCAGCTCTTCTTTCGTGTCCTCCTGATCCAGGCTATCTTCCGGCACATCCGAAAGTATGGCGTCTGGTTCAGCAGGAACTTCTGGTAAGGTTGTATCCTTCAACTGATCCATCAGGGTCGTTGTACCGTCGAATCCCGCTGCAATGATAGTTACGCGCAGATTTTCGCCAAGGTTGTCGTCCGTAATGGCGCCGAACTTGAACATTTTGGCTTCGCTCTGAATCTTTTTAGCCACGTGCTCCGAAATCGCCATCTGTTCTTTCAAACGCATAGCATGCTCCTTACTCGATGAGATGGTAAGCAGGATCCGTTTGGCTCCCCGGATATCATGGTCATTGAGCAAGGGCGAATTCAAGGCCGCTTCGATAGCCCGTAGCGCGCGGTCTTCACCCCCGATCTCGGCCGATCCCATTACGGATTGCCCAGCCTGTTCGAGCACTTTCTTAACGTCGGCAAAGTCAGCGTTGATATCACCCTGTGTTGTGATGATCTCCGCGATACTTTTCACCGCATTTGCCAGCACGTCATCAGCATGCGCGTAGGCTTCTGTCCAGGTTAATTCGCTGTATAACTCAGCTAGCTTATCGTTTAAGACAACCAGTACGGTGTCGCAGCTATTCTTAAGCTTTTCGATACCCTCGCGGGCCTGTTCTTTCTTGTCCGTTCCTTCGTACCAGTACGGGGCCGTTACTACCGCTACGGTCAGTAGGCCCATTTCTCGCGCAACCTCAGCGACTACAGGTGCTGCGCCCGTACCTGTACCACCGCCCATCCCCGCCGTAATGAAGACCATTTTGGTTGGAGGAGCCAGCAAATTCCGAATTTCATCGATACTGGCACGAGCCGCATCTTCACCGGCTTTGGCTTCGGTACCGGCCCCCAATCCATCGCCCAACTGCAACTTGGTTGGAACAGGATTACTCATAAGGGCTTGCCGGTCAGTATTGCAGACGGCGAAACTCACATCCTGCATTTTTAATTTGTGCATGTGCTTGACGGCATTGCCGCCCATGCCGCCCACGCCGACAACCTTAATGATAATTGGGTTGTCGTCTGGAAGTTCGAATCTATAGCCCTGACTATTCATCGTGTGGGTATATGGTGTCTGTTCGTTGTGAAAACTGCCTGCTTGCCTCTGTTCCGGCTCAGGCCGGTTCGATCTCATCATCAATACGTATCGGTTTCGTTACCCCGCGTTGGTTGAAGTGCTTCTTTAAGCTTATCAAACCAACTCTTCTTTGGTTCGGGTTCGGGTACCTTAACGCTGGCGGGTGGTTTTTGCGTACTACCCCCTGTTGGGTAAGCAGGACGAATGGGGCCAATAGGCTGTTCGTCTTCTTTGTAAGCCCGATTAGGATCACTGATAAACGAGATTCGATTATCAATCGTTTTGTAACCTGCCCAAACAAGGCCAACGGCCGTAGCATAGGCTGGGTCTCCAACTAAGTCGGCCCGACCATTGGGTTCAAGATGCTCCGGATAGCCAACACGAACTTCTTCGACACCGGTCACCCGGCCAAAAATGTGTTCTACGCCCGGAATCAGGGCCGATCCCCCGGTCAATACAATACCGCCCAGTAACTTGCCATCGTAACCCGACCGAATAATTTCAGCCTGAACCAACGCGGCAATTTCGCGAAGCCGGTCTTCAATAATGACGGCTACGTTTTTGAGCAGCACATCTTTAGGCTTGCGGTTGCTGAGACCCGGAACGGCTACAACTTCATTGAGATTGTATTCGCCGGGATTAGCACTGCCAAATTTCTTCTTGAGGAGTTCTGCCTGATTGGGAAGAATTTTGCAACCGGTCTGAATATCAGACGTCAGGCTATTGCCGGCCCAGGGAAATACCGCGACATGGCGTAATACGTTTCGGTAATAGATCGCCATTTCGGTGGTACCACCCCCAATATCGACCAGGGCAACACCCGCGTATTTCTCTTCGTCGGTTAACACCGCCAAACCCGATGCCAGGGCCGATAGCATCATGGTATCCTGCGCTAAGTTGTTGCGCAAAATACATTTACGAATGTTTCGGGCTGCGTTAGCTTGGGCTGTAATGAGTTGAAAATCAGCACCTAATTTGACGCCGTTTCGACCGACGGGCTGATTGACACTGGTTTCGTTATCGACCACAAAGTCCATTGGCAGCACATGGATAATTTCCTTGTCGGCCGGAATAGAGGTACGATACATATCGTTGAGCAAGTGGTCAATGTCTTCGATCTGCACTTCGTCGCCCGAAGACGACCGGGTAATGCTACCGCTTGACTTGACCGACGTTACGTGCGAGCCACTAAAGCTGACATTGACCAGGTGAATGTTTAAGTTCGACTGGTTCGATGCATCAGAGACCGCCCGTTTAATGGCATTTACTGTATTGTTGACGTTGACAACGGAGCCTTTCGCTACGCCATCGGTCAAGTTCGTTTCGCCCACGCCCAATACTTCGAGCGTTTCCTGTTCTTTATTGTTTCGAATCAATCGACCGGCAACCGCACATACCTTGGTGCTGCCAATGTCCAGACCCACCACTATTTTCTCGTCCATGCCCGTTGGTATCATTCGCACACTATTTGATTTCGATACTGAACGCTTACCCTGCTATAGCGGTCCCAGCCTTTGGCCGGTAAAACGTCTGTATATACTAGTTTCAACTTCTTAAGTTTCTCGTCCAGTTCCGTAGGTGGCCCAAAGTCAATGGTATGATTACCCACCTGAGGCCACATTGTTATTTCACCCCGCTCATCGACCGATAATTCGGTAATCTGTGCCCGCCAGAACGGATCGTCGTGAATCCGTTTCAGTAAGTCCAGCAGCGGTTTGTTTCGCTCATTGGCCAGTGAACGGTTTTGGGCAAAATAACTGCCCGTTAAAACCGGCACCCGTGCCGAGTAATTCATTGAAACCGGAAAAAAACGCCCTTCTTCACTTACATACTGTCCTGATACGTGTCGAACTCCATCGCCCGAGGGCATTAGCCTGGCTAACGGGCGAGGTTGCTCAATCACGACGAGGAGGCTGCCGCTTAAGTCACGAAAAACCTGGCATTTTTTTACTAAGCCATGTTGTTGTAACCTTGTTTCCAACTTACGCAAATCAACCTCACTGTAATTTTCACCAATGACTGGGTCTGCTCCCTGATTGGTTAAATACCCCATCACATCCCGACGTGTCAGAAAACGATGACCATCTACCTGATCCAACTGAATAAGTACATCCCGAACAGACTTTTGGCCGTGCCGAATTTCGGTAAACGCAATAAGCCCAAACAGGCATAAAACACTTCCGACCGTGAGTAACCACTTTTTGGATGATTTAAAGGTAGAAAACATCTGTAAATAAGCTGGATTGTTTCTGGGATATATTTATCTATTGGTCTACAAGTATGTTTTTTAATGGGGTTAACATTTGGTCAATGTCTCCCGCCCCAATGGTTACAAGTAAGGTAGGTTTCATTTTTCGAAGAACGTCGGGTAATTCAGCTTTGGTGCATTTTTTCTTTGTTTTCGAGTGAACGCCCTCAAAAATCAGGTCTGAGGTAACGCCTTCTATGGGTAATTCACGGGCCGGATAAATATCCAGCAGAATAACATGGTCGGCTACGGACAGACTTTGGGCAAAGCCCTCAGCAAAATCCCGGGTACGGCTGAACAAATGGGGTTGAAAAATCGCCGTTATTTCTCGATCCGGATAAAGCGCTTTCACTGACGACAGAAAAGCCTGCACTTCAGCCGGGTGGTGAGCATAATCATCAATAAATACGACAGAATCGGTTTTTAAAATGTACTCGAACCGACGGCGAACGCCCTTATAACTGTTGAGTGCCAGGCGGGTAGCTTCCGGCGATACGCCGACTTCAAGCGCCACCGCGCCAGCAGCCACCGCATTCTCGACATTGTGGAAGCCCGGAACACTTAACCGAATATCGGTAATAACACCACCCGGATAGACTAGGTCAAAGACGAACATGGCCTGCTCGATGCGTAAGTTCTGGCTGTAGTAGTCGCCTTCTGTCAATGAATAAGGGCGAACAGAAGCCTTCGTTTTATCGGCAAGCGACAAGCCCTGCTTCATAAACAGCACACCCTCGGGTTCGATCTGGCTAACAAACTTGCCGAACGAGTCGAGAACAGCGTCATGGGCTCCATAAATGTCGAGGTGATCGGCATCGGTGGAGGTAACAATGGCGTAGGTTGGAAACAGGGTTAAAAAAGAACGGTCAAATTCATCGGCTTCGACCACACATACTACCGATCGAAGGTCGTCGGTGGGTTGGTTAAGCAGAAAATTTGTGCCATAATTATTGGTAATACCCCCCAGAAAAGCCGCGCAGTTAACCCCGGCGTCACGCAGAATGTGCGCCACCATGGATGAGGTTGTAGTTTTTCCGTGCGTACCGGCAACCCCAATCGTTGTCATCTGGCCCGCCAGCAGGCCCAGCACCTGTGAGCGTTTTTGAAGGGTAAACGCCTGTTCGGTAAAGTATATATATTCAGAATGAGTTTTGGGAACGGCAGGCGTATAAATAACCAGCGTTTCGGTTGGGTTTGCCCGAAACTCGGCCGGAATCTGCTCAACATCGTCCGTAAAGTGAATAACCATACCCTCGGCCTGAAGCGCTTCGGTAAGGGCAGTGGGCGTTTTGTCGTATCCGGCTACGGTATAGCCATTTACCCGAAACCAGCGGGCAAGCGCACTCATGCCGATTCCGCCGATTCCCAGAAAATAAACGTACTTAAATTGGTCTACTGTCATTCTTTTGGGGAGGAGGGAGCCGAAGAGCATGAATATACGTCACATGCTAATACACTACTCCAACTTGCCTCATTTTGTTAGATTTACTACTTCACTGGCAATGTCCCGAGCGGCATTTGGCCGGGCCAACGTCTTTATTTGCTGACTTAACTGCTGCTGTTGGGCTTCATTCGCTAACAGCGCAAGGGCCGCCGTAACCAGTTCCTGTCTGGCTGTTCGATCCGTGACGAGCAAAGCTGCGTTGTGGTCGACCAGACTCATGGCGTTTTTAGTTTGATGGTCTTCGGCGGCTGCGGGAAATGGCACCAAAATGGCCGGGCGACCAACCAGACATAACTCCGATACGGATAATGCACCTGCCCGCGACACAACCGAGTCGGCAACCGCATAGGCCTTATCCATGTCGTAAATGAAGTCATAGGCTTTAATCAGATCAGATCCTGTGGCGGCTATGGCTGTTCTGGCCCGTTCGATAAAGGCCGGCCCTGTTTGCCAGATTACCTGGATGCCGGCCTCTACAAAGCGTTGCAGCCCAGTTTCTATGCTTTCGTTTATTGTTCGGGCTCCCTGGCTACCACCAATAATCAATAACGTCGGTCGGCTTGTTTGCAAACCAAACAGGGCTTGACCAGCTGCTACTTTTTCGCTGGAAAACTGAATGTCACTGCGAACGGGGTTACCGGTAATCTTGATCTTCTCGGCCGGGAAAAACGCATCCATGCCCGGATAAGCCACGCAAATACGTTTCGCCCAGCGGGCCAGCACTTTGTTGGTCAGACCAGCGTACGAATTTTGCTCCTGAATTAAGGTCGGCGTGCCATTCATAGACGCAGCCAGGAGAAGAGGACCGCTGGCGTACCCTCCTACGCCTACGGCCACGTCGGGCCGGAAGTCGCGAACAATTTGCCGGGCCCGGAGTAAACTGGTGCCTAATTTGAACGGAAAAGCCAGGTTTGCCAGTGTCAGTTCACGCTTTATGCCAACAATAGGTAACCCCACGATGGTATAGCCAGCGCGGGGTACTTTTTCCATTTCCATTTTTCCTTCAGCGCCAACGAATAGAATTTCGGTGGTTGAGTCGATGGTCTTGAGCTCGTTGGCAATAGCAATAGCTGGATAGATATGCCCTCCAGTACCGCCCCCACTAATTATAACTTTCATTTATTATGGGCTTATGGATTGTGTTATGTAGTTGCTTGCGGAGCGTTGGTCGTGCTTATTGACCTTACCCTGACAAACTACATAGCACAAACCATGAACATTAAATTTTACTCTCGTCGGCCTCGTCGCGGCTTACGCTCAACACAATACCAATTGCCAGACCCGTGAAAATGAGCGATGTGCCGCCCATACTAAGTAAAGGGAGTGGCTGACCCGTTACGGGGGCCAACCCAATCGCCACACAAATACTGGCAAAGGCCTGAAAGACAATGCTGAACGTTAAACCCGCCGATAACAGTCCTCCAAAGGGGCGGGTTGCCTTTTGAAGGGTTTTCATGCCTCGCCACAAAAACCAGATGTAGGCCAGCACGACCGGAATGCCCCCCAGCAACAGCCCGTATTCTTCGACAATGATGGCGTAAATAAAATCGGAGAATGGGTTTGGCAGGGTATTTCGCTGGTGGCTATTGCCAGGCCCCTGGCCCGTTAGCCCGCCATTGGCAAGGGCAATGTAGGATTGCTCGACCTGATAAAAAATCGTATCGGAACTCATGAAATTCTTTACCCTGTTCGAGGCTGTACCAAAGCGTTGCCCGGCTGCCAGGGCTATACCACCAAACACGACGCAGACCGCAATCATATAACCCAGGTAGCGCACAGGCACCCGGCCAATGTACATCAGCAAAAAGCAGGTGGCACCCAGCAACAGAGCTGTGGACGTATTTGACAGAATAATGAGCGAGCAAATAACCCCAATCCAGAGAATCAGGTTGAAGAGCACAATGGGGTCGCTCATGAATCGCTGCCGCTTGGCCAGCATCGCAGCCAGGTTGGAAATAAGGGCCAGCTTGGCCAAATCGGAGGGCTGAAACGTTTGGTTAATAATGGGGATTGTTACCCAGCGCGAGGCATCATTCAGGGTTGACCCTTTAAAGAAGGCCCAGAGTAACAGGGGAATGGAGAGCCATAAGCCAAACTTCGATAGCCGGGCGTAGTACACATAGTTGATCTTGTGCGCAAAATACGTACAGGCTAGCCCAATGAGCAGGAGAGACCCGTGCTTGAGCAGAAAGATTTCAGTATTCCCATCGAGTTCACGAAAGGCCTTGGTACCCGTTGCGCTGTAAACAACCAGCACACTCATGATGGATAGATAAAGCACGATCCACCAGATCTGACGGTCGCCTTTAAGATGTGTACGAATCCAGTCGCGAAGAAACATGCTTTTTTGAATGATAAATGATGAAAGACAACTGATGGATACGCGTATCCATCAGTTGTCTTTCATCAGAAAGGTTTGGACGGCCGCTTTAAACTGATTTCCGCGGTCTTCGTAATTTTTGAATAAGTCAAAGCTCGCACAGGCGGGTGATAGCAGCACGACATCGCCGGGAGCGCCCCATTCCAGTCCTTTTGCTATGGCATCGGTAATGTCCTGCGTTTCATACAGCAAGGGAACCGTACCGCCAAAATGGTCTACTAATTTATGATTGTCTACGCCTAAACAAATCAGCGCTTTTACTTTGTCATGCACCAGTTCATCTAACTGACGATAATCGTTTCCCTTGTCCTGGCCCCCTGCAATCCAGATTGTCGGCGCGTCCATGCTGGAGAGCGCGTAAAAAACGGAATCGACATTCGTGGCTTTCGAATCATTGATGAACTCAACGGCATTGATCGTCCCGGCGGGCTCGAGTCGGTGGGCGGCATTCTGGAATGTTTTCAGGCCAGCGTCGATACTGTCATTGGGTATACCCACCGATTGGGCCACCAATATGGCCGCCAGCATATTGATGGCATTATGTGGTCCGCGTAAGGGTGTATCGCTTTGTGAAATAGTAAATGAATGAGCCTTGTTTTTTGCCGTTAACGTTCCATCGACCGCATAGCCACCGGGCGATGGGGCGGCTTTCAGGGAAATGGGGAGCTGATAGACGTCTGGCTGTCGCTTTGCCAATTCATCCAGGATGGGCTGGCTTTCCATAAAATAAATGAAGTCGTCCTGCGGCCGTACATTCTGCAAAATACGGAATTTGGAATCTACGTAATTCTGGAAGTCGTAGTTGTAGCGATCGAGGTGATCGGGGGTAATGTTGAGCAGCACCATAACGTCGAGATGCGTTTGGTACATATCATCCAGTTGAAAACTGCTCAACTCCAGTACATAGTAATCGAAACGATCCGTAATAACCTGCTCGGCAAAACTATCGCCGATGTTTCCGGCCAGCCCTACATTCAGCCCCGCCGTTTTGAGTATATGGTAAGCTAGAAGCGTAGTGGTGGTTTTGCCATTGCTGCCAGTTATCCCAATCAACTTTGCCTGGGTGTAGCGGGCCGCAAATTCGATCTCAGAGATTATGGGTATGTTGTGGGCCCGTAGCTTTTGAACAAGTGGAACAGTGGATGGGATACCTGGACTTTTTACGACTTCAGTGCCCGCCAGAATACGCTCTTCGGTATGTTGGCCCTCTTCAAAGGGAATGCCTGCTGCCAGAAGAGTGGCCTTGTATTCGGGCTTAAGTGCCCCTCTATCAGAGAGAAAGACATCGAAACCTTTGGCTTGCGCCAGCAGAGCCGCCCCGACGCCACTTTCGCCCCCACCCAGAATGACTATTTTTTGCGCTGACATAAAAAAACGTTACAATCAGCAAAATAACGCATAAATGGAGAAGCCCTGACTATAGGTCAGGGCTTGGATGGTAAATTTTTCTTAACAGGCGTTAGCCTTTGGCGGCTAATGAGCTTGATAAACGGGCGCGATTGGCTAGTTTAACAATCAGGAAAACGACCCAGGCAATGATCAGGAACTGTATAAGTGTATTCATGAAATTACCATACCGGATGGCCACTTCCGGGGTTGTACCAACGGCCTCTTTGAGCACAATTTTTAATTGACTGAAGTCAACACCGCCAAGAACCAGACCCAGTATCGGGTTGATAATGTCCTCGACCAAAGAGGTTGTGATCTTACCAAAAGCAGCGCCAATAATGACACCAACGGCTAAATCTAACACGTTGCCCTGAGCAATGAATGTACGGAATTCGCTTAGCATAAGGTTATTAAGTTAGTTAGAAAATTAATATACGCTAAAAGCGGCCAAAAGTAGGATCTGCTTTGTCTTTCTTTTTACGGAAAGAACTCAAGTTATAGGAAAGGCCAATCGCCAGTGTTTGCTGAATTTGTAGAGAAGCGCTAAAATCCTTGTTGTAAAGCGCAATTAAGCCAAACGTCGTATTTAAATACCGACTGACTTTTGCTGTCAAAATGAGGTCGAGCCGGTGGTTGATGTTATCGAGTTGCGAGTATTCTGTAAAGAGTTGATAACGTGCATTTAACGATATATTTTCGCTGAGGTTTTTATTGAGTACCGCCTGTAATTGAAACGCCAGCCATTCGGTCCGGCTGCTTTTTCCGGGATCAACACCATAAGCTTTTTGTGTGGGATCGGGAACATAATTACCCGTTACGGCGTCTTGCCGTACGCGCACGCTCTGATCCGCCAGGAACGTAAAGCGGGGGGCTATAGGACTCAGCCGGAGAGCAAACCAGTCTGTGGGCTTGTAGGCCAAACCGGCGGCAAAGGTTAATTGGGCGGGTGCAAAAAAGTTAGATACTTTGAGGCTGGTTTGATCCGTCGGAAGCTTGTCGTATCGATAACCGGCAGCGAAGAATGTATTGAACGTGCCTGAAAGAAATAAATCCCACTTAGGCGCTATTTGATGACCCAACACCGAGATAATAATAATCTGGTCGGCTGCTTTGCGGGTGTTTCCTAACTGGGTAACATAGCCCAACTGAAGATCGGCGGTATTGTCCCAGGATGTTTTTCCTTTCTCATATAAAGCGCGGGCGGCAATAACGCCCCCAATCGCGATCGAATTTACTCCCCCGCCTGACCAGTTGCTGAATGAGGCCTGATTGAAATTAACCCCGCCACTAAATGATCGTTGCCAGTAAGAAGTGTCAATTTTAACGGCTACTGTATCCTTAAAATTTGTTGTTACTCTAACTGAGTCCTGTGCTGTTGCCTGAGTTACGCAAAGCCAGCTCACAAGTAGGTATACTACGTTTTTCATGAATAAAAAGAAGAATGTGCGCTTAGACTATTGCAAATCAGACGGTTGGAATATTTCTACATTTTTCGTTTGCAATACCTGGATTGGAATGACTGTGGTTGTATCGCCTGTGCGAAGTGTCAATGACAAGGAGTCAATTTTAATAATTTCGCCCTTCACATTATCAATCTGAACCGTCTGCCCTTCCTGATACTTATTTTTTGTATAGAATGATGACAGAATGTTGGCCATCAAATCCCGTGAGGCAAAGCCATAACCTACGGCGAACGAGAAAATTATGCCTCCAATAATAAGATTAAAACTCGATTCGAGGAGTTCCGTATTGATGCCCGCCTGCCCAAGTGCACTGATAACGGTTATAATTAGAAAAAACACGAAGACAATCATGCTGAGCAGGCGTCCGGAACTGATATTGAACGATTTACATAATCCGAGGACGGCTTCGCGCAATGCATCGGCCAGTAAAACGCCTACCTGCAGCATGATGGCTGCCACAACCAGCTTGGGAATGAAATTCACCAGCGACGATACCATATCGGTAATTACAGCCACACCCAGCGTTTCGGTTGAGGCTGTAATGAACATCAGCAGAATGTAATAGTAGAGGACTTTGGCAATGATTTCGCTGAGTTTGATTTCGGTTTTTAGCTGCTTTATAATACTGATTTCGTTTAACCGATTTCCAATTTTATCGAAACCTACCTTGCCCAAAACTCGCTGAATGATAAACGCTGCTAGCCGGGCAACACCAACGCCAATTAACAGGATCAGCATGGCCCCAAATATGCGGGGTACAAATTCAATGAATTGATTGATCAGATTCTGAAATGTATTGCGTATTACTTCGGCCAGATTAGGAAGCTGTTTCATAAAGGGGATTTTTTTTCAGTTGACGTGATGAGAAGTGGGTCTGCCAGGGTAGAAACGAGGTCGAACAAATCGCCGATATAGACATCGACAAGCGTGATCGCGTTTCGGATCAGATCGATTTCAGAAACTAACTCGTCTTTCAGATGAGGTGGGCAGACAGCGTCTGATTCAAATTCTTTAAATGGGTTTGGAGTTTCCATCGGGAGTTGTTTAGCGAAAAGGCCAGCGAATGGAAAGAGCGACTTTTATGACTACGAGCAGCCAGAAAACAGCCCCTTCGAGGTAGTGTTTGCGTAGTTTATCACGGGACCGTTTGAGCCGCATTTTGACTGCGCTCTCTGTCAGACCGTTTAAATCGGCAATATCCCGGATGCTGATGTCATCCTGGTATTTCATAAGCAACAGGGTTTGTTCTTCCAGAGGAAGTTGCCGTAGGGCTTTTTGAAGTTGTTTAGCCTCCATCTCGGCTATCTCGGCCAGGCCGTCGTCGTTGCCAACGTCTAATCGTTCCCAACCATCATCCATATACACTTCCCGGCGCAGGTTTTGCGATCGTAACTGATCGGTGCAGTGATTGTAGGTGATTGAGTACAGCCAGGTTGAAAATTTAGCCTGTTCCCGAAAGCTGCTCAGTTTTACAACTAATTTGAGGAAAATATCGTGGGTTAGATCTTCCGCACGAAGCGGGTCTTTGGTAAACGACAGACATTTTCGATACACTTTGTCACAGTATCGTTTGTATAACCGCTCAAAATATATGTTCCGCTGTGTCTCTACGTATAAACGTACTAGCTCCTCATCTGAAATCGTGTCCATTCTTTGCAGGGATGGTTGATAAGACATGAAAAGGTGCTGAAAGTAACAGCAACTTAAGGTCTTGTTAAGAAAAAGTTCATTAGTGTTAAATAGATATGGGAAAGGTTACAAATTGCAGGATGCCCTTGGATATGGGCTATGTCGGCCTTACAAAACTGGCTTCTGGGACAATATTGAGTTAAGTAAGGAACACCTATAAAACTCAAAAATAATAAAAAATGGATACTTACTTATATTCATAAGTTGGGTAAGTATATAAAAACAGAATTGATCATAGCCATATTTATTTCTTTTAGATATGAATTACCGATTTGCTTTATAGCTGTCTTTGCTTCTGTGGCTTCACTTTATGGAAAACTTTTGTTGTCCTTACCCTTTTCAGCTCAGGCTTACAAGGGGTTCCTATAAACAAAAAAATACCCGACTCATGAGCCGGGTATTTTTCAATGCTACAAACGAGCACTATTAACCAATCGATACCCGCTTGAAAGCCGTTACGGTTAGTCCTTTGCTTGTTTTTTCCAACAACTGGGCAATCGTTACCGAGTTGTCTTTAACAAACTCCTGATTCAATAAGGTATTATCCTTGTAGAACTTGTTGAGTTTACCCATTGCAATTTTTTCGAGCATAGCTTCTGGCTTGCCTTCCTGACGAGCCTGTTCTTTGCCAATTTCAATTTCGCGCTGTACAATTGTTGCATCAACGCCGTCTTTATCCAACGCAACGGGCTTCATAGCCGCAATCTGCATAGCGATATCTTTGCCTACTTCCGTAACGTCGGTACCATTCGTATTCGTCATCCCAACCAATACGCCTAATTTGCCATTCGAGTGGATATACGACACAACCTGATCGGCAGAAACGGTTTCAAAAGAAGCAACGTCAACTTTCTCACCAATTTTGCCCATTAGGTCGGTGATGTGATCCTGGAGGGAACGACCGTCAGCTTGAGGAGTAGCCAGCAACGTAGCTTTGTCCGTTGCCTCTGTAGCAACAGCCGTGCTCATGACGGTCATTGCCAAGTTTTGAAAATCAGCTACTTTAGACACTGGCTCGGTTTCGCAGGCCAGGGCGATTACTTTACCGCTTTTGCCATCAGGACTAACGTGCGCCAGTACAATGCCTTCGGCTGTTGTGTTGTCAGCCCGTTTGTCGGCTATTTTCTGACCCTGCTTCCGCAGGATTTCTTTTGCTTTTTCAAAGTCGCCATCGGCTTCGGTAAGGGCTTTTTTACAGTCCATCATGCCGGCTCCGGTCTCTTGCCGAAGTTTATTTACGTCAGCAGCAGTAATTGCCATAATAATAGGTGATTGTCTAATTAAATTGCCAAAAAATGTTTGGTACTCAAGGCGTTGCGTCCCGAAATGGAATAGCCCATAGCGGCTGGCTACGGGCTATTTCAAGTTCAGGTTTATAGTATTCGGTATACAGTTCTAATTTGTCGGCAACCGTAGCAACGGGCCGCCAAAGACGGTATACCCTAAACCTTTTATGCGTCTTGCTCGTCTTCAGCGACAGCGGCCGGAGCAGCAGTAGCTTCAGGCTGAGTTTCACCTTCGGCCTTAGCCTGGGCAAGATCTTCAGACCGTTTGGCTTCTTCTTCTTCCTGAACGCGTTGATCGTCTTTATCCTGTTTCCGCTCCATCAGACCTTCTTCGATGGCCTTACCGATGGCAAGCGTAATCAGTGAAATCGACTTGTATGCATCGTCGTTGGCTGGGATAGCGAAGTCAACTTCTTCGGGGTTCGAGTTCGTATCGCACATGGCAAATACGGGGATACCCAGACGGTGTGCTTCGGCAACCGCAATGTGTTCACGCTTTACGTCAACAACGAACAAAGCGGCTGGCAAACGAGTCAGGTCGGCAATACCGCCCAATACGCGCTCCAGTTTTTCTTTGTCGCGGGTACGAGTCAAACGCTCCCGCTTGGCAATACTTTTGACGGTCTCCTCGTCTTTCAGCATTTTGTCCAGCGTTTGCATTTTCTTCAGCGACTTGCGGATCGTGGCGAAGTTCGTCAACATACCGCCCTGCCAGCGATCTGTAACGTAAGGCATTTTCAGGCGACGCGCTTCTTCCGAAACGATTTCCTGAGCCTGTTTCTTCGTAGCCACAAACATCACTTTCCGGCCTGAGCGAACGATACCTTTGATGGCGTTCGCAGCTTCGTCCAGCGCAGCAACTGTTTTGTTGAGGTCAATAATATGGATGCCGTTCTTCTCCATGAAGATATACGGAGCCATCCGGGGGTCCCACTTACGCGTAAGGTGGCCAAAGTGCACACCAGCGTCGAGGAGGTCTTTATATTCAATTTGTGCCATTTCCGACTTAAAAAATGAATGTTGTTAAAAAATACGCAGCACCACCCGTCGGCATCATCTAAGGGTAGTCTGGACAAATAAATTTGCTGTACGGCTTCTGGTCCAGGGCCATCGAAATGATCCAAAACATTGAACCGAAAACGCTGTTAACGTTTCGAGAACTGGAACCGGCGACGGGCTTTCCGACGGCCATATTTTTTCCGTTCTACCATACGCGAATCCCGCGTCAGGAAGCCTTCTTTCTTGAGGGCTGGACGAAACTCAGCGTTCATTTCGACAAGTGCACGGGCAATAGCCATCCGTGTAGCTTCGGCTTGGCCGGATACACCACCACCGCGAACGTTCACTTTTACGTCGTAACCGCCAACACCGTTGACCGTTGCGAACGGCTGGTTCAGAATGATTTGCAGGACTTCGGTAGGAAAATATTGTTTGTAATCTTTTCCGTTCACCGAGATGGCTCCGCTGCCCGCCGACATATAAATGCGGGAGATGGCAGTTTTACGGCGGCCAATGGTATTAATACGATCCATTATGACTTAGAATTTAACTTCTGTTGGTTGCTGAGCCTCGTGAGGGTGTTGACCACCGGCATAAACGTACAAGTTGGTATACAACCGACGACCGAGCCGATTTTTCGGCAACATACCTTTTACGGCGTGTTCGATGATACGCTCGGGGTGTTTTTCAAGCAGCAACCGGGGCGATGCGAACCGTTGACCACCAGGATAACCTGTGTGGCGGACGTAGACTTTGTCGGTCATCTTGGCACCGGTCAGGCGAACCTTATCGGCATTGATGACAATCACGTTGTCTCCGCAGTCAACGTGTGGCGTGAAGTTGGTTTTGTGTTTGCCGCGAATCAGGCGTGCGATGTTGCTGGCCAGCCGACCGAGCACTTCACCCTGAGCGTCAACCACAACCCACTCCTTCTGCGCCGTTTCTTTGTTGGCAGAGATGGTTTTGTAACTGAGCGTATTCACTATTATGGAGACTAATTGTTTGATTTATAATACCTTACCTGTATAAAAAACAGGCCCGTCCTGAAACGGGAGTGCAAATATAGGAGATATAGCACTGAAATACAAGGCTATAGTTAAAATATGAAAGCGAAGCCTTATTTTCGCCCTATCTAACTTGATCACATCAAATGGCTGATTCTTTTCGACTTGACAGGACTGCGTTTAATATGGGCACTCACGAAGAAACAGAACGCTATCACGCCCGAAATCAACCAGAAACGTTTGCTGACCGGCTAAAGGTGGCTGCTTATTTGAATAGTATCGCTTTTCGGTACGATATAAATACCCCTCCTTCCTTAGACCGCACTGCTTTTTCCACTCGAAAACACGAAAATGGCTGATCTATTTAATGTAGATTTCCAGGATTTTCTGATAGCCTTACAGAAACGAAAGGTCCTCTATGTATTGGTTGGCGGGTATTCTGTAATTCTACACGGCTACAGCCGGACCACAGGTGATATGGATATTCTGGTTGAAAAAACCGTTGAAAATTATGGGCGCATTGTTGACGCATTTCTGGATTTTGGCATGCCAACGTTCGATATGACTGCTGATAATTTTCTTGGCAATCCAGCTTTTGATGTGTTTACATTTGGTCGGCAACCTGTAGCTATTGACATTTTGACCGCAATCAAAGGGCTCACATTTACGGAGGTTTTTGCCCATTCTTCCGAAGTAGAGGTGGATGGACTAACGATACGGCTTATCCACTACAATCATCTTATTCGTGCAAAAGAAGCGGCTGGACGACCAAGAGACTTGAACGATATAGAACAATTAAGGAAGAGTCGCGAATAAGAATCTTGACCCTTCTTTAATGAGTTACTACCGCAGCTTCAGCGTCGCTAAGGCCAGTACTGCCAAGATAATACCGACGATCCAGAAGCGCGTGACGAGCTTGGCTTCGTGGTACCCTTTTTTCTGGAAATGGTGGTGCAGGGGTGACATCAGGAAGATTCGCCTGCCTTCCCCATACTTGCGTTTCGTGTATTTAAAATAACTGACCTGCATGATCACCGAAACCAGCTCGACCAGAAAAATGCCGCAAATAATGGGAATCATCAGCTCCTTTCGAATGGCTAAAAACAACACCGCAATAACGCCCCCCAACATCAAACTGCCCGTGTCGCCCATAAATACCTGGGCAGGGTAGGAGTTGTACCACAAAAACCCGACGCAGGCTCCCACAAAGGCCGCACAGAAGATTACCAGCTCGCCCGAATTCGGGATGTACATGATGTTGAGGTATTGCGAGAAAACCTTGTTACCCGATAGGTAGGCCAGTACCCCAATCGTAAGGCCAATGATGACAGACGTTCCGGCGGCCAGCCCGTCGATACCGTCCGTGATGTTCGCTCCGTTCGAGACGGCCGTAATAATGAAGATGCAGATAATGACGTAAATGATCCACGTATAACTATCCGGCACCAACCCGAACAGCAGCGAGTGATAGTCGAATTCATTGTTCTTTATGAACGGAACCGTTGTCAGCGTGGACTTGATGTCGGTGTACACGTCCGGTACGTTGGAGGTGCTGAGTAGCCGAGGAGCGTAGACCCGAATTTTGACGGAGTCATTAAAGTACAGGGTTAAGCCAACAATCAGCCCCAGACCAACCTGTCCAACCACTTTGAACTTCCCTTCCAGCCCTTCTTTGTTCTTCTTGAAAACCTTGATATAGTCGTCGAGGAAACCAATCAAACCGGTCCAGACGGTTGATACAAGTGCCAGTATCACATAGACGTTTGACAGTTTGGCAAACAACAGGGCGGGAATTAGCAGAGATGCCAGGATGATAAAGCCGCCCATGGTAGGCGTACCGCGTTTTTGGAGCTGGCCTTCCAGTCCCAGATCGCGAATCGACTCACCAATTTGCAGATTACGCAACGTGTCGATGATGCGTCGACCGAAAATAGCCGCGATGAGCAGGGAAGTAATAACAGCGCCGAGTGCCCGGAAAGAAATATATTGGAAAACTCCCGCGCCGGGGAAGTTGTAGCGTTCGTCAAGAAACTGAAAGAGGTAATAGAGCATGATGGCGAATGATTGAATGATTGAATGATTGAGTGATTGAATAGAGCACAGGCAATTATTCAATCACTCAATCATTCAATCATTCAAAATTGTATATGGACCAAAGTTACTGATTTCGACGTTCTGTAAAAGCTTCCCGCAGGACAACCCGATCATCGAAGTCATATTTAACGCCTTTTATCTCCTGATAGGTCTCGTGGCCTTTGCCGGCTATCAAAATAATATCGTGCGGACGCGCGAGGGCAACGGCCCGACGGATGGCCTCGTGCCGGTCCTGTATCATTATTGTTTTCTTAACGTCAACCGGAGAAACACCCGCCTGCATCTGTTCCAGAATTGCCATTGGATCTTCGTTGCGGGGGTTGTCGGAGGTCAGAATGACCTGGTTGCTCAACCGGCACGCTATGTCGGCCATAATCGGGCGTTTGGCCGCATCCCGGTTGCCTCCGCAGCCAACCACGGTGATGACCTGTGGCAGATAGTCCTGTTCATCAGTCGTGCGTAACTCATTGATCGTTTCCAGAACATTCAGCAGGGCATCGGGGGTGTGGGCATAATCCACAATACCTACAATCTGGTCATCGGAAACCACTTGCTCGAAACGGCCCGATGGGGGCGTAATGCCCGATAACGACGTCAGGACTTCAGTCGGGTCTTCGCCCAGTAACAGAGCGGTTCCGTATACACTCAGCAGGTTGTACGCATTGAAACGGCCAATGAGCTTGAACCAGACCTCGCGTTCGTCGACAAGCATATTGAGCCCAAACAGGCTGTCGGCAATGATTTTCCCCTTAAATGTAGCCAGGGTTTGAAGGGAATACGTTTCTTTTCGGGCAGCCGTATTCTGAAGCATCACCAAACCACGCTTATCGTCTACATTGGTGAGGGCAAAGGCGGCTGCCGGAAGCTGATCAAAAAAACCTTTTTTCGCCCGTATGTACTTATCGAACGTTCCGTGAAAATCAAGGTGATCGTGCGTGATATTGGTGAAAATACCGCCCGCAAACGTTAGTCCGGCGATACGCTCCTGTACGACCGCATGCGAACTGACCTCCATAAACACATGCGTACAGCCGTGCGCCAGCATTCGGGTGAGTAGTTGATTTGTCGTGATGACATCGGGCGTTGTGTGGGTGGCGGGTATTACCTCGTCGTCAATCTGGTTCTGGACCGTCGAGAGAAGTCCACAACGGTAGCCTAACGAACGGAACAGCCGGAAGAGCAGCGTGGCTACAGAAGTTTTGCCATTTGTACCGGTGACACCGACCAGCTTTACTTTTTTCGAGGGCTGATCATAAAAGTTGGCTGCCGCAAAACCCATCGTTCTGGCCGAGTCCTGCACCCGAACATAGCTTACGTTGGCGTCGATAGCTGCCGGAAGCTCTTCGCACAAGATGGCGCTGGCCCCCTGCAGAATGGCAGTTTCTATATACGAATGTCCGTCGGTAAGGGTGCCGCGTACGGCAATGAACAAACTGCCTGGTCCGACTTTGCGCGAGTCCATGGTCAGGCTCGTTACGTCGGTGTTCATGCTGCCGGATGTCGCCAGCAGCGGAATTTTATAAAAGAGATCTTTGAGTTGCATTCGCGGGGTGAACGAACAACGGGTTCGCTTGCTATATGCAAAAAAACAGATTAGGGTCAGGACTACCTAATTTTGACGCTGAGTCTGTTTAAACTTTTACGTGATATTCCTTTCTGTCATTCTGACGCAGGAAGAATCTTCGGGTGCTGTAAAAATTTCCTCATCCGAAGATTGCTCCTGCGTCGCAATGACAAAAAAAACGTTTAGCGAATTCCTTGTCTGACAAGAATTACCCCAGCGTCAGGGTTATTACCTTTCCGGTCGTTTTATCGGTTTCCTGGCCCGGCGTTATCGACTGCTCTTTTACTTTCCCCCGCCCTTCGACCAGTACCCGGAAGCCGCGATTTTCGAGCAGGAACAACGCATCGCGCAGGGGCAGGCCCCGCACATCGGGAACGCGGTCGGCGCGGGTTGGCCGACCTTTCCAGCGCCCGTTTGGCGTTGTTTCAACCCAGCCTTCGGTCGATGGCTCGTTGGGCAGGTTCAGGGCCGAACTGATCGTATGGATATCATCGGCGTAGCCCGCTACCAAATCAGTCGACGAATTGGGTTGTGATACGTTGGCGCGAATTGGCGCGTGCATCTGATAATCGTAAGCAACAATCCGATCTGCTACGGCCTTGAAGACCGGTGCCGACACGGCTCCCGCATACAAGCTACCCTTATTTTCGCCCTGCTGTGGGTTATCAACCACCGCAATCATGCTATACTTGGGGTTGTTGGCCGGAAAATAACCGATGAACGATGTATAATAACGCCCTACCTGATACTGTCCGTCGATAACTTTCTGGGCGGTGCCTGTTTTCCCCGCAATCGCATAAAATGGGTTGTTAATGTGTTTGGCCGTTCCATGTTCGACAACACCCCGCAACAACTCCTGTGCCTTACGCGCCGTTTCTTTTGAGCAGATGGGATCGGGAGCGATGTAAGGTTTATTGTCCTCAATAAGCTCATCGGCTAGTTTGATTTGCTTAACGATAACTGGACGAACCCACCGGCCTCCGTTGGCGACGGCATTGTAGAAGGCCAGCATCTGCAACGGGGTAATCTGCATTTCATAGCCGTAGCACATCGACGTTAGCGATACTTTGCTCCAGCCTTTCATGTCAGGATTGCGCACAACGGGCATGGCCTCGCCTTTCATGTGAATACCCGTGGGCTGGGTCAGGTGAAACTTGCGCAGGTAGCGGCAATAGAGGTCGGGGCGCTTGTAGAAATAACTGCGCATCAGCAAATGCGTACCGATGTTCGATGATTTCTCAAATACCTGACGGGCAGTGAGCGTACCCGAGCCACCGCCGTTGGAATCTACGATTTTCAGTCCGTTGTACTTAACCGCATGCTGGCCTGTTTCAACCGTCTGATTGAGCGAAATCGCTTTTTCTTCCATCAGAGCCATCATGGTAGCCAGCTTGAATGTAGAGCCGGGGTCGGTTCGGCCAGCCAGCGCGTGGTTGAAATTCTCAACGTAGCGATCGCCACCGGCGTTGCTTTTTACTTTGGTCAGGTTAGCCATCGCACGAATTTCGCCCGTGGCCACTTCCATCACAATAACGCAGCCCTTCGATGCACTGTACTTTTCCAGTGTTGACCGGAGCGCCGATTCGGCCATATCCTGGTAGTTGACATCAATGGTCGTGTATAAATCCATGCCCGGTTCGGGGCGCATCTCGGGGCCATCGTCAACGGGTTTCCGGATTCCTCCCGATAGTACTTCCACCAGACCAACCGCATTTCGGCCTGCCAGGGCTGGTTGAAAACTAGCCTCCAGGCCAATCAGGCCGCGCCCCGTTTTGGCGTTGAGGTTACCAATCGTGCGTTCGGCCATCTGGTCGTATGGGTGGTAACGTTCGTAGTAGGGGCGGAGGACGCCACCCCGGGCTGCAACTTTGTTGGAAGACCGGAAAAACGGCCACTTAAGCATTTGCTGCCGCTCCTGAAACGTGACCCGCCGGCGGTTGAGCAGCACATACCGGCGTTTGTGGGCGCGGGCATCCCGAACAAGGTCCGTATAGTCGCGCGCCGAGCGATCCCGGTAAATTCGGGATAGCAGCAAGCCCAGGGAGTCTACCTTTTTGTTGAAGTATTCGGGTTTGGCCATCGTGGGGTCCAGACCAACTACATACGTTGGCAGCGAAGTCGCCAGCAGGCTGCCATCATTCGCGTAGATATTGCCCCGCATCGCCCGCACGGTGTCCCGCTGAATCAGGGTGGCAGCTACCCGTTCCCGCCAGAATTTTCCTTTCAGGTCTTTCTTGAAATACTGCACCGAAACGAGCCGGATCACGACACCAACGGCCAGGAAAATGACAATGTAAAAGACGTGATTCGCCCGTTGGATGATATCCTGCTTAATGTTCATCGGTCTTGACCACTATTTTATGGGGTGGCGTCTGGCTATCGGCCAGGCCGAGCGTCGCCACACGTTTACTGATTTCGGATTGTTTGCCGCTCTTGTTAAAGTCGGCCTGCAGAACCGTAAACTGCGATCGTAATTCATCGACCTGAGCTTTGGCGCGTTGGGTTCGCCGGACCAGTCGTTCGGCGTTATGGTTCAGGCCAATGTAGAGGATTAGCAGAAAAGTGACCCACAGAATGCGGTCAATGTGCTGAATTGGCCAGGCGTTATCTTCCCCAAACAGACGGTCTAACCCAATGAATTCATTGAGCCAGGATGCCAGTTTAAGCTTACGCCGTTGTTTTTTCTGTTTGGCTATACGCTCGGGTTGCCGGAAGGTATTTTTAGCCATGATGGGTTAGGGTACGATGTCTGTACAAAGAAACAAAATCATCGTGAGGGGTCCCTCTCGGTCGTAGCTAAATTTTGTAAAATCCGAGTTAACTTACTCTTTCCAGCGCCACTCGTTGGCAATTTGCAGGGGCGTGCGGAGCCCTTGTGTCACCAGGTAATCGCGGGTTTGCGTATCCGTTTGCCGGTGCGCCGGAATGTCATCGGCGTCGGCCAGGGCGTAAAGCAGCATGGACGAATACCGAACCGTGTTTTTTAACTGGTTGGCATTGACGAGGTTAATGCGGTCGCAGTTGGCATGGTAGCAGTCGAGTACCTCTCTGGACAGATGCCCATTCATACCCACTACCGGAACGCCCTCCAGCATAAAGGGCTGATGGTCGGAGTGCAGCCCGGCCTGGTTTTCCATTTGATTGGGGAAGGCCGGTTCGACTTCTTTCATCGTTTCGCCGATGGTGTTCAAAAACGAAACCATATCGGAGCGGCCAAAGGCGTTCAGGCCGGTCGGGTCATTGGTCATGTCAAGGTTCATCATGTAACGTACCTTGTCCAGTTCACCCGATTTTTTTAGTTTTTCGACCATCGCCCGTGAGCCCAGCAGACCCTGTTCTTCACCCATAAACAAGACGAACTCCACGGTGCGCTTGGGCTTTAATTTCAGGGCTTTGAACGTGCGGGCAATGTCCATAATGGCAAAGGAACCAATGCCGTTGTCGATAGCACCCGTGGCCAGATCCCAGGAGTCCAGATGGCCACCAACAATAATTTTTTCGTCGGGATAGGTAGAGCCTCTCAGGGTCGCCACCACGTTACGAGCCCGTATTTTTCGGCTCGTATTGGTCATGTGAATCTGTGCGTGTAGTTTTTCCGGTTCTTCCTGCATCCACGCCCGCAGGGCCTGACCACTTTCAAGAGAAATACAAACCGACGGAATGGAGATCAGCTTGCCCGTTACGGAAGCCGTTCCGGTTAACAACACATTTCCCGCCACCAGATTGACCATGATGACGCCCGTGGCTCCGTATTGAATAGCGAGGGCGGTTTTCTCCGATCGATGCAGGTTTCGGGCACCCTGCGTTGGGGACGATAAACCAATGTTCACCAACGCGACTTTCCCCTTCAACTTGTTTTTTAGAGCCGCAAAATCGCCTTCCAGTCCATTACCCACATCAACGATTTCGCCCTGTACGTGGGCTTCTACGGGCGAATGGGCCAGGGCTACTACCGGAACATCCCGGAAATTGTCGCTCTTGTTGGGGACAATAGCCAGCGTAACCGTATCACGCATCCACGACTCTACCTCGAATGGTTCGTAGCGAATTTCCTTAAATCCATACGATGACAGCAGGTTGAACGCATACGCTTCGGCACGGGCACCGTTAGGACTTCCCGTTAGTCGATGACCTACCCGTTGTGAGGCATCGGCCAGGGTTTCATAAGCGCGGCTATGTTCGATTACTTCCGCGTTTATGCGGGTAAACGCCTTCCGAAAGGCGAGTGTACCAGGGTAAAAAGCCGTTAATGTACTGGCCGTGCCGATACAGAGTAAGACGAGTCGAAAACGAGGCACGTAAAATGTGCGGGCCATGGGAAGACAGATGGAAGAGTGCCTGTTTAAAACGAATAATTGATTTAGATGCCGAAAGAGTAGACGCAAAGTAGGGGTAAAGCGTTCGTCTATTTCAAGAAAAATATATAATTCAGAAATAAGGGCCTGTTTTCAATTTACTTTTTATTTAAAGGTCCACCGTTGGGCCATGGATACGCGGTAAACCCTTTACGGAAATTGACCGGGCTGCTGGTGTTTCATCGGTTTCAGGTAAACGGTTTGGCGTTCTGCCAGCCAGTCCGGGTCGATACCAACTACACCAAACACCCGATCCCAGCTCCGCTCGAAACAGTGGGCCGCATCCGGAAACGAAACCGAGACGTTCAGGGCATGTGCATAGAAGGAAAGCGGTCGGTTTTGAATAAGGGTTTTGTGAACGGCAAACTGAGCACCCAGCACGAAGGTATATAAATCGGGCCCATCGGTGCCAAACAACGTGCGATGAAATCCGAGCAAATCAAGGCTTCGTCCATCCTCGTTTTTACTCCAGGGGACAAAGAGCCGACGTCCCTGGTTATCGTCGGTGTCGATCAGATGCCCAAACCATCGGAATTGCGTTTGCTGGGTTCGGCTGGCGGTAGGCCCGGTATCATCCAGGTGTTCCGAGGCAAACTCCCTGACCGTTTTCTTGAAATCATACGCATGATCGAATGGCTTTCCCTGGCAGAAAACCGTCCATTCGGCCAGCGAGTCATAGCGACTGACGAGGTGGTGCAAGTACGTATGCGCTTCCCGACCGATGTTGGGCAGAGGAAGGGTTTGAGGCTCGGCGATGGGCTCCGGACTCTTGGTGTAAACCGTTTTGCGGACCTCGGCAGGAAGGTTACGCAACCAATTGAGGTTCTCCGTATAATGAGCAACAACGAGTTCGAGCATGGAATCATGACCGTCATGAACAGACCGGTTCGCAAAGATCGCGAAGAAATTAATGGTCTCTTTGTGCCTTCGGCTAACCGTTACGCCCAAACAACCATTATTTTTACGGAAGAACTTCCGAAACAACCTGAAACGACGTCCCCCATGAAACGGACTTGTCTACTTTTCATTACTTCTCTCACGCTATATAGCATGGCTCAGGCACAACCCGTTACACCGCCCAAAGCGGCTGTAAAACCCAAAGAACTGATTACGAACGGTCATAAACGAATCGACAATTATTATTACCTCAACGAACGCGAAAATCCGGAGGTCATCAAGTACCTGAACGCTGAAAATACCTACCTCGACCAGGTGCTGGCTCCCGTCAAAGACCTGCGCGCTAAGCTGTTCGACGAAATGAAAGGGCGAATTAAGCAGCAGGACGAATCGGTGCCGTATAAAGAAGGCGCTTATTATTATTACACCCGATTCATTACGGGGGGCGAGTACCCGATTTACTGCCGCCGAAAAGGCTCGATGCAGGGCGCCGAAGAAATCATGTTCGATGGTAACGCGATGGCAAAAGGCCATAACTATTACCAGATCGGTGGGTTTGAGGTGTCGGACAACGATGAGCTGGCCATTTTTGCTGAAGATACCGTGAGCCGTCGGCTCTATACATTGCGGGTGAAAAACCTGAAAACGGGTAAGCTCTACGCCGAAGCCATTCCAAACACCGAAGCCGGAAGTTTTGCCTGGGCAACCGACAACAAGACGCTGTTTTACGTCAAAAAAGACCCACAAACGCTGCTTGGCTATCAGGTCTATCGGCACGTGTTGGGCACCGACTCGAAAAGCGATGTGCTGGTTTATGAAGAAAAAGACAACCAGTTCTACATGGGGCTAGGGCGCTCGAAATCGAAAAAATACATCGAGATAAGTTCCGACCATAATGGCGTAGCCACGGAATATCAGCTCTTGGAAGCTAGCAAACCCACCGGACACTTTACCACATTCCTGCCTCGCCAGAAAGGGCACGAGTATGACATTGTCCATTACAAAGACAAGTTTTACGTACGCACCAACTGGAAGGCCGAGAACTTCCGGCTGATGGAAGTGCCCGAAGGAAAAACGACGGACCGGACGGCGTGGAAAGAAGTCATTGCCCACCGGCCGGATGTGTATCTGGCCAATATGGATGTGTTTGCCAAGCACCTGGTGTTGGGCGAACGCAAAGCGGGCCTGACCAACATTCGGGTGATCAATCAGCTTACTAAAGCTGATGAATACCTCGATTTTGGCGAGCCAGCCTACGTAGCGGGCATTAGCTATAACCCTGATTTCAATACCAATGTGCTGCGCTACAGCTATTCGTCGCTGACGACGCCTAACTCCACCTTCGATTACAACATGGATACGAAGGTGAAAACGCTTAAGAAACAGCAGGAGGTTTTGGGCGGTTTCGATAAGGACAATTACGTGTCGGAGCGATTTTTTGTGACGGCCCGCGACGGCGCAAAAGTGCCCGTGTCGTTGGTATATCGGAAGGGCACCAAGAAAGACGGCTCGGCTCCATTGCTTCAGTACGCCTACGGCTCCTACGGTTACTCAACCGATCCGGGGTTCAGTTCAACGCGTTTGAGCCTGCTGGACCGGGGATTCATTTTTGCCATTGCGCACATCCGGGGCGGCCAGGAAATGGGCCGCCGTTGGTACGAAGATGGCAAGATGCTCAAAAAGAAAAACACGTTCAACGACTTCGTTGACGTGTCGGAGTACCTAATCAAGAACAAATACACCAATACCGACAAACTCTTTGCCATGGGGGGCAGCGCGGGTGGATTACTCATGGGTGCCGTTATCAATCAGGCTCCGCAACTCTACCGGGGCGTGGTGGCGGCTGTTCCCTTCGTCGATGTGGTGACGACCATGCTCGACGAAAGCATTCCGCTCACAACGGGCGAGTTTGAGGAATGGGGCAATCCGAAGAACAAGGAATACTACGACTACATGCTGTCGTATTCACCTTACGACAATGTCGAGAAGAAGGCTTATCCGAACCTCCTCGTGACAACGGGACTGCACGATTCGCAGGTGCAGTATTGGGAGCCGGCAAAATGGGTAGCCAAGCTTCGGGTCATGAAAACGAATACTAATCCCGGCGAGGAAACGCAACTGTTGCTGCATACCAACATGGAAGCGGGTCATGGTGGCGCATCGGGCCGGTTTGAGGCTCTGAAAGAGATCGCCCTAGAGTATGCGTTCATTCTCAATCTGGTCGGTGAGCGGCAGTAAAGCAGGAGTCAGGATGGCTCCATTCGGGAATGGGCAGTTGGCCGGCGTTCCATACCGGATGCTATTGGCTGTACCTGAACAGGGCTTCTGTAAATGTTATGTTGTAGATTCTTTTGGGGAGGGGTAGGTTTCGGGTAAAAGCTGCTTACTCCAACTGACCGGGCTAGCGGATAGGCTTATCGTGTTTAGTCTGGGATTAGTTGGTTTAATCGTCAATTCTTCCTCTTGCATAGTGCCGTAACGGGCTAGTGTGCAAGAGGAAAATTTAGAGAGCATACCCCCATGAATCCATCCTACGTGATGCCCCAAACGGCTTTCTTGACACTATTTCTTTTGTGGACAATCGTTGCCCCGGCGCAGGACTACCCCATTGTGCCGGTGCCTTTCACGAGTGTAACGATAAACGGTGGTTTCTGGCAACCCCGCCTAACCACCAACCGGACGGTAACCATTCCGTTCGATTTTAAGAAATGCGAGGAAACGGGCCGGATTAGCAACTTCGCTATTGCCGGGGGGCTCGCCAAAGGGACGTTTCGTGGGCTACGATACGACGACTCCGATGTGTTCAAAGTCGTGGAGGGTGCTTCCTATTCCCTCCAGACAAAATATGATCCTCAACTGGATCGGTATCTGGATAGCCTGATTACACTTTTTGCCGCAGCCCAGGAGCCGGATGGCTATTTATACACCATCCGTACGATTCTGAAAGACAGCACGAATAAAAAAGATAACCAGGCGGGGCCAACGCGGTTTTCGTACGTAGCCGGGAGTCATGAACTCTACAACGTGGGGCATATGTACGAAGCGGCCGTTGCCCATTTTCTGGCGACAGGCAAGCGATCATTTCTGAATGTGGCCCTGAAAAATGCCGATTACCTCATGCGGACCATCGGTCCCGACAAGCTGATCGTTGTGCCGGGGCATCAGGAAATCGAGCTTGGACTGGTCAAACTCTACCGGGTTACAAACGACAAACGATACCTGGATTTCGCCCGTTTTCTGCTTGACATGCGTGGACGTTCCGACAAGCGAACCCTCTTCCCCGATCCGGCCAATTCGGGTCAGGGGGCCAGTTACTTACAGGATCAGGTGCCGGTTACCCAGCAGAAAGAGGCCGTTGGGCATGCCGTGCGGGCGGGGTATATGTATGCCGCCATGAGCGACATTGCGGCCATTCAGCAGGACAAAGCCTATATGAATGCCCTGCTGGCCATTTGGAGCGACGTCGTTGAGCGCAAACAATACCTGACGGGTGGCCTGGGTGCCCGCGGTCATGGCGAAGCATTCGGCGCGGCCTACGAGTTACCCAACGATGTTGCCTATGCCGAAACCTGCGCGGCCGTCGCCAATATGCTGTGGAATCACCGCATGTTTCTGCTGACGGGCGAATCAAAATACATGGATGTGTTTGAGCGGGTCCTTTACAACGGGTTTTTGTCGGGCGTTTCGCTCGAAGGCGATTCATTTTTTTACGTCAACCCACTGGCTTCCGACGGCCAGCGCAAGTTCAACGTAGGGCAGGCCGCTACCCGCGCGCCCTGGTTCGGTACATCCTGCTGCCCGACCAACGTCGTACGGTTTATGCCATCGCTGCCCGGTTATGTGTATGCCACAAAAGGGGATAACCTGTTTGTCAACCTGTTTCTGACCAACCAATCAAAGCTGGTTGTCAATGGAAAGCCGGTGAAAATCCAGCAGACGACGAACTATCCCTGGGACGGTAAGGTGTCGGTAACGGTTCGGCCGGAGAAGGCGCAGCCGTTCACGCTCCAGATTCGGATGCCAGGCTGGGCGTCGGGAAAACCCATGCCCGGTCGCTTATATAGCTACGTGAACAAGGCGTCGAAACCGCTGATCCTGCGGGTAAACGGCCAGGTGGTCAAGTATACGGTCGACAATGGCTATGCCAAAGTTAGCAGGACCTGGAAACCCGGCGACCGGCTTGACTGGACGCTGGACATGCCCGTTCGGGAAGTAAAAGCGGATGAACAGGTGGCCGATGATCATCATAAAGTAGCCATTGAGCGCGGCCCTATTCTGTATTGTGCCGAAGGCGTCGACAACGGTGGGAAAGCCCTGACCCTGGCGATTCCGGCTGGTATGACGTTCACCCCAACGCTGCAGCCCGAAAAGCTGGGCGGTATTGTGTCGCTGTCGGGCAACGCGCCCGGCCGTTCGCTCAACCTGATTCCCTACTATGCCTGGTCGCACCGGGGACCCAATGAAATGGCGGTTTGGTTTGGACAGGTAAACTAAAGCGTTGCGGCATCATCTTATCGATGACGACACAACGCTTCTTCACGAGTGTATCGAACTACACAAGCTTCACGGCTTCCAACTGCTGGTTGATAAACTCAACCTCGTCCGCTGCCAGTTGAATATCGATGGCTTTCGCATTCTGGACGGCTTGTTCGGCATTGCGGGCTCCCACCAGCGCCACCGTAATGCCGGGATGTTGGATGGTCCAGCGAATGACCAACTGACTCAAACTGGCGTTTTTACTATCGGCCAATGGCTTTATCTTTTGCAGAAAGTCGTCGGTTTGTTTAATGTTTTCTTCCTTAAAGAACCGGTAACCTGCGCGGTGATCGCCTTCGGCAAACTGATGGCCGGGCTTGATTTTGCCCGTCAGCAGTCCACGTTCCATCGGACTGTAAGCCAGAATGGCCTTTTTGTTCTCGATGCAGTAGGGTACGAGTTCTTCTTCAATTCCCCGATTGATCATGCTGAACGGTACCTGATTCGATGCAAGGTTGAGAACCGTTTCCGCCTGTTTCATCTGGTCGACGCTGTAATTGCTTACCCCGGCCTGGCGAACCTTGCCCTGCTCGATCAGCCGAAGTACGGCTTCCATGCTTTCCTCAATAGGCGTGGTTACGTCGGGCCAGTGCATCTGGTACAGGTCGATGTAATCGGTGCCTAACCGTTTCAAGCTGTCTTCGCATTCTTTGATGATGCTTTCCTTGCCGGAATACTTGTAGACATCGATCGGGTTTCCGTCGTTGTCCTGACTTTTGAAACCGAAATCGCCCTTGGCCACATCCCAGCGCATACCATATTTAGTCAGGATTTGTACTTTGTCGCGGGGAATGCCTTTGATGGCTTCTCCCACAATCTCTTCACTCGTGCCCTGCCCATAAACCGGAGCCGTATCGATGGATGTAACGCCCAGATCATACGAAGCCCGAATGGCATCAATAGCCCCCTGGCGCTCGGTTCCGCCCCACATCCAGCCGCCAGCGGCCCAGGCCCCGAACGTAATAGCGGAAACGCTTAACTCTGATTCTCCCAGTTTTCTGTATTCCATAGGTTGTATAACAATGCTTATTCGCTCTTACCAACGGCTGGCGCGCTGTTTTGTTAAACCAGCTCGCGAGCTGATTGGAATTTGTGCGATAGACCAGCTAAAAGCGATGACCCAGGGTTAGACCTGCTATCGAGCTAAAGCCTGCCTGGTTTAAATTTGCGATTCCCACTCTTCCAGCCAGTGTCGTGCGGGGTGTAAAGGCGTATTCGTATTCACCTCTGATGTGGTAACCAAAATTCGTTTCGTCTATCCGGTTTCGAACAATGGTCACATCGGTTATGGTACCGTTCTGTTGAACGCTGAACTGAGCACTTTGCAGTAAATCGTCTTTGCGGTACCAGATAGAGGGACCTGCCCCTAAACGTAACGCATGTCGACTATGGCGAAGGAAATCAACGGAAACAGTAAAGTCAACGGTCAATCGTTCTCTCGGACGCCCTTCGTCATAAACGTTATTGATAATCAGCCGCCGGTTTTTGATGGAAAGATAGCCCAGACTGCCTTCCAATACGATCCGATCATTGGCGATATGGCGGGCATACCGAGCAACGTATCGGAGCCCAAGATCGTCGGGACCATCCAGGCTCATGTAGTCGACGCCAATGCCGACCGTGTTTTTATAAGGAGCAACCTGCGCGCTTGCCAACGAAAAGCACGTGAGGTAAAGGCCTATAAACAAGCAGTATCTTGCCATACGTTGAGTCGGTTAGTAAACAGAATCAACGTATGGAGTCTAGACAAGGTTTTGCCGGGCATCGCCAGAGGCTGGGCCGGTTAGGCAGTCGGCCTGTTCGTTAGCGCTTCAGGAGCCTTGTTTAGCTTTGCGGTTACGTCCTTTATTTTTGGGCGAATCGCTTTTCGTAACGGGAACCGATGGGTTAACGACCGGCCGGCCACTCTGCCCACTTGCCCCATCGTCTGTGGCACTCATCATAGCCGCGCTGTCGGCCACCGGATTACTGTCTGGCGAGCGCCTGATTGATTTAGGTTGTCCCTTTTTGCTCCGGTTGCCCGCGTTCGTCGTTTGGGCTTCAGCACCAAAAGCCGTTAGCCCAACCAGCAGAGCACTCATGAGTAGTAGCCTTTTCATGTTTGTCGTTTTTTAAGTGGTTACGTTAACCATCAGTATGGTAACTACAAACAGACCAGAAAGGCTATCTCAAAAGGGTATACCGAGCGAATGGCAATTGGTTAGGATGATAAGCCACTTATTACACCGTAATAAACGTATTCTGGCATTTTTGTCATTCTGAGGAACGAAGAATCTTAATGTGTCCTCACACGAGCAAGGACACATTAAGATTCTTCGTTCCTCAGAATGACAAAAAATTCACACAGTTACGCTAAAGCTTTTGGTTAGTGATACCCGTTAAGGCCAATAAATTGCCCAGTTGCCGGGCCGTACGTGTCAGGTTTTGGCGGGTCAGTTGCATAGCCGTTTCTAGGTCAGCCGGTTCATTTCCGATGGCCAGCACTACGTCGAAATACGGGCTCAATACGTCTGGTTCCAACGAAACTTTGCCTGCTAGGCCCAGCACGGGCAGTTTTTTCTGCTTTGCCTGAAACGCGACGCCGAATGGCCCTTTTCCATACAGCGTTTGCTCGTCCAGGCTGCCTTCACCGGTAATGACCAGGTCCGCCTGATCCAGTGCTTTTCCAAAATTCGTAAACGCGAGAAAAAAGTCGATCCCGTTGACCAGGTTTGCATTAAGGAATGTATGAAGCCCCGCGGCTACTCCGCCAGCAGCACCGCCATGCTTTACTTGCGTCATGTCCAGTCCTGTTTGACGGTAAGCGACCTCGGCAAACCGGCGCAGACTGGCGTCCAGCTTATTAACGCTTTCGGGAGTGGCCCCTTTCTGCGGCCCGAAAACAGCCGCCGATCCCTGATTGCCTACCAGCGTATTGTCTACATCGCAAAGGATGGTCACCGTACAGGCTGATAGGCGCGGATCAAGACCGGATACGTCAATGGTTGCCAAATCGGTCAGGCTTTCGGGCGTAGTTAATACCGTCTCGTAAGCCGCCAGGAAGTGGATACCGAGCGCGCGTAAAATGCCGGTGCCCCCGTCTACCGTTGCCGATCCGCCAACAGCCAGTACAATTTCCCGGACGCCCTTGTCGAGCGCCAGCCTGACCAGTTCACCGGTACCGAACGACGTGGCTCGCAGGGGATCCAGCTCGTCGGGCTTGAGTAGCTGAAGCCCCGACGCATTCGCCATTTCGACGACCGCCGTATGCCCGTTGTTTACCAATCCGAAAGACGAGGCTATGGGGCGGCCGAGCGGGTCGTTGACCGTTGCCGGGATGAGCAAGCCATCGTGTCTTTGAATCATCAATGTCCCCGTACCATCGCCCCCGTCGCCAACGGGAAAACACGCGCAAACGCAGTTGAGGTGGCTTTGGGTTAATCCTTGTTCAATGGCCGTCGCTACATCCGTCGCGTTCAGGCTGTGTTTAAACGCATTCGGTGCAATCAGGATGCGGATTGGATCCATAAGAGGCTGGCTAATTGACTACATTAACCGGATTCCCGTTCAAGAATGCCGTCAGGTTCGCGACGGTAATTTGCATAAGCCGCGTGCGGGCTTCCAGCGTGGCCCAGGCAATGTGCGGGGTAATCAGGCAGTTTCTGGCCGTAAACAATGGGTTATCGGCGGCCGGTGGCTCAACCGATAAGACATCAATCCCGGCTCCGGCGATAACGTCCTTGTTCAGGGCATCGGCCAAATCCTTATCGACCACGATGGGCCCTCGCGCGGTGTTTAGCAGAAAGGCGGTAGGCTTCATGCGTGCCAGGTTTTCTTTGTCGATCAGGCCATGGGTGTCGGGCGTGAGGGGCGCGTGAATACTCACCACATCCGATTGCTCCAGCAGCTCCGGGATTTCGGCCCACTTGAAATTCTTACGGTGCGATTGATCCGTATGGTGGCGTTTAGACCCCATAACGTTCATACCAAAAGCCGTGGCCACATCGGCCACACGCTCGCCAATACTACCGAAGCCAATGATGCCCATTGTTTTTCCGGCCAGCTCAATGAGCGGATAATCCCAAAAGCTAAAATCAACTGAGCGAGCCCACTTGCCATCGCGTACAACATCGCTGTGGCGCTGAACGTGCAGGGTCAGTTCGAGGAGCAGGGCGAACGTCAGTTGAACAACCGACGCTGTGCTGTAACCCGGCACATTACTGACGGTGATGCCCTGTTTTCGGGCCACATCGGTATTGACGATGTTATATCCCGTTGCCAGTACGCCAATGAATTTGGCCGATGGTAGCTGGGTCAACAGGGCCTCGTTGAGTGGCGTTTTATTGGTGAAAATGATGTCGGCATCTTTTGCCCGTTCCACCACAGCATCGGGCGACGTTCGGTCGTAAACGGTTAGATCGCCTAATTTCTCCAGATCTTCCCAGGATAAATCGCCCGGATTCAATGTGTATCCATCTAAGACAACAATCTTCATGATTGAGTTTTTCTTGTTTGTGTTGTTGATAAGAGATATGTGAGTCGGCTGTTTTACCGCCCCCAACCCCCTCCTAAAACAGGAAGGGCTAAGATAAGGATACCCCGTCATAAAGCCCCCTCCTGTTTTAGGAGGGGGTTGGGGGTGGTGAAAGAGGTGACGGTGGTAAAACAGCTGACTTCCCAACCATCGTCCTGATTGTAACTCCGATTCCCACCAAAACCACCGCCAATATACCCAGATAGAGATACCCTCGCGACAGATCCGGTAAAACGGGGGCTCTCTTCGCGTCGATCATCTCGTAGACCGGAATGAGCCATTTCAGGACGTAAGACTGGGCGAGGGTCAGAAAGCAAATAAAGACCAGCATAATGAAGCTGTGTTTCACCGTAAACCGGAACAGTTGGGATTCTTTGCCGACCAGGTCACCGGCAGCCGCGGCCACCGCGATGGATTGGGGCGAAATCATTTTACCCACGACACCACCCGATACGTTGGCCGCCACCGTTACAACTGGATCAACGCCAATTGACTGAGCCGTGGCATACTGGAGTTTACTGAACAAGGCATTGGCCGACGTATCGGAGCCGGTAATAAATACCCCCAGCCAGCCCAGTATGGGAGCGAAAAATGGAAACAGAAAGCCGGTATGAGCCAGGACATCGGCCAGCGTGAGCGTGATGCCGGAGTCATTGACAATGTAAGCAAACGCCAGCACGGCGGCTACGGTCAGAATGGGGAATTTTAACTGGTTCAGGGTAGCCACAAACACACTGGCTCCCTGCCGGTAGGTTAAGCCAACCAGCGGAATGGCTACCAGGGCAGCGACCCATATGGCTGTTCCGGCAGCGGATAAATAATTGACTTTGACTAGTTTCGGGATGGGGTTGCCGTCACGCCCAAGTATCGCGTTGTGCAAACCCGGAAACTCGAACTGGAGCATCCCTGTCGCGTTGAGTACGTCCTTTATGGGCTGGATACCCCAGGCAATGATCAGAATCGTCAGGACAATAAACGGCGACCCGGCACGGATCGTTTGGCTGGCGGTGTAGCTGACAGGGTCGTTGCTGGTTACCGCCGGTTCATTGGCGAAACGCCAGATGGTTTTAGGCTTCCAGAAACGCAGGAAGGTCATCAAACAAATAATTGACCCGAGACCAGCAATGACATCGGGCAGGGCAGGCCCTAAAAAATTGGACGAGATGTATTGGAGAAGGGCAAACGAAATGCCGGAGACCACTACGGCGGGCCAGATTTCCCGGGCTTTGGTAACCCCAGCAATGATACTCACCAGGTAAAAAGGCAACAGGACCGACAGAACAGGCAACGTGCGGCCCACCATCTGCGAAATGGGTAGTTCGGGAATACCCGATACCTGCGAGGCCACCGTAATGGGAATACCGATAGAGCCGAAGGCAACCGGTGCCGTATTGGCAATCAGGCAGATGCCGGACGCGTAGAGGGGGTTGAACCCCAGACCAACCAGCATGGCGGCCGTGATGGCTACCGGTGCCCCGAAACCAGCCGTACCCTCCAGAAACGAGCCAAAAGAAAACGCAATCAACAGCGCCTGCAACCGGCGGTCGGTCGTGATCGACCCCATGACATGTTTAATGATCTCGAATTGGCCACTTTTGACGGTGAGGTTGAACAGAAACACAGCCATAAGCACGAGCCAGCAAATGGGAAACAGCCCATACAGCGCCCCATGCGCTGCCGACAAAAGAGCGAGTTTGACCGGCATCCCATACACCAGCGTCGCAATGAGCATGGCAATTCCCGTTGCAATCAAACTCGCCTGATAGCCTTTCATTTTTCGGATAATCAGTGCCCAGAAGATAAACAGAACGGGTAGTGCCGCTACCAGTACCGAGAGCGTGAGATTTCCGAACGGATCAATAACTTGTTTCCAGGTCATGGAGTGATAAAGTTGATGACTGAAACGCTCCCCGACGTTTCCCTTCCCGAATCCATCCCCAACACTAACGAGGGTGGGTGACGTTGCTTTGGTACCAGGAAAACCAGTCTAGTCGCTTAAGGCCCCCTCAAAGATTCCTCGCTTTCAGTTGCGCTACAGCATAGCTGGCGGCCCGTGCGGTGAGGGCCATGTATGTCAGCGACGGATTTACGTTCGAGGCCGACGCCATCGCCGAGCCATCCGTAACGAATACGTTTTTACAGGTGTGTACCTGGTTGTATTTGTTGAGCACCGATGTTTTTGGGTCTTTGCCCATGCGGGCGGTTCCCATCTCGTGGATACCCAATCCCATATGGGCCGCCGGGTTATCGTAGGGAACAACATTCTTGAAACCGGCGGCTTCCAGCATTTCGGCTCCGTCGTTCATAATGTCTTTCCGCATGGCGCGGTCGTTGGCACTGAAATCGGCGTCGAACACAACCTGCGGCAATCCCCATTTGTCGGTTTTGTCGGGGCTGAGGTAGAACCGGTTATTCGGGTCGGGCAGCACTTCGCCAAAGCCGGTCAGGCTCATTCTCCAGGGGCCGGGCTGCGTCATCTTCTGCTTAAAATCAGCTCCGAACCCCGGCTCCGTACCACCTCTCGACCAGTCGGCGCGGGAGGCTCCCCCCTGATACCCGAACCCGCGCAGGTAGTCTCGTTTGTCGTTGCCCCAGTTCCGAAAGCGCGGGATGTACAGACTGCCCGGACGCGCTCCGAAATAGTGGTCGGCCTCAAACCCGTCAATATCGGCTCTGGCCCCAACCGCCAGGTGGTGGTCCATCAGATTGCGGCCCAACTGATCGCTGTCGTTGCCGAGCCCCGTCGGAAAACGGGCTGATTTTGAGTTCATCAGGATCGACGTAGAACCAATTGTGCCCGCATTCAGGAAAAGCACTTTCGCGTAGAACTCCCGCACTTCCATCGTATTCTGGTCAATGACCCGCACGCCCTTGGCTTTCTGGGCGTGATCATCCAGAATAATTTCTTTCACGATGGCGTTGTGAATAATCGTCAGCCGGTTGGTGCTTCGGGCGGCTGGCAGGGTGGCCGCCAGCGAGCTGAAATAAGCCCCGAACGGACAACCCCGCGTACAGCGGTTTCGGAACTGACAGCTGGCCCGGCCCACTGCCGAATGCCAGGGCTGTGGTTTGGTGAGGTGCGCCACCCGGCCTATGGTCATCGGGCGATTTAGTTTCTGGGCGACGGATTTTTTGAAATGCACTTCCGGAGCGGTCATCGCCATAGGGGGCAGAAAGGTGCTGTCCGGCAAAACGGACAATCCCTCCGCCTGCCCGCTGATGCCCACGAATTTTTCGATGTAAGTGTACCAGGGCACCAAATCTTCGTAACGAACAGGCCAGTCGATTCCAAGGCCCTCTTTGGCATTCGCCATGAAATCTTCCCGATTCCAGCGGTAGGTATGCTTGCCCCAGATCAGCGATTTGCCGCCGGTATGGTATCCTCGAATCCAGTTGAATGGCCGCTTCTGAATGTACGGATGCTCTTTGTCGTTGGTGAAGTTAAACTGGCTGCCCTCCTTGGCTGAGAAGAACATGCTGGCATAGTGCTCTTCGGCGGCTACGGTCGTAATCTTGCCCCGATGCTCGAACTCCCAGGGGTCCTGCATGGCTGTTTTATAATCCTCAACGTGCTTAATCTCGTAGCCGCGTTCCAGCACGAGTACGTTCAATCCTTTTTCGGTTAGTTCTTTGGCGGCCCAGCCCCCTGTCATACCCGAACCCACCACGATGGCGTCGAAGGTTTGGGCTTTTTGTGCGTTTATATTCAGGTTCATACAATGAAAGATCGACGTAGTGAAGGGGTTAAATACATTGTGTATTATGTTTTTTCGGCGTTTTGCCCCAACCCCCTAAAGGGGGCTATAGCTTGACTATTCTCAACCTAAGCCCTTTAGGGGGTTGGGGACGATGGCAAGTAATACGGGGATATTTTAGGTTGAGGATTAAACCTGGTTGCCGTACATGAAGTCTTTCTGACCCGGCTTGATCTTGATGGCTTCGAATTTTCCCGGAATCGGCTGATAGTCCAGTGATGACTTGATGCCCGCTTCCGAAGTAAAATATCCCCAGACCGTCAGCTCTTTGATCAGTTGCCAGAACGACACCGAACCGGTTTTGGCGTTGGCCAGCGCAGCCGTTTCGATTTGTTTCAGGATCGTTGTTTGCTGGTCGGACGAAGCGGTCAGAAACCCTTTGCCCGCCAGATCGCCGAGACCCGCCAGAAACACATCCTGCACGGGTTTGGTATAGCCATCGCGTAGCATTACCTCAATGAAAGCCGGAACTCCCGCATCGATGGCCCCCGGCGTATCTGTCTTCGGAATAATCAGGTCGGCCACTCGCGCCATGATCTCCCGCTGCTCTTCATTCAGTACAGACCCGCTGTTTATCCGATTTCCCGGACTTGTCTGGTTCCAGCGATCGAAGGCCCGTAGTGTCGGGGCCGAAAGGGTGCCGCCCAGCATCAGACCGACCCTCGATAATGCTTCCCGTCTGTTCATTCGTTGTGTTTAGTTAAGTACGTTCAGTAAAGACAATTACGGCTAATTAATACCCCGTTCGGGAAGTGGTTTTTACTGTAACGTTGGGTGGTGAATGAAGGTGACGAGTGTGTACGGCTAAAAATAGCGAATAGGCGGGACCGAAAGTTTGTTGGGCACTACGCTATCTTTAGCTGTTCAATTTGCCTTGACTTATGCCTTTTTCAGACCAGACTCACTTAGCCATTTACAGCCGGAAATTTACAAAGCTCAAGCAGGGGGGTACCAAATACGGGAAAGCTCCACATAAACCCGTTTTTCTAATCACCTTGCTCGAACTTCTGGAGAAGCAGCTCATTACCGAAAACCGGGTGACGATTACGCCCGAACTGGTAGCGACTTTCAAAGAGAATTTTTCCTTGCTGGTTCAAACGGCCCACAAGGACGATTTTACACAGCCGTTTTTCTACCTTCAAAATGAAGGATTCTGGTTTCTGAAAACCAAAAGCGGGGGTAAACTGGATGTCTACATCCGAAGTGTTCAAACTCTCAGCGACCGGCTTGATTATGGCTATTTCGCCGAGGATTTGTTTCTCTTACTGACGAATGAATATGCTCGCTTACAGTTAAAAACCGTCCTGCTCGACTACTACTTCAGTGCAACCAAAGCTGAATTCCTTCGTATTAAAAACGCCGGACGCAGCTATCTGCATGATTTGGAAACGTATCTTCTTAATGAGCGGGAAGCGCTGTATGTGCCTCTACAGCCAATAGATGATGAAGAAACTCGTTTCGTACGCGGTGGATTGTTCAAGAGATTAGTGCCTAAGGTATACGACTTTACCTGTGCCATTTCGGGTATGAAAGTCATCAGTATGGATGGCTTGTCGCTGGTCGAAGCCTGTCATATCGTTCCGATCAGTATTTCCGGTGACGACAAAGTGACCAATGGCATTGCCCTTTGCCCGAACCTGCATACCGCCTTCGACAAGGGAATGATTGCTGTGGATGAACAACTGCGTGTCGTTGTCTCTCCCACCTTAGCTGACAACGTATCGAGTCCCTATAATCTCAAGCAGTTTCATGGTCAACCGCTACGGTTGCCGTTCGGCGACATACATAACCCGAAAATGGAAAGCTTTCGATGGCATATGCAGGAGCGGTTCTTGAAATGACTCCGTAGAGATGCAAACTCTTGTATCTCATTCTCACCAATAGTAGACATTTTGGTCTATAAGACAGCTGAACTTTAACCTACTCAGCCACGATAAACAGAAATAAAGTTTGCTCTATTTTTGGTGTTTCTGTTGGTGACAATGTAGTTTTCATTATGTTTGGTGCATATTCTTGTCTTATGTTCAGTCGTCAGTTTCTACCGCTTGCCCTGGCCGTTGGCCTCTCTGTTTTATTCACCAATGGATTGTCAAGTTGCCAGTCCAAAGGATCTACTGCCACCGAAAACGCGGCTGATTCGGCAGCTGGTCCAGCCAGCAACCTCACCGTCGCCGAAAAATCGACCGATAAACCCGGCGAGAAAAGCCCGGCCGAAACGCCAGCCAGTATTCCCGCCAGTAAAATAGCTGATGCCGCTACGATTCTGGCGCGTCCGCAGGTTCCCATTTTGTGTTATCACCAGATCCGAGACTGGCGTCCGAGCGATTCCAAATCGGCGAAAGATTATATCATTCCCGTGGCGGCTTTCCGCGAACAGATGAAGATGCTAGCCGACAGCGGTTACCATACGGTACTGCCCGATCAACTCTACGCCTACCTGGCTACCGGGGCTCCGCTGCCGTCGAAGCCCGTTATGCTTACTTTCGACGATGGCGACCTTGACCAGTATACTGTGGCGGCTCCCGAACTCGAAAAGCATGGGTTCAAAGGAGCGTTCTTCATCATGACCGTGGCCATAGGCCGTCATGGCAAACAGCCGTATATGGACAAAGCGCAGATCAAAGATTTGTCGGATCGGGGACATACCATTGGCGCGCATACCTGGGATCACCACAACGTGAAAAAATACCAGGGCGAAGACTGGAAAATCCAGATCGAGGAGCCTAAAGCAAAGCTGGAAGCTATCATCGGGAAACCCGTCAACTACTTTGCCTATCCATTTGGCCTTTGGAACAAGCAGGCTTTACCCGAACTGAAACAGCGGGGCTATGCAGCCGCGTTTACGCTGGCCGACAAACGCGATGATAGTATGCCGCTCTACACAGTTCGGCGGATCATTGCCGGTGGACAGTGGAAAGCAACCACCATGTACCGGAACATGATTCAGAGTTTCGATTAACGTTCTGGAAATCGACTTACCTGACAAAAAGCGGCTTCGGCCGCTTTTGTCGTTTAGGGCGGCAGGAGATTTGATTGGGAACTGCCTTTACACCAACAGGTTAACCTGCCTGAACTTATTTATAGATCTGATGACTGGTAAAAATTTTCTTACGGTAGCGTTTCTTCTCGTCGGACTAGGTTCTGTTCGGGCGCAATCGACTCCACCCCGTCTCATCGTTCGGGGAGACGATATGGGTTACTCGCACGCGGGTAACGAAGCCATTCTGAAATGTTATAAAGACGGTATCGAGAAGTCGATCGAAGTGCTGGTGCCTTCGCCCTGGTTTCCCGAAGCGGTTACCATGCTGGAGCAAATCCCGACGGCCGACATAGGTATTCATTTAACCCTCACCAGCGAGTGGGATAATGTTAAATGGCGGCCATTGTCCGATTGCCCCAGTCTGCGTGATGCCGACGGCTACTTTTATCCGATGCTGCGCCCGAACAAAAACTACCCCAAACGTTCGGTGGTGGAAAATGACTGGAAACTGGCCGATATCGAAAAGGAGTTCCGCGCGCAAATTGAACTGGCCATGCGGAAGATACCCCGGATAAGCCACCTGTCGGGGCATATGGGCTGTACCAGTCTGAACGATGAGGTAAATGCGTTGGTCAAAAAATTAGCGCAGGAGTACCGCATTCCTCAGTACGATGTGAAGCTTGGCGAGGCTGGCGTCATCTACGCGGGCTACGTTGGCGCGCACACGACATCGGACGAAAAACTACAAAGCTTTATGACTATGCTCGAAAGCCTTGACGCCGGGAAAACCTATATTTTTGTCGATCATCCCGGCCTGAATACGCCCGAGGTACAGGCGATTCACCACATTGGCTATGAGAACGTTGCGGCTGATCGTCAGGGCGTAACGGATACCTGGACGAACCCGCGCGTTAAAGAACTGATCAGGAAAAAAGGGATTCAGTTGATTGGGTATAACGACTTGGGGAAGTAGGGGCGTGTGATGTCAGTTTCTAAAAACTGACAAATAAGGTTTCTCAAAACCGCGAAAATAAATCAGCCGCACGAGGTTTTGAGAAACCTTGCTTGTCGGGTTCTCAAACCCGACATCACCGCGTTAACTAGGCCAATTCGGTACGTACGCGTTCGAGCAGGGTTTTGGTTGCCCGAATGCCTTCTGTAGTTGGCAAATAGCCACCATCTGGTTTGTACATGCTCATAATACCTCCCTCGTATTCAATGCCGACGTACCCTTTGAAACCCGCGTCTTTGATGATCTTAAACATCTTCCGGAAATCCGTTTCCGTCTCGTTGCCGCTGGCGTCGAACTTATGGGTTTTGGCACTGATACCTTTGGCATAAGGCATCATCTTTTTGACGCCCTCGTATCGGTCGTATTCCTTGATGCACTTGGTGCCCATGATGCCCTTGATGTCGTTGGTTTCGGGGGTACTGCGCTGCCGACAGAAATTGCCGAAATCGGGCAGCAAGCCCGCGTTTGGCATGTTGACCTGTTTGAGCACACCAACCAGCCAGTCGATATCGGTCGAGTTGCCGAAGTGGTTTTCCACAATAACGTTCATGTTCGATTTGGCCGCATATTCGAGCAATTTATGGTAGCCATCCGCAGCCGATTTTGCGGCTTCATCAGCCGGGTCATCCGCTACGCCCGTCAGCGCTTTGGACGTATCGCCCAGGTTGACCCGAACGGAAGAGCAACCTAAAAATTTGGCGGCATCGACCCAGGCATGATGGGCTTCCACCGCCTGCTTCCGTTTCGTCGCATCCAGATCGGCAATGTTGGCGCCATCTACCATGATCATGTTGTTTTTCATGCCGAGGTCATCGCAGCGCTGTTTAAGCTCTTTCAGGTAGGTCTGGTCGGTGTGTTTATTGTTGAAAAACATAGAAACGTATTCCAGCACGTTGATCCCGAAGTCGTTTTTGGCTCTGGCCGGGAATTCCATGTTGGTCATCTTCCCCGACATTAGCTCACCAGCGAAGGAGAACTCAGCCAGCGAAATATCGAAGGTAAACTTAGTGGGAGCCATTTTGGCAAATAGGTCAGGTGAAAGGGTGGAGGCAAGCCCCAGTCCAGCGGCTGTCAGGCCAAGTTGATTCAGGAAAGCGCGACGGGATTGTGTCATGGTTCAAAAGGAAAGCCCTTCGCTCCGGAAAGAGAAGGGCGGTGGATGAGTTTAGTTAGAAAACTGGACAGTGGCGGGCACGAACAACGGTGATTTACCCGCTTTCTCGTTTTTAAAGACGAAGTACAAATTATGCTGGCCTGTAGTCGGCGTAATGGTGACCTTAGCCATACTGGGCTTAAACATGTCGGCCGGGTCGTTGCTTGTGTTGGGTAAAAGCTCCTCGGTCTGGCCCAGCAGTTGGCCTTTGGGCGAGTCGATGCGTATTTCGATGCGGCCGCCCACCGCAATGAGCTGCGCTTTGGGAACCGCTACCGCAAACTCCATTGTCTTGATGCCCGTCAGGTCAAGCTGGTCAAACTGCACGTAGGTGTCCGACGCCATCACGACAACCAACGGATAGGGCTGCGTGCCCATTTTGAAGAGCGTGATGCCTTTCGACTGGCTGTTGCTTGCGCCCATCGCTACCAGTGGGTTGCGCAGCGTCAGTACCTGTTCGGCTGTTTGTGGCGGTAACCCGTTGGCGCCTTTGTCGGTGTACGATGCCTGAAAAACCAGACTTCCTTTCTCGTCTGCTTTGGGTATGTAGGTGCCCTGCGTTGCCAGCGACGGACTGGCCACTTTTTTATCCGCTAGCGTCAGAATGTACTTGACAATTTCGTTGGCGTCGGGCATCGCCAGCTGCGGGTGCGCCGTCATGATGGCATCGCCCCAGGAACCGCCCCCTCCTTTGATAATTTTATTGGATAGACTGGCGACGGCGTTGGCATCACTTTTATACCGTTTTGCGACATCCATGAACGAAGGCCCCACCGACTTTTTGTCCGTAAAATGACAGGCTTTACAGTCACTTTTCTCCATCAACGCCTGGCCCGTCGATAAATACGTCGCTTCGGAGAATTTATGGCCTGCCGGATTGCGTTCGGCTTCGCTCTTTGCATTGGCTTCGTCCTGATAAGTAGCCTGTACCATCACTTGCCGGGGTTGAATGCGACCATTGGCGAGGCTGCCATCTTCTTTATCCGTCACATTGACCTGATAGGCAATGGCCTGATCGGGGAAATAAAAGCTCTTGTTGCCTTTGGCGACGTCCAGCGTTACCTGGGGCGGCTGGTTGCCCGCCATGATATCGATCTCGCGGGAATCTTTCAGACCTTTTGCATCGGTCACAGTCAGGATGGCTTTGTACTGCCCCGGTTTCTGGAACGTAAAGGTCGGGTTCGGTTCGTTCAGAATAATTGGCTGGCTGCCCGCTTTTGACCCGCCCGCCCGACTGACGATTTTCCACTGATAGGTTAGGGCGTCGCCGTCGAAATCCTTCGTGCCCTCGGATGACAGGTTTACTTTTAGTGGAACAGCCCCTGCTTTCTGACTGGCAGCAAGTTGCAGGTTAGGTTTGCGATTACCGGCGTTGAATTCGATGCGTACCAGGCGGGAATCATCATTTTTCAGGAACCAGCCCGTACCGTATTCGAGTACGTACAGATCACCATTCGGGCCGAACGCCATGTCGATCGGGTGGCTGAAGGGCATATTTGGTAGGAAGCGTTCCATTTTGGTCATGTCGCCTTTACCATCGAAGCTGACGGCCAGAATCATGTCGCGCATCCACTCGTACATAAATACTTTACCGTTGTAATAATCCGGAAAGAGACGTTTTGCGTTTTTGAAGTCGTCTTTATAATACGTTGGTCCAGCCATCGCGCTGCGGCCCCCGCTGCCCATGAGTGGAAATTTCTTGGTTTCGGCTGCCGTATACGAAATCAGCGCCGGTTGAGCAGGGGGGAGGTCACGAAGACCGGTGTTGTTGGGCGAGTCGTTGACCGGGTGAGCCGGGTCAAATTTTGCCCCCGATTTGTTCGATACAAAGTCCAGATCGTTGTACGCTTTGTTATCGCCCACAAAATAGGGCCATCCGAAATTCCCCGGCTTCCTGGCCTGATTGTATTCATCCTCCGCCGTTGGGCCAACGCCGGCCGAATCTACCCCTGCATCGGGCCCCACATCGCCCCAGTACACGTAACCCGTCCGCTTATCGACCGAAATTCGGTAGGGATTTCGGTGCCCCATCGTATAAATTTCCGGGCGGGTATTCGGGGTTCCTTTGGGAAACAAGTTGCCGTCGGGGATGGTGTATGTACCGTCGGCTTCGGGGTGGATACGCAGAATTTTTCCCCGCAGGTCATTGGTGTTGCCCGACGACTTCTGGGCATCCCAGGGACCACGGCCAGGTCGCTCGTCGATGGGGGCGTAGAGCGTCGCGCGGGGGCTGGTATTGTCGCCGGTAGAAAGATAGAGATTACCGTCGCGGTCCCAGTCGATTGACCCACCGGTATGACAGCATTGCTCGCGCTGGGTGGCTACGTCCAGCAAAACTTTTTTCGACGAGAGCACCAGTTCGTCACCGCGCAGTTCGTACCGGGCTAAACTATTTTTCGACTCAGCCCCAGCAGGCGAGTAGTAGAGGTAAATCCAGTGGTTTTTCTCAAAATTGGGGTCGATATTGACGCCAAGCAGCCCGTCTTCTGCTTCGGTTTCGTTCCCTTCTTTATCTTTATATTTTGTGCTGACCGGAATTGTTGCAATTGTTTTAAGCTGTTTGGTCACCGGCGAATACAAGCGAACATCGCCGTGACGTTCCACGAGTAGCACGCGCTCATCGGGGAGAATGGCCATTTCGAGCGGCTCGTTTAGCTTTTCGGCGAGTACTACCTTTGTGAAGCGGTTCGCATCGGGCAAGTCGCCCGGATCGACTAAGGGTTTGGCTGAGTAAGCCCACAGGCCGATTGCCCCCAGGCACAGGGCTGTTAGTGTGCGGTAGGCCCTCGGTGTATAGGAGCTAGATGTCATAATTGATGTGTAAAATCAACACAATAATAGTATAATTTTCTATTGTGTTGATTTTACACACTATAAATAATTTTAAATTTCCTGTATGGAGTACCAAAATGAAGTGCTGCGGTTTATTGACGAATTGAAGGATTATTTGCCGCATGTGTCCCTGGACTGCACCATATTCGGGTTTCACGATGGGCAACTAAAGGTGCTGTTGTTACGCTGGAAAGGGACCAATGATTGGTGCTTACCGGGTGGGCGGGTGCTTCACGGAGAGAACCTGGATGATGCTGCCCATCGCAGCTTACAGAAGCGGACGGGATTGAGCGAAATCTTTCTGCAACAGTTTCACACCTTCGGCGATGTGGAGCGGTACAAAAATTTCACGTTGCAGGAAACACTGATAAAGCTGGGGCTACCCATCGAAATGGGAAAAGAAATCATTACGCGTGACGTATCGGTAGGGTACTACGCCCTGGTTGAGTTTGCCGAAGTAACGCCCTCGCCTGATTTTTTTACGGAAGAATGCCGCTGGTGGGATATTGATCAACTTCCGCCCCTGCTTTTCGATCATAACGACATGGTTACGCTGGCGTTGAAAACCCTGCGCCGTCAACTCAGTTATCAGCCCATTGGCTACAATCTGTTGCCGGATAAGTTTACCATGCCTGATTTGCAGCAGCTTTACGAAACCATTCTGGGTCAGTTACTCGACCGGCGGAATTTTCAGAAACGCATGCTTGGGTACGACATTCTGGAACGGCTGGAAGAACGCAAAACCGGCGGTGCTCACAAAGCCCCGTATTTATACCGGTTCGATAAGGTGAAATATGAAAAAGCGTTAAAGGACGAAATTCTGTTTGTAGGCTAGGTAGATAGTGTAACTGACTCATTAGTAGTTGCATGAGCATACTCGGAATTTTGCAGATCAGGAAAGGATACGTGCCTGGTGCCCTTTTCTTGCCGACGGCATCTATTTAAAAAACCTTACTTCGGTTGTATAGTTAATTAATGGCATCGGGTATGTGGGTCGGTGTCGTCTTAAGTAACATGTTCGTTGTCAATAAATTAACATTTTTTCAGTGGTTTGGAGCGTGTCATTAACTTTTTATCTGGCACGTAAAAAAAGCCGTAGCATTACCGTAGTATGAATACTCGCATCCGTATAGCTCTTGATAGAACACCTAATACGAACCATACTGGATTCTATGTGGCCCTGGCCAAAGGGCTTTACCGTCAGGTTGGCCTCGATGTAGAACTGATATCGCCTGATCAGGATGACTACCGGACAATGCCTTCCCGTCGGGTAGCGAACGGGGAGGCCGAACTGGCCATTACGCCCTCTGAGAGCGTTGTTAGTTACCAGACAAACGGTGTTCCCCTGGTTGCCGTGGCGGCCGTTCTGGCGCGGGATATTAGTGCTATTGTCACCCTCAAGGAAAGTGGCATCAGCCGTCCCCGGGAGCTGGATGGGAAGGTATATGGTTCGTATGGGGCTCGGTATGAGGATGATATGATTCGGCAGCTTATTCAGAATGACGATGGTCGCGGGCAGTTCATATCCCATAAACTAGGCTGGGACGGTATCTGGCGGGCCTTACTGACCCGCGAAGTCGATGCGGCCTGGTGCTGGCTGACCTGGGAGGGCGTACAGGCTGATATACAGGGCGTTGACCTGAACCAGTTTTTGTTTGATGAATACGAAATTCCGTACGGCTACAACCCTGTGCTGACCGCTCATAGCCAGTGGACAGAACAAAACAGTGATGCATTACGCCGATTTCTGGAGGAGACAGCGGCTGGCTATCGCTTTGCCATAAAGAATCCGGATGAATCCGTTCGGCTGTTGATGAAAACGGCGAATCACCCAACACTCACCAAACGTAATTTTCTGGAACAAAGCCAGCAACTGGTCTCCGGCTATTACCTGGATGGCGAAGGACACTGGGGGTTTATGCACCGCAATGTCTGGGTGTCTTTCGTGAATTGGATGATTCGAAACCACCTGCTGAGTGATCGGGACGGAGAATTGATTCAGCGCATGGACGTCGATACGTTATTTACCAATAAATTTCTGGATGGGGTTCCGGCGATGATGCGTTGATGCGGATACCTAACAGGCGTCGGCTTCTGTACTGGTTATCCGCCAATGGTAGACATCGACTCGGTAACGGTATCCCGTTGCTGTTCCGCTTCGAAACCATTGGCCGGGCGATGGGAAAAGGCTTTTAGAAAAGCCGCCGTCAATTCGTCGTCCGAAGCACCTCCCCGGAGCAGCGCCCGTACATCCAACACTCCGTTATCATACAGGCAGGTTTTCAGCGTGCCCTGCGCCGTCATACGAATTCGGTTACAGCTGCCGCAAAAGGTCCGGCTGAAAGCAGCAATGACGCCGATGGAGCCCTGATGGCCGGGAACCTGGTAGTTGGCTGAGGTAGAAAACGGGGGGTCTTGTATCTTTTGTAAGTCGGGGAAGTGTGCCCGTATTTCGTCTACGATACGGCGGTGCGTCCAGTTAAGCACCGGGTAGTGACTACCTTCACCGTTGAAGGGCATTTCTTCTATAAACCGAACGTCCACAGGCATCGTCCGGGTCATTTCGGTCAGGGGAACCAGATCCTGGGTATTCTGTCCATCCATGACTACCGCGTTGATCTTCGTATGGATGCCGGCTGCCAGCAGGGCATCGAGGGTTTTCAGAACGGCGGGTAATTCATCACGCCGGGTGATCTGGCGAAAGCGCTCCCGGTCAAGTGTATCCAGACTCAAATTCACGGATTTAACTCCCAGGGCAGCTAAGGCGCTGACGTGCGGAGCGGTCAATACACCGTTTGTGGTCAGGGATATGTCGTTTAGCCCATTAATTTCAGCCAGTCGGTGGAGAAAATCCATCAGGCCCGTCCGGACAAAAGGCTCGCCACCCGTAATCCGCACTTTCTGAACGCCCAACTGAGCCAGTACCCGCACCAGTCGCTCCATTTCTTCATAAGTCAGAACCTGATGCTTCGGTAAATACTTGATCCCTTCTTCGGGCATACAGTAGAAGCACCGTAAGTTACAGCGGTCCGTTACGGCCAGCCGGACGTACGTAATGGGGCGGTTGTGGTTGTCGTAAATCATGCGGTAGTCTTCTAACACAAATCTACGGCTTTTGATTACAGTCAGCAATCCTAATTCTGCCGGTATCTATCGTCCACAAATCAAGATTGAATTGACGCAACTAGGCACTTGCAAGGAGAAAGCCTATTTAGGGGTCGAATTCGTCTCCCCATCGGTCGATAGCCGATAGTCTAACCCGACTATATCGTTACGAAGTTGAGTAAAATTACGGGCAAACCTGTTTAGAATTCTTTTTGTTTAAATTTTTGTATTATTTTTGAAAAAACTTTAACTGGCTACAATTTTGAAGAAAGCGGTTTCCATTGGTCTCTTTGGTTTGTTCCTCTACCACACGCTGGCTTATGTGCTGGTGTTCGTTGGTACGTGGTGGCAGGCCGAGCATGACCTGTCGGAACAGCTTATGGTGTACCGCTCGGTTGATAGTATGGTTGAATTTCAGATTCCGCTGAAAGACAAGCCCGATGCCAGCGCCCTTACCCGCACCACCTCCGACGGATTCAGCTATCATGGGCAGTATTACAGCGTTGTTAGTCTGGAAATTCAGGGCGACGTACTGCATATTACAGGTTTACAGACCGAGAGTCATTCATTCTGGCAGAGCGATTTGCTGTCGTTCATGAACGACCACGTTTCGGGTGCGTCGGATTCGCACAAGAAAGCCAGTAAACTGCTCAAGTTTCTTCTGAAAGAATACTCCCCCAATCCAAGGGATATTTTCAATTTTTGCGCCCCTGTCTGGCGTACCGCCAGCCGCATTCCAAACTTCCTGTTTGTGACGGCCGCCCGTGCGCTCCCCGTTCATTCGCCCCCTCCCGAAGTCTGAGGTGAATTTCTGATCGTATTTCTGGCTGTTTTTCAGTGGCTTTTGCTGGTCGTTCTGTTGCGCTTTAGGGTGTGAGCAGCTTGTAGATGATGTGCGTCGATGCCTGGCCCAGGCTTCCCGAACCGCTACATGACCCAATGGCTGGTTGATCAACTCCGCATGCGATTGTAGGCTTTTCTCCGCTTAACGAGCTAGTGTCTGGTGTCCGCTTTTTTACAATAGCTGGATGCGGCACGTGGGCTCCCGTCGACTGAAAAGTCCTACGCAATTCATTTTTTCTTATTCAGACTCTATTCTCCATGAAATCGATTTATACAATCGTACTGGCGTTCGCCTGTACCGTTATTTTTACCGTATCTGCGTCGGCGCAGGGGTGCGTGGCTGTCCGGCACATGAGTAGTGCTGCGCCCGTGGGCTCGGCCGATTACTTTAAACAGCGCACTGGCCACTGGCAGGTATCGGCAGGCTACCGGTTCTTTCGGTCTTATAAACATTTTGTTGGCGATGAAGAACAGAAACAGCGCGTTCAGCAAGGGACCAACGTCATCAACGTGTCGCACGCCATCGATCTGGGCCTCACCTACATGGTTAACCAGCGGTTGTCGTTCTCGGTCAATCTGCCTATCCAGTACAATGACCGTTCGTCGCTTTACGAACATTACGGCAACGCCATCGCTCAGAACCCCCAGCAGAAACGATTCGATACCCAATCGCAGGGAATTGGCGATCTGCGCCTTTCGGGTAATTACTGGCTCGTAAATCCGGTGAAGTTGCCCAAGGCTAATCTATCGGTAGGCCTGGGGGTAAAGCTCCCAACGGGTAATTACGGCGTAACTGACGATTTCCACAAACTGACTAAGGAAGGCGTCGATTACACGATCAACAAACCTGTCGATCAGTCGATTCAGCTTGGTGATGGTGGCGTGGGCGTAAGCGTTGAACTTCAGGGCTACGTGTCGCTGACCAAAACGCTGGCCGCGTACGCTAACGGCTTTTACCTATTCAATCCGCGCGAAACCAACAGCACGGTGCGTAATCCGGAAGCCACCACGATTGATTTGGTAACGGGCAATTTCTCCGTAGCTGATCAGTTTGCTGCTCGTCTTGGTTTAAGCCAATCCATCAAAGCCATTCCGGGGCTGGCCGTTATGTTGGGCGGTCGGGTAGAAGGCGTACCTGCCATTGATGCTTTCGGCGGTAGCAGCGGCTTTCGTCGCCCCGGCTACATCGTATCGGTCGAGCCGGGCCTGGCATACATGCGCCACAAAACGTCGATTGCGGCCACGGTTCCGGTCGCTGTTTACCGGAACCGCATTACGAGCTATGCCGACCGGCTCGATCCATTGGGTCTGAAACATGGCGATGCGGCTTTTGCCGATTACCTGGTTTCGGTTAATGTATCGCGTTGGTTTTAGGTGAATGACGTTGACAGTAGCACGGGTGACAAGCGCGATGGCGATGGCTCCCGTTCTATACCGCTTACAATCTGACTATGAAAAGTAAAGGAATTAAATGGGTGTTTATGAGCAGCTTCGTTGTAGGTTTTGTTTGTAGCTCAAAGGCCCAGTCATTCAATCAGCGAGCATCCAAAGGGCAATCAACCGACTCATTACCCAGCCGAACGCTGAAGCAGGTTACGGTGAAAGGTTTCCGCCCAACGGTGGTCGAGTCGTTGCCTAACGTACACGGCACGTATCTGATGGGAGGAAAACGAAATGAAGTTATTCGCCTGACCGATATTGATGCTAATGTGGCGGAGAAAACACCCCGTCAGCTATTTGCGCGGATTCCCGGTGTGTTCGTCTACGATATGGATGGTACTGGGAATCAGATCAACATGGCGACCCGGGGGCTCGATCCACACCGGTCCTGGGAAAACAACATCCGGCAGAATGGCGTCATTACCAACTCCGATATGTACGGCTATCCCGCCAGTCACTACTCGCCACCAATGGAAAGCATTAACCGGATCGAGTTGGTACGGGGTACGGCCTCGCTGCAGTACGGCGCTCAGTTTGGCGGTATGCTTAATTACGTAACCAAGGGGGCCGATACCACGCGGACGTTTGGCTTCGAAACGGTAAACTCGGTTGGTTCCTATGGCCTCTTAAGTACCTACAACGCCGTGGGCGGCCGTGTGGGGAAATGGACCTATTATGCCTATTACTACCGGCGTCACTCGGACGGCTACCGGGAAAACAGCCGCTCCGATGCCAATGCCCAGTTTGGACGCGTACAGTATCAGGCCACTCAGCGGCTGGGGTTTACGGCCGAACTGGGTCGGTCAACGTACAATTACCAGATTCCGGGACCCTTGACGGATGCGATGTTTGCCCAGAACCCGCGCCAGTCGACCCGGAGCCGGAATTACTTCAACCCGGACATCTATATCCCGTCGCTGAAAACAGACTGGCAACTGTCGGATCGGACCCGGCTTCTGTGGACGGTGTCGGCCGTTCTGGGGGCTCGTAACAGCGTTCAACTGGATGCGTTCGCTACCGTTCCCGATACCATCAGCCGGATAACGGGCCAATACAAAGCCCGGCAGGTTGACATCGACAACTTCAACAGCTACACCTCCGAATGGCGGTTGCTGCATCAATATAAACTGGGTAACGTTGGCTCAGCCCTGGCGGTGGGTATTCAACTAATGAACAATGACCTGCACCGTCGTCAGCTCGGCGTGGGTACGACCGAAACGGATTTTGATTTATCGCTGACCAGCCCGTTCAAGCGCGATCTGCATTACCGAACCCGAAATGTTGCGGCCTTTGCCGAAAACCAGTTTCACCTGACGGACCAACTGACAATTTCGCCAGGTATGCGGCTCGAAAGTGGTAAGACGGAAATGCGCGGTACGATCACCTATTATGCACCGGAAAACCTGCCGACCGATATCAGCCATCATTTCCTGTTGTTGGGTGTCAATGGCGAGTACCGCGTCAATGAATCCATTAAGGTATATGGCGGCTGGTCACAGGCGTATCGTCCGGTTGTTTTCAAGGACATCATTCCTGCATCCGTCTACGAGCGAATCGATAAGAACCTGAAAGATGCCCACGGGTACAACGCCGAAATTGGAATTGACGGTCGCTGGCAGGGTTTGCATCTGAATGTTACAGTGTTCGACTTGCTCTACCGGAATCGGCTGGGTACGGTCCTGTTAACCAATCCCGATGGAACAAATTACATTTTCCGGACCAACATTGGCGACAGTCGGAGCACCGGTGTAGAGGCCCTCGTGGAAACCCAGCTTGTTCGAACGGAGCGAATCCTGATTAGCGGATTTACGTCAACGGCCTATAATAAAGCACGTTACCTCAATGGTCGGGTATCGGCCGGGGCCGAGAACCGGTCGGTAGCGGGTAATCGGGTGGAGTCGGCTCCGGAATGGACCAGCCGCAACGGACTGACCGCCCGTTACGGAACCACCAGCCTGACATTGCAATACAGTTATGTCAGCCAGACGTTTTCCGATGCCCTGAACACGCCCGTTGCGTCGGCCAATGGAGCCGTTGGCCCGGTGCCTGCTTACAGCCTCTGGGATTTGAACGGGACCTGGCATAGCAAACGCGGCCTGACAATTCGCGGAAGTGTGAATAACCTGCTGAATCAGCAATATTTTACCAAACGTCCCACCTTTTATCCCGGGCCGGGTGTCTGGCCATCGGATGGCCGCAGTGCCGTATTGACGGTTGGCCTCACTATTTAATATCCATCGTATCGAAAACTAAACAAACCTATGAAAACACATCTCAATTGCCTGCTCATCGCTTTTTTGCTGGCACCGTTCATCACAAAGGCCCAGATGCCTCAGGATGCTATTTACATGAATAAAAACCAGGTTTGCGTGGCGGGTATGTATACCCATAGCTCCTGGAACCAATACTGGGAAAATACCCTCAAGCGCGAAAACCTGAACATCGGTACGCAAACCACCCAAAGCTTTATGCTGATGCCCGTTATCGGTATCAGCAAGCGGGTTAACGTTATTTTAAGCCTGCCATACATTTGGACCAGCAACAGCGCGGGCAACCTCATGGGCCAGCACGGTGTGCAGGACTTGTCGGCCTGGCTAAAAGTAAAAGCCGTTCAGGTAGGTGGATTTTCGCTCAACGCAGTTGTTGGTGGGTCGATTCCGCTGGGCAATTACGTACCGAGTTTTATGCCCATGTCGATTGGCCTGCAATGCCGTACGTTTACGGGTCGGTTGCTGGCTAACTACCGGGAACCCAAAACCGGCCTTTATCTGACAGCCCACGGCAGTTACGGCTGGCGGGGTAACACGAAAATCGATCAGGACGCGTACCAGGCCGACGACCGCGTGTATAACACCAACCAGGTGCAGGTTCCCAATACGTACGATGCAGCCGTTCGGCTGGGGGTATTGCGGAAGGGCTGGCAAACGGAATTCTGGGCTGAGCGTACGGCCTGCCTCAGTGGTGACAATATTCGCCGGAACGATATGCCTTTCCCAACGAATAACATGCAGGCCACATCGGTGGGCTGGTATGCCAAAGTGCAGCCGCACAACATTGGAGTCAACGCCCGCGTAGGATACGTCGTCGATGGGTTGAACGTGGGTCAGAGCACCAGTTACATGGTGGGGCTGTTGTATCAAATCAATTTTAAGAAATAAGCAAGCTACCGTAGCGTCATGAAAAAATACAGTCATTTATTTACACTCAGTTGCGCATTGATCGGTTTGTCTGCCGCCGTTATCTCCTGCGACAAAAGCATTTCCGAACCGTTACGCGTCGGCTACACCCCCGCCAGCGTAGACGAGAAAGCCGGTACCTGGAAAACTTACGTGCTCACGGCACCCACCGACGTAACGGTGGCGACACCCACATCCGTAACATCAACCGAATACCTGGCCGAAGTGGCCGATCTTAAATCGAAATCAGCCAGCCTGACGCAGGAACAACAGGAAGCCGTCGCGTATTGGGGCACCGGGGCTGCTTACCGCTGGAATGAAATTGCCCGTGAACTGGCCGCCCGCTACAACGTACCGCCTGCCTCAACGGCCGACGGAAAATATCCGGTGCCCGATGCCGCCAACCCACTGGCTGATCCTCGATTTCCATTTGCCAATCCACCGTATACTGCCCGTGTTTTCGCTTACCTGAGTGTGGCGCAGTATGATGCACTGGTAGCTGTCTGGAATTATAAATACATGTTCAAGCGGGCAGCCCCATCCAAAGTGGATGCTACTATTCGCGTTGCTCTACCTACATCGTCCCTGCCCGCGTACCCATCGGAAGATGCCGTTGTCGCGGCTGCGTCATATACTGTACTGAAGGCCATGTTTCCCGGCGAAGTACCGTTTCTGGACGCTAAACTGGCCGAACATCGCAACAGCCGCCTATGGGCGGGTATGAATGTGATGAGCGACCTGAATGCCGGTGGCGATCTGGGAAATCAGGTAGCCGTTAAAGTGATGGCCCGTGCTAAAACGGATGGTATGAGTGCGGCCAACAACCAAACCCTCACCGCAGGGATGATTGCCGATGCCAAAGCCCGGGGACTACGGGAAGCCTGGTTGAGCCAGGAGTTACCCGCCCGTCCGCCGATGCTTCCTAATTATGGGGCGGTGCAGACCTGGAATTTCGATGCCGCTACGAAAGTTAAACTTCGTCCCGGTCCGCCCCCGGCCATCGACAGTCCTGAGTTTACCACAGCAATGAACGAGCTTCAGGCGATCAACAAAGGCCAAACCCGCGAACAGGCCCGTATTGCCAACTACTGGGCCGACGGTGCGGGCAGTTACACGCCCCCCGGCCACTGGATGCGGGCTGCGGCCAACGCAGCTAACGATGCCAAATACAGCGAAGTGCGCATGGCCCGGACGCTGGCGCTGGTTGGTACGGCGCTGATGGATGCGGGTATTTGCTGCTGGGATACAAAGTCGTTTTACTACTACCCACGGCCTCAGCAGTTTGGCATGAAAACATCCGTAGGACTGCCTAATTTCCCATCCTACACATCAGGACACTCCACTTTTTCGGCGGCTGCCGCCGTCGTTTTAGGCAGCATCTTCCCCGATCAGGCCGACGATTTCTGGACAAAAGCGCAGGAAGCATCGGATTCGCGGGTATACGGCTTAATCCATTACCGGTTCGACTGTTCGGTGGGGCTCACCTGCGGTAAGAATATTGGTGCCTATGCTGTATCGCGCGGCAAGGGCGATGGCTCAGGTTTATAATTGACATTTTGCTTTTTATCATAGGTTACGTTGATAGTCCCCGGTTGCTCTGCGGCCGGGGTACTTTTTTGCCGGTTAAGTCGAAAACGTTCTGGCCATTCTGTTTGTAGGTAGGGCTAGTGAACGTTCAAGTAACTCACTCTATTAAGGCCTATACAAGAAAATCGAAGAATTCCGGCTTCGGGTTAACCAATAACAAGGAAAACGGTCGTTCATAGGATATGCTCCGCCTGAACGATTACTTTTGTTCAACCTAAAATGGATTTATGCGATTTATAGCCGTTACGGCCAGTGTACTGGTCTTTCTGAACCTTGCTTCAAAAACCCAGGCGCAGGGGTTAATAGACGGATTTATGCGTGGCCAGCGAAAGGCCAGTTTAGCCATAATCGGTTCCCAGTCGACCTTTGATACGTACTACGTCAATAAAGCCGAGACAAAAAATCCGAACCTCGGCACTGTAACCACCCAGGCCCTGACCGTTGTGGGTACTTACGGGCTTGGCTACGATCTCGACCTGATAGTAGCGGTTCCTTACGTTCGTACGCAGGCCAGCGCTGGATACTCGCCCAAACAGGAAGGCTTTCAGGATGCCTCCGCTACCTTGCGATGGGAAGCATTTGATTACAAATTTGGCAAGGCCAAGCTATCCTGGCTGTTCGCCGTCGGATACTCGGTGCCGGTCGAAAATTACGTGAACGATGCGCTGGTGGCCATTGGCCGGGGTTCGCGTAACCTCGATGGGCGAACAATGCTGCACTTTAAAGCCCGTTCGTTTTTTATAACTGGGCAGTACGGCTACATCCGAAATGGGCAGGTAACGCTCGACCACACGGTCAACTACTACGACCCCAGCCAGCTTAATCCAAACAGTGGTTCCGTTGTCAACGTACCCGACGTGACCGAGATCATTGTTCGTGGAGGAATCGTATCCAAAGTGTTTAATATCGACGTTTGGGGACAGCAGCAAACGCCCCACAACCGGGGTACGGATATCGGGCCGGGCGTTCCCTTTCCGACCAATGCGGTTGGCTTCACGCGGGTAGGGGCAACGGCCTATGTGCGCCTGCTCAAGCAATTTGGGCTGCTGGCCGGTTATAGCGCCACCCTGGATGGACGTAATATTGGCAAAACAACACAGATCAATGGCGGTATCGTCATTGGTCACTGGACAGCCAACAACTAGTTTCCCCGATTTTTGAACGACCCTATCCGCTTCGAGTCTGTCTCCAGGCGAAAGCTTTACAACTATGAAAACGATTTTTTCGTCTATACTGCTGAGTACGCTACTGCTATGGGCTGCGGGCTGTAAAGAGCCGACCATCGACGAGGGTATTCTGCCCTTCACCGCGCCCGGCTCCCCCGATGCCGACGGTGGTAACTGGCGTACGATTGTGCTGAAGTCGGCCAACGATATTACCGTGCCCCAACCGACAGCCACTACGTCCGATGCGTATCAGCAGGAGTTGAGCGCGGTTAAAAATGGGTTGCTGAGCGCTACTCCCGAACAGAATACGGCAGTCAATTATTGGGCAGTTGGGGGCGTTTTGCGCTGGAATCAGATTGCCCGTCAATTGGTAGCGAAATACAACACCCCACCTGGTTATGACAATGCAACGGGGCAGGTCATCACGTCTAACGATGCCAATCCGTTTGCTGGGTCGCCTTATGCCGCCCGGGTGTACGCGCTGCTGAGTGTAGCTCAATATGATGCGTTGGTTGTTGCCTGGCGAGCCAAATACCAGTACAATCGGGCTTCGCTGGAAAGCCAGGGCGTTATTACGAGGATTCCGGTGGTGGATGTTCCCTCGTATCCGTCGGAAGATGCGGCCATTGCCGAAGCGTCGTGTCAGGTGCTGGCCTATCTCTTTCCAACTGAAATGGCCTTTTTGAAAGCTAAAGCCGCTGAGCACAAGCAAAGCCGGGTTTGGGCCGGGACCAACGTGCCCAGCGATGTGAAAGCGGGCGAAGAACTGGCTGCTGCCGTAACGGCCAAGGTCATCGACCGGGCCAGAACCGACCGCTTCAGCCAGGCTATCGACGCATCGGGCACCTGGCAATCGAAGCTGGCGTCGGCTCCTTACGACCAGAAGTGGCGTAGTCTGGAACTGCCTGCCCGCTCGCCCATCCTGCCGCTGGCGGGTAAGGTGAAAACCTGGTTCGATTCAACGGCGATTTTTCGGGCTGTTCCGGCTGCGCCCCCCGCTACCAGCTCGCCGGAGTTTCAAAAAGCACTGAGCGAAGTACGTGACATCGCTATGACGCGTACGCGGGATCAATGGCGTATTGCCAATTACTGGGATAATGGCACCAATACCTATTCGCAATCGGGTCAATGGAATTTTCTGGTTGAAGACCTCATTCGGCAGAATAGCCAGAATGAACTTCGGGCCGCTCGTACGTACGCACTCATGAACCGGGCGATGCAGGATGCCATAACGGCGGCCTGGTCTGCGAAATATACGTATTTCACCCCCCGTCCCTCGCAGCTCGACGCCACCGTTAAAACGGCAACCGTTATTCCCAATACACCCGGCTACGTGTCCGATCAGGCAGCGGTTTCGGCGGCCGCCACCACCGTACTGGCTTATCTATTCCCGGATGAATCGACGAATCTGGCCGCAAAGGCTACTGAGTCGGCACTGGCGGAGCTTTATGGCGGTACAAGCTTTCGGTTCGATACCGAAGCTGGTGCGAAACTAGGCACGTTTATCGGGCAAACGGCCGTTACCGGGGCTAAGGCTGACGGGGCAAAATAGGCGTCGGCTCACCCGGTACAGCAACCTGGTATAGGGTAACGTCGCCGAAACGCCTGACGTAGTAAAACCAGCTTTTTTGTAACATTGCTCAACCGTTTACGATTAACTAATCAAACGATTTTGCAATGAGCCTACCTACTTCGCTTTCCGGACAACCCGATTTTGGTCGGGCCCGCGTTGTTATCGAACGGGTCAGCCCCGAACTAGACGGCGGCCGATTCCCTATAAAGGCCATCCCCGGCGATGTTGTGGCCGTAGAGGCCGACATATTTGCCGATGGCCACGATTACTTGACGGTAGTTTTATTGTATAAACATACCGACGACGCCAACTGGACCGAAATGGCCATGGCTCCCCTAGTGAATGATCGCTGGGGGGCTTCGTTCGTTGTTGAAAGACAGGGCCGTTACCTCTATACTTTCGAAGCCTGGATCAACCACCCCGCTTCCTGGCAACACGAGATTCATTTGAAAGTGGCCGATGGCCAACGAATTACCAGTGAGTTACTGGCTGGAGCGACTTACCTCGACGGTATGCTTGAACGAGCCGGGGGGAAGAAAACCGATGCGCCTGCCGTTAAATCGAAGAGCAAAAAAAAGGTTGAGATCAGTGACGAAATACCCGATGTCAAGGTGCTTCGGGAACTGGCGGCTCTGTTTCGTGCCGGATCGAACGCCCCGGACGGAGATCAGTATAACGAAGCGGTATCGGTAGCCGAAAGCGATCAGTTTACATTCTATGCCAACCGCTATCCCGAACGCAGCCACACCACCCGCTACGCGCATGAATTGGGCGTAGAGGTCGACCGGGCACGTGCCGGATTCAGTACCTGGTATTGTCTTTTTCCCCGCTCGGCATCGCGCCAGGAGGGTGTTCATGGCACCTTTCGGGATGTAGAAGCCCTGCTGCCCCGCATCTCGGGGATGGGGTTTGATGTGCTTTATCTCCCTCCAATCCATCCCATCGGAACCGCCCACCGGAAGGGTAAAAATAATTCCGTTATCTGCCAGCCGGGCGAGCCGGGTGTACCATATGGTATTGGCTCCGAGGAGGGTGGCCACGACACGATTCATTCGGAACTGGGTACGGTCGATGATTTCAAACACCTCATTGCCATTGCCAAGAATTACGAGATGGAGATCGCGATGGATCTGGCTATTCAATGCTCTCCCGACCATCCCTGGGCTAAAGAACACCCCGAATGGTTTAAGAAACGGCCCGATGGAACGATCCAGTATGCCGAAAATCCACCCAAGAAGTATCAGGATATCTACCCGGTTTATTTCGAAACGGAAGACTGGCGGAATCTCTGGGAAGAACTGAAGCGGGTGTTGCTGGTGTGGGGATCCTGGGGCGTCCGCATTATCCGGGTCGATAACCCGCATACCAAGCCGTTCGTTTTCTGGGAGTGGATCATTGCGGAGGTTAAGAAAGAATACCCGGATATGATCTTTCTGTCCGAAGCGTTTACCAAACCGAAGGTGATGCAGGAACTGGCCAAGCGGGGATTTGCCCATTCGTATACCTATTACACCTGGCGCAATACGAAAGCTGAGTTGCAGGAATACATGACAGAGTTGACCCAGGGAGAAATGAAGCATTACTTCCGCCCCAACTTCTGGCCTACGACCCACGATATTAATCCGTACAGCCTGCAATCCGGCCACGAGCCACAGTTTCTGATTCGCTATTTCATGGCGGCCACACTGTCGAGTAATTACGGGATCTATGGCCCGTCATTCGAGTTGATGGAGCATGTGCCCTTCCCGAACAAAGAGGAATACCTCAATTCAGAAAAATACGAAATACGGCTTTGGGACTGGGACAAAACAAACAAACTGACCTACCTGATCACGCTCGTCAACCGGATTCGGCGCGACAATGTGGCTCTGCAAACAACCAACAACCTGGCGTTCTGCACGGTCAGCGACGACGCTATTATGGCCTATCTGAAAATTACGGGTACTAATCGGTTGCTGATCGTTGTCAATACGGATGCCTATCAACGGCGGGCGGGTATGGTGCAGGTGCCTATCTGGCAGCTGGGCATCGGATACGATCAACCGTATAAAGTACACGACCTGCTCACCGGGGCATATTATACCTGGCAGGGAGAACAGAACTATGTTGAACTGGACCCTTACGTGTTGCCCATGCACTTGTTTCGGATTGAGCTGTAGTTGTCATCCCGACGTTAGGAGGGATCTTAATTTACCCTTATATGAACGCTAGGGGAGACTAAGATCCCTCCTAACGTCGGGATGACAAAAATCAATTGGCTCATCACGCACGTACCATTTACAACTTCACCAGCGTATTCGAATACGAAAGGGTGGTCTCGGCTATTTCGGAGGTACCAGTTACGGGGGCCGCGCCCATGGGTTCTGAGGTACAGGCCAGCGCAATGTGACCTTCCGTAGCTAACATACCCGATGTTGGATCCAGACCGATCCAGCCAGCACCTGGAATAAATACTTCAGCCCAGGCATGCAGCGCCAGCGAATTCTCCTTCAGCTCAGAGGGTCCTTCCGGTATAACCTGGGCCAGGTAACCGGAAACAAACCGGGCCGCCAAGCCAACTCTGCGCAGCGTCTGGACCAGAAGCCACCCCGAATCACGGCAGGAACCAATGGCCCTGTCAAGCGTTTCTTCTGCCGTTTGCACGCCGGGCTCCATACGCGTTGTGTAGGCAATATCCTGGAAAATTCGTCTGTTCAGGCCAATCAGAAAGTCGATCGTGCCCTGGGTTGTTCGGTCAATTGTTTGAAGCCACTGGTCATAATGGGTCCCCTGCTCGGTAACGTCCAGATAAGGCGACAAGTCTTTTTTTAACTGGGCCTCATAGTCGAACGGAAACGAGATCGCGTAGGTGTCCAGAAAAAAATCGAATGGGTTGATGGGCTCCAGACCGGCAACGATGGCCACATCGATGGACATCGACTGCATGGGTTCCCAGAAATCAACACGGGCAATGAAGTTGCCGAATGGGTCCTGCTGCCAGTGAACGACGTGATTAGTGGGCTGAATTGTCAGGGAATAGGATTCGATTGTAGCCCGGCTGTGCGCCACCGGCCTGAGCCGAATTAAATGGGGCGACAGCGAAACCGTTCGATCGTAATCATACTGAGTGTGGTGATGAATCGCAACGCGGGTAGACATGGTTAAGTAAAAGAGAGAATTGCTGGCCAGCCTGACCAGTCCTTATAAGGACGGTTCGGGCACTCGTTGGGCCAGTGGTAGGCTAATGTGTTCGACTGGTTTAGTTGGTTGAGTTTTTCCCAATACCCGCAACAGACGGAAGTGAGACACGAGTGCTGAGCCGAAACTACGGTTTTCCAGATAAGGTAATCCGAATTCATGGGCCGTATCTTTAACGATTTTACCGATTGCCGGGTAATGAATATGACAGACTTTTGGAAATAAATGGTGCTCGATCTGGCGGTTCAGACCACCGCACAGAAATGCGGCCAAGGCCGAATCAGGGGCAAAATTAGCTGTCGTGTGCATCTGGTGTACGGCCCAGGCCGATTGTATATCGCCCCGCTCATCGGGTATTGGGAAATCAGTCCCTTCTACGGCATGGGCTAACTGGAAGACCAGACCCAGAACCAGCCCTTCCGCTACGTGCATCAGCACAAACCCTATGGCCAACTGCCACCAGGTCAGGTCGAGAAGCACATACGGCAAAATCAGGAAACAGATGTAATAGATCGTTTTAGAGGCAAACAGCTTGACGTATTCAGACCGGGGATGCGACGAGTTATCGTGATGCCCAATCTCGTTCTTGAAAAATTTTACGTAGTCTTTGCGAAGTACCCACGAGAGCGACGCCAGCGCGTAGAGCGGAAAGGTGTACCACTGCTGATACCGGTGCCAGGGCCGAAGGTCTTCCTGAGGGTCTAGGCGAACCAGGCCCGGAGCCAGCTCGATATCTTCATCATGGCCGGGTATGTTAGTATACGTGTGGTGGACAATATTGTGCGTTATCTTCCAGATATAGGGGTTGGCTCCCAGCAGATAAAAGCTGTTGCCCATGAGCCGGTTGATCCAGCTACGCCCTGAAAAAGAGCCATGTAGGCCATCGTGCGATACATTGAAACCAATAAAAGCCGCGAAAATGCCCAGCACAATGGCTAATCCCAGCATTGTCCATAACCCGAACTGGTTGGATAAAATAAGGCCATACAGCGTAGCATAGCCAACCAGAAAGAAGCTTGCCTTCCTCCACATAGCGCCATTGGCATGAGGAGAAAGGGAGTTGCCGACAAAATAAGCGTCGACTCGTCTACGAACGGTGGGAAAAAATTGTGATCGGGTTTGGTCTCTGAATTTTAATGGATTCGACATCAATATAATAGTTAAAAAGTTGGCCGATCTGTTATACCTGCTTTATACTAGGTAAAATCGGTTTGCCTCTTTCGGTGAACATACAGTCAGCCCGTAGAGGAACTTCCGAAAAAGCCTCCCATGGCATAACGCCCAACATGACGAGAGCTTTTAATCGCCAGCTAAAACTTTTCTACTAACCTTCATAAGTTTATCGCCTAATAAACTGTACATGAGCGGTTTTCTTCGTGATCTAAAGGTGTCATTTGCTAGAGACGATCACCAGTGCATTGCTCATTAAAAGAAGGTCAGTCCCGAAAGATAGTTCGTTTCGGTTACTTTTTGGCATTTCGGGGTAAATGATAACAGAATCGAAATGGGAGTAGAGTGTATTCTGAGTAGCGCAGACAGTCAGGCCGTTTCACGTAAATGCTGTGCTTGACTTTTAACGCTGCTTATTGGCGATACCGGTTATAAACCTTATCGTGTGGGTGAGAGAATGGGTTCGTTCGGCAACAAACCGGACGAATGAACAAGATAAAAACGAGCCTCCAGATGCATTAAAAAACGATAACAATTGCTGGAAGCGGACAGAGTGAGAAATAAGTGTTGGCTGATGGGACAACCTGTTTCTGCATATATAAGTTCCTTATAGCCAATGCAAGGAAAATAATATTTGTCAAATCGTTTTCGTAGTAACTAAATATTTTGCTGGATTGCCTATTGGTTCGATTGTTCTGGAAACAAGGTACCTAAACCTTTATTTGGCCCGAATGGCGATGACAGGGTCAAGATGGGCAGCCGAGAACGCCGGAATGATACCGGATAGAATGCCGATCACGCTCGAGACCCCCAGCCCCAGGACGATGTTGGCGGCCGTGAGTTGAAGCACCAGACTACCCAGGCTTATGAACGTAATCAGGTAAACCAATAAAATGCCAACCAGCCCACCGACCAGGCTTAGTAAGACCGCTTCGAACAGAAACTGGAAAAGGATTACGTAATTTTTAGCCCCTAATGATTTTTGAATGCCAATGATGTTGGTTCGCTCTTTCACGCTAACGAACATGATATTAGCGATACCAAAGCCGCCGATTAAAATCGAGAAACCGCCAATGACCCAACCCGCCAGGGTCAGTACCACAAAAATTCCACTAATCGCCTGGGCGGCTGCTTCGGGGCGGTTGATGGCAAAGTTATCGTCCTGCAGGGGGCGCACACCGCGCCGGGTACGCAACAATCCCCGAATTTCGCTTTCCAGTTCGAGTAGTCCCTCGTCGGTATCGTATCCTTTTATGGCAATGTCGATACTGGGGTTGATGGAGTGGAACATTTTGGCAAAAGCGCCGTAGGGAATCAGGCACTTGGTATCGGGGTTGCCACCTACATTGAGAATACTTTCGCCTTTTTTGCGCTGCAACCCGATGACGGTGAAATTCAGACCGCTGATTTTGAATGTTTTGCCAATCGGGTCCTGGCCGGGAAACACATTCTCGGCTACATCGGAGCCAATGATGGCGACGTTACGAGCCACGTCGATTTCCTGCTGGGTAAAATACCGACCCTGTTCAATGGGTACATCCGAAATGATATTATAGTCGAGCGTGGTTCCCTGAATAAGCGCGGCCATGCTGTTATTCCCGTTTTTGATCGTCACGCGTCCTTTGAAGTCCATGGCTACAATTGCCTGCGCATTTTCGAGCTTTTCCTTCAGGAATTTGTATTCTTTATAGGTGGGTTCTGGCCGCTGAAAGTATTTCCACCACTGATACTCACCGCTCCCGAAAGACCAGGGCCATTTTTGCACATACACCACCTTGTCGCCGATGAATGACAGACTCTCCTTGATGTTCCGTTCCAGCGAATCGACCAGCGTAAACACGGCGATGATGGCAAAAATACCGATAGTCACGCCCAACAGCGAGAGCATGGTACGCAGCAGATTTGACCGTAGCGCCTGCCAAGCAAATCGAAAACTTTCAAAGGTCTGACGAATGAACTTCACGCGGTTTGAAAAGCGAAAGGGTGAAAGGAGGAGAGTGCGTTACATCGGAACGACTTCACCATCGGAAAGTACAACATAGGCCAGTATCCACCAAACCATTTCGGACAAGTGTGACCTTCAGGCGGATAAGTGGCTGATTTGGGTATCGTCCGGATAACGTTATTTTTGTAAATTACTGTACAACCGCAATCTGAACGCTCTATGCACAAACGTGTCACTCCTTATGCCCTATGGCTCCTTCTGGCGATAGCGGTCGGTGCCTGTAAAACCCAATCAACGACCTCATCGACTGCCGATACGAAGGTAGCTCAGAGCCAGGGGGTTTATCAGTACCGCGACGAAGACCCCACCGTAAAACCATTTTTCTCGGATCGGGTGGGTGTTATCGGGCGAAATGGTATGGTCGCGTCGGCCCATCCGGAGGCCTCCCAGGTTGGGCTTGCCATACTGAAAGCAGGTGGTAATGCCGTCGATGCGGCCGTGGCCGTGCAGTTTGCCCTGGCGGTCGTTTATCCGGGAGCGGGTAACATCGGTGGGGGCGGTTTTATGGTCTACCGTGAAAGTGCTGGCAAAGCGTATTCGCTGGATTACCGGGAGAAAGCGCCCGGCCGGGCTACTGCGAACATGTACCTTGACTCGGCGGGCAACGTTCGGCCGGGACTCAGCATCAGCGGCCATCTGGCGAGTGGGGTGCCGGGTTCGGTCGATGGTATGGCCGAAGCGCACAAACGCTTTGGTAAGCTGCCGTGGGCACAGGTGTTGCAGCCCGCCATTGATCTGGCCCAGAAAGGGTTTGCACTCACCGAACGGGATGCCGTTGGGCTGAACCGGATCAAAGCGGACCTCACGACCATCAACCCTGGAAAAGCTTACTTTTTGAAAAGTGCAGCGGTAACCGATACCGTTAGCTGGCATCAGGGCGACTTGCTGGTGCAGGCGGATCTGGCAAAAACGCTGCAACGCATTCAGGCGCAGGGTCGCGCTGGCTTTTATGAAGGCGAAACAGCGCGCTTGCTGGCCGAAGAAATGGCGCGTGGCAAAGGCCTGATTACCGAAGAAGATCTGAAAAACTACCACGCTGTCTGGCGCGATCCCATTCAGGCGACTTACAAAAACTACAACGTAATCACGATGCCGCCAACCTCCAGCGGTGGCATCGCGCTGGTGCAGATGATGCGCTTTACGGAGCCGTTTCCCCTGCGTAAATGGGGCTGGAATCGCGACAGTACGGTACAGGTCATGATTGAAGCCGAACGGCGCGTGTATGCCGACCGGGCCAAGTTTTTGGGAGACCCCGATTTTGTGAAAGTACCCACCACGCAACTGATGAGCCCGGACTACCTGCGTACCCGCTGGACAGATTTCTCCTGGGCGAAAGCCACCGACAGCCGCGCCATAAAAGGCGGATCGATTCCCGGCTACGAGAGTCTGGAAACAACTCACTTTTCGGTGGTGGACAAGGATGGCAATGCGGTGAGTATTACCACAACCCTCAATGGTGGCTACGGGAGCCGTGTCGTGATTGGTGGAGCGGGTTTCTTCATGAACAACGAAATGGACGATTTCAGCGTGAAGCCCGGTGCGCCTAACATGTATGGATTGATTGGGAACCAGGCCAATGCCATCGCTCCCAACAAACGGATGCTGTCGTCCATGACACCAACGATTCTGGAGAAAGAGGGGAAACTGTTTATGGTGGTTGGCACGCCCGGCGGATCAACCATTATGACGTCGGTGTATCAAACGATACTGAACGTGATCGAACATGGCATGACGATGCAGCAGGCGGTAAATGCCCTGAAGTTTCACCACCAGTGGCTGCCGGATAAAACGATTTTCGAGAACGGCGCTTTCTCCGATGCCACGATTGATGCCCTGAAAAACCGGGGTTACCTACTGGAAAAACTGACGAATACCCTTGGCCGGATGGATTGCGTCCTGATTCGGGCTGATGGTTCTTACGAAGGAGCCTCTGACCCACGGGCCGACAACACCGCGCGGGGCTACTGAGTAACGTCGTCTGTTTATTTATAAAAAAAAGAAGCCGCTCTGGAATCAACCAGGGCGGCTTTGTTATATCAAGACATTGCTGATCCGATAATTCTGTATGGGCCCTGGCCGGTAAATAGCATCCTGCCAGTCGGTGTTATACGGAATTGAATCGAGGTTGGAAAAAGCGGGAGCATTACCGGCCCCCTCCAGGAGTGTCAGTATCAGGAATGGGAAATTCCCAAGTTGATTATCCAGGATTTGTATCGTCCTAATCGTACGGATGAATGGCAACCGTTAAGGCAGATTAGACTGATGGCTGTTCCTTTCTGCCAGATTCCGGTCATTATGCTAAGTTCGTCCGAAGACTGTAATGATATTATGGAGGCCTATGCCCTGGTCGCTTCTCCTTACCTGGTAAAGCCAACGACGTTTGACGGCTGGCTTATTTCCAGGAATTACGGACCTACTGTGGGAAACCGCTAGTCTGCCTCCCTTGCATTACGTACTGTAATGAAGAACCTAAATGGCTCCGATGCCGCTTCTTATTCATCCGCAGGCATATTCAGGTTTATTTAGGTTCTTCACAGTAGACTGTATAGGTCTGGTACATACCGATACGCGACGCACTGCCCCAATTTTTTCGCTTCCTGGTTATGACTTCATAACCTTTACTTCAAACGGCTGTTAACCTGTAAAGAACACAGGTAACTAGTTCGTATCGTTCTGTTCGGCAGTTTTGCTGAGCTTGAAATGGAGTTGCACAACCAGAGGCTTTTATGGATACCCCTGCCCCAAATCAATCACCCACTACCGATCAACTTTCGCCCATCCGGGAACTCGTCAAGTACCTATATGCACGGCGGGAAGCCATTTTGCAAAACTGGCGGTTAGCCTGCGAACAGGACCCCACGTTAAGTAAAGTGTCTGTACTTAGTCGACAGGAGTTCAATGACTTGCTTCCCCTGGTTCTGGATATTCTGGAACAACGTTTACTGAATCAGCAACCGGAGGCCGATCTTGGCGTGACGGCTACATCCCATGGGCTGCACCGCTGGCAAAAAGCGCTGGCTTTGGCGGAGACAATACGGGAGATCGATCATTTGATAAAGAGCCTGTTCAACGAGTTGCAGACCTACCTGGAGTTATTCCCCCAGACGGATGCCCGACTACTGCTTGAGGTTCAGCAGCAGATCGTTTGGGTGATGACCGAAACCATGCATGGCAGCGTAAAAAAATACGACGAACTTCAACGGCTTGAAGCTGCCAATCGGGTGGCTGCCTTACAACAGGCCCTCCATCAAATGGAAGATCTTTCCCGCCAGCGGGGAGATATCCTTCGCACTTCTTCCCATGATTTGCGGGGACGATTTGGTATCATCAACAGTGCGGCTTACCTGCTTAAAGCCGAAAGCCTGAGCGATGAGGAACGAGAACAGTATACGGATATGCTGAGCCGCAACCTGGCTAACGTTCAGGCGATGCTGGATAATCTAATGGCGTTGGCCCGACTGGAAGCCGGCGAGGAAACACTCCATGTGGAGCATTTTGACGCCAGTGAATTGTTAAAGGAAATTGTCGAAAGCGTTCAGCCGATGGCCTCCCAGCGAGGCCTGGTCCTGCAAGCTAACGGCCCGGACTCGTTGTTGGTTGAAACGGACAAAATTAAACTTCAGCGGATCGTGCAGAACCTGCTGATCAATTCACTGGCGTATACACCCAGCGGATTTATCTCCATTTCCTGGTCGCAGCAGGGTGACGCACGCTGGATGATCGGTATTCAGGATTCAGGGCCGGGCTTGCCGTCGGGACTAACCCGTATTTTGGTAAAGCAGCTCAAACCGACGGTTGATGCGACCAGCATAATGAGCGTCGACCAGGCAGAGCCGGTTAATGTTCTGCCCAATGCGAATCAGGATATACCGTCCGGCCCCGTGCTAGCTAAAGAGGAAACCCGAAAAGGAGGTTATGGAGAAGGCGTTGGCTTGCAAATTGTCAAGCGATTATGCGATCTGCTGGAAGCTAATCTGGAGGTTGAGAGCGAGCCTGGCCGCGGTACGCTTTTCCGGATTCATATGGCTATCCATCGGCCGGAGTGAGTGTTGCGGTCGTTGACGTTGAAGCGAGTCATAAGTAGTTGGGATAGAGGACCGTTATCTCATTATATGAAACTTTTCTGTTTCTTCGGAAGTCTAAGGAGGCAGTAAATCTATAGTACTACTTATTTCTCATCTTTTTCATGAAAAAACTCAACGAATTAACGCAACCGACAGGTATGGCAGCGAATGCCCACCGGCGGTCATTTTTGCGAACGGTTGGGGCCGCAGCTGTAACGGGCGGTCTGTTAACAGCCTGTTCCACCGCCGATCTTCAGGTTAGCCCTGATGGAGCCCGCGCTGCCGCTCCTGGAGATGTCATTACCCTGCCAGGCGGAGATCTTGGCATTCTGAACTACGCCTTCGTGCTCGAACAGATTGAAGCTCGTTTCTACGAACTGGTGCTGGCCAATCCTTATGAAAAAATCACCGCCATGGAGTTGCAGTTGTTTCAGGATCTGCGCAACCACGAAGTAACGCACCGGGCATTTTATCGCGCGGCACTGGGCAGTGCCGGTATTCCGGACCTGACGCTCGATTTCAGCGACATCAATTTCCGCCAGCGCACCGACGTGCTGGAGGCAGCTCGTATGTTCGCCGAAATCGGAACCGCGGCTTACAACGGTGGTGGTAAGTATCTGACTGACCCCGAAAATCTGGCAGTTGCTGGCAAAATCGTTTCTGTAGAAGCCCGGCACGTATCCATCATCCGCGAAATGGAGTATATGAACCAAACTGCTTTTGCGGGCGACAACATCGTGGTGGATGCCGGCCTGTTCATCAAACTGGAACCGATGGAGGTGCTGCCTAAAGCCCAGAAATACGTACGTGAAACAATTGATGCCCGCAATCTCCCGACCAACGTCGCCTAAACCTGTTCAATACTTATGAATCTCCAATCTATTTTTACCGAACTCGACAAGGTTGACGCAGAGTTTTTTGACCGGCTGGAACACGTGTCGCGTCGGGGTTTATTCAGTACGTTAACCCGCAAAACTGTAGCCGTAGCCGCTCCGGCCATTATGGCTTCGGCGCTGACCAAAGCGTATGGACAAAGCAGTGAACTGCCTCAGAATGTGGTGGATGTTTTGAACTTTGCCCTGCTGCTGGAACATCTGGAATCGGACTTCTACGAGTTTGGTACTAACGTACCCGGCCTGATTCCCAACGAGTTCAAGCCTGCTTTCGAATACATTCGTCGGCATGAAGAGTTGCACGTCAAACTGCTGAAGTCAGTATTGGGCTCAAAAGCTATTGCTAAACCACCTTTCGATTATTCGGCCAAGGGTATGTTTACGGATACGTTTACCAACTTCCAGACGTTTGCGGCCGTTTCGCAGGCCTTTGAAGATACGGGTGTCCGGGCTTACAAAGGGCAGGCGCCCAATCTGATGAATGCCAAACCTATTTTGGAGACAGCTTTGCGTATCCACGCTACCGAAGCAGCCCACGCGGCCCGGATTCGGTACATGCGCGGGCAGAAAGGCTGGGTTCCACTGGCCAGCCCATCGGGCTTACCGCAATCGGTTGGTTCTATGGTTTACATGGGCGAAGACAATGTCGTCCAGAAAGGAATCAACCTGGCCAATTTGCTGTCAGGGCAGGTGCCGCTGGAGGGCATTACCGAAGCTTTCGATGAGCCACTGACCCGCGAACAGGTGACGGCTATCGTTACGCCCTTTCTGTCGTAAGCCTGACTTTTTATAACAGCATAAAGACAATTGAGCCGTCGATGCAGGTAAGCTGTGCATCGGCGGCTTATTTATTAAGAACACTACGAATATGAAAACACCGCCGGCTATAGCCTTACGTATAGGCCTATCGTTCAATGGAAAAGACTGTCAGAACATAGTCAGTACATCCGCAGTTTGACGTACAGACAATGGTCAACTACAGCAAGTGAAAGAACGGATTATCGCCGAAGCAAGGCATTTATTTAATCAACTCGGCGTACGCACCGTTCGCCTGGACGATGTTGCCCAGCAATTGGGCATCTCTAAGAAGACGCTTTATCAGCATTTTCAAGATAAAGAGGAACTCGTCAGGCTGGTACTGGAAACGCAGTTGGAGGAGAGCTTACGTGAAGCCAAAGCCATTCATAGGCTGGCCTCGAACCCAATTGTTAGCGCATTACGCATCTGGGACCGGCTGATTGCGTATCGCCAAACGACTAATCCAAACTTACTACGCGATATTGAACGCTATTACCCAACCGTCTGGCGTGTGTTCGAAACCTTCCGGGCCACCTATATTAGTGTAATTCTGGCCACTAATATCCGGGCGGGTATAGAGCAAGGATTATACCGCTCCGATGTCGATGAACCCGCTCTTGCCTGGCTGTGGATCACCCAAAGCCAATGGGAAATACCATACACTGGTGCCGAAACGGCCATAAAGCATCATTTCATTCGCGGGTTACTGACTCAGGAAGGGCTGGCTATGTACGAAACAAAAGCGCACTGACTACCGGACACGCAGCCAGCCTTATTTTTTCAGGCGATACCAGGCCGAACCGTACCCCGCCAGGTTCACCGAAACAGTCCCGTTGTTGCCAATCGTATTGGTTGTCTGGTCGAATAAGTTCGTTAGCGTGAAGCCGGTTTTGAATGTGCTTTTGAGCTGGCATTGCTGTGGTTCAGTACTGAAATTATAAACCGTTAGCAAAGACCGGCCCTGCCAGTCGTACTGAATGGCCAGCACATGATCCGAGCCGGTGTCGATGATTGTTCCGTTTGCCAATCCAATTTCAGGGCATTGTTTGCGCAGGCGGGCAAAGCGGGTAACCTGGTTCAAAAGCGAAGATGAGTCAGCGCGTTGAGCGGCTACGTTAACCGTTTTGTAGCTGTAAGGCCCCTGACTGATGATGGGTCGAACGGGTTTAGCCGCCGTTGAAAACCCGGCATTAAGCTCATTCGACCACTGCATCGGCGTTCGGACCGACAACCGCTCCTGTAGGCTAAGGTCATCCCCCATGCCAATTTCTTCACCGTATCGAATAACGGGCATACCGGGCAACGAGAAGAGCACGCTATACGCTAAATTGATCAGACGTTTGTCGCCCAGCATGGGTGCCAACCGGCGACGAATGCCCCGGTCATAAAGCTGCATGGTTGTGTCGGGGCCAAATTTGGCATATACTTTATCCCGGTCTGCATCGCTTAACCGGCCTAAGTCGATCTCATCGTGGTTCCGCAGAAAGGTGGCCCACTGAGCTGTGGGCGGAATGTTTTTCGTGGCGTTCAGGGCCTTTTTCAGCGAAGCTGTTTCGCCGGTAGCCAGCGCGTAGAACAAATGCTGATTGGCAAAAAAGTTGAACATCGTTTGCATACCCTGCCCTTCTTTCCCAAAGTAGGGCTCCTGTTCTTTGGGGTCAACGTTGGCTTCGCCCAATAGGATAGCATCCCGCTTATGCCATTGAATATACTGATGCAGTTGGGTGATCATGTCAAACTGATGCTCGGGTTTGTCGGGGTCGAAGTCGGCATTGGCTACCTCGATCAGAAACGGAACCGCATCGACCCGAAAACCGGCTATTCCCCTGTCGAGCCAGTACCGGACAATTTTTCGCATTTCCCGCTGCACCGCCGGATTCTGCATATTCAGGTCTGGCTGGGCTTCGTAGAAGCGGTGGTAATAATACTCACCCGCCTGTTTGTCGTAGGTCCAGATGTCTTTCTGAACGCCCGGAAACACCATGCCTTTATCCCATTTTTTCGGGCGCTCCTTGGCCCATACATACCACGACCGGTAAGGCGAATCTTTCTGTCGGCGAGCCTGCTGAAACCACGGATGCTGATCGGACGTATGGTTCGTTACCAAATCCATCATCACCCGAATACCTCGTTGGCTGGCCTGTCGGATACAGTCGGCAAAATCCTGACTGGTGCCCAGTCGCTTATCTATGCCGTAGAAGTCCGATATATCGTAGCCATCGTCCTCGTTGGGGCTGGGCTGAAAGGGAGCCAGCCAGATCGTTTCGACGCCTATCGTTTTGAGGTAGTCCAACTGCTGGGTAAGCCCCTTAAAATCGCCGACGCCATCATTATCGGAATCTTTAAATACTTCGACATCGACACTATAAACGAGCCCGTTTTTGTACCACAGCTCTTCCATAAAATCGGTTGGGAGCGGGGCCGGGGGCGTTTCAGTTGATTCTGTTTTCGTTGTGCCGGGTTGGCAGGAGGCAAGGATACTGATAAAGAGACTAAGAAGGAAGTACTTCATGGAGATTTGAGGATGGCCCGATTCTTATATCAACCAATTGACAAGCGATCCTGTTAGCGTTTCATTCATTTCCTGATTGTCTGGTTTGTTAATGAAGGCGTAAACGGGTTTAGTCCTTGCCGTTTTGGCACGATTACCGTTAACACTACCATCAGATTTAACAAGCTGAGGTCACATAAACGGCAGAAAACGAGTCTGTTCCGGTGGAATATAATCTTTTAGAAAGGTTATATGAATAAAGATAGATTTTTCCCTTTTACTCAATCATTTCGATAGAACATGCAGTTAACTGGTCATGAAAAAGGAACATATCTGGCTGGATGACTGGCAACGGATACTGATCGGCGATGCTCCCGTCGAATTCATGCTCGAGGTCTTTATCCGTACATCACTGATTTATATGGTGCTGTTGGTCATCATGCGACTACTTGGTAAACGCATGAACGGCCAGCTTACGAATCTGGAACTGGCCGTCATGCTCACCATGGGCGGAATTATGGCTCCGGGGATGCAGATACCCGATCGGGGGTTGCTACCGGCGGTACTGGCACTGGCCTGTGCGCTCATCTTTCTGAGAGGAACGAGCTTACTGGGGTTCAAAAGCAGCAAAGCCGAAAAGTTAATTCAGGGGACCGAAACGGTTTTGGTTAAAGACGGCATCATTCAACTGGAGCAACTGACCTCCAATCGGCTTTCGCATCAACAGATCTTTGCCGCTTTGCGGAGCGAAAATGTTTATAATCTGGGTAGCGTAAAACGGCTGTACCTGGAGGCTTACGGGGAGTTTAGTATTTACGAGAATGAACAGCCTAAGCCCGGCCTGTCTGTGCTGCCGCCCTCCGACAATGAAGTCCGGGCCATTCATGAGCGCATAGGCGACCATCAGTTGGCCTGCACAAATTGTGGGAACACGGCTCCTGCCTTGCCGAAACCCGGCCCTTGCAGCATTTGCCAAACGGATAACTGGGTCGAAGCGGTTCTTTAAGGTCATCATGAAAAAAGATCAGATATATCTGGCCGACTGGCCGCGGATTCTTTTCGGAGAAGTACCGGGGAGTTTTTACGTTGAAATTATAATTCGGGCCTTTGTTGTTTACCTCATACTGGTTGTATCGATGCGGTTGATGGGCCGTCGAATGTCGTCACAGTTAAGCCGGAACGAAATGGCCGCAATGGTCTCGATGGCAGCCGCTATCGGGGTGCCTATTCTCGATGCCAGCCGAGGTCTTCTACCCGCCGTCATTATTGCGCTGGTGGTCGTCTGCATACAACGAATTATTTCGTACTGGGCCGCCAGAAATGAAACCTTCGAGGGGCTTTCTCAGGATATAAGTAGCACGTTGGTTGAGAACGCCGTTATTCAGTTGGCGACCATGAAAGATGCCCGTATGACGCGTGAACTGCTCTTTGCCCAGCTTCGCTCAAGCGGATTAGTTCACCTGGGCCACGTCAAGCGGCTGTATATCGAAGCAAACGGGGCATTTACACTCGTCAAAGAGCCCAATCCCAAACCGGGCCTTTCACTGTTGCCAGAGTGGGATGCCGAGTTCATTGCCGAGCAGGAAGAAGCCCCGGAGCAGTGTGTTTGCTATCATTGTGGAAACCTACAGCCTGAATCGGGTCAGAAAACGGATGCCTGCACCAACTGTGAGCATACGGAATGGGTTCAGGCGCTCAAGTAGTTAGCCTGACCAGAATGCCCTCATCACTAGCCAAGCAGATCGATTGGCCTTCCCGTTCTGGCGAGGTGGCCATCTCGACGATTCCCTCAAACGAGCCGTCCGTTGGCGTGAAATGGGCAGGGCTGTGGCTGAGGTTCAGCACAATCAGGAAGCGTGGGGAACTCTTCGCTTGCCGGATGTAGACGATAAGTTGTGTATCCGAATAAACGGGTACATAAGCATCAACGTTTAGAGAGGGTTCCTGTTGCCGCAGGCTGATCAGCTGTTTGGGAAACATCAGTAGGCCTGGGTCGCCAGCAGCGTCAGCCAGGCTTCTTTTACCTTGTTTTCGGCAAGAAGTTGTTTCGCTCTTGCATGCAGCAAATCGGGTAAATACTGGCAACCGTTTCGGGCTTCGTTGACCAACTCTGCCAGAACGCCGGACTCCCGGTACGTCTCCAGGTCATCCTTAGTAGGAAAAGCTTGAAAACTGCCGAGCTTGCCCAGGTCGTTGCCGGATAAAATGGCGCTGTTACGAATGTCGGGCGGTATCTGATCGACGCCGATTCCGACTTGTGGACGGGCTACCTCAAACAGGGCATCACCGTGGGCACGGCAGTACCAGTCGGCCCCCATGCGGCCAATGAGGTCGAGCTGGTTCGGGTCAATGGCCCCCTTAGCGTCGAAAATCGTATCGTGGAAATGGCCCATCACCACCTCGCAAATGACCAGACTGCCCGAACCCGGACCATCGCCCGTAGGAATGATCTGCTTTACGATACACTCAAACGCAGCCGGTGATTCGGCCACGCGGGGTGGGCGTACCCGATCCGACGCAATTGCCGTGAAGCCTGCTTTCTCGAACTCATTAACACCTTTTTCGAACTCTGCACTGGCCAGCGACATCTGCTCGACCATCGCGTAGTTAACGATGTTGATCACGACTTCGCCCACTTCTTCCAGATTCAGGAGCGTGTGCTTCTTATGGCCGTGGCGGTTCCGGCTTGGTGCGAAAACCAGCGTGGCTGGGTTATAACCAAAGATATTGAAGAAGCTGAAGGGACTCAGATTGACGGTTCCGTCGGCTGCCATCGTGCTGGCGAAAGCAATGGGTCTTGGCCCAATGGTACCGATCATAAACCGGTAGAATTCATTGGGTTTTAAGTCGGCTGGATTGATGGTTATCATGCTTGTAAATTGACCAGAAAGCCGGGTTCGAAACCCCGGCCCCGCGAGTTTAGTGTATCATCATCGGCTAAAAATGCCATAGCGCATAAGAAGAAATGGCTGGTGGACGATTAGGCACCAACGCCGATCGTTGTATTCGTCGGGATGTCGCCAATTACCTAATAACATTAGTCTTTAGTATGTTTGCCTGATTACACAGTAGCAAATCTAACTGTCAGTAATGATAGCCTAATCTATTTACATTCGCTACGGGTTCCTGTTACAATGCCTGGCGTCAAGCCACTCCGCACACTCATGAAAAGCCTGATCTTTCCTGTTCTTTATCTGACGACATTGACGCTTTATGCTCAAACCCAGTTGTTTGTTGCGCCATCGGGCAGCAACTCAAATCCGGGTACGTTTACCCGTCCGCTGGCCAGTTTGGATAAAGCACTGACGAAAGTAAAGTCGGCGCCCACAGACAAGGTTCAGATTTTCTTGCGACGGGGCATTTATTATCTGCCCAAAACGGTGCGTATCGACCCGCAAATCACGCAGGGAAAGAGTTTGACCATCAGCAACTACCAGACGGAAACGGCACAGCTGAGTGGCGGAAGGCGGTTGCAGCTCCGCTGGAAAAAGAATCCGAACGGCATCTGGACAGCCGCTGTTACGGGCCCGGCTTTCGAGCAATTGTTTGTCAATGGCCAGAAACAGGTGCTGGCCCGCTACCCGAATTATGACGCTAAAGCGCGTGTCTACAACGGTACGGCTGCCGATGCGCTGAGTGCCGAGCGAATCAGCCGCTGGAAAGCGTCCAAAGGGGGGTATGTTCATGCCCTGCACAATGGCGAATGGGGGGATTTTCACTACCGGATAACGGGAAAAGAGGCTGGTCAGGTGAAACTGGAAGGCGGTTGGCAGAACAACCGTCCGGCACCCATGCACCCGCAGGAGCGTTTTGTCGAGAACATTGCCGAAGAGCTGGACGCGCCCGGCGAGTGGTTCTATAACCGAACCACCCATGTGTTGTCGCTCATGCCGCCACCGGGTGTCAACCTGGCAACTGCCCGCATCGATGTGTCCCGCCTGAAAGGGCTGATCGAGTTAAAAGGAAATCCGAAAGCACCGCTCAAAAACGTGCATGTTCACAACATTCGGTTTGTCAACGCCGAGCGAACAGTCATGGAGACCCATGAGCCGCTTTTACGCAGCGATTGGATGATTTACCGGGGGGCAGCCGCTTTCCTGGAAAACACCGAAAATTGCCAGTTCACCAACTGTGAATTTACGGAACTGGGTGGAAACGCCCTGTTTATAAGTGGTTACAACCGGAAGTCAATTGTGAAGGGGTCTTATTTTCACGCCATCGGGGGCAGTGCCATCTGTTTCGTGGGCGACTCCTCGGCGGTTCGCTCACCGGCCTTTCGGTATGAGGCCTTTGTGCCCTACGAAAAACAGGATCGGCAGCCTGGCCCCGGAAATGAGGCTTATCCGGCTCAGTGTATAGCGGAGGATAACTTGATTCACCACATTGGCCAACTCGAAAAACAGGCGGCAGGCGTTGAGATTTCGATGGCTTCGGGTATCGTGGTTCGGCATAACTCCATTTATCAGGTGCCCCGGGCCGGGATAAACATCAGCGAAGGTACCTGGGGCGGGCACCTGCTGGAATACAACGATGTGTTCGATACGGTACTCGAAACGGGCGATCACGGCTCGTTCAACTCATGGGGCCGCGACCGGTTCTGGCACCCCAACCGGGCCACGATGGATAGCCTGGTGGCAGCTCATCCTGAGTGGATTGACCTGGATGCAAGGACAACAACGATTATCCGGAATAACCGATTTCGCTGCGATCACGGCTGGGATATTGACCTGGATGATGGTAGCAGTAATTACGTTATCACCAATAATGTTTGCCTGAACGGCGGACTCAAGGTTCGGGAGGGAGTTAACCGGGTGGTCGAAAACAACATACTGGTTAACAGCTCATTCCATCCGCATGTGTGGTTTAAGAACAGTGGCGATGTGTTTCGGCGGAATATTGTCATGCGGCCCTACGCCCCCATTGGCATTACCGACTGGGGGAAGGAAGTAGATTTTAATTTGTTTCCCGATTCGGTGGCCTTACAGAAAGCGCAGCAAAACGGCACCGACGCCCACAGTCTGGCAGGCGATCCCCAGTTTACGAATGCGGCTAAAGGCGATTATCGGGTGCTGCCCGGCAGCCCGGCGCTGACAATCGGTTTTCAGAATTTTTTGATGGATCAGTTTGGCGTACAGAGACCTGCGTTGCGCTTCATCGCCGAAACGCCCAAACTACCGGTACTACTCACGGCACAACTCGAAGAAACCGTCAACGAAATGGTTTGGCTTGGGGCGACTATTCGTAATGTGCAGGGCCTGGGCGACCGCTCCGCTTTTGGCCTTCCCGACGAAAAAGGGATTGTTATCGTCGACATGCCGACAGAAAGTCCGCTGGCTACAGCAGGGCTGCAAAAAGGGGATGTGATTCGAACGGCCAACAACGAAGAGGTGCCGACGATAGGCCGACTGATGGCCATTCAACAGCAGATAAACTGGACAGGACGTCTGCCCATAACGATTATGCGAAATCAACAGGCCATTGGGCTGACGTTACCCCTGAAGTAGCGGTCAGCAAGCCAGATCACTCGCTGATGTTGCTGTAAATAGAATCCATGATTCGGACAAAGTGCTGGTAATCATCATCGCTCAGGTCGCCCCAGCCTTTGCGTCGCATGGCCGATACGACCGGCAATACCTCGGCATATTTCGCTTCGCCGGCTTTGGTCAGGTAGACCAGGAACTTACGTCGGTCGGTATCGGCCATCCGCCGTTCGGTCAGGCCTTTCTGGCTGAGCAGGTCGATGATGCGCGTAACGGTTGGCGCGTCTTTGGTTGTCATTTCCGAAATCGTATTCTGACTAATGCCCGGATTGCGATACAAGTGGTCAATGATTACCCACTGATCGACGGTTAGGTCGAAGCCCGCATCGGTAAATTGCTTTTGCAGCGCATTCCGAATTTTCTTGATCGTCGTATCAATCTTAAAAAAATAAGCACGCGTATCAGATGGGTGGGTCATTGGCCGTAATCAGAGTCGGTTAGCAGAATGCCGCGAGTGCAACTGACAAAAATAACCAATCTAACTTACTAATAAGCGTATCACCCGTTTCGCCATGCGTTTCGAGAGTACCCGGCCGGATACTATCCCGCTTGCCGAACGGCGGCTGACTGTTGGTATAAAAGCACTAAAACCGAATCAACCGGCCCTCGACCTGGGCTTGCTGCTTGGTATACTGGACCCCACTGGTTTTCATTCCTTGGCTATTCAGTAAGGAGATGGTACCTCCCTTATTGCTTAAATTGAAATGGCTGTCGGCTGGAATCTTTATTTCCAGTGTACTGCCTGCCTGGATGGTGACCTGCCCAATGACAAATTCATCGCGCGTGCGATCTACTAACGTCCAGCCAGCTAACGCAATCGCATCATCGGTCATGTTTAGCAAGATGACTTTCTCATTGCCGGCTTCATTGCCTTTCGGATTGACCAAAGCCGCCACAATGACAACATCCCCGTCGATCGGTGTAACAACCGGGGTGTCCTCGGTAATCCGATTTCCGGTCTGATCGTCCGTATGCAAGGTCGCGGGGTTGAGGGTATTGAACTGAGTTTGAAAGGCGAGCAAAATAGCCGTCCATCGACCAAGGCTGGGATAATAAATTAATAACCCACCGTCCTGGAACACACCATTGTCCTTCTCGAAGGAGCCTTGGGGGTTGCCCTGATTCATGTGAATATCATGCAAGCCCTGATCTTTTATTTCCGGGAAGTATTTGTCCGGTTTGCTGGTACCAGGCCACTGCTCGCCAAAGGCAAAGATGCGGGCATTGGGATCTGCCTTGGATTTATCCAGGGCAAACGACAGCTTTTCTTCCAAATCATTATCCAGTCCCGGCAAATTATTGGGCAGGATAACCATTTTCGCGAAATCACCGATCATATTTCGCCTTAAAAAGTCTAATCCAAACTGCTTTCGTTTGGCAGCGTCATTAATCGAATAAATACCGTTTTCAGGAAACGATTCCAATAGTCGCGCGCAGAGTTCATGCTGGAAGTTATCGTCGACATAAGTCATCAGCATGGAGCCGTCCTGAGAACGGACATTGACCGCAATTCGATAGAAATCAGTACCTGTATTCAGCTTGATTTCAAAGTGATTAGCATCCGGGGCCATTAGGCCACGGTCATAGCGGCCTACAAACAGATGGAGATTCTTGAGCGGCATTGTGCTGTAGTTAAGGTGTTTATGTCGCAAATAATGCGCTTTTTAAAGAAGGCTACCGTAGTGATAAAGTAAATGGTAACTCATCTTATCAAACGGTCCGAAGTGGCCAACTCGTTTGATTATACCAGGCTCATAGAGTAAAAACAGTATTGGCTGTGCATTTTAGTACGCGAGCTGTAATGAATCGAAAAGCAGGATACTGCGGATTCGACGCCGTGTAAAAAGGCTAAAATGAGCTATACAAAACGCACGTCTATTTTATGGCTTGGGGCGATAGTCGTTCTCTTTTTCGCCTTGCCCGGCCACTGCCAGATAGCGGAAAAAACATTCAGCCATCTTACGGTTGACGACGGGTTATCTCAGAGCAGCGTGTATGCCATCACACAGGATACCCGCGGTTTTATGTGGTTCGGAACCCGCGATGGACTGAATCGCTACGACTCGCGGAAGGTGGTCGTGTACCAAAATCAACGTGGAAATCAACATAGTCTCGCAGCCAATACAATCAATAGCCTGTTGCTAGACAAGCAAGGGCGTTTGTGGATCGGCACCGCAAAAGGGCTGGCCCTGTACCGACCTGAGCTTGATAATTTTCAGCGAATTTCGACGGGGGGCGTTGCGGCCAATGGACTTCCCGACTCCACGATCAATTCGCTGCTTGAAGACCACCAGCACCGTATTTGGGTCGGTACGCAGGGAGGGCTTTACCGGCTGCAAGCAAAGAATCCCGGCCGAATGGAGAAGCTGACAGACTTAACGCAACAACACCAGGACCTCAACGATCAGCATATCCGAACATTGGTTGAAGATCAGGAAGGGGATTTGTGGGTGGGTACAGCCGGTGGATTAACCAAACTCCACCCGACACCGTCGGGGAAGTATCAATTGACGCATTATTACCTAAGACCCACTGATTCCCTATACCACAACGCAACCAACGGAATCAACACGATTGCCGAAGATCGGCTGGGACGTCTGTGGATTGGCACGGAAGGAAATGGGATGGCTTTATTCGATAAACGGCTAGGGCGCGTCACGACGTGGAATCCTGTTGCCGGCCTGGATCTGAGTACGCAGACCATTCGAACCGTGAAGCCTGGTGGAAAAGGCGATTTCTGGGTAGGCACCATGTCGGGACTGTATATTGTTGCTCAGGATGGCAGCCGGTTTCAGGCCCTGACCAACCAGCCCACGGATCCGAATTCATTGGGCGATAATTCCGTTCGGTCTGTGTTCCGGGACCGCGATGGCTCATTCTGGGTGGGCACCTATTATGGCGGAGTTGATTTGTACAGTCCGTTGGCGAGACAGTTCGGCTCGTTTCGCCCGCTGGATCGACAGGGGAGAACACCGTTTAAAATTGCGGGGCCTATCCTGGCTGCCAGCACACCAGATCAGCTCTGGCTTGGCACCGAAGACCGGGGCCTTTTTCTGATTAACGCCGACAAAACTATTGCCCGGCATTACACCCACGATTCGAAAAATAACCAATCGCTGACGAATGATAAGGTAAAATGTCTGTTGAATGATGGGTCGAATGGACTCTGGATTGGGACGATAAAAGGACTTAACCATCTGGATTTTCGCCGGCAAACGATCACCCGGTATCGACATGAACCGCACAATCCGCATTCATTACCCAGTGATCGCATTTATGACCTTAAACGCGATGCGCAGGGTACGCTCTGGGTCGTCACCAACCTGGGTGGCCTTTGCCGATTCGACCCCAAAACACAATCATTCAACCAAGTGCCACTTGAGTCGCTATCGCCCGGTCCGAACAACTTGATCTCTTTGCTGATCGATGCTAAAGCAAGGATGTGGGTTGGCACAACAAACGGGTTGTTCAAAAAAGAGCCCGGTCAGGAAAAATTTGTTCGCTACGTTCATGACGACAACGACTCGACGTCGATCAGTGCCAGTTATGTTAGCTGTTTCCTCGAAGATCGTCAGCACCGGCTCTGGATTGGCACCCGCGACGGGGGATTAAACGTACTATTGCCTGGTAAACAGGTGTTTCGCCACTTTACAATGGCGCAGGGGTTGATCAGCAATACGATTGTCGGCCTTCAGGAAGACAGCCGGGGGCATCTGTGGATCAGCACGGACAAAGGCCTGTCGCAATTAGATCCCAATCGGGCGCTGGTGGCCAGTTACAATAAATTTGATGGGCTGGTTTGTAAAGAATTTACCACCAATTCAACTTACCAGGATGGGCAGGGTAACCTCTATTTCGGGGGGTATGATGGCATTGTCTTGTTTCATCCAGACCGCATACGCAGCAACACCGTTGTGCACCCGCTGGCGTTCACTCAACTTCGCTTGTTCAATGAACCCGTCACGAGCCTATCTTCCGACAACGCCAGCGAGTCAGGTATAGACTACAAAAAAGGGCTTACGTTTTCCCATCGCCAAAATGTGTTTTCGTTGGATTTTACCGGGTTTAATTACATCAACGCCGATAAGAATCGGTTCGCTTACAAGTTGCTGGGTTTCGACAAAGCCTGGAACTACGTAAGCGATCCTCGGGCTATGTATATGAATCTTCCTGCCGGTGATTATGTGCTTCAGGTCAAGGGGGCCAACAATGATCATGTCTGGAATTCGAAACCGCTGGAGTTAAACATCAACGTATTGCCGCCTTTCTGGAAAACGACCTGGGCCTATGTCTTCTATGCATTGACCTTTCTGGGGCTTTTGCAGCTTTGGTCCCGATTTAATCGAAATCGGCTGAGACTGGCGCACGAACTGGGAGTTGAACATATCGAGAAAGCCCGGCAGCAGGAGATTCATCAACTGAAGCTGAATTTTTTCACCGAGATCGCCCATGAGATCCGAACGCCCTTAACGCTGGTGATGGGCCCTATTGACGTCCTTGCCGGTCAGTACGCTGGCGATCCATTCATTCGCAAGCAATTGTCCATTATGCGGGGAAGCACCGATCGGCTATTGCGATTACTGAATCAGCTTCTTGATTTTAGAAAGCACGAAACCGGAAACATTCAGTTGCAGTGGAGACGAACCGACTTGGTCGCGTATTTAAGTAACATTACCGACTCGTTTCGGGAACACGCCCAGTCTCGTCAGATAACGCTGACCAATGAATCGGACGTATCTGCTTTACCGACCTGGTTCGACGCTGGGGAATTCGAAAAAGTAATCTATAACCTGCTTCTAAACGCGGTTAAGTTTACACCAGCAGGTGGCACCATTTCGGTTCGTCTGCAGGGGTGCGGGACTGGTTCAGGCACCGCCGATGGCCAGGCGCGAATTACGATTGAAGATACCGGCAGTGGGATTCCGGCAGGTGATTTAGACCGCATCTTCAACCAGTTCTATCAGGTGGGCCAAACCAAAACGCGTGATTCCGGATTTGGCCTGGGGCTGGCACTCAGCAAGCAAATTGTTGAGCAGCACAAAGGAAAGATAAGTGTCGAGAGTCGGGAGAGTCGACCCGGACAGGAGGGGTTTACGCGCTTCATGATCTTACTTCCGCTAGCCAATCCCGATTTCGCTTGTCAGAAAGTTGAGGCATCGCTGCCTGAACAAAACACGCTGCTGTCGCATCTGCCAGCTCTGGTTGATGACTTAACCGATCGGCAGACGGACCTGGACGATTTGCCCGATTCAGACAGGCCACTGCTCATGGTTGTTGATGATAACGACGATATCAGAAGGTATATCCGGGATTTGTTTTCTGAAACCTTTCAGGTAATTGAAGCCGCTGATGGGGCAATTGCCTGGGAGAAAGCAGCCCACGTATTGCCCGACCTGATCATCGCTGACGTGTCGATGCCAGTCATGGACGGCTTTTCGCTCACGCATCACCTCAAGTCCGACCAGCGGACCAATCATATTCCCGTTATTCTGCTGACCGCTAAAAACGCGGTAGACAGTCAGTTGACGGGCCTGCAAACCGGCGCTGATGATTATGTGACAAAGCCGTTTCAACCACTTTTACTTCAGGCCAGGGTTCGCAACCTGTTATTGCTGAGGGAACAGTTGAAAACCAAATACCATCAGCTCATTACGTTGCAGCCGCAGGCACAGGAACTGGACCACCCGGACGAAAAATTCCTGAATCAGTTGATGACCATTCTGGATTCGCACCTCACTGATCCTGAATTTAACGTGACCAGCCTGGTTAGCGAGATGGGGATGAGTCGTCCGGTTTTGTTTCGCAAAGTGAAAATGTTGACGGGTTTGTCGGTCATTGAACTGATACGGACAACCCGCCTGAAAAAAGCAGAACTCTTGCTGAAACAGCGCAAAGCAAACGTATCCGAAATTGCTTTCGCTGTCGGCTTCAGCGACCCGAAGTATTTCAGCCGGGCTTTCCGCGCCCAGTTTGGGCTAACGCCTACCGAATACAGCCAACAAACGGCTGATCAGTTGCAGGAAGTGGTGTAATATGTATCTGCTCCCCTCTCCTGTTTTAGAAGAGGGGGCGGGGCGGTCCGACGGGTCGGTGAGGTTAAGATTAAAACAATGGCTTTTTCTCATTAAGTTTTTTGGAGCGCAGCAACGCTTCCAGAAAATAATAGTCCGCATAAATTAAGGGCACATCTATCTCACTTGTTTTTGAGCCGGTGCTGTGAAGCAACAGAAACCCGTGATTTTGGCCAATCGGCGATGCATACCGCTTGGCCAGGCTGTTTATCACCTGGTCCGCTTTAGCGCGATATGGTGATGTCGAGCTGTAGGTACTAAGCTCATACAGCGCCGAGGCCATAACCGCAGCGGCCGATACGTCACGTGGTTCGCTTGGAATGCCGGGTGCATCGAAATCGTAGTAGGGTACCAGATCGGCAGGCATGTGTGGATGGCTGAGCATGTAGCGGGCAATCGATTCGGCCTGTTTCAGAAATTCGGGATCTTTCGTTTCCCGATAACACATGGTGTACCCGTATAACCCCCAGGCCTGTCCCCGCGCCCAGGCCGACTCATCGCTGTAGCCCTGGTGCGTATTTTTCTTAAGCACCTTCCCCGTCAGCGTGTCGTAATCCACAACGTGATAGGAGCTATGATCCGGCCGAAAATGGTTTTGTAACGTCGTTTTTGCGTGTGTAACGGCGATTTTATAGAAGGTAGAATCACCCGTCAGGCGGGTGGCGGCAAACAGAAGTTCCAGATTCATCATGTTGTCGATGATAACCGGACATTGCCAGACGTCTTTGTGGTGGTCCCACGAGCGAATGATGCCCGCTGCTGGTTTAAATCGCTTGATTAAACTGCGCGCGCCCTGAATAATAACATCCCGATACGCCTTGTCGCCTGTTAACCGATAGCCATTTCCATAGCTGCAATACAGCTTGAACCCCATGTCGTGCGTTCCTGAATTTAGTTTTTCCCACTCCAGGTTGGCCGTGTAATGCCGAGCCTGGTCGGCCCATGCCCGCTGCCCCGTGTACTCGTATAGATACCACAATTCGCCGGGGAAGAAACCGCTCGTCCAGTCGCGGGCGGGCACCAGTTGTAGCGCCCCTGTTTTGTCGAGCGTTCGGGGCGACACCAACATCGTGGTAGCGCCTGCTGACTCTTTCGCAGCAGCGATTTCTTTGAGCATAAGCTGTGTCTGTTGTTCCGCCTGATTGAAGGCTGTCTTGATCAGAGAATCTGTGACAAAGGCTGCCAGGTAACAGGCTACAACAAGGGATGCGAAAATGAACCTACCTTTTTTCATACGTCTGTTTGATGGGGGTTAGTCTAGCCAGATAATTGGATGGCGAATGGGCAGGTTACGGAGCACTTCGTCTACCTGCGGACTATGATCCAGTTTCGTCCAGGTGTCGAGCCATTCGGTTTGCCTGAACGTAACGGCACCAAATACCAGAAACGGGTGCGCCACGGGCCAGTCGTTCCAGTACATCACGTCCGGTTTCAGTGGCCACTTTGCTTTAGATTGCACAAAGGGAAACAAGTACGTAATGCCCTGGCGGATGGTACGTCCGTCGGCAGTCTGATACGTCCAGAGGTTGTCGGCAGGCGTCGATAAAATCTGGCAGATGGTCGTCATGGCATCCAGATTGAACAGTGAATACCCGTAGGGTTTAGTCCGACGAAGCTCCTGCGGAAAGCTGCCATCCGCTGCCATCTGATCAGGCAGTAAAACGGTCTTGTAGCGATTCCGACAGACGGTCAATAACGAGTCGTTGTTTGTGAGTCGGGCAAAAGCGGCTACCTGCATTACCCAACAGGTGCCGTGGTTATTTTTGGCGTTCATCTCATCCTTGCCATACGGGTGTGTCGTGAGCCAGCTTAAGTAATCGGCAAACCAGCGCCGAATGGCTATAACGGATTGTTTGTCCACGCTTTTGGCTTTCTCCATAGCCCGTAATCCCTGCGCTACTTCCATTAGGTGAATGGTATCGATAATGCCGATACCTCGCCCCGTGAATCGCCCTTTAATGGCCTGTGCGTATAACAGCGAGGGGTTCATTCGGGTAGCCGGGTCAACAAACCAGGCGTTGAGATGCCGAAACGCCTGGCGAACATACCGTTCATCCTGGGTTAGTACATAGGCCGAGGCCAGTGCTCCTACAATGCGGCTGAAGCGGATGAGGGCTTGCCGATGTGCCACGAAATTGTCAGGATTTGTTAATCCATCCCGCTGAATATAAGGCCCCTGAGGGTTTGCCGAATCCGGCCACCAGTAATCGCCTTCCGAAAAGAAATCGTGTTTGCCGCCTGCGCTCCGGGCTGAGGTTTGGGCCGTAACGGTAACAGGTTGCTGCTGCATAGCCCACCGGGCACTGGCCAGACTAGGCGGTTTCAGGATCGTGATGACAGCGGTTTTCGATGGGCTGGAAACAAACGACTGGGCAAAGGCCATCCCGGCCGGAAACGGACCAATAAAAACGAGAACGAGGAGCAGCCACTTTTGCATCGGGTGGAGTGGGGAAGGAGGGTTGGCCGACCATGCCGGTTTGCAGGAATGGGCAGCTTACAGGACGATCGATAGCAGATACAGGAGCAATAGGACGAGTAGCATCACTGATCCAATTTCGGCAAAGGTTACCACAAGTCTATTTTTTCTCACATGGACTATTCCTTAAGAATGTTGGAAGTGCAAGTTTAGTTACGTACAATTTTTTCTTGATAGTGTCTAATGGTCTAAAAAGTGGACAAATCGTTCTAAGGCGTAAAAAACCGTTCAAAGAGGTGGATAAACCGTTCGATTTAGATTATTCCCATATTTTCTAGGCTCCTGCTAATTAATATTGCTTCATAAAAGGAGCAAACCGAAAATCTTTTAGTCAACAAATCCGATGAGAGTCGATGACCTTACGTATCCTATCAGCCCAAGTCCTATGAAAAAAGATGGTGTTCATATTCGCCGGTGGGTCTGGTTCGCCATGCTGATATGCCTGCAATTCCCTTCGCTGCTGATGGCTCAGCAAACCACCCTGGTTTCCGGGAAAGTAATTGGCGCTACCGGGGAAGTTATTCCCGGAGCAAACGTTGTGGTGAAGGGTACAACAGCCGGAACCTCCACCAATGCGCAGGGTAATTTTAGTTTGAACGCTCCGCCTGACGGCACGTTGGTTATTTCGTCGCTGGGCTTCGTTTCGCTGGAAGTAGCCATCGGAAGGCGCAGCCAGCTAACGGTTACGCTGGCCGAAGACCGAAAAGCGTTGGACGAAGTAGTGGTAGTGGGATACGGTACGCAACGGAAAAGCGACGTGACCGGCTCGCTGTCGTCGGTAACGGCGAAGGAAATCAAATCCGTTCCGGTAACGGGCGTTGGTCAAGCGCTGCAGGGCCGGGCCGCTGGGGTGCAGGTAACCCAGGCATCCAATGCGCCGGGTGGTGGCGTAACGATCCGCATACGGGGTGGTAATTCCATCAACGCCGGGAACGAGCCGCTGTACGTGATCGACGGGTTTCCGGTTTATAACGAAAGTGGCGCCAACCTGAACCCGAACGATATTGAGTCGATGGAAATCCTGAAAGATGCGTCGGCTACGGCCATTTACGGATCGCGGGGGGCCAATGGAGTGGTGCTGATCACGACCAAACGCGGGAAGTCGGGGCAGAATCGTATTGAATTTGAAACGTATTACGGGATTCAGCAGGTGCGAAAAAAACTTCCGCTGCTGAATGCGACGCAGTACGCAACGCTGGTGAACGAAGCGAACGTAAACGCGGGGCGGGCGGTGGTTTTTACGGATGCGCAGATCGCCGGTTTTGGTGAGGGAACCAATTGGCAGGATGAGATATTTCGGAAAGCGCCCATTCAAAACTACCAATTGACGGCTTCGGGTGGTTCGGATAAAACGCGTTACGCTGTTTCGGCCAACTACCTGAACCAGCAGGGCATTATCATCAATTCGAAATACGACCGGGCTTCGTTTCGGTTCAATTTCGATCATAAAATCAACGATAAATTCAACATCGGAACCAGCCTGAACGTGATCCGAAGCCGCAACAACGCCGTTCCGACGGATGCGGATGGGGGAACGAGCGGCACCGTAGTATACAGCGCCCTGAATTTTTCGCCCACGCAGCCGGTCTACAACCCGGACGGTACACTGGTCGTATTCAACACGCCCGGCCGGATTCAGATTGGCAGCCCGGTGGGTCAGGCGCTGGGAACGTATAACCTGACCGTTGGCACGCGGGTGATCGGGAGTGTATTTGCCGATTACAAAATTCTGCCCGGCCTGACGTTCCGAACGAGTTTTGGGGCGGATGTAAATTACTCGAAACGGAGTTTTTATGTGTCAAGGAATACCGCCGTAGGGGCGCAGTTGAACGGCCAGGCGTCGATCATCAACACCCAGTCATCGACCTGGCTGAACGAAAACACACTAACCTATAACAAGACCTTCGCGACGGTTCATAACCTGACATTCCTGGCCGGTTATACCATGCAGGGCAACCGGTACGAAAGCGTCGAAGCGCGTTCGCAGGGATTCGCCAACGACATTCTAACCTACGAAAATCTGGGCTCGGCTTCCACGGCCCTGGTGCCGGCTTCGTCGGCCAGCAACTGGCAGCTCAACTCGTACATTGGTCGGGCTAATTACGATTATGCCGGTAAATATCTGCTGACTGCTACCGTGCGGGCCGATGGGTCATCGCGCTTCGGGGCCAGCAACAAATGGGCGGTGTTTCCATCGGCTTCGGTGGCCTGGCGGTTGACAGAAGAGCCTTTCCTGAAAGGCAACACCGTTATCAACGACCTGAAATTGCGGGTTAGCTACGGGTTGAGTGGTAATCAGGAAATTCCGCAATATCAATCGCTGGCAACGCTGGGAACCCAGAATGCCAATTTCAATAATACCGTGGTGATTGGCATTGGGCCGTCGCGGGTGGCAAACCCGGATTTGCGTTGGGAAACCACGGCTCAGACAGATATCGGTGTCGATGTGGGGGTACTCAATAACCGAATCACCCTGACGGCGGATTATTACAACAAGAAAACGACAGATCTGCTGCTGTCCGTGCCACTGCCCTTCGTTTCGGGCTATGCGTCGGCCCTGCAAAACCTGGGCAGTATCCGCAACCAGGGTTTTGAACTGGGGATCAACTCGACCAACCTGAACGGTGCGTTCAAATGGACAACGGCCTTCAACATTGCTGCCAACCGGAACAAGGTGTTGAACCTGGGTGATCAGACTGAGTTTGCATCGGGTGATGCCAGCGGACACCTTCAGTTGCCGAACTCGGGTCTGGTTCGGGTTGGCGAGCAGATTGGTTTGTTCTACGGCTATCAGTCGAGTGGTATTTTTCAGAACCAGGGCGAAGTAGATGGCTCGGCGCAGAAAACGGCTAAACCGGGCGACCGTCGGTATGTGGACCAAAACGGCGATGGAGCAATCAACGCCAGCGACCGCGTCATTCTGGGATACGCTCAGCCGAAGCTATACGGCGGTATCACCAACACGTTCTCGTACAAAGGCGTTGAGCTGAGCGTTTTCATGCAGGGAACGTCCGGCAACAGCATTTTCAACATCAACCGGTTCGAGCAGGAATCGCTGACGGGGGTAAGTAACCAATCGGCTGAAACCCTGAATCGCTGGACACCGACAAACCCGAGCAACGAGATTCCCCGCGCCAACGCCGTCGGAAATGCCTATGTGCTTTCGAGCCGTCAGATCGAAGATGGGTCGTATCTGCGGGTGAAGAACATCAATCTGTCGTATACGTTACCGGCGTCGCTGGTGAGCAAAATCAAACTGTACAACGTGAAAGTATACGTCAGCGCCCAGAACTGGATTACGATTACCAACTACAGCGGTTTCGATCCTGAAGTAAACCGGTTTGGACAAAGCACCCTGAGTCAGGGTAGTGACTATGGTAGCTATCCGGGTAATAAAATGATTCTGGCCGGACTGAACATTGCCCTCTAACCTGCCATTTTTTAGCTCTTTATGAAAACGAATCGAATCTTATTAATGGCCGCTCTGGCACTTGGCCTGGGGGCCTGTTCGCTGGAAGAAACGCCACCTTCGTCGCTGGCTCCGGTCAATTTTTATACGAATGCAAACGATGCAACGGCGGCTGTCAACGCCGTCTACGACATTACCAACCAGGTGGGTGACCAAAGCCGGAATTTCATCATCATGGGCGATTTACCGTCGGATGATATGGACCCGCTGCTGAACAATGCCGACCGGGTTCAGCTCTGGAGTTTCCAGACGATTCCCACGAATAGTGTGGTATTGCAAACCTGGCAGGTAATTTACCAGGGTATCAACCGCGCCAATACCGCCATTGACCGGATTGCGGGGATTACGATGGACGAAACACTGAAAAAGCGGCTGATCGGTGAAGCAAAATTCCTGCGGGCCTATTATTATTTCTACCTCGTACGCTGGTATGGCGGGGTGCCGCTGATTTTGAAAGAAACCCAGTCGCTGAGTGTTGGAAAAGACGTGACCCGCGCGAGCGTCGACGAGGTGTATACGCAGATTATCAAGGACCTGACGGATGCCGAGACGTCCCTGCCGGATAAATTTACGGGAGCCGATCTGGGCCGGGTAACGGCTGGGGCAACCAAGTCGATGCTGGCACGGGTGTATCTGACCCGTAAAGATTTCGCCACCGCCCGCACCAAATCCAAGGAAGTAATCGACAATGCCGCCAAATACGGGTATGGGCTGTTCGACAAGTACATCGATGTGTTTGCCATTTCGAATAAAAACGGCAAAGAGTCTGTTTTTGAAATTCAGTTTGTGGGGGGCGGCAGTGGCCAGGGTAGCGGCATGGTGACGTATTTCGCGCCGGAAAACTCACCCATCACAGGCCGGGGATTCGGGTCGTTCATTCCGACGACGGATTTGTACAACAGCTTCAACGCCAGTGATAAACGCAGGGAACTATTCATTAATTCGTACGTGGATGGTGCCGGAAAAACCGTTAACACGTTTCAGCACTTCAACAAATATGTTGATCCGTCGGCCAGAGCATTCGGCGATGCCAACAACAATTTTCCAATCATTCGGTATGCCGATGTGTTGATGATGTTTGCCGAAGCCGAGAACGAAATCAGTGGTCCCACGGCTGCGGCTTTGGATGCCATCAATCCCATTCGGCGCCGGGCTTATGGATTTCCCTTAGCCGGAGTCTCGTCGGTCGATTTTACAACGGCATTGACCAAAGACACCTTCCGGCAGGCCATCTGGGACGAACGGCGCTGGGAGTTCAACGCCGAAGGGCACCGCTGGTTTGATCTGGTACGAACTGATAGGCTAGTACCCCTGCTGAAAGCGAAAGGCAAAACCAGCATTACTGAAACGCACAAGCTGTATCCCATTCCGCAGCGCGAACGCGATCTGAACCCGAACCTAACCCAGAATCCGGGCTACTGATTACACGCATCATCAATCGGTGTAAAACCGTCAGGACGAGCCATAGCGCTGTTTCCTGGCGGTTTTTGCCAGTGATACTGCCTATCGTGAGCCCAGACAACTCGTCCGTTGCTTACTTTTTGACGTGAATGTTGGCGAATTTTATGAAACTGCGCCAATCATAAGCCGTTAAGTTATGATCACCTTCCCGATTATGATAGCCTATTGGTGAGTTGATGATGGGTTGGTTTATAGCAGGCGGATTGGCGGGGAGATTTGAGTCAATGCCGTATAATGCATACACGGTCTCGGCTTTTTTCAGGGCTAGGAATGTTCCCCTGGGGTCGGCCCAAAGATCGTTCGAGGCATTCGTCGCATACAGTGGCCTCGGGGCAATGGAGGCCAGTAGCATGTGTTGGTCTATGGGCAATGACGCTTCCTTATCGTTAAATTTCTTGTAGTTTTCTGCAAACCAGTGCGGAAATGTGGTATTGATGCGACTGACCGTTTCGCCAAACCGTCGGCGGGATAAGGCCGCTCCTGTGTTACCCGAACAATTGGTTACACACATAGCAAATCGCTGATCCTGGGCGGCAGCCCACAGGGATGCTTTTCCTCCCCGGGAGTGCCCCACAACGACGACTTTGCTGGCGTCGATAGTGGCATCTTTTTCAAAGTAGTCCAGAACCCGGCTTGCCCCCCAGGCCCAGGCACCAATGGCCTTCATACCGTTGTTAGCCGTCAATTGCTCCGGATAAAGTTGAAGTACGCCATCGGCGTACCTGGCCGTATCATCGGGAGCCAGATCGCTCACGTGAAAAGCCGCGATGGCGTACCCACTGTCGATTACCATCTCAGCGGGCCAAAAGTCGCTTTTGTGGATTCGGGTGGGATCCGTATTGTCTTTGCCCCGGTTATTAATCAGCAGGAAAACCGGAACCGGGCCTCTCGTCTTCGGTACGAAAAGAACAAGATTTATTTTCAGGGGCTTGTTGTTACGAACAACCTCAATGACAACCTCTTTCAACGTGGCTTTACCGGCCATGGCGCTGGCGTTTTCATTTTTTATCGAGTACGTAAGCCGGTCGTAGGCCTTTGGCATTTGTCCGTACACATTTTCCTCAAACAGCTTCATAATTTCTGGCCGTCGTACTCTTTCCCAAGTTGCCTTATCCCGAACGTCCTGATGCCTGGTTGTTTTTAACACATCCGGCAATGTATAAGGTGGAACGTTCGCTTCATCGTAATTTGCCTGAAACCCAGGTTGTGCCTGACCTTCGGTTAAGACAAGTAAAAAGCAGACAGAAAGGGCGAAGCGTTTTAAAGACGACATGACAATGGGTAAAGGTTAAACCAGAGACTAGTTAACGTGTAAAAGTGCTGACCTCTTTCCGTAAACTGGACCAATCTAAACTGAATAAACAGATGCGTCAAGGTATCATCAAAAAAGCGTCAAAGCCACTGGGCCGCCAAGGGTAGCGTCGCGAAGTCTATGCTAGGTTTATATACAATCACAGTTAGTCTCTGGGGATCGGGAAGCAACAGCATTCAGAGAAAAATAACCTGGCACCCGATCGACAACCAGTTCCAGGCAGGAGCCGAAGAAGGTAGGCAGTATGGTGTATAGTATTGTCAAGAAGAGCGAGCCTTAGTGCTTAGAAGGTCTCTTAGTGAACGGTTGCCGGCAACCGGTTTCTTACGTAAAAGCCGGTTGCCGGGTAGTCGTCTTAAGAGGTCAGGCCAGTTGGAAACCGGTTGACTAAGTATGAATTTGCAGGAGCTGGCAAGCTTCAGCCACTTTATGCTTTAACTGAGCCAGGGCCGCCTCCTTGTCTTCCTCAGTCAGGGCTTCCGTAAAGGTCACGTATTCCTCAGTCAGGGCAGAGTCGACCAGACGGGCCGCATCTGTTGCCTTTTCATCGGCTATAGAACCCACTAGCTGGCCAATGCGCTCCCCTATACGCGTGAGCTTTTCCTTGACCAGGTCGGCATTATCATGTTTGAGACCTAACAGCGTCGTGTAATCGGCCAGTATCTTCTGTTTAATCGGCTCGTTTGCCATGGGTGAAGTGGGGAATGGGTTTACAATGTCTCTTCTTGACTAACAATAGGTCCTGACGCATTGTTAGAGCAAGCCAATGGCTCATTGATTGTTCGCAGCACGAATTAGTGAAAAAAGCCATCTCGCTTACTATTATACGTGATTCAGGGGAACAACGGGTGGGGCGGATCTGGTAGCCGAATTTGGCTGGTTTTTTATTTGTAAACTTACCCATGAAGAGTAAAATTAACGTGCTTGGCCGTTAATGATAATAGGGTAAAAGCTTAGTGCAATGCAGCAAGGCTCAAGCGGGCTTATGGTCGCTTCTCAAAACTACGATAACCAAATTTTCTAGGTCAATGGAAAGTTCACCACGTGCTTATCAGGCCAAAAAAACGGTCGATTCTTCAACGGGTAGTGGGGGTGGGAGCGCCAGCCTGCCAGCACGACACCAGCTGACGGGCTTCGGCGCGGTCAAATTAGATTATAGCCTCATCAAAGCGGGGAAAGCAGGAAAATTTAAAACCGGGCGTAGAAAGATCGGACCCGTTAATAGCCTACAGGATTGGCTAAAAAAATTTACCGCGGCTTTAAAAAATAAAAATCAGAAGAAGGCTCAACAACAGGCCCAGGAGGCTCTTGAGGGGTTGAGAGACGCGCTACTAAAAGACAGCGAAGCGAAGCTGAAAACGCCTAAAGGAGCACCCCTGACAGGCGAAGCTTTACAGGAGGCCCAGGCGTTTTACCAAACCTGGATTGACGCTACCAACGCCCACATAGAGCACATCGCCAATGAACAGTACTGGCTCGCTGACTTTCGTAGCGATTACACCGATATAAACGATTTCATGGGCACCCTACCCACTAAAGAAGCTTTTTTGGCTAAAATAGTAGAGAAATATGCTCAAAATGGACAAGAATTAAAGGTATCCCTTGATGCTTTAGGCTATATGTGGGAGCGGGCGGGCCAAAAAATGCGGAAGCGGATGGAGAAACTGCTGGGGGCAAATCCTAAATTAAAAACAGTTGAGTCAATAAATTACTTTCTGGAAGCGATCAGCTATGGTGTCGACCCGGCTGAAGTTACCCGAAAATTGACAGAGTGGTATGAAACCAATCGCGGGGATAAAGACCACTTGATAAATGCGGACAATAAACAACAGATATACGATAAACCATTTGATGAATTTTTAGCAGCGAAAGTCAGTGTCGACAAAATTGTCGTTCCCTATTACCGAAAGAAAGATACCCAGCGGGAGACCTACAAATTAACCATCGTGAATAACCGCGTTCTAACCAATGATGGAGAACCTTTGAGGGGGGATAATATTTATGTGCTCAGCGGTGATGGGCAGCTCTACGGTGGACCAGATAAGGGCCGCCATCATACTTCTTTTCTGGCTGGCAAGCCAGTATTATGCGCTGGGCATCTTTATACGAGAGACGACGGCACGTTAATCAAAGTGAATAGGAAGAGTGGTCACTATGAACCCGATTCTGCCAATTTTAAGCGTGCCGTAGCGGTATTTAAACGAATGCTGGGTAAGGACACCAATGTAGAATTCTCCGATAGCTACCTCTGAGTATTGACCAGCCTGCCCATCGGGAGCCACAACGTACAAGTCAGGTTGCAACTCCCGAAGCGGGCCGACTATCAAAACAAAGGAACGTTTATGGCTATCAGCCAGTTTTTAAGCCCTGGTCGATAGTTGGCCTGACTAGTAATGGCAACCCGTTCAGCGTTACAACTCACTATCGCGAATGTATTCGGACAGGCTGGGGATAGCCACTAACCAAGGGGCCGATAAGTCGCTCAGGTACCATTCATCTGGATTGGATTTAGCTGCCCATAAAAAGGCAGCAGCCTTCTGAATCTGCTCATCGGCGTATACCTTTAGCGATGGGGACAGGCTACCCTTGGCAAAAGCTTGATCAAGTACCAGTTGGCTATCTAATCGGCATTGGTTGACCAGCGTGGCCAGAATGTTATGCCGAATGGTAGGATCGGGGTTGGCTAACAGGCCGACAAGGGTCATATTGTCCTGGGGGCGACTTAACCTAAATAAAGCCACGGAGGCTTGGATGGCCAGGGGGTCGGGGCTATGCTGAATGATTTTTTCAATTCGGGTAACGACTCGTTGCCGATCATCCTCAGAAAGCTCTGCCTGAACGCGTTGTAAGCCGACCAGAGCAGCCAGCACGTTGTAACTGTCCAGCAACTGGTGGAGTCCTTTCAATAGGATGTCCCGGCGCAGAGTACTGGGAATAAGCTGCGGATGCATCAGTAAATTAGCGATTGCCTGCGGGTCTTCCCACTGCTCCAGCAGGCTTGTAATAGCAGCCCGGTCTGTGGAAGTAAGTTCGCTCAGTTGCTGAGCCAATAAGGCAGTTTCGTCTAAATCGTCAGCGCGAAGAAATTGTTCTAAGGGGAGCGCCATAGGTACGTACAAGTTTTAGTATGTGCTCTAAACAGGGGGCAACCTACAAAATAGCGCAATAAATGATCTCGATAGTGGATAACCAAAGCCGGAAAGGAGCTAGCGTCAATAAATTCTGGTTTCGCACTGATCAGTCAATTGGTAATCAAGTGTCAAAAGTATTAGTAGAGGCTCAATTACTCAACTAAACGGGTCGTTTTGCCAGGGAGGGCAGTTTTAGGATCACCTAATGCTGGCATTTCCAGGGGAAGCTCTAACCAATAAAGGCTTAACCGCGCTGATCGGCGAAGAAAAACGGATTGATACATAAGCTGATCATCTCAATCGTAACCTGCTCCAACAGACTCGGTAAATTGCGAAACGTTTGGTCAGTAGAGCGCTACAATTAATAAGAATAAAAAGTCCCTTTCGTCTCATATACAGTCTGTCTTGTCCACAAAAGAAATGGGCGTTCTAAACAAACAATTTCAAGTAGGGAAAGAGGGTATTTTCGTTTATTAATGGTCAAACCCTAGCCTCCGAATCGTCGTGAACCGGTTTGGGTCGACCAATTATTTTTTAGCGATGAAAACCCCTATTTGGATAGGTATGGCTGCATTAGTCATCGGCGTCTGGAGCGCATGGACCCCGGCTGCCCGCCCGCCGGCAGCCGATGCCAGACCCAATGTATTGTTCATCCTGACCGACGACCAAGGCTGGGGTGACCTGAGCCTACATGGTAATCGCTTTGTGGAAACGCCCAACCTCGACCGGTTAGCCCGCAGCGGAGCGCAGTTCGAGCACTTTTTCGTCAGCCCGCTTTGTGCTCCCTCCCGCGCCAGCCTGCTCACGGGCCGCTACCACCTCCGCACGGGTACGGTTTCGGTTACCCAGGGGTGGGAGCGCATGCGTAGTGCTGAACTCACTCTGGCCGAGGTGTTCCGCCAGAATGGCTATGCCACCGGTTGTTTTGGCAAATGGCACAACGGTGAACACCCGACCGAAGACCCCAACGGTCAGGGATTCGATGAGTTTCTGGGCTTTTGTGCGGGCCACTGGAATAATTACTTCGATACCGACTTGCAGCATAACGACCGGATGGTAGCCACCAAAGGGTTTATCACCGACGTACTGACCGATGCCGCGCTGACATTTATCAGTCAGCATAAATCCCGGCCTTTTTTCTGTTATGTGCCGTTCAATGCTCCCCACAGTCCCCACCAGGTGGCCGACCGGTATTTTGATAAGTATAAGGCTAAAGGTCTGGACGATGAGCAAGCCAGCATCTACGGCATGATTGAAAACGTAGATGATAACGTGCAGCGCTTACTGGCAAGACTGGATCAACTGGGTTTAGCCCAAAACACGATTGTTGTATTTGCGACCGACAACGGTCCCAACGGCCACCGCTTCAATGGCGAGATGAAGGGCATCAAAGGGTCGGTCGATGAAGGGGGCGTACGTGTGCCGCTATTCGTGCGATGGCCGGGAAAGATACGTGCCCAAACCCGGATTCGCCCCAATGCAGCCCACATCGATTTGCTGCCGACGCTGGTCGGCTTGTGTGGGTTGCGCTTTAGACCTGCTAACCCGATCGATGGCCGTAATCTGACGGGTCTGTTGCTTGGCCAGACGGATACGCTGCCCGATCGCATGTTGTTCACACACGTGGCCGGGATGAGCGCGGGCGGCCTTCCTGCCGAGCCAGGGGCAGTTCGTACGGCTCAATACCGGCTGGTACGACAAAAGGAGCAGATCCGCCTGTACGATATGCTTCACGATCCGTCACAAGCGACCGATCTATCCTCTCAGCAGCCTCAGCGGGTGCAAACACTGCAAGCCGCCTACGAACGCTGGTTCCGGGAGGTCTCCCAAACGATAAGCCCTTCCCGGCCTGTGCCAGTGGCGGGTCGACGGGTGTTGTTGCAGGCACCGGAAGCTCATTTTTCGGGTACGGTACGCTATAAGCAGGGCAACGGCTGGGCCAATGACTGGCTTGTGAATTGGCAGTCACCCGCCGATTCAATTTGGTGGGATGTGGCTGTAGAGCGTCCGGGGATGTATGCACTAAGCCTTCAATACACCGCTCCGGATGCAGCGCTCGGAACGCTACTGACCATCAGGGCCGGTAATAAGACGCTGCAACAAACGCTACAAACCAGTTTCGACCCGCCCCTTAAACCAAGCCCCGACCGGATTCCACGTAAAGAAGTATATGAAAAGACTTGGGCCTGGCTGGGGTTAGGAAAGCTCAAGCTATCCAGGGGCCATCACCGGATTCTGCTGCAGGCCGGAGCGGTCCCGAATGGGCAGGTGGCCGACGTAAAAGCGTTACTGCTTATGGCCACAGAGTAGTCTACAACCTGAAGTTGACTAGTTTCTTGCTAGAAATAGACCGACGTTTAATGGGCGATGCGCAATGAACTAATTTATCCGAATCAATCGGCATAAGGTACAGGCGTTAGTAGAAACGAAAAGGCACTTACCATTTCTGATAAGTGCCTTTTCGCTAGGGTGGGAGTTGACGGGTTCGAACCGCCGACCCTCTGCTTGTAAGGCAGATGCTCTGAACCAGCTGAGCTAAACTCCCTTTTCTTCGTTTTCCCTCTTCGATTGTCGTCGTTTGGGAGTGCAAATATAAGGGCCTAAATTGCCTTTATGCAAGCCTGGGAGTAAAAAAAGTTAAACTTTTTTTCAATTGCCTGATTGACAAGGGTATTCGTTTTATTCGAAATTTAGGTACAAGGTTACCGAGTGTGTGGTGAGCCGATTGATACCAATACCGGCTACATTGTTGGTAGGTCGATAAAGGTTGACTAGGCCGTGCGAGAATCGGAGTTCGGGTGCAAACTTGAAATACTCGAAAAACTGCTCGAAACCAATCCCGTATTCAACCGCGAAATCCATCGTGCCTGTGCTAAGCTTATTGACGCCCTGCGTCTCCTTCTTACGTACGTTACTCTCGATGCTGAACGCCCCCCCCGCCAGCAAATACATCCGGCTGTTGTTGCGTCGTTCCGATTTGTACTTGACCAGAAGCGGCAAGTCAATCCAGGTCGATTCGCGGACTTCTGTTCTGGAGGTGCCTCCCGGATAATCGTACTGGACTTCGCGGCTGAACAACGACACTGAAGGGGTCAGCCGCAAATCGAAATGCTTGCTTAAATACGTGTTGACGACAAAGCCAACGCGAAACGCCGGTTTGTTGGGCGAATAAATTCGGGAGGCCGAGTCGGCTGTTAGAAACGCCGGGCTGTACGTTACGCTAAAACGGGTAACGGGCATGGCAAAAAAGAAGCCATAATGGATCGTTTTGTCGTCGTAGCGTTCGAGGTGTTTACGAACGTATTTGTAGTTGCTTTGCGCCTGTGTCCTGATCGAGACGAAACTACAGAGCAACGCAACCAGCGCAAGCCGAACCGGTAATCGGGCAGTAAAGTTTATCATAGGCTGGCCTGCGGGGGTCTGGCCCGGACTGGTTAAGCCAGCTTGTGGCCGATATAAATTGACGCAACGCCGAAGGTAAGCGGTATCCATTTGGTGTTTTTGAATCCGGCCTTCTCATAGATTCGCAGGAAGTCGGGACCGTCGGGGAAAGCCTGCACCGATTCGGGCAGGTAGGTATAGGCCGACGAGTCTTTGCTCACTACGCGCCCAATGAGGGGCAGGATGGTACGGGAGTAAAAACCGTATAGTTGTTTAAACGGGAACTGGCGCGGGTTCGAGAACTCCAGGACCACGCACACACCACCGGGGCGTGTAACACGGTGCATATCGGTCAGCCCTTTAAGCAGGTTCTCGAAATTGCGCACACCAAATGCAACGATGACAGCGTCGAAATCATTGTCTGGCAGGGGCAATCCTTCTGAATCACCCGACCGCATTTCGATGATCTGGTCGACACCACGTTTTTTCATCTTGTCTCGGCCAACGGCCAGCATCCCTTCCGAAATGTCCATGCCAACGACTTTCTCCGGTTTCAGGGCCAGGGCTTCCAGCGCAAAATCACCAGTGCCAGTCGCTATATCAAGAATACGCCTGGGCGATTGAGTGGATGCTTTCTTCAGTTCACGAATGGCTCGTTTGCGCCACAGAATGTCTATTCCACCACTCAGAACGTGGTTCAGCAAATCGTATTTCGGCGAAATACTGTCGAACATTTCAGCGACCTGTTCCCGCTTGGAGGTGTCTTTATCTTTGTACGGTACGACGGACATGGTTGAATGATTGAATAATAGAGTGATTGAATGATTGAATAAATTGGGTGTCAGCTATTCACTCATTCAATCACTCTATCATTCTAAACTAGAAGTGCAAAGGTAGTGGGATAACAGCACGTTTCAGCCGAAAGTTTGATATTCCAGCGGGCAATGTGTAGTTTCGAGAGAATGTCTTTTTTCGCAACAACCTGATTCTCTATGCTCCCTCTTTTCCTGTCGACCGCACTTGTGTTGAGTACGTTTACGGTTCACTCGCCCGGCGATGACGATAAGCTAACCAAAAAAGCCCGCAAGATCCACCAGCATGTTTTAACGCTCGATACCCACGCCGATGCACCGATTATGATGCAGAAGCCGGGTTTTGATGTAGGCGCTTCGCACGATACCAAACGTGACGGGTCGCAGATTGATTTTCCCCGTATGAAGAAGGGAAGTATGGACGCCATGTTTTTTGCGGTGTACACCTCGCAGGGGCCACGCACCGACGAAGGCCATGCCGAGGCTAAACGGAATGCGCTGAACCAGTTTGATCTGATTCATCAGGCTCTGAAAAAACACCCGGATATGGCCGAACTGGCTACTACGCCAGCCGATGCCTACCGGATAAAAAAGGCGGGTAAGCGAGCGGTGTTTATCGGTATGGAAAATGGCTACCCGGTTGGTAACGACCTGTCGATGCTCAAGACGTATTATGATCTGGGTTGCCGTTACATGACTTTGACGCACTTCGCCAATAACCTCATCGGCGATTCATCGACCGATCCCGATGGCCCGATTTATGGCGGCTTGAGCGACTTTGGCAAACAGGTCGTTCCGGAAATGAATCGGCTGGGTATCCTGATCGATGTGTCGCACGTGGCTGACAGTACCTTTTATGATGCCTTGGCGTTGTCAAAGGCCCCCGTTATCGCGTCGCACTCCAATTGCCGCGCCCTCTGCGATTTTCCCCGTAACATGACCGACGATATGATCAAGGCTATTGCCGCCAAAGGGGGAGTGGTACAGGTAAATTTCGTGAGTGATTATTTGAAGAAGCCATCGGATGCCAACCGGGCTGCCAAGACCAAAGTTCGGATGGCGCGGGTCGGGAAAGTGGTAACGCCCGAAATGGAAGCCCGCCTGACGGCCATGAGCGACTCGGTTTCCAAAGTATACGCGTCGGAGCGAGCCAGCCTGTCTGATATTGTCGATCATATTGACCACATCGTTAAGCTGGTCGGTATCGACCATGTGGGAATCGGCTCAGATTTCGATGGGGGCGGGGGCGTAAACGGCCTCGAAGATGTGAGTGAAATCGAAAATCTGACGGTCGAACTGGTACGCCGAAACTATTCCGAAGCCGATATTGCCAAGATCTGGGGCGGTAATTTGCTCCGCGTTTTGAGCCAGGCGAAGGTAGAAAAATAAACGACAAACCAGCCCGACTCCTATGTCTCCCGAAGCCGTTTTTAGTCTGGCGAGTACGATCGTACTGCCGCAGTGGTTGCTCATGATTCTGGCACCACGCTGGTTTGTGACCCGATGGCTGATGAATTCTTACCTGATTCCGGTTTGTCTGGCCATCATCTATGTACTTTATTTGTTCAGGGGTGGCCCAGTTGATTTTGGCGCTTTTGGTACATTGGCAGGCGTAAAAAAATTATTCGCCCAGGGGGGAGACGGGGTCATGCTGGCCGGTTGGGTGCATTACCTCGCGTTCGACTTAGTGGCGGGTACGGTGGTGGTACGTGATTCGCAGAAGCAAGCCATTCCGCATTGGTTGGTTGTGCTTCCGCTGTTTTTCTGCTTTATGCTGGGGCCGGTAGGCTTGCTGTTGTACTGGATAATTCGTACGGTCCGAACCCGAACCGTATCGCCTGATTAACTAGCCTTTACCTTAATGACCAAGGTCAATGAGTGATTTCCTGTCGACCCTTAAGCGCCGAAGCGTTGTTCTGTACGCGTACGGCTTAGTTTGCCTGATCGGTTGTGTTGTCTGTATCGGTCTGTCCCTAGCGACAACCCAGCAGGTAATGGGCGTCAATGCCTTCATAAAACCCGCCAAATTTTTCGTGTCGATCTGGGTTTTCACCTGGACAATGGGCTGGTATGTCGGGCTACTTCGGCAACAGCGGGCCGCCCAAACATATGCCTGGGCAATTGTAATTGGTATGTCCCTCGAACTGGTCATTGTTCTCTGGCAGGCCAGTCATGGGCAGTTATCCCACTTCAACATATCCTCTCGCATCAATGGGCTGTTGTTTTCGATTATGGGAATCATCATTACCGTTATCACGCTGTGGAATGCCTACATGGGCTATCTCTTCATGGTGCAGCGGCCCGCTGGCTTATCGGCGTCTTATCTGTGGGCCATCCGGCTCGGTATTCTGGTGTTTGTTCTTTTTTCGTTTCAGGGATTTATGATGGCGGGCCGACTGGCTCATACGGTAGGTGCCCCCGATGGCGGACCAGGCTTGCCAGTCCTCAACTGGAGTACCCGTTACGGCGATCTGCGCATTGCCCACTTTTTCGGGATGCATGCCCTGCAGTTGATTCCCTTATTTGGCTACTACGTCGCCCGTCGCCCGCGTCATGTTATGCTGGCATCGGTCATTTACGTTGTCCTGCTCACCGGCCTGCTGATGCAGGCCCTGGCGGGTAAGCCACTGCTGGCTACTATAGGACAATGATGGTAAATATCGGGTCGATGATGCTTTGATTGGGTAGAGACGCACGAAGAGTTGTCTCAACGTTAAACCGTCTACTCTTTCTTACCTGATGAATCGTACTGATTTCTTGAAGACGTCTGCGCTTGCCGGAGCCGCGCTCATTACCGATCCTGTCGACGTACGGGCCTTTATTACCCGTAAGGCCGCTCAGAAATACCGAACGGCTGTTGTTGGCGCTGGCTGGTGGGGTGGTAATATTCTGCGTTGCGCCGTACAGGCGGGTGAGTCGAAAATTGTCGCGCTTTGCGACGTGGATACCCGCCAGTTGAAAAAGACGAGCGAGGAACTCAGCAAACTGACCGCCGATAAACCGAAGTTATACCGGGACTACCGCGAGATGATCGCTACCGAGAAGCCCGAAATTGTCATTGTTGCCACCCCTGATCACTGGCATCCACTTGTAGCCATCGAAGCCATGAAAGCCGGGGCCCATGTATACGTGGAAAAGCCGATCAGCCATACGATCAACGAAGGGAAAGCGATGGTGAAAACGGCCCGGCAAACAGGTCGTATCTGTCAGGTTGGGATGCACCGGCGAGTGTCGCCCCACAATGTATCCGGCAGAGAGTTTTTACAGTCGGGAAAAGCGGGTCAGATTGGTATGGCGCGGGCGTTCGTGTATTACCCTGGTGGTGCAGGACAGCCTACACCCGATGCTGAAGCGCCCAAAGAAATGGACTGGAACATGTGGTGTGGACCAGCCCCCCTGCGAGCCTACAACCCGGCCATGCACCCAAGAGGCTGGCGTAATTTTCTGGACTATGCCAACGGGACCCTCGGCGACTGGGGCATTCACTGGCTCGATCAGATACTGTGGTGCACAGACGAAAAACACCCGCGCAAAATTTACTCGACGGGTGGACGGCCAATCCGAAAAGACAGTACCGACGCCCCCGATCACCAGGTCGCTACCTATGAGTTCGAGAACTTTACAGCTATATGGGAGCAACGAAATTTTGCCGGCAACGCGGCCGAGAAAACGCATCCACAGCAGGCGGTCGGGGTGTATTTCTACGGAACGGAAGGCACGTTTCACATGGGTTGGCTCGACGGTTGGACATTTTACCCTTCAGACCCCAAAAAGCCGGTTATTCACCAGGATGCACAACTGGATAAACCCGACGATCAGAATATTGCTCTTTTGTGGGCCGACTTTCTCAGCAGTATCAAAAGCAACAAATTACCCGTTTGTGACATCGAGATCGGTCATCGTTCCACCAATATGGCTCTGCTGGGTATGCTGTCTATGAAGCTGGGCCGAAGTGTCGCCTGGGACGGAACAGGTATTTCGAACGATCCTGAAGCCAATAAGCTGTTAAGCCGGGCTTATCGGGGTGAATGGCAGTATCCGGTCTGATACAAGAAACCTTCTGTTGCTGACAATACCGCCCTTTTAGCTGTCGCCTGGTTCGATCGCCGGTTTTCCGGCCTTTCGAACCAGGCCAATTTGTGGTGATTTATGGTGAGTCAGCCGGTTTTTCACAGTTGGGCACCGAATAGTTGGCAATAGTAATACCGGTTCTGTTTGCTGGGACCGGCAATGCCAATGCCAATATCTGTTATGTCTTTTGTCAATATGTTTTCCCGGTGCCCTTTCGACTCCATCCATTGGTCGATAACCACCGATCGGCCATCCAGGCGGGTGTTGAGGGCAACGTTTTCACTCAATACCCGGAAGGAATAGCCAACGCGTTTGGCTTTTGCGGGCAGTGTTAACCCGTTCAGCGTATGGCTCATCTGGTCTTTGGCTGCCATGAGTTCAGCGTACTCTTGAGCCGCTTGCATCAGCCTGGCCTCCTGCTTCAGAATTGGTAAGCGTTTACGCGCTCGCTGCTGGTTGGTAGCGGCCAGGATGGCTTCCTTTTGGGTAAGTAAGTCCGCAGTAGGCACAATGTCCATCGAGTAGCTCACTGGCTCAAGGACAGTAGTTCGTTGAGGACTGGAGACCGGTAGACTTAAACCGATCAGCAGCCAACCAGCCAGGCTGGCTAAGGCAATATTTTCTGCTACGTTCATCGCTGATTGTAAAACTAAGTACTCAGATAGAAGTCGCCAGGACATTCCTTTCACGTAAATCAATCGCGTCTGGTCAACTACGCGGCTGTCACCTAATTAGAAACGATAGGATGCCTGAATATAGCTTATGACGTGGCCAATTAGTTGATGGAGCTATACGAGCAAAGTGCTATTGAACTAGAATGTGATTGGTATATGTCTGATTATTAGTCTCGTTACTTAATGTAGTCAACCCTTGCTTGCCCGTTTTTTAGAATATATCGATTTTGGTTTGCGTAAAAACATACCAGATAGTATGTTTGTGCGTCTAATGAGTACTTCGTGGAGTCACTGCTATTATGTCAAAAGCTGCGCTCACCCGCCAGACCATCCTGCTGAAAGCGTTCGAGTTGATTTACCAAAACGGCTTTCAGTTGACTAGTGTCGATACGATCATTGCCACAACCAACGTGACGAAGGGGGCCTTCTTTTATCATTTTAAGACGAAAGAGGAAATGGGATTGGCCCTGATTCAGGAAGTAATCAAGCCCGCCATGGAGGAAAGTTTCGTTAAACCGCTGGCCAATGCAACTTACCCTGCCCAGGTCATCTACGACATGATGGAACACCTGTTGCTGAAGGCTCCGTTTTTTCAGGTTCAGTATGGCTGTCCGGCTGTCAACCTGGTGAGCGAACTGGCCACTACCGGTGACGATTTGATGTCAAAAGCGCTGTATGCCCTGATGAATCAGTGTTTAGGGGCGGTACAAAGCAGCTTTCAGCGGGGGCAAATGATCGGCAACATTCGCAGCGACGTAGACCCGAATGCCGTGGCCGACTTTGTTCTGGCTGGCTATAGCGGCATCCGAAATATGGGTAAGCTATTCGGCGCCGGTTGCTACTCCGTTTATTTGAACGAGTTAAAGCGGTATCTCAATGAGTTAGTGTAATTTTTTTGTCTAAAAACATACCGATTAGTACGTTTTTGCCCCTATTATTTCTAGTCTATGTATTCCATTCTACTCATTCTGCATTCGCTGTTTCGCTGGGCAGTACTGGTCAGCCTGCTTTATGCCATCGTCCGGGCTTACCAGGGCTATACCGCCCGACTGGCCTTCACGCCAACGGACAACTCCGTTCGGCATTGGACAGCTACCCTGGTTCACCTGCAACTGGTGTTTGGGTTCTCGCTGTACATGATTAGCCCTGTGGTCCAGGCGTTTCGACAGCAGGGGATTCAGGCTCGTGGGCCGTTGGCTTTCTTTGGCCTTGTCCATATTAGCCTGATGTTACTCGCTGTCGTGCTGATTACGGTCGGGTCAGCGATGGCGAAACGCCAGTCCGAGGATCGATTAAAGTTTCGCACCATGCTTTTCTGGTTTTCGGCGGGGTTGATCATCATCTTTTTAGCCATCCCGTGGCCATTTTCACCCTTTGCCAATCGTCCTTACTTTAGATTCTAAAACCAATGAAAAATTTACTAAACTCCAGTGTGGGTCGACTCCGCATAATCGGCTTCCTAGAAGGCGTTTCCCTGCTGGCTTTGCTCGGTATTGCCGTTCCGCTCAAATACGCTTTTGGTAACCCCGCCTTAGTCAAGATGATAGGGCCTGTGCACGGGGTGCTTTTTCTGCTGTTCGTCCTGAATACGCTACAGGTGGGTATTGAACAACATTGGCGGTTCAGCACAACGACCTGGAAAGTACTGCTGGCTTGTCTAATACCATTTGGTACGTTTTACATTGATCGTACGATTTTGCGTACAGTCCCGACCGACAAAACCAAATGACTACAGATGTATATAAGGCAGACGCCAGCCTTCCATACGCTTCGTACAACTAATCACGACTGTACTAGAAATACTCCATTTCTGTTTAGCTATCGCCGTCAGCACGTAGCCGTATGAGCACGATTTGAGTAGAGATCAGAGTCGGCATATACGGCAAAGATCGGGGTAAGGACACGGCTGTTCTTACCCCTTTTTTTATGAGCAAAGGCAAGCCAAAACGTTGCATATGGGTAAGAATACATCAGTCTGAGCAACAGCCACGGTACGTACGTGATAATTAATAAGTATTTGTGAAAAAATATAACTTTATTGGTATATTGGCGAGGGGAGACGTTTTTCACTTGCTGATTATCCATCCATTTCTAGCCAATGCTATGTCGCGATTTTTACTACTTTTCTGCACTCTATTCACTTGTTCGCTGACTGCTGCGGGACAGTGTGTTATCTCCAAAGACAGTTATGGTCAAATCATAACGACCTGTGAGCTGTACAGCGCCGAAGTCCCGAATCGGTTAGCAATGTCGGCCCACAAACAGATCAGTTACCTGGGTAGTGAATACTTTTCCTTTCCGGCCTGGCAGGAAGGTACAATTCAACTCGATCAGGCCGGCAAGGAAATCAAGTGCGTACTGGCCTATAATTTGGTGGACAATAAAATCATGTGCCAGTTTGATAAAGATGTAGCGGCCACGGCTGTCAAGCCGTATGCATTCACCATGAATGGCATTCGGTTTGTCAAACAGCCAACCAAGGTGCTCGGTATTGACTACCAGTCGTATGCTACCGTGATCAATGGTCATCAAACCAAATTATTAAAAAGCCTGACCCGTCGACTGGTGGCCAAGTCGGTTCGGAACGGCTATGAGAAAAGTGGCCTGTTCGATGGGTATTATCAAACCCAGGAACGCTATTACATTCGTAAAGGAGATGCACAACCCCAACTAACAACCTTATCAAAGAGCTCGCTGGCAGATATCTTATATGAGCATTCGGAAGAGATCATTGCCCGATTCCCTCAGAAAAAATTCACGAGTGATGAAGTTGCCAACGTGCTGGCATATTACGATTCGCTGACAGCCATTGCGGACGTTGACAAGCCCTCCCTGAGCCGGGATGCGGCTTTTAGGGCGTTTCTTCATAATGAACTTAAGTACCCAAACAGGGCCTGGAACCAGGGCGTCTACGGACGGGTCTATGCGGGTTTCGATGTCAATCAGGACGGCCATCTAACCAACGTTAGCCTATTGAGTCCCGACAATATTGGGTTTGACTTTGATAAAACAGTTAAGCAGGTGTTACTAAATCTGGCCAGTGTAAAACCTGCGTTCGCTGGCAGCTACATCTTACCTGTCGCCTTTACGTATACCAATACGAAAGACGAGGAACCGGCTCATGTCCCGATAAACACGCTGGCTCCCGAGCGTTTCGATGGGCGCACGGTTTTACAGGAAATTGTGGTGCCCGTCGTCGTGTCGAAGCCCGTAATTGAGAGTCGGGAAGTTTGGGGCTACTATAAACAGTGACAGGGTTAATCTACCAGAATGCTATTTAAACTTTTTTTTCTAGTCGAATTAGATGGTTTTTCTGTCATTCCGACGGTAGGAGGAATCTTAAACTCTACGATTAAGCAAGTTTAAGATTCCTCCTACCGTCGGAATGACAGAAAAAAACTAGTTCAGGCTCAATTTTTTGAATTCCAGCGGCTTCATGCCGGTCTGCTTTTTGAACAAGCGGGTGAAGTAAGAACTATTTTCAAAGCCAAGTTCATACGCTATTTCAGCCACCCCCCGGCGACCTTCCCTTAATCGGTTTTTCGCTTCTGAAATCAGCGAAATATGAATCAGGTCCATGGCCGTTTTTCCGGTTTCCTGTTTGAGCAGATCGCTCAGATAGCGAGACGATACATTCAATTCCTCAGCAATATGATTCACCGAAGGCAATCCTTTGGTTTGCAAATACCCCTTGCCGTAATAGTCACCTAACGCATCGTTAAACCGGGTCACCGTTTTCCCCGACATGGCAGTACGGTTGATGAACTGCCTTTTGTAAAAACGTTGCGAATACATCAACACCGACCCAACATGGCTTAAGATAATTTCCCGGCTATACTCGTCGGGGTTGTTATCGTATTCCAATTTTATCTTGTCGTACAATTCCCAGATGACCGCTTCTTCTTTTGGCGAAAGATGGAGAGCTTCGTTGATTTCATAATCAAAGTAACCGTATTGAGGCATAACGTGGTGCAACTCGTGCCCGCTCAGGTAGTCTTCGTGTATGAGCAGCATGAACCCTTTCTCTTCGAATTCCAGATTCTTCATCTCGATAATCTGCCGGGGCTTCACAAACATCATCGAACCATTCGAGTGGTCGTACTGGGTTCGGCCGTAAAGAATAACCCCCGCTTTTATTTTTTTGAAGCCGATCATATAGCAGTCGCTGGTAAATTCCCGGTCGCCCAGCGTACAGTTGTTCTGGCATTCGATGACGCTGAGAAGCGGGTGTTCGGGTGGAGGCCAGCCGTTGCCTTTGTGCAGATCGCTGAGTGCTTTGTAATGTTTCATGACCAGGCATTTTAGGGGAAACCAGTGAAGTTGCGTTCAAATCTACTACTTTAACCGCTTCTCTTTTAGCGTATTCGAGGCTACTTAATGTCCGTGGGCGGCCAGGCTCACGGCCTTCCAGTCGTCGATGTCTTTCAGGCGCTGCGTGTATACCTGGTGCATGCCCTGGTAGGCAACTTTCCCCAGCAATAATCGTAAGGGTGGTTTCGGACTATCGACCACCTTCAGGATGGCTGCAACGGTGGCTTCTGGTTTGCCCCAGCCCTCCGGGTTTTCACCTGCTTCAGAAAAAGCGGCCCGTACCGGTGCGTAATCGTCGATATCGGCGGTGGTCTGGATAGCCGAATTGCCAGCCCATTCCGTAGCGTATCCATTAGGCTCAATGAGTGTAAAATTGATTCCCAGATGCGCTACTTCGCTGGCGATGGTTTCGCTTAACCCTTCTACGGCAAATTTGGATGCGTTGTAAAGGCCAAGCATGGGTAAGGTGGTGAGGCCCAAAAAGCTGGACACCTGAATGATATGGCCGCTTTTCTGGGCGCGCATTACTGGCAATACCGCCTGGGTAACCCACAGCAGTCCAAAGAAATTAGTTTCCATTTGTGCCCTTGCCTGTTCTTCGGTGGTTTCTTCTACAGTACCAAACAAACCATATCCCGCATTATTGATCAGGATATCGATTTTTCCCAACTGGGCGGCTACCTCGTTGACGGCTTTGTTGACGGCATCGCGATCGGTTACGTCCAGTTGTACGGGCAGAATGTTGGTTCCGTATTCGGCAACCAAATCGTCCAGGGCGGTTAGATTGCGGGCGGTGGCGGCTACTTTGTCACCCCGTTTCAAAAAGGCTTCTGCCCAAAGTTTACCAAATCCTCTCGATGCACCGGTGATAAAAATTACTTTTGACATGACTGTGTTTTTTTTGGTTTGACTGATTTTTAGATCAGTTTGATAGCACAAAGGTGCAGGGTATACCGGCGAAGAAATAGCTCGTTTGAGCGGAAGAATAGCACAGATTTACGGCTACCTGATTTCGCGCTGTCCTGAATCAGCATTCGTCCGGCAAAGGCAGTTTTAGTGAAGATTGGCCCCCAGCCATAGCCTCGTTAGGCATCATTCCATCGCGATTCCCAAAAGTGCCAGCGATTGACTCATTTGTGACAGGGCTTGCTGGTCTGTGTGCCGACCTTTGATCTATCAAAATAGATCATTAATCATAAAGCACATACATCATGAAAGCGCTCATCAATCCCCTCGTTATTGCCTTTTCCCTAACCATCGCTACGTTCCAGGCTGCCTTAGCCGACACCAACCCTGCTGAACGCCCTGTCACGGTAGCCAGCTACAAAACGGGTATGTACACCACGGCGGAAGGCAAACTGCAGATCGCTCTGGATAAAGAAGCGACGGGCGTGGTCGATATTCAGTTGGTAAATGCCGAGGGCAAAGTGTTGTTTGCCCAGCGGGTGGCCAAAAGAGAGACGATGGCCCGTCTACGGCTGACATTGAGTGATTTGCCCGACGGGTCTTATCAGGTACGGATAACCAATGGTGTCGAGGTGACGACGCATTCGGTGACACTGTCCACGCAGCAGCCCGTAAGTGGCCCTGCCCGTCTGGTGGCCATCCACTAAGAGACCCCTATCCATCAAGCACGCTTAATCAGTCTTTTCCTGCCCCATCTTACCATGTCCATTTCACTCCGTATCGTTTTCTGTCTGGCTCTCGTGTTCGCGATCCGTAGTCTGGCAACTGCCCAAATGGATTCGGTCAACTATGCCCGTCTGGCCCATGAAGAAATTTTAACCGGTAAAGCGGATGAATTTCACCTGTTCGATGAAGCCTTCTATCAGAACCAACTCTTTCTGCTGGGCGAATCGCACGGCGTCGCGAAGCCCCAGGAGGTAGATCTACGCTTCCTGACTCACCTCAACAAGCGTGTTGGCGTTCGGTATTACATTGCCGAAGTTGATGCCAGTCAGGCCTATTACCTAAATCAGTACCTGGCAACGGGAAATCAGGCCACACTGACAAAAGTTTTTCGGCTCTGGGTGGTGCAGCAGGCTCAATGGGCTAACAAAGAGTATCGGCATAAAATTGAAGCCATCCGCGACTTAAACCAGACCTTACCCCAAAATCGTCAGATTCAGTTTGTTGGCATCGACCGGATTCAGGACAAGACCCTGGTGGCTGAACACCTGTCGGCGTTGCTCGGCAAACACGAACGCAGCCCGTTCGCGCAGCCGCTGGCCGATTCGCTGATCGCGCAGTTAGCCGCTAACCGGCCAGACAGTGTGGCCGCCGGTACGGCCCTGACGTGGCTCGCCAACTGGGCATCGAATGACGCGGCTACTACTGCATTTTGGGGCAAGGACGCCGAAGCGCTTCACCACCTGTTGGCCAATGTGGTCTATTTGAAGGCCATCAGGAGTCGTGAGGTAACTATTTTCACCAACTTCAAAGCGATTCTACCCAGTCTTAAGCAGGAAAAACTATACGGTTTCTGGGGCTTTTTCCATGTGCTGCAAAGTCCTTTGAAAGTTGGGGTCAAACCGTTTGCCTGTCAGGTAAAAGAGTCCGATTTGTATTTGCACGACAAAATCGTCTCGATCACGTTCAGCTATCTGGATAGCTATACCATGACCCCCACCAGGTTTATGCCGCCCTTTTTGCAGGATAAAGGCAAAGCGTTTACGCGGGTCGACAAGTTTAACAATGACAGCGATTTGATGAAATCGGAAGGTATCGCTACGATACGACCCATCACGAATCCACACTCCGTAACTCTCTTTGCCCTGGATCGGCCGGGCTCTTTCGCCCGCCAGATGCCCATTCGCATTACATACGGGGCTGCTATGCCGCAAAAGCTGGAATTTAATCCTGCTCTGCCAATGACCAGCTATTTTCAGTACCTACTGCTCGTGCGTGACTCAGATATGACAACCCCTTTGCAACCCTAAGCCTTATCAGAGTCAGGACGTGGTAAAGGGCAACGTCTCCCCTGAGCTTACCGATGCATCAACAGACACACGGGCGCGGGAATAGCTATCTGATTGCCTGTAGCGCTCAGTTTTCCACTGTCTGCATCGCGCTTAAAGATCGTGATCATGTCGGATTGCTGATGGCCAATCAGCACATACTGACTGGGTTCATCAATCAGAAAATTTCGGGGTTCATTCCCGCCGGTGTATTGCAGATCACGATGCGTTAGCGTACCGTCGGCTTCTATTGAAAAAGTAGCCAGCGTGTTGTTTCCCCGATTCGTTACGTAAAGACACTGACCCTGGGCGTCCAGGTGAATGTCACCGCCGGAGCGCTCACCCGAATAGGTTTCTGATAGAAAAGGCACATCGTCTTCGACTAACGCGACCTTATTGGTCTGGCGATTGCGCCGGAACCTGGTCACGGTCGAACTCATTTCTTTAATGCTGTAGAGCCACTCATCCTGGGGATGAACGGCTAGCAAACGGGGACCAGAACCGGCAGAGACCTGTAGATAAGGCGTTGCTGAAGGGGTGGTAAGCGTACCTTGCTGTTCATCGATCTGGTAAATATACACCTTGTCCGTCCCCAGGTTCGACACATAAAGCAATCGATTATCGGCCGACACAAGGGCGGAGTGAACGTGTGGAACAGCCTGCCGCTCAGGGTTGACACCTTTGCCCGTATGCTTGATCAACTGGGAAACGTCACCCAGCCAACCGTTCTCTAAAATGGGGAGTACTACCAGACTACCGCTGCCGTAGTTGGAAACGAAAGCCAGTTTACCGCTTCGGTCAAGGCTGACGTGGCAGGGAGCCTGCCCCTGCGTGAGTTGTTGATTCAGGAAGGTCAACTGGCCCGATAGCGGATCGATGGCGTAAGCGTTGATGCTTCCGGACCGCTCTTCGCCCTGCTCGTCGTCTTCATTGACCGCATACAGGTACTGACCTGACGGGTGAATTGCCAGAAAAGAAGGACTCTTGCCCGCGTCGACAGTCTGCTGGAGTTCAACGGTACCCTCTTCGGGGTCGAAGGTAAATACGTAAATGCCTTTGCTGTCCCGAACCGAGTAAGTGCCTACATAAAGCCTGGGTTTGTGTGGCTGAGATTGCTGCATACCTGTAAAAAACGAACGATGTACTACCCAACCTCAGGCTTGCAGGCAGGGTTTGACAGCCCGATTTATTACCAGCTACCGGGCCACTGAGCCCCTGTATGTGCAGACTGAAGATGTTGACTTCGCTTGACCGTTCAGTCCGTTTAACGGTCATCTCGCGGTTTTGAGCTTGGCAAGCTTCTCGGATAGAAGGAACTCGATGCCGATGCGGTAGTAAACACCCAAACGGACGATGGCCGTCGGCGGGTCATGGAGTTTACGAACAATCGTGAGGTTACTGATTCCATGCCCATACTGCAGATTTTTTATTGGTGAAACGGAATTAGGATTTGTTCTTTCTGGGTTTCGGATGCCAGTCGATCCGCAGTCGCATATTGCCCCGTACCTGGTAGACCTGTTGCTGGTTGTCCTGTTCCAGGGGGCGTAGGGGTTCACCTGACAGATCGTCGTCGTCCGACAGGTGCAGTTCTGACGGCAGGTGACGTTCGCGGGCCAGCAACCGCACCTGACAGTCAATGTCAGTGTGACCGGTTAGTTGGTAATAGGCTTTACCACTGCCGTCGGCCATGAGTTCGTATTCGGACTGACCAATGGGGTATTCGCTGAACACCACCACGGGTACTTCCCCGAACCGTTTGTAGGCGTAGGTCGTCAGGATATACGCCAACGCCCCTCCATATACTTCCTGCCCCACCGAACCAGCCTGTTTGTTGCCCATCGGTATGTCTTCCAGCGGAATAGGCAGATCGGCCTGAATACGGCCTTCGCGGGGTTGCTGGCTGATCATCTCCGATGGTAGCTCGGTTGGGAAATAAAACCGGCCCCGGTGGAGTAGGTACTTCATGTATTCGCTAAGCAGCAGCCGTACCGCATCCGATGTGTCCGACCCCATTTCTTTGAGGTACGCCAGCATCGTGGCGATTACTTCGGCTTCTTCGTAAGGAGCTAAGTAGTCGGCTCCTTTCAGTGGGCCTAGACCCATAAATGTGCTGTATCCAGGCCCGAACCCGAAGTTGCATTCCCACATCCACAGGCGGGTCAGCACGTTGGCGATGCTGAGCTGGCTAAGGTTCCTATAGAGCCGGTTGCCCGTCAGTCTCCATAACTTAACCAGCGACAAAGCGCTCATCATAGTAATGTTGGACTGATAAAGCAACTCAAACCCTTTACCCCGCAGCCGCTGAGCCGACGCTGTGGCCTCGTTGAGATAGCGTTGGTCCTTAGACAGTTCGTAGGTCTGGAGCATCACATGGGTGTATAGCCCCGCCACATCCAGTTCGCCCCCTTTGCCTTCGCTCGTTTCGGCCTTCACCACATCCAGCGACCGGCTATCGTAGAAAACCGGCCAGTTGTAGTCGAAATGGTGTGCGGCCTGGATAACAAAATCAATCGACTGAAACAGCATTTCTTTCGCGTCGAGATTCCCTTTCTCAGCCAGTCGCCCCAGATTCATCAAACTATGCAGCAGATACCAAGAGTCAATTTTTTTGGGATCTTCCTCCTCGCTTTTCTCCGCTTTTTTAAACTGTTCGCCAGGGAGCCACCGAACGATCGTGCCCATATTTTGGACGTAAAATTGCGGCATGCTCGACTTCAAATGTTCTACCAACGATATAGGTTGCCCCAGCCACGTCTGATATTCCCAGAGGGGAACCAGAATGGCTAATTGCACCATGCTTTCGGGTGGCTTATCCGTCGAGTCGACGTAGGCGTTTACATAAAAATGCTGCTTTATGGTTCGGCCGCAATCGGGCGATTCTGTCAGGGCCTTAATCGTCTTTTGGGCCGCTTTCGGCCAGTCGTAATACGTCGTTGCGGGTTTGGGTAACTGCCGGTATATGCCGGCCATGGCCTCAATGAATTGATCGGCAGCCATAAATTCGTTGTCTAGCCGGGTGTCGTTCAGCCAGAGAAACGCATCCGACAGAACTACCGCTTTGCCCGCTGGTAAGGGTTCTGTACCCACCGGCAGCATAAACCCGGCTTCGGGCCACTGCACGGCCACCGAGCCACCAGGCTCGGCACCGGTCGACTGGCAGTAGTCGTTGAGAGCCGTCAGGTTCTGGAAATAAAGAAGCGAGCCCGTGGCAGGCTGGGTAACGGTTAGGTAGGCCAGCCCGGAGGTAGGACCATCCTGCGCCACGTATACCATTCCCTCGGGAGCGGGCCGGTACTTCTCGTCCAGCAGATACAGATCGCGCGGAAACGCCTGGACGCTGAAGGGCTGCCGGGGCTCCAGCGACGTGGTGTACCGGAATAGGGCCGGTACCCCCTCGAACCACTCCACCCGGACCGAAAACGTTCCCAGCGATCCGTCAATCTGATAGCTTATAGTGGTTGCTGTTTGTTTGCCCGGTGTAACGGTCTGGAGGCCCTGCGGGTCAAAACAGGTACGGATGGCCAGGTTGCACCCCTCGCCGAACAGGCCCAGCAACCAGAAGGAATTGGCTGTCAGAGCAGTCTGCCAACCGCCCCGACCAACGGGTAAGGAAAGGTCGGCCCTCGGTTGGGCGTTGGTCAATTGTTCATCGAGGCCGGTAATCCACTGCGAAGCGGGGCCGGGGGTTGTCAGGGGTTGCCAGGGTTCGGTAGTGTTGGTAGTAGTCATGTATACGCTAGATTACTGAGTCGGAAACCGCCTTCCTTCCATTCTTTGCGTAAAAATCGACGGTAAAGTAAGGGAACGGAACGGCCTCGTGAGGACAAGTACATTCGGAGGCAGTGATTAAGGAGCCGCGTAGCCTGTTCATTGCGAACACTCCGCTAGTAAGGTAGCTTTTTTACAAACTCAACAGTAATCTTGCCCTCGCAATCCAGCGCTGAGGCCAGTTGGTTAACCAGTTCATCGCTGGCCTGTCGGTTCTCCCGGCCTAGTTGGTTGATCACCCCTGGGTGTACCGTCAACCGGTGGGCCAACTCGTTCTGCGTGATGCCGGTGGAGGATATGGCCTGAATGAGTGCATGTCCGATGTATCCTTTTAGTCAGGGAGCCGCAGCGAACAACCGGAACGGTTTGAACAAGCCATAATCCAGTTGCTGGTAGTCGTTGCCGGGGGGATAGGTCGCGACGCCCCGGAAAAGCCAGGGTGAAACCAGACCCGGTGCCGGATTTTTGTGGTGCGGACCCAGCAGGTTTTTATTGCTGCCCACCACCCGAACCGTAATCGTATTCTGCCCCGAACGCAGGTTGGTCAAGGTCAGCACGTAGGGCGGAAAGGCCACCAGCCCCGCCGACGACCCGTTGACCCGGACCTCCGCCGTGGTTCCGGCCCAGCCATCCAGACGAAGCTGATAGGTCGTTTTTTGGGGGGTGGTCAGCGTGTAGGTCTGGGTATAATCAACCGAGTTGCTGTAAAATGGATAACCCTGGTTTTTCCAGCTACCGAGCGTGAGAGGCTGGGCGGGAACGAGGGTCCAGCCTTTGACCGCCGATTGCAGACCAAAATCGCCCCGAATATAAACCGGCTCGATTTCGGCGAAAATGCGCATGGGGCTCACAGTAATCTCCACCTCGTTTGTCCCCGCCCGAACCGCCGTTCCAATCGGATAAACCCGGAACGAACGATCCAGCCACCAGCTTCCTGCTTTCGGCTGAACCACCTGCCCGTTTACGCGAACGGTTTTCTGCACATCGTTGCTCTCGATAACCGCTTCCCAGTTTTGCCAATTTTGCTGGCCTTCTACGGTAAATCGGTAAGTTGCCCGGTAGCCGGTTTGTGGTCCGAACGTGTCTTTTGCCAGTGTATTTTTTTTGTACTGAACAGAGGTATTCCAGGGGTTTCCGTCTTTCAGGCCGTGGCGCTTGAACACCCAGTCTGTGGCCGCGTAAACCTGCAAATCCTTCCGGGTCGTATCGCCCATGGTCACATCGCAGAAGTCAATGGTCAGCACATTGGCCTCGCTTGGTTTGACGACTGTTACCGGCGTCGGAACCTCCCGAAAGCGCAACGTCTTTGCCAGAACGGGGGACGTTTTGTTCGACTTGTTGCTGATAAACAGAAGTTTGCTACCCACGGAGGGCAGCGACACAATAAGGCGCACCCCATCGGCCTGCTGCCGAAACGGAAACGGGCGAATAGAACCGGTAAACAAATCCATTTCGTAGACCGATTTCCCGTTTACCCGCAAAGCGCAGCGCGTTGAGTCGGTCAGGTCCGAGTTAACACAAAACAACAATTGCCCATCCTCCAGCAGTCGGCGCTGGTGGTAAAATTTGCCGCGTTCTGACAGTTGTTCAACCTGCCAGTCGGGGTTGGGGAACTGCTGACGAAGCGTCGTCGTCGCCCAGCGATCAAACCGTCGCCAGTTGGCAGCAGACGGGGCCAGTTTTTCCGCTCCGACCGCCTGACCGTCAATGCGTTTCCACTGGCTGTAGTCCAGTACATTGCCACCGGCAGCAGCATATTGCTTTAGTAAATCGGCGGTTTTCTGATCCAGGTTTTCGAGCCGGGGGGGCAACACCACGACATCGTACGTCCGCTGCCCGACCCGGAAGCCCCTGCCAACCACCGAACCGTGATCGCTGATGATAGTTTCCGAACCTAAATCATACTCAACCTGCTGCTTTTCGAGCGCCGTAACGAACCGCTGAAATTCCAGCCCGATTGCTTCCATGGTCTCGTTTTTTCCCTGCCGGGCGTAATAGAGCCAGGCGGTGGTGGTTGGTTCCAGCACCAGCACCCTGTTGTACTGGTAGCCCGACGAGAGCGCCAGCGACAAGCGCCGGTAATAGTCGTTGAGTTGGCGATAGTACGGCCACCAGGGCGAATGGTAGGAAAAGGAGGGTGGATAATCATACTTGCGAGCCCCTTTGATGGTCGCGTAGGAGAGGTGTTGATTCAGGTAATTGACGCCCAGCACATACTCCCAGTCGCCCAGGCGTTTAAAATCCTGGAAGCGATCTTCCCAGCCGCCACCGCCGTACGTTTCACTGAGCGTGCGGGTTTTGCCGAGCTGGTTGGCCACACTGCCCAGTTCTTTCACCGCCCGGATGTTGCCAAACTGCGCGTGGTTGCTCTCCTCGTCGAACTGGTTGAACAGCATATCGATGGCGGGGCGCTGGTGCCAGGCGTACATCGCCATGTTGTCGCCACCGTTGTCGGGTTTGGGCCATTCGTGTTCCCAGTAGTGGCCGGTCCACTCCAGATTACGCTTTTCGCAATACGTGTACCAGGGCCTGGCCCAGCGGTCGATAAAAAGCTGCAACAGCGTCTGGTAGTAATTGTGCCGGACTTTTCGCCAGTCGCCGACCTCTTCCCAAAGGGCAGGCAGGTGGGGTTGTAAGTCGTACCCCCAGCGCTGTCTGAACTGCTGGAACAGATCGGGCGTCCAGCGGACCTGATTACCGCGGGGGGCACCGATATGCGGTTCATCGGTGAAGATCCCCCGAATGCGTTTACCCAACTCGTTCCTGAATCGTTTCTCGTAACCCCGGGTCATGGTGACGTCGATAAACTTCTCGGTTACGCCCGGTTTCAGTAGATCGACGTACGAGAAGCCGCCGTACCAGGGCGATTTGTCATACACTGTTTTCCAGAAAATGGCGTACGATCCCTGCTTACCCTGTGCCTGCTGCCATTGCGTGGTGATGTCGGTCCAGCCGTTCTGCGCCTGTTTCAAAATCGCAGCGGCTTTGGCCACGGAGTCAGGGAGTAGGTTGGCTTTTACAAAATACAACCCCTGTCCTTCGTTGTACGATTCGGGAAACTGGTCCGGCACATGCCCACCCGCGAAGCCACTGGGGTACGAATTTTCGTCATAAATCCAGACTTCCATGCCCAGTTCCTGACAGCGTTTGAGGGTATGGGCGTACAGGTCAAACCACTGGTCAGACAGGTATTCGGTAACGAGTCCCGGACGCGGATGGACAAATACGCCCCCAAAACCGGCCCCATGCAACTCGTTCAGCAAGGTATCGAGCTGGCCTTTTCGCATCTGATCGTTCCAGACGAACAGCGGACCGGAACCGTAAGCCGCCGAAGGCTTCGCAAATTGCGCCCGAAGCTGCGTCCAGTTACGTGGGGGCGGAACCTGATCGCTGGTCTGAACCGACCGGGAACTGGTCAGCGCCAGGAAGAGCAGCCCGAAGCAAGGCAGATACCGGACAAAAAAACGGAGAGAAACCAGAGAAAAACGGGCGGACATGAATGAACGGGTTTAGGAGGCCGCTAAAAAGCTCAGACGCCCGAAAGAGCGTCTGAGCGGGAAAGATAGGGTTGATTCAATAGCCCTGATTCTGCACCAGCAAGGTATTTCGCTGTATTTCGGTGAACGGAATCGGGAACAACAGCCGTTCGGCAGTGATCTGGTAGGCGTTGGCCGGTACACTTGAATCTTCCTGTTTGATTCGGGTGCCAAAAGCCGTCATCACCGACACCGCCTTTCCGGTTCTGAGCAAATCCAGCCAGCGCTGATTTTCGAAAGCCAGTTCGACTCGGCGTTCTTTGGCAATCGCATCCCGTAAGGTGGCCTGCGCGCTGGCGGTCGATGCGGGCAGCCCGGCCCGGCTTCGGACCTGGTTCAGGTAAGGCAGTGCCTCACCGGGTTTGTTCTGTTCGTTCAGGCTTTCGGCCAGCAACAGCAAGGCATCGGCATAGCGGTAGATCGGCCAGTTGTCGTCGGTATTGAGCGGTAACGAATGCGCGTGGAGGTATTTTTTTACGAAGCGCCGGGCCGTTTTTCCCGTCGGTACGCGATAATCAACCACACTTTTCACGGCCTGCGGCACAAAATCGCCCCCCGAATCCAGGACCCCCTCGGCAATTCCGACCGAAGCGTCCAGGCGTTTGTCGCCCGTTTCGTACGCTTCCATCAAGTCCTGCGACGGGATATTCCAGCCGCCCAAAGTCAGATTATTGGAGTTTACACCCGTAATCACGGTTGTGTTCCCCATTCTGGGAATAAAGCTATAAATGTAACTACTCTGCTGGCTCTGGTTGCCCTGCTGGTACTGCACCTCAAAAATCGACTCGGCATTGTTCTTGTTTTTGGTATCGAAAATTGCCGCGTAATCCGACTGGAGACTGTAGCCCATTTTTGTAATATCTTTCAGCAACGTTTCGGCTTCGGGATATTTTTTCTGAACCATGTAGACCTTCGCCAACAGCATTTTCGCCGTTCCGAGGGTCGCCCGGCCCGTTTGCGGAAAGGTGGGAACGGCCAGCCGCTGAATCGCATCCTGCGCATCGGCAACAAGGGCCGTATAGACCTGATCGGTAGTAGAACGCGGGAAGAAAGCCCCCTCTTCATTGGTGACGGCGCTCAGGTGGAGCGGCACCCCACCGTAGAACTGAACCAGGTCGAAGTAAAAAAAGGCCCGCAAGAGTTTGGCTTCGCCCGTAATCTGATTCTTGACGGTTTCGGGAATGGCAGCACTACCGATGCGGTCCAGAATGTTGTTGGCGCGGGAAATGCCCAGAAAATCGCCCGTATATTTTGGACTCGTCTGCGTATTCTGCGCGTCGTCCAGAAAGTTGCTGACCGCTTCCCTATAGAGATTGGTCACGCCCCGATCTTTGGCGTAATAATCGTAGTGCGTATTGTCGGAGCGCATCTCGCCCATAATCCAGCCACTCGTACCCGCGTGATTCCGCAACGCCTGGTAAACGCCCGTCAGGGCCTGCTGAAAATCCGTTTCGGTCTTGTAAAAATTAACGGCATTGAGCTGCGTTTCCGGGGCCAGACTGAGAAAATTATCCGAGCAGGAAACCGTACCGAATGACAAACCGATTAATAGATATAGTGCTTTCTTGTTCATGTCTTGTTCCAATTTAGGGACTTAGAAACCAGCGCTAATGCCGAATGAAACCGTTCTGGGCACCGGATAGGCCGTGTTGTCGTTGCCGAGCCGGGCGCCATCGAGTGCGTTGGAGTTGACTTCGGGGTTCATGCCCTTGTAGTTCGTCAGGATAAAGGCCTGCTGCACGCTGGCGTACAAACTCAGGCGCTTCAGGTAATTCGTGCGGGGCAGTTTGAACGTATATCCCAGCGCGATATTCTTGGCGGTCAGGAAGCTCCCGTCGTGAATGAGATAGGAGTTGACTGTGCGAAAGAGCGTTGTACCCACTGATGTACGCGGGATAACACCATTGCCAGGGTTTTCCGGTGAGCGCCAACGGTTCGCGACATCCCGATAGACGTTGAAGACGCCATCCAGGTTGAGGGCACTCTCGGCCATGCCATCCCGGATTTTGCCGCCAACGGCGCCCGAAAAGACAAAATTGAGGTCGAAGTTTTTGTACGTAAAATTGTGGGTCATCCCGATCAGGAACTTCGGATTCGGGTCGCCCAGAAACGTACGGTCATTGGTCGCATCAATTAGACCATCCCCGTTCAGATCTTTCATCCGCACGGTACCAATCGCCGAGGTAGTGTGTTTCGGTCCGGCGTCCAGTTCACCCTGATTCATGAATACGCCATCGTATACATAGCCATAAAACTGGCCGAGTGGCTGGCCTACAGCAGTTCGCCAGGGGTCGTTATATTCGTTGGCGGGTCCGATGGGCGTATCGGTCGTGCCCAGTTTCTGAACCAGGTTTCGGTTGAACGAGATGTTGGCGTCCATATCCCATTTCAACGCGCCCGTCAGGTTACGGGAGCTAAGCGTGAACTCGTGCCCCCAGAACTTGATGGCTCCAATGTTGGAAAATATAACGCTGAAACCCGATGCCTGCGGAATGTTGATCTGGTAAAGCAGCCCGTCCGTCAGTTTGTTGTAATAATCGTAGGTGAGCGATACCCGACCGTTGAGCAGCGTTAGGTCCACGCCCAAGTCGAACTGTTTGTTTTTCTCCCAACTCAGCAACCCGTTGCCCAGCGAGGCCGGTGCTTTCCCGGAAGCGAGCGTATTGCCAAAGATGTAGTTGGCCTGACCGATCAGCGAAATGGACGTATAGTTTCCGATGTTGTTGTTTCCGGTAACGCCGTAGCTGCTTCGTAGTTTCAGGTAGTTGATCGCGGAAATATTCTTAAAAAACGGCTCGTCGCTGACCACCCAGCCAACGGATACGGAAGGAAATACGCCCCATCGCCGATCCTCACCGAAGCGGGACGATCCATCCTGCCGAATGGCCGCCGAAAGCATGTATTTTTCCCTGAAATTGTAGTTGACCCGCCCCAGCATCGACAGCAGCGACCAAGCCTGCGTGCTGCTGGTTCCGGTTGTTGTAGCCGCAGCACTAATCCAGGATATGGCATCGTCGGGAAAATCCGTTCCAGTCGACGAATTGCTTTCGGTCCGGTAGCGTTGGGCCGTATAGCCAACCAGCGCGTCGATGCTGTGGTTGTTATTCAGCGTAGTGTGGTAATTCAGCGTATTTTCGTTGAGCCACGAATAGTAATTGCTGGTCGAATAAATCCCCGTTGCGCGGTTCGGAGGGGGTGAATTGAAGCCCCCCGCTGAGGTGGAAGGCATAAAGTAATTGCGGGTTTCACCGCCCATATCCACGTCACCGCGCGTTTTGAACTTTAGATTTTTGAGTAGATCGACTTCCACATACGCGTTGGCCAGCAGGCGAATGGTTTTATAATCGTCCTGCATTTCCAGGAGTCGGCGGTACCAGTTCGGGCTGCCAAACATATTATATCCCTTGATCGACGTGGGCAGTGAACCGTCCGGGTTGATCGGCTTTTGCAGGGGCGAAAACAGCATGGACCCTTCGAGAACATTCCGCTGGCCGTCGGTATTGGTCTGGACGTTGTGATTCATTTGCAGCGAAGGCGCTACGTTGAAGCCCAGCCGAAGCCGCTTGTTGGGACGAAATTCGTTGTTGGCCCGAAACGAATAGCGCTGATAACCCGTATTGACCACCACGCCCTGCTGATTGAAATACCCGGCCACAACGCTGGACGAATATTTCTCTCCGGCAGACGACAAACCCAGGCTATAATTCTGAATCGGCGCCGTCCGTAGCAGCACGTTCAGCCAGTTGGTTTCGTCACCGTATTGGGCTGGATTGCGGTATTCTGCGGGAATTTCGGCCAGCCCTGTGCTTGGGTCTTTCCAGTTCTCGTACTTGATTTTATCGGCAAAAAACTCGTTCATGTATGTGGCGAATTCGCGTCCGTTCATCATCGGTGGGCGGCCCCGCTCAGGCACGCTCTGAACCCCGTAGTAAGCGTTGACATCAATACGCGTTTCGCCTGCTTTGGCCTGTTTGGTCGTAATCAGAATAACGCCGTTGGCCGCGCGCGAACCATACAGCGAGGTAGCCGAGGCATCTTTCAGGACCGTAAAATTCTCGATTTCGTCGGGGTTGATGTTGTTGATATTGCCCGTAATTGGCTGACCATCCACGACAATGAGCGGGGAGTTACCGGCGTTGAGCGAGGCAGCCCCCCGAATCCGAAAGTTCATCCCCTGACCCGGCTGCCCCGTGGTCTGGTTGATCTGTACCCCGGCAAACTTCCCCTGAAGCTTTTGCGCAAACTGCCCAACCGGCATATCCTGCAACTCAACGGCATTTAACTGCGCAATGGAGCCGGTTACTTCGCGCTGCTTCTGAACGCCGTAGCTGACGACCACTTCCTGCAACTCTTTCATGTCTTTCGACAGCTTAACCGCCAGCGTGGTTTTGTTGCTGATGGGTACTTCCTGCGAAACATACCCAATGAACGAAAACACCAGCGTGCCGGTAGGATTGCTATCGGGGACCGAAAACCGAAAAGTACCGTTGCCGTCGGTGGTGGTTCCGGTTGCGGTTCCCTTCAACACAATCGTCACGCCGGGTAGCCCTTCGCCGGTTTCGGCGTCCGTCACCGTTCCCGAAATCGTTCGTTGAGGTTTCTCCTGGCCGGGTGCCATCGGACGTATAGTGTTGGAAGAACGCATCGGTGCATTTTGAGGAGATCCTTCGTTGGCGTACGCTATACCGCTCACGGCCAGCACCATCAGGAGTTGCACGTGGGTTCGCTTTGCGACTTTTAACCAATCAAATGGGCTTCGTATAGGACAAGTCATAGATCTGGTTGTTTTGGTTTCAGCTTACTTTAGAACGGGTGCTTTTTCGGTAAAAAGAGCGGTTAAGGGTAGGGTTTTAGGGCATAAAGCACTAGTTAACAGACCACTACAGTTTGTATTCCGAGCAGTTGACCCAGCTTCTGAATCTTGGACGCGATGTGTCCCACGCCAACCGCGCAATGGTGTGCCGGGCCATGACTGTTCCAGGTCTCGACAAATCGCCGGGCACCCGGCTTGAACCGATATCGGCTGTTTGTATTGCCAATCTCCAGAACCGGTCCGGGAACCGATTCGCCCTCGGCCACCAGCAGCATCAGGTCACCGCGTACCGTTTCGACCACCGAAAGCAGGGTGACGGCTCCATGCCGAACGCTCATTTCGACCGAAAGCCCTTTGCCCACTTTTCCGTGATAGACTTGCAGGGGTTTCACTTTTGTTTTGCCTTCCGCGATGGCAATGTGCCCCGGACCATCGTGGCCCATCAGCACCACGTCGTCCCGAAAATCCATTGCGTAGTATTCGGTGAAGGAGCCGCCCGCGCCGAAGCTGTCCAGAATCTTCATGGCCTGCGCATTCTTCACTTCGTATTCGCCCGCTACCGGAATCCCGTTGGCCGTCAGCAGCGAATTGCCGAGAATGACCGAACTCATGGTGTCCTCGTTCCAGGCGTTGCCGGACCCTTTGTGGTAGTAGGCCATCGAACCCAGGTCGTGGTGATGCACCAGCCGCCGTAGCGCCACCGCTGTTCGGGCGGCCCGTTCCAGTTCGTCGGCGTCGCAATCGGCCTGAATGTCGAACACGTCCTGAAATTCGTTCAGCATCGCGTCGATTTCCTGCCCCGTTACGTCCTGTCGGAAGGCTGAAAGCTCGTCCACCTCCACGACTTCGATGTGCCCACCGAACGTGGCGGCTTGCCGGGTCAGATCGGTGTAGATATCCAGCATCCCTCCGTAATAATTTCCCATGACCCCCAGCCGGTTGTGATACATGATATTCGCGACGTGCGCGGCTTCGATCCACTCCCTGACCTCTGTCCACACAAGCGGGTCATCGTGCAGCATACCGGTTATCTGATAAAAAGGAATACCGGCCCGCCGGAACACGTTGGCGATCTCAGGCACGGGGCAGGCCGAACAGAACGCCAGCCATTCGCCCGTCATCTTTGTGCGATCCCCCATCTTGTTGAAGGTGGCGTAATCAATAGCTGGTGCAGGCGATAAATTGAGCACCACGACCAATACCTTTGCGCGTCGGACAACCGGCAGCACCGTTGCCGACAAGGCATAGGTCGTTACGTACAAAAAAATGATATCGACGTCCGCTTTCCGGAACGCATGACCCGCGTCCAGGGCCTTTTCCGGAGTGTCAATCAGGCCCAGGTTGACAATTTCGGCCCCGTAAGAGCCCAGCTTTTCGTCAACCACATCGACATACGACCGCAGCCGGTCTTCCAGGCCTTCGAACTGTTCCCAATAAGCCGCAAGTCCTATCCCGAACAGGCCTATTCTTAATGGATATTTACTGTTACGGGTCATTTTCATCGGTGGGCTAGGGGTGCATATATCAAAAAATGCAGCCAATAAAAATTTGGAGAAATCTAAGCTTACATTTTATTAAATGCGAAATACTCTGTTAATTCAATTTTAAATTGATGTTTTCAACAAATTAAAGGCTCCTTTTATGGCAAGCCAATGGCTAAATTGATCTAATTTTTACACTTTTTGATATGAATACTTATAGGAGGTATTTTAATGGCCAACAAGCCCTGCCCGATGACGACTCGGAGCCAAATTGGGGCGTGTCCATACTGAACGTGGGGCATAACCTCCACCCGGCTGATAAACCGTACCCGGATCATGAGCACCCCAATTTCTACCTCTTCAATTGGGAAGAAGGGCGGATACTGGAAGAATTTCAACTGGTTTATATTTCCCGGGGAAGCGGTACGTTCGAAACACGGGAGCTACCTCCGTCTGTGGTCGAGGCCGGGACCGCTTTTCTGCTATTTCCCGGCGTATGGCACCGATTTCGTCCCTCTAAAGACACGGGTTGGGAAGAATTCTGGGTCGGGTTCAAAGGGCTTTATCCCGATTATCTGATGCAGCAGGCCTGTTTCGCCCCGGATCGCCCGCTGATCCGGACGGGCTTCGATACGGAGTTACTGAATGTTTTTGTGAAGCTCATCGAAACCCTGCGCACCGAACGGACCGGCTATAAGCAACTGTCTTCCTGTCTGGTCATTCAACTCCTCGGCCTGATTTACGCGTCTGCCCTGATGAAAGCGCCCAGCCAGTCCGAGAAGGAAAAGAAAATTAACGGCCTGCGCTTTCAACTGCATGAGCGCTGGGACGAAAACCTCAACATGGAATCGTTCGCCCAGGCCAACGGCGTTGGATATGTTTGGTTCAGAAAGGCATTTAATGAAATAACGGGTACCCCACCCGCCCGCTACCATCTTGCCCTCAAAATGGAGAAAGCCCGCCAACTATTGACCGATACCAACCTGTTGCTTTCCGAAATCGCCAGCCGAACTGGTTTTGAGTCAGAGTTCTATTTTTCGAAACTGTTCAAGAAGAAGTTTGGCGTAAACCCTTCTACCTTCAGAAAACAACATAGTCGTATGCTACGGCAGGCTTTCTTATAAAAGTTTTTTGATTCTTGCCCACTGAATAAGCCCCTGGAAATTATCTGCAACCGCTTCCATTTCAGCTACTTGATTGAGTGGTTTGTCCTCTTGGATCAGATTGAGTACTAAACTTCTTAAAGAAGCTGATATTGAGGACTATAAGGAAATGACGCTTAGCATTCAAGAGGGTCAAATTGGGGTTGGTGTCATTAATAAGGCTCGACAGGCATTTTTATTTTTAGTACGCATCCCTAGCTGGCTTCTAAGCGGCTCATTGAAGTAGACAAAAAATGAATGACCAGTATGTCAACTAACCCTCCCAACCGAGACGAGGAAGTATCTACAATTCGGGCATAAAAGAGAATCAGGCCCAACCAGGTAAAATGCAAACGACGAATACCAGACTGATAGCCGTCGTTTACAATGGCCACAAATAGTTAGCCTGAAGTTTTCTGCTTTGGCTTTCTACACCAGAAAATGCAACACAAAAAGTGGATTCTGTGTCTTCATATAAAAAGACAACAGGAGAACTCTTGCAGGAACTAGGGTAGAGCATACCTGACTCTAGCTGGTACTATTTATTCCAAATCCTTTGCCGCCTTGTTTATGAAACGTCCTCTTTGGAGCCTACCACTTCTAGCTATTCTCTCAACAGCTTATCAAAAATTAACTCCGGACTTCGTCTCAAACTACGAAGGGCACTATCAGCTACAGGTTTAGCCCCAGACTAATTTTGATTCGACACCCGTGCCCACAACGACCACAATCAAGGGTAGTTTGACCGTTGTTAAGAATCCTGACGGAACGTTACCTTCATGGAGAAGCGACCCAACGACAATACCGGACGTTCTTACCAAGTCCGTTTAGTTGATACTCGTTTTGAGCTTCCGACTCAAATCGAATCGCTTCTAGTCAATGGGGTGAGTTACACGCCTAAATTCATGGGTTCAGGTGAGTTTAAGAACAACAGTGTGACCATCACTCGGACGGCTAGCTTTACCGAAAGCCGGGCACAACCGCTAGTTATAAGCTGGCGTTCAGTTACTAGACTATCACTAGCCACTAATTCCCAGGATATTACCTAATCGCCTTTTGAGGGAATGCGCTAAAGCAGTTAACTTATGTTGGAGTCTATTTATGCCCCCTCCGTTAAATCCTTCGTCGATGAAATCTGAAATCTGCACCACCGCACCCGTCGGAAAATGGTTACCCCTTTACTTGATAGTCATGAGTTTTGGGTTACTCTTTTGCTCAAGAGAGTTACCCCCAGAAACCCCAGATACCGCGCTTTTTACGTTTCAAGTAATTCCTCAGCAAGATGGACTAGTTGTTTTTAGAGCTGATTCCAGTCAGCAAGGAGCAACCTATCACTGGAATTTCGGCGATAGTACCGCGCAGACAAGTACCCAGTCACCACAAATTAGTCATCAATTCACCCGCAACGCCACCTATCAGGTAAAACTGACTATCGACAGAAATCCCCGCCAGGTCTCCAGCATTCAATCGGTGCTGGTGGGCACCCGACTGGCACGCACGTTTGCAGACTTACCTTCCACCAAGAGGGATACCATCCGATTGCTCTATGTACTCACTGATCCATCGTTTGTCAGCGCGTTTCCGACAACAAATGGCAATCATTATGATCCGTATCAGAACCGAGTTTTTGTCGATTTTCTAAACCGTACACAACCAGAACATCCGCAGGAATTGAACAAACTTGTCTTTCAGCATATTATCTACCCATTGTCGGCCGATGAAATGGCTCGGTTTAAGGATAGTGGAGACCCTGAAGGCTTAATGAATAAGTTATTTGCGGACCTGACCGATCCACTCACAAAGAAGCTGATAGCACTCAAACAAGCTAAAGCAGCTACCCGGATCGTCTTTTTCATGAAAGATCCAAGCCTGCCAACCGGTTACCCCAAATACCCCTATGCGGGTTACGCAACCTATGAAGGCCCCTACCTGGTGTGTTTGAATGCCAATGCTGAATTGGCTGCTCATGAATTAGGCCATTCGTTTGGGCTAGCACACGATACACTCCGGGATTGTCAGACATTTCCACTTATGGTTGGTAGTGGGCCTTTGAAGGTTCTTGGCACCTGTGGTAGCTATTGGAATCAGTATCGTGAGTTCCAGGTCAAAGGCTACGTGAATCAACTAGTTAGGTTGGAAACGCAGCCCAATCGGGGCTATCAGTATGTGGTTCCCGAATACTGGCGCGATCAGTTTCCACAGGATCTGCTGGTTAGCCAATTCAGCCATGTGTCGCCAGCTACTACTCCCTATTATAGGCCAGGCATCAGTATGATGCAGACCCTTTCTGATGCCCTGGTTATGCAGTACAATTATGAACTAGCCCCCCGGCTGATTACGGGCCTGGATTATAACCAGAGTCGGCCGCCCGGTCGGCTAGCTGCTTCGCCGGTCGGCCAGCCAATTTACTGTCCTTACTCTCCTAAATGAGGGGCTGCAATTAAAAGTTCTGATGATCAGCAAATTTTGGGGATTGTTAAGTAGGGATAAACGTTTGGAAATGGTGTATATAGCTCCCAAATAAGCTAAAAGGATAAATAACCAAATATAAGTTAATTTATGCTACAGGTAGACACTCGAACTATATCGCTCCCCTTAACGGGTTAACTAGTAGCCAGACTATAAAGCTTCAGAACGTATTGGGGAATTGAAAAAGGCTGGTAATAGTGTCACCTTTATAGCGACGGCTCCGGCGGCCAAGCGACTACCGGTGGGCCACATTATTGCCTTTTCTACCCCTTAAACGCAAGCGAAAGCTCGATGTATGTCATGTAATGAATGCCATCCGTACCGGTTGCCACGGGGCTGCCCGCGCGGTGGCGAAATTTACCTGGCGAGTACCCCAATTGGCAGGCCGTTTATCACTATGGCTCCGGCCTTTAGGTTTGTCGTGTGGTAAGAAAACAAGATTTGGTAGCTTACTAGAAGCTCACCGTTGGCTTCAACCGCCTTGGCTTTCCCGAAACCAGCCTGCCCTTCTTGACTAGCAAACTTGGCAGGGTCCACCATCCGTTGTTTGTTGAAGCAACCTCGGAAGTAAGCCTCTGGGTTGTGTAGTATGTTACCGTTACTAGTCAATGATGACATTTTTGTGACTTTATCGTGTTGGGAATAATTATTAACAAACTTGTGACTTGACTTTTTCGGTATAGTCCAGAACATATAGCCCACCTACTCAGGCCTATATACTGATTTGTTTCAACATAGACCAGGGAGGCTGTTGCCTACTGCTGCATAAGCAGTATACCTACCGTTCTATATGTTATCAACTCCTATGACTACCTTCACTGTACCTGTTTTAAGCCCATCACGAAAGAATTTACGAGTATCCTCAGCCAGAAGAGTGGACGTACTGGACTATCTGAAAGGAGTGTCCATCGTGTCGATCATTCTATTGCACAGTTTTCAACTAGTGGCTCTACCACCCCTAGGCAAAAAGCTGATTCAATTCGGAGGAACGGGCATTCATGGATTTATTTTTGTCTCCGGATTTGGCCTCTACCTGTCTCATCTATCCAACCCCTTAGCCTTCTGGCCGTTTATTAAAAAACGGTTCCTGAAGATCTATCTGCCCGTTAGTTTAAGTGTTACGGTGATTGCCTTAATCAGTCTGGGCCTTCCACTTTACCACTCTTCCCTGTACGCCTACTTGGGCCATCTGTTGCTCTATAAACTGTTTGATGAGCGCATTGTGGGCAGTTATGGCTACCACTTCTGGTTTATTTCGCTCATCCTGAGTTTATACTTGGTTTTTTTGCCCATTCTTGAGGCCAAAGACCGCCTACCGACTCGGCTATTTATTGGCTTGTCGGTTGGGATTAGTCTCGTCTGGAGTGCGTTGATTATCAGTATTGGCAAGGAAAGCGTCCGGGTCTGGAACAGTTTTTTTTTACAGTATTTATGGGAATTTTGTTTGGGTATCTACCTGGCTGATGTTTACAAAACGAAACAGATCGGATTCTGGAACCAGCCATCGGTCACGCTGCTAATTATATCAATCGTTGCCCTATTTTTATATGCTGTCTTTCCCTCCACATTTGGTTCAGTGGGAAAGGTCTTGAACGACATTCCAGCGCTAGTAGGGTATATGAGCTTGGCCCTATTGGTGTATACTACCCATTTCCCTTTCCTGAACCGATTTTTCACCTATACGGGTAAGATTTCGTTTGCGCTGTACTTATTCCATATGCTCTTTTTGCAGATGGCTACCTATATAACGGCCCGATTCCGGCTGGAATTTACTTGGCTGCTGGTGGTTATCGTCTTTTGGGGTAATTATTTGCTGGCCATTTATGTCCATGGCCTTTTATTAAGGCTCTATAAAGTCCTCAAGGTGTAAGTCGACTCCCAACGTCAACGACTACCCATAACCGGGTCAGGGCTGATAAACCCCAAGTTTTCACTAGAAATAATTCAAGTTGCGAGATACAGGCTTTGCTAGCCACTTAGGTAATTTTGGAGTATCTCACGCTCTAAATCACTCACAAGATGGCTGACAAAACCATTGCAATTTACTGCTTCTTTGATGAGCTCTTCAAAGTAATGGGACCAAAAAATGACCCACATTGTAAACTCAATGATGCTGAAGTGGCCACTATTGCCAATATGGCCGCCATCGCCTTCTATGGCAATCAGGCCGCTGCCTGTGGCTACATGCAAAAGCACTATGGTATGAAACTACTCGACAAGTCGGGCTTCAATCGCCGACTGCATCGGCTCCAGCCCCTGCTCATCGCCATCTTCCGGGCACTGGGTGCCAGCCTTAAAGACCTCAACACCAGTACGCGTTACATGATCGATTCGTTTCCGGTTGCTGTCTGTCGAAACTGCCGTATCCCCGTCAGTAAACTCTTGAACGGTAAAGCTTATCACGGCTACAACGAGGCTAAAAAAGAGTATTTCTATGGCTTCAAAGTTCAGGTCATTATTACTGCTGACAAGCAGCCAGTGGATTACTTTATCACCGCTGGCAGTTTTCACGACAGCACTGCCTGTAAGGCGGTACTGGTCGATCTACCCGCTGGTAGTGAACTCTATGGCGATAGTGGCTACACCGACTACGAGCAGGAGGATCTCTATGCCGAATGCGACCAAATCTACCTCAAGATTCACCGAAAAAAGAACAGCTTACGGCCTGATCAAGCTTGGGAAGTGTTTCTAAAGAAGCACTTTCGCAAGCCTATTGAGAACGTTTTTGGTCAGATCACCAACCTATTTCCGCGTAAGATTCATGCCGTCACTGCCGAAGGCTTTTTACTAAAATTATTTTTGTTTCTGCTGGCCTTCACCATCAATGGATGTTTGGAGGAATGACTATCTCGCAACTTGAATTAAAATTATTAACAGTGATAGTGCCCTGTAGCTTAGAGGCTATTGGGGATGGAAAACACCCATCTGCCCGACTGTGGCTGTATACCATAAAACGGTAAATTCAACCATGAGCACAAGGCAGGTGGCGGATGTGTATTAGTTGCAGGACTGTAGTAGTGAGGCTGATTGCGGTCTATATTGACTGGACTCGTGTAGCATTCATTGACAGAATGATATGTAAGAAACACTCTGAAGCAAGGCTGATCGAAGGCATAAGCTCGGATGACCATAATACGCCCTACGAGTTTTGGAATTGATCTCTCTTTATTTTTTCGTGATTCGAAAAAATGTATTGCAACTAAATAAAAAAAGCCGCCTAGCATTCCTGCTAAGCGGCTGATTATCTGGTGGGCCAGCCTGGACTCGAACCAGGGACTTACTGATTATGAGTCAGGCACTCTAACCAACTGAGTTACAAGCCCGTTGTTGACTAATTGCTCAAAGCCAACGGGCAAATTTACGAATTTTTCAACAGGATTGCAGGATTAACGTGATTTTCAATCGACAATCCTGTTAATCCTGCAATCCTGTCCGGTATCTTTGCTGAATGTCAGCGCCTAATAAGAAAAAAATTCTTAATGATCCCGTGTACGGGTTTATTACCATTCCAACCGAGTTACTTTTCGATTTGGTTGAGCATCCTTACTTTCAGCGACTTCGGCGTATCAAACAATTAGGCTTATCGGAATATGTTTACCCCGGCGCTTTGCACACACGCTTCCACCACGCGCTGGGCGCTATGCACCTGATGGGGCAGGCCATGAGTACGCTGCAGAGCAAAGGGCATTCCATCAGCAGTGACGAGTGTGAAGCTGCCCAGGTGGCTATTCTGCTGCATGATATTGGCCACGGGCCGTTTTCCCACGTATTGGAGTGTTGCCTGCTGGAGGGCGTGTCACATGAGCAGATTTCGCTGCTTCTCATGCATGAACTGAACCGGCAGTTCGATGGGGCCTTATCGCTGGCGATCCGCATGTTCGACGGGACGTACGAGCGAACCTTTTTTCATCAGCTTATTTCCAGTCAGCTGGATATGGACCGGATGGACTATCTCAACCGCGATGGCTATTATACTGGCGTGGCGGAAGGGGCCATTGGGGCCGAACGAATTATCAAGATGCTCGATTTGGTGGGTGATCAGTTGGTGGTCGAAGCGAAAGGGATTCTGAGCGTCGAAAATTTTCTGAACGCACGCCGGCTGATGTATTGGCAGGTGTATCTGCATAAAACGTCCATCTGTGCGGAGTCGATGCTCATTCAGGTGTTGCGCCGGGCCCGGTTTCTGATGCAGCAGGCAGGAACTGAAACCGTTTTTGCATCGGCGGCCTTTCGGTTGTTTATGCAGGAGAGTGTTACGGCGACTGATTTTCAAACGAACCGGGTTTACCTCGATGCGTTTACGCGGCTCGATGATTTTGATGTGTGGGCCTGCATAAAGGAGTGGGCGCTACACACCGACTTCGTGCTTGCGACTCTTTGCCAGATGCTGCTCGACCGCAAGCTGTTCAAGATCATGCTATCGACGGAACCCTTTGCCGGGGAATTATTGACTGAGCTCGAAAAGCAGTTGCATCGGGATGGCCTACCGGCTGATATGCGTTCTTACTTTCTGGTAGAGGGACAGGCCACCAATGCCGCTTACCTGCCTTCCGAGGATCGGATCAGTATCAAGCTGAAGGGTGGTAACGTAATCGATATTGCCGATGCATCGGACCTGTCGAATATTCAGGTGCTGACCAACATTGTCCGCCGATATTACGTCTGTTGGGCTAAAGACCTGCGGGGTGTTCCGCAATCCGCCAATTAATAAGTGATTAAGGTTACGGTCTAAACGCGTTTAGGACTCCGAATAAGTCACTAGTTTCCGAACATTTCCGGCTAGTTCTATCCGAAAAATGCAATTTGTTGCCTACCTTAGCGGCCCAATCGAACGCAAAAATCGAGTGTTTTGCGACGGTCGTTACACACATATGAAGTTTACAGTCAAGCAGATTGCTACACTGCTGGGGGGCGAAATTGCCGGAAATGATTCATTGCCAATCACCGGATTAGCCAAAATAGAAGAAGGTAAGCCAGGCGATATTTCGTTTCTGTCGAACCTCAAGTATGAGCCGTTTCTGTACACAACCCAGGCATCGGCGGTCATCGTCGACCAGTCTTTTCAGCCCAAAAAACCGGTTCTGCCTGCCCTTATTTTTGTAGAAAACTCCTACTCGGCCTTTACCCAACTGCTGGAAGAGTACTACAAACAATTAAGTTTCGCCCGCAATGGTATCGAACAGCCCTCCTATGTTGGTGATGGGACGAAAATTGGCGAGCGAATTTATCGGGGTGCCTTTTCGTACATTGGTTTGAATTGCACCATCGGCGAGAATGTCAAAATCTACCCGCACGCCTATATTGGCAACAACGTTCGTATTGGCGATAATACCATCATCCATCCGGGTGCCCGTATTCTGGACAACTGTATTATCGGCCAGCATTGTGTTGTTCATCCCAATGCGGTTATTGGCAGCGAGGGGTTTGGCTTTGCGCCACAACCGGATGGAACCTATAAAACCATTCCGCAACTTGGCAACGTTATTCTGGAAGACTTCGTGAACGTTGGCTCTGGCACAACTATTGACTGCGCCACCATGGGCTCCACCATTATCCGGAAAGGTGTTAAGCTCGATAATCTGATTCAGATCGGCCATAATGTCGATATTGGCGAGAACACCGTCATTGCGGCACAAACGGGCGTTTCGGGCTCTACTAAGTTAGGTAAGAACTGTGTTATTGCCGGCCAAGTTGGTTTTTCCGGTCACCTGACCATTGCCAATGGTACCAAAGTTGGTGCCCAGTCGGGAGTCGGTAAAAATGTAGTTGAAGAAGGGACATCGATTAATAGTTCGCCTGCTTTTGGCCTTAAAGAGAGCATGCGTTCACTGGCCATTTTCCGGAAGTTGCCAGCCCTGGAACAGCGGCTGTCGAATCTGGAAAAGAAAAAAGAAAACTAGTGTGCGGTTTAGGTTTGTGGGATTCACCGGTGTTTACAACGGTGAATCCCACAAACCTAAACTGTAAACCGACAACGAATGAATACCAAACAACAGACGATTCAGAAAGCCGTATCGGTATCGGGAGTGGGCCTGCATACAGGCGTCTCGGCAACGATGACATTTTTGCCCGCGCCGACGAATCACGGCTATAAATTCCAGCGCATCGACTTGCCGGGGCAACCCATCGTGGATGCCGATGTCGATAACGTTGTGGACCTCTCGCGGGGCACTACAATTGAGCAAAGTGGCGCCCGAATTCATACGGTTGAGCACACGCTGGCTGCCCTGGTTGGCTTGCAACTGGACAATATCCTGATTCAACTGGACGGCCCCGAACCGCCCATCATGGATGGTTCGTCTATCCAGTTTATCGACGCTCTGCGCGATGCCGGTATCGAAGAACAGAATGCTACCCGAAACTATTTCGAGGTGAGCGAGTATGTTCATTACCGCAATGCCGAAAAAGATATCGAACTGGCGGCTTTGCCCCTGGACGATTATCGGCTGACGGTGATGGTCGACTATAACTCGCGGGTAATCAGCAGCCAGCACGCTTACCTGAATGACATAAGCCAGTTTCCGGAGCAGATTGCCAACTGCCGTACGTTTGTCTTTTTACACGAACTGGAGGCTCTCTACAAACAAAATCTCATTAAAGGGGGTGATCTCACCAATGCGATCGTGATCGTGGATCGCGAAGTAAAAGATGGCGAACTCGATTACCTGGCCGACCTGTTGCACAAACCCAAAGTGAGCGTAAATAAGCAGGAAGGCATTCTGAATAACCTGGAGTTGCATTACCCCAACGAAATGGCGCGCCACAAACTGCTCGACATGGTGGGCGATCTGGCCTTGATTGGCCGACCCATTAAGGCGCAGATCCTGGCTGCCCGTCCGGGACATGCGGCTAACGTGGCCTTTGCCAAAAAGATCAAGAAACTGATTCAGAAAAACGCGGCAAATCAGGTACCCAAATACGATTCGACGCAACCGCCCGTTCTGGATATTAACCGCATCTCGCAGTTGTTGCCTCACCGCTATCCATTTCAGATGATTGACAAAATCATCGCTCTGGACGAAAACAGCGTAGTCGGTATCAAGAACGTAACGATGAACGAACCCTATTTTCCGGGCCACTTTCCAGGAAATCCGGTTATGCCGGGCGTTATGCAGCTTGAAGCGATGGCGCAGACGGGTGGCATTCTGGTATTGAGTACCGTACCCGATCCCGAAAATTACTGGCCATTTTTGGTGGGTATTGAGAATTGTCGTTTCCGGCGCAACGTTTTACCGGGCGATACTGTCATTTTTCGGTGTGAGTTCACATCGCCCATGAAGCGTGGTATTGTGAAAATGCAGGGCCGTGGCTACGTAAGCAACCAACTGGTGTGCGAAGCCGACATGATCGCCAGTCTGGTTAAGAAAAAGTAGTGAACCGGGCGGCCGGAGCAAAATGATGAAGGATGGATGATAAATGATAGTTGTATTAACTAGAAGGCTATCAATTGGTTATCTTTTTTAATTCATCATTCATCATTCATCAGTAGAAAAATGATTCAACCATTAGCTTACATTCACCCTGAAGCGAAAATAGCGCAGAACGTGGTGATCGAGCCATTTGCGATTATCCATAAAGACGTTGAGATTGCCGAGGGAACATGGATTGGTTCGCATGCGGTTATCAACGAAGGAGCTCGTATTGGCCGGAACTGTAAAATTTATCCAGGAGCGGTGATCTCATCAACGCCACAGGATTTAAAATTCAATAACGAGTACACCCGAACTTACATTGGCGATAACACAACCATTCGTGAATATGCCACCATCAGTCGGGGCACGGAAGAGCATTGGAAAACCGAAATCGGGTCAGATTGTCTGGTAATGGCCTACGCGCACGTGGCGCACGATTGCCGAATCGGTAACCACTGCCTGATTATTAATAATGTGCAAATGGGTGGACATGTGCATATGGGCAATTGGGCCATCATTGGTGGTTCCAGCTCGGTGCACCAATGGGTGAAAATTGGCGCCCACGCCATGGTTTCGGGCGGTTCGCTGGTGCGTAAAGATGTACCACCGTTTACGAAGGCCGCCCGTGAACCATTGTCTTATACCGGTATCAACTCCATTGGCCTGCGTCGGCGGGGGTTCGAAAACGACAAGATCAACCAGATTCAGGAAATCTATCGCTATATCTACATGCGTGGGTTAAACAATGCCGATGCGTTGACACAGATCGAGCTGGAGCTGCCTCCATCCGATGAGCGCGATGAAATTGTGAACTTCATTCGGTCGTCGGAGCGGGGCATTATGAAAGGCCCGTCAAACAGCAACGTGGAGCGCGAATAAACGCATGACGGCACAAGGCTGGAGCCAATGTGGCCCGGCCTTGCGCCATCCGTTCCGGCGGCACTCATACTATCAACAATGCTGACAATCTCTACCGAGAAAATCGGTAAAAAGTACCGGAGGGAGTGGATTTTTCGTCACGTAAACCTGACGCTCAAGGCCGGTACAAGCTATACGTTTGTCGGCCCCAATGGCAGCGGAAAATCAACGCTGCTCCAATTATTAGCCGGGAATTTGCCCACTACCGAGGGCAATCTGACGTATTCGCAGGATGGTGTGCTGATTGATCCCGACAATTGGTTTCGGCAGGTAAGCATTGCCGCTCCTTATCTTGAGTTGGTCGAGGAATTGACACTGGATGAACTGCTGACGTTTCATCAGACCTTCAAACCTTTTCGGAACAACCTGACCAGTGAAGCCGTTGCCGACCGCCTGTTGCTGACCCACGCTCGTCATAAAGAAATAAAGTATTTTTCGTCGGGTATGAAGCAGCGCGTTAAACTTGGTCTGGCCTTCTTCTCTGACGCACCGGTCGTTATTCTGGACGAGCCTACTGCCAACCTTGATCGGCAGGGAGCCGCCTGGTATCAGGAGCAAGTACGTCGACTCGGCCCTGACCAGCTTCTGTTAATCGGCTCCAATCAACCCGAAGAGTATGATTTCTCCCCCAATGTGCTGGATGTAATGCAGTGGAAGTGATGGTGGGGTAAGGTTTTTACCTGACCGCTTTCTCCGACATTTCCTCTGCGTCTGCGTAAACGGTTGTGTCATATAATTTTCGCATTAGAAAGCCATGTTCGATCAGAAACTTTAGATTGAATTTTCGTACCATGCCATGATTTGGTAAGGTTGGGCTCTCCACGTGATTAATAACATAATTCGGGAAATAGCTGGCAACATCGCTGGACGATAGGCTGAATGGAGGAGTCGGCAGGGAAGGTTCGTACTCGACCGTATTCAAAAAAGTTAAGGCGCCTACGGGCGTTAATTTTTCGAGAGTTTGTAAATACTGCATCCGCATGGAATTAGGTAAGGCCACTAGCGATGCCCGATCGTACACAACGTCAACCGGCCCAATATCTTCACTGGTTAAACTAAAGAGGTCGCAGCAAAAAATGGTAATATTGCCTGAAATGAATCGGTTGCCGATCCGCTGATAGGGCCGTCGGTTATCGGAAAAGAACTGTAGCACGGCTTTCTCAACAATCTCGACTCCTACAACCCGCTGGGCGAAGTGACCAAAGTAGATCATATCAACGCTTTTGCCGCAGAGAGGAACGAAAATCGACTTGCCTTCCAGCGAAAAAGGGGGCAGGTGCTTGATCAGGTAAGGGTGAATGTCTTTACGGTGGAAACTGGTATAGGGGCCTTCTAATTCCCAGGAGTTAAGCCAGAATGCTTTTTCCATGACAAAATTTAAGAGTTTAGAGCGTTTTTTGGTGCTACAAATCTCCGATGTCGTTGGGCCAGGTTTTAGAGCGATTGTACGGCTTTTGCTAAACCGTATATTCACGCACCGATCATGCCATGGTACGGAAAACTACGCAGTCAGGATTTATCTTCATGCCTGGCTTTTCGTTAACCCTCCGCACGCAGTACATCCAGGGGTGGTCTGACGAGCACCTCACGGCTATTGAAGACCCCAATAAATACGGTCAACGCGGTCACGGAAAGAGAAATAACGACCAGGGGTAAAACATCGGGCCGATAAGGAACCTCGAATACGTAACGGGCTAAGGCCCAGGTACCAGCCACCGAGAGCAGGATGCCCGAAAGGGCTGCTAGTAGACCCAATAAGCCATACTCGAGCGCAGTGATACGCAGTATCTGGGCACGGCTGGCACCGAGTGTTCGGAGAAGCACGCTTTCGCGGAGCCGCTGGTATTTGCTGATTACCACCGAGCTAGCCAGTACCAGCAGACCCGTCAGTATGCTGAACAGAGCCATGAACTGGATAACAAACGAAATCTGCCCCAGAATATCATCCACCGTTTTTAAGATCAATCCCAGGTCAATCGCCGATACGTTAGGGAATTGGCTCACGAGTGCCCGCTGAAGCACCGCCGAAACCTGGTTGTTGGGCACACGGGTCATGAGTACGTGGAACTGGGGGGCCTGCTCCAGCACGCCCGACGGAAATACGACCAGGAAGTTGGTTTGTACCCGATTCCACTCGACTTCGCGGGTGCCACCAACAATGGTCTGTATGGGTGCCCCCTGCACGTTGAAATCGAGGGTATCGCCCAGTTTTAGGTGCATCCGGTCCAGAAAATCTTTCTCGATGGAGACATAAATAGCCCCATTGGCCTGATAGGGTGCCTTGCCCGAGCTTAATTTTTCCGACGAGATCAGCGTATCCCGGTACGTAACCCGGTATTCGCGGGTAAAGGCCCATTTTGGGGTTTTGAGCGCGGTATCCTGGCGAACCGCGCCGGTGGTTCCGTTAATGTCAGACAGACGCATCGTTACGACGGGTACTTCCTGCAGAACAGGCAAGCGCTGTGTTTTTATCAGCGATCGAATACCGGCAATCTGCTCATTCTGAATATCGAACAGCACCATATTGGGCTGATTTCCACTAGCTGACAACTCCACCCGACCGAGCAAAAGCCCCTGGGTCAGGTAAAGTGTGGCAATGAGAAACGCGCCAAGACCGATGGAGGTGACGAGGATAAGCGTCTGATTATTGGGACGGTATAAATTCGCTAAACTCTGTCGCCAGATGTAGCTCCAGGAGGTCGGAAAGAACCGGCGGACAAGCCAGATCAAACCTAGCCCCAGCGCTGTCAGGATGCCAAACGCCAGTGCCAGGCCACCCGTAAAACCGAGAGCAAGCATGAAGTTATGGGTTTGCCAATAGGCAAAGCCAATAATGAAGCCAATCACCAGCAAATACACAAGCCATCGGAAGGGGTCTCTGTTGCTCAGGTCTGCTTCGTAAGAATTACGCAAGGTGCGCAGGGGCGATACATTGCGAATAGCCAGCAACGGCAGCAACGCAAACAGAACCGAAATGAGCAGTCCGGTACCAATGCCACCGAGAATAGCCGGGCCTGATAACGTGGTTTCGACCGTAATGGGAAGGAAATTGCCGAACACACGTGGAAGGATCAGTTGAATCGCTGATCCGGCTAAGGCGCCAATTACGGCCCCAAGCAGGCCCATTAGGGCCGTCTGAATAAGATAAATCAGAAAAGCCTGACGCCCGCTGGTACCAAGGGTTCGTAGAATAGCCACGGACGTAACCTTTTCTTTTACATAGAGTTGCACCGCGCTGGCAACACCCACGCAGCCTAGTAATAGGGCCACGAAAGCTACCAAACTCAGGTATTTGGTCAGGTCGGCGAAAGAACGGCCGGTTTGTTTTTTACGTCCGGAAACCGTGTCGTAGCTTATACCGTCCTTATCCAGACGTGCCGATATTGGTTTGATGTATGTATCGACAGCAGTGCCCAGCGCAAACTGGTAATAGTATTTATAGGCCACCCGACTGCCGCGCTGTAGCAAGCCGGTTTGGGCTAAAAATTGATTTGGAATAAAAACGGTTGGAGCAACAGTAGCCGCAATAGCCGCCTGGCCGGGTGTTTTTGTGACCCGTCCGGCAATAAGGAAAGACAGGTTTCCAACGCGCACAGAATCGCCGGGGACGGCTCCTAGCTGCACCAGCAACGCATCGTCTACCAAGGCCACCCGAGTGGTCGCCTGGCGAAAAGCTTGAACGGCCGATACCGGCTGAACTTCCCAGGTACCATAAAACGGAAAATTACCCTGTAATCCTTTTACCTGCGCCAGTCGAACACCCCCGGTTTTGGGAATAGATACCAGCGAAGCAAAGGAAACTTCGTACGCTCGATCACGACCGATGGTTTTCATCAGTTGGGCTGTTTTGGGCGATGGCGGCCGGTTCCAGGATAGTGTAAGATCAGCACCGAGGAGTTCCTTCGCCTGTTCATCAATACTGCGGGCCAGGTTATCGCCGAACGAATTTATGGCTACCAGCGCGGCAATACCCAGCACAATGGCAGACATAAAGAGAAGTAACCGTTGTCGGCTCCGGCGACTGTCGCGCCAGGCCATGCGGAAGAGCCAGGAGGTGTTCATTACGTTTGATTTACTGAGCGATGGAATGAGTGAATAGATAAGCGTTGGGCACTTACTTGATCAATCATTCAGTCATTGTATCAGATACTACGCTTCCTCCTTTGATCCGAATAACGCGTTGGGTTCGGGAAGCTAGTTCCATATCGTGTGTGACGAGGACGAGTGTGGTTCCGGCTTGGCGGTTGAGTTCGAACAGTAAGTCGACGACTGTGGCACTGGTATCGGCGTCGAGATTGCCGGTTGGTTCATCGGCGAAGAGGAGCTTTGGCCGGTTGGCAAATGCCCGCGCCAGCGAAATCCGCTGCTGTTCGCCGCCGGAGAGCTGGGTAGGGTAGTGGTGCCCACGCTGACCCAGGCCAACACGTTCCAATAATGCATGGGCCGCTTTCTCGACTCCTTTCTCGCCCCGTAGTTCGAGGGGTACCATCACATTTTCGAGAGCGGTGAGCGTGGGCAGAAGCTGGAAGTTCTGAAAAATAAACCCGACGTATTGATTCCGAATAGCCGCCCGCTGGTCTTCATTGAGTGTATCCAGGCGAACATCGTTTAGATAAACGCTGCCCGACGACGCCCGGTCTAATCCGGCACATAAGCCCAGCAGGGTTGTTTTGCCACTGCCCGACGGCCCTACGATGGAAAAGGTGTCTCCCGGTTCGAGCGTGAAGTTGACAGCATGCAGAACCGTTAGTTCCCGGCCCCCGCTGGAGTAAGTTTTAGTTAGATTTTCGACGCGAAGAATACTCATGGAAACAGGTTTTAATCGCAACAGGGCAAATAAAGGCGAGGTTCACAAAGGATTCTTAGCGTACTTTGCGAACCTCGCCTTTACGTTTGCGTTTACCTGATTTAACCGTTGCAAAACCGATGAAGTTCTTCACAATGAGCAAAACACCCTTTTCTGTGATAAGCGGGTTGATGCTGGTCTTAACGGTCTGGGGCTGTGGTTCATCCGATACCAAAACGTCCCAGCCAGCCAATCCGACCAAACAAGCGGATGCCAAACCAGCCAATACGGCCCAAAAACAAACTATTCTGTTCTATGGCAATAGCCTGACAGCGGGTTACGGTGTCGAGCCGGCCCAGGCGTTTCCTGCCCTGATCGGGCAAAAGATCGACTCTGCCGGATTGAATTATACCGTTGTCAACGCGGGCTTGAGTGGCGAAACGACTGCCGGTGGCAAAAGCCGAATCGGTTGGGTGTTGCGCAAACCCGTAGCGGTATTTGTGCTGGAACTCGGCGGTAACGACGGACTGCGGGGACTTCCCTTAACGGCAACCCGCCAAAATTTACAGGCCATTATGGATACCGTTCGCCGGAAGAGCCCGCAGGCCAAAATTGTGCTGGCAGGTATGCAGATTCCGCCAAATATGGGAACCTCGTATGCGAAGGAGTTCAGGAAGATGTTTAAGGCGTTAGCCGACAAGAATAAGGTTGTCTTGATCCCCTTTTTGCTCGAAAACGTAGGCGGTATTCCTAAACTGAACCAGCCCGATGGCATTCATCCAACCCCCGCTGGCCATAAAATTGTAGCCAATACGGTTTGGAAAGTGCTTCAGCCTGTTTTGTAGAGTGGGCAAGGTGTGTCGGAATGCCGCATCTCCTCGTTACAAAGCTTAAAATGGATAGCCGACGCCTATGTTAAAAACCAGATTTTGTTTGCGCCAGTCTCGGCTACCGAACGCCATTTTGTCGATAATCCACTCACTGCCCTCTGTTTTATAAGGCTTGCGCAGGGGTGTTGCTACATCGAGCCGGATCAGGAAATAGGACAAGTCAATTCGGATGCCGACGCCTGTACCAATAGCGATTTGTTTATAAAACGTATTGGTGAACAATGCTTCAGGGCCAAACGTATTTGAGTCAGAATAGGACCAGACGTTCCCTGCATCGACAAAGACAGCCCCTTCGATATACTTGTTAAATTTGGCGCGTATTTCTGTATTGGCCTCCAGTCTGATATCGCCCCCACCATCCTGAAAAATTGGCACGTTACGGATGGTATCCCGGGTGAATAAACCAGGACCAATCGCCCTTGGCCGAAAGGCCCGAATACTGTTACTGCCTCCAACAAAGTACTGTTTGGTAAAGGGTAAAGATCTATTCGCCGAGTTTCCGTAGGTAATTCCAACACCCGCAAACAGGCGATTAGCCCAGGTTATTTTTGACGTCAACCGTCGATAGAGTCGACCATCAACATCGAATCTCAGAAATTGTGCATAAGCCGCGCCAAAGATTCCGTTCCGATTATCATTTAGGATGGGCTTACGAAAAAAGAGGCTTGCCAGATTACCCGCTGCCTCTGCATTGGCAGTTATTCGATAGGAGGTGGGCGACAATGAACGAACTGGCGAATTGAAATTGAAGGTGTATATAGAGCTTAAAATAAGCTGATCAGAGAAAAATACTGTATTAAGATATTGTTTTCTTACCACTTCAGGAATATTAGGATCTTGTATAATCTCGTAAACGCGGTCACCGATCTGGTCTTGGGGCACAAAAACATAGTTGATATTAAAAGGCTGGAATACATGTTCGATCTGCTGATTTTGCCGCCACGCATAGCCAAATGTCGTCTGAGCCGAATTGATCCGGTACAACCCCCCGCGAAGTATTGTCTGATAACCTAACGTGAGGTTGGTTTTGGGCAGAGCCTGGCGCTGATCGTACTTAAACCGGAAAGGAGCCACCAGCCTGGGAAAACTCAAAGTTCCATCGAGTCCATACCGGTAATTAGTAATTCCTTCGCCAGCGGCCCCCACCTGAAACTCGATCCCGGCATTGGCATTGATTGTCAATAACTCCGCCCGTCGGAGTGCGTTTCGATTGCGCCAGCTCAAGATTATTTGCGTACCGTTAAAGTTGTTGGAACGGGATGTGCCATCCAACTCGACACGCACTGCTTTTGCCGGATAAGGCGTCAGGTAGTAGTGAACGTCCAGCACGGCTGTGTCTCCCTGCTGATCTGGTTCGAAGCGGTTTCGGACAAATTTAAAGGCGCCCACATTGATGAATCGCGAGAGGGTAAGGTCCTGCATACGGCTGTTGTAGCGCTTGCCCGGCTGCACCGTAACGATGTCACGAAATAATTTTGGATCAAACCGATTCGTGGAGTCGACAACCCTGAATTGTTCGTCTGTCTTGAATGCCTGCCGTTGGTTAGTGTCATTTCGAGCCGTCGACAGGTTGTAGTTCGAGTAAATAAAGACGTCGCGGATGTAATAAGGCACGCCAGCCGCTTCAGGCATGTCGGGCTTGATGGCAAAATAGAGTTTTGTCCGGTGTCGTGCCGTATCGTTATCGGCAATGACCGCAATGTAGTCGGGCAAAAAATAGTAAAAACCACGCTGTTTGATGGACTGACTAATACGCTCTCGCTCCAGCTTGATATTGTCGAACAGGTAAGGATCTCCCTTCTTGATAACTGTTCGTCTGGATGAAGCCAGAAGGGCTTTGCGAACGGGGGTCGAGTCAACCAAAAAACCCGTAGAATCGATATAAAAGCGTTGCTTTACGTCGACATCGTACACCCCCCGTGCTTTATACCCTTCTTCAACAATTTTACCGGCAGCTTCTGACCCGAAATAGCCCTGATTCTGAAGGGTCGCTTTAAAAACAGGTATGTTTGAGGTAATGGCTTTCGCGCTGGCAAACACGGGTTCCTGACCAAATTTTTTGCGGAACCAGGCCCGGAAACCATTTTTTTTAGGCTCGCCGAACAGATAATATAAACCTACTTTATACGGGTAACCAAATAACTGCTTGTTCGGTCGGGGGCGTGCCTGGGCCGCTAACTGCTCTTTCAGGCCGCTCTGTTCCACTGCCGAAATAGTTGAGTCGGCATGTATATTAATATCCGTGCCCATATACAAGCGCTCATTGGCCGGTAAGTGCTTGGCTATATTACAGGCGCTGAACAGCCACACCATCAGGGGTACGACAAAGGTCGAAACTGGTAAATGAAAAAAAGTCTTCGCTCGTATGGGCGAAACAAGGGTAGGTATAGAATGACTGATTTTTCTGGTTGATAAAAAGATCATAACGAATTAATTCAGCACGGGCCCGGCAGATGATCGGCGGAAAATTTCGGATAGTGTATTGAAATCCATCGAAATGATGAACCCAACCCCCGTTTCAATAATATAGCCATCCAATACGGCCTGATAGTCGTTGCGTCGATAAGCGCGCAGCACATACCGGCCATCACGGGTGATATTATAGTTGGCTGACAAGTTGTCAAATACCTGATTCTGGCTAGGGACGGCAGCGTTGGCCGAGTTGTCGAGCACAAAGTTTTTGCCTACCGAGACGGTTACCCGGCCAGCCAGAAAACTCCGTGATAAACCTACATTCAGGTCGGTTCGGGAGCCGTTCGTTGTTCCTCCCGTATTACCGCTGCCCGCCTGCGATAGCAAGTTGAAGTCAACGTCAAACCCTTTCAGAACCCCCGACGCCAACCGGCCCAACTGATCCGAAATGAGTTTACTGACGCTACTACGGGCAATGTTTTCGGCCTGGGTATTCAACCCACCATTATCCGATCCGGAGAAGAAGTCCGACGAATTCTCGGGTAGAAAACGATTCAAAATGAGCAATGCAAAGACTTGCTTGTTTATCTGGGCGGGGTCCTGGCGGAGTGTTTTGAGTTTTGATTCAACGCTTGAGCCGAGGCCATTACCCTGATCAATAGATGAATTCTCTACCTCGGGAAGTCGGATATCGAAGCTCAGTTTTGGCGAGGCCAGGTTATCACTGATGGTAAGATCAACTTCGAAGGGAAGTTTTCGTTTAAGCGATGCCGCGTCGGTTGACGACGTTTCGTTGCCAATAAGGTCGCCGGGAGGAACCGACACTTTATAGACGGCCGTCATATTAATGTCGGCTTTCAGAGGGTCGCCGGTGAAGTTGATATAACCCCCTTTCTGGAGTTCAAATTGCCGTTTCAGAACCTGATACGTCAGCGAATACTCACCCTCGGTTACTTCGTAACGACCAAGTACCGTTATTTGCCCTGCGGCATTGACGCCTACATTAAGGCGAGCATTACCTCGTGCGCGTAAGTAATCGCCATTTAGTTCATCGACAACAATCGTTAGTTCTGACTTTTCGTCGGCCTCCAGATCGACAGAGATGGTTGAGTTGCTCAACTCGTCAAAGGCCAGTCTTGGTTTAAGGGAATCAATCTTGGGTTTATACAGGTATTTAACCAGGGCGAGTGAATCGTTATGGTTAATGAAAGTCACAATCCCGTTTGCTTCATTGGCACTGGCGGCATCATCGGGCAGCACCATTGCTACTTTACTACCATCTTCGAGCCGGATGGTGCCATTGATCGACGCGTTGGAACCCGCCCCTTTGATGCGCAGATCGGTGCTGACAGAGGCCTGCCCGTAAGCATAGTCATTGTCTTTACGGCCAGCATTGAGCACCTGAAAATGATCGGCCCGAACGCGTAGATTATAGGCAGCATTGGGCAGGTTTTTTAGCGTAACAGTACCATCCGTCGTGAGGGTTCGTCCCTGCTCGTCGCGTAGGTTAAACCCTTCCAGCGTAATCGTTTGTCCCGAAAAAGCCAGCTTCTCCTGGTCGATGCGGTAGGTTGCATTAAGCTGCTTAATGTTGAACGCGACGGAATCGAACGCAACGCTGCCATCCATTTTGGGGTTGTCCACAGCGCCTTCTACGGTAAATCCACCGGTAAGATTTCCCTTAGCCTGCCGCAGCTCGCCAAAACTAAAGGCTTCGATAGTTCGCGCATCCAGGCGGTTCAGCTTAATAGCCAGATCAAGGGCTTTCTTGGCATCGTCCGGATTATAGAATCCTGTAACGGTTGCGTCATTATAGGGCCCTGAGAGGGCTGTATTTACACTGATGCGTCCGTCGGATGTATTGTTAAAGCGGGCCGTGAGATTGCCAATGGGCTTGGTCATGACTTTTAGGCTGTCGACATAGACAGACCCGATAAATGCCAGCTTACTATCGGTACTCATATAGTCGCGCACGACTACGGTGCCGTTAAGCTGCCCGCTGGCCAGGGTCGTATCCTGATTGGCCAGGCGTGCCAGATTGCCTAGTTCAATTGCACGGGCTGTTACCCGAATTGGCGCGTTGCCGTATTGCTCCGTACTACTTATTTCCAGCGATTGCTGATCGGTTTCGATATGGAGCCGGTTAAGTAGCACCCCGTCTTTACCGTACTGCGCGAAACCGGCCGTATCCGTTTGCCAGCGCTGGTAATTGGTCAGTAGCCCATTTGGAGCAAAGTTGAACCGGTAACTGGAGTCGACAATGCTCAGCGTACCCGAAACGCCATGTAAGTCCTGATCAATCGAATCCTTGTTGACAACCGCAAACCGGAACTTGTTATTAGCCGCTATACCGTTCAGATTTGTCTGGCGAATGGTTATACCATCGTATAGAATCCCGTCGATTCGTCCATCAACTTTCAACTGGTTATTGGCTCCCCGTAGGGTCATCGTGCTACCTTGTAAGGTAGTGGTATCATAAACGACCACGCCGATGCGAAGGGTAGCCGAGAGTGTGGTGTCGCGGGTGTTGTCCAGATAAGCATTGAACCGAACCGTATCCAGTCGCGTCAGCGCTGGCACAAAGGCCTGGAAAAGTGGATTCTGGTAGGCTTTCAGCGCCAGTGTAAAGGCGTGCGGGGGCGGAATTCGTTTATAGGTCAGCGAGGGTAAGGCAATATACTGGCTGATTTCGCCCGCAATAATGTCGTATAGCTGCGTGTATTCAAACTGACCATTTAGCGTCATCCGGGCACCCGGCAGTTGAGCGACTACATTTTTGGTGCCGCCATCGGCCGACAGCCGGGCATACAGTGAGTCGATTGGGTAGCTTTTGCCATTCAGACTGAGGATTGCATCGCTGGCCGACACAGTACCAACGGGCTTGGCGGGGTCCGTTGACGCCATATCGAGAATAATTCGACCTTTAAGCGACAGCGGGTCACTGTACAGCTTCAGTTTTTGCAGGTTTAATTCATTCACGACGGCCTGCCCTTTAATACTCGGAAAGTCGCCCTGAAGGCCAACTTTTGTATCGAGAGTCAGGCTAGCATTCGGATCTTTTAATGAACCAACCAGGTTGAGGTTGCCATTCGCCAGATTGCCTTCGGCATCCAGGTTCTGATACGTGTAACCGCTGAGTTCGGCCGATTGAACCGCTAGGTCGAACCGGGTCGACAACGTTTTGGGGTCAATACCGCGCCCATCGACCGTAGCCCGGCCGGTTACTTTACCAATGGTTTCGGGTTGTTTTAACCACTTGCCTGCATCGAAGTCGTTGAGGTCCAACGTGCCTTTGTAGGTTTGATTCTTACCCGCTACAAAACCGGTTAGTTTTCCATCAAAAGCGGCCGTGCCCCAGGCGGTGTTTAGTTTGGCATCCAGAACGAGATCGTTCAACTGCCCCTGGATCTTTCCGGTAAGTTGAAGCGAGGGTGGCAGGGCAATGGAGGAGGGGATGGAGCCTTTGGGGGCCAGCTTATTGATATCGGCCAGACTGGTTACGGCCTGCTGCACGGTCATATCGACGCCAATATGATCGGGGTCCGTCACATTCGTCAGGCGTCCGCTGGCCCGTATTTTTGTGCCCGAAAGCATATCGAATTCCAGGCGCGGCAAGTTCAGCGAGGCCAGTGTACCTGTTGCCTGCGCATTGGCCCTGAAAACACCTCCGCTATTGCCCGCAAAGGGGGGCGTATCGGCTAAGAATGGAGCCAGTTGCAGCACATCCTCTACCGATAAGCGACTCTGACGCAGGTTTACACGAACGCCTACGCGCTTCGCGAAACGTGGGTTTGTTAACTGGCCCAACGAGTCGTATCGCAACACCATCTGGTCGCGGATCAAACTGGTTGGCGTCTGGATGTAAAGCTTGGTCAGTGTTGTCGTGGTGTCGGTATAAAGGACGTTACCTTCCAGTTGTTGGAGAACAAAACCGCTGGTGGACCGGAACTTGCCGTTGCGCAGTTGGCCACTGATTTTCTGGCCTCGTTTGCCCAGGTCTTGGTAGACCAGAAAGCGCCCATCTATACCCAGGTTCTGTAAATCGAGGTGACCGTAGTCAAGGCCTTTTTTCTGACGAGGGGCCGTCTCATCGTCGTAGCGGATGCGGTTGTTGGCAAAGCGGACATTCGTAAGCCTGGCTTGCCAGCCGGGCGTAACCGGTGTTAGAGCCTCGGGTTGAACGACTGCTTTTTTTGTCGGTTTGGTTAGTAGAGCAGCTATGTCCGCATTACTCAGTTCAAGCGATTTGATACCTATTTTTTCCCCTTCCAGGTAGAAATAGTCCGACTCCATGGCGAGTCGTTCGGCGTTACCTCTGGTCTGGAAATCAGCGGTTTCAACGCGAACATCCCACTTCGCCTTGTTTATCTGCCATTTTCCCAGGGCTAAATTGAGGGTGTCTCCCGGTTTACTTGGAGCACTTGGTGGTGTCGGTAGACCTTCATATAACCGAGTATAGAGGTTAAGGCCATTGACGGCTACATTCGACAAATGGTATTTCGACGTGGCTACGTCGGTCTCGCTGAACGAAGCCCGCAGACTATCCAGATACGCATTCACATCGGCACCAGCAACATCGTCTTTATACTTGATTCGCACATCTTTCAAGGCAATACCATTCAGGTTGATGGCCATTGGCGTCGATACGGTATCTGAAGGTTCCGGAGCGGTTCCTGTGTCAAAAGCATCGAGGATGTACTGGAAGTTAAAGGTCGGCGGTGCGCCGTTGCGCTCGGGTAACGTACGACTTATATTCAGGCGAATATGTTCGAGTTCGATTTGATTTAGGGCGACCCGGTTATTGAGCAGGCCCCACATGTCGAGGTCTACGCGCATACGGCCCCCGTCGATCAGAGTATCGCCTTTGGGCGTTTTAAAATACACGTCTTCCAGTTCGATCCAGTCGGGAATCGAATAACTGATGCGTCCAATTCGAAAGGGCGATTGAAGTTTTTGAGCAAGGTATGAATTCACCTGATTGGTAACCAGTTGCTGCCCCCAGGGTGTGGTAGCAACAATAACCACAAACCCGACCAGCAGCAGAATGATGGCAATCAGACCAAGCAGAATACGGACAAACAATTTTGACACAAGACGCTGAGTTTTGGCGAAAAACTAATCAGTTTGGAATTACGTCAGGACGTGATACGTCATTTTATAACGAGCTAGGCGCTATTATGTTACCAGATTACGGTCAAAGCTACTAATGTCCTTAAATATATCCTATTTAACCGGCATCGGTTCCGGCTACTCACGGAGCTAGTCACAAGGCCATACCAGTAGCGTTTACCACTATACGCCGTTTGGCCCTGAATTGTTGCTCTAACCTTATTTTAATGCCAATAACCAGTTGTCCGATCCGGTAACCTTTTGTCCAGTTGCCGGTTCTTTCTTCGACAAGTTGTTGCAGACCCGGACCGAAGGGGGTAATTTTGGCTTTCACTTTAGTTCAACCATGAGCGATCTTTTTACCGCCGAGTCCATCATTAGCCTTCTGACCCTGACATTTCTCGAAATTGTTCTAGGTATCGACAACATTATTTTTATTTCCATTGCGGCTAACAAACTTGCCCGCAATGATCAGCCCAAGGCCCGGAATATTGGTTTAATGCTGGCTATGGGTTTCCGGCTGGTGTTGCTGATGGGCATTTCCTTTGTTATATCCCTGAGCAAGCCATTTACGCACATTGACGCGGGCTGGTTCAAGGCAGCTCTGACGGGGCAGAGTCTTATTCTGTTTGCCGGGGGGCTGTTTCTGCTCTATAAAGCTACCTCCGAAATTCACCATAAATTAGAAGGTGGTGCCGAAGAGGAGGCTGAAGGGAACGTGAAAGGAAAAGCCACGGTATCGAGCGTGGTTACGCAAATTGCCATCACAAACATCGTTTTTTCGATCGACTCTATTCTAACGGCCATCGGTCTGACGCAGAACGTGACTATTATGATGATCGCCGTTGTGCTGTCTATCCTGATTATGATGTTCTTTGCCGGACCCGTTGGGTCATTCGTCAATGAACACCCGACTATTCAGATGCTAGGGCTTGCCTTTTTAATTATGATCGGGTTTATGCTGGTGGCCGAAGGCGCTCACTTGTCCGAAGTGGTCATCTTCGATCAGGAAGTCGGTACGGTGCCCAAAGGGTATTTGTACTTCGCTATTGCTTTCTCGCTGCTGGTCGAGTTCCTGAATATCCGGCTTCGCAAGAAGCAGGCCCCCGTGAAACTGCGCAGCTACGAAGGCCAACCCGACCGCGACGGAATGGTTTAAACTTAGGATAAATGCTGAATTATAAATGACACGCACACTGGCTACAGACCGTTCATAATTCACCATTCACCATTCATTATTCACGATTTGTCTCTTACCGATCAACTCACCGACATTCTCAGTAGCCTTCGGGGCTTCGGGCCTGAACTATGGCTATCCATCTCATTTTGTCTGCTGCTGATTGCTGAATTGATTTTTGTTCGGGTCATGCCACTGCCGACGGTACGTCGTTATCTGGCTGGGTTGAGTATCATTTTTCTTTTAGTGGCGGGACTTTGGGCGGTGTATCAGTCCACAAGGGGATTCCTGTTCATGAACGTACTGTTCATTGACCAGCAGGCTATTTTTGTACAGGCTATTGTTGCATTAGGGGCTATCCTGGTTATCCTGTATGAGTTTTTATCCTTTCAGCAGGCGGAAACCGGACAAGCGGGCCAGGCTCGCTATAGTCGTGGTTTTGTTCAACGCGCCGGACTGCCGTTCGAGTGGTATCCACTGCTGGTCGCTATGGTGCTGGGGCTGTTTCTGATGACAATGTCGGTCAATATGCTCAGTATTTATCTGAGCATCGAACTGGTTTCTATTTGTTCCTACCTACTTACCGCGCTCACCACCGATCGAAAAGCATCCGAAGGTGGTATCAAATACCTCTTATTTGGGGCCGTAAGTTCAGCCATCATGCTGTATGGTATGTCGTTACTGTACGGGATGACCGGTACACTCGATCTGACAGCGGATGCTTTCGGGGCCGAACTCGCTCATCAGGATGGTTCGGTAGTGGCTGTCGCCATGTTGCTTACGGCGGCTGGGTTGCTGTTCAAGCTGGCCGGAGTACCCTTCCACATATGGACGCCCGATGCGTACGAAGCCGCTCCTGTACCCGTCGCTGCGTTTTTTTCGGTTGGACCAAAGGCGGCTGCCGTGCTGGTACTGATGCGGGTAATAACAGCCCTGCCCGCCGAATCGGGGATGGGTGGCACAACTGCGGCCGTTCTGCAAACGCCGTTGGCCGTGCTGGCATTGGCGGGTATTTTGATCGGTAACCTGTCGGCACTTCGGCAGACGGACGCCAAGCGGCTGCTGGCTTATTCCACCATTGCCCATGCTGGGTTTTTGCTGGTGGGTGTGGTCGCGTTGAACAACGCGGGTTTCGAAGCGGTTTTGTTTTACGTAGGAACCTACCTGTTTATGTCGCTGGCGGCTTTTTTTCTGGTCGATTTGCTGGCGCGTAGCACCGGCGTTCTATCGAACGAACCGCTTACAATTCGCAATTTTGCCGGTCTGGGCCCAAAGCAGCCCCTGTTGGCTATTGCTTTGACGGTGGTGATGCTGGGGCTGACAGGGCTGCCGCCAACGGTGGGGTTCACGGCAAAACTTCTGTCTTTTTCGGCGCTTTACGAAGCTTACCAGCAAACGGGCGATAACTGGCTACTGGCTTTATTTGCAGTAGGCTTATTAAACGCCCTGATTTCATTGGTCTATTATCTGAAGATTCCATTCCTGCTGTTTTTTCGTCCAATGGCTGCTCAAACCGACGCATCGGAGCCCATTGATTTGCCCAAGGCTCTGGTCTGGCTAGCGGTCAGTCTGACATTGCCTGTGGTTCTGTTGTTTTTAAAACCTGATGTGTTACTGTACTTTGTTGATAGACAGTGATTTTCCCGTTTACTCGAAGAGATCCTATCTGTTCGGAAAAGGCGTTCGTGTTTTGTTTATTTGTATTATACCAATCCCGCTGCACCTATGAGTTCTGCTCGCGACCTGATGGTCTTAGATATGTCCCTGGATGAACTGTTCGATCAGTTCGACAAACTTCGTGTGTTGATTATTGGCGACGTCATGCTCGATTCGTACGTCTGGGGACGGGTGGAGCGGATCTCGCCCGAAGCACCCGTCCCCGTAGTAACCGTCGACCGGCGCGAACGGCGCCTGGGGGGGGCTGGCAACGTGTTGCTGAATGTGCAGGCACTGGGGGCCGAAGCCATCATTTGTTCGATTATCGGGACGGATGGGCCAGGCGATCTACTGGAACAGGAGCTTTGTGATCGGGGACTGAATTGCGATGGACTTATTCGGAGCAAATCCCGCATTACTACGATCAAGGAACGTATCATCGCTGGTTCCCAGCAGGTGGTTCGCGTCGATACGGAAACGGATAAATACATTACAACCGACGAGCGCGAGCAACTAATTGCTAAAGCGAAAGAACTTATTCCAAGCTGTCACGTCGTTATTTTTGAAGATTATGACAAAGGCGTTCTGAGTAAAGAAGCCATTACCGAGATCACTAACTTCGCCAATGAACAGCGGGTGCCCACGGTGGTTGACCCTAAGAAGCGCAACTTCCTGTCGTACCAGAATACAACGCTTTTCAAGCCGAATCTGAAAGAACTGCGGGAGGGCTTGAAAGTAGACTTCGATGTTGATAATGCCGAGGAGTTCGAAGCGGTGGTCGACCAGTTAAAGGAAACGCTGAACCTGAAAGGCGCTCTGATAACCTTATCGGAGCGGGGCGCATTTATTGATTATAACAACGAGAAGTTGAAGCTGCCCGCTCATATCCGCAAAATTGCCGATGTGTCAGGTGCGGGCGATACGGTTATCAGCATTGCCGCCTGTTGCGTAGCGCTGAAACAGCCGCCGAGTATCATTGCCGGGCTGTCTAACCTGGGGGGCGGGTTAGTGTGTGAATCCGTTGGCGTCGTGCCTATCGATAAAGCCCAACTGAAACAGGAAGCAAAAGAAAGCTTGTGAGTAGAGTGGTGGTGCGGCCTACCGACATCTGGTCCGACCAGCCGCACCACCGTCCTACATTTCTTTCACCGCGTCGACAAAGCAGCGGGCTTTATCGGGATCGGTATCCGGATAAATTCCGTGGCCGAGATTGGCAATGTAGTGCTGGTGACCAAAGTCGCTGACCATCTGTTTTACTTCGGCCCGAATCTGAGCAAAATCAGCGTACAGTACGCAGGGGTCCAGGTTTCCCTGCAAGACCCGGTCCGGAATCAATTCCCGTGATTCTTTCGGGTCCATATTCCAGTCCAGCCCGACCACATCACAGCTTAACTGACCAATTTCGTGACGGGCGAAGAAGGCCCCTTTGGCAAAAACAGTGACCGGTACCTGACGGTCCGATGCCCCACCGACAAGATCACAAATCTGCTTGATGTAAGGCAGTGAAAACGTTCTGTATTGTTCGGGGGAGAGAATACCCGCCCATGAATCGAAAATCTGGACCAGGTCGACACCCGCCCGTATCTGCGCCTGCAAATAGGCTATCGTGCTATCGGTGATTTGCTGTAGCAGCGCGTGGGCAAAATTGGGGTCGGTGTAGAGCAGTTTCTTGGCAACCGAAAAGGTTTTTGAGCCTTTGCCTTCGGTCATGTAACAGAAAATAGTGAAGGGCGCTCCGGCAAAGCCAATGAGCGGCACCCGATTGTTCAGTTCTTTCTTCGTGAGTTTGATGGCGTCGAGCACATAACCCAGATCACTTTCGGCATCGGCAACGCGCAACCGACTCAGGTCGGCCTGGTTTCGTATCGTCGACGGGAAAACGGGGCCCCGGCTTTCGATCATTTCATAGGGCAGCCCCATCGCTTCGGGTACGACCAGAATGTCGGAGAAAATAATGGCGGCATCCACATCGAACGCATCGACTGGCTGAATGGTCACCTCGGCGGCTAGTTCGGGGGTTTTTGCCAGCGTAATGAAACTCCCGGCCCGCTCCCGAACGGCCCGATATTGTGGAAGCACACGCCCGGCCTGACGCATCATCCAGACCGGCACTCGCTCGGTCAATTCGCCCCGTGCGGTGCGCAGTAATAAGTCATTTTGTAAAGTCATGCGACAAAGATAAGCCCTGAACTATGATTCATGTGTCAGGAGTTTTGTGGAGAATGAGGCTCCGATGATTTTTCTTACCAACGGTTGTGGTATCGCTCCATGTCAGCGTTTTGCCACGACCGTTCTGAATTTATTTGGTGGGGTGCTATCAAAATTTCCCAATTTTGCTAAAATTAGACGATACTATGCCTTCTCTCTTTATCGACGCCGAACGTCTGCGTGACCTGAATAGTGGTTTGGGCCAGGTTTGCCTGCATCTTGGCCACGAACTTGTTCGCCAACGGCCTGGTGGGTGGAATCTGACTTTTCTGGTTCCCAAAGGGCAGTCGGGAGTTTTCGGTGATTCGGTGAGCTATATTGAAGCGTCCTGGTTGCAGAAACTCTGGATTCGGGGGCAGTACACGGTATGGCACTGCTTGCATCAGGATTCCGGGTATTTACCCGGTAAATCGCAGGGGAAATTAATTGTAACGATTCACGACCTGAATTTTCTGGAACGTTCCGATTACTCAGCCAGAAAAAAAGCACGCAAACTGCAGCATAGTCAACGGGTCATTGATCAAGCTACGGGCTTGACGGCTATTTCCCGCTATACAGCATCTGTGCTGAAGGAGCATCTGCACATTCCGGCGGCCATGCCTATACGCGTCATTCACAATGGTGTTGCCGTTGATCCGGCAGCTACGCCAACGAACATTCCGCCGGACTCAGCCCCTGCCGATGCCCCTATCCGTGCGTTTACCCAGGCACCTTTTCTGTTATTCATCGGCGTTATTCATCCCAAAAAGAACGTGCATACGCTGCTTCCGCTGCTCGAAGCTTTTCCCGATTATCGATTGGTTTTAGCGGGACCGGACCGTCATCCGTATGCTCAGCACATTCGCGAGCAAGCCCAGAAACTCGGTATTGCTGACCGTTTATTGTTACCTGGTTCGGTCGATGAAGCGACTAAGTTATGGCTTTACGCCCACTGCGAAGCGTTTTTGTTTCCTTCTCTTACCGAAGGATTTGGCTTACCGGTGGCCGAAGCTATGATGTTCGGCAAGCCGGTATTCATTTCGGACCGGACGAGCTTACCCGAAGTAGGAGGTAAGGAGGCCTATTATTTCGAAAACTTTGAGCCGGAGAACATGGCTAAAGTCCTTCATGATGGCTTGCACGATTTTGGTCAAAATCCGTTGCGCGAAGACAGATTACGTCGTCGGGCTGCCGGATTTAGCTGGCCAACTGCCGCGGGAGAGTATTGGAAATTGTATGAAGAGTTGGCGAAACCAAAACCCTGAGTTAAGCGGCCTTTTGAAGAGGGTTATTTCGATTATTCGTCTACACCTTTCTGATTGCCAGGACAATCGATGTGTAATAAATAAAGCACAAGGTTTCCAGTAAGCTCTCCAATAGGATAATCATCTGGGCTGAGAGTCCAGCGTCATAGTTTGGAAGCAAGTATTTATTTAGTAGCAGTAGTAACATACTCACACTATAAGCGATAATATATACTGGCGAACTTGGTAGTCTAATGGCATAATTTACCTCACGACGATTCTGATAAAAGAATGTACTAGGCAGGGTAGCTTCCAGGGTGATTTTCTACGCAAGCTATGCATGTACTCACGCATATATGCCGGGCATCGACTAGTTTTCGTGCAGATTGTCTATTGCCGAGCCTGAGCTGCGATTTTGTTAACGCTGGGCCTTACGCAGAACACTGCCGATCAGACTACCGACAAAGGTCAGCCCAATGGAGCCATACAGACTGAACGTTTCTACCTCTCGATGGGTACTGAGCGGGTCCGGCCCTACCACTACATAATACCCGATTAGGATTGTTAAGGCCTGTAGAATAGCCACGGCCCACCCTTTTCGAGGTTCCAGAAAGCCGATACCAACGGCCGATGAGGCAGCCCACAGGTAAGGCCAGTGAATAACCGTGCTTAGTTTAATGAGATACAGCAGAATCAGACTCGCCACTACTGTCAGGCCCGCATTGAGCAAAAAGCGCCGGTTTAAAAAGCCTTTCCCCTCGGCCTGGGCGGCCAATGGTTGGTCTTTTCTTGCCTGCTCAAGTTGACTGGCTCTGGCTATATCCTGTTCGGCCTGCTCGGTTTGGTGGAGTTGCTGACGGACCAAACCACGCCAGCGGTACGGCTCGGCCATGTCGCCGTGGGTGTGAAAGATCGCTTTGTCGAAATCCTGAAACGCTGTCGAATAATCCTTTTGCTGGTAGTGAATCTGGCCGCTCTCCAAATGCAGTTCGGCAATGCTGTCGTCGTAGCTTTTGCCCTGATTCAGATCAGCCATAGCCGCCTGCTGGTCGCCCAGTTCCCGGTAAATCCGGGCACGGTACAAGTAGGCTACCGCCGATGTTGGTCGGGTGCTAATGGCATTGTTGAAATAAGTCAGCGATTTGGCAAGCTGCCCTGTTTCGTAGAGTGTGATGCCTTCCTGAAGCTGTTCGGCTTCTTTCTGGGCGTTTGTCCGTTGATCGGCATAATAGCGCAGGTAAATGAGATAACCGACAAAAGCAGACACTAAGATTAATTCAAGCATAAGTCGTTAGTAGGGTACGATTTGTCAAAAAGTGGGCCGTTGACCGTTTCTTTTACAACACCTGTAGGCTGATAACAATCCCTAAAAATGCCTATTTAATGTACCAGACCTTTTCACAAACCATCTATTTCACTAAAGGCGTTTTTCAGGAAGACGAATCATCGTCTTTCAGATCAATTATATAAATCCCGGTTCGGATTACCTTTGCAGGAAGAATGAAAACATACCTCCGATTACTCTCGTTTGCCAAACCGCTGGGTCGCTTCCTGACGCCGTTCGTATTGACGTCGTTGCTGTCCAGTGTCTTTGGTGTGTTAAATTTTACCCTGCTCATACCGCTGCTCAGCATCTTGTTCGATAAGGTCGATGCCACCGAAATGAAGGCGTTCCTGAACCAACCCGCCCCATCCATCGAAACAGGCCCCAGCGACTTCTTCCGGTATTACTTTGCCCAGGTGTTTCAGGAATACGGCAAAGTTGGTGCCCTGCAATTTGTCTGCTTCATCATTATTCTGTCAGTACTGCTCAATAATTTATTTAAATACCTTTCGATCAGGCAGTTGGAGTCGTTTAAGGCGCGCATGGTGGCCAAGCTTCGCGAAGCGGTCTTTAGCCGGACGCTGCACCTTCATCTGGGTTTCTTCTCCAACGAGCGCAAAGGTAACCTCATTTCGCGCACCACAACCGATGTGCAGGAAGTAGAGAACTCGATCGCCAACACACTGTCGGCTGCCTCGAAAGAAGTATTTCTGCTGATTGGGTACATTATCGCGCTGCTGGGTATTTCGGTCAAGCTGACCTTGTTTGCCATTATCGTTATTCCCGTTTCAGGCGGTTTTATTGCTACGCTTGTCCGCCGGATGAAGCGGGACGCGCAGGAAGTTCAACTGCGGTTGAGTGGGCTCGTAAGTTTGCTGGATGAGACGTTTGGCGGAATGCGCGTAGTAAAAGGATTCGTAGCGGAGGGATTCATCCTGGATAAATTTCGGCGCGAAAACGATGGCTACCGGAATGCTATTCGATCGCTGGCCAACCGACGCGAATTAGCCTCTCCCTTTTCGGAGGTGATGGGCGTGGCGGTTGTAACCGGTATTTTGTTTTACGGTGGTTCGCTCGTATTGAGCGGCCAATCCGATTTGACAGCGGCTGCCTTCATTACCTACATCGCTATTTTCTCGCAGGTAACCCGGCCCGCCAAAGACATCTCGAACGCTTTCAGCGGGTCGCAGCGGGGACTGGCCTCGGGCGAGCGCGTGCTGGAATTGATCGATACCATCCCTGCCGTACAGGATAAACCAAATGCGGTTACGCTGACCAGCTTTCAAGATAGAATTTCGGTGCAGCAGGTATCGTTTGCTTACAATGCCGATACCCCCGTTCTGCGCGACATAACATTCGATCTTCAGAAAGGAAAAACCATCGCCCTCGTGGGCTCATCGGGTGGCGGAAAATCGACCATTGCTGATCTGATGCCCCGGTTCTACGACCCCACTGCTGGCCGTATTCTGATCGATGGCGTTGACCTGCGCGACTGCACAATGGCTTCTCTACGAGGGCTTATGGGCATTGTGACCCAGGAAAGTATTCTGTTCAATGATACAATCTTCAACAATATGGCCTTTGGTAGTGCGGCTACAGAAGCCGAGGTAATGGAAGCGGCCCGTATTGCCAATGCCCACGAGTTTATTGTGGCGCAGACCGAGGGTTATCAAACCATCATTGGCGACCGGGGGGGCAAACTATCGGGCGGCCAACGGCAGCGCATCAGTATTGCCCGGGCTATCCTGAAAAATCCGCCGATATTGATTCTCGACGAAGCCACTTCGGCATTGGATACGGAATCTGAAAAACTGGTACAGGAAGCCTTGACACGCCTGATGGCTAACCGGACAACTCTGGTTATTGCGCACCGGCTCAGTACCATTCAACACGCCGACGAGATCCTGGTGGTGAATCAGGGGCGTATTGTGGAGCAGGGTCGCCATGAGGAGCTCCTGACGCTGGACGAAGGCTTCTATCGGCGACTGAGCACCATGCAAAGCGTTTAGCGTGATAGGTTTACTGCATTATTTGCTGACGACGAGCGTCCAGTCTGGCCCGCTCAGCACTTTATATTTCTCAGAAAAATTGCCCTGGTTTACCGCAACGGAGAAATTCAGCAGGCTGTTTACATAGCCAACATCGTCGCCAGTGGGGGCTTCACCGAACGTATTGACCAACGGAACGCGCTTGTCGTAGCGTAGGTCATTTTTGAAAAAGATCTGAATGTGAAGCGTTTCGCCGGGCTTAACACCCAACTGGTCAATCATGACTTTAGGAATATTGCTCCAGACGTTGCCGTACTGAACATCCAGAACCGGGATATTTCCTTTTACCAACCCTTTATCCTGCACTGCTTTTTGATAGGGAAGGCGAACAACTTCGGCTGCTAACGTAGGTCCTACCTGCGCGAATGTAATCGTTTTAGAGGCCAGACGGGCGGCCGTATACGCGTAGACATCGCGTCCGTGAAACGTGTATGATGCGGCTGAATTTTTAAGTCGGTTAATGGCTTCATCGATCTGGCGAATCTCCTGAATGCCGAGATGTTCGGCAACTAGGGTGAGTGTACCATTATCGGGGGTTACAATGTAATGGCCGGTTTTCGTCAGCAGCACAACCGAGCGTCGTTCCGTACCTACGCCGGGGTCGCAGACAGAAACGAACACGGTGCCTTTCGGGTAATAGGGGACCGTTTGATGGAGCCGATAGGCCGCTTCCCAAATGTTGTAGGGAGGAATCTCATGGGTCAGGTCCAGTAGCGTGAGGCCTGGTGATACGCCCACGGCCACCCCTTTCATCGCTGATACGGCTCCGTCTTTCAGGCCAAAGTCAGACTGAAAAACCACAATGCCATTTTGCGCGCTGGCCAGGGGCAGAATAAACAGGACAAAGAGAATCGAGCTGTAAAAAGAACGCATAGGCAAATCGAAATAAGCATTGGTCAGAATGCTGGTGGTGGCAAATAGAAGGATTAAGACCGCTTTGATGTTATAGAATACCCAACTCAGCCAGAATTTTCTCGGTAATTCGTCGACGGCCGGGCACGAACGTATCGGGTACAGGCGTTGGATGTTCAACGTTCGTGGCAAAGAAATAAACATCGTTGCCTTTTTCAACGTATCCTACAAACCAACCGATGTTTGGCCCAGTAACGGTGGTTCCGTCTATGTTGGTCGCCCAACCTGTTTTGCCGTATAATTTGTAGGTTGGCTTCTCGTCCATAAGCATGATTTTTTTCAGCACAGCGCGGTTTCTTTCGGAGAAAGGGACATTACCCTGATAGATACGCTTTAAGAAATCAATTTCTTCTACCTGCGAAATGCGTGATTTTCCCGTTAACCAGAACTGATCGAGGTTGTCCGCGTGAATATCCATGTGCCCATAGTGCGCTTTTTTGACAAACGCGGTCATTCGCTCCAGCCCAATCTGCCGGGCGAGTTCGCGGTAGCAAGGGACGCAGGACACCTGAAAGGCAGATTGAAGAGTATGGTCCTGATTCCAGGCAGCAACGTCCCGTTTGACCCCGTCCCATTTCATGGGTGTGTTTTCATTCTGAAGGATTCCCGTCTCCAGGCCAATCAGTGTATTGGCAATTTTGAATGTCGACGCAGGCAGAAATGTCTGTTGACAGCGCTCGAACCGATAGGCGGTGTACGCATCTTTTTTGAGGTCGTACAGCAAAAATGAACCGGGTAATTTCTCCGCGTCAAAAAAACGGCCCAGGTCAGGTCGGTCAGTTACAGAAGGAGGCTGGTAGGCTGCCAACAGAACCAGAATGGACAGGAAGGCTAACGATTTCATTCGTTTGGTTGGGAAAGACTCGTGTTTGCGAAATAGATGAACAGGCCTATTCCGATTTTGCTGCTAACATCGGCAATCGTATAGGCAATGTGAATCCAGTTGAAGTCGATATCAAAAAATGTCAGAATATAGCCAAGTGGGTAAATAACGCCAAAAATGCCAAGAGAGTAAGCAACCAACCGATACTTGCGTGTCAAAGTGGGCTGGACAGGTCCAGCAAGCTGCCTCCATACTGGGAGTAAAGTGTGTAGAACAACACCGTATCCAAGCAGAGAGATGGCTCCCCATAGTAACTTAGGCCCGATCAAAATTTCATTATCAAAAGCGAGTTGTTGATGGCCAATATAACCAGCCAACGCCATGAAAAAGCTGCCTGCCGCTAATCTGGTTAAGGTCTGTGTCTGAAGGGCTGGCTGAGGCTTGGCGACTAAGGCCACCTGAATCAGTAGCAGCGGAATAGTGATCGCCCAGTCCATGTAGCGGAATTGGCCAATGGCATTGTATGATTCCCGGATGAATACCTGCCTGTCGCCGACAGCAGCTACTGTTACCAATTCAGCCAGCATATCGTGGTAATAGGCCTGAATTCGGTAGTAAGAAAGAGCGGAAATGGCCGCAATGACGGCTGTTAAAAGGGGGACTAATGTAGAGCCTTGTGACGAGGGTATATTTGTGCGTGAAGCCAGTGCGAAGATGAAAGTACCCAGAAAACCATACGTAGCCACGATCAGAAAAAAGTACGTGACTAACGGAAAAACGCCGACGACACCCGCCGTCGGGACAAAAGAATCAGCTATTTCCATAAATGCAGTAGCGTTAATGACCTCAAAACTAACGCTACTGCACTCATGGCGCAATGATAAACCCTATTTAGGTGTCCCAGACATTGCTTTTATCGCTGACATCTGTTGCTTGGACTTGTCGATCATCTGCTGAGCGTATGTCTTCAATGTACCGTTATTACCGTATTGCAGATAAGTTGTCGCCATATCGATTGCATCCTGACGTTGATCGAGGAGCAATGCCGAAAAATTACTATCTACGTTATTGGTCAGCTTGTCACTCGAACCGGTTTGTTGCAGTTTCAGACTCATGGCTTCAATGTTGCGACTTTGCTGCTGTGTAAACGCCTGGTTGGGGCGCGTAGGTTTTAACTGCCGCATAGTTCCATCCAGCAAGGTAACATCGGCCTCAGTGGCTGGAAGCATTGATTTTGCCAGATTTATCAACGCCGTATCCTTGCCGTTTTGGATCTCCTGTTTCAGCAGATCCTGAATACCCTGGGTGTGAAGTTTGGCCTGAAAGGAGTAATCAAAATCTGGATCGCCCGTTGGTACTAATTTTTTTATTTTCGTAACCGTCTGTTGCAAAGGGGTCAAAAACATTGTCTTTGCTGCTGTACTAGCCTGTGTCGAGCTGGTACCGGTTGTAGCGGCACCCGTGGTTGCTTGCGCGCAGGCAACTAACGTACTACCTGAGAACAGAGCTGCCAGCGCCCAAATAGATAAATTAGCTTGGATCGTTTTCATTGAGAGAACTTGTTTTTAGGTGTTAAACTAAGTCTACTATAGCCTAAAGACAAAAAAATGGACGGAAGGTTTAACTAAGTTCTCGGTCCAGTTAGGTTATCTACAAAAAAGCCTTGTAGTTTTAGGGAGTGCTAGATCCGTATATGTTGCCAAAGGTAGTCAGGACGCAGGCCGATGACACATCAATTGCTTGGCTTAGTTGCTTAGACCAAATTACTTCGCCAGTTGAGGCATTTACAGCGTACACCTGCCCTCTAAAGTTGCCTATATACAGGATACCATTGGCCACTGTCGGGCTAGCTGTAATAGGAGAACCCGTCGGTAATCTCCATTTTATTTTTTTCTGAGTTATATCTATAGCATATAGATTGCCTTCACCCATACTAAGATAAGCATAATTAGCATCCAGTTCAGGACCGGACATGGTCCCGATCATAAATGTATCCTGATTCGATACAGTCCATATTGGTTTGCCAGTCCTTTTATCAAACGCCCAAAGTGCTGTGCTAATGTTATTACCGAAGATCGTCGTTTTATTGGCCGCCATATTGCTATTCAGGTCGAAATTAATCGGCTGGCGCCAGATTAGATTACCACTTCCGGCATCAAGGGCATATAAAATATGTAGGCAGTTTATATAGACGGTATCATCCTGAAGGATTGGATTGAATTTTAGGTGGTCTTCAGCTAAAAATTCCCACTTTAACTTACCGCTCGTCGTATCAAGCGCCAGAACTCGGCCACCCAGTGTATTGATATAAACAAGGCTTCCACTTATGCGAGGACTTGATAGTAAAGTCGCTGACAAGCCTTGTTGCTCGGGATATTTGTAGTCCCACTTTTTCTGGCCGGTAGCTGCATCAAGTGCAAAAAGATAGCCATTGTTACAACCTACATATACTATGCCGTTAGCAACTATCGGGCTAGAGTAGACAAAGTCTCCTGTGTTATATGCCCATTTTTGCTTTCCTGTGCTGATATCAATCGCATACAGCTTTTCGCTGCCAATATAGACTACCCCTTTAGCAACGGTTGGGCTACCAAGAATATCACTTTGAGTTTGAAATGTCCAGTTAATTTCACCAGTTTGAGCATCCAGCGCATTAAGTGTCCCGCCCTTATAATCAAAGGCACCTATGAAGACAACCGAATTTTTATCAGGTTCAGGATCACGATGTCGTCGGCATGTAACGAACAATAATGATGCAAAGAGTATAGGAAGAAGACTAAAAAGACAATGCTTGAACATGGTTAGTTATATGCATAAAGTCTCTTTCCAAGCTAATAAAAAGAGACTTTATGATGAAAAAGAAAGGAGTTTAATTACAACCGGATAATCTCAGCACCAATGGCATTGAGTCGTGTATCAATGTTTTGATAGCCCCGGTCAATCTGTTCGATATTATCGATGATACTGGTTCCCTGCGCCGACATGGCTGCAATGAGCAGTGCCACGCCAGCCCGGATATCCGGCGACGACATACGAATACCCTTAAGCGGAATTTGTCGGTTAAGCCCCACAACGGTTGCGCGGTGTGGGTCGCAAAGGATGATTTGAGCGCCCATGTCAATCAACTTATCGACAAAGAAAAGTCGGCTTTCAAACATTTTCTGGTGAATCAGCAGGGTACCTTGTGCCTGAACGGCTGTAACGAGCACAATGCTCAACAGATCAGGAGTAAAGCCTGGCCAGGGAGAATCGGCAACGGTCATCATGCCGCCATCCAGAAAGCTTTCGATTTGATAGCGCTCCTGGGCTGGAATAAAGATATCATCACCCCGAAACTCCATCTGAATACCTAACCGCTTAAACTGGTCGGGAATAATACCCAACTGAGGAATCTGACAGTTCTTGATCGTGATCTCCGACTGGGTCATGGCAGCAAGGCCAATAAACGAACCAATCTCAATCATATCGGGGAGCATTGTATGCTCCGTGCCCGTAAGTTCCGACACGCCTTCGATGGTGAGCAGGTTGGACCCAACGCCGGTGATTTTAGCCCCCATTGCATTGAGCATTTTGCTCAACTGCTGCAGATAAGGCTCACAGGCAGCGTTGTAAATCTGCGTTGTTCCCTCGGCCATGACGGCGGCCATCAGAACGTTGGCCGTGCCTGTTACAGAGGCTTCGTCGAGCAGCATATACGTACCACGCAGATTACTGGCATCTACCTGATAATACCCGCCATCGTTGGCATCGTAGTTGAATTGAGCACCGAGTTTTTCGAAACCCAGAAAGTGGGTATCCAGACGACGGCGGCCAATTTTATCGCCACCAGGCCGGGGAATACGTCCCTTTTTAAACCGGGCAAGCATAGGGCCAAGCAACATGACCGATCCCCGGAGGGCTGCTGCTTTGCGTTTGTAAGTATCCGTTTCGAGGTAGTCGAGGTTAACGTCGCTGGCCTGAAAGCGGTACGAACTTTCGCCGATTTTAGTGACCCATACGCCTAAATCGCCAAGCAGATCTATAAGCTGATTGACATCCCGGATACCCGGAATATTGTGAATAGTAACGGGGTCTTTGGTCAGTAATACGGCACAGAGAATTTGCAGGGCTTCGTTTTTAGCGCCCTGCGGATTTAATTCGCCTTTTAGCTTACGCCCGCCTGTGATTTGAAAAGATGCCATTTAGGAAATAATGAATAATGAGAAAACGAAGACTGGTCAACGAGCCTGTTTGGCAAACGTCATTAACCAGTCTTCACGAAAAAATGCTACCGGCGCCGGCGAGGTGGTCCGTCGTTGCGTGGCCCACCATCGCGTGGTCCGCCATCGCGGTCGTTGCGATTCCGGTTACCAAAATTGCGTTGTGAGCCATCGGTTCGGTTATTTGAGCGGCCCTGCTGGCTATTCCCGCCATCGCGCGGTCCGCCGTCGCGGTTCCGGTTATTGTTGTTGCGAGCCCCGTTGTCGCGCGATCCGCCGTCGCGGTCGTTGCGATTATTTGAGCGGCCCTGTTGCCCGATACTGCCTTCCCGATTCCGGTCGTTTCGGTAATTGCTATTGCCAATTCGCTGGGGCTGATCCCCGGTACGCTCACGGGGGGTGGCTTCAACGAGCCCTTCTTCCCGAATGAGCTTTATGTCGTCGTAAAGCTTTCCGTTGGAGAGTTCAATCAGGCTCTGATAAATGGTTTCGTCTTCAACAGATTCTTTGTTCCATGCCTGATAGAAGGTGCGCATCAACCGTGTCAGATAGGACACAAAGGCACGTCGTTCTTCGGGTTCTTCCAGCGCTACAGCCTTGGCGATGAGTAAATCCACATTTCGTCCGAAATGCTTGAATTTCAGGTGATGTGTATTATAAGGAACCCGTTGTGGTTTTTTGCCCAGCGCTTCTTCCGATGGGGGCGGGTAAGGGCTATCAACATCCAGGGTAAAATTGGACATGATGTACAGGTCGTCCCACAATTTATTGTAGTAGTCCTGACCATCCTTCATGTTCGGATGGATTTGCCGCATCAACTCGATCAGGATATGTGCATACCGAGTTCGGGTTGAGCGATCGTCAATGTTGACCATGTTGTCAACTAACTTTTGGATACTACTGCCGTATTCTTTCAAGGGCTTGCCCGATAGATGATAAAGAAAGCAAAAGTACGAAGGAATGGACCAAGGGGCAAGGGGTATCGAGCATAGGGCCCGGCGACAATGGGTAGCAGGCAAAGGTTGCTACGGGATAAGCGCTACCTTTGCGCCATGTTCCGTGTACAACGACCGTTTTCTGCTTTATTGCTCACTTACCGGGCCGAATTTATAGACACGCTTCGGCTGAGCATTCCGATAATTATTGCTCAGTTAGGCGTTGTCTTGATGGGTGTTACGGATAATCTGTTTGTTGGGCGGCTGCTGGGCGCGTTGCCGCTGGGTGCCGCCGGGCTGGCGACCTCGCTTTCCTTTCTGATGTCGAGTATTGGGGTAGGGGGCTTGTCGGTGGTGGCGGCTCTGGTATCAAAGGCCAATAACCAGGCTGGCGGTCCGGCGGCTGTCAATTGCCTGTTTCGGGCCGGGCTACGCGTAGCTCTGCTACTCAGTATACTGGTTGGCGGCTTGTCGGTACTGCTCGCTTATAACTTTAGTGTGTTTGGACAGACGCCCGAAGTAACCCGACTGGCTCGTGATTTCATGCTTATTCTAAGCGTCTCGTTACTGCCGTTGCTGGTCTTTGTGGCGGCCCGTCAGTTGTGCGATGGACTTCGGTATCCACGGGTTGCGATGGCCATCACCCTGTCGGCGCTCGGAGTCAATGCCTTATTCAACTACCTATTCATTAAAGGAGTCGGGCCGTTTCCTGCACTAGGGCTGATGGGTTCGGCAACAGCGACGCTTCTATCGCGCGTGTTTATGGCCGGTGCGATGCTGGTATATGTGTACCGAACGCCGAACTTTCGGGCTTATCTGAAAAAGGAATTTAACTCGCTGCCCACAACCACTGAAGCCTGGACAATCCTGCGGCTGGGTATTCCGGGCGGGCTAACGTTTTTCTTTGAAGTCGCTACTTTTTCGCTGGCTGTCGTTATTGTTGGCTGGCTGGGCGAAGCGCAGTTGGCGGCTCACCAGATTGCGATCAACATGGCGTCCGTCACGTACATGATGGCAACGGGTATTTCGTCGGCGGCTGCTATCCGGGTCAGTGCCGCCGTGGGTCGATCAAGCCGGGATGGCATTTGGCGGGCCGGTGTCGCGGCTTTTCTGCTGTCAGTCAGTTTTATGAGTGTAACGGCCCTTGTGTTTCTGACCGCCAACGATTGGCTGGTAACGCTTTACATCCGCGATAACCCGCAGGTAATGGCTATTGCAGCCTCGCTGGTTATCATGGCTGGCTTTTTTCAACTCTCCGATGGGATACAAGTGGTCGCTTTGGGCGGCCTGCGGGGTTTGTCAGATGTTAACGTGCCTACATTAATCACCTTATTTTCGTACTGGGTCGTTGCCTTACCATTAAGTTATGTGCTGGCTTTTCCATTCGGTATGGACGCCGTTGGTGTCTGGATTGGCTTACTGGCTGGTTTGAGTATTGCGGCTGTTTTACTGACCTGGCGCTTTTTCCGACGGGCAAAGTTGTTCTCGGGTAATAGTAGCCCGGAACCTCAAATCCGCTGAGTCAGTCAGCGCATTCCCGCCAGCATCTCTTCCCGAGTGGGTCGGTCGGCAGTCAGATCATATAAGATACCGTCGCGGTCGAGGTAATCCATAAAAGGAGTGTAGGCGTCTTTCTCGACCGAAAAGACATACCAGTTCTCGTAGGGTTCATTAAACAACTCGACTTCGGTCAAGGCGGCTCGCTTTTGCAAAGCCTGGTATTGCGCATTGTCGATTGCCGCTTGTTTGATAAGAAAGTACCACATGCCAGGTTTTTCGGAATAATTAACAAGTCAATAGGCATCCGCAGCTATTGCCGTGGATGCCCTATATAAACACAAGAAACGCGCAACGGTTCGCTGCGCGTTTCTTGTATCCGTATGAACTGACCTGATTATTTGTTGACAGCCAAGTGAGCCGCCATGATGTAATCGGCCAGCACTAACCCCGCTTCATTTAGATACAGGTCCTTTTTCTTTTTAGGTGCTGCAGCCGTTGTACTTGCGGCCGGTGTGCCCGTTTCGTCAACGGGGGCCGATGCCTGCGATACTTTATTGGCTGCGGCACGTTTCCGTTCAGCTTCGTCACGCTCTTTCCGGCGCTTCGATTCCTGGAGCGATACAACTGTATTCTCCTTCGCTTTCTTGAAGTCGGCCAGATCCTGCGCCAATTGCTTCAACTCTGGATCAGACTTGAGCCTTTGGTCGAAACGATCACGCAAACGGCTCAGAATTTTGTCGTCCAGACCGCGAGATTGCTCGTACCGAGTGGTGTTGATCTGATCCCAGGGCAATGCGCTAGGTTGCGAGCTTTCACCGTATTCTTCAGCCGAGAAAGCCGATGGCAGCTGAATATCTGGCGTTACGCCTTTGTGCTGCGTGCTGCTGCCGTTGATGCGATAGAACTTCTGGATGGTCATTTTCACCTGACCAACTTTTTCGGGCTCTTTAGGCAACCACTGGTTGAGATCGATGAGCGTTTGCACGGTTCCTTTGCCGAAGGTTTGTCCGCCGACAATGACACCCCGTTTGTAATCCTGAATAGCAGCCGCAAAAATTTCTGAAGCCGAAGCGCTGAACCGGTTTACCAACACAGCCAGTGGGCCATCGTACACAACCGTACCGCCATCTTTATCGGAATACACTTCAGTCTCGCCGGTTGATTCTTTTACCTGCACAACGGGTCCTTTCGGAATAAATATGCCGGTCAGGTCAATAGCTTCGGTCAGCGACCCACCACCGTTGTCGCGAAGGTCAATCACAATACCATCCACTTTCTCGCCTTTCAGCTCTTCGACAAACTTCTTCACGTCGCTCGTCGTGCTGCTGAAGCCTTCTTCCCGTTTACGGGCACCTTCAAAATCACGGTAGAACATGGGGATATTGATGACGCCAATCTTAAACGGCTTGCCATTATCAGTCACCTCAATCACTTCTTTCTTCGCCCGTTGCTCTTCCAGTTTGATTTTCTCGCGCACCAGTCGGATTTCTTTCGGTGGTGCTCCGGCGATCGCGTTGGGCGACAGAACCTGCAGACGAACAACCGTTCCTTTGGGACCTTTGATCAATTTGACCACTTCGTCGACCTGCCAGTTCATGGTATTCACCATGGGGCCATTATCGCCCTGAGCTACTCCCGCGATCTTGTCTTCTTTATTGAGCAATTTACTTTTGAAGGCCGGGCCGCCGGGCAACACATCCGTAATACGAATGTAATCGCCGTCTTCGCGAAGCATGGCTCCGATGCCTTCCAGCGACTGGCTCATTTCCTGATTGAAACGATCGGCGTTGGTCGGCGATAAGTAGTTCGTGTGCGGATCGAGGGCTTCGGCAAACGAGTTCATGTACATTTGAAAGACATCCGCACTCTTCACCCGATTGATGGCTTTATCAAGATTCGTGTACCGTTGGTTCATCAAAGCCACCACCGCACTATCTTTCCGATTGCCAAGGCGTAGTTCCAACTCCTGATTTTTCAGGATTTTGGTCCACAGCTCATTTTGCTCTTCTACCGTTTTAGGCCAGGCGGCTTTTTCCCGGTCTGTGTTGAAGCTCTCGTCGGCTGTGAACGTAAACGGCTTTTTGATTTGCTCCTTGATGAAAGCGCTGCGTTCCTGATACCGTTTCCGATAGACGTTGAACAGATCGTAAGCCGCTGTCAGATCGCCATTAACGAGCGCATCGTCGATCTGATAGCGGTATTTCTCAAACGACGCTACATCCGACGCTAACAGATAGGCTTTATTGCCATCTACTTCTTTCAGGTAATTATCCCAAACGACCGACGACAGTGAGTCGTTGAGCCGTACTTTGCGGTAGTGATAGGTGGTCAGCAACTTCGCCACGAGCGTCTCCACTTTCTCCTGCGAGATTGTGGGCTGGAGATCACCAGCGGCTGTTGTCGAAGTTGGCGACGATAGCGCACTACCATGCGTTGCGTTAACGGAATTACCGGCCGCATCCACGCCGGGCGCTCCATTCGATGGTGAATCCGGCTGAAAGCTCAGCATCAGCACGGGTACTAGGGTTACCAGATACTTTTTCATCTATACTACCCAGGTTAATTGGGAATAACTGAGTGATAGAATGAGTGAATACTCTCCGACCACATATTCGCGCGCCAGCTATTCACTCATTCTATCACTCAGTCATTCACTCATTGTTTAACAATATCAAGCAACTCCACGTCGAAGACTAATGTTGAACCGGGTTTTATATCGGCTCCGGCACCGCGGTCTCCGTACGCTAACTCTGAGGGAATGTACAGTTTCCATTTTGAGCCAACAGGCATCAATTGTAAGGCCTCTGTCCATCCTTTAATCACTTCATTTACGCCAAACTCGGCGGGCGTACCGCGCTCCACTGAACTGTCGAATACTTTACCATCGAGTAAACGGCCGGTATAGTGTACTTTTACCCGATCCGTAGCTGTCGGTTTAGCACCGGTTCCTTCTTTTTCAACCGAGTATTGCAAACCACTGGCGGTAGTAACTACCCCAGCCTTCGCTTTGTTCTCTGTTAGAAAAGCGGTTCCGATTTTTTTGTTTTCAGCTGATGCCTTCATGCCTTCCGCATTCCGAACAGCCATTTGTTTCTGCTGAAATCCATTCATCACCTGCATTGCCTGCTCCTGAGTCAGCTTTACTGACTGACCGCTCAACGCATCTTCCAGACCACGAACGAGTAAGGCGTTATTAAGGTCATTTATTCCCTGTTGCTTCAGGCTCTGCGCCATAAACAACCCAATACTATAACTGACAGAGTCTTTCGTAGAGGCCAGTGCCGATGCCGCTGTGGCTGGTTTGGCGGCCGTAGCTGACTTAGCAGGTGTAGCCTTCTTTGCGGTTGGTTTCTTTACTTGGGCAGTCGCGCTACCGGCGACAAAAACGGCTGACGCCATACTGGCCAGCATCCATTTGTTGAACTTCATGCGAAAACGAAACGGGGGTATAATATGAAGGAAACGTAATACCCTATTTAAACGTGAATAAGTAGGATAAAAGTTTAGATAGGGTTCGGTTTAATGAAAAAGAGTATGCAGGTAACCTGGTCAAAAGACTGCGTTCTGAAAAGGAGTACACAAATAAAAGTAGTAGAAAAGATTGGCAGATGATCGATTTGGCTACTTTAAATACTGTTAAATCGGATGAACGGTTGACTGGCTTTGGCCAATGGTTGAATTTAAGTTGACGGGTTATCGGAAAAGTCTAACATTCAGCAGTTGTTTCTGTATTTTATCTCGTTTTTATCAGTTTTTAATCATACCTTTGCGGCCGAAAAAACAACATCAAATTCTCATTATACACATATGGAATCCGTAAGACCCGACGAGATATCAGCCATCCTTCGCCAGCAACTGGCCGGAACACAAACCGAGGCTGAACTCGAAGAAGTCGGTACGGTGCTGCAAATCGGTGACGGCGTAGCGCGTATCTACGGCCTCTCGAAAGTGCAGGCCGGCGAATTGCTGTCTTTCGACAATGGACTTCAGGCAATGGCTCTGAACCTGGAAGAAGATAACGTCGGAGCAGTTTTGCTCGGCGATTACTCAGAAATCAAGGAAGGTGATACCGTTAAGCGTACAGATCAGATTGCCTACGTAAACGTTGGCGATGGTATTCTGGGCCGCGTGGTAAACACCCTCGGCTTGCCGATTGATGGGCTGGGTCCTATTCAGGGTGAATTGTATCAAATGCCACTGGAGCGTAAAGCACCGGGCGTAATTTTCCGCCAGCCAGTGACCGAACCGCTACAGACAGGCATCAAGGCTATCGACGCTATGATTCCCATCGGTCGTGGTCAGCGGGAATTAATCATTGGTGACCGCCAGACCGGTAAAACGGCGGTGGCTATCGACACCATCATTAACCAGAAAGAATTCTACGACAAAGGACAGCCTGTGTTCTGTATCTACGTTGCCTGCGGTCAGAAAGCATCGACCGTGAAGCAAGTCGAACAAACACTGCGTCGGGCTGGAGCCATGGATTACACCGTAATCGTTTCGGCCAACGCATCGGATCCATCGCCGATGCAGTTCTTCGCACCGTTTACGGGTGCCGCTATCGGCGAGTTCTTCCGCGATACGGGCCGTCCGGCGCTGGTGGTCTATGACGATCTGTCGAAACAGGCGGTTGCTTATCGCGAAGTGTCTCTGCTGCTGCGTCGCCCACCAGGACGGGAAGCGTATCCAGGAGACGTATTCTACCTGCACAGCCGTTTGCTAGAGCGGGCTGCCAAGGTTAACTCCAATGACGATATCGCCAAAACCATGAACGACCTGCCCCCAAGTCTGAAAGACCGGGTAAAAGGTGGTGGTTCATTGACCGCGCTGCCAATTATTGAAACGCAGGCTGGTGACGTATCGGCTTATATTCCAACAAACGTAATTTCTATTACGGATGGTCAGATCTTCCTGGAGTCGAACTTGTTCAACTCTGGTATCCGTCCGGCCATCAACGTAGGTATTTCGGTATCGCGGGTAGGGGGTAATGCCCAGATCAAGTCGATGAAGAAAGTAGCCGGTACGCTGAAACTCGATCAGGCGCAGTTCCGCGAGCTGGAAGCATTTGCGAAATTCGGTTCTGACCTTGATGCGTCGACCAAACTGACCATCGAACGGGGTCGCCGGAACCAGGAGATGCTGAAACAGCCTCAGTACTCACCAGTACCCGTTGAGCAGCAGGTAGCCATTATCTACGCATCGACCAACGGTCTGCTCGACAGAGTGCCCGTTAATAAAGTGAAGCAGTTCGAGAGCGAGTTCGGTATGATCTTGAGTGCGCAATACCCCAATGTCCTGAACGATTTGCGGGCTGGGAAATTGACCGACGAAGCGACGGCTGCGTTGAAGAAAGTAGCGGCTGATCTGTCGGCAAATTATTAATATGGTTTTGAGTTTACGGTTTATGGTTAGCTAATCATAAATCGTAAACCGTAAGCCGAATACCACACATGGCATCACTAAAAGAAGTACGCGCTCGGATTTCGTCCATTAACTCGACTCAGCAAATTACCAAAGCCATGAAGATGGTGGCGGCTGCCAAGCTGCGTCGTGCGCAGGATAACATTACGCAATTACGACCTTACGCTCAGAAACTGAGCCAGATGCTCGGAACGGTTTCAGCCGGAGCAGAAACCGCATCGGAGAACCCATACAAACAGGCTCGTCCTATTGAGCGCGTTCTGTTGATTGTGGTGACCTCAGATCGTGGTTTGTGCGGTGCCTTCAACACAAACGTGGTGAAAGGCGCGTTGACTGTCATGGATGAGAAATATTCGGCTCAGGCTCGTTCAGGTAATGTAGAGATTATGGCCATTGGCAAGAAGGGCGCTGAAGCGTTCCAACGCCGGGGCTTTAAAGTCAATACGGCACATGTCGATGCTTTTTCCTCGCTGAGCTTTGCTACCGTTCGGACGGCCGCGGAAGAAGCGATGGAAGGCTTTGCCAACGGTCGTTACGATGTTGTTGAAGTCATCTACAACGAGTTCAAGAATGCCGCCATGCAGATTGTGCGAACGGAGCAAATGCTGCCTATCGTTTCCGCTGAAACGCCGGGAGCCTCAGGCACACCAGCCGCTGCGGTCAACTACATTTTTGAGCCTTCCGAAGTAGAAATTATTACGGAGCTGATTCCTAAAACGATTAAAATTCAGTTGTACAAAGCCGTTCTGGACTCTAACGCATCGGAGCATGGTGCCCGGATGACAGCTATGGACAAAGCAACTGAAAACGCGGGTGAACTCTTAAAAGAACTGCGCCTGGTGTACAACCGGACGCGTCAGGCAGCCATCACAACCGAGATCCTCGAAATTGTGGGTGGTGCCGAAGCGTTGGCCAGCGCCTAATCCTGTCTGATTACTGAATAATAAACGAAGCCACTGTCCTAACGGATGGTGGCTTCGTTTATTACGGATTAACTGTCTGTTAAAATTACTTAACTCATCTTAACTTGTTAGTTATCAACAGATTGTGTGCTGCACTGATTTAGTAAATGGTCCTGTGGATTCGAACGAATAGAGGTTGTTTTTAGTTATTTTGATAGGATATACGAACCGCTTTTTTTCAACGTTTACTAATCGGTTTGATACCATCTAACGATTCAAAAAAATGAAAATTAACCGCATAATCACCAGTTTGTTAGTCGCCGGCACGCTGGCGTCCTGCGCTCCGGCCATTACGGTCAAATACGACTACGACCCTAAAGTAAACGTTCGGCAGTTTGCCACTTATCGTATCGAAGCTGACCGCCAACGTAACGCTGACCCTATCGTAGGCAGTAACCTGAACCAACGCCGGATTGCTGATGCCCTCGATCAATCGCTCAAGGCTCGGGGTTACAAACCAGTAACCCAGGGTGAAGCCGACTTAGTTGTTCGGTTCTTTATGGATTCGAAGGACAAGCAGCAAATTCAATCCAACAACATGTACTCGCCGTATTCATGGTGGTATGGTGGCATGGGCAACAACGTTTACTCGCGTCAGTACGAAGAAAACCGCGTTGTTGTGAACGTGTCCGATGCTCGTACCAACGATATCATCTGGCAGGGTTGGGCCACGGGACAACTGAACAACCGCAACAAAGAGCGAGATCGTGATCAGGCTTTCCGCGAAACGATCACCAGTATCATGAAGAACTTTCCGGAAAGTGCCGGGCAGGATTACGGCGCTGCCCGCTGATTAAGTAACTAATCGAGTTAAAAAACCTGCTACCCAACGGTTGGCAGGTTTTTTTATGGTTACTGCTTTTCGTTAATTTGTATCTTTTCCCACCGTGTCATGCCTGCTGTAAGCCGAGGAGTAGTTTATTCGCTCCTGGCAGTAGTTGTTGTACTACTGTTAGGCATCGCGGCATTAGTTATGGTAGCATCGCAGCGAAACCAGCGTCTGGCAGATGCCACTATTGATTTCCAACGAAATCTGAGTCAGAAAGAGGGAAAAATAAAGGATCTTCAGCAACGGCTCGAAAACTGTGATACCGTCCGCGCAGTTATCCCCGATGATTCGGGTTGGGGGCCTATCAAGGCAGACACTACATCTGAGGATAGTCAGACTATTTCACCGCATTCATTTTAAACGTTATTTGGGCCAGAATACGCCAACGTTCTTTTAACGGACCGGGCCTTTAGCGCTCTACCAGAACCAGCCGCTGGGTGCTTCGTGTCATGGCCGCCAGAGAATAGGGACATCGGCTGCCCAAAACTTCTCGATGGCAGGGCAACAGCGGCAATGTCGCATAGCGTAGGATGAGCTGATAGCGTTCGTCTTTCGGTCAGCACAGCGGCAATGTCGAACGTAGTGGCATCGGTATAAAAACACCCCACCGACTGGTACCCCGGCGATCAATACGTTGTGATGAACGTCCAAACTGGTGGCCACCCATAGACACCGGGAGGACCGTATCAGGGTACCAATAAAAGCCATATCGTACTACGACGACTGAATACACCGGCGGGTAACTGGTTCTGAACCAAGGCCCCGTCTGTGCGCTTGTTGAGCGTTTACTTCAAGTATTTTTCGATTGCTTGCTGAATCAACTGTCGACTCGATGCCGAGTTGTATGTCGTTTTTTGCGTCGTGATAGCCAATTCGTCGAGTTCATACCCCAGCGTCTGGCCCTTTACCTGACCTCTTATGGCTACCACTTCCCGTTTGGCCAATACTTCCTCCCAAACCGACCGAACGTCGGCCCAATACGCCCGGTGCCTGGTCCAGAAGTCTTTGGCGGCTTTGCATTTAGCGTCGTCTGTGCGCCGATAGGTGTTCAGTCCCTTTTCCGAAGCCAGCAACTGATCGCCTGCTTCCGATCGGATAATCTTATCATTGTCCTGCTCGTGAACGTAGCCGTCCGTCCGGATTTCGTGGTGATTCGTTCGGCGCATTACATTGTAATCGGTACGTTTGGTGTATTCGCGCCGGGGTAGGGGTGCATCGACGGTACTTTCCCAATAGGTGCGCCCATCGGCATGAATCCAGGTTGCCGACCCTTCGTAGCGGGGGCTGTCATCTACTTCAAACACTTTCTGAGTCCACTGGCCTCTTACCTGAGCAGGAGTCAGTTTTACGCGTTTCCAGGAAGCATTCCGGTCGAACTTGAGGAGGCTCGTGTTCTGAAACGCCCAGTCTTCACGCCAGTGCTTAATGACCATAGTGTCATTCACTACCAATAAATGCTGAATAACAAGCTTAGTTGGCCTGTTTGTCGGGCCCGCTTCTTCATCCACAAAAACAAGTTCTGTGCCTTTTGCGGTGTAGCGGTCTTTAAAGGTATATGTCTTATCGGGTGAGAATGTTTCGGCATACAGGAAAGTGATATCGTGGCACCCGCATTGACCTTTTATGGCTGCTATATCTTCTGACTTTGGAGCCGTTTGTGCGCAGAGGGGACTAATGGCTAACAGAAAAGCTAGTATAAATAACGGCTGACGTATAACGAGAGTACTTTAGATGGCAAAGGTCTATTTGACAAAATTATAATTATTTAGAATTTGTCCAAATTATTTTTCTGATTGTTTGGACAAATTCTAAATAGACTTTACGTTTGTGGTACAAACCAGTTCGGCAGGATGCTGCGTATACGACAACGGGTTACACGGACTTGGTGCACAAACTAAATGAATCAGATCACGTAGGGTATACGACGCTGCGATGGGCCTGGAAATCGAGATTGACTATAAAACTAAGTAGCTATCAGTTATTTAAATCACCTAAGATCTATGTGTAAGAATTGCCAGTGCCTCCTTTTATCTGATTCTGTCAATGGTCGCATTACACTACATGACGACTCAACCGTCAGTGAGACAGGCCCAACGGCTACACCGTCGCAAAGCCTGTATAACATTGCGCTAGAGTTTAACAATATCACGCAATGGCTCTGCTATGATGACTTTCTGGCGCTCGAATGGAACGTGCGGAGTATCGATACCTCCGCCTACTTCGAGGCACATCCGTACGAAGAACGGATTCATCTGAGTACGCCGTCCCGTTTCCTCCGATTCAGTTTCCGGCTGCATGAACTCATTGAACTGCGGAAGATGCTGAGTCGTGCAGTGGCACGCCTGCACTGGATTGAGGTACTGCGCAATGCTCAGAACTAAGCCTGACTTGCCATGGCAAATGTTCTTGTGTTTCGAACCGATATTAACACCGATGAGCGAATTCACCGGGCTGTCTGTCGATTATGTTTGCTGAAAGGAATTTGTCGGTGGCGTATTGATCTCGACGACGGAGAAGGCACGACCCAATGCATACTACGCATCGAAACCGAATCGCTCACTGAAACCGATGTAATCCGACTTTTGACTGCTGCCGGGTTGCAGTGCGAGGTATTGAATTAATTACTGGCTACATCCTATAAACACAGAAAGACACCCTTTACAGGTGTCTTTCTGTGTTAGACAAACTAAAGCGTTTATTCGAATGGATTGCCGTCGTATGTAACGCTGGCGAGTTTTTTATCCAGGTAGTAGATTTGGTCGGCTGGAATCTGGTCGATTAGTTCGAGGCAGCGACGAGCAATATATTCTTCTTCCATCTGCTCTTTCACGAACCATTTCAGAAGCTCTTCCGTAGCGTAATCGCTTTCACGGCGGCAAATGCTGATGATCCGGTTGATCGAATCGGTGACGGCAATCTCCTGATCAAGAGCGCCTTCGAACACCGAACGCAACGAATCGAACTCCTGGCCTACGGCTGGTACTTCGGGCGAATAAGCGGTAGCGCCCTGGTCGCATAGGTAATGGAACAGCTTCATCGCGTGTTTACGCTCTTCTTCCGACTGGTTGTAGAAAAATCCCGCGCTATGATCAAGCCCGTTCCGATCACACCAGCCCGCCATCGCCAGGTATTTCGACGACGATACCATTTCCATTTGTATCTGTTGATTCAGGGCTAGTTCAACGCTTTCCTTAACGGAGCTGCGTAATCTTGCTAAGTCTTTCATACTAGTGACTAATTTCGGTGAGACGTTTATGAAACAAAACAACATAAAAAAAACGGGTGTTGTTATGCACCCGCCTGTTTTATAAGAAATTTAGATAAAGTCTATTTAGGGTTAGCTCGCTGTTGTGCAACCACATTCGCGAAGCATAGCGTTTAGTTCCAGCATGAGTTTAGCGCCGTTCAGAAGCTCGCGTAAGTGCACAATTTCGCAGAGCGTCAAGACATAACATCGCTCAGAACGAGGAGGTGTCAGAATTTCAACATCATCAGCGGCAGCGGTACTCAAGGCCATCTGTTGAATGTCGACCGTTTCGACCATACGCCGAAACTGAGCAAAATCGCGTGCCGATAGGGGCGTATGCGTATCCCAAAACTCCAGAATCAACCGATTGGTCGTATCACACTGATAGACTACTCCTCTATCGGTTCGAAATACTTCCTGATACGTCGCAGCTACTTCTTTGCCCACCATTGTCAAAAATGAATAAACAAAGATACAATGCATTCCTTAGTTTAGAAACACTCTAAACAATATTTTTTGCGTCTATTCACTGATCTGGTTAGTGAACGGTAACGCCTGGGCAACGATACTGCAAATCGATCTATTTAGGTTACACCACACGGTCTCCTTTTGTCCGTTCGGATAAAGTATCGAGCAGGTGTGCTAGTTGATGAAGTTGGCCAATCAAACCTATATCCGATGACTCACTGGCTGCCTGTTTGGTAAGTTTACTCAGGGTGTGCAACGAGTCCGAGATCCTGGCAGGTTTACCTTCGTGTATGGCCTGTTTGAGGGAAAACAGTTCATCGGCCACGTTTTCGAGGGTGAGACTGCCTTCACCAAGGATGTCGCTCCACTCGTTTATTAACTCATTAACCGGGCTGATGTGTTCGGCGTTTTGCTGTAGCCGTTGTAGCGTTCTGGCCAGCAATTGTTGTGGGTCCTGTTTCGGTTGAGCTGACATAGTGGTAAAGAGATTTGAGTTTACGGTAGTGGGCTGATACGCTTTAGCATAAACCAGCTACCGTAAACTCTATCAATTCTTACTTAGGCAACGGCATATCCTGCAAATCTTCTTCCGTCAGTTTGATCGTGGCCGCCTTTACGTTTTCTTCCAGGTGCTTTACCGACGATGTTCCGGCAATGGGAAGCATAACGGGTGATGCCGCCAATAGCCACGCCAGCGCAATCTGGTAATCAGTCGCACTATGGCGTTGAGCTACTTTTTTAATTGCATTTTCAGCGGCAACATTGCCGGCATTGAGCGGAAACCAGGGAATGAACGCGATGTTGTTCTGCTCGCAGTATTTCAGTACGTCATTCCAGCGCTGCTCACCAAAGTTGTACATGTTCTGCACCGAAACGACATCGAAGTATTGTTTCGCTTCTTCAATCTGTTCGATGCCTACTTCCGATAGGCCAATGTGCCGGATTTTGCCTTGCTGCTGGGCTTCCTGCAAAAAGCCGAGGAATTCTTCTGAGGGAACTTTCGGATCGAACCGATGAAGCTGATACAAGTCGATATGCTCCAGTTTCAGGCGCTTGAGGCTACCGTTTAGCGCTTCTTCGAGGTGTTTGCGACTGCCGTCGACCGGCCATTGGTTGGGTCCCGTGCGGAGTAACCCGCCTTTGGTACCAATAACCAGGCCATCCGGATAAGGATGAAGGGCTTCGGCAATCAGTTCTTCAGAAATATAGGGCCCATAACTATCAGCCGTGTCAATGAAGTTAATGCCCAACTCAAGGGAGCGTTTCAATACGCGAATGCACTCGTCATGATCTTTGGGCGGCCCCCAGATGCCTTCACCCGTGATGCGCATGGCACCGTATGCCAGTCGATTGACGGTCAAGTCGCCACCAATCGTAATTGTACCAGCTTGAGCGGCTGGCTGTTGGTCTGTTGCTTGCATGGTATTTCTGCTTGTTTACCCGTTGTACACTACCCTGGATAGGGGGTGTATCCTATGCATAAACCAACAGAAAACCTTTTTGTATAAGTTACCTTCTGAAGTTTTTAATTTTACCGCTTCTCAATGCCGTCCAATACCCGCCGGATAACGTTGGCCCGCTGCATGAAATCGAGGGATGTGCGTACATCCTGATCATCAATGACCTGCTTGAACTGCTGTAAGAACTCAATATAAGCCGCCAGCGCATCCGAGACATTCGACCGGTTCTGATCGAAGATAGGAGCCCACATGGCCGGTGAGCTTTTTGCCAGACGCACAGTCGAACTGAAGCCGGTACTGGCCATGTCGAAAATGGCCTGCTCATCTTTTTCCTTCTCCAGAACGGTCAGGCCGAGGGCAAAGGCACTAATGTGGCTCAGGTGCGATACGTAAGCCAGATGCAGATCGTGTTCCTGCGGATTCATATAAAATAACCGCATGCCCGCATCCCGAAACAGGCTTTCGGTTAGCGTCAGGCTATCCGGGTGACTTTTTGTCCGGTCGCAGATAATGAGGTTTTTCCCCAACAATAATTCTTTAAAGGCTGCCCCCGGCCCGGAGTTTTCGGTGCCCGCCATGGGGTGAGCAGCCACAAACTGGGCTCGTTTCGGATGCGCATCGGCCACTTCGCAAATCAGGCCCTTGGTAGAGCCGAGATCTACTACGGTTGCCCCTGCCGGCAGGTGGTCAAGAACCGTAGGCAACAGCTCGATAATGATATTGACGGGTGTTGCCAGAACCACGAGTGTACTTTGGGCAACGGCTTCTTCGAGTGGCAGCACTTCGTCGACAATACCTTTTGCTAACGCCAGCTGTCCATTGACGACGGATGTATCGACGCCAATGAAGCGCATTTTTGGGTATTTCTCGCGAACGGCCAAGGCAAATGAACCACCTAGCAAGCCTATTCCTATAATGCTGACAACCATCTGAATTGCACCGGCAACCCGGCGTATTTTATGATTTTTTTGATGGGTTACGCCACGGCCTTCAGCCGGGCTGTTGCTTCCTCAATACGCTCTTTAGGCAGACATAACGACACGCGTACGTAACGGTTTCCTTTCGGGCCGAAGATAAAGCCGGGAGCAATAAACACATGTTTCGTTAGAAGCAGATCATCGACCAATGCTTCGGCAGAAGGCACCGAATCAGGCAGTTTGGCCCAGATGAATAATCCCTCCTGATCGGTGGAATAGCTACAGTCCAGCGCATCCAGCAACGCATGGATGGCATCTAACCGACCCTGATAAACCGCGTTGCGTTCCCGGTGCCAGTCATCGGAGTTGGCCAGGGCTTCAGTAGCTGCGTCCAGCAACGGTTTAAATTGCCCGGAGTCAACGTTACTTTTTATCGACAATACCGAATCTACGTAAGGCTTGGCCCCCGCCATCCAGCCTATGCGCCAGCCCGCCATGTTGTGCGACTTACTCAACGAGTTGAGTTCAACGGCTACCTCCTTGGCACCGTCGATAGACAGCAGACTGATTGGCGGCTTCTTGTTCAAGATCAGACTGTATGGGTTATCGTGGCAAAGCAGTAATTTATGGTCGTGCGCAAAGCGAACGGCCCGCTCGAACAGGGCGCGGGTTGCGGGTGCGCCGGTTGGCATGTGCGGGTAGTTCATCCACATAATTTTGACCGGATGCAACGGATCGGTATTCGCGATGATGGCTTCCAGAATGTCCCAGTCAGGTTGCCATCCGTTCGTTTCCATGAGTGGATATTCCCGCACAGCTCCACCAACCATTGTACTTACCGCCCGGTAGGCCGGGTAGCCAAGTTCAGGCACCAGCACCCCGTCACCATCGTTCAAAAAGGTGAGCGAAATGTGTGTAATGCCTTCTTTAGAGCCAATGAGGGGCAGAATCTCCGTATCCGGGTCGAGCGTAACGCCGTATGTATGACCATAAAAGGCAGCGATAGCCTGCCGAAACGCCGGAGTGCCCTTGTAAGGCTGATACCCATGGGCCGTTGGCTGTTGCGCAGACTGAATAAGGGCATCAATCGTATTTGGTGACGGCATCAGGTCCGGGTTGCCAATTCCCAGATTGATCACGTCGTGACCAGCCGCCTGAAGGCGACGGACTTCGGCTAATTTTACTGAAAAATAATATTCCTGCGTTTGGTCGGCGCGGTGGGCAAGAGGGATAATCACTTCTGAACCGGGATTTATGGGATTTTTTCGATTTCCCTGATTTTATAAAAGATAGATTAGTGAGGTCTATGCAGTGCAAAGATACTAGTCGGCCCAATGCCACGAATCATTGCAGGCGTATATAATAGAAATCAGGGCCGGTCAGACGAAGCATCGGAATCCCGATTCAGGCAATATTTCAGGAGGGGAGCCAGATGCAATGACTGCATCATTTCGCCAGTATTAATGATCTCCATTGCTCGATCCAACGATACCAGATGGACGGTAATCTCCTCCGTCGATTCGAGGTGTTGAGCCTGTTTCAACTCAACACCCGTGGCCAGAAAGGCGTGCGTCAGGTTAGAGTGCGTGCCTGGGTTCGCCGAAAGGGTCATCAGTGGTTCCCAGTGGCCTCCACCAAAACCGGTTTCTTCCAGTAATTCGCGCTGAGCCGCCACAAGCGGGTCCTCGCCGGGGTCAACGACACCGGCGCACAGCTCGTAATGAACACCCGAGATACCATGCCGATACTGCCGGATTAAAACCAGTTGATTCGTGGTCGTAACCGCTACCACATTGACCCAGTCCGGGTATTCGAAAATAAAGTAATTAGGAATGGTGCCACCATTTTCCATCCGGATAGCTTCTTTCCGAACCGTGAACCACGGTAATTGATGGATGTATTCAGATTGTTCGACCTGCCAGGGCCGGGGATCATTGTCGGGAATCATAGCCGCAAAGGTAGGCAGACCTAGCGGACTAATTCATCCGCAATGCGCAGGTATTGTTACCAACCGCAGTTCACAGCGTCGTAGTTGACGGCTATTGAGCTGGGCCGTACCGGGTGGAAGGTGGCCGAAATGATGGCTTTTTTACGGACATCATATTAACCAACCTGCCTGATTCGTTGTAGAGAGGACTTTAGCTTTTGCGGATTACGTTTGTCCAAATTGAAACCTGATGAAGAACATCATTGCCCTGTTCGCTGCCGCGTGCTGCCTTTTCTTTTCGTCCTGCCATCGTCCCGTAGCTTACTTCCAGCCTACTTCTCATCCCGCGGCTGCCAGAACTCCGATCGGGCAGCCCGTGGCACAGGCAGACGAATCGGAAACCGGTTTGGTCGAGCAGGACGTTCTTCCAGTGGCTATTGTTCCGCCATCCGCTACGCCCGCTGTTGCCAGTCGGGCTAGTCAGCCTACGCAAACACGGGATATGCGCATTGAGCGTCGAATGCACCAAATACATTCCCGGTTAACGAGTCCAGCCACCGAAGCTGTGGATCATCAACCGGGACCCAAACCCAAGAAGAAACTTAAACTAGGGAATCAGATCCGTCAGAGTCTGGGTATGAAACTTCGACCAGAACTCAACTGGTGGCAACGCATCAGCTGGAAGTTGAAAGCATCCGTACTTGTCATTCTGGTTGCCGTCTTATTTGCTATTTTACACATTACTATACTCGCTATTATCTTCGGTATTGTCGGGGCATTCCTGCTCATCAGCGGCCTCAAGCGGTCCTTTAAAGTAAGGCGCCCCTGGTTTTGATTTTTTAACGAGGGTTAGTTTCTGATTTGTTTTAAAGCTAATTTTTTCTGTCGACTTTACCCCTAAATCTCCTGAAGGGGACTTTGTCTAAGTGAGAGCAAAGTCCTCTTCAGGGGATTTAGGGGTTTTTGTAGCAGGATTTAACAGCCCCTTAGGGTATTTTAGAATTAAGATCGACTGATGAACTTTCTAACTGGCCTCCTTACTTAAGGCAATCCCTTCACCGCTTCGTAAATCAACTGAATATATTTTGGGCGGTCGATGTCGTAGACAAACTCTACCGTCGGCGTCTTCTTCAGAACATCAAAGAAATCAACGACGGTTGTGCCCGCCGTTAAGGTACCATTCACTTCAACATCGACATAACACGGCTTCGACGTGAACATAGATGGATCGATCAGCCAGGCGATGGAGCATGGGTCATGAAGCGCTGCGCCACCGTTCAGCTCAGGCCGTTCGCGCCGGTAATAGATCGAGAAAAAGTCCATCAATTCGGCAATGACCTGCCCCGACTTATTCCCGATTGTCCTGAACCGCTCGATGTCATCCTGGAAGACCAGCGCCTTGTGGGTAACGTCCAGACCGCACATGATTATGGGCACCCCCGACCTGAACACAATGGCTGCCGCTTCGGGGTCAACGTAAATATTGAATTCGGCGGTAGGAGTGATGTTGCCCCGAAAAGCGCCACCACCCATTAGCGAAATGCGTTCGATTTTCGGTTTCAGGTGCGGATACGCCAGCAGAAATGCCGCAATGTTTGTCAAGGGTCCTGTTGGTACGATGGTTATTTTTTCCGAGCTCTCCGACAGAATAGCCGCCATCGCTTCGATGGCCGACATGGGTTCAGTTTTTAAGACGGGCTCTGGCAAAATCGGACCGTCCAGTCCCATTTCTCCGTGTACATAATCAGCAATGATAAGCTCCCGGAAGAGGGGTTTCTCACTGCCTTTATAGATAGGAATATCTGCCCCGATCAGCGTGGTGATTTTCATCGCATTTTTCAGCGTTTTCTCCTGCGTCTGGTTGCCCGCCGATGTAGTGATGGCTTTGATATCAAACAAGCCGCTGCCAAATGCGAGCATCAGCATGACCGCATCGTCGTGTCCGGGATCGCAGTCAATAAGTATGGGTATTTTCTTCATTGGTTGCTGGTTAGAATAAGTTGGCTTACGCAAAAGCGGTTTATTCGGGCACTAAGATACAGGCGTTGGGACTTTTGTGTAACGACCTGCCACTAGGTTCTACCACCAATATATAATTCACAGGCGAGGGATAACCGGTTACTTAACCTTCCTTAAGTATATTTAACTATTTTTTAATTATAATTTTGGACTGTTTAACGGCAATTTTGCGGTTTTAGCACTGATACCATAGATTAGTCCCGGGCTCCGCTCTTCGAATGATTTTTCAGAAAACCATCTTATATCTGCTGTGCGTCTGTACGGTTATAACGGCCTCTGCTCAGACGACACTGACCTTGCGGCAAACACTTCAGCAAGTGCGTGAGAATAGTCCGGCCCTCCGTGTTGAGCGGCTGAATATCACTGCCGCCCAGGCTGACCAGATTACGGCTAACTTACGGCCAAATCCTGTTCTGAATAACCAGACTTTGTTCCAGCTTCAACAAGTGCCAGGAGCTGTGGCACCAGGAATGGAGGGCGCAGGCGTACTGAACCGTCAGCGACGTCAGTTCTGGCTACAGGCCACGAAGGAATTTGATATTCACAACAAGCGCACGTATCGCAACCGCTTTGCCGAAGCCAACACCAACCTGGCCGTCCGGTCGGTGGCCGAAACGGAGCGAGGGTTGCTGTTCGATGCGGCCAGCCGTTACCTGGATGCCTGGTATGCACGCATTCAACTGGCCTTGTTGCAACGGGCCAAAGCCAATGTCGATACACTGGTACAGTTAAACAGGGTTCGCCTTAAGGATTTGGTTATCAGTAGTACGGATCTGACCAGAACCCAGTTGATCTCGGATCAGTATGACATTCAGACCCGTACCGCTCAACAGGATCTTCGAAACAAGTTGAATGATCTGCGCCTGGTGATTGGCACGGCTGACAGTATCAATGTGGCGCTCAACGACTCGATCATCAATCCCGCCTTTACCAATCCGCTGAGTTTGTATCCGTCGGTTAATGCCAGCGCCGATAGTCTGATGCAACTGGCGTCTACAACCCGCACCGATGTTCGCGCTGCAGAAGCTAACCTGGAATCGGCACGGCGTAACGTAGCCTTACAGCAGGTGCTGGCCAAACCGCGCAATGAAGCTGGTTTCATCTGGAACCCCCAGAATGCGGTTCCCTACGCGGGTATTTTTTTAACCCTCGAACTGCCGGTCTACAGCCGCAATCAGGGTGAAATTCAGAAGTCGCGGGTGTTGCAGGAACAGGCTGGCCAGGCGGCTGCGCTGGTTCAACGGCAAATACGGGCCGAAGTACAAACGGCTTACCAATCGTTTACGACAAGCCGCCGGAATATCGAACAGTATGTGGGTATCCGGCGCGATGCCGATCGGGTACTGGCATCGGTTCGGTACGCGTATCTGCGGGGAGCGACTACGTTAATCGACCTGTTGCAGGCGCAAACGTCCTGGTTTGATACACAAACCGCGTATTATCAGGCTCTCTACACCCACCGCCAAAACTATGTCCGGCTACTGTACGTAACCGGGCAGATTAACGCTTACTGACCATGAAATTTCATTCACTAGTACTACTGGCTTTTCTGACGGTTGCCTGCAAAGACAAGCCAAAACCGGTTGTTACATCCATACCTCACCCAACTGTCAGTACCGATGGGGCCCGCATCACGTTTCCAGATTCGCTGATGATGAGCCCCTTTACAACCCAGCCAGCCCGGTCGGGGGCTATCCGTACCGACTTTTCGGCTCCGGGGCATGTGGCGGCTATGGTTCTGCGCTCAACCGAGAACCCGTCTGAGCGACTGGTGCTGTTCGACGAACCAAGTTTGTCGGATAATTACACGGCTATTTTACAGCACCGGATCAATATACAGACAGAACGCGGCAACCTGGAACGGGTAAAGGATTTGCAGGCGCATGGGGCCGCATCGGGCAAAGAAGTAATTGAGGCCCAGACGCAGTTGGCCAACGAAGAAGCGGCCATTATTTCGGACGAAGCAACCCTGAAACTGGCGGGTTTCGACCCCGAAGCCCTCCGGAAAGCACGACCGAATACGATTCTGGTGGTGTGCGAAATCCCGGAAAATCAGTTTGGCAGCATCCGGAAAGGCCTGGTCTGTAGACTCAATTTTACGGCTTTCCCCAACGAGCGGTTCGTGGGCGTCATTGACAATGTCAACGACTACGTTGATAACACGACCCGCCAGATCAAGCTACGTATTTCGGTGGCTAACCCCGATGGCCGACTGAAAGCGGGCATGTTTGCTCAGGCAGAATTTGGTGTTTCGGAAGGCAACCTGATGACCGTCTCGCGCGATGCGATCGTAACCGTGCAGGGGCGCGATTATGTCTTCGTCCAGACGGGGCCAAGAGCTGTTGAACGGCGAGCTGTTGAATTAGGTCAGCAACGTGCCGACCGGGTGGTCGTGCAGAATGGACTGAAAGAAAATGATCAGGTCGTCACTGCTAATGTGCTGCAATTGAAAGGATTAAGTTTTGGGTATTGAGTAAGGTACAGCATCCTGCTGTGCCAGGCGTCAGGCTAGCTTTACTATCTATATACATATTAGCCGTTGACACGGCTGGTACAGCAGGATGCTGTTCCCTACAATTATGATTCAGAAACTGATTTTATTTTCCCTCAAAAACCGCTGGATCGTTGTGGGTCTTGCGGTGGCGATCATGGGGCTGGGGTTGTGGTGTTTCAAACTACTTAAGATTGAAGCCTACCCCGATATTGCGGATACAAACGTAATTGTCATCAGTAAATATGATGGCCGGGCGGCCGAAGAAGTTGAGCAGCAGGTGACCATCCCGATTGAGCGCGTACTGAACAACGTACCACACGTAACGGATCGCCGGTCGCGGACGATCTTTGGCTTGTCGGTGGTGCAGTTGAACTTTGATGAAACGGTGACCGATTATTTTGCCCGGCAGCAGATCATTGAGCGGCTCAGCAGTGCCCAGTTGCCCGATGGTGTTTCGCCGGAGCTGGCTCCGTTGACCACGGCCGTTGGCGAAATTTACCGCTATGTGATTGAAGCGCCAGCGAGCATGACGCCCATGCAACTGCGCGATTTGCAGGATTGGGTTATTATTCCGCAGTTGCTTCAGGTGCCCGGACTGGCGGACGTAACGACGTTTGGCGGGCCGATCAAGCAGTACCAGGTCATTCCGGATCCGGCAAAGCTGCGTAAGTTCGGTTTGACGTTACAGGACGTTATCGAGGCTGTTCAGAAGAACAACCAGAATACGGGAGGGAACATCATTTCCAGGGGCGGGCAGGGTTTTGCGGTGCGCGGGCTGGGTGCGCTCAAATCGCCCGATGATGTGCAGAACATTGTGCTCAAGGCGAATGAGGGTGTGCCCATTCTGGTGCGTGATGTCGCCAGCGTTGAAATAAATCCACCGTCCCCTTCAGGTATTCTGGGCTACCGGATTCCCGACGAAAAGCTGGACGTGATTGGGGCTACCGAGGGAATTGTTTTACTCCGCCGGGGCGAAAACCCGAGCGAGGTACTGGAACTACTCAAAGAGAAAATTGCTGACCTCGAAGCCCGCGAACTTCCCAAAGGAGTTCATTTACGGGTACTGTACGACCGTGGCTTTTTAATTGACCACTCCCTCGAAACGGTTGCCCATACGCTCATCGAAGGTATCTCCATTGTGACGATCCTGCTGGTGCTGTTTCTGGGTAGTCTGCGGGCCGCGCTGGTCGTTACGGTGACCATCCCTTTCTCGCTGTTATTTGCTTTTATTCTGATGAAACTGGTGGGGATTCCTGCCAACCTGCTGTCGTTGGGAGCCATTGATTTCGGTATCATTGTCGACGGGGCAAGCGTGATGGCCGAACACCTTATACGGCGTTATCGATCTGCGGGGCCAGCTGATCGGAACCAGGGAATTGTGAACGTTACAGCTCGCTCGGCCGGGGAGGTAGCCAGAGAAATCTTTTTCTCCGTAACCATCATCATACTGGCCTACATGCCGATTCTGCTGATGCAGCGCGTTGAAGGAAAGCTATTCAGTCCAATGGCGCTGACCTTGTCGTTCGCCGTCATCGGTTCGCTGATTTGTGCCCTGACGGTGATTCCGGTTCTTATTTCGTTTGCGTTCCGTAAAGTGCTGGCCCCTGATGGTAAACCCCTGAAAGAACACAAAAACTTCCTGCTGTCGCCCCTGGAGCGGGGCTATCAGTGGCTCCTGACATCGACCTTGTTTCGGGCACCGGGTATGGTCGTTGGCATTGGCATGACAATCGTGCTGATTATGATTGGCTTTGGGCTGAAGCTCGGCACCGAATTCCTGCCCGAGCTCGATGAGGGCTCGATTTTCATGCGGGCGTTTATGCCATCGGGTATTACCATTCAGGAAAATGCGAAGATTGCCCCCAAGATTCGGGACATCATCAGCACCTACAAACCAGTCAGTTTTGTCATCACCCAGTCGGGACGTAATGATGATGGTACTGACCCCTTTCCAACCGATCGTACCGAAATCCTGATTGGACTTAAAGATTACAGTACCTGGTCAGACACGATCTCGAAAAAAGAGATCGTGCGGTCTATGCAGGCCAAGTTACAGGAGGCTTTTCCGGGGGCATTTTTCTCATCAGGCCAACCGATTATTGATCAGGTAATGGAAATCGTGACGGGTAGCGCGGCCGACCTGGCGATTTCGGTAGTAGGCAATGACCTGACGCTGATGCGCGCCAAAGCGGACAGCATTGCCGCTCTGGTGAAAGGCATGAACGGTGCCGTATCGGTAAACATCGAGCAGGAGGGTCCGCAGGATCAATTGGCTATTAACATTAACCGACCGGCGGCAGCGCGATACGGTATCAATGTAGCCGAGATTGAAAACATGATCGAAGCCGCCATTGGGGGCAAAGCCATCGGATCTATTTACGACGAAGCCAAGCGCTACGATATTGTGGTACGATTCACGCCCGAAAGCCGGGGAAGTATCGAGGCTGTTCGACTGCTGCAGGTACCCTCGGCAACGGGTGCGCTTATCCCCATGAGTGAGCTGGCCGATATTCGGTATGTGCAGGGCCAAACGAATATTTACCGGATCAACGGGAAGCGGATGGTCACCGTTCGAACCAACATTCGCGGCCGCGATCAGGGCGGGTTTGTGAAAGAAATCAGCGAGAAGGTTCGGCAGCACGTCAAAATTCCGGAAGGCTACAGCGTCATTTACGGCGGTCAGTACGAAAACCTCGAACGGGCTGGCGGGCAGTTGGAGGTCTCCATTCCGCTGACGATCGTAGTGGTTTTTCTATTTCTGTTTATGCTGTACGGAAACGTCCGCGATACGCTATTAACGCTGACCTGTCTGCTGTTCGCGTTGGCCGGGGGCATTGGCGCGCTGCTGCTGCGGGGGTATAATTTCAATGTATCGGCGGGGGTGGGCTTCGTATCGATTTTCGGAATTTCGGTTATGGCGGGCGTGTTACTCGTGTCGGCCCTCAATAGAAACCTCATTAATAATCCGAAGTCGCTGAAGGAAATTACCATCGAAACGGCGCAGGAGCAATTCCGGGCCATTATGGCCATCATGGTCGTGGCGATCATCGGCCTTGTGCCAGCTGCCATTTCGAGCGGTATTGGTTCCGACGTTCAGCGGCCATTAGCAACGGTTATCATCGGTGGCCTGACAACGACACTGTTTTTCGCGCCACTCATCATTCCGCCTTTGTTTTATCTGGTCAACCGCCGACGTCCCCGCCCAACCGCCGTCGACTCATCCGGGCATCCTGCCCCGGAGCCCATCGAGGAAGGGACGGAGCTGTAAGGTCATTTACTGGTACATCTCCTCGGCCCGTGCAGACACGGGCCGAGGAGATGATGTCAATCAACCTCCAAAATAATTTTGCCGATATGCTCGCTACTGGCCATCAACTCCTGAGCTTTGGCTGCTTCAGATAGGGGAAAGGTCTTGTAGATAATCGGTCTGAATCGGCCATCGTTCAGGAGTGGCCATACCTGTTTTTCAACATCGGCGGTGAGGTTGGCCTTAAAGTTGGCATCGCGCGGCTTTAACATACTCCCGCTTATCGTAATTCGCTTTTTCATCAGCGTTGGAATGTGAATCTGGCTGTTGGCACCCTGCATAGCATTAATAAACATGAGCCGACCGTCCGTGGCCAGCAAGCGCAGGTTTTTGGATGTGTAGTCTCCGCCAACCATATCCAGAACGACATTGATAGCTATGCCATTCAGTGTCTTTTCAAAATCGTCTTTCTTGTAGTTGACGCACTTTAAAGCGCCTAACTGTTCGCAGAAAGCGCATTTGTCGTCGCTTCCTGCCGTGGCGTAGGCCCTGGCCCCGAACGCTTTGGCTAGCTGAATGGCGGTTACGCCAATGCCACTGCTGCCTCCGTGTACCAACAGGTTTTCGCCACTAGACAAATGCCCCCATCGAAAAACCGTCGACCAGACGGTCAGGATCGTTTCGGGTAGAGAGGCTGCTTCCGCAAAGGTCAGATTCGAGGGGACAGGGAGACAGTGCCGCTCGTCGACCGTTACATAATCGGCATAGCCTCCTCCGCTAATCAGGGCGCATACCGCGTCGCCGACCCGCCAGCGGCTGGTGTCGGGTCCACATTGCTCAACAATACCCGCTATTTCCAGGCCGGGAATCTGCCCCGTCGGGTCCGTTCCGTAACCACCCGTTCGCTGATGAAGATCACTTCGATTGACGCCAGCTGCCCGTACGCGTACAAGAATTTGTCCTGATTGAGGGAGTGGAGTAGGCCGTTCCTGTAACTCAAGGACGGAACTATCGCCGGGGCGGGTGATTAGGATTGCTTTCATACCGGTATAACCATTGTGGTCGCCTTTTGTCAGAAAAGAAAGCTACTGCCAGAACCGGAAGTGTTCTTTTATTAAACCACTCTATCCGAAAATGAGTAGTTGGTAAAAGACCCTACAAACTGGATGATGACTCAACCCAATCAATCTATCGCCGAGGTAAACGATGCCGTTCGTAAGCAATTGATTTCCTTACTGACTGGCAGTAATGCGCATCAGTCATTCGACGATGCAGTTCAGGATTTACCCGCTGAACTTCGTGGCGTAAAGCCCGACAAATTGCCGTATAGTATCTGGCAACTCGTCGATCATATTCGTATCGCCCAATGGGATATTCTCGAATTTTCCCGCGATTCCAGCCATCAATCGCCACCCTGGCCATCGGGATACTGGCCGAAGGAACTGGCTCCGGCGGATGAGGGAGCCTGGCAGCAGGCGTTGACGCAAATCAGGGAAGATCGGGCTGCTTTTGTCACCCTATTGAACGATTCCAGCCGTGATCTATATGCACCCTTCGATCATGGTGATGGCCAGAATCTGCTCCGCGAAGCGCTGCTGATTGCCGACCATACGGCTTACCATGTTGGCGAAATAATCATTATCCGGCGGTTGCTGGATGCGTGGAAGAAGTAGGTAAAGCTGCTGATTGCTTCCTCGGTCCGTGTCCTCACGAACCGCTTGATTGTGGCGACATTATGGTTGACGCAAAAACGGCCCGTGAGGACACGAGCCGGGGAGATAGTCATTTATCACTCGTTTTACGCGAATTTCTCCAATTGCTTCACCAGCACGTTGAAATCTTTTGGATAAGGCGCTACAAACGTTTGCTCTTCGCCATCCAGCAGCGCAAAGGTCAGGGAGTGGGCGTGCAGCGCAACCCGGTGAATGAGCGGAAGCTCTTCTGTACCTTCTTTCAGGTTGAAGTTCCGCTTTATATCGGATAAAAAAACGGGCTTTCCGCCGTAAGTCGGGTCGTTGACAATGGGGGCTTTCAGGCACATCAAGTGCACCCGAATCTGGTGCATTCGGCCCGTAACAGGCATGCACTCGACCAGAGTCGCTGTCCGGTAAGCCTGCAGTGTATTAAAGATCGTTTCGGCCACTTTTCCATGTTCGCGGTCAATCCGGACAGCGGTTCCATCTTTAATGGGCGAAATGGGCAGATAGACTGAAATACCTTCGAAGTTATGTACCCCGTTTGTTACGGCGTGGTAGCGCTTTGTTACCTCGCGGTGTTCAAACTGCATGGCCAGGTGGCGGTAAGCCTCCGGATTTTTAGCGATGGCCAGAACGCCCGACGTCTCTTTATCGAGTCGATGGCCGAGTTGCGCGTCGGCGTGGTACCCTTTAGCCAGACGTAGAATGCTCTGACCGCCCCGGTCGGTTGTTCGCTCGTCGAGGGAGGCTACGTGGGGCGGTTTGTTGATGACTATATAATCCTCATTTTCAAAAACGATGAGGTCTTCAAAGACTAATTTCATGGCAATGGATTTACGGTGCCTGATGTAAAGTAATGGGCGGTTTATAGTCGATGGCGCACGGTAAGCCGGGCGCCTGAAACAAACACAAAAAGCCTCCTCCCAGTCGGAAGAGGCTCAGAGTAAACTATCTTGCTAAAGACTATACTGTCAGCGTACCGCGCTCGTAAGCCTTTTGAAGGGTTGCTTCCAGACCATTTTTGTTGATGGTCTTAATGGCCGATGTAGCCACTCTTAAGGTTATCCATTCGCCGGTTGATTCGACGAAGAACCGCTTTTTCTGCAGGTTCGGGAAAAATTTACGCTTGGTTTTATTGTTAGCGTGAGAAACGTTGTTTCCCGTGCGTGTGCGCTTTCCTGTGATTTGACAAACTCTGGCCATTACCGTACTCGTTTTCCGTTTGAGGGCGCAAAATTGGCTAAATAATTCATAATCTGCAAGTCATTGTCCCTTTTTTTTGAATCCGTAGGGGCAATGACGGCATCCGTTCTGACAGCAATAGCCACGTTTGAGGTGATAAGCAGCCGTGAAAACCACAAACCCTTCGGGGGTATAGTAGAAGTCGTTGTCGGCTAAACCGGGATTTTTTTTCTTATCGGGTTGCACGGGCCTGGTTTTGGGCGTCTGTTTAAGAAGCTGTATTTTTGGAAGCCAACGGGATATCGGACCACTTAGTTGCATAAAGTTGTCAGCCCGGTCAACAAACTCATTTAACCGCCTTTCCTTATGATACACGAACCAACAACGCCCGTCTCGTCTGCCGATAAAGCCATGCAACTGGAATGGAAGTATGGTGCCCACAACTATCATCCCATTCCGGCAGTGCTGACACGGGGTGAAGGCATTTTTGTATGGGACGTAGATGACAAACGTTATTTTGATTTTCTGTCAGCCTACAGCGCGGTTAGTCAGGGGCATTGCCATCCGCGCATTATTAACGCCATGATGCAGCAGGCTCAGCGCCTGACCCTAACGTCGCGGGCTTTTTATAATGACAAAACCGGCCTTTGCGAAAAATACCTTTGTGACTACTTCGGCTTCGACAAAGCCCTGATTATGAACTCTGGTGCCGAAGGGGGCGAAACGGCGCTCAAACTGACCCGGAAATGGGCTTATAAAGTCAAGGGGATTCCGCAGGATCAGGCCAAGGTGGTCTTTGCCGCCGGAAATTTCTGGGGACGGACGCTGGCGGCCATTTCATCATCAACCGATCCCAGCAGCACCAACGATTTCGGACCGTTGCTACCGGGTTACATAATTATTCCCTACGATGACCTTGACGCGCTGGAAGCGACACTAAAGAGCGATCCGAACATCGCTGGGTTTATGGTTGAGCCCATTCAGGGCGAAGCGGGCGTTGTGGTACCGCATGAAGGCTACCTGCGCGGTGTGCGGGACTTGTGTACAAAATACAATGTGCTGTTTATTGCGGATGAAGTGCAAACGGGTATTGGGCGAACCGGTAAACGTGTCGCCTGTGATCATGAAGGCGTAAAACCTGATTTGCTCGTGTTGGGTAAAGCCCTCTCGGGTGGTACCATGCCGGTATCGGCCGTTATGACATCCGATGAAGTCATGCTGACCATCAAACCCGGCGAACACGGCTCAACCTATGGCGGTAATCCACTGGCCTGCGTTGTCACGATGGAAGCCCTGCAGGTCGTAGAAGACGAAAACCTGACGGAAAATGCCGCAGCTATGGGCGAAATCTTCCGTGCCCGCATGACGGACCTGAGTCAGAAAACGGAACTTGTCAAATCAGTACGGGGCCGGGGTTTATTGAACGCCATCGTGATACAGGAGCGCCCGGATCTCGGTGCGGAAACGGCCTGGGAAATCTGCCTGAAGCTAAAAGACAATGGCCTGCTGACCAAGCCAACGCACGGCGATAAGATTCGGTTTGCGCCCCCGCTCGTCATCAACGAAGAGCAAATGCACGAAGCCTGTGACATCATCGAGAAGACGATCCTTGCCTTTTAACGTTTAGGCACGATCAATGGGTGCAAAGACGTGCCAGTCGACATAGCATCAACGTTAACGACACGAACAATGAGCGAAACCAACACAACTAGTATTGGCATTATAGGCGCGGGGAACATTGCTCAGGGCTTTGCCAGGCACGTGGCCAACGCTGGCTATTCCGTAATGATCAGTAACAGCCGGGGACCGGAATCGCTAACTGACCTGGCCACAACCCTTGGCGCTGGTGTCAGGGCGGGTACAGTAACGGAGGCCGCGCAGGCGGATATCGTTCTGCTGGCATTACCGTGGCAACATTTGGAGGAAGGGCTTGCCGGTTTACCCGCCTGGAATGGCCGTATTGTTATCGATGCCACGAATTTTATTGTTTTTCCGGAGTTCAAGCCGGCTGACCTTGGCGACCGGACATCGAGCGAGGTCGTATCCGAACTGGTGCCGGGTGCTCGGGTTGTGAAAGCCTTCAATACACTCGATGCGGCCATCTTGGCGGCAGATCCGCACGAAGCGGGCGGGCAACGGGTGCTCTTCTTTTCGGGTGATGATAACGATGCCAAAAAAGCAGTCGGTGACCTGATCAAGGCCATTGGCTTTGCCGGTATTGATCTTGGCGGGCTTATATCAGGTGGGAAATTACAGCAGTTTGGCGGGCCATTGCCTAGCCATAACCTGATAAAATTGCCTAAGTAAAACGCCTGATTTGACTGATATTGACCAAGGGAGCTTTACACGTGTAAAGCTCCCTTGGTTATTCGGCTCTGCCTACTGCACCGGCTGCCCGTTTTTGAAGGTAGCCACTAATTTGTCGCCATCGGCAAAATAGTAGGTTCCTTTTCCATTAGGGATATTTTTCTGGAACCAGCCCGCATATTTATCGCCGTTTCGGTAATAGTACACTCCATAATCGGAGCGGAGGTTATCGCGGAAATTACCTTTGTATTTCAGCTTGCCATCGGCATAATATTCCACGCCTTCACCGTGCTTGTCACCTTCCTCAAATTCGCCAACGTAGCGTTCGCGGGTAGGGTAAACAAAGGTACCCGTCCCGTCTTCACAATCGCCGGAGACACAACCAACAGTGGCTGAACTACGAGTCGGGGCCTTTGGGGCCACAACTGGCCGTGCAGCAACCGTGGGCGTATGGGTTGGCGTGATGGCCTTTGGGGCCATGGCTACCGGGGTTTTGATGGCTGTTCTGCTCTTGGGGTACATTGCTTCCGCTTCCAGCCACCCTTTCCGAATTGCCTCGATACGAGCCGGTTTGGCCGGGTGTGTCGATGTAGCATGTTCGTCGCCAAGGGCCCGTACGGCTACGGTTGCCTCATCCAGGGAAGAGCCTAGCTGGTGCAGCACAAAGCCAGAGAACTTATCGGCTTCAATTTCTTTTATTGGCTGACCACCGCGACCGTCAATCGTGTGTCCCTGCAAATGGTGCCCAATTTCGTGCGCCATGATGCTTATCGCCGACCAATCCGTTTCGGTCTCTTCTTCAATTTGCTGCATGAAGGCACCGTCATAAACGATAAACCGTTGGCCTTTGAGCACCGTCGCAAAACAGTTGTCAGTATTGGAGCACTCAATGACTTTGAAATTCCGAATCAGGCCGATGGGTCTTAGAATTCGATCAACTACTTTTTCGGCATGGCCGTTCGAGGCTGTGGTTGGGGAGCAGACGACCTGCGAGCCAATCTTACCACCCGTATAGCTACAGATAAAGACGCCAGATCCTAAGGGCAACGTATTGGTCTGGGCAAACAGGGGGCCAGCAAGGGCCGTACTTAACAAAAGGGCAGGTAAACATAAAGCCGCTCTCACAGGCATAACCGGGTGGGGTTAATCGTTCAACACGGCAGAATAACGACGGAAGCAGGCTGGCTATTTTAAGTCGCGAGCAGGAAAGTTTTCGGGCTCATTTACTTAAACCGCTGTATGGCCACTTTCCCTTTGGCTCCCACCGCATAACAGGTGCCCTTGGCGCAGGCTACCGAGTGAAAACCGTCCGTATCGAGCCGCTGCCAGGTTTGACCCTGATCGGCCGAGAGGCTCGTACCCGATGGGCCAACGGTGAGTAATCGGTCGCCGGGAAGTAAAGCAACGGCTTCTTTCAGTCCGGGCGGATCAGTTGGGGTGAGGAGCGTCCAGGTTTGCCCACCATCGCGGGTGATGGCGCCATTCTGGCCGGGCTGCTGTTCCTGTTTGTAATTGCCACCGACGACTACACCGATTTTTTCGGTGAAAAAATGCATCCCGAATAGCCCCGTGGCTTCGCCGGCGGGCAATGGCGTATTACTGACTGCCCAGGTTCGACCCCGGTCCTTGGACCGAAATACGCGGCCAAACACACCGCCACCCGACGCGATCCAGACGTTTCGCTTGCCTTGCACAACGATGCTGGTACCGCTGGCGGCAAAAGCGGCTTCGTTCGGTTCCATAACGGGCAGATTGGCTGGTGGTATGGGCTGCCAGGTCTTGCCGCCATCGTCGGTGGTCAAAATAAACCACCGGCGTCCAACAGCCGCATCGGTCAGGGGATCGCTGAAAACAATGCCATGCTGATCGTCCCAGAAATCAATTCCGTCGAAAAATACACCCTCTTGCAGGGTTTCATATTGACGTGTCCAGTGCTGACCGCCATCGGTCGTTTTGTATAGCCGAGCCTGTCCTTTTTCAGCAGGCCCAGCGCTCATCAGGTAAGCCGTCTGGGCATCGATCGCCTGAACGTCGCGGAAGTCGCAGGTTTGGGCATCGGGAACCGTGCCTGTCTGCCAGGTCTTGCCGCCATCGGCGGTATGAAGAAAGGTGCCTTTTGTTCCACCGATCCAGGCCACATCCGCCCCTGCCACACTAACGGCCCGGAAGCTGGCATCGGTTCCAACGGATTGAGGTTGCCACTGCGAAAAAGCGGGTGCACTGAGCGATAGTGCACCCACGAGGATACCAAGGAGTTGTTTCATGAAGGATCAATTGACTGCAAAGTGGCAAATTTTGCCGGGAAAGCCAGTCCATTAATCAACTATATCACGTCAGGGGTTCAAACCGCCCGGTTGAGGGGCTGGCGCTGTTTGCGGAGTGGCAGCTTTAAGGCGAATGATTTCTTCCGCCTGGCTACTGGCTTTGAAATAATAATAGAGTCCAAGAATCAGGAAAATTTTCGACAGAACGAAGACGGCGATGAACGCAGGACGCCAGTATTTATGAACCCGTATATGCGTATCATCGACTTCAACGTGTACGTACGATTGCTCGTTCGAGCGAGTTTCCGTCGATTCCTGGGCAGTTTGTGTAGAGGGTTCTTCTTCCCATTTTTTGATTTCAGTTTCGCTGATGCGCAACATAACTGCTTCCCGAATGCTGGGTGGTGGGGGCACCCCATTGCGCAGGAAGTACGCTTCCATATCCGCTTCGAGTTCGTTCAAGGCGGTCCGCACGTCATCATCCTTGGCCAGAAGTTGCTCTACTTCTTCCTTTTCCTTCTCTGTAGTTAAGCCTAACAGATACGCTTCCAGAATACCGTCTTTTAAATAATTAAAGGTCTTCAAGGTGGTTTTGCTATTAAGACGAACGGAGATGTTTGAAATATGCGTAAATGAATTTTAATACGTTTGTTCGGGACAGGTGCAGTTTTTCCGCAACAGTTTCGAGTGAATATCCCTGAAAAAACGATAAATCGAAAACGGTGTTCTCGAGGTTATCGTTCGTATTAAAATGACCGTTCGTATCAGAAGTTGATAAAATTGGTGAGGAAACCGGATCTGCAGATTTAGCCGCGAGTGCTTTTAATCTGGCCAGACGAATGATCTCACCAGCTGTATGGGCCGGAATGTCAGCGCATTCGTTTAACTGGGGCGATGAAAACAAATCGATTAATACCGCCTGTGCTCGTTCGGGTTCTGGAATAATCCGTAAGATAATGCCATATGCCATCGAACTGTACTGATCATACAACGTTAAATGGTCTGCATGTCTTATAACTTCCTGGGAAGTTTGTGCTTTTTCTACCTGTTTCATTCCACTCCCACCACTATAATTAATAAGATAGGATGACCAGTTTTTATTGCCAGTCATTTTAAAGGATATACCTGTAAGTTTACTAATAGGCTTATTGGTTAATAAAAGCCCGTCATATGACATAAAATTTATTTAAACATCAGGAATTTTGTATTGAAAACAAAAAAATCGTAAACATATATTGATAAAATGGCCCATATGGCTTTTAATCGTCCTTTAATGTAAATAGATTATAACGGAAATAGAATGATACTATCAGCTGTATTTATGCCGAATGCTTTTCGTCAGTAGTTGATAAATTTCGGCCAGTTTTGGCTGACTACTCAGATAAGTTAAGTGCGTGTCGATGGTTGTCAGGTCACCCCGGCGGGCCGGACCCGTTTGAACAGTCGCCGGATCCGGAGCGTCCAGCCCTTTGCGAAACGTTTCGGTAATGAGCGGTCGCAGTAAGTCGAAATCCAGCCCGTCCTGAACCGTCAAGTCGTGTGCAATGGTAAGCAGATGGTTGGTGAAATTACAGGCAAAAACAGCGGCCACGTGCAACGTTCGGCGTTCCTCGGAGGTGATAAGGTAAACGGTATCGCTAATATCCTGCCCTAGCTGAACCAGGCTGTCTTCGGTCGCGCTGTCAGTGGCTTCGATACAGAGTGGAATCTCATCGAAGAGCATAAAAGATTGTCCTTTGGTGAACGTCTGGAGCGGATAAAAAACGCCCGTTCGAACGGGAACATCGCTGTAGATGGCCATCCAGTTTTCCAGGGAACTAAGGGGGCGGCCCCCCGATGTGTGTACAAGAATGGCGGTTTCGGGCAGCACCAATTGGGAACAAACGCTTTCGAGAGCATCGTCGGGAACGGCCAGTACGAAAAGCTGCGACGGACTATCGGCGAAATTTAATTCGGAGTGAGTGCGGGCATCGTAAAGATTGCTGACTAACTGACGGGCGTGCTTAAGCTGGTGACTATACACTTCATTGATGTGATGCCCCGCGTTTTCGAGAGCCGGAGCCAGGTGCCAGGCCAGATTGCCTGCGCCAATAAATGAAATTTCCATGCTCAAGTATAGGCTATTTTACTGGAATCGAAGCGGTACTTGGGTCTTTGTCTATCCAATGTAAAACGTTCGACAGGCTTTTTAGCCGGTGGCGTTTCCTAATTAGGTTCGTCATTTGTCAACCATTTGGCTCATCAACTAGTTACCTACCTTGATTAATCTACTAAGCTATTAGGTTAAGAAGCACAAACAGACAAGTCTCGCCTTCACCCATATGGAAATCCTGGTCCTGATCGTATATGCAATGGCCTTACTTTTGCTGTTCGTATATAACTGTGGTCAATTAAGTTTGATAGTTAAGTATTTACGATCAGAGAAGCAGCGTCGGGCACTCGCTCAATCAGTTAGCACGATTTCGTTAGACAGATTACCCTCAGTAACGATTCAACTGCCGGTTTACAATGAACTGTATGTTGTGGAACGGCTCATCGACGCCGTTGTGCAGCTTCATTACCCCAAGGATAAACTCGACATACAGTTACTGGATGATTCGACCGACGAAACCGTCGGAATCATTGCCCGCAAAATAGCGGACTACAAACAGCAGGGTTATGCCATCGAGCACATTCGCCGACCCGAACGCAACGGCTTCAAAGCGGGAGCGCTGGCCTACGGACTAACGATCGCTAAAGGCGAGCTACTGGCCATTTTTGACGCCGATTTTGTGCCCGATCCGGAGTTTCTGCTGAAAACCGTCCCCCACTTTACTGATCCGAAAGTGGCGATCGTGCAAACGCGCTGGGAACACTTAAATGAAGATTTCTCGCTGATAACCCAATTACAGGCATTTGGCCTGAACGCGCACTTTACGGTTGAGCAGAGTGGCCGGTATGCTGCCGGGTTACTGGCCAACTTTAACGGTACGGGGGGCGTTTGGCGAAAAGCGGCCATCGTTGATGCGGGCGGCTGGCATAGCGATACCCTGACCGAAGATCTGGACCTGAGCTACCGGGCTCAGCTGCGGGGCTGGAAGTTTGTTTATCGGGAAGACGTTGGTTCGCCAGCCGAATTGCCCGTTGCCATGAACGCCCTCAAGTCGCAGCAATACCGCTGGATGAAAGGAGCCGCCGAATGCGCCCGCAAGCTTTTCCTGAACGTCCTCAAATCGCCGGGAGTCTCTCTCTCGATGAAACTACACGCGTTTTTTCACCTGTTCAGTAGTGCCACCTTTATTCTGGTACTGTTATTGGGCGTAATGAGCGTGCCGCTGATTTACATCCGCAGCCAGCATCCCGAGTGGGAGTGGGTGTTTGTGGTTATCAACCTATTCCAGTTCAACCTGTTGATTTTGATTACGTTTTACGGAATTCCCGTCTGGTTCCTGAAAGGAGCCTCGAAGCGTAAACTAGCCTGGTATTTTCCCATGTATTCGTCGCTCATGATGGGGCTGTCGCTGCACAACACGATTGCCGTTATCGAAGGATACATGGGCCGGAAAACGCCCTTCGTACGAACGCCAAAATTCAATGTTAAAACGGCGGCCGATAGCTGGGCGGCCAATAAATACATCAGTCGCCGGATAAGCTGGTTAACGGTGGTGGAAGGATTACTGGCAGTTTATTTTTTAGGCGGTCTAGCGCTGGCTATTTATATCCACGACTACCGTATGTTTTTTCTTCACATCATGCTCATGGTTGGCTTTGGCATGGTCACCATCTACTCATTGATTCAGGCCGTAAATCGCTCGGCACCAATGCCTGTCTAAGCCAACCTCGACATACAGTATTCATTCAGCTAAGGACAAGTAATTACCGGCATATTCTGGCGTGGTAATTGTAGGATTTTGTCGTGAACAAGCTCATCGTTGTGGCGGAAAATTCCGAAACGATGGGCTATCTGTTCGTATGACATCTTCTTAATTCTTACTTTTGTTTATTATTTATGCTGAATCTAAACAAAACGGCTAGTTAAAAAATCTCTCTGGCAACAGACGATTGGTCTGTTGCTGGCCGTTTGATAGAAGAACGTCCCATTCGCTACTAATTCTGAACCTTACAGTGTCTTCAATGGTGAACCCCTACTTTGTTCACAGTTCTGTCGTTAGCCACCTCATTCCTATTGTCAGTCGATTCCTGTTTATGCCAAACGGGTGGTTGATGCTGGGATGCTGGCTACTTATTGGGCTGAGCGTAAGCGTAGGGCAGGACCAACCTGCGCCCGCCCGACGCGGTGCTGCAGCCCGCCGGCAACAGGCGCTAACTGACTCGGCTCGTGCCGACGCACGTCGCCGGGCAATTGCCCGGGCTGATTCGGCGAAGCAGGCCATTCAGGATCGAAATGATAGCATTCGTGCCTTGCGGAGTGCCAACCGACGGCCAACCGTAAACTGGCCTGACCGGCGTGCCACGCGTTTCTCGGAACGACCGTCTAAATCACCTTTTATACTTCGTGATCCGAAAGGTGTATCGACCGATTTTCGGCTTGGACCGGATGGCGGCATTGCCGTAACGGAACGCGTCCGCACGGGCGTGTCATTGTCGGGGGCACCCATGAGCAATACGGCCACGTCGGTTGCTCCTGTATCGGGTACCGGCGGAGCAGGCACAACCACTACCAGCCAGCCTGTGTCAATTTTGCCCCCCTCACAGTTCGGCTTACCATACCGCCCCGCCGAAACAATTCCCTTTTCGACCTATAATCAGCTTCAGAACCAGCGCGTTGGACAGAATATCCTGCGGGAGTATAGCGCCAAACGCGATGGACAGAGTGCTTTAAGCGGGCGGGGGTTGTCGCCTAAGCTTGAACTGCCGCCCGTTATCGACCGGCTTTTCGGGGGTAGCCAGGTTGATTTTAAACCCAACGGATTTGTCACGCTCGACTTCGGGTACCTCTATCAATTTATCGACAATCCGGTTCTTCCCGTGCGGCAACGCCGGAATGGGAACTTCCTGTTCAATGAGCAGATCAATATCAACTTCAACGGCAAGATTGGGGAGAAGCTGGGTGTGCTGGCTAACTTCGATACGAAGGCCAGTTTCAACTTTGAGAACGCGCTCAAACTCAATTACAAACCGGGTGGCGGTTTGCCGGCTTTTGGTACAGGACAGGGATTGCCCGGTATGCCTAACCTGCCGAGTGTTCCTAATCTGCCGGGCGCACCCAGTTTGCCAGGAATGACGGGTTCGACGCCCACCTTTACGCCCCAGAACGAAAGCATTCTCCAAGGGCTTGAAGTCGGCAACATCAGTTGGGCAGTCAACAGTCAGCTGATTCCGGGTGTACAGAATCTGTTTGGTATAAAAACCCAATTGCGGTTCGGTAAACTGAATGCGACACTGGTTGCCTCCCAGCAACGGTCGCGTAAGAATGAGATTGTTTTGCGGGGAGGCACCTCCAACCGACCCTACGAAATAAGGGCCGATCAATACGACGAAAACCGACATTTCTTCCTGTCGCAGTTTTTTCGGGCCAACTACGAAGCCTCGCTGAAGACGTTGCCGCAGGTAACCTCGGGGGTAAACGTGACCCGTGTGGAGGTGTATGTAACGAACCGGACCAACACGACCGAGTCGCTGCGTAACATTGTTGGTTTTCAGGATTTAGGAGAAGGAAACCCCTACAGTCAGACCAATCCGAACCTACCACCGTTTTCCCGAAATAACCGAACGCCGTCGGACAATACCGCGAACAGTCTGTACAACAAACTGACAGCTGATGGCGCCAATCCACTCCGGCAGGTAGATCGGACAAACGACGTTCTGACCGGCCAGTATCAACTGGCCAAAGGTACGGACTACGACCTGCTTCGGGGGGCTAAACGCCTGACCGATCGCGAGTTTAAACTCCAGCCCGACCTGGGTTATATCTCGCTGGTAACGCCCCTTCGTAACGATGAAATTCTGGCTGTAGCCTACGAGTACACCTACCAGGGCCGACGTTATAAAGTGGGTGAATTGACGGAAGATTATCAGTCCCGCCGACCCGAAGAAGTGCTGGTGTTGAAGTTGTTGAAGTCGGCTACGCTGCGCAACAACCTGCAATTGCCGATGTGGAATTTGATGATGAAAAATATCTATTCCCTGCCTACGGCGCAAATCACCCGGCAAGGGTTTCAGCTACGCATCATCTACAAAGACGACGTAACGGGTATCGATAACCCGAACTTACAGGAAGGAGCCATCCAGAATATACCCTTGGTACAGGTATTTGGCATGGACCGACTCAACCAGCAACTGGACGCTCAGCCCGATGGTAACTTTGACTACGTCGAGAATCTTACCATCGATAGCCGGTATGGGAAAATCATTTTTCCGACTCTGGAGCCCTTCGGCGCGTACCTGGCCACCCGACTTGGCAACGATCCATCGTTAAGAGCCAAGTACGTTTTTGATCAGCTTTACCGCACGACCCAGACCGATGCCCAGCAGATTGCGGATAAAAACAAGTTCTTTCTGAAAGGGTCGTTTCAATCGGGTAATGGAGCAGAGGTGCAATTGCCATTCGGTGTAAATGAGCAGTCGATCACCGTTACAGCGGGTGGCGTGCCGCTGATGGCCTCCCAGGATTATGTTTTTGAAGCACAAACGGGGCGGTTGCGAATTATCAATGAGAGTGTAACCAATTCTGGCCGCGAGATTCGGATCAGTTACGAGCAACCGGATTTGTTCCAGAATCAGATCAGAACGCTGATCGGTACGCGTCTGGATTACGCCATCAATCGGGATGTAAGCGTTGGCCTGACGGCCATGCACATGAAAGAAACGCCCGCTGGTTTCCTAACCCGCGTCGCACTGGGTAATGAGCCCGTCAACAATACCATCCTGGGGCTGAATGCAACTATCCGAAAGGATTCGCCGGGCTTAACGCGTTTTCTGGATGCGCTGCCGGGCGTGCAGACTAAGGAGCTATCGACGATTCAGCTAACGGCCGAAGTCGCGCAACTCTTCCCCGGCACGAACCAGAAGGCACGGAACGAGAGCTACCTGGATGATTTTGAAGCAGCCCGGACCATTTATGACCTGACCCGTCAACCAACCCGCTGGCGATTAGGCGCCACTCCGCAACAGTTTCCGCAGGGGACATTTGCCGATCCGTTGCCGTTTGCGTATAACCGCGCCCGTATCTCGGTCTATACCGTAGACCCCAGTATTTTCGGCTCAACGGGTACGCTGGGCGTCACGTCAAACATTGACCTGGACGACGTAAATGCTCACGTGTATGAGCGTCCGTTTTTGCCACAGGATTTGTTTCCGGGTCGGTCGGCCAGAGTGGTGCAGTTGCCCGAAAGTATTCTGGACGTAGCTTATTTCCCGAGCGAACGGGGAATGTATAACTACAATACGAACCTGGATGCCAGCGGAAACCTGCCGAACCCAAGACAGAATTTCGGGGCTGTAACACGGGCTATCGCTTCGGATATTGATTTCGATAATGCCAATATCGAGAACGTCACGTTCTGGCTTATGGACCCTTTTGTTCCGGGATCAGCCGGGGTGATACGAGGTAGCAATGTCGACGCCAAAAACACAAACAACACGACGGGTGGTAAACTGGTGTTTAACCTCGGCGATATTTCGGAAGACGTTATAAAAGATGGTCGTTACGAATTTGAAAACGGATTTCCTGCCAGCGCCGAAAACACCGATTCGCGCTATGGTACGGTTCAAACCACGAACTGGGGAAAGGCACCTACCCAGCAATTCGTTACCAATGCGTTTCAGAGCGGGGTTCGTGATCGCCAGGATATCGGTCTGGATGGACTCAGCAGCCAGCCTACCATTCCAGCAGGCGTTACATCTGAGCAGGAGTTTTTTCAGAATTACCTGCGGGCCATTCAATTGCGGGTAACGGACCCACAGGCGCTGGCCGATATCCAGGCGGATCCCTCGGGTGATGACTTTAAGTTCTACCTGGGTGAAGAAGCCGACCAGCAGAAATACCTCGTGGCGCGCTACAAGCGGTTTATGGGTATGGAAAACAACTCGCCCGAAAACACCACCACCAATCAGTTCCTAACCCCAGCTTCGTCTACACTTCCCGATATTGAAGATCTGAACATCGATAATACGATCAATGACAACGAGGCCTATTATGAATATGAAGTAGACCTGCGTCAGGGCAAACTGGAAGTTGGTCAGAAATACATTGTCGATAAAGTATCTGTGCCGACAAAGGGCGCGCCGGGGGGCGTTGTCACCTGGTACCAGTTTCGGATTCCGATTCGCGAACCGCTGCGAAAAGTGGGGAGCATCAACGGATTCAAGTCGATGCGTTTTATGCGGATGTACCTGACCGATTTTGCCGAACCCGTCGTACTCCGGTTTGCTGAGTTGCAGATGGAAGCTAACCAGTATCGTAAGTACACCGGCGATCTGACACAGCGCGGTTTGCAGGAAGTTCCGGAGCCATACGACGCCAACTTCACCGTTTCTACGGTTAACGTGGAAGAGAACAGCAGTACGCAGACGTCAGCCGCCGGTGGTGATAAATACATTTATTCGGTACCTCCGGGTTACCAGCGTGACCGCGATTACACGCAGCCAAACGTTGTCGAGTTGAACGAGCAGTCGATGCGTTTAAGCGTGACGAATCTGCGGGATGGCGATTCGCGTGGTGCGTTCAAGAATACCAATTTCAATCTGCTATTCCGGGAGCGTATCCGGATGTTCGTGCACATGCACAACCCCGATAACGTAAGTAAGCCAGGGGTATCGACATTCGTGCGGATTGGCACCGATTATACGGACAACTATTACGAAATCGAGATTCGGGATCTGACGGCAACTCCCCCCAATAATTCTGATCCTGAAACGGTATGGCCTGCGGCCAATGAACTGGACTTGGCACTGGAGGAATTGATTAACCTGAAAGCCAACCGCAACCGTTTCCTCACTCGCCGGACATCACTGCCTTACTCCGAACCATCGGCGGACCAGCGTTATATACTGACCGTGGTGGGCAACCCTGATCTGAGTTCGGTGCAGTCCATTATGATTGGCGTACGGAATCCAAAAATTGCGGGTGACGGTGAACGGCCCCTATCCTTTACCGTTTGGGTCGATGAGTTCCGGGCCTATGGCTATGACCAGCATTCGGGCATGGCCGCTATTGGCGCGCTGAATATGAAACTGGCCGACATTGGTACGCTGACGGCTTCGGGCCGAATTACGACCTTTGGCTTCGGGGGCGTACAGACGCGCATTGGTGACCGGGCTCTCGAAACCACCTCCGAATTCGGGTTCTCATCGGCGCTGTCGATCGATAAATTTCTCCCAGCCAGTTGGGGGCTACGCATTCCGCTGTACGTCAGCTATGATCACCGGAATGTAAATCCACACTTTGATCCGCTGGATCCCGATACGCCTTTGGAAACATCCCTGTCGACCAAAGCCGACAATGAGCGGGATAGCTACCGGCAGTTGGTTCAGGACAATACGACGCGCCGGGGGTATAATTTTTCGAACGTGCGAAAAGTGAAGACTAACCCAAATGCCAAGTCGCACTTCTGGGATTTCGAAAATTTTGCGTTCACCTATGCGTTCAACGATGCCAAACGAACCAATATTCTTACCCAGGAATACCTCCAGCAACAGCATCGGGGTGGTATTGCATACACCTTCAGCGGGCAGCCCAGGGCGTTTGAGCCCTTCCGGAATGTGGCCTCGTTCGAGGCTCCGTACCTGCGCTGGCTAAAGGATTTTAACCTGACATTGCTGCCTACGCTGGTATCTATCCGAACGGATATGGACCGGAGCTTTATTAAAACACAACTCCGCTCATCGGACCTGACAACCAACGGTATAGTGCCGCAGTACGAGAAGTATTTCCTGTTCAATCGCTATTACGACCTTACCTGGAACCTGACCCGCAGCCTGGTGCTGACCTATCATGCGCAGGCCAATGCCATTATCGACGAACCCGCGGGAGACATTAATACCCAGGCGAAACGGGACTCGATCATCAACAGCATTAAACACCTGGGTCGGATGAAAAATTTCGTGCAGGACATTCGGGCCACGTACCGGTTGCCGCTGGACAAGATTCCGCTTCTCGACTGGGTGGCTGCCGATGCGGTGTATCGTGTGGGCTTCCAGTTTCAGGCCAACTCTTTCGGCGTTGTCGATTCGCTGGGCGTGCCGTTCGGAAACATACTCCGCAACGACCGCGAACGGGGCATTACTGGCCGAGTCGACCTGATTCGACTATATAATAAAATTAGGTACCTGCGCTTTGCCAATACACCCGCGCCCATTCGCAAAAACTTCGCCCGCAACCCCGGCGATATTGAAGATATTGTTCGGGGGGAAAGCAAAGTGTTGAAAAACTTTACGCGGGCGCTGCTTACGGTGCGGGGTATCAACTTCTCGTACTCTTTACAGGAATCAACGATTTTGCCCGGGTTTCTGCCCACGCCCAAACTGTTTGGGTTAAGTTCCGAAAACGCCCCCGGACTGGGATTTGTGCTGGGAAGCCAGGATCATAATATCGCTTACAAAGCCGCTGAAAAAGGCTGGCTGTCGCCGAGCACCATACTCAATACCGCTTTCCAGCAAAACATTACCAAAAAGTTTACGGCCAGCACGACTCTGGAGCCATTTAAGGATTTCCGGATGCAAATCAACTGGCGCCTGGACCGTACGGATGCGTATCAGGAATACTACCGGCCAGGCGCACAGGGCGGTCCGTTTGAGACGTTCTCGGCGGTGCGTAACGGGCAGTTCAGCATGTCGTTCTGGTCGTTCCGAACCGCCTTTATTGGCTTGCGCGGCAACAGCACGTCGCCCATTTTCGATAAATTTGAGGAATACCGACAATACTTTATCGATAAGCTAACGGCTGCCAATCCGGAGAAGACAGGGCATTATGACAAAACCTCGCAGGATGTGTTGATACCCGCTTTTTTTGCCGCCTACAGCGGACAACCGAAGGAGAAAGCACAATTGTCGCCCTTCTATAACTTTCCGCTTCCAAACTGGCAGGTTGCGTACAACGGTTTGTCGGGCTTAGGATTTATTCGGAAGCGGTTCAGCTCGTTCACCATCAATCATAGCTATTCATCGACGTACAGTGTCGGGAATTTTATTTCCAATCTGGATTACGGGGCTGCCTACGTCAATCTGGCTGTGCAAGGATATCAAATGGCCTCTTCCATCAATCAGCTAGGGCAGTACGTTCCCGTCTTTGCGATGAGTACCATAACTATGTCGGAAAAATTTGCGCCGATGCTTGGGGTACAGTTCCAGACGAAAAACCGGATCAGCGGGCGGCTGGAGTACAACCAGAGCCGCGATATTGCGATGAGCCTCTCCAACTCGCAGGTAGCCGAACTGAGCAACAAGGATCTGACGGCCTCGGTTGGGTTTACCCGGCAGAATATGCGCATCCCGTTCAAAATAAACGGTGCCTATAAGAAGCTGAAAAATGACCTGACTTTTTCCTGCAACCTGACATTGCGCGACACGCGGGCCATTCAGCGGAAACTAGATGCCGAGCAGATCATTACGGCGGGGAACGTGAATTTTCAGTTGCGTCCACAAGTCAGCTACATCGTCAGCCGTCGTCTGAACTTCAATTTCTACTTCGACCGGACCTTCAACGATCCGCTCGTGTCGAACTCATTCCGTCGGGCTACTACCTCGGGTGGTGTGCAGGTGAAGTTCAACCTGGCGGAGTAGGGTAGCTGGTTAATTAAGTCGTCGATTAACAATCCCGCTCATTTGCCGGTTGATTCAAGACAAATTAACCAACATACTATGAATTATAATTCGCTTGGTAATACGGGTGTACTGGTCTCCGAAATTTGCCTTGGTACTATGACGTTTGGCGGCAATGGCTACTGGAAAGCCATGGGCGAACTTCAGCAGAACGCCGTCAATGATATTGTTAAAACCGCGCTGGACAATGGCATTAATTTCATCGATACGGCCAATGTCTATTCATTCGGTGAGTCGGAACGTTTGTTAGGACAGTCAATCAAATCGTTGGGACTGTCGCGGGATGAACTCGTGATTGCCACCAAAGTACGGGGCCGGATGGGCGAAGGTAAAAATCAGGTGGGGCTGGGTCGTCTGCAAATCATGCAGCAACTGGAAGGCAGCCTGAAACGGATGCAGGTAGACCATGTTGATCTATACCAAATTCATGGTTTTGATCCGATAACGCCCCTGGAGGAAACCATGCGCGGCCTGGAAGACGTCGTCAGAAGCGGGAAAGTACGCTACATCGGCTGCTCGAATCTCGCTGCCTGGCAGGTCATGAAAGCCAATGGCATTGCGGATAAGTACGGCTGGTCGAAATTTATTTCTACCCAAAACTACTACTCCATTGCGGGCCGGGATCTCGAAAATGAGATCGTGCCGATGGTACTGGATCAGCAGATGGCGATTCTGCCCTGGAGCCCGCTGGCGGGTGGTTTCCTGTCCGGCAAATACACCCGCGATAACAAACCCGACGGGGATTCGCGTCGGTTAGGTTTCGATTTTCCGCCCGTCAACCAGGAGCGTGCGTACGATATTATCGACGCGATGAAACCCATTGCCGACGCACATGGGGTTTCGGTAGCGCGCATTGCGCTGGCCTGGGTGTTGGCAAAGCCGGGTGTAACCAGTGTCATTATCGGGGCTAAAAATACGGATCAACTGCTGGACAATATCAAGGCTGTGGACGTAAGCTTAACCACTGAACAACTGGATCAACTGGATGAGATCAGTGCCACGCCCATGCCTTATCCGCAATGGATGATTCAGCGGCAGGGTGGTGATCGGTTAGGGGTTGCCAATTTCTCGCCGAACCAGTCGACGGTAGCCGCCAAGTAACGTTGTAAACGGACAAAACCGATAGGGAGCGGCTTCGTCACCAAATCCGGTTTGCAAATCCGGCCCCATCTACCGTATTTTGTGGTCATAAATCAATTCCCCTACAATGACTTTTCCTGCAGAACTAAGCTATACGGAGGATCACGAATGGATTCGGATCGAAGCTGACGGTACCGCCGTGGTTGGAATTACGGAATTCGCACAAAATGAACTGGGCGACATTATCTTCATCGACGTAACTACCGTTGGCCAATCGCTTGCCAAAGGTGATGTATTTGGCGCGGTCGAAGCTGTCAAAACCGTATCAGATTTGTTTTTGCCACTCGAAGGTGAAATTATTGAATTGAATCCGGCCATTGAAAAATCGCCCGAATTGCTCAACAGCGATCCGTACGGAGAAGGCTGGATTATTCGCCTGAAACCCGCTGACGCATCGCAGAAGGATGGCTTATTAACCGCCGACACGTATGCGGAGTTAGTGGGTGCCTGATTACACGTATTGAATACCAGAAGGCTCCGTAAGGGGCCTTTTTTTTAAACTATCTTTTTACTTCGGCCCCTTCACTTGAAAAAAGAGGAGGGGAGTTCCTCATGCAACTCCTGATTCGTTCTGCCCATATTGTTGATGCTGCTTCACCGTTCGATGGACAGGTGCGTGATATTCTGGTTGAGAATGGCCTGATTCGTCAAATTGGTGAAGAAATTTCTGTCGATGCTACTGTCCGGGTGATCGAAGCGGATAACCTGCATGTTTCCTCGGGTTGGGTTGATATGCGTGTGTCGACGCAAGACCCTGGTTACGAACACAAGGAAGACCTGACGAGCGTCTGCCGGGCCGCAGCCGCCGGTGGATTCACCGATATTGCCGTTTTGCCCAATACGCAGCCTGTTGTTGATGCCAAAGGAACGTTGGGCTATGTTCAGCGCATGGCCGAAGGCCAGCCCGTTAGCATTCACGTCATTGCTGCGGTGACCAAAAAAGCCGCCGGAGAAGATTTTACGGAAATGCTCGACTTGCACCACGGTGGGGCCGTTGCGTTTTCGGATGGTAATCATCCGCTCCAGAACCCGGATCTGCTGCTCAAAACCCTGCAGTATCTGCAACCTGTCAATGGTTTGCTCATGAATCGCCCGGAAGAAACGCTCCTGACTAAGTTTGGTCAGATGCATGAAGGGATTCAGAGTACGTTGCTTGGCTTAAAGGGCATCCCCGCTGTAGCCGAGGAATTGATGATTGAGCGCGACCTGCGGTTGCTGGATTACGTAACGAGTGAGGAGTCGAATACCGATGGCCTGGAAACAACCGCGCCCGGCGCGACGCCACCAGCCTTGCATTTCTCCACCATTTCCACCGCTCGATCGGTTGAGCTGATTCGGCAGGCGAAAGCAAAGGGTAAGCCTGTTAGTTGCGATGTGGCAGCTCACCAGCTCGTTTTCGATGATTCGGCGCTGGCGGGCTTCGACACAAACCTGAAAGTCAATCCGCCGTTTCGGTCGCCGGACGACGTGGCGGCCTTGTGGGTAGGTTTGGCCGATGGGACCATCGATGCCATTGTGTCGGATCATACACCACAGGATGCCGAAAGCAAGAACCTGGAATTCGATCAGGCTGACTTTGGCATAACGGGACTCGAAACGGTCTTCGCCAGCACCATCACCCACAACCGAGGGTTGACTCTGGCGCAACTGATCGATAAACTGGCTGCCCGGCCCCGGCATATTTTGCGCCTTCCGGCCTTAAGCATTGCAGAAGGGCAACCCGGCAGCCTGACCTTATTCGATCCAACCGGCACCTGGACATACGACCGGACACACTCTAAATCAAAAAACTCACCGTTTCTGGGCCAGACGCTCACTGGCCGCGTCATTGGCACGGTGCATCGGGGCCAATTTACTCCTACCGTATGAACAGTATCCTTGCTTATTTTTCGCACCCGTTGTTGAAAATCCCGTTGCTCTCCGGGTTGGCCACGGGTGTTCTCTGTTTTCTTTACTTTCTCGGTCTATACGCTATCGGCGTACCGGCTTTGGGCAATATCCGGGTGCTTGATTACGGCATTCATATTATCACGATACTCGCCACGATCTGGTATTACCGGAAATATGTAGGACACGGGCAACTGCATTTGTGGGAAGGGCTGACGATTGGCTACGTGCTCAATACGGTAGCGGCTCTGGTAACAGGATGGCTTATTTATCTATTTGTCACACAGATCGATCCGGGTGTTTTTGCCGAATACGTGACGAATTCCAAAAAGCTTCTGCTGGAAGGTAAGAAGCAGATTACCGACCAGTTTGGCCCCGAAACGTTCGCCCAGCAGTGGGAAAAGGTATCAACGATGGAACCCGGTGTTTTGCTCCCCGACGAACTGACCAAAAAAACAGCGCTGGCTGTACTCCCGGTACTCGTTATCTCGCTTATTTTCCGTAAGCAGGACTATAGCATCATGCAATAACCTAATCGACTATGAATGACCAACCCTCTACCGCTCGTACTGCTCTGAAATGGGGCGCTATTCTGGGCCTTGTGTTGATGGCCATCACGCTGGTGATGTACCTGACTGACCAGTCGACCAATCCGTTGTTCACCGGGCTTACCCTCGGCGCAATGGTGGCTCTTTTGATCCTGTCGATGCGGGATTACCGAACGCTTAACAGCGGATACATGAGCTACAGCGAAGGATTGGGCATTGGTGCTCTTCTCTCGGCGGTGGCGGGTATATTGTCATCTGCTTTCAGTACGTTTTATAATGTGGTTATCGACCCTACTGTTCAGGAGCGGGCGATGGAAAAAGCGCGCGAAAAGCTGGAAGCCCAGGGGACGATGTCGGATGAATCAATTGATCAGGCGATGGAATGGTCAGCGAAGCTTCAGTCGCCTGGCTTTACGTTCATGGCTGGTGTTTTTGGGACGATAATCGTTGGCTTTCTGCTGTCGCTAATTGTGGCCGCCTTCATACGCCGGAACAAAGCAAATCCGTTTGAGTAAGTGGGTCTTACGGTTTTCGGCTGTTCCTGTTGGTTTAGTAACTGCCGAAACCCGTAACTGACGACCCAAAACCGACTACCATAAATTGTCCTTTCGTGCTGGCTATCTTCCGTAAAGAAATTAACCAATTTTTCTCGTCGCCCATCGCCTACATCATTATGGGCGTGTTTCTGACGGCGGTTGGCTTGTTGCTCTGGGTTTTTCCGGATACGAGCCTGCTGGAAAACGGCTATGCCGATCTGGGGACGTTCTTTAACCTGACGCCGTATGTTATGCTATTTCTGGTGCCTGCCGTTACCATGCGCTCCATTGCAGATGAGGTACGATCGGGTACGCTCGAATGGTTATTGACCAAACCGGTGAGCCGATGGGGCGTGGTAGGCGGAAAATTTCTGGCGAGCTGGTTGCTCGTCCTCCTGACCCTCCTCCCAACGTTGGTGTATTATGTGACCTTGTATCAGCTCGGCTTGCCCGTTGGTAATATCGACTCTGCGGGTGTATTTGGCTCTTATATTGGGTTGATCCTGTTGGCTGGCGTATTCGTGGCCATCGGGTTATGGGCCTCCTCGCTCAATGACAATCAGGTCGTTGCCTTTGTGCTGGGCGTCTTTTTTTGTTTCTTGCTCTACGTAGGGCTCAGCGCGCTGGCGGGACTGTCAGCCGTAGGAAGCCTATCCTACTACTTATCGCTGGTGGCACTCGATGAGCAATATCGGGCACTGGGCCGGGGCATTGTCGACTCGCGGAACGTTATTTATTTGCTTAGTCTTATTCTTTTCTTTCTCTTCCTCACAGCCAATGGGCTGAAATCGACCAAATGAAACTAACTCCAACCCTATTCCGCTGGCTGGCCATTGTCTGGACAGTGATCATGCTGATTGGCTGTCTGACTCCTCATTCCGAATTACCGGACGAATTGGTGAACTGGAATGATAAGATGCAGCACCTTGCCATATTCGCTTTATTCACCCTTCTCTGGCGGCTGGCCGGGCTCAAATTGGTTACGGCAGTTGTTGTTGGCGTTGGGTTTGGGGCGCTTATCGAAGTTCTTCAGTACCTGTTGCCAATCAACCGCAGCGCCGACTGGGCCGATCTTTTTGCCGATAGTATTGGGGTCGTACTGGGTGCACTCCTGGTACCTATCGCTCAAAAGATAGTAGATAGTATTAGTCGCAAGCTAATTAGTGAGTAAGTTAGCCGCCGTAACTGCTTCGTACGTCAGTATCAACTTTTCTGTGTATCACCGGAAGATGCGCTGAGCCGTTATACCGGTCCGTTAAAAATAAAATTAATTTAAAGAGGTGAAATTCAATTCGAACCCTTTAATTTCGTTAACATACTAATAGGGTTCAGACGGTTTCTATTGTCGTCCAAAGCGAAATTGAAACGGTCTGAACCTTTTTATTTATATTCCTTAACTTCCTTTAACCTTACTTAATACGTATACATGAAGGTACTGAGCACCCTACACGACCCCACTTTCACGGACCGTGATTACAGTCGGCTTGACCGATTCTTTCTCCAGTATATCAAAGATGAGCGTGACCTGCCCTTTATCTATCTTACCCTACGAATTAGTCTAACCCTGATTCCTTTAAGCGTCCTGCTGTTTATGCCCTTCCTGACGGGCTGGGCCTGGTGGGCAGTTGCTGTCCTGCATTTTGGTTTTAGTAATTTCGGTGTAAAAGGGCCTTTTGGCCTTATGCTTCACTGCACAAGCCATCGGCAGTTTTTTAAGTCCGAGTACAATTGGATGAATTACTACCTGCCCTGGGTCTTGGCTCCGTTTTTTGGTCATACACCCGAGACATACTACAGCCATCATATCGGTATGCACCATCCGGAGAATAATCTTGAAGACGATGATAGCAGTACGATGACATTTCAGCGCGATAGCGTTCGGAGTTTCATGGCTTACTTCGGTCGATTCTTTGTGATAGGGGTGCGAAACCTGTTAAGCTACCTACGCCGGAAAAACCGCCCTAAATTAGCGGTTCGGGCCATGACGGGTGAGCTTGTCTTTGCCGCGGTTTGTATTGGTCTTTGCTTTGTAAGCTGGCCTGCCGTGATCGTTGTGTTTGTTTTTCCTTTGTTCGTGTATCGGCTGATCGCCATGGTGGGCAACTGGACGCAACACGCCTTTGTGGATGGCGAAGATCCGGGTAATGCTTACAAAAACAGCCTTACCTGTATCAACGTAAAGTACAACAGAAAGTGCTGGAATGATGGCTATCACATCAGCCACCACGTACGGCCAGCCATGCACTGGACAGAGCATCCAACGTTTTTTATGAAAACGATTGATAAATACGCTCAGAACAAAGCCATCATCTTTGATGGGTTAGATTTTGGGCAGGTTTTTTTCCTGCTGATGGGCAAAAAATACGATGTACTGGCCAGGCACATGGTTAACGTCAATGGCGCTTTTACCGATGACAACGATGCCATGGCCCTATTACGTCGCCGAACACAACGCATTCAGGCCCCGGCAGAGCAAAAGCCGGGTGTACCGGTTAGGTCTCGGGTAGTGGTAGCCACTGCCTAAGTTGTTGATCAAAGAATGAAAGCTACCCGTTCCCGGATATGAGTGATTTCTGGGGAACGGGTAGCTTTTTGTTAACTGTTGCCGCCGTCAATTCGCCGTTCTATGATACGTTGAATATCAACGGGCACATTCGACAGGAAATCGTAGCCGGTAAGGTTTTCCAGATCGTCGACACTCGTTATGTAGGCACGCCAGGGCTTATCGGCCGCCGATTGGTTATTTGGAATATTGACGGCAATAATTCGGGTGTTAGGGGATATGCGGGCGGCATCATCGGAGCCGGTCGGTAACACCACAATGATTTTCCATAGGGTAGACGGAACGGTTAGTTTTCCATTGGCCAGTGTACTGGCGTAGCCATTTTGACCCGTGCCGCCAACGCCCCATGTGCCAGCAATCACATATACTTCGTTGCCAGTTGTTGTTAATTGCCGTTCGTAGTCTTCCAAATTTTTCCATACCTCCCGGTTGTGTTTGGGAGCTTGTGGCACGATGTTGGTTAGGAGAAATGTAACCGCATTTTCCTCCGGCGTAGCATCGCGGTCGTCAGATGGGCAGAGGTGACCCCGATCAAAGCCGGTATTGGTGTAATCCGACGGTTTAGCCGCGTACCAGCCCGAAGGCAGCGAGGCATCAGGACGAAAGTCATTGGTTCGGCGACTGTCGCCTTTCCAGGCCGAGCTCAAGTGCCAGCTTACCCAGTTGGCGATACCCCGGCTTCGGTTGTAGGATAGCACATACCCTGACTTGACCATCAGGTAATTATTAGGGTTATCGACCGAGGCTGCACTCGGATTACCCAGCGCCAGATTATCATCGCGGGAGGGTTCGGTAGAGCCTGAACCTGCCGGGACGGTAGATTTAGGGATGCGGGCGGGTAAACACCCATTTAAAAAAATACCCAGGCCAACGGCTAAAACAATAGTTTTGAGTTGATTGAACCCTTTCATTGATTTTGCTGACATTCTTACGGAACTTTGACAGAGTATAAAAGTAACGATTCCCGAGACAGTCTACCGTTGAAATTGACTAAAGAATAAAACTGACCTAAAATAGACGATCTATCTGCTGTTATGGCTAAAAAAAAGCAATCATCAGGCGCTGAGAATTCTCGCCCGGCCTCAGAAAGGCCAGTTGCTCCTAAATCTCCGTTAACTACTACCAATGTTTCCGGTCGGCCTGGTTCGGCTCGCCCGACCGATTCCGTTCAACGCCCTCTGGCGCGGCCCGTAACTATGAAGGCGGTTAGTGAGGAACCCTCGTCCGATTTACCTATCAGCAAGCGTTCCGTGGAATGGTGGCCGCCCGCTGTACTGGCGCTGCTTGGATTTGCTTTATACATTAACACGTTTGGCCATCAGTATGCCCTCGACGATATTGCGGCAGTCAGCCAAAACTTATTCGTGAAACGGGGGATTGCGGGTATTCCAGACCTGCTGCGCACCGAATTCTGGCACTTCAGCAATATCTCGCTGGGTTACTATCGCCCTTTGTCGCTGATCACCTTCGCACTTGAACAGGAATATTTTAAAGACAATCCGAACATCAGTCACATGATTAACGCTGGCCTGTATGGCCTTACGGGACTGGTTATCGGTGTTTTGCTTCAGAAATGGCTGGCTAATCAAACCCTTACCGCTTTCCTGATAGGTTTAGTTTTTATCGCGCATCCGCTGCATACTGAAATTGTTGCCAACATTAAGGGGCGCGATGAAATCCTGAGTTTCCTGTTTATTGCCCTGATGCTATTGTCGTACTGGCGGTATCTGGAAACCAATCAATGGGGCTGGATTGCGGGAGCCTGCGTGTCGCTTTACCTGGCCTTCCTATCAAAAGAGTCGTCGATTGTCAGTCTGGCCCTGATTCCGGCTATGCAATACTGGTTTGCCCGCCGGAATGTATGGCAGTCGCTAATTAGCCTCTGGCCGTTTTTGATTGTTGCCGCTCTGTTCTTTTACCAGAAACAGAAGATGATTGGCACGCTGAGTGGCACCCCACCCGTTGACTGGGCCAACTACCCATATGCCATCGAGAAGACCCAGAAATCAACCACGTTTAAGTTTCTGGAATATTACATCCGGTTGCTGATTTTGCCTCATCCGCTTGTTTATGACTATTCGTACAATGTAATTCCATCGGGAGGGAAGGGCGACTTACTAACCTGGGCCGGTTTTTTTACATTGCTGGGCCTGCTCTGGTTGGCTTGGAAAGGCTTTGTCAAGCGCACGCTTTGGGGTTTTGGCATCTTCTGGTTCTTCGTTACGATGGCGCCTGGGTTAGGCTTTATCTGGATTCGGGGCGGCATCTTTGCCGAACGTTTCTCCTACGCAGCTGTCATGGGCTTTGGCTTCGTGTTGATCTGGGCGCTCCAGAAATTCCTGGTCCGTAAACCAACGGAGTCGGGCGAAACCACCAGTCAGTCTGCACTGGTCCGGTATGCTCCGTTGCTTGGTCTGATGGCTGTTATAACCGGTTTGTACTCATTTAAGACAGTAGAGCGCAACCGCGATTGGGAAAACAACTTTGTGCTCTTCAATTCGGCATTGCCATATGCACCGAACAGCTGCCAGGTGCAACGGCACGTAGCCAATGAATGGATTGAAAAAGGCGTGAAAGATCGTGCAAAAGCTGACTCAATCGCCAATGCCACGAATGCCATTAAGCCGAGGCCAACGCCTGAGCAGATTAAAAAGGCGCAGGCGCTGATTGATACCAATATTGCCCATGCCAACAAACACGGGCGCTGGGCGATTGATCATTTGCAGGAATCGACCCGGATTTATCCGAATTTTGGCGAAGCCTATTTCTCGATGGCCTATGTGTTTCAGAAAATCACGCCTAACGTCGATTCCGCTAAGTATTATTATAAACAGACTATTCGGGCAGCTAATGCCTATGCACCTGCCTACAACAACCTGGGCGTGATTTATCAAGGTGAGGGTCTTGCACAGAATAACCGCCAGAAACTGGAACTGGCTTCTTACTACTATAATCGCTCGATGGTGGTCAATCCTGCCTACGTGGATGGACAGAACAACAGGGCCAACCTGATGAAAGCAACGGGTATCGACGTACAGATTCTACCTGATTCGATTATCAATAAGTATTAGCGTAATTCAGTGAGTGGCCGACACGAGAACTAGCCTGGCCGCCAGGGAACAATAAGCTTCATTACAGAACGGGCCGATCGTAATAACGATCGGCCCGTTCTGCATTATAAGAAAAGACTAGTCTTGCATCAACTCTTTAAGAATCTTCTGAGCCGCTATTGAAATGACGGTACCGGGGCCAAAGATGCCTTTGACGCCTGCATCGTACAGGTACTGATAGTCGCCCGCCGGAATGACCCCACCGGCAATGACCATGATGTCATCACGGCCAATTTTCCGGAGTTCGTCAATAAGTTGCGGAACCAGGGTTTTATGCCCCGCTGCCAGACTCGATACGCCCACAATATGCACATCGTTCTCGGCCGCTTGTCGGGCTACTTCCTCCGGGGTCTGAAACAGAGGCCCCATGTCCACATCGAAGCCAAGATCGGCAAAGCTTGTCGCAATAATTTTCGCGCCCCGGTCGTGGCCATCCTGTCCCATTTTCGCGACCAGTATCCGGGGCCGACGGCCGTCGAGTTCGGCAAACTGATCACTCATTTCGCGGGCTAAACGAAAGTTCTCATCATCCGAAACTTCAGCCGAATAGATGCCCGATACCGCTCGAATAGTGGCCTTATGACGGCCAAATGCTTTTTCCATAGCGTCGGAGATTTCACCAAGGGTGGCGCGGTGGCGGGCCGCTTCCACGGCAAGTGCTAAAAGATTCTGGGGTTGAGAGGGGGCCAAAGCTGCGGCTGTAATAGCAGCCAGCGCCTGGTCGACCTCCTCTTGATTTCGGGTTTTCTTTACATCATTCAAGCGTTTTAACTGGTTTTCACGTACGGCCTGATTGTCGATATCGAGCAGTTCTATAACGGTTTCTGAAGCGGGTCTGTACCGGTTTACGCCCACAATTATGTCTTTACCCGAATCGATACGTGCCTGTTTGCGGGCAGCCGCTTCTTCGATCCGAAGCTTGGGAAGACCCGTTTCGATAGCCTTCGTCATGCCGCCCAGTTCTTCTACTTCTTCCAGCAAGGCCCAGGCTTTCTCGACGAGTTCTTTCGTCAAAAATTCGACGTAGTACGAGCCGCCCCAAGGGTCGACGGCGCGGGTTATATCGGTCTCGTGCTGGAGGTAAAGTTGCGTATTCCGGGCAATACGCGCCGAAAAGTCGGTTGGTAGGGCAATGGCTTCGTCCAGTGAATTCGTATGCAAACTTTGCGTACCGCCCAATACAGCCGCCAGCGCTTCAATCGTTGTGCGTGCTACATTGTTGAAAGGGTCCTGTTCCGTTAAGCTGTAGCCCGATGTTTGGCAATGGGTCCGCAGGGCTAACGATTTGGCATTTTTAGGGTCAAATTGCTTTACAATTTTAGCCCACAGGAGCCGTCCTGCCCGGAGTTTGGCAATCTCCATAAAGTGGTTCATGCCGATACCCCAGAAAAACGAAAGGCGCGGTGCAAAGGTATCGATCGCCATACCCGCTCGGAGACCCGTCCGGATGTATTCGAGTCCATCGGCCAGGGTATAGGCAAGTTCGAGATGCGCCGGAGCACCCGCTTCGTGCATATGATAGCCGCTAATGCTGATCGAGTTGAACTTTGGCATGTGCTGGGCCGTATACGAGAAAATATCCCCCACTATGCGCATGGATGGCTCCGGTGGATAGATGTACGTATTCCGAACCATAAACTCTTTCAGAATATCGTTTTGTATGGTACCCGATAACTTCTCGGGGGGCACGCCCTGTTCTTCGGCCGCAACGATAAAAAAGGCCATAATTGGGAGTACCGCCCCGTTCATGGTCATCGACACCGACATCTGGTCGAGGGGAATCTGGTCGAAAAGGATTTTCATGTCCTCAACCGAATCGATGGCTACCCCTGCTTTCCCGACATCGCCAACCACACGCGGGTGGTCGGAGTCGTAACCCCGGTGCGTAGCCAGATCGAACGCTACGGATAGCCCTTTTTGACCACCCGCCAGATTGCGCCGATAAAACGCATTCGACTCTTCGGCCGTTGAAAAGCCCGCATACTGACGGATGGTCCACGGTTGCCGAACATACATGCTGGCATAAGGACCCCGAAGAAATGGGGGGATTCCGGCCGAGTAATTCAGGTGATCAGTTGTCGCACTATCCGCAATCGTAAAACGAGGTTTTAACTTAATACCTTCGGCGGTCAGGAAGGGGGTAACTGCCGGAGCCTGAGACGGTGCTACGGGTTTATTACCCGGTATTGATGTAGTTGATACAGTTGAAAAGGAAGGTCTCATGTTTGTTGATCCTAAAACAGGTTTACTCAAATTCTTCAGCCAGTCGTCGGTCAGGCAATACACCTGTAACACCTTTGGGGGCTGTGTAGGTTTGGGGGGTAGGTTCATCGAAGCGAAACTTCGTGACGCCTACCAACACCTTTCCATGTCGAACCGCCTGAACCTTCGCCTGATACGCCTTATCAAGTTCAGTCTGTATAAATCCGCTGGCCAATGCGCTAGCAAAACCACCCTGTTGCTCTACCGTAAGAAACAGTTCCCAGGCCGCTTCTACTAGCGAATGAGTCAGCACTTCAACATAATATGACCCGGCAGAAGGGTCGGCAACCTTATCGAAATAACTTTCCTGTTTAAGTAAAATCGACACATTTCGGGCAATACGGGCCGAAAGATCAGTTGCCGATGTAGAGTGATCCGCCGATGTGGGCGTACCCAGCACGCTATCAAACGGATAAACCGTCAGGGCATCGCAACCGCCGATCACAGCCGCCATCGCTTCGGTCGTTGCCCGGAGTAGGTTTGTGTTCGACGTTGCTTTAGCATCATAGAATGTAGACGTTTGGCCGTGGATGAAGAGAGGGGGAAAGGGAGCCGATGAATACGCTGAAATGAAACGCGCTATGAGTACACGAAGCGCCCTGAGTTTGGCAATTTCCATGAAGTAACTCGTCCCGACAGATACCGAGAGTATTGTTTTAGAGACAAGTTGATCAATAGTAAGACCACTCTCGGTGAGTTGATCGTAGGTATCGGCTAAAGAAGCCAGGGTGAACGCCAACTCCTGCGTTGCGGTGCCACCCGCATTATGGAAAGCATGACTAGCGACACATACCGTACGGAACTGGGGTGAATCGGCCGTTAGACGAGTGACTTCGGCTATTGATGCGCCAGCGTTGGTCAGTAAGCCACCTTTGAGTTTGTAGGGCGCAACCTTTTTCAGGGCAACAACCAGATCGCTGGCACGATCGGAAGTCGGCCGAAAAAAGATGGGGGTATCGCTTAGCTTGATGCCATTCAGCAGGTAGGCTAACGGATCGTTCAGGTCCGTTGCCGACGTAGAAGGATTGATGACAAATGCATCGGCACCGCGGGCAAGTGCATCCCGCAGGATGATATTGTCTGATTTTTCGTCAGTTACGTTGTATACCGGGGTGTTCAGCCAGCCTGGAATTTGTTTCTGAGCCGCCTGAATTGTGGCTAGTTGTACCGCGGTTAGTGGACCTTGGACAAGCTCGCTGGCAGTATAATAAGGTTCTACCGAAAAGCCTTCTTCGGTATGCCAGCGTAATCGTTCATACTCATCATCACTACGTTGCGTAGTTTTTGATTCGTTCAGAACCTGGGTTAACCAGGCTGATTTATCTGTGGCAGGAAATAACGGTAAGAAAAAAGGTACCATCAGATGCATTTAGGCTAAAGGACAGGTAAAAGTAATCTTTTTCTGTAAGCGCGGTAAAAGCAAGGATATAACTGATTCGGCAACAACACAATTGCATTATTCAAAGGGATTGTCGCGGGACCTTGGCCTTCCGCCCGAATACCTTAATTTTAGCTAACTGTTAACACATGAGCGATAAATTCGTCTAAAAAACGTGCTTTGTTCTGTACGGTAGGTTAGATATTTTCATACATTTGTCTCCCTTTTTTGACACCCCAACGTAACGTAAACGTGAATCTAACTCCTCAGACTGGCATGCAGCGCGAAATAACGACGGTGTGGAATCGCTGTCTGAGTGTTATACGAGAGATTGTACCCGAGCAGAGCTTCAATACCTGGTTCGAGCCCATCGTTCCGCTCAAGTTGAATGGTAATGTGCTGACCATTCAGGTTCCCAGTGAGTTTTTTTACGAATGGCTTGAAGAAAATTTCGTTCACGCCCTGCGCAAAGCGCTGGATACGGCCATCGGGCGCAATGGTCAGTTGGAGTACTCGATCATTGTCGATAAGGGTAACGAACAAAACCGGCCCTTGACGGTAAATGTGCCGACAACCAAATCGACCCATACCTCGAAGCCCGACAATGTCAATCCCGACATCCTGAAAAGCCCGTTTCAGCTCAAAGACCTCGATTCACTTACCCTCGACTCCTACCTGAACCCAAGTTATACGTTCGATAACTACGTCGAAGGCGACTGCAATCGACTGGCCCGTTCAGCGGGTTATGCCGTGGCCGAACGCCCGGGTGTGACCTCCTTTAATCCGCTCATGATTTATGGAGGTGTTGGCCTGGGCAAAACGCATCTGGTGCAGGCTATCGGTAACTTTATCAAGAATAACAACCAGACCAAGTTTGTGCTGTATGTTACGTCGGAAAAGTTTACCAACCAGTTTTTGAACGCGGTTCGGTCTGACGGTATTCGGGACTTTACCGCGTTTTACATGCAGGTGGATGTGCTGGTGATCGATGATGTGCAGTTTTTGCAGAAAAAGGAAAAAACGCAGGAAATTTTCTTCCATATTTTCAACCATCTGCATCAGTCGGGTAAGCAAATTATCATGACTTCGGACCGGGCACCGAGAGCCCTGGATGGCCTGGAGGATCGTCTGTTGTCGCGCTTCAAATGGGGATTGTCGGCGGATTTACAAACGCCTGACCTCGAAACGCGTATTGCCATTATCCAGAAAAAACTTCAGGCCGAAGGGATCTACATTGATGATACGGTGATCGAATACCTGGCTCACAGCGTCAATACCAACGTTCGGGAACTGGAGGGGGTCATTGTGTCGCTGATGGCGCAGGCCTCCCTGAATCGCCGGGAAATTGACCTCGAATTAGCTAAGCAAACCCTGCGCAATATCGTTGTCGACTCCGAACGGGAAGTGACCATCGATACGGTGCAGGAAGCGGTAGCTAATTATTTCAACGTCACCATCGCCGACCTGAAAGCGAAAAGCCGCAAGCGCGAACTGGTTCATCCCCGTCAGGTGGCTATGTATCTGGCCAAGGAAAAAACGGATCTGTCGCTCAAGTCCATCGGCTATCACTTTGGCGGCCGTGATCACAGCACGGTTATTCATGCCGTACAAACCATCAGTGATCAGGTGGCGAAACATGCTGAAACCCGCGATACGGTTGAGAAACTGAAAGCCATGTTCAAGTAAATCCGGTCCTCTCTAATGACGGCCCGGTGACGAAAGGGCAACCTGACCATCATACGAATGCTAGCCCGACATCAAATTAACGACCTGGCCTGGGATGCCTGTGTTACCGGTTCCTCGCACCGCATTCTATACGCATACAGTTGGTATCTGGATCTAGTGTTGCCCGCCCCATTCTGGAAATGGGTGGGCTTAGTCGTTACGGACGAAGCAGGTAATTACCTGGCAGTTATGCCAATCCCCCTGCGACAGAAGCGGGTTCTCGGAGTCCCTTGTAGCTGGATTGTTCACCAGCCATTTTTCTGCCAGTTTCTGGGCGTTTTCAGTCCTGACCAAACGCGCGATCCAATCCCCTTCATACGGCTCATGCAGCGGCATTTTCGCTATGGCTCCCTGTTCCGTATTCATCTGCCGCCTGGAGGATCACTTCCATTTGAACGAGTTGATACCCAAAGTACTCAGGTTTTGACGTTGTCCGTAGGATACAATGCCCTGTATCAAGGCTACAGCCGTGACCGAAAACAAAACCTGAAACGAGCGTTGTCGGCTAACTGGACGATCATGGAATCAGCCGATCCAGAGCCATTAATCACGCTTTTTCAGAAGAATCACACGGCTGGCATTGATGGAGGAGTAGCCGATTGGGCTTATGACATACTCAGGAACCTGACCAAAGAATTAAGTGAACGTAAACTGATGACCCTGCGCTATGCCTGCCAGAATGGACGTATCGAGTCAGGTGCCTTGTTCGCCTGCGAGGGAAATCGAATCATTTATCTATTCAATGCAGCGTCGGAGGCCGGACGTTCGGGAAACGCGCGCACGCTACTGATCGATCAGATGATTCAGGAAAGAGCCGGAATGGAGCTGATAGTTGATTTCGAAAGCCCTATAAAGCCCTCCATTCGTGAATTCTACCAAAGCTTTGGCGCAACTGAAGAGTCGTTTTATGAACTTCGCTGGAATCGGTTGAGCCTGATCGAGAACCTGTTACGTACCGGCCGGAGGCTATTACGATAGGGTTCTCATCTAGTTGCAATAGGTTAAAGGAGATACCAGACTATAGTCGAGATTTGCCTTGAAGAGTTCCTGTAGCACACCAATATGGGTCTGTCCAAAGAGCAGCAGCAGTTTCTTTCCCCGATACTGACGCTGACTTAGTAAGGCATTGCTGTAAATTTTTAGATTCCGATTGTAGAATAGGCTGATGAATTCGGCACCGATGTAGCGCTTATCAATTTTACTGACATCCATGGTATTCGTTGCGGTCTTGGAGAAATTGCCATTAACAACCAAAGCCGGTAAGTTGTAGAACAGGCGATGCGACAGTGTGATCATGTCTGGCTGGTTAATTTTACGTATGTACTCGTACACCGACAAGCTATCGTGCTGCACCTGTTTTTTCAACGGACGGGTTAGTCCCTGAAACTGCTGTAATGCTTGCTGATACAGTTCAATATTGCTGCCCTCGGTTAACAGCGACTGCGAAGTCGCTTCGTAGTGGTCAACGCAATAAACCCGCTGATGTCTTAATCGTTTAGCCAGCGCAAACCCAACCTGATAGGTTTCTCCACGCCCTGAAGGAAGGGCATCTAACGCCAGTTTGCCTGCCGAATAAAGAGCAAACAAACTGTCAATCCGGGGTTGTTCGCTGGGGTCAACTTCAACCATAATCATATCGGGGGCATAGGCCTGAAAGCAGGTGACGAGCTGTTTAATCTCCGACTGTTTTTTAGGGTTATAGACATCAGACTCGGGCTGTTGGTTATACAGTTGGTTAAAGTGATCAAAACCAACGAGCATGACCTGCACTGAAGGCGGATTTTGAGCATTGGCACTGACAGTCAATAGGGCAGACAGGCAGAGGATGATAAACGGTTGGCACATAGGGCTGAAATGAATGCTGGCAAATAACAGGTGTGTAAACAAAGCGTGCCACGGTTTCAACCGCGGCACGCTTTGTTTACCTAAAGTCTTTTCCTTAAAAATATTTTATCGGTTGTTTTAAGCCTGCATCGCGTTTGAGATCCATTTCCATCGAACCAACGAAGAAATCGACTTCCACTTTAATGGGCACTTTATTCGCATCGTCGGAAACGAAAATACGGATAGATTCTTCCTCCTTAATCAGCTTATTCTGAGGCAATACAGGATTCAGTTTGATCACATTGACCTTGCCGCGTTTGGTTTTTACCACATCTTTGCCCCGGTACCGAACCTTCATGTTATAAATGGTATCGTCATAAAAGGCCGGGACCTCAATAACCTGTCCGCTAGCTAATTTGCTGAAATCAATGGTGCGCAGGAAATAATAGCCACTGATGAGATCGTGCACATTATCGGGCACTTTAAATACGTCTTTCTCCGTACGCTCTTCAGCTTTTACCGTATTAGTTTCGTGGTTGAACGTAATGTTTTCTTCCTTGCGAAAGCTATTTTCCTGAAGATTAGTGTAAAACTTCTGTGGCAGAATCGCCGATGTATCAATGTAGGACCGCCACGTATCGCGAATCCGCGTCACGAGGTCAAAGGCCCCCAGCGTACGAGCGTCAACATTGACCCGATAGCAGGGACGCTCGTTTACTTTATAGAGCGACGGGCTGACATCGACTACAGCTTCAGCTGCGTTCAAAAAGCCATAGTGTACGCGGTATTCGAGGTGTTCACCTGGTCCAAAGCTAGTATTTGTCACCCGCCTATAGGCGTTCATGGCAACAAAACCCGTGCTCAAAATGGATAAGATACCAATGCCAATTAATAACTTCTTCATACGCACAACTGCCCGCCTGCCGGGCTTCGATTAGAACGATGGATAGGTTTGTTTGAGGTAGGTCAGATACCGACTGAAATTTCCCCCAAACTGATTTTCAAATTCCTGCCGAAAACGGTTCTGCTGTTTTCGATAGGTAAGGTAACCAATGAAATACGCATTATTCGGTAGGTTTAGTTTTCCGAGTGACCGCTTTTTTATCGATCGTCTACCGTTTGTACTTCGTTGGTCGGTAATTGTGTCTGATGACACGACGATTTGCCGGATGGTTTGCCACTTCAACGACTCTTTGACTACCGTTTGTGTGCTGGGTTTAAATGTTCGATACAAACTATCGAGCATTCGGGCACCGCGCAAAATATGTTCGTCGTAATGCTCATAAAATACTTTCGTCGCCAAATAGTCCCGGTAAGGTGTCGAGTTCGTACCGTACTTTTGAGCCAGAAACCGTAGAGCCCCATATTCGCCGACAAAATCAGCTAGGTTTTCGTTGTACTCCAAGCTGTTCTTCACAAATAATGTGCCGTGAGTCAGCTCATGAATAATCAACTCAGCCAGGCTTCCTTCGGGCCTGTCCAGAAAACTGGACAGGATCGGATCATTCAAAAAGCCTAAAGTCGACCAGGCCGACACTTCGCCAATGCGGGTGTCCAGTCCTTCCCGTTTCAACTCAGCCTGGGTCGAGTCAGCACGGTCTTCTTCAAAAAAGCCTTTGTACGAGAACGTGCCAATAATTGGGAAATGCCACTGCCTGGCCACAAGCTGGTACGGCTGTGCGGCCGTAACTACCCATAAAATTGGTTTACCCTGTTGATCGTAGATCGATTCGTAACTGCCCGACTTATCCAAACCGAGCGAATCTAAAGCAAAACGCTTTATTTCTACGATTAGTTCTATTTTTTTCTTCAACGAATCGGGGTAGGCCGGATCCGCCAGCACCTCACTTATGGGTTTTGTGTTCCATAAAATCCGCAGTTGTCCCTTTGCCTGCATCCACCCGTAGCTGACCAGTTCCCACTGCCAGACAGCCAGGCCGATCAGAATACCTACGAGAACAAGAGCAATTTTTTTGACCATTGGTTGGAATTATTCAGCACAAAAGTAGGGAACGGATAGGCAAACCAGATAGCCTGCCTACTGGAAACCAAAAGCCGCTTATACTTGCCAATCCCACACGACGACGACCCAGGTCTCGCCAATCGTTGAATCGTAGAATGAGTGTAGTTCCTGGAAACCTACACGGGCATGAGCACGCAGTGAGCGGGTGTTGTTTGCCGAAATATCCGTTATCAAGAGTCTGAATCGGTCTCCATAAACCTCCTGGTGGTGCCTATACATCCGGTCAAATACCTGTTGTCCCCGGTATCCATCGGCTACGCAAACCTGCCCCATCACGTAGTAGGCGTGGCTCGACAGCGGCTTACCGGCGTAGCTAAGCGAGTTTATCAGCGAAAAGAGGGGTAGTAGCTCTGGTACATCGGCACCAAACTCGGGCAACATCGTCAGGGCGTAGCCCACCACCCGGTCACCATCTTTGGCAATGATACTCGGAGCAGCCTGATTCATTCGCATAAGAACAGCCGGGTCATGCTCCACCGTGACAAACCCCTGGGCAAGTTGCACGTCAACAGAGACATTTTTACGGAGATTGGCCTGTTGCAGGGCAAGAATTCCCCGAACATCGGCCTCTGACTGAACGGTAGTAATTAGCATACAAGTGTGATGCGCTCCGCTTTTTCCAGAAATGCTGCGTCTACGTCTGCTCCAATACCCGGAGCATCGGGTAGTTCGATCTGATACCCGTGGTAGGTAATACCTCCGTAAACCGGGTCTTCGGCATGTTCAAAGCAGCCATCCAGATCGCAGAAACGTACGTTCTGACGAGCGGCCGCAAAATGGGCGTTCGCCGTAAGGGCCAATCTCGACTCCGACATACAACCGATCATGCAGGGAATTCCGGCGGCTTCGGCAATCGCATTGATCTTGAGAGCCTCAAAAATTCCCCCACTCTTCGATAATTTGATGTTAAAGTAATCGACGGCTTCCTCACGTACTAACCGAATGGCATCGGTGGCATCGAATAGACTTTCGTCGGCCATGATGGGTACAGTCGCGCTCCGGCGAATTTGCCGTAACCCCGTAATGTCGTGTCGTTTGATGGGCTGTTCGCAATATTGCACGTTCCAGTCGCCGATGGCCCGCAGCACCCCCGAAGCGGTTACAACATCCCAGCCCTGGTTCGCATCGGTACGGATGGGCGTTTTATCACCAATGGCTTTTCGAATGGCCGCAATACGGTCGATGTCGTCGTGCAGATTTGTGCCGAGTTTTACCTTGATGGCTTCGGCACCTTTTTCCTGAATCCGTAAGGCATCTTCCACCATCCGCCCGGGGGTGTTGATGTAGATTGTTTCGTCTGTAACCAGCGCACGTTTTGCGCCACCCAGGAACTGGTAAAGTGGCATCCGGGCGGCCTTGGCGGCCAGGTCGTAAAGCGCCATATCGAAGGCCGATCGGGTAGTCGGGTGACCGGGCAGATACCGTGTCAGCGCCGTTACACACCCTTCAATATCGAGTGGGTCTCGGCCAATCAGGAGCCGTGCCATGTCATTGGCAGCCGCCAGCGAAGATGCCTGCGTTTCGCCAACGATCATCCAGAAAGGTGATCCTTCTCCCCAGCCCGTAAGGTGTTCATCGGTTTGAATTTCGACCAGTATATTCCGGGCGTTGTCAATCGTTCCGAGCGAGATGGAGATGGGGGCCTTCAGCGGAATGTCGTAGCGATAAAGGGTAATCTGGGTGATTTTCATAAGGGGGCGGATACGCAACTACTTTGGAAACTGGCTCTTATCCAGACCTGGAATTAACCGGAGTGCGTTTTTATAGTATACTTTTTTCAGAACCTCATCGGGTAATCCCATGCCGTACATTCGCCAGAATGCGTGGTATTTTTTGTGGTAGGGAAAGTACTCGTCATCCGTTTCGAGCACGCGGAAATACGTAGCGTATTCAGAAGGAACCCAACTGTCTTTGCCGAACAGAATCCGGTCCTGGTACTTCTCGAAAAACGCACGGCTGGCTCTTGGCTGACGGCCCAGTTCGGCAATGACCGCCCCGATTTCGACATTCATATTCGGGAAAACTGTCATCAGGCTGTCGAGCTTTTTTAGATCGTTGGGATACCACCCCATGTGTGCCGCAATAAACGTTGTTTTCGGGTGCTTACGGAACACGTTGTGCTGCTCGGCGATGAGTTGCTCCCAGGGAACAGGATCGTTGGCGGCTCGTTTGCGACCACCGTGTAATTTGAGTTCGAGCCAGCGTTCGTTGTAGCGGTCCATCGGGTCCCAAAAGGACTTGGGGTCGGCCGTGTGAATCAGAACCGGGACACCCAGTTCGCCACATTTTGCCCAGATTGGATCAAGACGAGGGTCATCGACCCGAATACGCTGTCCCGATTCATCTTTGCTGTTCAGGCCAAGATTTTTAAAGATTTTTAGCCCTCTTGCGCCTTTTTTTACATCCTCTTCCAGCAATTTGACCGCGTCTTCCGTCCAGCCTTTCCGACCGACCTCGTCGAAATTAAGGTTGGTAAATAAGGCCAGTCGTTTCGGGGCCGACTTGGCTGCATTGGCTAAGGATCTATCGAAAAACTGCGTTCCTTCCTGAACACTTCCCCAGCCACGGCCGCTTAGGTTGACCATAATCCCCATATTCAGACTATCCATTTGGGTCAGCAGGCCACTCAGGTTAGCCTTATCCATATCCCACTGGTGGTTATGCACATCGATGAAGGGATATTTGGAACGAGTCAGCTTGTGTTCCGGCACTTTAAGGGTCGAGACGGGATCATATTCTTCAAAGCCTAACGGTTCGGGCGGCTTTTGCTGGGCCATAACCGAAGAACTAAAGGCAAGAAGCACAAGGGCAAAACGCAACGGTCGCAAAGAAGAAGTCATCGTCATCATATACATCAGTTAAACTTCGGATTTGATAATCAGCGCCACACAATGAGCTGCGATGCCTTCGCCACGCCCCACGAAGCCAAGGTGCTCGGAGGTGGTGGCTTTAATGGAAATATCGTCTTCCGGAATCGCCATTACTCCGGCCAGACAGGTTTTCATCGCGGGGATGTGCGGATTGAGTTTGGGCTCCTGCAGCACGACCGTTACGTCTACATTCGAGATTTCGTAGCCTGCCCCGCGCACCATCCGGAGTACTTCGGCCAGGAGTAACTTGCTGTCGACGCCTTTCCAGCGTGGGTCCTTATCCGAAAAGTGGTAGCCAATGTTTCGCATGTTGGCGGCCCCCAATAGTGCATCGCATAGCACATGGCAGACCACATCGGCGTCGGAGTGGCCGACTGGCCCGAATAAACTTGGAATCTGAATACCACCCAGCCAGAACGCCCGGCCTTCTTCAAGGCGATGAACGTCATAGCCTTGCCCTACTCGTATTTTCATGAGGTAATTCCGTTTTCGCGGAGGTAAGCTTCAACCTGGAGGAGAAATTCAGAGGCTGTATCGACTGCATCAACTGCGTCGATTTCAGAGACATCTTCATCTATTTCATAGTCGCTGTTTTGACGCAACAAGAATAGTCTATGGAAGTCTTTAGCATCTGTCTTATCAAATAATCCTGGCTGAATAAAATGTTCGCCAAACAGCATTTTTATGGCTGAATGTGATTTTATCGCGATGTTTTTACTGGCAAGTAAGGCTCTGACGGCATCAAAGTAAACGTAGTAGGCTCGTCCGGCAGCACTTCGAAAGCTTTTGTTCTGTAGTAAATACCGGGAGTCCCGCAAACATTCTTCTGCCAGTAGCATATAGGCAAATACATTTTCGTTCATATAGCTTTCCCTTCCCGGCGAACATCTCTGTACAGAAATAGATTTGATTGCATATATTTCCTTAATGGTGTCGGTTTAACGGAAACCAGCGTACGGTATTTATCAGATAGGTCATAAGCTATATCAATCATATACCTGATTTCTTTTCCAGCCTTGACTTCATCATCATTCAGTACGACCAAATAGTCCACATCCGATTCGGCATGAAAATCACCCCGTGCGTACGACCCATACAGAATAACCCGATCCAGGCGCTCGCCATATAGCTCGGTGAGTGCCTGCTTAACCTCCTGAGATAAAGCCTGAAGCTGATCGCTCGAAAGTGCTTTGGGTTGATAGGTCGTTTGCATAAGCGTATAGGATAACTTAGTCAGCCCGCCGATAATAAAGAGTCGAGCAGTTGTCTTTTCGTAATACCTGCCGAGCCATCGTCTGAATACCGTCGGGTGTGACGGCCTGAATCTGGGCGGCTTCCTGATTGACTAAGTCCGGGTTACCTGCGTTGGCCGCGTAAGCGAGGTTCATGGCTCGGTTCAGTAGTTCAACTTCCGAAAATGCCAGGGTAGCTTCGGCCTGATTTTTTACTTTCGCCAGCTCTTCGTCAGGTACCGACTGGTCGATGAATTCCTGCACAATCGACTCAACGGCGGCATCGGCTTCTTCCAGAGAAATGCCCTTGTTTAAGTTTCCCTGAACCACCAGCAAGCCGGGGTCAATGGAAGCGGTAATGTAGGCGTTCACACTGCTGAATAAGGGGTTTGTCCGGAGGAGTTGCTGATAGAGTCGGGACGATTTGCTGCGTCCCAACATATCGCCCAGCAAGTCAGTAGTCTGGAAATTGGCATCGAAACGACCCGGCATATGGTAGGCTTTGTACAGACTATCCAACGGCACTTTGGCCGATGTTTCAATCGTTCGGGCTTGGGTCTGCTTCGGTTCGGTTGGTAGCTGGCGCACGTAGGGAGCACCCGCCTGAATAGGGGCGAACCACTTGGCGCATAACTGCTTCACCTGCTCGACGGTCACGTTGCCTGCTACGACCAGAATGGCATTGTTGGGCAAATAGTACTTGAAGAAAAATGACTTCACATCATCCAGCGTCGCATTTTCGATGTGGCTGATGTCTTTGCCAATCGTTGCCCAGCGATAGGGGTGCTGCTGGTAGGCCAATGGACGAAGCTTGAGCCAGACATCGCCGTAGGGCTGGTTCAGGTAGCGTTGCTTGAATTCTTCAATCACGACTTTTTGCTGAACATCCAGCACTTGCGGATCGAACGAGAGGCTCAGCATCCGATCCGACTCCAGCCAGAAGGCCGTCTCCAGGTTAGCCGCCGGGAGGGTAATGTAGTAATTGGTAATGTCGGGGCTGGTAAAGGCATTGTTCTCCCCGCCGACCTTCTGCAGCGGTTCATCGTAACTCGTGATATGTTGCGAGCCACCGAACATCAAATGCTCAAATAAATGGGCAAAGCCGGTTTTGGTCGGATCTTCATCGCGCGACCCAACATTATACAAAATATTGACAGCGGCCATCGGTGTCGATGCGTCTTCGTGGACGAATACCTGCAAGCCGTTATCTAAGACAAATTTTTCGTATGCAATCATGGAAAAAGCAGTTTCGTATAGCCTTCATTCTATACTACGCATTGAACAAAAGTAAGGTTCTGGTCGTATAGAATCAAACGATGTAACGTCAACAACTACTTTGTCTATTCTCAAAAATACCTTTCTGGTTGTAAGCTGCCTGCTTTTGCCGCTCCTTGCTCCGGCCCAGGTACTTACGGATCCCACCACTCAGCAAACCGTTCTGAAAACACTGGACGCTATTTATAACATGGATTTTCCGGATGCCGATACGCAAATACGGCAGCTTCAGACTCAGTATCCCCAGCACCCGATTGGTCCCATTTTGCGCGCCACCCAACTGGAACTTCAGTACCTACCACTGCACGAGAATAAGGCGGCTACGGCGCAGTTCATACAGGCGGCAGATCAAGGATTAGCGTTGGCCAGGAAGATGCTCGAGAAGGATGAAGATGACCCCGAAGGGGTGTTTTTTGCACTAACGGCCCATAGCTACCTGGCTTCGCTGTACAACAACAAAGGGGAGTCGCTAAAAGCGGTTGGGGAGTCGAAAAAGGCGTACAATTACCTTCGGGATGGCTTTGTGTTGATGGGGAAAAACCCTGATTTTTATTTCACCACCGGTCTGTACAACTACTATATCGAACGTTACCCAATGGACCATTCGATTGTGAAGCCGTTTATGCTTTTTTTCGAAGATGGCGACATGCCGAAGGGACTCAAACAAATGGAGATCGCGACTAAAAAAGGGCTTTTCATGCGGCCCGTCGCCAATTATTACCTGGCTCACATTTTGCTGAAACACGAAATGGATCCGGCCAAGGCCGTTGTTTACGCGAAATATCTGGCGGACAAGTACCCGAAAAATCCGTTATTCGGCATGACCTGCGCCGAGTCGCTCCTGTTGGCGGGACGCTATGCCGAAGCCCGACCCTACGTACAACGGTTGAAGCAGATGCCCAATAAACTGCTGCCGATGGCCATACATACGTTCACGGGAATGCTGGCCGAATATGCCGATAAGGATGATAAAGAAGCGGAAGAAGCGTACGAAGTGGCCCTTCGGTTACCCTTCAATGACCCTTATACAAAAGAATATCACGCCTTTGCCTATGCGGGTCTGGCGCGTATTGCCGCCCGCACGAATGACCGGAACAAGGCCAGAATAAATTACAAGAAAGCCCTGGCTATTGGCCAGTATAAATCACTGATCCGCGAAGCGAAAGGATATAAATAATGATTTTTTGTCATTCCGACGAAGCGGGGCGGCCCGTGCCGAGGAATCTTTAGGAATGGATGTTTTCAGTTCTTCCCCGAAGATTCCTCGG
>NZ_BAAHBR010000017.1:273172-293504 GCF_054776575.1 Spirosoma humi
ACTTCCAGGTTCAGCACTTTACGTAATTCGTGCAGGGCCGGGTTTTTTTCGGCCAGGAAGTTGAATTTATCCTGCGAGCTGTAAATCATCTTTTTGGTATCCTGGACGGTGACTTTGTGTTCCAACTGAATCTGGCTATTCTGAAGTTCAGCGCGTAGGTAACCCAGAAGTTCAGGCTTAAGATCGGTCAGGTACCCAACCTGCAACGTGTTGTCGAGCGTCAATTGAATCACGGTGCCCGTTAAAATCAAATCCCGATTCAGGACGAGCTGCTCCGTAGCGGAATCGTTCTGCTGCTGGCGTATTTTGGAAAATGCCCGCCAAACGTCGATCAATTCATCAAGCGTAAAGGGCTTATCCGGCCGTATCGGTGCGATTGATACGACATCCGTACTCGCATCGGCAGAAGGTATTACCGGACCCGTCGTCAGTGCTACCGTAGACCGCAATCGGCTGGTAGCCGGGCGTGGCGGTGGGGCTATCTGTGGTCTGGCCGGCGTTTCGGGTTTGATTGCCACCGTTGGCGTGCCTACGGTGACTGGCGCTGCGCCCGGCTTTACTTCGGCTGGTGCCGTTACCACTCCAGTTAACGCTACTGGCTGGCCACTTGGCTGAACTGACGCTGTTGATAAAGAACCGTTTGTGCCGCTACCGGCATAATAGCCATTGATCGGCTCACTCGTAATAGGCTGACTTTCAGCTAGCTGATGGCCGTTAGTCGTTGGCTGCTGCGAGGGATCGGGTGCTGGCTTGCCGTTTTTTTTTTCATCCCCCGATGGCTCGGCGGGAAAACGTTCAGGGGCAGCGTTACCATTCAGGGTAAGAACCGCGTCGGGCAGTGTATCCCAGTTGAGCAGGTTCCGCAGGTTGGCTAACTTCATCAGCCAGAGTTCCGTGTGTAGCCGCTGATCTTTGGCCTGCTTGTAATTCATGTCACACTGCCCGCCCAGACTGAGGGCCGACAGTAAAAACGACATGGGTGCCCGAACGGCCTGATCGAGATATTGCCGACGGACGTTTTCAGTCACTTGCAGCAACTGCACCGTTGCTGCATCTTTACAAACCATCAAATCGCGAAAATGGCGGCATAGCCCAACCACAAACTGATGGCCATCGAACCCCTTTCGCAGAATTTCATCGACCGTCAGCAGACTTTGTGGCAAATTCCCCGCCAGCAACAGGTCCGTTAATTTGAAGTAATAATCGTAGTCGAGAATATGCAGGTTGTCCAGTACTTCTTTGTACCGAATAATCCGGTCGGCCGCGAACGTCACGTTCAAATCGAACATGGACAGCGCATCCCGCAACCCACCATCGGCTTTCTGGGCAATCAGGTCAAGGGCTTCCGTTTCGGCGGTAATGCCTTCTTTGGCGGCAATGCTGGCAAGATGGCCAGCAATGTGCTGGGGCTGAATCCGATTGAAATCAAAAATCTGGCAGCGTGACAGAATCGTTGGCAGGATTTTGTGCTTTTCGGTCGTTGCCAGAATAAAAATAGCGTAGGAGGGCGGCTCCTCCAGCGTTTTCAAGAAGGCGTTGAAAGCTGCCGACGAGAGCATGTGAACCTCGTCAATGATATAGATCTTGTATTTACCCGATTGGGGCGGATACCGAACCTGGTCGATCAGATTCCGGATGTCTTCGACGGAGTTGTTCGAAGCCGCATCCAACTCGTGAATATTAAAGGAAGCATTTTGATTAAAACTTACGCACGACTCGCAGGCATCGCAGGCTTCTCCCTCGGCAGTCAGGTTCTGGCAGTTAATGGTTTTAGCCAGAATTCGGGCACAGGTTGTTTTGCCAACCCCGCGCGGCCCGCAAAACAGGAAAGCCGATGCTAAATGATTGGTCTTGATTGCATTCTTAAGGGTAGTGGTAATATGCTCTTGCCCCACAACCGTGTCGAAAGTAGCAGGGCGGTACTTGCGGGCCGAGACCACGAAATTTTCCATACTCAAAGTTAGCAAGGGCGGGGCGCATTTCAAACGAAGGATGACGTCTGTTCGGTATCAAATCTCCCGACCGCAACGGGGCACGCCCTTGAGCTCTGTTTTTTACGGTCACGGATGCGCTCGTTAAAAAGGACACCAGCCTGCCTGTTATCTGGGTAAATGCTCGGTACCCACGATAGCCTATCAATCGGAAACTTGCCGATCTGAGCCGGATGCTCGATAGCATAGGATGATATCGGACGACTAAAGCTAGTTTGATGTCCGGTAGTGCCTGATGGTAAACAGGGCCGTAAGCATGGCCACAACAGCAAGCCCACCCGCAACCAGGCCAATGGTAGGAACCGATACATAGGCCTGAGCATGACCAGCTAGGTACGATCCGGCAATATCGGATAGGTTTATAAAGGCCATGTACGTCGTGAACTGCGACCCTTCGACGCCCGGCCTGCAAATGGCCATGAGCATAGGCATGGCTGCAATACTGATACTTGGGTCCATAAAATAGAGCGCGATCAGGCCCGTTTGCGCCACTTCACGCTGAATCCATTGGGCCGATAAAGAATTGAATACAAGCAGATAAACGGCTACCATTGCCAGAATGACCACCAGTAATCGGCGTGGGCTAATGCGGTCGGCAATGTAGCCGCCCAGCAGTGCTACGCCCGTAGCTACCAGCATTCCATACGTACCCGTCAGACCGGAAACGGACGTGTCGGTCCAGCCCAGGGTATGAATCAAGTGATAGTTGTATCCCCGCATGAACAAACTGACACTGACGTAGGCCGCTACCACAGAGCCGAACAGAAGCAGACTTCGTTTGGCGAACAACCCCTTGAACAACTCCGTAAAAAGCCATCGGAAATCATGGTCTGGCCGCTCTGGTGGGTTGTCGGCGTTTGCTGAGCGGGGCGCTGATGGCTTTTGGTTAAACGAGGGCAGAAGCCGGTCGCCGGGACGCTCCCGAATAAAGAAGGTTAGTCCGGTCAGAGACAGCAGCAAAAGCGATTGAACGAGAGCCGCGTTGAAAAAGCCGTACGTCCGCAGCAGTTGCGAAAACACGGCTGCTCCAACACCGGTACCAATCAGAAAGCCGGCCCGCATAAAGGCATTGACACGGCCACGTTCGTCTTCCGGGATGACTGAGATGGCCATAGCATCCACACTGGCGTCCTGAACGGCGGCAAAAACGCTGTGTGTGAAGAAGAACCAGGCCAGCGTGATCACATGATTTACCGGGTCTTGGACAAATAGTAGGCTCAGCGATGCTAAACCGGCCAGGCATTGGGCACCGATAACCCAGGGTTTTCTACGCCCCATGGCCGAGTTCTGGTAGCGGTCGATAAGTGGACCCCATATAAACTGAAAAGCCCAGGGTAGTCCGGCGATGGCGGCAAAGGACCCAATAACGTTTGGTTTTATGCCTTCTGCTGCAAGGTAGTTGGTCAGCGCCGTCAGCGAAAAACCCGCCGGAATTCCCTGCATGACGTAGAGGTAGAAGAAGACAAAATACCGTAACAGCCGACTTTGGCTCAGCGTCAAAGCGTGGGTCGGAGGAGGCAGGGCCGTCAGCACAGATCGGGTTGAGTATGTAAGCCAATAACCTAAAGTATCGGCAACCAAACCTGTATGACTCAACGATTAATAAATATGTTTTGGCTGTTAACGAACTATCCTATAAAAAAACCGTTAGTGTATTGCAAGAACCGGATAATCTCTCTAACATTGTCCGCGTTTTCAGCGCGAAACCAATGGCCAAGCTCGTTTATTTACCGACCTTCTTCCATACTACGCCATTTCGGTTTAGGTCCGAAAGGACTACATCATTTTGTTTGCCTATGTGGTAAACTATTTCCGCCAATTTTCTCGTTTTATTCACCAAACCAACCAGCTCGGATTACGCTGTCTCCGTTTTTGCGGCTTTACAACCGCCCAATAAACGACAATGATCAAACCAGAAGTAGTTAACGATCTATATATCGTACAAGTCGCAAACGAAAACCATTTGCGACTGGCCGAAACCATCTGCCGGGAAATGGAAGAAAGCGCAAAAGCTCGGGGAACCGGCATTGCCAAGCGCTCGCCCATTTATGTGATGGAAAAAATGCTCGAAGGAAAAGCCATTGTGGCTATGACACTATCGGGCGAATGGGTTGGCTTTTGCTACATCGAAACCTGGGAACATGGTAAGTTTGTGGCCAACTCCGGGTTGATCGTTCATCCCGACTACCGTAAAAGCGGCATTGCGACGCGGATCAAGGCAAAGGCATTTGAACTGTCCCGGGCGATGTTTCCTACGGCCAAGATTATCGGCATTACGACGAGTCTGGCAGTCATGAAAATCAATTCCGATCTGGGTTATCAGCCCGTAACGCTCAGCGAACTACCTGCCGACGATGCCTTCTGGAAAGGTTGCCAGACCTGCGCCAATTTCGACATTCTGACCCGTACCAATCGTAAACACTGTTTGTGTACAGGTATGCAATACGATCCTGAAGAACACAAGAAAGAACAGAAGGATGAAAAGTGGAATTTCCTGAAGGAGTCGAGCTTGTATGAACGTTGGATGCGCATTAAGAAGCGTATCCTGATGCGCATTAGCCCTTCGGAACGGTCACGGTCCCGCCGTGAGCACGAGCTGGAAACTGCCTGATCGAAAGCCTGTAAAACAGAAAAGTCCCGAAGCAACTTCGGGACTTTTCTGTTTTACAGGCTTTCGGACTTTGCCACTCACTTGAAAACAACACCTGAATGTGATACAAATCTGCGGTATGTTATCTAAAAAAATGATATTTAACAATTTGATAACATTTGGGTAACATTGTGGTGCCAAATAATATTTTGTTTAATAACATTATTTTTGGCAGATGACCATTTTTTAGGTATTGATTGTCTCTTTGAAAGAATAATATAGATAAATAGGGAAATAGACTAAGCTAAGAAGACGCAACTATGGACTTGAGAACAGCATAGTTGGTAATATTTGGATAATATTAGCGTAATATTAAGGTAACATTAGTCGCTTCTATAACTTATGGCCTTGGGACGAGGGTTGTTTGTTTAATCATCTAATCACATTGAAGTCATGAAAAAGAATTTTGCTCTTCTCATGCTGGTAGGCTTCCTGGCAACGCAAGCCTACGCTGCGCCCATTAAAACAAGTAAACCCAAGGCCGTTAAGGCAACACTGGAAAATCAACTGGCGAAGTACGTTTCCTATCCGGATGCGCTCAAGCCGACCCAGCAGGCTGGTGTTGTGGTCATTCAGTTTAGGGTGAATACCGCTAACGAGCTTTGCCAGTTAGAAGTATTCAGCCAGAATGAACAACTCAACAATACATTGATTCGTCAGCTGACTGGCAAGAAAATAAACGGATACGGCAGCGATTCCGGCGAATTGCATACGGTTCGGCTGCGTTTCCAGCCAGAATAGTCTAGAAGCAGGTAGTTCACTTACGCGTTACTACCCGTACCCTTGTCGTTCGCTCTGTCGAATGATATTGTTCAGATCTGAACAATATCATTCGACAGAGCGATTTTTGTTTACCTGTTTCGTTGTAAACCTACCTACACAATGTCTGAACTGCTCTCGCTGGTCTGGCTCCGGCGCGATCTACGCCTGCACGATAATGCGGCTCTGTACCATGCCCTGAAACTGGGTCGCCCTGTTCTTCCCATTTTTATTTTCGACCGAACCATTCTCGATGCCCTGGACGACCGCTGCGACCGTCGGGTAGCATTCATTATTCAGGAGATCGACCGTTTGCGGGATGAGTTAGCTCAACTGGGTTCAACCATCCTTGTCCGGTATGGAACCCCGGTCGACGTGTGGAAGGAACTGATTACGCAGTATACCATAGGCGATGTGTTTGCCAATCACGATTATGAGGGCTATGCCAAAGAGCGCGATAAAGCTATTGGCAATCTGCTGGCCGAACACAACATTGGTTTTCACACCAGCAAAGACCAGACGCTGTTTGAGCGTGATGAGGTACTGAGTGGAAAAAAAACACCGTATACCGTTTTTACACCGTACAGCCGTAACTGGCGGGAAAAACTGACTGATTTTTACTTAAAAGCGTACCCAACGGAAAAATACGCCGGTCAGTACTGGAAAACGGAACCGCTCCCCATGCCTACGCTGAAAGATATGGATTTTCAGCCCGTGAGTGAACCGTTTCCCAAGCGAACGGTACCCGGGGAATTACTGGATGACTACAAAAAGACGCGTGATTTTCCGGCGTTGCCACATAGCACCAGTCAGTTAAGCATACACCTCCGGTTTGGTACAATCAGTGTTCGTGATCTGGCTCGTCAGGCCAAAGAGGCTGCTGATAAAACGTTTCTGAATGAACTGTGCTGGCGGGATTTCTACTTCCAGGTGCTGGATCATTTTCCGCATGTCGAGAAGAACTCGTTTCGGCGGCAATATGACCAAATTGAATGGCGCAATAATGAAGAAGAATTTGACAGATGGTGCCGTGGCGAAACGGGTTATCCCATTGTGGACGCGGGGATGCGTCAGTTAAATACCATCGGCTGGATGCATAACCGGGTCCGGATGATTACGGCCAGCTTTCTGTGCAAACACCTGCTTATCGACTGGCGATGGGGCGAAGCGTATTTCGGTAAAAAACTCCGCGACTATGACCTGTCTGCCAACAATGGTGGCTGGCAATGGGCGGCCGGGTCCGGTACGGATGCGGCTCCTTATTTCCGGGTTTTTAACCCTACGTTGCAAGCCGGTAAATTCGACCCCAAAAGAGTGTATGTCCGGCATTGGGTGCCGGAAGTAGACAAGCCGGACTACCCGAAGCCAATGGTTGAGCATGCGATGGCCCGACAACGAGCTATCGATACCTATCGCAAAGCACTGGCAAAGGTGAAGTAGTGATTTTCGTGGTACCGCCGGAGTAGGCTGTAGAGTCGCCCGTCTTTAGTGGATCAAAGTTTCCATTGGACGACCCAGCCTGGCTTCAGCACTTTGGGTTTGGGAACGCCCGCCAGCCCAGTAGCCGTGTTCATAGCAATGAGCGATAGCGGAACGGTTGTGCTGGTTTGGATCGAGACAGCTTTGGTCGCCCGAAAAAACAGGTTGCCTTTTGCATCGACATCATCGACAATGGCATACAACATATCACCCGCTTTCAGATCCGTTTGTTCAATCTGAACGTCTTCCGAGAGGGCAAAAGTCCAGCTTTGTCCTACTTTAAGTTGTCCGGGCCGGACAAGTCGGGCAACAACATCGCCTACGAAAATCGGTGGAGCCGCCGGTTTATTTTTGAGCAGTTCAGTTAACAGACTATCCATGACAACGGCTTCATTCCGGGTAGCGCGGGGTAGGTTGTCGGCTACATCAAAAGGGTCGTCCAGCGACTCGATGGAAACACCAGTCTGTTCAGGCTCCTGGTCCTGTAGCCAGCCCATGCGCCGGGCCTGTTCACGCTCCAGTTCATAAGCTTCCCCCGACGACACCAGCATGATCCCCACAGAGCCAAGGCCGTAGGATGGGTTGGTGAATAGCTCTTTCATCGCCAGAATACGGTATAAATAGTAGCCCGTTTCGGGGTTCATCGCCATCGCATAATAATCACGGTGACCCGCTTTGGAAATTTTACGTTGCACCATACCCACACCCCCGTTATAAGCTGCCGCCACGAGTGTCCATGAGCCCAGACGAGAATGGAGAAACGATATATACCGGCAGGCAGCTTCGGTCGATTTGACCAGATTTGAGCGCTCATCATTACCCGGTTTAATGGAAAGGCCCATGTCCTGAGCTGTCTCGTCCATAAATTGCCAGTAGCCAACGGCTCCGGCAGAAGAGACCGCATGGGCATTCCAGGCGCTTTCAATCAGGGGCAGGTATTTAAAATCATTAGGAATGTTATGCTTTTGCAAAATTGGCTCGATAACGGCAAAATAAGGGGCCGACCGGGCCTTTAACCCACTCAGGTGCCGTTCGTAACCCGAACGACTGGCTAACGCAAAGGCCAGTTTCGCCGAAACATTGCCCTGCTCAAGTGGTACCATTTCTCCGCAAAAATGCAATCGGCCGGGGCCTAACACAGCCCGCGATTCGGCTGGATAGTGTCGGCTGGATTTGCCTTTCGCAATAGTTGTCTTTTTCTGTGCCGATGCCATTGATGCAAGCAGCAGTAGGGTAGACAGCAAGGTAACAACTTTATGGGTAAGCCGTATCAAAACAAATAGCGTTGGGTAGACCTCTGGAAAACGATGCTATACCTTGATTTAGTTCGTCAATGAAGCGTAATAGAGTGACTTAACCCATGGTCATTACGCTGTTAGACCGCGTTAAAGCGATTTCCAGGTCAGTATCCAGCCTGACTTTATCTGGGCCAGGTCCGATAATTTAATGCCCGTACGACCCGTGGACGCATCTACCGCCGACAGAGCCAGCGAATACGTTTGCTTGTCGCTGGCCGAATACAGTTTTTCAGAACGCAGATAAACCTTATTGGCTTTGGTATCAATGTCTTCGATAACGGCGTAAAGAATATCCCCTTCCTCCACTTGCCGATCACCAGCCATGCCATCGCGAGTGAGGTTGAACACCCAAATCTGACCACGTTCCAGACCAGACGTTTCTGTTAAGCGTGCGCGAATACCACCCCTGAAGACATCGGCGGCATTAGGTAGTGGAATGTCTACCGTCCGACCCTTTGTTGCAGGCGAAGCATCTTTTACGGGTGTAGCGACAGCTTCTCTGGTGGCTTCATTCATGATAACCTCAGGTAGTAACACCTCATCATCAGCAGTCTGAGCATCTGATATGGAACCAAGTGGCTCGTCGAGCGTGGCCAGCATCTGGCCCGGAATCAGGCTTTTATACGAGCGATAATTGGAGAATAGTTCTTTGAAGGCTAGAATCCGGTATAGGTATTTACCCGTTTCGGCATTCAACCGAAGGTAATAATAATCGCGTTGCTGCTGCCGCCGAATGTTGCTGAGCAAGGCGCCAATCCCATTGTTATAGGCTGCCGCTGCGAGTGTCCATGACCCCAGCCGGTTGTGTAAATAGCGCAGATAGCGGCAGGCAGCATTGGTCGATTTGACCAGATGCTGGCGTTCGTCAGCCCCGTGTCCTATACTCAAGCCCAGTTCCCGGGCTGTAGCCGGCATAAACTGCCAATAGCCGGTGGCTCCCTTGGGTGATACGGCAAATCCCTGCAATGCGCTTTCTACCAAAGGCAAGTACTTGAAATCCAGGGGTATACCATGTCGGGCCAGAATAGGTTCAATAATCGGGAAAAAGACGGCTGCCCGTTGCCGGATACGCAATAACGCCTGATTTCTAGTCGTGTTCCGAACCAAAGCTGAAACCAGCCGACGGGCCACCACTTCTTCGTGGATAGGTACTGATTCACCACAAAAATAAACGGGAGGAAGGCCTGTCAGGAGCGTTGGGTCAACGGATATCGCAGGCGACAGGGCTGAAGATAACGTATAGTGTGGCCTGTTCAACGAAGCGCCGGGAGAGAAGGCACTAGCCACAATCAGTATTCCTGCCAGCACAAGCAGGGATAACTGGGTTCTCAAAAAGGGGAATACACGTTTTAGCATTATATATTCTTTAGACCTAATAGAGTGTCAACTGTAACATTATTATTTCTCAGAACTATATACTTCACTCTTGTTGATAAACCATCTTGTTTAGTGTATACACTGGCTAAGTGCCTCACTAACAGTGTTTAATGGTAGGTAGTGGAGTCAGAGTCCGTAGGGATGAGACCACGATAAAAAAGCGGGCCAGCTATCAAAGAAGGTGAGCCGCGGATAACCTGGCAGTCGGGGAGATGTAGAAACTGGTCGCATAGAGGTTACGGGAAGTTTTCTTTTTACAAGATAAATTCTCTGGATAAAGCATAGTAAAGACAAAGCGGCCATGGTTGCCGCATGGAAAAACGTAGACAAATGATGTGCTAAATCAAGCGATTGGACCTTTGCTATTCGCTACGATCGTACGATCATGACTAGTAGACTGGTATAGTATAAGGAGTATTCTGCGTACGATTGTAGTTTATAATGAATATCTAAATAATTGATTTATAGGGTATTGATTTATGGGACGGTTACAAATAGCGAAGGTTATGCCATTCTTTCTGTATTGAAATAGGTTGAAGTTGTTACATATTAATTACAGTAACTTATTTGTGCCTATCTGTGATGGAGTATAAACTTAGTTAATTAAGTTGATCAGCAAGTATTATGCCAGAGTAGACCTGTAAACAAGAGAAGCCGCCAGTAACGTGGCGGCTTCTCTTATGTATTAATCAGCTTTAGTTTCTTATAACCAGTCCCAAAAATGAAGAGGGCGAATCCCGCCTTGTGTTTTTCGTTTCAAAAAGCGCGGCCGACGGAATCGAAGGACCATCAACCCCATCATTAACTTTTTGATGGGCAAATGCTGGCCCTGCGTCTCCAGGTCAGAAAGGGGCATATTGGTTGTATGCGAAGTAGCTTGCGCAATGAGTTGTTCTGTATCCGATAACGTTCGGGTGAGGGCCGTATTTGGGCGTGGTCCCCAGGTAGAGTTATCTTCGTCAATCAGCTCGATTGTCGGTGAATCTTTGATTTTCTTCGGCAAGGCCAGGGGTTTATGCCAGCTTGGTAATGGCTTCATGAGCTCTGCCATTGTTGAACCACGCAGCATCAACGCATATTGGCGTGGGTTACTGAGCAACTCTTTGAAGGCCAGGATACGGAACAGGTAATGACTCGTTTCGCGGTGCAGGCGTAGTCGGTAATAATTTGATTGACCCTGTTGTTCCATTTTGTTGCGCACGTGTGTGATTCCACCATTGTAGGCAGCCGCCACGAGTGTCCAGGAGCCCAACTCCCGGTATAGTTGGTGTAAATGTCGGCAAACGGCAACTGTTGCTTTTTGTAGATTATAGCGTTCATCTACTTTGCCATTTACTTCCAGACCAAGTTCACGAGCCGTACCGGGCATCAATTGCCAATAGCCCGATGCGCCTTTGTAGGATACGCTGCTATTATCGAGCGCACTCTCGGCCAAGGGCATAAAACGGAAATCGCGGGGAATTTTGTATTTCCGTAGAATGGGGTCAATGATCGGAAAGAATGTAGAAGCCCGCATCCGAAGGTCAAGCAGAAATTCTTGCTGAGCACCATACATCCGAAGTGTCTGCCTCCATCGGCGGGAAACGTGTCGATCGCTTACCGGAACTTCTTCTCCGCAGAAATAAATAGGAAACTGGTGATTTGTTGAGTCAACGACCAAAAGTTGTGGGTTGTTCAATCCGTTCGACGACAGAGTTAACCGGCTCGTATCGGCCCCAAAAAAGGGGATCGCGAGGACCGGTTTTACAGCGGCCATGAGCAATGAAAAACTTACTTCTTTTATCAAAATTCTAGTAGTTGTTGTGACACATATAGACAAGAAAACCCGTACCGAAGTAGCGGGTTTGTCCAATTGTATAATACGAATCTAGGCGTTTTTTCCCTGTATACCAAATTATAACCTAAGAATTATCCAACGGTCCGCCCGAAAACAGGATTTTATTCTTATAATAGTCCTGCTACAAGGGTTAGCTTGCTGTAGTCATAGCGGCCACCCAAGTAATCAAAAACGGCCTTTAAACGCCCGTCTGCCATACCGACTGTAGCAATCGCCTTCTCGATTTCACGCCGTTCGATTGGGTCGATCAGGGAGACCAAGTCAATGTCGTAGCCGGATTTTGATAGCTGCACCAGATGACTCGCAACGGAGCCTGTTGTGAGCTGTCGCTGGGCCGCGATCTCAGCAATCGATAACCCGCTATTGTACAAATCAAGAGTTATCAACTGCGTTGACCCTTTGGGTTTTTCGCCCGCGTCGACCCGACCACGCACATAGCCGACAATCTCATCCAGAAAACGCTTGCCAAACAGTTGAAGCTTCCGTTCGCCAACCCCACTTACGTTGCGTAATGCATCGGGTGTAACAGGCCGCTGACGAGCCATGTCTTCGAGCGTCGTATCGGTAAAGATAACGTAAGGGGGCACGTTCTGTTCGTCGGCAAGTTCCTTACGCAGCACACGCAACCGCTCGAACAGCGTATCGCGCTGGGTTTCCGTTTTGGTTTTGATCTTCTCGACAACGGGCTTGGGTGCATCGTCCGGCCGAACAAGATCCACCTTGCGTCCGCCATACAAGACCTGTTCGGCCAGCATACCCCGGCGCAGGGCGTAGTGCTGGTCGTAAGCAATTTCAATGACCCCAATATTGATGAGTTGATGAATGTAATTTCGCCAGTCTTCAAAACGAAGGTCGCGGCCCGCGCCATAGGTTTTCACCTGATCGTAGCCGCCCTGAAGGACCTGCTGACTCCGGGAACCCCGCAAAATGTCGATCAGCAGATTCATCGGCACCCGCTCCCCCGTTCGAATGATGGCCGACAGCGCTTTTTGCGCCAGAATGGTGCCATCGAACGTAACGCGTGGATCACGGCAGACATCGCAATTGCCGCAGGGTTCGGCGAGTTCTTCCGAAAAGTAGGAGAGCAGAATCTGACGGCGGCAGGTGTGGGCGTCGGCGTATTGCTGCATGCGCTCCAGCTTAGCCAGTTGCAGGCCCAGGTTGGCCGGGCTGTTCTCGGCCAGCATTTCTTTGTACGTCGCTACATCGGCAAAACTGTAGAACAGGACGGTTTGGGCAGAAGCGCCATCGCGTCCGGCCCGCCCGATTTCCTGGTAAAAGCTTTCGATGTTTTTGGGCATGTTATAATGAATCACCCAGCGCACGTTCGACTTATCGATTCCCATGCCGAAGGCAATGGTCGCGCACATGATTCGCACATCGTCGCGCAGGAAAGCTTCCTGCGTTTTCGAGCGATCGGCCGGGTCCATTTTCGCGTGGTAAAAGGCCGCATTAAATCCTTTCTCCTGCAACTTGGCCGCCAGCGACTCGGTCGATTTACGACTCAGGCAGTAAATGATGCCCGACGAGTCTGGTTTCTGCTGTAGTAGCTTGATAATCTGCTGGATGCGATTCTGACCGGGAAGTACCTGTAAACTCAGGTTGGTCCGGTTAAATGAATCCACAAATACGGCCGGATCGTTCATGCCAAGCCGGGTGGCTATGTCCTGGCGGGTGAGCTTATCAGCCGTGGCAGTCAACGCAATGGTGGGCACATGCGGAAACTGCTCTTTCAGTACATGCAACTGCGTATATTCTGGCCGAAAATCGTGCCCCCAGGACGAGATGCAGTGGGCTTCATCAATGGCAAATAAGGATAGTTTGGTTAGGCTCAGGAATTGAAAAAACGATTCGGTCAGTAGCTTTTCCGGAGAAACGTACAGCAGTTTGAGCTTGCCGTTGATGCAATCGTCTTCGATTTCACGCTGCTCCCGGCTGGTCTGGGTGCTATTATAATAAGCGGCCTGGATACCGTTCATGTGTAGGGCGCCCACCTGGTCTTTCATCAGAGCAATCAGGGGCGACACCACAATAGTCAGACCCGGCAGCATCAGGGCCGGAATCTGAAAGCAAACGGACTTGCCTCCCCCGGTAGGCATGAGTACTACCGTATCGCGACCACTCAGAATAGACTGAATAATAGCCTCCTGCATGGGGCGGAAGCGATCATAGCCATAGTAGCGTTTGAGGTAATCGGCGGGTTGCTGCGTATTAGGTATTGAAACAGTCATCGACTTGTTGAAGAACGGGGAATGAATGCCCTTGTCAGGGGTAGATAGTCCACGTGAATGGTCTTTTGGTACTGATTAACAGACAACTATCGTTATTTCAAATTTAAGAAAAATTTAAGTCGTTTCCGTGGACGGATTCGTGATTTTATCCGCATCTTTCCGTCTCAAGAGCAAAAATTGGTTGTTCTAACATAAACCCCAATCCAACAACAATGAAAAAGAAACTGTTAGTTCTATGTCTGTCCCTTGGCCTGTTTATTGCCTTTGATGGTGCTGCTCAGGACACGAAAGGGTCGAAGGAGAAAGCGAAAAAAGAAATGAACGCGGCCGATGCATCGGCTAAAGCAGCCGCTAAGGCGGAAACCAAAGCGGCTAAGGAAGCAGCTAAAGAGGCTAAGAAAGACACCAAAGCCGCGGCCAAAGAAGCAAAAGCGGATGCCGGTGCTACGACCGATGCCGCGAAGCAGGCAGCTGTAAATGATCGGATGGCTGCTGCCAGAGCCGCTAAAGCCGCCAAGAAGGCAGCCGCCGACGGAACAACAGCCGCTGCCGCTACGACAGACAAGGCTGCCAGGAAAGCCGACAAGATGGCTGACAACTCGGGTCTGAAAGATGACAAAATGAGCAAGTCAAAAAGCTCGACGGGACAGATGAAAGAAGAAAAGGCAACCCCGGCTGACTACAAAGCCCCGGTTGATCCGTCCCAGAGAGGACCTAATGGCGAGAAAGTAATGACGGGTCCGCGTGGTGGGAAATTCTACATCAATAAAAACGGCAACAAAACGTATTTGAGCAGCATAAAAGGATAATCTAGGCAGCAGATAGAAGAAGGGATAGGCAGCGGCTTGATAAGCAGTGTCTATCCCTTTTTTGTTGTTAATAATTGGACTGATACGAATTTTCGAAGGGTGCTGTACCGCTGATAATCCCATCTTTGATGAGTTGCTGAACAATCTGGCGGGGCGGCACTTCAGTAACGCCACCTGTTGTGACAATCGCTTTCCAGAAGGGTTTGTTAGTCGTCAGGTTGGTCATGACCAGCAGAAGTTCATTGTTGGAGGAGATGGACCGACCGTAGCCGGATGTGTAACTGCGATTGAAGTCGATGCTCAGACTGACCTCACTCTGGCAGGTCTGCCGTTGTTTCTCAATATTCTCTTCGGGGCTATCAAAGTCAATGGGACTATTGGAAACCGTACATACCTGATAACCCGTTGGAAAAGCTGCCTGAAAACGGGGTAGGTAGGTCGGTGCCATATTGGGTAGGTTCGACACAATCAGGATGCGCTTAAACTGGGGCTTATCATCCGGTTTTACGTTACTGTGTATAGACACGGTCATGCAGCCCGACAGGCTGGTTAAAAAGAGGACCCACAAAAGTTTATGTGCTACAGTATACATAAGGCTGAGTCTGTTAGTTAGGCATAAAAGAACGATATAATTATGGTTGAATCGTTAAGGGATCGTTAATGTTGCTGCATTTATGGTGCTTCCGGTCAACAGGAAAATACCATTGACTAGAGTTCTTTCTAAACTAAGGCCAAAAATCAGACGACAGAGAAAGATTTTGCTATGTTCAGGGTATAAACTGAGCACATGCGCCAATTACGTTATCTGATCGCCCTTCTCCTGCCCATTTACTGCCATGCCCAATCCAGCCAAACGATACAGACGGCCGGGCTTCAGCAACCTGTCGAGATTATCCGTGATCGGTGGGGCGTCAATCACATTTTCGCTAAAAACGAACACGATTTATTCTTTGCACAGGGATACTCAGCGGCTCAGGATCGCCTATTTCAGTTAGAGATCTGGCGTCGGCAGGCTACGGGTACGGTAGCTGAATTACTCGGTCCGCAGGAAATCAAACGGGATATTGGCACTCGTTTGTTTCGGTACAAAGGGAATATCACGAAAGAACTGCTGCATTACCATCCGCGCGGACCGCAAATCGTTGGGGCATTTGTTGAGGGGATCAATGCCTATATCACTCAGGTTCTGAAAACGCCCGAAAAGCTCCCGTTCGAGTTTCGGGTACTCAAAACAACACCGGGCCTGTGGACGCCCGAGGTTGTCATTAGCCGCCACCAGGGCCTAATGTATAATGTCCGGGAAGAGTTGAACTATGCCAGGCTGGTTAAGTTAGTGGGACCCGATAAGCTTCGGCAATTGCAATGGTTTCATCCAGCCGCAACATCGACCGAACCGGACCTCACGCTGCACGTAGCTGGAGACGAGCTTTTTCAGCCCATTCTGGAACTGTACGAAGCGTTTCGCTTGCCCTTGAAGTTTGAAGGACAGGCGACCAAAGCCGACGAAGATGAAGCCCGCTTGCGTAAGCCGGGTCCGCTTTTGGGGGACGTTTCCGGTTTTGAGGCCGAAAAGAACTACAATGGCTCCAACAACTGGGTTATATCGGGCACTAAATCGGCGAGTGGATACCCAATGCTGGCCAACGACCCACACCGCGCCCAATCAACACCATCCCTGCGATACTGGGTTCACCTGCACGCTCCCGGCGTGGATTCACCGGGCAAATCCACGCCGGGCTGGAATGTAGTTGGGGCGGGGGAGCCCACGCTGCCGGGTGTCTCGGTTGGGCATAATGAGTACGGCGCCTGGGGCCTGACAATTTTTGAGACAGACAACGAAGACTTGTACGTCTATGACACCAACCCATCCAATCCGAACCAGTATCGCTATCGGGGAAAGGGTTCGGCAGCCCATTGGGAATCCATGAAAATCCTGACGGAAACCATTCCCGTAAAGGGTGGAAAATCCGAAAAGGCTACGTTAAAATACACCCGGCATGGTCCCGTGGTTTTCGAAGATGCCCAACACCACAAAGCCTATGCGATTCGGACGGGTGGGCTCGAAATCGGTTCGGCGCCTTACCTGGCTAGTTTGCGGATGAATCAGGCGCGCAACTGGGCGGAGTTTAGGCAAGCCTGTCTATTCAGCCGGGTACCGGGTGAGAACATGATTTGGGCAGACAGAACAGGGACAATTGGCTGGCAGGCCGTAGGTCTGTCGCCCATACGGAAGTCCAGCCAGGGAAAGAGCTACACGGGTCTGTTGCCGGTGCCCGGCGATGGACGGTTTGAGTGGGCCGGATTTCTGCCCATCGAGAAATTGCCCAACAAACTTAATCCACCCGAAGGGTATGTCGCAACGGCCAATAACAACCTGACACCCGTTAGCTTTCCCAATCGAAACGCTATTGGCTGGACATGGGCCAGTCCTTCGCGGGCATACCGGATCGAGGAAGTGCTGAACGATGGTACCCGCAAGAACCTGGTCGATTTTATGGCCTTGCAAGCGGATTACCTCTCTATTTCGGCCCGAACGCTGGCTCCCCTGCTTCAGAATCTGGCATCACCGAACGATCGTACCGAACAGGCGCTGAGTTATCTCCGCAAGTGGGATTATAAACTTACGCCCAACTCGGTTCCGGCTTCCATTTACGTAGCCTGGGAGGAGCAACTGAAACAGGCTGTTTACCTGGCCAACGTGCCCACCAACGCCCGTCCCTATTTAAAAAGTTTGCCGACTAAACGGGTCATGGATGCCTTACTGATTCCAACAACGGGCCGTGATAGTCTGCTATTAAGTTGCCTTGATCGGGCGGTTACGGAACTCACCACCCGGCTCGGCTCCGACATGGACGATTGGGTGTATGGACAGCGAAAGAACAAACACATTACACTGACCCATCCGCTTAGTAATCTGGTCGACAAGGCAATGCGGCAGAAAATCAACCTTGGTCCGGTGGCGCGGGGTGGTTATGGCGAAACCGTTAATGCCACGGCCAACAGCCTGAATCAAACGCATGGCGCATCGTTTCGTATACTGGTCGATACGGAAGACTGGGATAAAACGCTGGGCATCAACAGCCCCGGCCAATCGGGCGATCCGGCCAGTCCGCACTATAGCGATCTGTTCTCACTCTGGGCCGAAAACGGTTATTTCCCGGTCTTCTTCTCAAAAGAAAAAATCAAGACGGTTGCCGAGGGCACTACCGTGCTCAAACCCTAAGTAACGCGGATCGCACGGGCGCACCGATCCTAACGGCGTAAATACGGGTTAAAACCTTACACTGCGGCTACGCAGACTGGACATGCGCACTACACTAAGCGCTACATTTTGTACTTTTGTGGATAATGGATATTCAATCAAAAGTAGAAGCCGATATTTTACGGTCAATCACCGAACTTTATCCCGGTCATACCGGCGCTGTGCAACTTACGCCGACCAAAAAAGAGTTTGAAGGACAGTACACCTTCGTTACGTTTCCTTACACAAAAGTTCTCCGCCAGGCACCCGCTCAAATTGGTCAGGCCATCGGTAACTGGCTCCTCGCGAACAGCTCCATTGTGCGTGCGTTCAATGTGGTACAGGGCTTTCTGAACATCAGTATTGCCGATGCTGCCTGGATTGACGTTCTCAATGATATAGCTACTGATCCATCATTCGGTACACTGCCTAAGAAAGGGCAATCGGTGATGGTTGAATTCTCTTCACCCAATACCAACAAACCGCTTCACCTCGGCCATTTGCGGAATAACTTTCTGGGGGATTCGGTCAGCCGGATTCTGGCCGCAAGCGGTTACGATGTAGTGAAAACCTGTATCGTCAACGACCGGGGCGTTCATATCTGTAAGTCCATGCTGGCCTACCAGATGTTCGGTAATGGAGAAACGCCCGAGTTGGCGGGCCTGAAAGGCGATCACCTGATTGGGAAATACTACGTACTGTTCGACAAGGCGTATAAAGCCCAGGTTGAAGAGATGGTAAGCCAGGGAGCCGTGAAGGAAGAAGCCGAAAAACGCGCGCCACTAATGCTGGAAGTTCAGCAGATGCTGCGGCTCTGGGAGCAGGGCGACCCCGAAACGGTGGCTCTCTGGCGTAAATTAAATGACTGGGTCTATGCTGGTTTCGATACGACCTACAAAACCATTGGCGTTCGTTTCGACAAGACGTATTACGAGTCGAATACGTACCTGCTCGGTAAGGAAATTGTCGAAGAAGGAATCCAGAAGGAGGTTTTTTATCGTAAAGAAGACAACTCCGTGTGGATCGATCTGACAGAAGAAGGCCTGGATCAGAAACTGGTTCTGCGTTCCGATGGTACATCGGTATACATGACCCAGGACTTGGGCACGACTGATCTGAAGTTCCAGGATTTCCACAGCGATCGCCAGATATGGGTGGTTGGCAATGAGCAGGATTATCATTTTAACGTTTTGTTTGCTATCCTGCGTCGGTTGGGAAGGCCCTACGCCCGTGAGTTGTACCACCTGTCCTATGGCATGGTCGATTTGCCGACGGGCAAAATGAAATCGCGGGAAGGCACGGTTGTCGATGCGGATGATTTGATTCAGGAAACAACGAATGCGGCTTCGACAGCTGCCGACGAAGCCGCCAAAGGCAAACTCGATGAATTTGATGAAGCCGAGAAAAAAGCGCTGTTTCAGATGCTTGGCCTGGGTGCCCTGAAATATTACCTGCTGAAAGTTGACCCGCAGAAACGAATGCAGTTCAACCCCGAAGAGTCTGTGGATTTGCACGGCAATACGGGCCCTTATATTCAGTATGTATATGCCCGGATTCAGTCTATTCTGCGCAAAGCCAGGGATCGGGATCGGGTAGCCGACGGTATCGTTTCGGTTACGCAGTTAGATGTCGTTGAACAGCAACTGGTGTTTTTGCTCAGTCAATATCCGCAACGTGTTGGCGAGGCCGGAACGGCCTTTGCGCCTTCTTACATTGCGCAATATGTTTATGAGTTGGCTAAGACATTTAACCAGTTTTACGATAAACTGTCAATCCTTCAGGAAACGGATGCCGTGACGCTTCATGCCCGGCTGATTTTATCGAAATCGGTTGGTGAAACTATTCGGAAAGCAATGGGTTTATTGGGCATAGATGTTCCCGAAAGAATGTAGGTAGCTGCTTATGTTTCAGTGCATTTAATTTACCTTCACCCGAGTCTACTAACTGTTATACTAACCATGAAAAAGAATCTTGTTTTTACTTTAATCGGCGTCGTACTCGTTGCGACCCTCACCAGTTTTATGTCTTTATCTACTCTAGTTAAAGGAATCTTCAGCGACAAAAAAGAAGCGGTTGCTGCGCCGGCCAATGTTAGTGCACCCACCAAAAGTCTGTACGATTTTACCGTTAAATCATTGGACGGAAAGCCCGTATCGTTAAGCGGGTTCAAAGGCAAAAAAGTAGTTATTCTCAACGTGGCGTCGAAATGTGGTTTCACCCCGCAGTATGCCGACTGGGAGAAGTTCTACAAAGAACATGGCGACAAAGTCGTTGTACTTGGGTTTCCCGCTAATAACTTTGGCAGCCAGGAGCCAGGCAGCAGCGAAGAGATCGCTACCTTCTGTCAGAAGAATTATGGTGTTACGTTCCCCATGTTCGAGAAAGTATCTGTACTGGGTGCCGATCAGGCTCCGATATACAAATGGCTGACCGATAAGTCGATGAATGGCTGGAACGACAAAGTGCCAACCTGGAATTTCTGCAAGTACGTCATCAATGAAAAAGGCGAACTAACGAATTTCTTCGCGTCGAAAGTAAAGCCGACGGATGAAGAATTTAAAAAAGCAGTAGGCATTTAAAGGCGAAAGAGCGAAACCGGGCCGCCGGTGCGGAGTGAAAGAGGGAAAAGATAGCAGCAGCCATTTTCACTCCGCACCGGC
>NZ_BAAHBR010000017.1:293592-421444 GCF_054776575.1 Spirosoma humi
GCTCTTTCGCTCTTTGCACTTATGACAAAGAGCTGGATTGCGGCTGCACGGCCGCGTACATTACCGCTGGCGTTAGCCAGTATTATCCTCGGGAGTTTTCTCGCCTTTGCTGACCACCATTTTAGCTGGCAGATTGCTGTTCTGGCCATACTGACCACTATTTTCCTTCAAATCCTGTCCAACTTTGCCAATGATTATGGCGATGCGGTTTCGGGTAAAGATACCGAACTGCGGGTAGGTCCTCGTCGGGCCGTTGCTACCGGCGACATCACACGAGAAGCCATGCTACGGGGTATTATCCTGATGTCGGTGTTGGCATTGGTGTGTGGAGTCGGCCTGCTGACCGTGGCTTTTTACGATGCAGGACCGAAAATATTCTGGTTCTTCTTTGTGCTGGGCCTGCTGAGTATTGCGGCTGCCATTGGCTATACGAATGGCAAACGCCCTTATGGATATGCGGGTTTTGGCGACATTGCCGTGCTCATTTTCTTTGGCTGGGTTGGGGTTTTAGGGACATACTTCCTGTACACCCTGTCATTCAGCCCCTTACTCTTCCTGCCCGCAACAAGCGTTGGCCTGTTCGCCACGGGCGTCCTGAACGTTAATAATATTCGGGATATTGAAACCGATACGATGACGGGTAAACGCTCCATTCCAGCGCGTCTTGGGTTGCCACTGGCTATTCGTTACCACTGGGGCTTACTCATCACGGGCATGGCCTGTGCTGTTGCGTATTCATTCCTGACCGATGCTGCAGCCATTGGCTATCTTTATGTGCTGTCTTTCCCGCTATTTATCCTGAATGGTCGCGCCATTGCGACGCACAAACGCCCGGCGGAGCTTAACGCCCGACTTGGGCAGCTTGCCCTGACCACGTTGTTGTTCGTTATTTTATTTGGATTAGGACAGGTGTTATAGACTTAGTATGTAAGATAATAGGACAACGTTATATTTTCACTCCAGATTAACATAACGGCATTGGCTGTTGCAAAAGTCTGAAACGGGTGTAATCGCCTTAAATAAGTCGCCAAGTTTACCCCGTTTACTAGGCCAAACCGGCTTACCTAACATGGCTTTTTGTAGCCCTGTTGACTTTTGCAACAGCCACCATCTTATATGTTAGACCAAGTACGAAACGTCAAGCTAATAGGCTTTAAAAGATCAGTCTCATAGAAACGCTCCCAGCTGAGACGATAGAAGCTACAAGTAACCAATTCCAGAAAAGGGCCTTTATTTTCTTACGCCAGTTGAGGTGAAAAGCTGGCTTAATTTATATTCGGTTACAACAAGAGGTAATAGTAATAAACCCGTCGAGAGCACAACTATACTCAAGAATAAGGATCGGAAATTGCCGAACCAACTAATCAAGTTCGCCTTTCCAATTAGCAAGAGCAGCAGAAGTAGAACCCCCATAAAACCCATTGAAGAATAGAGAAAACATTCACTGGCGATGCGGTTAGCGACCATCCACGTATCTTGATTTTTCATGGACAGTCCAGTCCTATAGCCATAGAGTCGGTTAATCTGTTTGGGCTGATTATAGTAAAAAAGTGTAGCCATGAGCACCATCAGGGTGGGCATAATCAGAAGGGGAATCAGCCATCGAGCATTATCGAACGTATCCATCTTTATGATGCGTTTTTGACCGAAAAGATTTCCATCTACCGGACATACTAAATACCAGGAGTATAGGCTTTGATAGGCTCCTAGCTTTTCGATACTTAATCTCGCAAATCGCTCTTTCGTCGCAATAACTTTTCCTGTGGCTAATCATAAATTATCCACCGTTGAGGCAAAATCAAGCAGCGAATTTGATGGTCCCCCACCGGCGGACCGGCCAGGGCGGTCTATTTTTTAATTTACCCAACCAGGATAGCGCACTTCTCAATTTGTCAGGACTGACTAATGTTCAATTGCTCGTTCCACTGTCGCTCAAGCTCTCCAAAGGGGCCAATGAAAGAGCAGCTATCAAAAGCTTCAACCGGTAAATTCATGATGGGGTGATGGTGGTCTAACAAGTGAATACTTCGCATTGTCCAACCTATCCTAATTATGTTGGTCACCACTTCCAGACAATCGATTAAATCAATTGAGCCAAAGCTGGTTGTCTGCTCATCCCCCTGGGGTGTGGTGCCGGTAAATACGATAATAAACATTGCTGTTTGACAGAACGATTGGCTCAGATTGGCCTTACTGGTTGATGGAGCAAGTGGAAACCGAACAGAGCTTACTCCTGGAATGCTGTGTGAATATAGTTGAGCCATCCTATGTTAGGAATAACATCTATATCAACACTCGTTTTAATTGCATAAAGTGTAAATTCACTGGCATCAATATAATAATGAGCGGTAGTGGCCTAACTGCGTTGAATAGGGTATCTTTGTGAATGGTCTTAGAAGCTGTTGCCTGCAAACATTGTGGCCAAACCCAACACGTCAAACGGTATGGCACTACCCGTGCAGGCACCCAACGCTACCGATACTTTGACTGCGGCCGGACTTTCGTCCAGACATACACCCATAAAGCCCGGGACCCCTTGGTCAAAGAGCAGATCACTCAGATGGTCCTCAACGGAGCAGGCATACGTGATACAGCTCGTGTTTTAGACGTCAATCGCAATACCGTCAGCGCTCAGTTTAAAAAAAACGGGGCCGCCCGAGCGGTAGTTTAGTCATCCATGTCAACCCCTTATACGTCAATAGAGGCTTGAAAATGAGTCTTAAAGTCGATGAGATGTGCCGGGCCGCCGGGGCGGTCGTATGTGGGTAAGAAAAAACAACCCCGGTGGCTGTGGTGGGTCGAGGATGCCGTGACAGGCGAAATCATTGCCTTCGTTTTCGGACGACGTACCCACCAAACGTTTCGCCACCTACTTAGCCTTTTAGAGCAGGCTAAAATTGAAATAATTAGGTGGATAACAGACTCTTGGTGGGCTTACTTTGATTGCTTAGATCAACGCTTACGCTTAGTCCGTAAGGCGGCATTACAAGGGCTTGAACGGAAGCATCTTACTCTTCGAACACGCTTAAAGCGACTGACCCGCCGAACCATTTGCTTCTCTAAATCAGTGACGGTCCACGATACCATAATCGGCCTATTCATTAATCAGTTCTTCTTCGCCGATCAACGCAATTAAGCCACTACCGAGATTTCTAGTGAGGTAGTTTTAAGTTTGAATATAGTTCTTAACTATTACGTAACAAAAATCTATACATAAAACAATAAAAAAGCCCCAAATCGTAAGATTTGAGGCTTTTTGCTCCCGAAGCTGGGCTCGAACCAGCGACCCTCTGATTAACAGTCAGATGCTCTAACCGACTGAGCTATTCGGGAATCGTGGTGCAAAAGTAGGCCGTAGAACCATATTGCGCAAGCATCAGCCGAAAAAAAAACAACTTATTTCTCAATCGTATGATAATCAGGCTGTGGTTTAGCGAAAGGCGTCGGGCCGATTGCTGGGTACCTTCTCCAGAATCAACTCTTTGATGCGCCGGGCGTCACCTTTCGAGAAATTCCGGATGATTATCTCGGGCCGGGCGCGTGGAATTACCCGGATCGTTGAGAAAAAGACACCATTGTCGATCTCAACCCCCGAGATGTCGGAGTAGAAGACGAAATTGTCTGTGCCGCCAATCAACTTGCGGGCCCGAAACGTAACCCCTTTGTCGTTGAATTCAACCTCATCAGGGTTGAGTGGGTCTTTGAAACTACTGGAACGGAATTTTTCTGCCATGATGTCTAAAACGGAATTTTTTTGATTTCCTGGATTTTCGATTTTGCGTTCCTGGAAAGCCGAGCCGTAAAATCAGCATAATCAATGAAATCACAAAGATTCCGATTATTTTTTAGGTATGTAGATTACTTTTTTGGTTTCAAAGAAGGGCTCCTCAAAATAGTCGGAGAGGTCGTATGCGCGGTAACGGTCCGGCACTTCGGCCAGCTCCTCGGTCAGGTCACCCCCTTTGAGGTACAAAACTCCGTTTGGCCGGTCGTTGTTACCCGACTTGTGAATTTTGTAGCGCACCCAGCCCAGAAAAGGCTTTAAACGGGTAACGGCCCGGCTAACCACAAAATCGTAGGTCGTGTTCAGCTGCTCGACACGGGCCTGTTCGGCTTTCACATTTTTAAGGCCCAGCGCATCGGAAACTTCCTGCACGACCTTTATTTTCTTGCCAATGCTGTCGACCAGATGAAAGTCGGCCATTGGGAATAGAATGGCTAGGGGAATGCCCGGAAATCCACCGCCCGTGCCAACGTCCAGGATTTCGGTGCCGGGCTTGAACGATACGATCTTGGCAATACCCAGCGAGTGCAGAATATGCTTCTCGTAGAGGGCATCGATGTCCTGCCGCGAAATAACGTTGATCTTTGCGTTCCAGTCGCGGTACAGCCCATCCAAAGCCGCAAAGCGCTCTTTCTGCTCATCCGTCAGGTTCGGAAAGTATTTTAAAATAAGATCGATATGCATGGTTGTAGCCCGGACGGCCACGTCCGGATGTAAGGTAACGTATCCCGGACGTGGCCGTCCGGGCTTCTTTACCGCCAGTAAAGACGTTTTTTACGACGCCTGAACACGGTTTTCAGACCGGCCATGCCATAATACGCGGCCAGTAACAAATCGACAAACGGAATGATGGCCCAATGCACGGTATGCGCGAGCCGGTAACTAATGCGTCCGACGATGCCCCAAAAAGCGAGTTTCCGGAAAACGAACAGCCCCGTGCCGATCAGCAAAAGTAACCATTCGTTGGCGGTAAAGGAATGGTGCTGTACTTCATAAAATAGAACGACAAGACCAACGATCAGGCCAAGCAGCCAGCTTAGTACATGCGAACCCGTTAGTAGCCCCAGCCTGAACTTATGCCCTGGTTTATAGTATTTGCCCACGTTGAGGTGACGCCGTTTCTGGATTCGCCAGTCCGCCCAGGTTTCTTTGGGCTTCGACCACATGAAGGTATCGGGGGAAAGGCAAACGGCGGTATTGTGGGCGGTAGCTACCTCATTGATGAACAGATCATCGTCGCCACCGACTACATTCTTGTGGGTGTAAAAGCCACGATTGGCAAAAAACACGCTGCTGCGGTAGGCCAGATTCCGGCCAACGCCCATGTAGGGGCTACCCGCCAGGGCCAGCGAAAAATACTGCACCGCCGTCATCAGGGTTTCTGACCGGATCAGCAAGTTCAGAAAGCCGGGTTGATAATCGTAGGGCGAAAAACCCAGCGAGATTTCCTTTTGCTGATCCTGCAACGGGAACACCATACCCGCCAGCCAGTCGGGAGAGGCCGGGCGGCAGTCGGCATCGGTAAGCAGTACGGTAGGGTAAATGGCTTTTTTCAGCGCAATCGTCAGGGCGTATTTCTTGGGTGTCACATGCTCGTGTTCCCGGTCGATCCGGATGAAGCGAACCCGCGACAGCTCTGCAATGTCGTTTTCCAGAAAGAGCTGCGTGCCATCGGTTGAGCGGTCGTCCATGACCAGTACCTCGAAGGCAGGATACTGCTGGTCGTTCAGCAGCGGGAGTAACTCAATCAGATTCGCCCGCTCATTGCGGGCGCACACGATGATGGTGACGCCGGTTGGGGCCGGATCAGTGGAGTTACCCGATGGAACTGGTTGTAAAGTAGGATCGCTTCGGTGGGGCTGCCGGTAAAAGGCTGTTCTTGAATAAACAAGTAAAATGTAAATAAGCTGAATGCCGACTATCAGTAGCCAGCTTATCAGCAGGACAGTAATCACAAAGGGGAGACGTTTACTCGTTAAGGCGTTGATGTTGATCCAATGGGCAAAGATACGTAAAGAAGATTGTTTCGATGGTCAAGGTCTGAGGAAGCATAAAGAGGGAACCTTGATGCGGAACGCCTACCGGCGACCGTTGAACGAGCTTAGGTGCGTATCTTTGCACTATGACATTTTCGATTACTGCCAACGACCCACAGTCAAAGGCTCGAACGGGAACGCTGACGACAGACCACGGCCCTATTCAAACCCCCATTTTTATGCCCGTTGGCACGGCCGGCACCGTGAAGGCTGTTCATCAGCGCGAACTTGAAACGGACATCGACGCCGAAATTATTTTGGGGAATACGTATCACCTCTACATGCGGCCGGGGCTGGAGGTGCTTAACCAGGCGGGCGGATTGCATGGCTTCAATGGCTGGCGCCGTCCTATTTTGACCGATTCGGGTGGATACCAGGTGTACTCGCTGTCGAATACCCGAAAGATTAAGGAAGAAGGCGTTACGTTCAAGTCGCATATCGACGGGTCCAAGCATACGTTTACGCCCGAAGGCGTGATGGATATTCAGCGAACCATCGGGGCCGATATTATCATGGCCTTCGATGAGTGTACGCCATACCCCTGCGAATACGGCTACGCGCGGCAGTCGATGGAGATGACCCACCGCTGGCTGGGCCGCTGCATCGATCGTTTCGATGCAACGGAAGGCTTGTATGGCTATAAACAAACGTTGTTTCCGATCGTGCAGGGAAGCACTTATGCCGATTTGCGCCGTCAGTCGGCGGAGGTCATTGCCAGCAAAGAGCGCGAAGGGAACGCCATTGGCGGATTGGCCGTGGGCGAACCCGCTGAGGATATGTACGCCATGATCGAGCTGGTAAATGGCATTCTACCCGCCGACAAACCCCGGTATCTGATGGGGGTGGGCACACCCGCCAACATTCTGGAAGCGATTGCGCTGGGTGTGGACATGTTCGACTGTGTGATGCCGACGCGCAACGCCCGACACGGCCTGCTGTTTACGACGGAAGGTATTATCAACATCAAGAACGAAAAGTGGAGTCGCGATTTTACCCCCATCGACGCCGGCCTGGGCGGATACGCCAGCACCTTTTATTCAAAAGCGTACTTGCGGCACCTGGTCAAGTCGGAAGAGTTATTGGGTGGCCAGATTGCCAGCCTGCACAACCTGACGTTTTACCTCTGGCTGGTGCGCCAGGCCCGTGAACACATTGCCGCGGGTGATTTTGTTAGCTGGAAGAATGAGATGGTTGTCCGGTTGATGCAGCGTTTATAACGCTATAAACGGCTTTCGGCTGAAGATTATGCCCGAGCAGGGTAGAAAAAGTCTCCTGAACTAGCTAGTCGGAGACTTTTTTGTTGATTCGCCGTCATAGGGTCATTTTTAACCCCTGCGAATTGTTAACGTCGCTATCTCTAAACGCGTTACATGACCGGTTCACCTGAATCCAGAACGATGTTATCGACCCACCGCTGGCTGCGTTTGCCCGCCGATGTGGTCGTTCGAACGCTCTGGCTGGAGCGGTACAAACTCCTGCTGGCAACGGTTCTGACGGCCGGGGTTGGCGTCGTGATTTCCCTGATGCTAACGCCAGAGTTCAGGTCGGAAGCCCGGCTGATGCCCGAAATGAACAATGGGTCGGGCGATGTACTCAAGCGGCTGGCATCCATAGCGGGCTTTGCCGGTGTCGATTTTTCGGACGCCGAAGAGATGGACGCCGTTCGGCCCGACTTGTACCCTAATGTATTGCAGAGTACGCCGTTTATATTGTACCTTATCGATCAGCCGAGCCACACGGTGGCGGGTCAGCCGCAAACGATTGGTCAGTTTCTGCTGTCCGATAGTAAATGGTCATTCTGGAAATTGCCGTCGTTCGGTAAAGCAGAACGCACCCGCTCGCCGGTAACCCCGCAGATGGGTGGTACTGTCCATTTGTCGGTTCATCAGCAGGCGTTTGCCGAAGAAATCGCCGAACGCGTGGGCGCTAAGTTCGATACGCGTTCGGGCATTATCACCATTACGGCTACCATGCCTGACGCAAACGTGGCGGCAACCGTAGCCGCATTGGCCATGAGGTATCTGACAACCTATGTAACGACCTATCGCACGGAGAAAGCCCGGCAAGATTCGGCTTTTTACAGCGGGCAGGTAAACGCAGCCCGGAAACGGTACCGCCAGGCGCAACTGGCTGTATTTCAATACAATGATAACCATAAAAATATCGTGATGCTGGCGACAACCATGGACCGGCACCTGATGGAAGCTGAACTGACCATTGCTCAGAGCGTTTATACGGAGCTGGCTCACCAGTTTGAGCAGTCGAAACTCAGGGTGCGGGCACGAACGCCAATCTTTAAAGTGCTTGAACCACCGGGCGTACCGCTCAACCGAGTATCGCCCAGGCGAACAGTGATTGTGCTGCTTTTTGCACTAGTCGGGTTCGTGTCCGGGGCGTTGTCTGTACTTGTCCGGAAGGCTGATGTAGCTGCTCAATGGCAGGCGATGATCGCCGATACGTCCCCGAAAAAAGTTTTACCCGTTTAACGAACCCGACCCGTTGCTGAACGCGCTTCGACAGAAAGAAAAACAAATTGCCGTCATCGGCCTGGGCTACGTAGGCCTGCCGCTTGCGCTTGCCTTTGCCCGCCAGTTTCGGGTCATTGGCTTCGATACTAACGCCGACCGGATAGCCCGTTTGCGTCGACGCGAAGATCCATCCCGGCAGCTAGAGGCCGACGCATTCGAAGGGGCTGATATTATGTTTACGGCTGAGGCCAGTGATCTGCAACAAGCTCATTTCTTTATCGTCGCGGTGCCTACACCCGTCGATGATTACAAAGTGCCCGATCTGAAACCCTTGCAGCGAGCGTCAGAACTGATTGGTCGGGCGCTGAAGCCCGGTGATTACGTCGTTTATGAATCGACGGTCTATCCGGGTTGTACCGAGGATGATTGCCTGCCTTTGCTAGTACACCAATCGGGTTTGAGGCTAGGCGATGGGTTTAAACTGGGTTACTCGCCCGAACGGATCAACCCCGGCGACAAAGTACGAACGCTGACGGATATCCTGAAAGTTGTTTCGGGGAATGATACCGAAGCTGCCCGAACCATTGCGGATGTATACGGCTGCATTATCCAGGCGGGTATCTATACGGCACCGAGTATCAAAGTAGCGGAAGCGGCCAAAGTGATCGAAAATGTTCAGCGTGACCTCAATATTTCGCTGATGAACGAGCTGGCCATCATTTTTGATAAGATGGGTATTGACACCCAGGAGGTTCTTAAAGCGGCATCGACGAAATGGAATTTTCTGCCCTTTACGCCGGGACTGGTCGGCGGACATTGCATCGGCATTGATCCGTATTATCTGCTTTACAAAGCCCGACAGCTTGGCTACGACCCGCAGGTAATCAATTCCGGCCGACGGATCAACGACGGTATGCCTGCATTTATCGCCACCAAACTGGTACAGATGCTGCTGCATCGCGATACCAATCCCGCCCAGACGAAAGTGCTGGTTATGGGACTGACGTTCAAGGAAAATATCGCCGATATACGCAATTCAAAAGTCGCTGACCTGGTACGGGAGTTGATGAAGTACGCTATCAACGTTCATGTTGTCGATCCACATGCGTCGCCAAATGAGGTGGCCCAGACCTATAATATGAGTCTGCTGGATAGGCCGTCTACTCAGTACGATGCCGTAGTGGTGGCTGTTGGACACGATGCCTATCGGACGCTCGATGTCGCTTACTTTAAATCGCTAATGAAAACCGCTCCGATCCTGCTGGATTTGAAGGGGTTGTATGCCGTACAAAAAAGCGATGAAATAGACTACTGGCGACTCTAAACGGGATGATACGATGAAGGTAGCCATTGTTGGGAGCCGACTGTTCGATTCGGTTGAATACCACCTGTGCGATTCGTTCAGAACGCTGGGACATGACGCGTCAATACTCGATATCACGGATGGCTTGCCAGTATCAGTGCGTTTTACTTACTGGCTATCCCGGTTTAATGAATCCTGTGATCGGCTGGTTAGCGCTCGGCTGGCCACTACCGTTGCGGCACTTCGGCCCGAGCTGGTGATTGTCGTTTACCGCCATCTGCACCCGATCCTTGTCGAACATATCAAGCGGCATTTGCCCGCTGTGCCCGTAGTTCAGATGAATCCGGATGCCCTGTCGAACCTGGAAAAGCAGCAGATTCTTGCGGCCGATTTCGATTGTTATTTCTCGAAAGAGCCCTATATCGTTGATTTCCTGCGGACCAAACTTGGCGCAAAGGCGCATTACTTACCCGAAGGGTTCAATCCTCGTATTCACCAGAAACCAACTTTTGACAAGGGTGTTGCCGAAGAGCAAACCGATATTGATGTACTGGTCTATGGCAATTTATACGCGTATCGTGCCCGTATGATTGACCAACTCATCCGCGCCGGTATCAAGGTTGCGGTGTTTGGTACCAGAGGACCCTATTTGCGTAGGACTGTGCAGTCAGCCTATCGGGGGCAGTATTTGGTGGGAGCGGAGAAAAACCGGTTGCTGTATAGTGCCCGAATCGTCTTTAACAACCTGCACTATGCTGAAATCACCTCCGTCAATCAGAAATACTTTGAGATCAATGGTATTGGCGGGTTTCAACTGTGCGACGACAAGCCAACCATTGCCGACTATACGGGCGTTCCGGCCGATGCGGTAACTTTTCGAACGATTGACGAGGCCATTGATAAAATCCGGTATTATCTGGCTCATACCAGCGAACGGCATGAACTGGCGGCCCGGCAGTATACTCATTTTCAGCAGTACCACACCCTCGATCACCGCGTTGAGCAGTTGCTCCATACGCTGGGAATGTCTTCGCTGGCTAGTTCGATAGGACCAAAACGGATAGCCCGATGAACTACCTGGCAGCGAGCAGTGTCGCCTTTGGGCTAGCCATTTACTTTGTCGATAGTTCGATTCTGGAAGCCTCGGCCGTGGCACTATCGATCTATGTATTTCTGGTGTTTATCGCGGGTATTGGCAAAACGATAGCGTTGCTGACCTGTATCAGCTTCATCGCATCGCTGGAGGTTTTACTCGTTCCTGCCGTAACGTACTGGGTGTTTCCCGCGTCGATGCCGATTGAATCAGGGGTCTATTTTAGCTATGCCTTACCTGCTTTTCTAGCGTTTTATGCCGGTGCAAACTGGTTTCGTCATCGTCGTTTGGAGCGACCGCACGTAGCCTATATCCAGGCTGCGACCGCTTACCTCCAAACAAAGCCAGAGACCTGCATCATTCTGTTAAGCGTTGGTTTGCTGGGATTTACCATAAAATCGGCTCTGCCGACAGTACCCGCCATGATCGGTACGATACCGTCGCATTGCCTGTGCATCAGTGCGTTTTATGCCTATTATTCCCGAAGCGCCTACCGGTTTGTCGTTATCGGTATAGCCGGGGGAGTGCTACTGGTCAATACGGTTCGGACGGGCATGTTTGGCGACCTGTTCTTCTGGCTCCTGCTGGCGGCTATTTTCCTGGCGGGTGGTATACCGGAACGGATAACCACTTCGCTGAAAACGACCGTCGTCGTTTCGGCTTTTGCCTTTTTGTTGCTGATCCAGTCAATCAAGGGAGAGTATCGGTACAACACCTGGGGCTATAATCGGACCGAGCGAACGGCAAATACAGCCTTGATGGCTGAACTGCTCGCGGATCGGCTTACTCATCCCGAAAAATTGCTGAACGCCGATCATGCCTTTCTCTCATTCGTTCGGTTTAATCAGGGCATTATGATTGGAAGTGCCATGGCGAAAGTGCCACTGCACGAAGACTTTGCCAGCGGGGATGTGCTCCTGTCGCTGATCTACCCGATTGTTCCCCGGCTGTTATGGAGCAATAAACCGCAGACGGGTGGATACGAAAACATACGGCGCTTTACGAGCCTGCGACAGTTCGAAAATACGAGCATTAATCTGTCTCCGCTGGGCGAGGGCTACGTGAATTTCGGGTACGGCGGTGTGCTTTTCGCTCTGTTCTATGGGCTGTTGCTGGGTGGCGTTTTTTACGTTGTGCTGCACCTCGCCGACCAGATGCCTTCGCTTGTCCTTTGGTTACCGATGCTGTACATCGACTGTCTAACGATGGAAACCGACCTGCTCTCAACCTGGGGGAGCCTGCTGAGCAATGCCATTTTTATAGCGCTGCTCTTTTGGACGTTAAAGCGAATAAGCATTCTTCTGTAACCCGCCGATGACCATTCTTTACCTGTTTCGAAGTCCCGGTACGGGCTATAGTATTGATCAATTGTTCGATACAATTTGCGCTGAAGTGGGACGGCTGGGCCTAAACACGAAGGCAGTTCGACTGCCGTACATAAGTCGGGGGCTACGAACGGTCTGGCAAAATCTGCATTTTACAAAACAGCTTACGGCCGATCTTTTTCACATCACGGGCGATGTTCATTATGTTGCGCTGGCTTTACCTGCGTCGCGTACGGTATTGACCATTCACGACTGTTTTTTGTTGACGAATAACCGTAAACGCCCCGTCCGCTACCTGGTTTTCTGGCTGCTTTGGTATTACCTGCCCATTCGTCGGGCTGGCGTTGTAACGGCCGTTTCGGAGAAAACCAGGCAGGAGTTGATCCGGTATGTTGGGCGCATTGCCTATAAGGTGCAGGTCGTTCCCAATGGTTATGACCCTGTGTTCAGGTATAGTCCCGGTGCCGTTAGCCGCAAGATGCCAAGGTTGTTGCAACTGGGAACGGCTCCGCATAAGAATTTATCTCGTCTGATCGCGGCCATCGAGGGACTTCCCTGCTGGCTTCTCATCGTCGGGCCGCTAACCGATAAAATCACTGCCGAACTACACCAGCGGCAGATTCAGTATCGGCAGTATGTTGCCTTATCCAAAGAGCAAGTCGCTCAATTATATCACGAATGTGATATCGTCACATTTATCTCGACTCGGGAGGGCTTCGGTATGCCCATCCTTGAAGCGAATGCCACGGGTCGTGCGGTGATTACTGCCGATGTTTCGCCAATGCGGGAGTTGGCCGCCGACGCAGCTCATCGGGTTGATCCAACCGATATAGTTGCCATTCGGACGGGTATTGAACGGCTTATTCAGGATGATCGCTACCGGCAAACCCTGATCGATGCCGGATTGACAAACGCTCAGCAATACACGATTGGCCTGGCCGCTGATCGCTACAAGGCGCTGTATGATCGACAATACGGGCTTACTCACGCTTATCCGCCAGCTATTTTATGAAAATAGTTATGTCGGCCGATCGATTTTATCCAGCTCCGGCAGGCGGGGCTGCCAGCACCATTCATTGGCAGGCCAGCGCGCTGACCAGGGCCGGGCATGAAGTTACGGTGGTTGCCACGTCGGAAAACTTACCCGCCTTCATACAACGGGATAGCTGGTTGGTGCGCGATTTTGGACGCGTGGTTTATACGCGAAATCCGCATTTTTATTTGCCCCTCAAGCACATCTGGTACGGCTGGAAGGCCATCCGACAAGCCGATGTGGTCCATGTCAACAGCTTGTTTTACCCCGCTTCGTTTGTCTGGATCGTCTTGTGTCACTTACTGAATAAGCCCGTTGTCTGGTCGCCCCACGGCGAATTGAGTCCGGCGGCACTCCGGTTCCGGCCACGCCTGAAGCGATTTTTATTGATCATTTTCAAAAGATGCTGTCCGGGGGTTTTGTTTCATGCAACCTGTGCGGAAGAGGCCAGTCAAATCCGGCACCACTTTGGGGCTAGCGCACGAGTCGGTGAGCGTCGAACAACGATGGAACTGCCGACTGTAGCCGTTCGGGTAGCTCAACCTTATTTCCTGTTCATGGGCCGATTGCACCGCATAAAAGCGATCGACCGTCTACTGGAAGCCCTTGGTACGTCTACACTGTTCCGGGAAAGCGGTTATTCACTGGTGGTGGCTGGCCCTGAAACGGATGCCCTATACGCCCAGGAACTGAAGGCATCCGTCCTAAGGCTGGGGCTTTCTGGAAAGGTTTCGTTTGTTGGGGCCGTACAGGGCCAACGCAAAGAACAACTTTATGCCGATGCCCGATTGCTGATTCTGCCCTCGCATGCCGAAAATTTTGGTAACGTGGTTATCGAGTCGCTGGCGCAGGGAACACCGGTTATCGCTTCTGCCAACACGCCCTGGCAAGTGCTTGAGCAGGAGGGAGCTGGCTGTTGGGTGCCCAACGAACCGGCTTGCCTTCGGCAGGCTATCGAATCCTTCCTGACGATGCCGTCCGAGCATTATGAACGCTACAGAGAACGAGCTTTTTCTCTGTCCCGCCGGGATTATGACAGCTCCGTTAACCCAACTGTTTGGGTAGATTTTTATCAGTCTGCCAGCCAGCGGATCGTACCCTCGTAAACTACATCTCGCAATTCAGTAGCTGGAGAGTAACATCAGGTGGATTTCTCCGACACATGGGTTCGGGCTTTCGGTCATAGTCAATTTGGTCAGATTAGTTACTTGGCAGGAACCGGTTCGTCAAAGCAGCATAGCCCGAAAATAAGTAGGGAGACTGGCTACCTTCTGCTCGAAACGCACTGGATATGAAGATTCTTAGCATCGTTGGCGCTCGTCCGAATTTCATGAAAGTGGCTCCGCTGCATCGGGCTTTTGTAACTCAACCGAACATCCAGTCTAAACTCGTTCATACCGGCCAGCATTACGATAGTCAGTTGAGTGATATTTTCATTCGTCAGCTCGATTTGCCTCAACCAGATTATTTCCTATATGCCTCCTCCGGCTCACCGGCTGAGCAGATGGCCGACATCATGCACAAATTTGACGCGGTACTCCATGTCGAGCAACCCGATTGGGTGCTGGTGGTAGGCGATGTGACCAGTACCCTGGCCTGTGCACGGGCGGCTGCTCAGCGGGGTATTCGGGTGGCGCATGTCGAAGCGGGCCTGCGGTCGGGCGATGGCCGGATGCTCGAAGAGTTCAATCGAATTGAAACCGACCGGATCGCCGATTTACTGTTTGTAACCGAGCAGGCTGGACTGGATAATCTCCGACGCGAAGGCATCTCCAGTGAACGAATTCATTTTGTTGGCAATGTCATGATTGATTCGCTGGTGCAGTATCGCCAGAAAGCGGCTGAGCTGAACACGCTGGCGCTGCTGGGAGTAAGCCCACAACGGTATGTGCTCGTCACCATGCATCGACCAACGAATGTGGATACGGAAACGGGCCTGAAAAAACTTCTGCAACTGGTGCAGGCTATCGCCCGGCAGACAACGGTGCTGTTCCCGATTCACCCGCGGACCCAGGCCCGCCTGATTCAATATGGCCTGATGAGCCGCCTGGCGGCCATTCAGGGGGTTCGGCTTCTGGAGCCGCAGGGATACCTGGAGTTTCTGAATCTACTGGAACAGGCGGCCCTTGTCATTACGGATTCGGGTGGGATTCAGGAAGAAACGACGTATCTGAATGTGCCCTGTCTGACCTTTCGCAACTCGACCGAACGACCGGTAACCATTGACTTGGGTACAAACCAACTGCTCGCTGACCTTGATCCCGAAAAAACACTACAGACGGTAATGGCCATTCTGGCGGGGCACGTGAAAACCGGGCAAGTGCCGCCGTTGTGGGATGGTAAAGCGTCTGAGCGCATCGCGAAAATAATGCGCTCGTTGACTTGACCAGAAAGACAACGCGGTAATAGCACCTTGTTGCCTGACTCTGTACGCCTTGTTTATGTATTAATTGATTCCGAATGAAACAACTCATCCAGAACCTCAAAACCGGCGAGACGCTGCTTACGGATGTGCCAGCGCCCCAGAGCCAACCGGGGCACGTGTTGATTCAGACGCGGAGGTCGCTGGTGTCGTTGGGTACGGAACGGATGCTGGTTGAATTTGGGAAAGCCAGCCTGCTGAACAAGGCCCGTCAGCAACCCGATAAGGTGAAGCAGGTTATTGAGAAAATTCAGGCGGATGGGATACGACCAACGCTGGAAGCGGTCATTCGTAAGTTGAATCGGCCGATGCCGCTAGGTTACTGTAATGTCGGCACCGTACTGGCCGTGGGCGATGGCGTAAATGACATTCGCATTGGCGACCGGGTGGCCTCTAATGGCTGTCATGCCGAAGTCGTTTGTGTACCCCGAAATCTGGTCGCCCGGATTCCCGATGCGGTAAGCGACGACGAAGCGGCCTTTACCGTTATGGGGGCCATAGGCTTAAACAGCATTCGGCTCCTTGCCCCAGCCGTCGGTGAAACGGTTGTCGTTATTGGGTTAGGACTACTCGGCCTGCTCACGGCAGAACTGCTTCGAATAAGCGGTTGCCAGGTCATTGGCATTGAGATCAACGAAGCAAAATGCCAGTTGGCAGCAACGAATGGCATAACGGTCATCAACCCGGCATTGGGAGCGGAGCCGATCTCCGCGGTTAGGACACTGACCAATGGAGTAGGGGCGGACGGGGTAATCATTACCGCTTCTGCTCAGACGGATAAACTTCTGTCACAGGCTGTTCGAATGAGCCGACAGAAAGGGACGATTGTTCTTGTGGGCGTGGCAGACCTGACGATAAGCCGGGCCGATTTGTATGAAAAGGAGATTGCTCTGCGGGTCGCGCGTTCGTATGGGCCCGGTCGTTATGACGATGCCTATGAACAAAAGGGGCAGGATTATCCGCTAGCCTACGTGCGTTGGACGGCTAATCGCAATTTCCAGGCAGTTCTCCACTTTCTGGCGACAGGGCAGTTACGGGTAAAACCGTTCATTACCGAAACGGTGCCGTTGGCAGATTACCGAAAAATATACAGTACTCTACAGGCGTCGGGGCGGATTGCCTCGCTGCTCACGTATCCCGAACAGGTCGACCTGAGCCCGGTGCTCAGCTTGCGGGAACAGGCCTATGCGCCGGGTTCTGCAACCATTGGAATTATTGGAGCCGGAAATTTCACGGGTGCGATACTCTTGCCCGCCCTGAAAGCGGCTGGCGGAGTACTCAAAACCATTGCCAGTGCCGGTGGCCTGAACGCAACGCTACTGGCCAGAAAGTTCGGCATTTTACAAAGCACCACCGACTACCGGCAACTGCTGAACGATCCTGCCATTGATGTATGCATAATTACAACCCGGCATGATAGCCACACCCGACTAGCCATCGAAGCTCTGAAAGCAGGTAAACATGTGTTTGTTGAAAAACCGCTGGCTATTTATGCAGCCGAATTACCCGCGCTGATCGAACACCAGCAACAGGCAGGTCGGCTCGTGATGGTGGGTTTCAATCGGCGCTTTTCGCCTTATGCGCAAAAAATGAAGGCGTTGCTAGGCGGCAATCGGTCGGCTGATCTGCCCATGAACATTGTTGCGACAGTCAACGCCGGATGCATCCCGGCTACGTCGTGGCTACATGATCGGGATATTGGGGGTGGGCGGATTCTGGGCGAGGCTTGTCATTTCGTCGATCTGATTACGTTTCTGACGGGTAGTCGGGTCGTGAGCGTATGCATGAATGCAATGGGGCGGCAACCCACCGAAACAAGCGATTCCGCGGCTATACTATTGCAGTACGAAAACGGCTCGACGGGCACGATCAATTACTTTAGCAATGGCAGCAAAGTCTACGCCAAAGAGCGGGTAGAGGTTTACTGGCATGAGCGAACCCTGGTGCTGGACAACTTCCGGACGTTGACGGGCTATGGATTTAAAGGGTTCTCTAGCGTATCAGGGCGACAGAATAAAGGTCATGTCGAGCAGATGACCCGCTTAATTAATCAAGTACGGATGGGGCAACTGCAGCCGAATGAACAGCTTGAATCAGGTCAATCGCTGATTCCCTTTGACGAGATCATCAACACGACGCAAACCATGTTTGCGGCCTTACAGAGCTTGCGGGAAAGGCGGTTTGTGGCCGTTGCGGGTATAAGAATGACTCCTGAGACACCGGATGGACCCGATAAACATGAGTAAGCCCGGACTACACTGGCGAACCCTGAGGTACCTGACCGCTCGTCAATTACTCTTTCAGGTGCTGACTCGGCTGCGTGCGCGACCACGGCTACGTTTGCCCAGGACGGCTCCAGCGGCTTATTTTTTGACGGTTCCTGAAGCCGATAAGCCTCTATCGTGGCAAAATGGGACGTTTGTGTTTCTCAATAGGGCATACGCACCGGAGGAGGAACCAATCAACTGGAACTATCGGTATGACGGAAAAATCGATTACGGTAAACTCTGGACATACAATTTAAACTATTTCGACTTTCTGAATCAGCCGGGTATGAGCCCTGATAGCGGGCTGCGTCTGATTCACGATTTTATTCAGAAAACCGATTCGCTGCGCGATGGACTGGAGGCTTACCCAACCTCACTGCGGGTAATGAACTGGGTAGCATTTTTGAGCCGACATCAAATTCGGCAAGCAATTATTAACTGCCATTTGTTCGCTCAGGTAACCTTGGTACGCCATCGGCTGGAGTACCATATTGGGGGAAATCACCTGCTCGAAAATGGGTATGCCTTGTTACTTGGCTCCCTTTACTTTCGGCATCGGCAGTGGGTTCGACTGGCCGCAGAACTTGTTCGTTCTGAACTGAACCGACAGGTTCTAGCCGATGGTGGTCATGATGAGCGTAGCCCTATGTATCACCAACTCCTGCTCGACCGGTTGCTGACGGTTGTACTGGCTTTACAACACGACACCTGGTATGAGGATTCTACGCTTCTTCGCTGTTTGTCCGACAAAGCGGGTCAAATGCTCAACTGGCTAACGGCCATTACGTTTCGTAACGGCGATGTTCCCCTGGTGAATGACTCAGCTAGTGGCATTGCCCCCACAACAGCTCAACTACAGTCGAAAGCAAAACGGGTGTTAGATGCCCATTTGGGGTCGATGAATAGTTCACAAATTTGGCCAATGGAAACCCCGCTAAGGGATAGCGGCTACCGCATGTTTCGGACGGCCCGGTATGAACTCTTTGCCGATGTCGGCCCGATTGGACCTGACCACCAACCCGGTCATGCCCATGCGGATACGCTTTCCTTCATACTCCATGTGGATAACCTTCCGCTGATTGTGGATAAGGCCGTATCGACTTATCAGGTTGGTCCGCGTCGGGATTTGGAGCGCAGTACAGCTGCCCACAATACGGTAAACATAAACGGGCAAAACTCTTCCGAGGTTTGGGCGGGTTTTCGGGTGGGTCGGCGTGCCAAGACAAACGTAAAAATCGACACCCCAACCAAACTGACAGCCCAGCACGACGGGTATCGCAAGCTTGGCGTTATCCATGAACGGACGTGGTTGGTTGAGCCCAATCAACTGCTACTGACTGATCGTCTGATTGGAAACCGAAAAAATCCGTCGGGAATGGCCCGGTTTCATATCCATCCCGACGTTCGGGTACAATTTCCTGACGATGGGATTCTTATTGGACCACTGCACCTGTCGTTTTCGTCAGAAATTAAACCGGTTGTGTCCGTTGTGAATTGTGACATGGCCGAAGGCTTCAACCGGTTACGGGTTAGTCAATGCCTGGAGGTCCAGTTTACAAACTGGCTAGAAACGACCATGCGCCTTATCGAATGAATGTACTTTACCTAACCTTCTATTTTGAACCGGATATCGGGCCCGGTTCGTTTCGGAATACGGCTCTGGTGCAGGAGTTATCCCGCCAACTGCGTTCGGGTGATACCATCTACGTCATCACGACACGGCCAAACCGGTATCAGGTGTACACACCCACCGCTCCTGAACGCGAAACACGATCCTACGGAGGTTGCCCGGTTACGATTGAGCGCATTCAGATTCCAGCCCATAAAAGTGGCCAACTGGATCAACTACGATCCTTCTGGACATACTTTCGAGCCGCGTACCGACTTGCCCGGCAACAGCGATATGACCTGGTTATTGCGTCCTCATCCCGTTTATTCACGGCTTTTCTGGGAGCTGTACTGGCCCACCGTGGATTTGGCCGGCATGGATTTGCCCACCGTGGATTTGCCCGGCGAACCCCCTTGTATCTCGATATTCGGGATTTATTCCGGGAGGTTATGCTGGAGATGCATAAAAATTCACTAATTCGTTTCCTGTTGAATATACTTTTGTGGCCAGTCGAATGGTATACATTCAGCCGCGCCAGTCATATCAATCTGGTCTCGGAGGGCTTTAAACCCTATTTTCGACTTTTTCGACAGGCCACATACAGTTATTTTACAAACGGGATCGACGATGTCTTTTTGACCATCCCCAGTAGTGGTCCGAATCCCCCTTCAGATGTTAAAACCATTCTTTACGCGGGTAACATTGGCCAGGGGCAGGGCCTGCATAAAATTATTCCACAGGCGGCCCAACAGTTGGGCGAAGGCTATCGGTTCGTCATTTTTGGCAGTGGTGGTGCGAAGAATGAACTTGACTCCCTGCTTCAGGCCAGGAGCGTTTGCAATGTCGACGTGCGTGAACCCGTCAGTCAGGCAGAACTAATGCTTCAGTATCAAAAAGCCGACTATTTGTTTGTTCACCTAAATAATCTGTCGGCCTTTACTCGGGTTCTGCCGTCAAAACTGTTCGAATATGGCGCGACAGATAAACCCATCGTTGCTGGTGTGGTGGGTTATGCAGCTTCGTTTGTCCGTCAACACCTGACCAATGCGATCGTTTTCGCTCCCGGCGATGTCGAGGATTTAGTCAGGCAAATACGTGAAACGCCTTATTATACCTCAACCAGAACAGACTTTAGAACAACCTTCCGACGAGAAGCGATCAGTCGGGCTATGGTTCGGCAACTGCTCAAAACACTAGCCGACAAATGGCAGCATCCATCAAACATACCTAACTGAGCCACGGCATGACTATTTTAGTGACGGGTGCATCCGGTTTTCTGGGGAGTCGAATTTATCAGCAGTTAGTAACGGAGCATTCGATTACTACGCTAGGCCGAACGCCCTGCAGTCCCCGGCATATCCAGTGCGATTTGGCCGCACAGGTGCCTCAGTTACCGGTCAGCCGGTTCGACCTGGTTATTCACGCGGCCGGGAAAGCCAATGCCACGCCCCGTACCGTTGCCGAGCGCGCCGAATACCAGCATGTTAATGTGCAGGGTACCCGGCATTTGCTGAGCGCCTTGGAGAAACAACCCGTTCTGCCGATAGCCCTCGTTTACCTTAGTACAGTACTGGTATATGGCTGCTCCTCGGGACAAGGGCTTCGGGAAACGACGCCACGTCTGGCTACCGATCCCTATGGAGCCAGCAAAGCTGACGCCGAAATGCTGCTGCAGGAATGGGCGCATCGAACGGGCGTCAGGCTGGCCATTCTGCGCTTACCGCTGGTTGTTGCGGAGCCGCTAAACGGGAATCTGGCTACGCTGGAAAGCGCTATTCGGCGGGGGTATTATGTTCGGATTGGCAACGGATTGGCGCGTCGAAGTATGGTTAGGGCCGACGATGTAGCGGCTGTAATTACCCGGGCAGCCAACGTGGGTGGTACGTTTAATCTGACCGATGGTTATCATCCGACCGTTCGCGAACTGGAAGAGGCAATTGCCCGAAAGCTTGGCCGGAAGAAACCAATTCCAGCCGTTCCCCTGTCGCTGGTCAACCCCATTGCTCGTCTTGGCGATGGGATCAATGCCGTTGGTAGTCGATGGTTCCCAGTTGACTCGATTACGCTACGGAAACTAACGAGTACGCTGACCTTCTCCGACGAACCGGCTCGCCAGCAGCTTAACTGGCGTCCACGACTGGTACTTGACTTATTCCGATGAGCTTACTCCACTATGTAGCCTTAGCTCTTTTTCTGATCGGTGCCGAAGCGCTTTACATCCTGTTCGCGCGTTCGATTGGGTTGTTCGACAGACCCAATGAGCGGAGTGCTCACCAAACCCAAACGATCGTTCGGGCGGGGGGCTTTCTATTTTATCCGGCGGCTCTAGTGGCTATCGGGTCTGGTGAAGCCAACCGGTTGTATCTTGGATTGGGGCTAACGGCGGTCATGATCGTCAGCTTTTGGGATGATGTCTCGCCGGTTTCCAAACGTTACCGTCTGGGTATTCACGGGCTCGCCGTAGGCTTACTGTTGATGCAGGAGCGAGACGCGTATACTAGTTGGTATGTTGTGGCCGGGTTACTGGTGCTGGGCGTCGGCATGGTGAACAGCTATAATTTTATGGATGGCATCAATGGGATGACGGCCTTTTACAGCCTGGTTACGGTGGTAACCCTCTGGCTCTGGCAGGCCCAACGGCCAGAAGGCGCCGATTCTCTATTTCCCTGTCTGTGTATTGCGCTGCTCATTTTCAGTTACGTCAACGCTCGACGGCAGGCCATATGCTTTGCGGGCGATGTGGGCAGTATCACGATGGGTTTTACTGTCTTGTATGGTCTTCTGGAGACGATAAACCGGAGTGATACCTACCTGCCCATCTTATTCCTGGCGGTTTACGGCGTCGATGCAGGAACGACCATGCTCCATCGATTGTATTTGCGGCAAAACATCTTTCAAGGGCATCGACTGCATCTTTTTCAGTTGCTGGTTCACCAGGAGCGTTGGCCGCATCTGCGGGTGTCGGCCCTTTATGCCGCCATCCAAGCAAGCATTAATGTCCTGGTGATGGTGGCCAGCAACGGGTCGTTGACAAGCCAGATTTTGTTGGCGGGGACTGTTGTTGGTAGTTTGACGTTGGCGTGTGTATGGGCAAGAAATAAGATGGGCAAAACAAAAGAGGTCGGTTTCGAAAAACCGACCTCACAGTACTTATAAAACCGGCTCGATGCCAGGGCATGTCCGACTTTACTGCTTCACGCTTTTGCCAATGGCAATCAGATTTTCGGGTGTTTGAAGACCCAGGACCTTTTTCAATATTTTTCCGTTACCGTCAATAAACAGCAGGGTAGGGTAGGCTTCCAGCGGATACACCTGTGACAAGGCTGGACCTTCGCCTTTTTCCATGTCCATTTTAACGTTGATAAACTTCTCGTTGTAGAAGTCACCAACGGCTTTTTTGGTGAATACGTTTTTCTGGAGCAGTTTGCAGGGGCCGCACCAGCTAGCGTAGGCATCCAGGAAAATTACCTTTTTCTCGGCTTTCGCCTTCTTTAAAATTTCTTTCCAGGAAGCCTCTGTAAACTGAATGCCTGCAGCATCGTCGCTCAACACACGCTTGCTATCGTTTGTGCGATGCACTTTTGGTGGATTGAGGGCAGCCTGAGTCGATAACGAGTGGACTCCCACCAGCAGAATCGCCAGTAGCCAAATAACTTTTTTCATAGTCGAACCGGAGAACCGGCGGTCTTTATGGTTTTCGGGATGATAACGAACGAACCGGCAACTTTCGTTTCTGCTGGCGCGCCCTTTTAGAGAACATAATTAATGGATAGAACGGCAAATTGCAAATCACGTGCCATTCTCCTTAATCTTTCCGAACTTTGCGGCCGTTTTAGTCCATCATACTATGCCTGTTAAGCAAGCCGAATTCCTCGTCAGTAACTCCGACCCGGCCCTCTGTCCCAAACCCGACCGGCCCGAGTATGCCTTTATTGGCCGTTCGAATGTTGGCAAATCGTCGCTGATTAATATGCTGACGAGCCGGTCTTCGTTGGCCAAAATTTCGGGCAAACCCGGTAAAACTCAGTTGATTAATCACTTCCTCATCGACAATGAGTGGTATCTGGTCGACCTTCCCGGTTATGGTTACGCGCAGGTAAGTAAAGCCGAGCGGGAGAAGTTTGCCGCCTTAATCGATGGCTACCTGACGAGCCGCCCGAATCTGTTGTGCATCTTCGTACTGGTCGATGCCCGCATTGAGCCGCAGAAGATAGATCTCGACTTTATGGCTAATCTGGGTGATCGGGGACTGCCTTTTGTCATTGTATTTACGAAAACAGAAAAACTAAACGCAAGCAAATTACAGACTACGCTGGCCAATTACCGTACAAAACTGCTGGAAGAATGGGAGGAGGCTCCGCAGTTTTTTGTTACCTCCGCTGTTACAGCCGCCGGACGCGAAGACCTTCTTTCGTTTATTCGACCGTTGAACGAAGGATACAAAAAATAACGAAGGAAGAGCCTAATTTGCCAATAAGGTGACGAGCGGACTAAGTAACCTTTCGGGCTTTTATCCTTAAAAAGACAATACACGCAGTAGAACACACGTTACCAATTTATATCTCTATGGAAGCATTAAAACAAATTGCCAATGTAGCTGGCTACAGCGGCCTCTACCGAATTTTGAAACCCGGTCGGGCGGGTGTTATCGTTGAGTCTTTGGATGAAAAGAAGGCAAAAACGATGATGGGCCCAACAGCTCGTGTATCCGTTCTGAGTGATATTTCGATTTACGTAGATGATAATGAGGAGCAATCGATGCCATTGAGCGCCGTATTGACCGAAATTAACTCAAAATATGGTGAGACCTTACTGGTCGATCCAAAAGGGTCGAACGAAGAGTTAGCCGAGTTTATGGCATCGGTTGTGCCGGCTTATGATCGCGACCGTGTTCGCCCTACCGACATCAAGAAACTCATTATCTGGTACGGTATTCTGCGGCAGTTTGCTCCTGATGTATTTGCCACCGCTGAAGAGCCTGCCGAAGCTGCACCAGAAGCAACTGCGGCAGCCGATGACGAAGCGCCCGCTACCGAAGCGCCTGTTGCTGAAGAAAAGCAGACGACAAAAGCGTAAAAAGCTTAAACATACCTTGTCGTACCGGGTTAGGTAATCAGGTAAGACGAATAAAAATCTTCATTTTCAGTGAGAACAGAAAAGCCGCGATGACCCTTGGTTTCGCGGCTTTTTAGTGTCCTATAGAGGGTAAGCGATCGCTTACCCTGATGTTAATCGACCGTACTCAGTTTGACCGTGTTGGTACGACGGGCCTGCGTGAGCGGCATGCTGAGCGTATTGATGAAAATATCGCCCGAGGACAGACGTTTCTGGCTAACAAGCGTCTGCTTGATACCTTCAACCGTCTGATCGATGGTCAGATTCAGATCTGGCTCGTAAGGCAGCACCTGAACCCCCCAGTACAGCCCCAAGGTATTGCGCAGTTGGGCGTCGTTGGAGAAGACAAACAAGTCGGCTTTCGGGCGGTGGTGCGACAGGCGAACGGCCGTATAACCGGAATTCGTGATCCCGATAATGGCTTTTGCTTTCGTGTCACGCGCCAGTCGGCAGGCACTCATCACTACATTGTCGTTGATGGCGTTTTCGCTTGGGTGCTCGTTAACCTGCGCGTGGTAGCGATAATAGATCTTATCCGTAGAGGTTTCAACCTGTAGAATGGTGTTGGCCATGCTTTCGACGGCCAGCGTTGGGTATTTTCCCGATGCGGTTTCGGCGCTTAGCATAACGGCATCGGCGCCGTCCATCACCGAGTTGGCAATGTCGTTGATCTCCGCGCGGGTTGGCCGGGGGGAATCAATCATGCTTTCGAGCATCTGCGTGGCTACAATAACCGGTTTTGCTGCCCGGTTGCACTTTTCCACCAGCATTTTCTGAATCATGGGTACCTCTTCGGCGGGCAATTCAACGCCAAGGTCACCCCGGGCCACCATTAAGCCATCCGTAGCGGCAATGATTTCGTCGATGTTCTGAATGGCTTCCGGCTTTTCGATTTTTGCGATAACCCGGCTTTTTTTCCCTCTCGACCGAATGTATTCCTTGATCTCGAGAATTTCGGATGCTTCGCGGACGAACGACAGCGCGATCCACTCGGCATCATGTTCCAGACCAAATTCCAGATCGGCCCAGTCCTTCTCCGTAACCGCAGGCATGGATACCTTCGTGTTCGGCAGGTTCACGCCTTTCTTCGATTTCATGGAGCCGCCATACACGACTTCCGTAACGACATCGGTGCCTTCTGTCCGGAGTACCCTCACTTCCAGTTTACCGTCGTCCATCAGGATGCGTTCGCCGGTATGCACATCGCGATACATATCTTTATACGGGGTACTCACGCGCTGGGATGTTCCAATGATATCGTCGTTGGTGAAGACCAGTTCCTGACCCGCTTCGATCAATACGCCATCTTTATTTTCAACGTTACCAATCCGGATTTTAGGCCCTTGTAAATCCTGCAGTATACAGAGGTTGAGGTTATGCTCTGCGTTCAGTTCGCGAATGCGGTTGAGCCGCATCAGGTGATCTTCGTGGGTGCCGTGGGAAAAATTGAGCCGGAATACGTTTACTCCTGCTTTGGCTAAGGCCAGTAGTTGCTCTTTTGTTTCGGAAGCGGGGCCAACAGTAGCCACGATCTTGGTTTTCTTAGACATGAGGGGCGGAAAAAAATTGGGCAAAATTGGCCAATAGCCAGTGCAAAAATAACCGGATGGTCTGATAAACGGTGGTATTTGTGTAAATTTTACGAGATGCCTTGCCCGACTTCGTTACCAAATGGCTTTAATGCGGGCGTGGTGACGCATAAAATTGTGATCCGATCAACCGATTGTCAGGCCATCCGCTGGTAGTCGACACCGTATGGGCGAACGGTACGTGGTTGTGTTCAGACGTTGACCCCCTCAAGGAAAAATTGTCAGATGACGTTTTGTATGGCCTCTCTGGTCTGCTCACGTAGCCATAAGTCGCCATTCTTCGTTCGGATGCTGGACAAGTGTCCCTGTTCAGTCAGGCTCTGCAAATAGGCTTCGCTGTCTTGTCGCGGAACACCCGACAGTTCCGAAAACTCACGGGCGGTCAGTGAAGGGTAGTGAGCAAATAAACGCTGCCACTGCGTGTCAATCTCGTTCTTCTGAACCGAATCGTCAATCTTTTTGAGCGCATTCTCGTATACGCTGTAAGGTTTGGACCCGTAAACAAATTCCTGCTTACCCGATTCATCGCCGAAAAACATGGATGGAAACCCCCGTACACTTAGTTTCTGCCCAAGTTGTAGGTCGTCTGCAAATAGGGTTTGAGCCTCCCCTTCGTAGTCTGTTTTCAGTCTGGCAATGTCTAACCCAACCCATTGGGCGGCCTCTTCCAGGTGCTCCCATTTGGTAATGTTCTTCTTTTGCAGGAAAACCATCTCCCGAATTTTCCGCAGAAAGTAGACCGCTTTCTCTGGGCTCTGCATCTGGGCGGCCTTGACGGCAATGGAAGGCGGGTAAGAGGAATTAAGCGGATCTTCCAGCCATACGTCTCCGTCAATGGGCATGTCGTAATGACGGCTCACGTCATCCCAATGATGAGCCACATCCGATGGTTTACTAATGCCACCGCTGTTGTAGCTCCAGTCGGGAAGTAACCCTCCCATTCGGTAGTCTATTTCCAGGGAATGACCATATTCGAGTTTTAGCCTGCGCAATTGGGGTTCAATGCCCCAACACGACGAACAGATCGGGTCGGTATAGTAAATAAGTTTAACGGGCTTTTCAACCGCTGAAACGACCTGCATGGGTGACGCCGATGTTGAATCAGGGAGTTCACACATCCCGGTTTCTATATCGCACAAAAGCGGATTTTGAGTTTGATTGTCCATTTTGATTTTAGTTGATGGAGTCCTGCATTCACCTGCCAGCGACCCGTGTTGCCTTACAATTTTTCCGTTTGTCTTACTTTTGCGCTGTTCACTTTGGAAACGACTACTCTATTTCTCTACGAAATAAATTGTTGATCCGGGCATTCGGAATCTCCATTTTAGTAAAGACTGATCGTCCAGTTGCCGTCGTGTTAAATGAGTAACTTGGCAGCAAAGTTGGGCAGTGTATACGGATGAGTCAATTAGTCAAAAAAAGTTGACTATGGAAAAAAAACAAAAAAGTGAAAACCGTTGCCCGGCTGAAGAGCTGTTGAAAATACTTTCCGGAAAGTGGAAGCCTCAGCTTTTCAAGCTGGCGCTGGATGGGCCATTACGTTTTGGTGCATTACTGCGCCAAGTGGAAGGGGCTAATAAACAGTCGCTGGCTACCAGCTTGAAAGAACTCGTGGATGAAGGTTATCTGGACAAAGTGGTGATAAAGGCCAAGCCCCTGCATATCGAATATTCCTTGTCCGAGAAAGGAAAGATGCTTATTCCCGTTTTTGAGCAACTAGAAATTCTATAATATAGCCTCCCTCCACCCGAGTGTCTCCACAACGAGTGTGGGTATTGTACGACCCCGTTGATTTTGCTGCGTCAAGCAAGCGGCTTCTTTATTCGAATCTTGATTTTTCGGGATAAAATACGGTAACGGTCTACAAACAGTCCACGTCCGTCACGATGCTGACTTGCCGCAAACCCTTGTCGGTCAGAATGTCGTTGATACGGTCCTGAATGAATGTCTTCACCGCTTTCATATTGACTTTATCCCGCTCGATCTTAATCAGGATATCGTATAAAAACTGATTCCGAATTCGTTCCACCAGTGGTTCTTCAGGCCCTAAAACGCGGCTTCCTCCCAACGCATCCGTTAGTTCGGTGGCCAGTCGGCTGGCTGCCTGTTGACTAATGGCCCGGTCTGTATGCCGGACGGTTAGTTTGATCAGGCGGCAGAAGGGGGGGTAATTGAAATTCTGTCGCTCCTGAAGCTCTTCCTCGTAAAGGCCTTTATAATCATTTTCGATTACCTTTTGTAGAACCGGCTGCTGCGGATTACTGGTCTGGATGAGTACCGTTCCCTGGCGCCCTGCCCGTCGACCGGCTCGCCCGCTTACCTGCGTAATCATTTGAAACGCCCGTTCCGTAGCGCGAAAGTCGGGGAAGTGAATAAGCCGGTCGGCATCGAAAATACCCACTAAACTAACGTTATCGAAGTCGAGACCTTTGGTTATCATCTGCGTACCGACCAGGATATCGACTTGTCCCCCTTCAAATTCCTGAATAATTTGCTGGTACGCATTTTTGGCCCGCGTCGTATCCAGGTCCATGCGCAATACCCGCGACTGCGGGAAGAAAATCTGTAGTTGGTCTTCCAGCTTTTCCGTCCCGAAGCCAATGGTTTTCACCTTCGTCGATCCGCAGGTAGGGCAGGTGCGTGGCACGCCTTCTTTATGGCCGCAGTAATGGCAGCGCAGTTCCGCGTCGCGCTGGTGATAGGTCAGGCTAACGGCGCAGTTGGGACACTCGGCCGTCCAGTCGCAGTCTTCGCACTGCATATAAGGTGAATACCCCCGGCGGTTCTGAAAAAGAATGCTTTGTTCTTTCCGCTCCATATTGGCTTCCAGCGCCCCCAGCAACGCCGATGAAAACTCATTTTTCATCGTCTTTTGCTTTTTCTCCTGCTGCACGTTGACCAGGACGATATTGGGCAGTGTGGCCGCGCCAAACCGCTGAAAGAGTTCAACCAGCCCATAACGCCCCTGTTTGGCCTGGTAGTAAGTTTCCAGTGAGGGGGTTGCCGAGCCAAGCAGGACTTTGGCCTGCTGCCAGTGGGCCAGCATGATGGCCACATCGCGGGCGTGGTAGCGGGGAGCCGGGTCGTGCTGCTTGTAGCTGGTTTCGTGTTCTTCATCAACGATGATCAGGCCCAGGTTGTCGAAGGGCAGAAAGACCGCCGACCGCACCCCAACCACAAACTGGTATTGACCGGACACAACGCCTTTCCAGACTTCAACCCGCTCGTTATCCGAGAATTTGGAGTGGTAAATGCCCATTTTATCGCCGAAAACGCGCTGCAGACGAACCACGATCTGGGTCGTCAGCGCAATTTCGGGGAGCAGGTACAGCACTTGCGATCCGCTGGCCAGGGCCTGCTGAATAAGGTCGATATATACCTCGGTCTTGCCACTGCCGGTAATGCCGTGGAGCAGTACGATGTTCTGGCTATCGAACTGGCTCATGATCTGGGTCGAAGCAGCCCGCTGGGCATCCGTCAATTTGATTTCTGCCTGGGGCGTTCCGGCGTCGTTATCGGCAAAACGCGGCTGGATAACCTCAAACGTTTCGAACACCTGATTTTTGATCAGTGTCGTCAGGGATGACTGCGAGAGTTCGTCATCCTGGTTCAGAATCGTTTTATCGAGTCCCTTCTGGTTGAGCGCGGGCGTGCGCTGCATCGGAACGTGGCTCAGGTAGCGCATTACGACCTCCTGCTGTTTGGGCAGTTTTTCGAGCCGTTGCAGCAGGACCAGCAGTTGCTCCCGTTCTTCGTAGGTGCGGTGCAGGCGAACCTTCCGAATCATTTTCGGGACGTACTTTTCCCGCACTTCTTCAAAGACAATAATGGCTTTTTTGCCCACCAATGACTTGATCAGGGCGGCTACGTTACTGCCTTCGCCTAGGAGCCGTTCGAGTTCTTCGTACGATAAGGCCGGGTGTTTTTTTAACTCGGTAAGCAACGTTGTCTCGAACTCGGTAAGTAGCTCAGGGTAATCGAAATCGGGATTGAACTGCACCTTCGACTGGCTCGAAATTTTTAGTCCTGACGGTAAGGCAACGTTCATGACCTCACCGATACAGCACATGTAGTATTCCGAAATCCACTTGAAAAGCTCCAACTGGTAGCCGGTAGTCAGTGGATATTCATCCAGTATTTCATTGATGTAACGGGCCTGATAACCAGTGGGTGGCGTATGGTGGAGTTTGGCAACAATAGCCGTGAGCACACGCCCATTCCTTTTTCCGAAGGGAACGATAACGCGGGCACCAATTTTAATAACTTCCGCCATCCCACGAGGAACCCGGTAGGTAAATAGTTTGGGAACAGGGATAGGTAAGATCAAATCGGCGAAGAAGGTAACTTCCTCACTTTCGAATGATAAGAATAATGTATCGGCTTTATTTTCCACAAGGATGACGAACGTCTAGTAAATATAGGTACAAAACCGCTCGCCACGGGTAAACCTGCTGCCTAAATTCGCGAACATTATTGGCTTATAATCACGCAAAAGACCTGAGTAACGCAACCTTTGGGGACTTTTTGCTTGTTAATGAGATGCGTTGTGTTTGGGCACACGCTTACGAATAATCGCGCTTTATTGAGCACTATATGCAAACATACGATGTCATTATTGTTGGCGGAGGCCCCTGCGGGCTGGCGGCTGGCATTGAAGCGGCTAAAGCTGGTTTGAGTCATTTGATTCTGGAGATGGGTAGCCTGACCGAGTCGATCCGGCAATACCCGCGCCGGATGCGGTTCTTCTCAACCGCCGAAAATATTGAAATTGGCGGGCTTCCCTTTGCCATTTCGGATGTGAAAGCCGGGCGTGACGAAGCCCTTCAATATTACCGCAAGGTAGCCGCCTATTATCACCTGAATTTTGAACTGTTCAAGGAAGTCTGGGCCGTGCGGAAAGAAGGCAATGAGTTTATCGTCACAACGACGGCGAATGACCACTTCCGGGCACGCAAAGTCATCATGGCAACGGGTTACTTCACCCGGCCCCGCTGGCTCAATATTCCCGGCGAAAACCTGCCGCATGTCTCTCATTACTACGACGAGCCTTTCAAATATTCGTTTACCAATGTGGTGATCATTGGCGGGTCGAATTCGGCGGTCGAAGCGGCTTTGGAGCTATACCGGCACGATGTGAACATAACGGTCGTACACCGGGGCGATGATTTCCGGAGTACGGTAAAATACTGGCTGGTTCCTGATGTGAAAAACCGGGTGAAAGAAGGGAAGATAAAAACAGCCTTCAACGCGTCGGTGACGCAGATCAGCGAGAAATCTGTCACCATCAACAACCTGAAAACGGGCGAAGAAACCGAACTTGCCGCCGATTTTGTCCTGGTCTTAACGGGCTACATTCCCGATGCGGACCTGTTGCGTCGGTGCGGTATCGAACTCGATCCGGTTACGCAGGTACCCACGTATAACAAGGAAAACTTCGAAACGACCGTGCCGGGCCTGTACGTATGCGGTACGGTTATGGCCGGCATCTATACGGAGAAGGTGTTTATCGAAAATGGCCGGGAACATGCCCGGGCTATAGTCGATCACATCATGGGCCGGGAGGTACACAAAGTGGCCGAGCTGATTCAACGCATTTGAGTGGATTACCGGGGCCGGGCTACGGCGCGACCCCAGTAAATTGCATGGGTTAATTAGACAGAACATGCTTTGCAAACAGCTTTCTGACGGCAAACCAACGGCGACGCGACACGGGTAGAACAACGCCCGACCGTAAGTGAACAAATCCCCCCTTATCCGGCTCGATGCGTTCCATCCGATCGATATAATGAAGGTTAACAATGCAGTTACGGTGCAGGCGCACAAACCAGTTATTCGGCAACTGAGGTACGTAATATTTTAAGGTGCGCGGCATCAGTATACGTTGACCATCTTTCCAGTGAAGCCAGCTGTAATTGCCGGTAGCCTGTAAAAACATGAGGTCTGATATCGGAAAGTCATGTTGCCCGCTGGACCGTACGTACATTTTCAGTGCGCCGGTAGGCAGGGTAATCAGTGGAGTAGGGTTAGGGTAAAGGTTAGTCGTCATAGGCTTGCGCGCAAGGAAAAGTTAAACACGTCGCTTAAAGAAAAAATGGAGTATACTTATCTGAGAAAGCTCAAAAATAACCTGCGCTAAAAACCGGATAGAATTTATGTTGTCAATCGTTGAAAATCGTAGTTGAATGACTGCCCAGCGTAAGTAAACAACAGAACGCCCATCTACAGCAATGGCTATAGATGGGCGTTCTGTTGTTTACCTTTATCGATCCGTCAAATAGTTAGCGCGTGATGCTTCCGATTGAATATCCGGTAAATAATGGGGAAGATAAGCAGCGTGAGAATCGTAGCTGTAATAAGCCCGCCAATGACAACGATGGCCAGCGGTTTCTGGGTTTCGGAGCCAATGCCTGTCGAAACAGCCGCCGGTAACAAGCCGATGGCCGCCATGAGTGCCGTCATGACCACGGGCCGAATCCGGGATCGGACACCTTCTCGTATGGCTTCGTCGAGCGGCATCCGGGCCTTACGGTTGTTGTTAAACACCGAGATCAGAATGACGCCGTTCTGCACACAGATGCCGAACAGGGCAATGAAACCCACGCCTGCCGAAATGCCAAAGTTCATGCCGGTGACATGCAACGCCAGAATGCCACCAATGAGCGCGAACGGAACATTCAGCAGCACCAGCCCCGCATCTTTGGCACTTCCGAACAGAACAAACAGGATCACGAAAATTGTTGCCAGACTGATAGGAACAACCTGCCCCAAACGGCCCGTGGCCCGAACCTGGTTTTCGAACTCGCCCGTCCAACTGATGCTATAGCCTTTGGGCAGATCATTGATGGCTTTATCGACCCGTTGCTGGGCCTCGGCAACGGTACTGCCGAGGTCGCGCTCCCGCACCGAGAATTTCACCCCAACAAACCGTTTGTTATTGTCGCGATAGACGAAGGCCGGTCCCGTCACTTCCCGCAAGGTGGCAATTTCGCGCAGCGGTATCTTATCCCCGCGCAGGGTCGGAACCATCAGCCGCATGATGTCATCGCCGGTGCGCCGGTAATCTTCGCCGTAGCGAACCCGAATGTCGAATTTGCGTTCGCCTTCGTATAAGACAGACGCCGTTTTACCGCCAATCGCCATCTCGATAACGGACTGGGCATCAGCCGTCGTCACGCCGTACAGCGCCATCTTCCGGTCATCAAACAGCACGCTGATTTCCGGCTGGCCAATGTTCCGCAGCACCCCCACGTCTTTCACCCCCGGCACATCGCGTATGGCCGCCGTTACCCGGTTGGCATACTTCTCGAGTTCGTCGAGGTCGCTGCCAAAGATCTTGATTCCGTTGCTGGCCTTGAAACCCGCTACGGCCTCGGCTACATTGTCGATGATGGGTTGCGAATAGTTGTAATTAATGCCCTGGTAGCTCTTCAGCTTTGTGTCCATTTCCTCGATCAGGCCATCGACCGTAATGGTACGCTTCCAGGTTGTTTTGGGCTGAAGATCGACCTGAAACTGACAGAAATAGAACCCGTTAGGATCGGTGCCGTCGTTAGAGCGACCCGTTTGCGAGAGAATCTGCTTTACTTCCGGAAACTTCTGAAGATCTTCCCGGATCGAATGCGCCATCTTGATACTTTCGGGCAGCGACATGCTCATTGGCATTTCGGCCGTTACCCACAGCGCCCCTTCGTTGAGGGTCGGCAGAAATTCCGAGCCTAACAGCGTCGAAGAGAAGAAGGTGGCAGCCATGAAGGCGATGCTGGCGAATAAACTCAGCCGCCGACGGGAAAAACACCAGGTAAAACCCGCCATGACGGTTCGGTCGAAGAAATTGACCAGTGGATTGTTCTTTTCCTTAACATCCTTTTTAAGGAGGATTGAACACAAAACGGGAACGAGCGTCAGGGTGAACAGCAGCGCGCCCAGCAGGGCAAAGCCCAGCGTCCAGGCCAGTGGAGAAAACATTTTTCCTTCCACTTTCTGGAACGAGAAAATGGGCAGCAGCGCGGTGATAATGATCAGTTTAGAGAAAAAAACGGCTTTGCCCAGCTCACCGCCGGTTTTTTTGATCAGCCCCCACTTGGCCATTTTGTTAAATTTAGTCATGCCGACGCGATGCGCCTGGTGGTCGAGCGCCACAAAAATACCTTCGACCATGACCACCGCCCCGTCGACAATGATGCCAAAATCGACGGCACCCATAGAGAGCAGGTTGGCCGACATGCCTCGCAACTTGAGACACATAAAGGCAAACAGCAGGGCCAGCGGAATGACAATCGAGACAATGATGGTTGTGCGCCAGTCGGCCATGAACAAAAACACGACGACCGTTACCAAAACGATCCCTTCGGTCAGGTTATGCAGTACCGTTCGGGTGCAGAACGAGATCAGGTCGTCGCGGTCATAAAAAGTAACCATCTTGACATCGGAGGGCAGCACGCGGGTATTCAGATCCTCGATCTTGGCTTTTACCCGTTCCAGTACCTCACTGGGGTTCTCATTTTTGCGCATAACGACAATGCCTTCGACAACATCGTCGTCGGTATTGAGCCCTACCTGCCCAACGCGCGGCAGATTCGATTCGGCCACTTCGGCCACGTTTTTGACGAGTACCGGATTTCCGCCTAAATCTTCAACGATCAGGTTTTCAATATCGGCAATCGACGTCAGCAGGCCAATGCCCCGCACAACGTAGGCCTGCCCGTTTCGCTCGATCACGTCGCCCCCCACATTGATGTTGCTGCGGGTTACGGCCTGGTAAACTTCCAGGGGCGTGATGTCGTACTTGGCGAGCTGGGTCGGATTGACCCGAATTTCGTAGCTTTTTTCCCGTCCACCGAAGGCGACCACATCGGCCACACCCGGTACACTACGGAGCTGGCGGTCGATGACCCAGTTGTGGAGCGTCAGCAGTTCGCGACTGTCGCGGTTGGGCGATTTGAGCGTAAACCGGAAAATTTCGCCGGTAGGGCCGTACGGAGGCTGCACCTCCGGACCGACGCCTTCAGGCAGCGATACGGACCGGAGTTGGTTATTGACCTGCTGCCGGGCAAAAAAATCGTCGACGTCGTCATCAAAAATAATTTTGATGACACTCAGCCCGAACATGGTGACGGAGCGAACGCTGGATTTGCGCTGCACGGAGTTCATGCCAATCTCGATGGGCGCGGTGACAAAGCGCTCGATTTCTTCGGCCGAGCGACCCTTCCATTCCGTTACAACAATAATCTGGGTGTTTGTGACATCGGGAAAGGCTTCGAGGGGCGTAGTGAGGTAACTGGCAACACCGGCAATGATAAGGCCGATGGTCATGAAAAAGATGAAAAAGCGGTTCTTCAACGAAAAACCAACTACGTTACGGATGAAAGCATTCATAGCTGAGTTGGATGGGTGGGTTAGTCATTCAGCGCATCGTACACCAAAAGCTGATTTTTGGCGATGACCCGTTCGCCCGGTTTGATACCGGTGCGGATATACGCCACGTCGCCCAGGGATTTTAGCAGCGTTACTTCGCGGGTTTCAATGTCGGTGCGGCTGCGGAACACCATGACATAGTGCCTGGATTTGTCAAAAATGACCGATCCGGCGGGTACCGTAGCCATTTGCCCGCCGTCTTCGTAGCGAATGGTTACGGTCGCGTGCATTTCGGGACGTAATTTCAGACCCGGATTTGGGAGCCGGATGCGTACCGTCATGGCCTTGGTGCCGGGGTCGAGCACGGTATAAAGCTTGTCGACTTTTCCCCGAAACAGCTCATCGGGATACGCCAGCGTCTGCATGTCGGCCGTCATGCCGGGCTTCACCCGGCCAATATCGCTTTCGTTGACATTGGCGAGTACCCATACGTCGCTGATCTGCCCAACCGTAAACAGGCTATTGGCATTATCCGACCGGAGCTGCGTTCCCTGATTTACGTTTTTCTGGATGATGTAGCCCGCGATGGGTGCTTTGACGATGTAGGTCGATGATTTACTGACGCCATAAATTCGGTAGACTTCTTTGATCCGGTTCACTTCGGCCTGCGCTCGTTCCACTTCTTTCTGGGCGGCAATGACTTCACGCTGGGAGTTGAGTTTGCTCTCGAACAGGTCCTGCGCTACCCGAAGGTTCTTTTCGGCCAGTAATAAATCCGCTTCGGCCTGGGTGTTCTGGCGTTCGAAATCAGCAACTTCCCCCGACCGTATGGTGGCCAGTGTTTGCCCTTTCCGGACGTAATCGCCAAGTTCTACGTTTACGCTTTCGACGTTCCCACCAACCAGCGGAAATACCTCAATGACCCGGTTTTCATCGGCTATAATGCGCCCGACGAGCGTCAATTCACTGCGTAATGGCTGAATTTTGGCGGTGTCGATCTGAATTTTACGCAGCATCGTATCCGACAGCATAAACGCCGTGGCCTCCTGAGGGGCGGGTTTAGGGTTACAGGCCGGCAACAGATACGTAAGACCTGCCAGACAAAAAAGAATGAGGGAGCGCATAACTAGCGTAGCGTTCATGATCGGTAAAAACGGGAAGTGTTATTAGTTGAATAAGTCGTCGCCGAGGAGGTAGTTGAGCTCCTCATACGCGTTGACACGGTCGGCTTTCAGGCGGTTGAGCTGTCGAACGCTCTCATTGTAGGTTTCGATCAGATCGACGAACTCCAGCAAGGAGATATTCCCTTTCTGGAAGCTTGTCACGACGCCCTGGTTGAGCAACTCGAACTGGTCGGTAAAGCGTCCTTCCACCGACTGAACCATTTGCTCTACATCCCTGACTTTCTGTAGCGCTGTCGATACCTCGTTCGTTATTTGCACGGCCCGCTGTTTTTGAAGCTGGCTCTGATAAGCGACCTGGCTGCGGGCGGCCCGAATGGCACCCTGGTTTCGGTTAAATACCGGCAGATCCATACCCACCGACAGCCCTACGTAGTTGGGGATGTAGCTACCATTCTGGTCGTAGCTGCCACCCACGCGCAGGTCGGGTTTGGCCAGTGCTTTCTGCAGCGTATAATTCAATTCGGCCTGTTTACTCAACGACTGGGCCGCCAGTAAGTCGGGCCGATTGCGTAATGCCAGTTGTCGAAGCGAATCTTCAGGTTGCAACGGAATATGGTAGCGGGTCAGGGCTTCGTTGCGAACAATGGGCCGTATTGGCTGGTCCGTGGATAATAACGTCCGGATAGTTCGCTGGTCTTCGGCGACCTGAAACCGGATTTCGGTTCGGTCGTTGCTCAGTTGAAACAGCAGGGCTTTGAGCCGAAGCAGCTCCCGCAGGGATACATTGTTGCGATCATATTCGCGCTCGTAAGCCGTAACGGTCGTTTGTATGGTGGCAATCTGCCGGTCGTAGCGAGCCAGCGTTTGCTGCTGAAAGTAAATGGCGTAGAACCGACTGCGCAATTCGAACCGGAGGCTTCGTAGCAGATCAAGCAGTTCGAGTTCGGTCAGGTGAGCCGCTTCGGTGGCCAGGGCAATCCGTTTGTTGCGCTTGCCGGCGGTGTATAATAATTGCTGAATGGCTATGGTCTTCTGGCCCCCGCGCCCCACATCCAGCACTCGGTTTGTCTGATTGTTGTAGGTGCTGATCTCTACGCTGGCGGTGGGGTTGTCGCGTAGGCCAGCCTGTATAATCTGCGCCTGACCAATATCGATCTGGAATCGTTCGGCCAGTAGCAGGAGGTTATGTTTTATAAACAGGCTGTCGGCCTGTTGTCGGGTGAGTCGCAGAGAATCCTGCGCTCTGACCTGACCAGCGAGAAGAAGAAATAAAAGAAAAAGCCAGGAACGCATTACGGATGGTTGTGTTGATATCAACCACAAAATTGCTCAGACTAATCAGGACGACCGATTTTAAACGATTAGAAAAAAATTAGATTTCATTAATCGGTGCTAAGACCGGGGTAGTCGTATCGTGAACGTACTTCCTGCGCCGGGCTCGCTCTCTACGTTGATCTGGCCATTGTGTAGTTCCATAATGCGCTGGCAGACGGCTAGCCCAATGCCGAATCCGTCGAAGCGGACGGCACCCGGTGCCCGGTAAAAGGGTTCAAAAATATGGCGTTGCTCATCGATGCTCAGCCCAATACCCGCATCGGCCACGCTGAGCCAAACCTGTTGGGCCGTTGTCCCGATGCGTACGCTGGCCCGTTGGTCGGCGGCATATTTACAGGCATTGTCGAGTAGGTTCAGCACGACCCGAACCAGTAGTGATTCGTTGCCCAGCACGACCATTTCCGTTTCGGTGTCAGGAACCTGATCGTACTGAAACGACACCGCGTACTGGGGATGGGCGGTGAGCAGTTCTTCCTGAGCCGTAAAGAACACATCGTCCAGCCGGACCGAGGTCATGGTTACGGCTTCCAGGTTTTCGAGCGTACGGGCCAGCAACAGGAGGCTGTTGGACAGAGCGATCAGCCGATCTGTGTCGGAAAGCAGGTTTTGTAGAATTTCGGTATGACGCTCCACCGAAAGCGGTCGGCGAAGACCCAACTGAATTTCAGACTTGAGCGCAGCCAATGGGGTTCGAAGCTCATGCGATGCATGCGATACGAAGCTCCGCTGCTGCTCAAACGCCTGCTCGAGCCGCTGTAGGACGGCATTAAAATTAACGGCCAACTGGTCGATCTCATCCTGTCGGGAGCCTTCGTCGAGCCGTTGGCGCAGGTTACGGGCCGTAATGGTTTGTACCTGTCGGTTAATGTTACCAATGGGCTGCAGCGACTGCCCGGCAAAGAAGAAGCCAAGCCCGATCGTTAGACCGATGCCGCCCAGCAAGCCCCAGACGAGTGTCAGGTACAGGTTTTCCAGTTTGCTTTGCCCGAATCGGTCGTAGGCCGACGCCAGCACGACCAGGCGTTTTCCGTTGGCTTCGTACAGAATGCCGACCAGTTCATTTTCGCCATTGGTTGTCTCAATTTCCCGCTCCCGGCGAACGGCGTCGAGCAGATCAGGCTTGTAACGAACGGGGTAGTCGTCGACGCTGCTGTAAACCAGCTTGTTGTTGTCATCCAGAATCAAAACTTTTTCGTCGATCATGGCCGTCAGGGTATTTCGGTCGATGATCCGGAGCAGATCCTGGTCAACCTCTTTCACTTCGACCAGAAACCGGACCGTGGTTCGGGCTTTACTCTTGAGTCGTTCGTAAAACTCTTCCCGCCGGTAAGTAGCTGAAACCAGGTAGATCAGCAACGAAAACCCGATCAGAATTGACGCGACGATTAACGTAAACTGGCCCGATATGCGGTTGCGAATCGTCATGCCTCTTCTTCTTTCAGAACGTACCCATAGCCGGAGCGGGTGTGGATAAGTTTGGGTGAAAAATCGCGGTCTATTTTTTTACGCAGGTAGTTTACGTAAACCTCCACCACGTTTGTGCCGGTGTCGAACGGGATGCGCCAAACGTGTTCGGTCAGTTCGAGCCGCGATATGGCCCGGCCCGTGTGTTGCATGAGGTATTCCAGCAGCACAAATTCTTTGGTGGTCAGCTCAATCACGGTCTGATCCCGGAATACCTCCCGCGTGGTACGATTCAGGGTCAAATTGGCTACGGCAATAATGTCTTCGGAATCAGCGGGCTCCGTGCGTAAATCAGCCCGGCGCAGACAGGCGGCCACCCGAGCCAGAAGCTCCCGAAAATCAAATGGTTTCACCAGGTAGTCATCCGCCCCAACGCCCAGTCCGGTTACTTTATCTTCTATTTCACCGAGAGCTGTCAGCATCAGTACGGGCAAATAAGGGTTTTCAGCCCGTACCTCGCGGCACAAATTATACCCGTTCAGGCCCGGCAGATTTATATCCAGAATAAGTAAATCGAAGGCATGGGCGCGCGCCAGTTGTCTGCCTTCGAGCCCATCGTATGCCGTGGTGATGGTGTACCCTTCATCGGTCAGGCCACGGCTTATGTTCTGGGCAATACGTCGGTCGTCTTCTACAAGCAGGATCGTTTTCATGGGTTTCAACCTAGTGTTGTAAACAGGCTGCCAACACAAAACTGAATAAAAAAAGCCCGGCATGTGGAGCCGGGCTGCGGTATTTCAACCAAATAAGTCACTAAGTCCGTCCCTTATCGCTTCCGCTTCACGGATGTTCTGGCTGCCACTTCGGCCTGAAACTTCACCTTTAACTTCCGGTCAAGCTCTTTATCGCGGGGTACAAAGATGCTTGTTTTGCCATCCGACGATTTGAGCATCCAGTAGACGCTATCAGTAGTTGGGGGGATGGAAGTGTACGTCTGTTGGCTCATAACCTAGGGGATAATAATGGGTTCATGCGACCGTATTGGTACATGTCTATCCAGACAACCCCGTTTCTTGCCAATTAGTGTCATTGATAGACAAAGACCCCTTGGAATAAGTCAAAAAATCTACGCAACCTGTTTGGCTACCCCAACAGCACTTTGACCTTTGGGCGTCATTTCAATGGTAAATGACACTTTATCGTGTTCTTTTATAGGATCTTTCAAGCCATTGACGTGCACGAAAATACTTTCCTGCGACTGAAGATCTTTGATGAAACCGTACCCTTTCGAATCATTGAAGAAGGTAACCACCCCCTGTCTGATCAGATCCTGCGGGTCGGTCGGTTCCTGTTTAGCAACGCCGATCTGGATATCTTCCTGATCAATGCGTTTCTTTTTTCTGGGGTCAGGAGGAGTCGACGAAATGTTTCCGTTCTCATCCACATACGCCATCATGTCGTCAAGGCCCAGGCCTTTAACGGCATTGGCTTTCCGATCTTCTCGTTTTTCTTCTTTATCTTTTCTCTTTTTTTGTCTAGCCTTCTCTTTTTCTTTTTTACTAAATGTCTCCATTCTTTGGTTTTATTCGTGTGAGGTTAACCTACCTGAACAGGTAAGGTATTTTCGGAAAGAGGTGGCTAGGTAGATTGAAAATGGATATACGTGGCGACTGCAGACGCCCCACCTTATTAAGAACCAAAAAGAAGTGAAATAAGTTGATCGTCGCTGGTGAATGACGGGATATTGTCAACTACTTCTGTTTTTGAGGGAAAGAGAAGCGACGTTAACGTAGCGGGGTCCATTACTAAGTTTAAATAATAAAGCCTCCTTACAGAGTAGGGGGGCTTTATGTTACTATACCTAATTTTTGTTAAATCAAGTGATAAACATACGGTAATCTGAATAAACCTATTTCCTTTTCCTTCATTTTCTGGAAAGCCTTTATTTAACGGAACTTCTGAGGTCATGGGATTTGGTTTACAGCGGCTCAGGAGTGCATCACTTTCTGAATGCCATCGAGCATATCGTTGGCTACGGCTTCGGGCGAGTAGGGCGCGATAATCTTTTTCGAGGCCGCCTGCATAGCCGCCAAATTCAGTTCATTATTCATAAATCGAAGGAGAAGGGCCGTGAGCTGGGACTGGTTTTGAGGATCGAAGACGAAACCGTTTTCACCTTCCCGAACCAAATCAGAAGCACAGCCGCAACGGTCTGATACAATAACGGGCAGGCCGCAGGCCATCGCTTCGTTGACGACCAGTCCCCACGGTTCCGACAGGCTGGGCAAGACCAGCACATCACTCAGGGCCAACAGATCAGGAACCTGATACCAGGGGCGGCTCGGCATCAGCTTTACCTGATCCGCTACGGGCAGGGTGTCGATCTGGTGCGTTAGTGCGTCATGGTCAGGGCCTTCGCCCAACAAAATCAGGCCCCATTCGGCCGAATGGGGGGATTGGTGCAGGGCCTCAGAAAACGCGCGCAGAAGAGTGGGTAAGTTCTTGAAGGCAATAAACCGGCCCACAAATACGACGTTTTTGGGTCGTAACCCAAGCCGGGCCTGCTCCTGCGTCCGGTTGACCAACGCGCGTTCATAAGCGATCTGAAGGGTATTGTTGTCAACCGCGTTTTTACGCAGCAGAATTTTTTCCGGGCTGACGCCCAGTTGAATCAGGTAGTTGGCCGACTGCGTGCCGAAACAGAAGAAACCATCGCACTGACTGAAAATCCAGCGTTTGATGTGCTCTTTCCAGCCGCCCCGCTCATGATCGGCCGCCGTACTCTCGTTTTGCATGATTACCCGGATGCCCTTCCGCCTGGCCCATCCCAACAGAAACACCTGAGCGAGGTCATAGTAGCCCGTAAGGATGATGACATCAGGCTTGTCTGCGCGGGCGCGTGTCAAGAGTGCCTTGAATCGCTCGCGCAGAGTAACCTCTTCCACAAAGCGATCGAACAGAAGTTCGTAGTTGTACGTATAGGCTGGAGCATGCCCGTTCGCGGGGGCAATTTCTAATTTAGCCCTGGATTTCTCGTTACGGGCGATTTGTAAAACAGTAAGGCTGATGGCTGGTTGCTGATCAGTAAGGTGTTGTAAGGCTTGAAAAACACTGGATTTGTAGTGAGCCCAGAGAATATTATGAACAATCAGGATGCGCATCAGGAACAAGGGAAGCGTGGTGGCCAATCCGCACGGGTGGGCTGACTGCCAGCCTGCACACCCGTCGTCTGGTCGAACGAATAAGTGGTTCTTGACCAATAAAGGGACTAAAATTACCTTTTTTGGTCAACTATGTTTGACTATCCGGAGAAAAAAGGCACAAGCATGGTCAGGTTCTCGAAGTCGGCTGTAGGGGTTTGGTCATCCTCAGTAGCCTTTTTGTCTGCTTTCGCCTTACCTTGCACAGCGTCGTAAGAATAGGAGCAGTAGCATGACATTTTCGGTATTGGTGGGGGTAAAAAACAACCTGGTTTACACACAGCACGTCTATACCCAGACGCGTCGGCTGTATCCAACCCTTGAGATGGTCTTCGTCAGTTTCAATAGTGTCGATGGGACGCACGAATGGCTCGATTCCCTGCAGGATGACCACGTTGCGTATTATTACGAGGAACGGGAACGAACCCTGTCGGATACCTACAACAAATGCATCGAGCTGGCCACGTCGGACTATGTCATTTTTGCGCACAACGACATGGTGCTGGCACCCGGCTTCATTGAACAACTAACAGTGCTTCAAACCCAGCAGCGGGTGATTTTCTACACGACTGTGGAGCCACCCACCTTTGCGGATGATCCACGCCCCGGAAAAATTGTCCGGGATTTTGGGGCTGATATAACGACGTTTCAGCGGCAGGCTTTCTTTCAATTTGCGTTGGCTGAACAACAACGAACTAAGCAGGCAGACCATCTAGCCGTAACGACCAGCCAGGGCATTTTCCTGGTGGCGTCCCGGCAGGTGCTGCTGGAAATGGGTGGTCTGGATCCATTATTCAATCCGATGTTCTGCGAAGACGATGATCTGCTGCTGCGACTCAGCCTGAAAGGACTCGAAATGATTGTTGCGTTCAATGTGCTGTGCTATCATTTCGTCAGTAAAACCTCGCGGTTTTCGGACGAGTATGTATCCCGAACGAGGCAAATTGAGCGGCAGTCCAATCGAAATTTTATTCGTAAATGGGGATTCCGCAACCGTGCTTTTCTTCGGCAGACGTACGATATCGGTCTGGTGCTGACCAACGGCACGGTGGATGCACTACGAGAGCTGGAGCCCTGGGCGTCGACCATCTACACGGACCTCGATCCAACGTTATACAGGCAGGAGGAGCAGCCTTTTACCGCTATCGACCTGACGAAGAAGATAAAACCACTGACGGCCGCGCGTACCAACGGGATCCTGGTTTCGCTGGATACCCGGAAGGCCGATGCGGCCCAACTGGAGCAGGTCATGTTTCTGCAGGAGATTATACACCATCGAATCACCAAACCCCGATCTTTGCTGAAGCGACTGTGGTATGGCCTTTTCCCGGCGTTTAGCTGGCGAGGGTATCGCATCCAGATCATTGACCCGACTACGCGCGAAGCGCGGTTGATTCACAAAGAACTAACGTATGCTTGACCGATTGCTTGCCCGTCGTATCCGGCTGACGTACGGGATTACCGTCTGCAATGAAGCGGTGGAACTGGAACGGCTGATTCTTTTCCTGCTGCTTCACAAAGATCCGCACGACCAGATCGTGGTGTTGCAGGATAGCACCCGGCCCGACGACTGGGTTACCGACGTGCTGAGCCGATACCAGGGCAAATTAACGCACCAGTCGGCACGGCTCGACGGCGATTTCGCCACGTTCAAGAACCACTTGTTGCCGATGGCGTCGGGCGAATACCTGTTTCAGATCGACGCCGATGAACTACCCAGCGAAAACCTGCTCCGTTTATTGAAGGGCGTACTACGAAAACACCCCAAAGTAGATTGTGTGGCCGTCCCCCGCATCAATCTGGTGAAGGGACTGACGCAGGAATGGATCGATGCCTGGCAATGGCAGGTGGATGAGCAGGGGCGAGTAAACTATCCGGATTACCAACTGCGCGTAGTTAAACTGAACCAGACCATCCGTTGGAAAAATAAAGTACACGAAGAACTGGACGGCCAGCAGAATTGCCATTATCTGCCGTCGGATACGGACGATTTTTGCCTTTTGCACCGAAAAGACATTGAGCGACAGAAAAGACAAAACGAATTTTACCAAACACTCGACTGAGCGGAGTTACTCCGGCGGGATGAATCGGGAATACACCAGTAGCCAGGTATTATCCGTTAGCTTAGTTCTATGAAGAAGATAGCGTTTGTCGTGCAGCGGTACGGCGTTGAGGTTAATGGAGGTGCCGAATATCACTGTCGACTGCTGGCCGAGCGGCTGGCGAATACTTACGACGTCGACGTTCTGACCAGTTGCGCGCTGGAGTACGCCATGTGGACCAACTGGTATCCGGCCGAAACCGTCACCATCAACGGGGTGCGGGTTCACCGGTTTGCCACGGCGCACGAACGGCTGGTCGAAGAGGGCTGGGAGGTCGAGCGAAAACTCAAAAAATGGTCCCGGCCCGAAGAGTGGCAGGGGTTGAACCGACTCAATATGTGGGCGCGGGCACTGGCGGGAAAAACGATCCGGCGCTATAGTCATTTATGGGCTGTCTATCAGGGGCCTTACACCCCCGACCTGATCACTTACCTGAAGCGAAACCACCGACAATACGACGCGCTGATTTTCATTACGTACCTGTATTATCCAACCATTGCCGGTTTAAACGTAGCGCCCCGCAAGTCGATTCTTATTCCCACTGCGCACGACGAGGCTCCTATTTACTTACCCGTTTTCCGACCACTATTCAAGAAGCCGCGTGCCATTCTGTTCAATACCCCGGCCGAGCGGAGCTTTGTACACCAGTTATTCAGAAATGAATCGATCTACAATGACATCGTCGGCGTGGGTATCGAACCAGCCACTGCGCTGGCGGAAAAACCGGTGAGCGAGATACTGGGTACCGATGCCGATTATCTGCTGTACATCGGCCGGATCGACACGGCGAAGGGCTGCGACACCCTGTTTGATTTCTTTATGCGCTACAAAGCCGAGCATCCATCGCCCTTGAAGCTGGTTCTGGTTGGGCAGGCGTTCATGCCCATTCCCGAGCACCCCGATTTGCTGCCGGTTGGTTTCGTGGACGAGCCGGTGAAGGCGAGTCTACTGCAACACGCCAAAGCGCTGGTCATGCCATCGCCCTACGAAAGCCTGTCGATGGTAACGCTGGAAAGCTTTGCTGTGGGCATTCCCGTCATTGCCACCGCTGAATGCGTCGTCCTCCGCGACCACATCGTGGGCAGCCAGGCGGGCCTGCTGTACCGAAGCTACGAGGAGTTCGCAGCAGCCATCCATCAAATGCTAACGCAGGATTCATCCGAGATGGCCAGTAACGGCCGCGCTTACGTCCGTCAGTACTACACCTGGGAAACCGTCCTGGCGAAGTTTAACAAAGCGGTGGCGTATGTGGCGGGGTGAAGCAGTTGGAAGCAGAAAACCATTGGTGAGGATGACATGATGGGTAAAGAGATTGAAGAACCCTGCGAATCATTAGCATCGCAAAGAGGCAATGTTTATGACTCATTAAATCACCTCGCCTACGAACTTAGAAGTGAGCTCGCTAACCCTAAAGTGCCAGTGCTAAAAGAATATGTATTCTAACAATGAAAATACGGGTAAATCTAGCCTAGAGATCTTCACTGGCTATCAGTAATAAATGACATACACTGTGACTATAAGAACTTAAGTAAGCATTGATAGACTTAGAAATTATTTGAAATGTATTTACTAAACATAACTTATGTTAATGAGTGCTTTAAAACGTACAAGCTGATCATTAGATATCATAGTTTATGTCAATGCCCAATGTAAAAAGTCAAAATTATAAAGCATAAATACTATAAATTCTATTAATTTAGGATCTAAAACTATTCACATGGACTCATTCCCAGAATCAGAATTACCACGACGAGATTTTAAAGGAATACCAGACTTCCCTGCCAATACTACATCTGAAGAAATTGTTACTCGCTTAGTAACGATGGAGCTTAAAGGTAAACCTGGTTTGAAGCTTGTGCACAATGCTACTTTAAGAAATGGATCTAAAGTTCTTAAAATAGCTACACTTTTCGTAATTGTACATCATGATACTGGTGAATTTAAGGGATATGATTTGATCATTCATACAGTAGTTAAAAGAAAGGTTGGATTTTATGTTGACTTTGAGAAACGTTTTTCTATAAATGATACGCAAGGCGAAATAAGGGCCTTGTATGACTTTTTAGAGTTAATTTATAGGGAAATGCTTCCTGATCATCCTGGGGAAATTTATATAATTAGAAGTGAGGACGATAGTAAGGATAATAGCAGAGAAGGAATATCAGAACAAAGTGTTATAGATGCAGCACAAGCGTTAAACGAATTGTCAATTACTGGGCGAGAAACGTTTTTAAATGCCCTTCGTAGTCAACATTTAACAAAAGAAGATATTAATATTTTAACTGGGCGTAAGCAAGCACTAGATGAATTTAAAACTCAACTTCAAAAGGAAGCAACTTGGGATGAAAAAGAATGGCAGGCCTTTTTCGAACGCAATACGTGGATATTTGGGTATGGATTAGACTACAGATTTCTGTCTATACTACAACGTGAAGCTTCTGTATCTACTACGACAATTGCGGGTAAAGAATCGGTTACTGCTGACTTTTTGTTAAGTGACAAAAATTTCACAGTATTAGTTGAACTGAAAAAGCCTGAAACAAATTTATTTAACACTTCTCAAAACCGATCAGGAAGTTGGAGTTTATCTAAAGACTTAATTGAAGCTGTTTCTCAGATACTTGAACAAAAAGCAGAATGGCAGATTAAAAGTCGTAATGCTGTTAGTATGTTTAATAAATCTGGAGCAAGAATATTGCAACGGACAGTTGACCCTAAAGCAATATTAATAATTGGATGCTCATCGCAAATAAAAGGAACAGATTTAGAGAAGGAAATAAAGCTAGAAACATTTGAATTATTTAGACGTAGTCAGCGCAATATCGAGATTGTTATGTATGACGAGTTATATGAACGGGCTAAATTTATCGTATCACATGAGATAGATTCCAATACTTGACTGGAAATCGAAGAATTGACTAGTTGTTGAGATGTAATATTGGCTCTATAGTTTTCATAAGTAGGTAAGCATAAAAAATATAGGATATAGTATAAATGTCTTGTAATTTAATTGAAATAGAAGTTAGACTTGAAAGTATTTACCGTTAAGTCTAACCTCCATTCCTACTGCAAAACCTCCTGTATATTATTTAATCGCTTGTAAATACTGTCGGTGCGGTTGATGAGATCGTAGTGGTTGCCGCGCTCCACGATCTCCCCGCCCTCCATGATCAGAATCTCGTCGGCTTCTTTGATCGTGCTCAGGCGGTGGGCGATCACCAGCGTTGTGCGGCCTTCCATTAGGTTGTTCAAGGCTTCCTGAACGGATTTCTCGGATTCGACATCAAGGGCCGAGGTCGCTTCGTCCAGAATCAGGATAGACGGTTTTTTGAATACCGCTCGCGCAATACTTAACCGCTGCCGCTGTCCGCCACTTAGGCGTATGCCCCGATCGCCGATGTTGGTGTTGTATCCGTCTTCGGTGTCCATGATGAACGCGTGGGCATTAGCCACTTTGGCCGCAGCAATGACGTCTTCCAAGCGGGCGTCCGGCTGGCCGAGAGCGATGTTGTTAAATATCGTGTCATTAAACAGGATGATTTCCTGCGTCACGAAGCTCATCTGCTTGCGTAACGACTCCATGGTGTAGTCGCTCACATCGATGCCATCGATGGTAACGCTGCCCTGCGTTGGTTCGTAGAAACGGGGAATCAGGTCAGCAATAGTCGATTTGCCCACGCCCGACGGGCCAACCAGCGCGATTTTTCGCCCTTTCTCCATCCGGAAACTGACATTTTTCAGGACGGGTTTATCCCCGTACCGGAAGCTGACGTTTTCGAAGACGACATCCCGCTGGAAGCGTTCCATCGGTATGGCGTTTGGCTTGTCTTTGATCTCGATGGGTTTGTCCAGTAGCTCCAGGATACGCTCACCGGCGGCCTGTCCCTGCTGAATGTTCGTGATGGCCACCACCATCGCCTTGGCGGGCCGGATCACCTGAGAAAATATGGCAATGAACGCAATGAACGAACTGGCCTGCAGGTTGCTATCGCTGTTTAGCACCAGGCTGCCGCCGTACACCAGAATACAGGCCACGACAAAAACGCCCGATGCTTCGGAGAAGGCAGGGGCCAGTTCCCGACGTTTGAAGCCTTCCAGGCTGGCCTTGCGGTAAAAATCGTTTTCGAGGCTGAACCGCTGAAGAACGAACGGCGTCGCATTAAAGGAGCGAATGATCCGCATCCCCATCAGCGTTTCGTCCATGAGCGTCAGCATTCGGCCCATCGATGACTGAACGTCCTGGGCTTCCTTCTTGAGTCGCTTGGTGACGGCTGCAATGCCCACGGCCGAGATCGGGATGATTACCAGCGTAAATAACATCAGCTTGGCCGAAATAAGGAAGAGCGCCACGAAATAGCCAATGAGCATGTACGGTTCTTTGAAGACCACCTCGATCGAACTGCCGGCTACGCTCTCGATGACGTACACGTCGCCGTTGAGCCGGGAAAGCAGGTCTCCTTTGTGTTCCTTGGTGAAATAGCCCAGGTGCAGGTTGTTGATCTTGGCGAACAGGGCCTCCCGCAATCGTTTGACCAGCAACGTCCGGGCGGCCAGCAGGCACTGCTGCGCCAGAAACCGGAAGATGTTGGTCATGATCACCGCTACCACAATCATGCCCGCCAGAAAATACAGCGCGTAGATCGGGTTCGTCGTTTTGAACTGGTAGATCAGGTGGTAAAAAATATCCTTGAAGTAATTCCCGGTCAGATGAAATTCCGGCATCGACGCGTACTTGGCCGCGTCGGCAGTGTTGGTCGGATTGAACAGGAAATTAAGCAATGGGATGATCAACGCAAACTGGAAGACGTTGAAAAACACACTGATAATGGTGAAGAAAAAGAACGGAACAATAAATTTTCCATAAGGCTTGGCATACGCCATCAGCCGTCTATAAACCTTCATTCGGTAGTTTTAACGTGTATACGGCCAGCCATCCGCTATGGGAAAGCTGACCCTAGTTGGATCAGAACGGGTAATTTACCCGAGCAAAGATCGGTAAACGTCCAGATATTTCCGGGCCGAATCTTCCCAGTTGAACGTAGCGCTGTAGGCTTTCATTGCTTCCCGGATGTTGTTGCCCGCTTTCTGGTAATGCTGCATTCCGGACTGAAAGTCGTCGTGCATGTTGTCGAAATCCTGAAAATAAAAGGCGAAATCCTTACCGATCTCCGTCATGGCCGTGTGTTTCGACAGGAATACGGGCTTGCCAACCGACATCGCTTCGGTGATGGGCAAGCCAAATCCTTCGGCCAGCGACGGCATAACCAGCGCCTGGCAGTTGTGGTAATACCACGATTTTTCGCCTTCCGTCACTTCATTGACCAGGTGCGTTCGGTCGTAAACGTTCAGCGCCGTTGCCTGCTGCCGGATAAAATCCGCGTACGCCTTATCTTCGTGTCGGCCCGCCAGCACGAGTTCCATGCTCGGATTACTTTGGAGCAGCGGTAAAATCTGATGCTGGTTCTTTTTGCGGGTAACGGCACCAATGTTGAACAGAAACGGAACGGCGGGCCGGTAGGATTTTTCTTCCAGCGCGGGCTTAGGCAACCCGTTCGTTCCATTATAAATCACGTGTACGGCCCGATTTCCGACTTCGCAGTGGGTCAGCACGTCGTTGCGGGTAAATTCCGAAATACAAACGATAGCGTCGCTGCGGTTGATGTTTTCCTGTAAATGGCGAAGGCAGCGGGCTTTCTTCCGATCAGACTTATCTTCGTACAGGAAGTTAAGGTCGTGAATCGTGAGCAGGACTTTTATTTTCTTATTCTGCCGGGGCAGGTAATTGGTATTCTGATATGTAGAATGCCATAAGTGATACTGACTAACCGACGGCATTAAAAACTTCTGCAACGAGTGCTGCGGCAGGGTAGCTACGGAGGGGCCAAACGCCGATTGCATGTGGCTCGGCATGAATACCGATAGCTTCTCCTGACTCATATTTTGCTGGAGAGCCCTCCCCAGATTGAGACAAAAGTAGTACAGGCCTGTGTTGGTGTACTTCATTCGCTCGCAATCAAAAACGGTTCGATGCATAAAGAAATCGCTTTATAACGTTGGTTAACTGAACAGAAGAGTTTAGAACGAGCGTCATCGCGAAAAATAAGTGCATACCTGTATAAGTTACAGGCATGACAGTTCGTCTATAGGTGATGAGTATCAAACCTTGTGAAAGGGTTGGAAACTGTTTGAGCAGTATTTCCTGTCCTATAAAACAGGCCTGAACCTGATAATGTTGTATAAGCTAGCAAAATCTGCGGGTAATTGCCCCATAAACCTGCTCTTTTAATCCATGTCTCAAATCATATTGGATTGCGACCTGATGAAGTATTCACATTCTGGGTTGTACCATTATTGTCAGCAACTTGGCGACCATGTCAATCAGTTGCTTAAAGCAGAAAATCGGCCATTCATGCAGATGTATTTACCGCCCCGTCGAAAACTACAGATCGATCCTGAGCCGTATCATCTGGTGGAAGCGCGCTGGCATAAGCTGTTTCGACCGTTTCTGAGAGACTGTCGGGTGTGGCATGCGCCGTTTCAGTCCGGGCGTATTTTTCCCAAAAAGAAGGACTACCCGAACCTGAAAGTTGTGCTGACCATCCACGATCTGAACGTACTGCACGAAGGCAAACCGGAGGCTGTTCAGCAACAAAGCCTGGCTCATACGCAGTCGCTGATCGATCAGAGCGATGCGATCGTCTGCATTTCCGAATTTACCCGGAGCAACGTTCTGGACCATTGTCATGTCGGCAATACACCCATACACGTCATCTACAACGGCCTCAATACATTGCCGGAACAAGCCGGAGAACCCATCGGATACAGGCCCGCCCGCGAGTTTTTGCTGGGCATCGGCTACCAGAATAAGAAAAAAAATTTCCACGTTCTGCTGCCTTTATTGCAGTCGAACCCGGATCTGGAACTGCTGCTGGTTGGCCATCATGACGACCCGGCCTACGTGGATCAGATGCGGCAGTTGGCCCGAAGCATGGGTGTTGGCGAGCGCCTGCACTGGCTGGGTACCGTTTCGGAAACCGATAAAATCTGGTACCTGAAGCATTGCAAAGCCTTCCTGCACCCCTCGCTGGCCGAAGGCTTTGGGCTGCCCGTTATCGAGGCAATGCAGTTTGGCAAGCCGGTATTTCTGTCAATGGCAACGTCGCTGCCCGAGGTGGGGGGCGATTCGGCTTTTTACTTTCCGAGCTTTGCCGCTGACGTGGTGCAGGCGGTGTATAGGGAGGGGATGGAAACATACGAGCGCACACCCAGAGCCGAAGCCATTCGCCGAAATGCCGCCCGGTTCACCTGGGAAGAAAGTGCCCGGCAGTATATAGCCGTTTATCAGTCGTTGATGCGTTGACCCGTGAGTATGGTATCCGGGAAGCGTTCTTTTATAACTGAAGCCAGCTCGTTGGCTTGATGAATCTAAAAAAGAACTATCCAGTTTATTTATGAACAAGTATAAAAGGGTGGGCCTGATGATGGCGATTTCGCTGGCTGTATCCCGGACTCTGTTTGGCCAGTCGACCACCATGCCACGCACTGATTCGGAAACAATCATTGCGCCCAACGCGACGCTTCAAAAAATATCGAGCCAGTTCAAGTTTACCGAAGGGCCAGCCGTCGATAAAAACGGCGCTGTTTATTTTACGGATCAGCCCAACGACAAAATCTGGAAGTACGATACCGATGGTAAACTATCGCTTTTTCTGGATAAGGCCGGCCGCTCCAACGGCATGTATTTCGACAAAAAAGGTAATCTGATCACGTGCGCCGACGAGAAAGATGAATTGTGGGCCATCAGTCCCAACAAAAAAATCACGGTTCTGCTAACCAACTTTCAGGGGCACCGGCTCAATGGTCCCAATGACTTGTGGATTGACCCCAAAGGCGGAATTTATTTTACAGACCCGTATTACCAGCGGGACTACTGGGAGCGCAAGAAACCAGACATCGACGGAGAGAAGGTCTATTACTTGCCCCAGGGTAAAAAAGAAGCCATCCTCGTCGACGGCGATCTGAAACAGCCGAATGGTATCATTGGTACCCCTGACGGAAAATACCTGTATGTGGCCGACATCCGCGATAACAAGACGTATCGGTATGATATACAGGCTGATGGCAGCCTGAAAAATCGCCTGCTTTACGTTAGCCAGGGCTCTGACGGCATGACACTCGACAACCGGGGAAATCTTTACCTGACGGGCAAGGGCGTTACCGTGTATGGACCTGATCGCGTGAAGCTTCAGACGATCCCGGTTCCGTCGGGCTGGGTAGGTAATATTTGTTTTGGTGGCAAAGATCGGGATATGCTTTTCATCACGGCATCTGAGTCGGTGTATACACTGCAGACGCAGGTGAAAGGCACCAAATAGAGGAGATACAGTCATTGCCTTCATTGAACGGCCCCGGCACTAGTCGGGGCCGTTTTAGGTATACTACTAGGCAGAATGCTGGCCATTGCATTGCACAAACGGACGTTGCCAGAACCCTATGGCCCAACATGGGGTTACGTGAGAGTCGCCAGATTAAGTACGTGTTTGAAAAAAGTGATCCCGGTTTTTCTGCTGCTCAGGCAGGCGTTTACCAGCCTGCAGGCCAACGACCCTGTTCGCATGGCCGGAGCAACGGCCTTCTTTTCCTTTTTCGCACTGCCGCCCATCATTATTATTCTCAGCAGCGTACTGAGCGAGCTTTTCAACGATCGTTACCAGCGCGTGAGCGGCCAGCTGTTCGATGAACTGGCGGATCTGTTCGGGCCTAAAAGTGCCAATCAGTTGGAAGATATTTCGCATCGTCTTCAACTTCCCAAACCAAGCCTGCTGTTAACGGTACTTAGTTTTGCGTTATTGTTTATGGCCTCTACGACCTTGTTTGCCATCCTGAAAAATTCGCTCAACCAACTCTGGAGCGTTAAGCCCAAAGCCGGACGGGGCGTCTTGAATGTTCTGACGGACAAGCTCATCGCCCTGGCCATTATTTTGGGTTCCGGGCTGCTGTTCAGTGCATTTCTAGCGGTGGAGCAACGTGTGACTCAACTTGGCGGAGCGATGGCCCTGTCGTCACTGGCTTATTACAAAGGACTGGTCAGTATGGCTCATCTGGTGGCGTCGGTGCTGATCCGTACGGTTTGGTTTGCTCTTTTATTCAAGTTTCTGCCGGATGTCAAAATTGCCTGGCGGGCCGTTTGGCTGGGTGCTTTTTTTACAAGCTGCCTTTTTAAATTAGGGGAGGGCGTGTTGAATTACCTGCTCATCGATAGTCAGGTGGGCTCGCTCTACGGCACCGCGGGGGCTATTATTCTCCTGTTGTTATTCGTTTTTTATGCGTCGCTGATGTTTTACTACGGAGCCGCCTTCACCCGTCGGTTCAGCGAATGGACACATCTGTCCGCGGAGCCCAGCAGCCATGCTGTTGCCTACACCATTACCGAGATCGACCCCACGGAGTCAACGAACGAAGGAACCGGTTGACAGCGGAGGCCGGAACGGGTGTAAGTAGCTGGATTTTTTCGGCCTTATCCAACAGGATTCAGCGGGATTGGTTACTGGAGAAGATTCCGGTTTTATCCTATCCGAAACGTAACTACTATGGGGATTCACATTGGCACATCGGGTTGGAGCTATGATCACTGGCAGGGCGTTCTGTACCCGTATCCGACGCCGGTTCAGCAACGGCTGGCGTATTACGTACAAAAATTTCAGACGGTTGAACTCAACAGTAGCTTTTACCGCTGGCCTAAACAGAGCACCTTCGCCGGTTGGGAGCAACGCTTGCCCGATGGGTTTCTGCTGACCGTGAAAGCGCCCAGGGGACTGACCCACGCCAAAAAACTCCTTGAGCCCGAGATTTGGATGGAGCGTATAAAAACCTGCTGGCATGAGCTACTGCATAAACGGGCGGTTCTGCTTGTTCAACTGGCTCCGCAGCAGGCCTGCGATTACCAGCGTCTGGCGTATTTTCTGGAGCAGGTGCCCCGCTGGATGCGCGTCGCCGTTGAATTCAGGCATCCAAGTTGGCACAACGACGCTATTTTTGCCCTGCTTGAGCAACACCAGGCTGCCTACTGCATCATGAGTGGTGCGCAGTTGCCCTGCATACTGCGCGTTACGGCTCCTTTCGTTTACGTTCGGCTACATGGCCCGGATACCAACCACCTGTATGGCGGCTCGTACTCCGACGCCGATCTGCACTGGTGGGCCGCACGAATTCGAGAATGGGCAGACATGGGAAAGGACATATTCGTTTACTTTAACAACGACGGGGCCGGCAACGCTGTGCGAAATGCCCAAACGTTACAGTACCTGGTGGCTTAAGCAATTGGTCACCCCCTTGTCGGTGTTATACCGTATGCCCAAATCCTGATTCTTCTTCCAGTTTTTCGGAGGCATCCTTGATGGCTTCTTCCACCGAATGCGACTTTCGGAGATCGGAGGCTTTCTGGGTAATCTCGGCAAGAGTCTGGTAGTGCTGCTGCAACACACACAGTTCTTCTTCGGTTAGGTCTTCTACCGACACCAGTCGGTTGCTGGCTCCTTTGGTAGCCGCAATCAGCTCATTGAGCTTCAACTGGACCGACATCGATTCTTTGTTCTGCGCTTTTTGAATCAGGAAAACCATCAGGAAGGTGACGATGGTTGTTCCCGTATTAATAACCAGTTGCCAGTTTTCGGAGTAGCCAAAAACAGGACCCGTTACAGCCCAGAGAATAACCGTGCCGAGGGCCAACAGAAAAGCTGCTGAGCTGCCTGTGGCTTTCGTGACAGCCGATGAAAACCGTTCGAAGATACTTTTGGTGGAGGGGTGCTGCGTTTGCATGTTCGGTTAAGACGAGGCTAACATCGATCGTCCCACCTATTAACTAGAATAAAGGTACGTTTCGCTTTGTTTAATGAACTTTTAATTGGCAGATTGTCGAGTTACGATTTATCTACACCGAGAAAGAGTTGCGATCAGATAAGGCGTAACACCGGTTGCCGGTGACATAGGCCGGATACCGGCAACCGTAGGATAACCGATCAATCGTTTAATCTATAGGGAAGTAAACTACTGCATCTCTTTTTCCTGTATTTTGGATTGCCATTACCTACTTGAACGGATGACGGGCAATAAGAAAAGTACTGACGAGGAGGTACGCGCCCTCCAGGAAGAACTCCAGCGAGTTAAGCAACAAACGGCTTCTGCGCTGGAAGCTGTTGGTATTGGTTTATGGGCCATGTATCCCGATCAGCACCGGATCGACTGGGATGAGCAGTGCCAGAAAATCTACCGGTGGCCAGCCGCAACGGTTTCACTGGATGACTTATTCCGGCAGATTCATCCTCAGGATCTCGCCCATTTGCAGGCCCTGGTAACGAATCCACCCAGTCGAAAAACGCAGAAGCCAACAACCGTCGATTATCGCTTTACCAGCCCCGTAGACGGGGTTTTGCGCTGGATACGCATCACGGGCCGGGTAGCTGCGCAGCCATCGGGCATGGGCGACTGTTTCTCGGGTACCGCCCAGGATATCACCGACGAAAAACGGAAAGAGGCAACGCTGAAAACAGTAGAACAGCGGTTCCAGTCGGCTTTCATGAATGCCTCTGTTGGTGTTGTCATTCTGGATACACATAGCAACATTCAGCTTATCAATAAAGCATTTGCTGATCTGGTCGGTTATACGCAGGATGAGCTGCTCGACCAGCATTTTGGTACCATTAGCCATCCCGACGATGTGGCGGAAAACGTGGCTCTGGTTCAGCAACTTATACGGGGAGAGTCGAACTCGTATATTTTCAATAAGCGCTATCGGCATAAAAACGGCACCATCGTGTGGGCGCAGGTTAGCTCGGCCCTGATTCGGGACCAGGAGGGAAAACCAGACAGCTTTATCAGCATCGTACAGGATATTACGGCCGAACTACAGGCGCAGACAGAGCAGAAGACGCTGATGGCTTTGCTGAAAGCCAGCGAAGAACGTCTGCGAGACGCCATCGAACTATCCGAACTGGGTACCTACGAAATAAACCCTGACGATGGCACCATCCTGCTCTCCGGGCGGGCCAAAGGTTGGCTGGGTTTTAAACCAGACGAGATGCCCTCTCTGGATCAGGTTCTCGACACGATTCGGGATCGGAATAAAGTCGAAACAGCCCTCCGGGAGGCCGTAGCCAATGGACTGGATACGGCCGTCGATATTGAGTTCTGGGCCGTCAATCGGCAAACGGGTCAGGAGCGACTGTATCATGCGCAGGGGCGAGCCGTGCGAAATGGCCTGAACAGGGCGTCGCCTTTAGTCCGGGGCATTGCCAAAGACATAACGGCCCAGCGGCAATATGCCCAGGACCTGGAACGGCAGGTTCAGGGCCGTACGCAGGCTCTGGAGCGAGCCAATTTACTGGGCAGAAACCAGGCCGATCAACTTCGGTTTGTGACCGACAGTTCGTTAACCGCGATTGCCCTGTACACCATCATCCGCCATGAAACGACGGGTGAGGTCGTCGATCTGCGATACGAACTAATCAACCAGATGGCGCAGCGCATGACGGGACGCCAGGCAGCCGATTTGCTGGGCCACACCATGCTGGAGGTGTTTCCGGGTATGAGAGAGAACAGTATCTGGGAGCGGTACATCGAACTGGCCCAAACGGGTGCTCCCCTGCGCTATTACAACCATTATACACAGGACGGGTACGATATCTGGTATCAGGTGCAGGGGGTCCGCCAGGGCGAACTGCTGGTCTTGTCTTTTCTCGACATTACCGAACTGAAGCAGACCCAGCTCAAACTCGAAGCGCTCAACAAAGACTTGCTGGAAGCCAATAACAACCTTGAACAGTTTGCGTTCGTAGCCTCGCACGATTTGCAGGAACCATTACGGAAAATTCAGTCGTTCGGTACGCTTTTGCTGGAGCAGTATGCCGAACGACTGGGCGATGGAACGGATCTGATTCAGCGGATGCAGGTGGCCGCCGAACGCATGTCTATTTTGATCAAAGATCTGCTCACGCTGTCACGTATTACAACGCAGCCCCCTTCTGCCGTCGATATTCCGTTGTCGCGGGTGATCCATCGGGTTATTGATGATCTGGACTTTGTAATCGAAGAAGCCGACGCAACTATTCATATCGACTCGCTGCCCGCCGTAAAAGGAGATGAATCACAGTTGCGGCAGCTTTTTCAAAACTTATTGTCCAACGCCATTAAGTTTCGCCGACCAGATGTGGCCTTACAGGTGCAAATCAGCGCCCGGCTCGTAGCAAAGGCTGACCTGCCAGCTATTGTCAAACCAACCCGGGAGGCCGCACAGTACCACCAGATTGATATCGAAGACAACGGTATTGGCTTCGATGAAATGTATCTGGATCGTATTTTTCAGGTATTTCAACGCCTGCACACCAGAAGCCAGTATGTTGGCACCGGCATTGGACTGGCCATTGTTCACAAGGTAGCGGCCAATCATGGTGGTGCCATAACGGCCACCAGCCAACTCGGCCAGGGGTCTACGTTCTCGGTGTATTTGCCGGTGAGTTAATACAAGACAGGTGGTAGTTTGGCAATTGCTGTGATGTCGCGGTGATGGCAGTTTCTTAAAACTGACAAGCGAGGTTTCTCAAAACCTCATAGATTAACCAACCGTACGAGGTTTTGAGAAACCGCCACCACTGGAGGAGCATGACATCACATAACAAGTTGATCACGAAAGATACCTCCCCGTTTTTTTATTATCCCGTAGAAATGTAGTTTTGAAACCCATCGACTACAACCGTTTACTTATTTCTTTATGTTAGCCAAAACGTTCGGCGCTGCCGTGTATGGCGTAAATGCCAGTTTGATCACCATTGAAGTCGTTGTGGCACAGGGCCTGCATTTTCACCTGGTAGGTTTGCCCGATAGTGCGGTCAAAGAAAGTGAACAGCGGGTGGAGGCCTCGCTGAAATTTTTTGGCTACCGAATGCCCCGTCAGAAAGTAGTCGTCAATCTGGCTCCCGCCGATATCCGGAAAGAAGGGTCGGCCTACGATCTGCCCATTGGGCTTTGCGTCTTGCAGGCTTCCGAACAAATTACTACGACCCGTAGTCTGGAAGACTACGTTATCATGGGCGAACTGGCGCTTGATGGTACATTAAGGCCCATCAAAGGGGTGTTGCCCATTGCCATCGAAGCCCGAAAACGAGGCTACAAAGGCTTTGTGTTGCCCATCGAAAATGCCCAGGAGGCTTCTATCGTCAACCAGTTGGATGTCATTGGCGTAGCGACTATTCAGGATGCCATCGAGTTTTTCGAAGGAAAGAAAGAGATTGCGCCTTTAGAAACCGACACGCGCGATTTGTTTATGACCCAGATCAATGCGTATGATGCTGATTTCTCGCATGTACAAGGGCAGGAAAATATAAAGCGGGCTATGGAGATAGCGGCTGCTGGGGGGCACAATGTTATTATGATCGGCCCGCCGGGCGCGGGTAAAACCATGCTGGCCAAGCGGTTGCCCAGTATCCTGCCTCCGCTCACGTTGCAGGAAGCACTGGAGACAACAAAAATTCATTCGGTGGCGGGGAAACTCGGGACCAAAGCTACCCTGCTTGCCACCCGCCCCTACCGGTCACCGCACCATACGATCTCCGATGCTGCTCTGGTGGGTGGGGGCAGCTTTCCGCAGCCGGGAGAAATCTCGCTGGCTCACAATGGGGTGTTGTTTCTGGACGAACTGCCCGAGTTCAAACGGTCGGCGCTGGAGGTAATGCGTCAACCACTCGAAGACCGGAAAGTGAGTATTTCGCGGGCAAAATGGGCAGTCGAATTCCCCGCCAGTTTTATGCTTATTGCCAGCATGAACCCCTGTCCCTGCGGCTATTATAACCACCCCGAAAAAGAATGCGTGTGCGGACCGGGTGTCGTGCAGCGCTACCTGGCCAAAATAAGCGGCCCCCTGCTCGACCGAATTGATTTGCACGTTGAGGTAACGCCCGTTTCCTTCGACCAGATGACGGCCAATCGCCCCGCCGAAACCAGCGAAGCCATTCGCGAACGCGTGATCCGGGCCCGTGCGATTCAAACGACCCGCTTCGCCAGCCAGCCGGGCATTTACTCCAACGCCATGATGCCCTCGCAACTGGTGAAGGAAATCTGTGTGATCAATGACCCCGGCCGGGCGTTGCTCAAAACGGCTATGGAACGCCTGGGCTTATCGGCCCGCGCCTACGATCGCATTCTGAAAGTATCCCGCACCATTGCCGATTTATCAGCCAGTGACGAGATTCGTATCGAGCACCTGGCCGAAGCCATTCAGTACCGGAGTCTGGATCGGGAGAACTGGGCTGGCTAGACAGGCCAAATCAGGTCCTGTCAGCACTGGAATGTATAGGGGGCTTGGATTACCGACCGGGAAAGCCTGAACCGGCTTAGCGGGCGTATTTAGCCTGCATCATTTTAATGAATTTCAGGCCATTTTCGGCAATATCCCAGGGGTCGTTGTACTCCCGCCATACGTTGATCGAATTGGCAAAATCAATATCGTTTCGGGTGAAGGCTTCGATGGTCATCCAGCCTTTGTAGTTTAGCTCGGCCAGCGTTCGGAAGGTATCATCCCAGGGAATGTGCCCATCGCCGGGGGTGCCGCGGTCGTTTTCGCTGATATGCACATGGGCTAATACAGGCGCAATTGTCCGAATGGCGTCTGGAAAACGTTTTTCCTCCATATTAGCGTGATGCGTGTCGAACATGGCCCGAACATTGGGGTGATCGGCCCGACGAATTAAATCCCGTAACTGGCTCATGGTGTTGCACAGATAGCATTCGAATCGATTCAGCGCTTCGGGGGCCAGAATAATAGCGGCCTGCCGGGCATACTCACCAGCGGCATGGAGCACATCGGCGCTGTAGGCATACTCGCTGGGTTGTGGCTCACGTCGGCTGAAGGTAGCAAAGGCCGAGTGCATAGGGCCGCAAATAACCGTAGCGCCCATGGCGTGCGCCCGGTCAATGGCTTCTTTCAGGAAGCGCACGGCCTGCTCCCGGATTTTTGCCGATTCGCTGACCGGGTTTTGATCGGGTCCAACCACCATAACGCACGTCCGCTGTAGGCCCAGTTGCGTCAGGTGGTCACCAAACCGGCGGTAAGCGGCAACGTCCTGATCGTCGATAAAGCATTCGATCCCGTCATACCCAATGGTCTTCAGGCGTTCAGTTATTGGATTCAGCTTCTCTGACATAACGGCCGACCAGGCCAAGACATTAAAGCCAATGGGAGACGTTGCCGTCGGTTTGGTAGCTGTAGCTGCTTCGGACATGGAAGGATAAGGTTAGGATAACTACGTGTATCATCTAACCCAGTAAAGCGTTAGCCGGTCTGTTTTTCCTGTTAGGCCGTTGAAATAATGGTTTGTTTTATTGAATACCATTGATCTACAGAGCGTTAACCGAAGCCGTCGTTCCAAACGCCTTGCCTGTATGCCTGTTTACCCGTTTATTGAACGTCACAAGGAGGACGAATCCGTGGGGTGAGGGGCGACTTTTGAGCATTTAGTGCATCGACAATCGTATATTTGGTTCTAAATCGTATCCATAACGCAGCGTATGTCACTAAAGGGGCCTATTATCTCAGTGGAGGATGATGAAGACGACCAGTACCTGATTGGTGAAGCCATTCGCCAGTTAAATCTTCCTAATCCGCTTCATTTTTTTTCAAATGGACAAGCGGCTCTGCACTATCTGAGAACCACCGTTGAACAGCCGTTTCTGATTCTTTGCGACATTAACATGCCGATTATGAATGGACTGGAATTGCGGAAAGAAATCAACCAGAATGATTATTTAAGGATTAAATCAATTCCGTTTGTCTACTTGACAACAGCCGCCAACAGCCAGTTGATTAAAGAAGCCTACGAGACTATGGTGCAGGGTTTTTATAAAAAATCCATTGATTATGCCGGACTCAATCAGCAACTCAAGCTTATTATCGACTATTGGCAGAACTGTCTGCACCCCAACAGTCAGCTTTAACGCTGATCGGTGACTGGATGCACCTGATTAGCTTCGTTTCCAGCACCACAAACGGCAGAAACTTATTCCGCTTAGCGTTTAGCTATACGTTTACGCATCGGCCTGAAGTATGCATGATACAGGCTTCTGCGGCTCAGAATAAATAAACGGTTCAGCTAGGTATTTTTTGATCGGCAGCGAACGCAATCGTAGCTGTCGGCTACCCCTAACCGACAGCATTGTGACGAAAAAGCCTGAACGACTTATTTGCGATTGATGGTCGTTGCGGCCGACTGGGCAGCCGCCAGAATGGTCATATCGGCAATGGTGACATTGGCGGGGGCCGTTACCGCATACACAATCGAATCGGCAATGTCATCGGCGGTTAACGGGGCATAGCCTTCATATACTTTAGCCGCCCGTTCCCGATCTCCTTTAAACCGCACAACCGAAAACTCCGTCTCGACGGCACCGGGCGCAATATTGGTCACCTTGATGCCGTGCGGGGTCAAGTCCAGCCGCATGCCCGTGCTGAGGGCCTCCACCGCTGCTTTGCTGGCACAATAGACCGCCCCGTTGGCATAGGTCTGTTTGCCCGCTATCGAACTGAGGTTCACGATATGCCCCCGCTGGCGTTCGACCATGCCGGGTATGACGGCTTTGGATACGTACAGCAACCCCTGCACATTGCCGTCAATCATCTGATCCCAGTCGGCCGGGTCCCCATCCTGAATCGGCGACATGCCGTGCGCATTGCCGGCGTTGTTGACCAGAATATCAATGGCTTTCCATTCATCGGGTAAGGTGCTGACTGCGTCATCGACCTCGTTCCAGTTACGCACATCGAAGGTAAGGGTTAGCACAGTGGTCTGTGTACCCAGCTGTTCGGCCACTTCGTCCAGCCGTTCCTGCCGACGACCACAGAGAATGAGCCGGTAGTCGAGATCGGCAAAGGCCTTGGCAGTGGCGTGACCAATGCCAGAAGTTGCACCGGTAATGAGAGCGATACGAGACATAAAAAGGCGAAAATAAATGATTCGGCAAAGATAAACGGGGGTAACCAGGTTTACGACCTATAGGATATTATTCCGCCCATATAAGTCTATTAAACGGAGTTTTTTTGCTATAGACTGTTGATTTTTAGGCATTTAATAAAAATGTTTCTGCTCAAAAAAAACGGATGGTGAATTTGGTCAGGTTTTTGCAACAAACTGAGTATGGGTTGATTTCAGGGAGATGAAGGCTGTCTCTAATCAGGTTTGGATACATACTCGCCAGATGAATCAATGCTTCCTCTTTTTTATAAATAATTACCTGTCGGTGTTATGTTACCTGAATTCTCGGTTGTAATCCCAACTTACCAGCAACCCGCTTTGTTGCTCAAATGCCTTGATGCACTGGGCCGTCAACGGTTATCACACGATCAGTTCGAAATCATTGTCGTCGATGAAGGCAACTCATCCGAAACGGAAACGGCCGTTTTACTTTTTGCCAAACAAATAGCCCGCGCTGGTGCGCCTATCGAAGTGCGTTACCTGGGCCAGCCCCAACGGCGGGGCTTAGCCGCTGCCCGTAACCGGGGCTGGCGGGCGGCTCGTGGCCGGGTGATTGCCTTTACGGATGATGATTGCCTGCCCGAACCGACATGGCTTTCATCGGCGTTAACCTGCTTTCAGCGCGGAGCGCAGGTGGTGAGCGGGCAGTTGCGGGTCCACCTGCCCGACCAGCCGACACCCCTCGACCGCACGGCTACGTTTCTGAAACGGGCCGAGTTTATGGCTGCCAACTGTTTTTGCCGGAAATCCACGCTGGATCGCGTTGGCGGGTTCGACGAAGCGTTCGATACCGACTGGCGGGAGGATAGTGATTTGCAGTTCAGGTTTCTTCAGGCCGGAATTCCCATTGCGAAATGCTCCCAAGCCATTGTCGTGTATCCGATTCGTACGGGTCTTTGGTATGAATTGTTGCAGGATGAACGCAATAATTGCTACGATGCGCTGCTCTACAAGCGTCATCCCGATTTGTTTCGGGAGCGGATTCCAACTTACCGGCAGCAGATCATTGGCTACTATGCCTCCGTTGTGAGCATTGTTCTTGGGCTGATTGGCCTGCTGAGTGGTCAGGTAAACGTGGCCATCATGGGGTTGAGTACATGGACAATTCTGTTGGCAGATCGTGTGCTGCATCACTTACCCAGTGCACCCTTGACCTGGCTCACGTTTAAGTACGTTATTCTCACGGCTGTTGCAACGCCTTTTCTATCGGTCTATTGGCGACTGTATGGGGCGGTAAAATACAGAGTTCTCTATCTGTAGCCAGCCGGTACTGATTATCTGTGTGTAAAATATACGGGCTGACACCTATTTTCCTGTGTATAAACGACACAATAAGGAACCATTAGCGATTTGATTGTATTTTTGAAGGATGGAGCCGGTACTACTCAACTGGTTTCAACTTTTCATGGATCACTTGCATCAAACTTTTAGCGTTCGGTTTTCTTACAGTGTCCTTTTTACCGAACGTCTTTTCGATTATACAAATCCGTTACTCGCTGACTTCTTTAGCCAGCAAGCCACCGCCACCACTCGAAAAAAGCTTCTCTTTATTGTTGATTCAGGTGTTGTTGATACACATACCGACTTACTCGACGGCATCAGAACATACTTTGAGAAACACGCTGATATCGTGGATCTTATCGCTGATTTTCTGATTATTCCGGGTGGTGAACTTGCCAAGAATGATCCCGATTTTGTCGAACAGATCGTTGATGCCGTCGATCGGTATGGCATTGACCGTCACTCGTATGTGGCGGCTATCGGGGGCGGGTCGGTGCTTGATTTAGTGGGCTATGCGGCCGCCATTTCACATCGGGGTATTCGCCACATTCGGATTCCGACGACGGTGCTTTCGCAGAACGATTCGGGGGTAGGCGTCAAAAATGGTGTCAACTACCGGGCAAAGAAAAATTTCCTAGGCACTTTTGCTCCTCCCGTTGCGGTATTCAACGACAGCGCGTTTCTAACGACACTCGACGATCGCGACTGGCGGGCGGGGATTTCGGAGGCCATCAAAGTAGCGCTTATCAAGGACAAGACATTCTTCGAATGGATCGAAGCACATGCCGAAGAATTGGCCGCCCGGGATATGACGGCTATGCATTATCTCATTCACCGGTGCGCCGACATGCATTTACAGCATATTGCGGGTGGTGATCCGTTTGAGATGGGCTCTTCCCGGCCGCTTGATTTTGGTCACTGGAGCGCGCACAAACTGGAACAACTTACCAATTTTGAGATTCGGCACGGCGAAGCGGTTGCCATTGGTATTGCGCTCGATAGTCTGTACTCGCAACAACTCGGCTGGCTCACCGAAACGGACACGAACCGTATTCTGACAACGCTCCGTACCCTTGGCTTTGCCCTGTACCAACCCATGCTCGACGCTGACAACAGCGCCGGTGTGCTGAAAGGGCTCTCCGAATTTCGTGAACATCTAGGTGGCCAACTGACTATTATGCTGCTGAAAGGCCTTGGGCGGGGTGTAGAAGTGCACGAGATGGATGCCGACCGTATTCGGCAGGCCATCGCAACGTTACGACAAACGGACACATTAGCTTCTCAAGCCTATAAAGTTTCTGAAACCTTGTAGGTTTTTTTCTTATGAAAACTTCCCTCGGCCACCTCGGTTACTGTACCAATATTCATGCCGGTGAAACCTGGACGGATCATTTCGCTGCGCTGCAGGAGTCTGTTCCAGAATTGAAGAAACGGCTGTCGCCGGAGGCTCCCTTTGGCATCGGGTTGCGGCTGTCGAACATAGCGAGCGAGGAACTGGAAATTCCCGAAAATCTGGTAGCCTTCCAGCATTGGTTAGCTCAGAATGACTGCTATGTTTTTACGATGAATGGCTTTCCGTTCGGGGGGTTCCACGACACCGTCGTTAAAGATCAGGTGCACGCACCTGACTGGACAACCGAAGCCAGGGTTGAGTATACCAAACGACTGTTTCGTATTTTGTCGGTTCTGTTGCCCGTCGATGAATTGGGCAACCCTATCCAGGGGGGCGTGTCTACCTCTCCACTAACCTACCGGCTCTGGTTCGAGTGGGAGCAACCGGCCGCCCGTGACTATATCTTTTCCCAAACCACCCAAAATGTACTGGAGGTTGTAGCGGAACTGGTTCGATTAAGAAAGCAGACCGACCGGCTCATGCACCTCGATCTGGAACCTGAACCGGATGGCATTATCGAAACCGCCGACGAGTTCATTAGCTGGTTTACCGATTACCTGCTGCCGATCGGGATTGAACAACTAAGCGAACAATTCGGGCTGACCGATGAAGAAGCGGAGGCTGCCATTTGTGAGCACGTTCGGTTATGTTACGACGTATGCCATTTTGCGGTGGGGTATGAACGCCCGGCCGAGGTGCTGGATAAACTCAAAAATTATGGCTTGCGCGTCGGTAAAATCCAGATTAGCGCGGCTTTAAAAGCGGAGTTCCCGGCTGCCGCTGACGAACGGGAAACGGTTCGGCAGGCGTTTGGGGAATTTAACGAACCCACCTATCTGCATCAGGTTGTGGCCCGAACGAAGGCAGGGGAACTGGTTCGCTTCCCCGATTTGCCAGAAGCCCTGGCCGCTTTCAATGAGACGCATGCGGAATGGCGGGCGCATTTCCATGTCCCGCTCTTTGTGGCGGATTATGGTGTACTGACCTCCACCCAGGACGATATTCGGGAGGTGCTCCGGTTGCAGGCCGATCGCATGTTTACCAACCAGCTGGAGGTCGAAACCTACACATGGGGCGTGCTGCCGGAGGATTTAAAGAAAAATCTGGTCGATTCAATTGAACGGGAAATGAAGTGGGTGTATACATCAATGTTGAAGGATGAAGAATGAATGGGTTAGCTTTCTGTTCATCTTTTATCCTTCCTGATTCATCAGTATGAAAAAGACCGTAGTACTCGACGTTGTAGGCCTGTCGTATTCGCTGATTGGCGAACACACGCCGTTTCTGAAGCAGTGGTTTGCCGATAAAAACCAGGCGACCATCGATCCGATGCTCCCCGCCGTAACCACGTCGGTGCAGTCTACCTACGTAACGGGCAAATGGCCCAGCGAAACGGGTATTGTTGCCAATGGCTGGTATGATCGCACGGATTCGGAAGTGAAGTTCTGGAAACAGTCTAATAAACTCGTGGCCGGAGAGAAGATCTGGGAACGAGCCAGGAAGCTGGACCCTACTTTTACGGTCTCGAAAATGTTCTGGTGGTACAACATGTATTCCTCCGCTGATTATTCGGCCACGCCCCGGCCGCAGTACCCATCCGACGGCATGAAGATTCCCGATTGCTACACCCAGCCCGGCGACCTGCGCGACCGGCTCACAAAAGAGCTGGGAATCTTTCCGCTCTTTCAGTTCTGGGGTCCGGCTACAACGATTAAAAGTAGCCGCTGGATTGCCGATGCTTCTATGCTGGTCGACAAATGGCACAATCCGACGCTGACGCTGATTTACCTGCCACACCTTGATTATTGCCTGCAGAAATTTGGCCAGGATTTCTCGAAAATTGGGAATGACCTGCGGGAAATCGACGATGTATGCCGCGACCTGATTCAGTATTATGAAAAACAAGGTGCTGAAATCATTGTGCTGTCGGAATACGGGATAACGAACGTAAGCAAACCAATTCATATCAACCGGATTCTGCGGGAAGCGGGCATGATCCGCTACCGGGAAGAGCGTGGTCTGGAATTGTTCGATGCGGGGGCGTCGCCTGCCTTTGCTACCCCTGATCACCAGATTGCACACGTGTACATCAACGATGAGTCGCGGTCCGCCGGGTCGGTTTTTGAAAAGGTCCGGTCATTGCTGGAAAAAACACCCGGTATTGAACTCGTGCTGGATAAAGAGCAACAGAAACAGTACCATATCGATCATGAACGCTCCGGCGATCTGGTGGTGGTAGCCGATGCCGATAGCTGGTTTACCTATTATTACTGGCTCGACGATGCACGCGCGCCCGACTTTGCCCGGCTGGTGGCTATCCACCAGAAGCCTGGTTTCGACCCTGTCGAGATGTTTATGGACCAGACCAATCCGCTGATCAAACTGAAAGCAGGCTATAAACTGGGCCGTAAACTGCTTGGGTTCCGGTATTTGATGAACGTTATTTCACTGGATGCGACCCTCGTGAAAGGGTCGCACGGACGGATCGGGACCGCTTCCCAATACCATCCTGTTTTTGTGAGTAGCCGGAACGTGGGTAAAACGTTGACAGCCACGGCTGTATACGATAAAATCTGGGAGACGTTATCCGCTGAAATAGGTGAAGAACAGATAGGCTAAGTTGTTGGTTATACGGACGAAAGCACGTACTTTAACGTTATGAAAGCCCTCGTCGCCCTCATCCTGCTGGTCTCCGCCTGTACGTCGACCCGGCCCGTGGCCGTCAATGCCCCGGCCGATGGAGCTGAATATTACCAGCCAAATCAGCCGGTATCGGCTGTTATGCCCCGGCTTTATCCTGACCCACAGGGTGGACTTGGTCATGCGCAGGATCCCGATATTCGCGTCACGGATATTCGTCTGACGGCCAGCTACACCGTGCTGTATATGACGTTTGGCAAAAACAAGGATGACCGCAATAGCAACTATTACGGCACAAGCAGTATTTCGTTCAATCCCAAAGCGGTGCTGGCCTCGGCCGATGGGAAGCGCACGTATGCGCTGGTGAAAACGGAGGGCATTCCCATGTCGCCGGATAGCCGCGAAATTAAGAATGACGAGAAAGTAAGCTTTGTTCTCTATTTCGAACGGCTGGATAAAGGAGTTGACTCATTCGATTTATTTGAGTGCAAAAGCGATAACCTGAACTCATGTTTCAATGTAGCGGGCATGACCGTCCAGAACCCGCTTGATTCAGAAGCGAAACAGAACTAACCCGCTTCAGTGAATAGTTCGCCGGCTCTGCTCGTCGTTCCCAACGATTGCTAAGTTTAGTAGCATTCAATCGCACTGTCTATATACTATTTAATTCCGGTTGGTAGGCGGTTTTTTCTAGTTCTCTACACACCGAACGGCCTGGTCAGACGTTAACCAAATACGGTTATCATTTAGTTTTTGTTTGATTATGTCCTTTTTTGCCTCTTTTAATGGTCGCTTACGCACTCCTCTTTTTCTTGCTATCGGTCTGTTTTCCAGTTTATTGGTGCTCGCTCAGGTTAACCTGAAGTATCGTCTTTTGACCGGCTACACGCTCAGCGCCGATGCCCCGCTTACCAAAGGAAAGCCCACACTTTTTGTGTTTGAGCAAGCCGAAACGTTTAATCAAATGTTTCAACCTGCTCCAGGGAGTTCAGTCCGTAAGCGCGATGCCCCAAATTTTGACAAAGAAATGGCCATCGGAATAGCTTTGCCTTCGACGAAAACGCCCCCTAAACTTTCGATTAGCAAAGTATTCGTTCAGGATTCAACATTAACGGTTCGCTATATACGTATCGCTGATAGTGTTGTAACGAAATCACCTTTGTCGGAAGCTATACACCCGATGTTGCTCGTTATGATTCCCCAACAGACCGTATTAAAGACAAAATTGGTTGAAAACGGGAAGGTTGTTCAGACGATCAAGAAAAGGGAAGATCAATAAAAAAGCTGAACGCTCTACCAGGTTGCTTACAGGTTAAGTAAGGTAATATGTATGGCTCAATAGGTGGGTTCAGCTACGGAAATCGTTGACAGAGAAAGGATCGTGGTGCTAGTTTCCAACTATATTTAACGTTATACAGGCAATTCATTTTATTTATGCTTAGTTTGTAACTAAAATTAAAAAGAATGAATTGAGTAATTAGCGCAGGATATTCCCGCGCTAATTCTTTTTAAGATAGCTTTTAGAAATAAAACCGCCATTTTCCTCGTCGGCTTGCTAGCGAATTGTGCGGCCTAGAGAACGTTAGAAACCAGTTAATCTTCCGTGAGTAATGCCTACTACTGACTATTCTTCATGCTTTTCAGGTGAATAGACAATACGCAAACACGAATTGATCTGGTTTGCAAAATAGCCTTATTCGCTAAGGATGGCTAAGTAAAGCAAAAAACGTACCGTTTAGTCAATCTATAGAAAAGCATGTCTTTGTTTCTTAACTTTGTTACAAACAAGAAAGAGACGGAGCCTATTTATATACAGTAAGCTCCGTTGAATGACTACAAGGTGATTATGACTAGTGATACGTTTAACCAGTTACTGGATGCTTATCAGCAACAGACTATTGAGATGAATGTGTCTTCCATTACTCCAGCCTCAGTAGATACTGCCCAAACCTGGGTTCAACTTCTTCAGCGGCACGTTCAGGATTGGAAACAGCATTACGGACTTGAGAGCCAGGCTGTTGCGCGGGTTCGGGAAAACTACCAACAAATTCGGCGTCAGGTAGGGCCGTTGAGTCCGTCAGCCCAAATGGCCATATCAGAGGCTGAATCACAAGAGTCGAATGAAGTGTCCATGTATTTTCAGGCAAAACGGGACCTGATTTGGGCACGTCATCAGCAGGAATTGAGTACGAACCGGTTTATGTCCTAGGCACGTGCTTTTGAGGTCCATTCATTCCATTAAATTAAAGAATACATAAGTTAGTAATCTGGTAAATACGTTAACGTCACCCGACGCGGCACCGCTCGGTGCGAACTTCTCCAAAAATCTGCTCTTTAGGGTCAAGATTATAACGGGCTTCCCAACGAAAAATTATTTATCGTCCCCGCAGATACTCGTGAACGTTAAGCGACAAATCCGCTTGTTTTGACCGCTACGAGAAAAGCAGGCTTTTTCATAAACCAAGCTGCCAGGTTTATTTACGCATGATCAAAAAGGATAACGCCGACTTTAAAAGTCGGCGTTATCCTTTTCTAAACCTCGTCAAGCGTCATTCTGCGTTCTATTCTTCACCGATAATGTGGGTTAATGGCTATACCGATGAGCCGCTTTTAACTGAATCATACGTCAGTGGAAAAACACTGTTTTCTCACTTTCAACCAAAAAACCGGCAAAATCGACACTTCATCGAAATATTAGGCGGTTACGGCTCATTATTCGCCAATCTTGTACTATAAATCGCTGGTAAAAAAACTACCAACCACCAAGCCTAACCATACGATTATGAACCCTACTATTTCAACCCTCCGTCCTGCTTTATCAACTGTCGTCATATCGGCTAATCAGCAAGGAAACACTCGTAAACTGGATGAATTATTAGTCGATAGTCAGGCGTTACGGTTACCTTATTCAATGGAGGAGCCATCCCCTTATTGGTCATCGGGTAGAGATTGCCTTGGATTGGATGACAATAACCATGTAATGTACGGTCTGACGCGGAACGAAAACTGGCTATTTTCAGCTGGTGCTATCGTCGGGTTGACCATTTTAGGATATATCTGTAAGTGGTTGCTGATGTAGTCGGCAAGCAACGGAACACCGATTGATAAAACATATTCTTATAATTGACCAGGCCAGATTCTTTCACAGAGGAGTCTGGTTTTGCTTTATTGGGGTAATAAGGTCGCACAGTCTGTTACCTGTAATCCAATACGCTGTAGATTCTTCTCCATTCATTCGAATGGCAATCACAGGCAACTACCTTGATGAAGAGCGAATCAACGTAAACTGCGTATGAGTGCTAGTCGCTGGTTGTCTGTCAATGCATTGTGTATACCCGCTGTTTACGATTCTAGCTGCCTTCCCGGAAAAGTTAACGTTGGGATAAGTGGATGAAATACAGAAAGTCCAAAACCCAAAACTACACTACGGCGTTACTATATCGTAAATAACAAATTTTCATCAATGACCGGCGAGCAAAAGCCATTTGATCAGGATAAGGCACTCAGTGAGCGTTTAGATGTGAATTTTGCCTTGAAAGCAGCCCGGCTTGGCGTTTGGGAAATAGACCCCGTAACGCTCATTACGCATTGGGATCAACGCTGTCAGGAACTGTTCGGAATGACGCAGTGCAATCAAATACCCTACGATCAGGCTGTTCGTCACATTCATCCCGATGATATTGACCGCGTAAACGAAGCTGTTAAACTCGCCATGAATCCTCAGGGCAGCGGTGAGTATGATGTTACCTACCGTACGATTGGAGCCAATGACGGCCGCCTGCGCTGGGTTCGTTTTATGGGCCAGAGTTACATCAACAAAGCCGGCGAACTGTTCCGATTCTCGGGGGTGGTCCAGGATGTGACCAACGACGTACTAGCGCGCCAGCGGGTCGAGCTGAGCGAACAGCGTTTCAGAGGGTTGATTCAGGAGGCTCCGTTTGCCATTGGTGTTTATGTAACGCGGGAGTTCATCATCGATATGGCCAATGAGGCCATCATCAAGGTGTGGGGAAAAACACCGGCGGTCATTGGCATGAAACTGGCCGATGCGTTGCCTGAACTGGAAGGCCAGCCCTTTATTGGCTTACTGGAGCAGGTTTACGACACCAATATACCTTATCAAACTACTGAGCAGGAGGTGTATCTGGTCGTGGATGGTCGCCTGCAAAGTTTCTGGTTTACCTTTACCTACCAGCCTCTCACCAATGAAAAGGGGGAGGTGTATGCCATCCTGAACATGGCGGTCGATGTGACCGAGCGGGTGTTGGCAAACCGTAAGTTGATCAATACCGAAGAAACGCTTCGCGGAGCTATTGAACTGGCTGAGTTAGCGACCTGGAGCCTAGATATTGAAACAAATACATTCAGTTATTCGAAGCGGTTTATGGAATGGCTTGGTTTCACCCATGAAACCAAATCGCTGGACGAAGCCTTTAATCCGATACCTGTAGAGTACCGGGATGGGGTTGCCGATGCCATTGGTTCGGCTATTCAGCCGGGTTCGTCCGGCCGTTATGAAAACGAACATCCCATCATTAACCGGCTGACGGGTCAGGTGCGGATTATTCATGCACAAGCTCAGCTGTTCTACGACGAAAAGGGTATTCCCGTTACACTAAGCGGTAGTGCACAGGATGTTACCGAACAACGGAGACTCCAGCTAGCTCTGGAACAGCAGGTCAGAGAGCGTACCGAAGAATTAGAAGTGACGAATGAAGAATTAGCCGCTACGATTGACGAACTGGCTGCTACCAACGAAGAATTAGCCGCTACCAATGAGGAGCTGATAGAAGCGAATGAAGGCCTTGCCGAATCCAATCAGCATCTTACCCGGTCCAATCAGAATCTGGAGCAGTTTGCTTACATTGCCAGCCACGATTTGCAGGAACCCCTGCGCAAAATTCAACAGTTCAGTGATCTGCTCAAAACACGCTATGCCTCTTCATCATCGGGCGATGAGTTCGTTTATTTGGAGCGGATGCAGGTGGCGGCCAGTCGTATGTCGCTCTTGATAAAGGATTTACTGGCGTTTTCGCGTATTTCGACCAGCCCGGCGCCAGCCGCTCGGGTATCGTTATCGCGGGTTGTTGGCGAAGCGCTGGAAAACCTGTCGGTAGCTATCGACGAAACGAACGCCCAAATCAAACTCGATCCATTACCAACTGTATTGGGCGATGCCTCACAGTTAGGTCAATTGTTCCAGAACCTATTTTCGAATGCCCTGAAGTTTCGACGGCAGGGTGTCGTTCCCCAGATCAGCCTTACCGTGGGCGTTGTTATGGCCGCAGATATGCCGACGGGAGTGAAGCCTACCCGGCAGAGTGCCGCCTATCATTCAATTGACGTAGCTGATAACGGCATTGGTTTCGATGAGAAGTACGCTGACCGTATTTTTCAGGTTTTTCAGCGGCTGCACGGTAGAAATGAATTTGCCGGTACAGGTGTCGGACTAGCCATCTGCCAGAAAGTAGTGACAAATCACGGTGGAGCCATCACCGCTATGAGCCAGCCGGGGTTTGGTGCAAAATTTAGTATTTACCTGCCCATATAAGGGCGGTTCAATGCCATACCAGTATGGTTGGTGTGCTCGGAAGGTCTGTTGTCAACTATTCTGAGACGAAACCGACTTTATGGGTGTTTCCTCGCTCAACAACACCTCCTTGGGAGGATGCTGACTCCAGTAGGTAGCGAGCAATGAGCCCGTTGTGTTCATAATTGGCCCAAACAGGGCAGGAGCAAGGCCTACCGTCGCCACTTTCCCCATCTGAACGGCAATTCCCGAGGCTAGCCCGCCGTTTTGCAAACCAACTTCAATGGCCACCGTCCGACAACTCTGCTCGTCCATACCGAATAGACGGGCACTCCAGTAACCTAGCGTGAAACCCGTCAGGTTATGGATCAGTACGCAAAGGGCCAATGTCCAGCCTACGGTCAGAAGGCTATCCCGCCCGGCGGCCGTAATAATAGCAACAATCAGAACGATGCCCGCCATTGAAATGAGGGGCATGATCCGGTTTAAAACAACCGCTGATTTATGGAAAATATGGTTCAGCACCAGACCAACGATAACCGGAAGAATGACGATTTCTATGATCTCAACCATCATTTTTAAAAACGAGATTTCAATAAATTGACCTGCTAACAGCGTCATCAGGGCAGGCATCAGAAAGGGGGCCAGCAACGTCGATAAAGTTGTTACGGTGATGGATAGGGGTACGTTGGCCTTGGCAATGAAACACATAACGTTGGAGGCCAATCCGCTGGGTGAGCAGCCGATCAGTACGACCCCAGCCGCAATTTCAGGCGGAAAGTTAAAGACGTTGGCCAGCGTAAAACCCAGCAGAGGCATGATAAGGAAATGGCAGGATACACCGACGAACACGGCCCGTGGCTGCTTGATGACGCCTTCAAAATCCTTGATCGACATGGTTGTACCCATGCCCAGCATAATGATTTGCAGCAGGGGCACAATTAATTTTTTTAGCGGGAAGTCTCCTATTTGGGTGAATAGCCCCGGAAAGGCAAGGGCTAAGGCTACGGCCGAAATAATGAGGGCCGTATAAATTAAGTTGCTGTAGGACGAACGTTCGTTTGTTTCGGCTTTCATCTCCTCAACGGGCTGACAGATAATAAGTGACTGGTAGGCGTATCAGGAAGTAAAAGCTTGCACACAGCGAAAATTACCCGTTCTGATAACACAGTTTGCTTTGCCGCAAACAGGCTGGTTCCGGCCGCCCGATTGGCTGGTTGTAACAGTCATTAATGTTGAAGCGAAGCCAGGATGCCCTCTTTCAATGAGTAAGTAGAGGTTCTGATGGCTGAAATGCCGTAGGTCTTCAGAACGTAGTCGATCAGGCAAACGGCTACTACGATCATATCTACGCGCAGTTCGATCATGCCGGGAATCTGCATTCGCTCGGTATGGTTTCCGGTGATGAAGAGTTCATAAGCCCGGTAAAATTCAGATACGGGCAAGGTAAACGACGATTGTTCGGGGGCGGGCAGGTGACCAAACTCGTGCATGAACCAGACATCGACCAGCGTGTCGAAAGAGCCCGATGAGCCGACCAGAACTGTTGGCTGATATTGATGAATGGCATTAGCCAGCGGCAGTAGTTTTTCCTGGAAATAGTCGTGGAGTCGACGAATACTACCCGCACTGATCGGGTCGGTTGACATGAACCGTTCGCGAAGCCGCTGCCCCCCAATTTCAAAACTTTGTTTCCAAAACGTCCGCGATTGATTGCCCAGGATAAATTCGACGCTGCCTCCACCAATATCGATGACCAGTGAGGTGGCCTCATCCAGCGCGCCCGCTGCCCGAACGCCCTGGTAGATATAATCGGCCTCCTGCTCGCCCGAAATAACGGTAACTGGAATGCCGGTTGCTTCCCAAACCCGATCAATGAATTCAGCCTGATTGCGGGCAACGCGAATGGCACTCGTACCCGTAGCTTTAACCTGACCGGGATCAATACCATGCTGGTCGAGTACCTGCCGGAAATACGTTAGAACGCCCAGCGCCCGCTCAATTCCTGCTTCGCTGATGAAGCCCTGATTGATACCCGCCTGCCCGATTTTGGCGGGGAGGCTTTCCCGAAATAAGATTGTATTGGCCGAACCGATTTTTTCAACGATCAGCAGATGAAATGTATTGGTACCTAAGTCGATAATGGCTTGTTTCATAGTTGCAAATCTATTACCTTTGCCGTCCGGTTTTTAGCTAAAACAGAATATTTAGAACATGCTTATCATTAACGTAAAAGACAACGAGTCGATTGACAAGGCCCTAAAACGCTTCAAAAAGAAATTTGAGAAGACGGGCGTGTTGCGGCAGTTGCGGTCGCGGACAGCTTTCCAGAAGCCATCCATCAAGCGTCGCACAGAAATCATCAAAGCCACGTACAAAGAACGCATGTACGGCAATCATACTGAACAATAGTATTTGTTTGGTGGTGTGAAGTTGGTTGTGGATGAATCGTTGAATGCGCAGTCAACGAGGATGAATCGCCAAGTGGTATGACACGACACTGAAGCAGTAAGCAGCCATGCTTGCTGCTTTTTTTGTTGTCCCAACCACGTAGTCGGCCGTATGTGGTTTTTAAGATCCTTCCTTTCGACATGTTACGCCTGTTTTGACGGATGAAATCCGTTAGATTTGGCTTATTAAATTCATTGGAATCAAATGAATGAAAAAACTCAGCCGGGCCGCCAGAGCGGTCAAGATTTCCTGCAACACATTCGGTTCGAAAAACGACTGAGCCACCACACGCTGACGGCGTATACAAAGGACTTGGAGCAATTCTGCACCTTTCTGTTAACCGAATGCAATATCGATCAACCCGAAATCGCTGATTTTCGGCATGTTCGTTCGTGGATTGTGAGCCTTGTGGAAGGAAAGGCCGATAAATCCTCTGTGAATCGGAAAATTGCCACACTGCGCGCTTTCTTTGGCTTTTTGCTACGCCGGAAGGTTATCGACTTTGATCCTATGTCGAAGGTTCAGGCGTTAAAAACCAGCAAAAAACTGCCGCAGTACGTTGAAGAAAAACCAATGGACATGCTGCTTAGCGATGTCGATTTTCCGGATACCTTCGAAGGGGTTCGCGACAAACTGGTCCTTGAGCTACTGTACGGTACAGGCATTCGACTGAGTGAGTTAACGGGTTTGAAGACGGCTGATGTCAATCTTTACGAAAAGACAATTACGGTGCTGGGAAAGCGGAATAAACACCGGATTATTCCCCTGACCGACCCTCTGTTTTTGCTCGTTCAGCAATACAGCCGGCTTAAGGAAGAAACGTTTCTTGGACAGGCCGATCGCGTGCATTTGATTGTGAGTGATAAAGGCGTTCCAGCTTACGCCATGCTGATTCAACGCATTGTAACTCGTCACCTTGCCCTGGTCACGACGCTTGAGAAAAAGAGCCCCCACGTCTTGCGTCACTCGTTTGCTACGCACCTGCTCAATCGGGGAGCTGACCTGAATGCGATTAAAGATTTGCTGGGGCACAGTAGTTTAGCCGCCACCCAGATTTATACACATACTAGCCTGGAACAACTAAAAAAGACGTACGATCAGGCTCACCCGAAGGCAAAAAAATAACGCACTTTTCCAGTCCGACTTTGTTGACATAAGCGGACTGAAAACGGCCGTGAAAAAGCAAAAGATAGATTTACTAAAACGGATACGGTAAACGTATACGAACTGAAACCTGCTACATCTACATCCCAAAGCGGACCGGAAGTCCGCGCTACGGTATGCATATTCTTACAATGAGTCAAACACTGTTCTATTTACTAGAGCAGCAACCAAATGCTGAAAAAGCGGTAAGTTACCTCAACCAACAAGCCGACGCATTTAACGAAAAGCAGCAAGTTGCTTTATTTTATCGCACGTTTACGGCTATTCCCCGTTTTGTTGGAAAAAAACCCATCCATGTACCTGCTGACCTGCAGTTTGCGCTCCAACGGACACGCCCCGGATTTACAGTTGAGGGTTGGACACTCGATCGGTTAGCGCGGGTTTGGTGGTTGCTTCAACTGCCAGCCGATGACCAGACCATGTACGTTAAAACGATTCGTGAACTATTCAAAGCCGGGGAGTTAAACGAACTGGTTGCGCTTTATTCAGCGTTGCCGGTGCTGGCCTACCCCGAAGCCTGGACGTTTCAGGCCACGGAAGGTATTCGCAACAACATCGCCGATGTGCAGTCGGCTATCATGCTTCGTAATCCTTTTCCCGCCGACTATTTTAGCGAAGCAGCCTGGAATCAGTTGATTATGAAAGCATTCTTCACCGACAAGGATGTATCCCAGATTACAGGCTTACAGGAACGCAAAAACGCCCGGCTGGCCCAGACGTTGGCCGATTACGCTGCCGAACGCCGGGCTGCCGGACGCAGTTTGCCCACTCATATCGAAGAGCTGATGTAGATTGGTTTGTTATCTGTAGTTGGTCTCACACAGCCAGCTTGCCTGCGTCAGGCCAACTACAGAAACAAATTAGTAAAACCGGTACGATATGCCGGCCGATAGCATCAAGGAAGGACTGTTATTCTTCAGTAGGTCGTAGTTGAAGAACACATTCTGGTACTGAGCCTGAATTTCGGCACCCAGACCCTGTTCGCGCTTGCCGTAATACTTTAGGCCGATAGCGGGCGCAATAGCGCCTTTAAAGCCACTCGACTTATCGGCCAGTGGTCCGAAGTAATTCGTGTAATCGACAAAGGCGCCACCACCAGCGAACTGCACATATGGCCGGAGTGCCGCAGCGTTATCGGCAAAGTAATACGAAAGAGACACCATGGCTGGAATCACCGATAGCGTACGCGTTTGTACCGCCGAAATAGACTGGTTCTCATACTCGTAAACCTGGCGGGGCAGGCGCTGCTTGTTGTATTGATACCCCGTTTTGAGGCCGATTGAGAATCGCTTCGGGAAGAGCCATTCGCCCTCCAGCGCAAGATTTGTTGGCGAGACTCTATCGATATACCCCTGGGTGCCGCCCAGCGGAAAGGCCACACCATACCGGGCCGAAACGTTGAACGTTACGTACTGCTGATAAGGTGAGGGGAAATCGTAGTTTCCTTTATTATCGTTCTGGTATTGCGCCCAGGCCGTTGTTGTCAACGCCATCAGGGCAACGAAAGCTATGATCGGTTTCATACGTTTTTACTCTGTGGCCTTCAGATAAGGCGATTGGTTGAAAATAGCCGTCACGGCTGTATCGACTGCTTGCTGATCGGTGATGTCGGTGCCGCGAATCGTGGCATCATAAATGACATTTAACTGGGCCTGTGTGGTACCGGTGCCCGTTGCCGAACGATTTTTTAAGTCGACAATCTGGATTTCCCAATATTGATCCGTAACCTGGTACGTATAATAACTGGGATAGTAAGGAGAATATCCATACCCCCCAAAGCCACCAAATCCACCCCAGTAGTTCGAGTAATAAGAGTATGGATCGGAGGCAACCCCTGTATACTGGTTATTAACCCGAATGATGGCGACACCCAAATCGGCGTTTGCTCCCCGGCTAACCCGCTGAAATCCCTTTGCTGCCATCGCATTGGCTACATTCGTTACAAACCGGCTCGAAACACCCGTTTGTGTCATGCTATACGAATCGTTCGACTCAATGACTACCGAGTCGGGCAGACTGAACGTTTTGTACTGGCCGAAGTTAACCGAGCGGTCGTAGTTTGTAATGTAAACCGGACTATCGGCGGGGCTCAGGTCATTGATCGCATTTTCCTGGCAGGATGTCAATGCACCAGCTCCCAGAAGCAGTAAAACTGCCCCAAGTTTCCACTTTCCTACTTTACGTTGATGATGCGTCTTCATGGTTGCATTTGTTGTACGATTAGTTGTTGAGTCTTCGCAGAGAACATCGCTACACGATCAGCTAGTGGCCAATGCGTGTAAGCTTCCTTAAAAACTCTATCTATAAAACGAATTGACCAGGGTGAAGTTTGTTTGGATTGATTAAATGTTGCTAAAAAAACGTGCAGAAAGGGGCTATTTTTTGCGGAACTTTACGACTCAATTGACGCTTGCTTAATGCCTTTAACGTAGTACAATTATGGATTTTATGGATTCAATTCGTGGTATGTCCTTTTTCGACATGCACGTTCACATGACCTCCCGAACCACCGATGATTATCAGGCTATGGCCGATGCGGGGGTAGTGGCTCTGATTGAACCGGCTTTCTGGTTAGGCCAGCCCCGGACGGGTATTGATTCGTTTCGCGACTATTTTGCCAGTCTGGTCGGGTGGGAGCGGTTCAGGGCTTCCCAGTTCGGTATTCGGCACTATTGCACCATTGGGCTGAATTCCAAAGAAGCAAACCAGGAAGAACTAGCCGAGCAGGTTATGGAAATTCTGCCTCTGTTTATCTATAAAGAAGGCGTGGTTGGCGTTGGCGAAATTGGCTTCGATGATCAGACACCCGCCGAAGATAAGTACTACCGGGCGCAGCTTGAACTGGCTAAAGAGGCCAATTTACCGGTTCAGATTCATACACCCCACCGCGACAAAAAGCAGGGAACCAGCCGCAGCATGGACATTGCCATTGAGCACGGCATTGCACCTGGTATGGTCATTGTCGACCACAATAATGAGGAAACGGTACGGGAAGTATTGGACCGGGGGTTCTGGGCGGGTTTTACCATTTACCCGTTTACCAAAATGGGTAACGAGCGCATGGTCGACATTGTGAAACAATATGGCCCGGAGCGTATTATGATCAATTCAGCCGCCGATTGGGGTATCAGCGATCCATTGGCAGTACCAAAAACGGCCGCCCTGATGAAGCAGCGCGGTATCTCTGACGAGGCTATCAAACTTGTTACGTTTACCAATGCCGTAACGGCTTTTGCGCAAAGCGGACAGCTCAGCCTCGATGAATTCACCCAGCCACTGGGTATCGATCAAAGTCAGCGCTTCAATGGCAGTTCAATCCTGCGTGGTGGCCAGGCACCACGGGTAGATAAGGAATCAACGATTATTAAATAAAGAGTGGAAGAGCGAAAGAATGAAAGAGCGACTGATGCTTTCGCCAGCATTTCGCTCCCTCATTCTTTCGCTCTTCCACTCTTTCACTCTTTATTATGGTAAAAGCACTTCTCTCCCTTACCCGCCCGGCTAACCTGGTTACGGCCGTTGCCGATGTGCTGGCGGGTATGGCCATTGCAGGTTATTTTCAGGTGTTTGACCCTGCCCCGGCTCCTGTGGGCTGGCTTTGTCTGGCCACCGTTGGGCTATATGGTGGTGGGGTTGTGTTCAATGATGTTTTCGATGCAGAGCTGGATGCGATCGAGCGGCCGGAGCGTCCAATTCCCAGTGGTGTTATCCGTAAATCTACCGCAACTATACTGGGCGCTACGCTGCTGGCCATTGGCATTGTGTGCTCGTTTCTGGTGAATCAGACAGCAGGTTTCCTGGCGATTGGGATCAGTGTGGCATCGCTCGTGTATGATCGGTTTGGTAAGCATCACAACTGGTTAGGCCCCGTTAACATGGGCCTGTGCCGGGGCCTGAATTTACTGCTCGGCGTCAGTATTCTGCCCGATCAGGTGCTGCCGTGGGCCTGGGTAGGCATAGTACCTATCGCCTATATTGCCGCCATCACCATGATTAGCCGGGGCGAGGTGCATGGCGGAAGTCCGACCACCTTACGGTTTGCCGGTATCCTATACGCCCTTGTCATTGGCTGTGTGGCAGCGCTGGCTCAACGCCAACAACAGTTGGGTACTGCCTTGCCCTTTCTGCTGCTGTTTGGGTATTATATTTTTCCACCGCTCTGGCGGGCCGTAAAAGAGCCTGTTGGTCGTAATATTGGATTAGCCGTACGGGCGGGCGTTTTATCACTCATCGTCATGAATGCGGCCTGGGTGGCTTCTTTCGCATCTTTTCCGTTGGCTATGCTGGTTTTTTGTCTGTTACCTCTCTCCCGGTTTCTGGCGAAGATTTTTGCCGTAACGTAAACAAAAAACGGGGCGATAAGCTACATCTTTCAATGTACTTATCGCCCCGTTTTACCATGAGTACCTTATGCGTTTGCTGGTGTGCAGAACTCTTCCAGAGCCATTTCGAGGTGCTGAGCAATCATTTGCGCCGAACGACCCTCGATGTGGTGCCGCTCGATGAAATGCACCAGATCACCGTCCTTAAAAATGCCAATGGCTGGCGATGATGGCGGGTAAGGAAGCAAATACTCCCGCATTTTCGCGGTAGCTTCCAGGTCGCCACCCGCAAAAACCGACACCATTTTGTCTGGTTTCACCGGACTGGCGGCCAGAGCAGCTTTTACACCAGGGCGAGCAGCACCGGCTGCACAGCCACAAACTGAGTTCACCACGACAAGCATGGTGCCCTGCGTGTTTTCCATCGTGTCCACTACGTCTTCAGCAGTGGTCAGTTCTTCAAACCCGACACTTGTCAGGTCTTCCCGCATGGGGATAAGCAAATGAGGAGGATACATAATTGGTTAAATTTAGTCGTAAGGTAGTAAGTCGTAAGTCTATAATCGTGAATGGCTTACGACTGATTGTTTACATGAAGCCAAGTTCCAGTTTTGCTACTTCGGACATCAGCTCGGTTGAATACGGTGGATCGAACGTCAGTTCAACACTTACATCGCTGACTCCATCTATAGCCCGCACTTTCTCTTCAATTTCAGCCGGAATGGAACCTGCTGATGGGCACGACGGAGAGGTTAGCGTCATCAGGATATACACATTGTTGACCGGAAATATTTTGATGTCGTAAATGAGACCAAGCTCATACACATCCACCGGAATCTCGGGGTCGTAGACACCCTTCAGAGCCAGTACAACTTGTTCTTTTAATGCTTCGTCTGTCATGACTATTGTTAAACAGTTTTTTCCATGTAGGCGCGACCGAATGCTTTCATGCGCTCAATCATCGACGCCAGGCCACCAGCCCGTAGCGATGTAATCAGGTTCCCCATCCCAACCTGCGGAATAAAGTACAAGTCGGTATTGGCAATGTCTTCGGGTTTTTCGCCCGACAGAACCCGAATCAGGAGACCAACTAATCCTTTGGAAATCTGGGCTGTCGGTTCGCTATCTCCATAGAAATAAAGTTTGCCGTCTTTCAGTTCAGCGTCAACCCAAACTTTTGACTGACAACCCATAATCCGGTTCTCATCGGTTTTAAGCGATTCGGGCATTGGCGGTAGCTTTTTACCCAAATCAATAATGTATTGCGTCTTGTCGAGTTGGTCATCGAACAAGTCAAATTCCTCAATAATCTCGTCCTGCTTCTCGTTAATAGTCATGCTTAAAGTTTACCTAACTGGCTAGCCTGATGCCGTACACCTATTATTGTTATCGCATCGTGCAGGTAAATGTACAGAAGTCGATAATTTCCGATCAACATTTCCCTCAGATGACTTAGTTCTTTTTCTGGAACTCTACGGCCCGTTTCAGGGAAAGACTCCAGTAAAACTAACTTCTTTGTTAAGTCATTCGACCAATTTTCGGCGTAAACGGACGATGACCTTAATAGATAATGAAGTATGTCTCGTAAATCTTCTTTGGCTTCATCTGTCCAGATTATCGGCGTGCCTGTATCCATTCGTTCATTTCACGCATGACATTCTCATTTTTATGTCCTTTATCCTGGCCCATTTCGTCCATAGCCCGTTCGTACCGGTCAAGAATAATAAGTCGTTCGACAGCTTCGTCAAGCGATATTTTTTCCGGTAGCTGACGGAATGACTCGATAATAGCAGCAGTACTAATCATAATACAAATGGTTTATGCTCTGTCACGACATCATTTTCTGAACCCGTCGCAAGCCTGTTACAAGCTTGTCGACCTCGTCTCTGGTGTTATAAACCGCAAATGACGCCCGCGTAGTTCCGGCAATACCGAAGCGTTGCATAAGTGGCTGGGTGCAGTGGTGCCCCGTCCGAACGGCGATGCCCTGCTGGTCCAGAATAACGCCCGTATCCTGGTGGTGAATACCATCCAGCACAAAGGAGATGACGCCAATTTTATGTTTGGCCTGGCCAATAATGCGCAACCCATCCAGCTCGCTTAGCTGTTCGGTAGCGTACTGGAGCAGATCGTTTTCGTGGGCAGCCATGTTCTCTTTACCCAAGCCGGCCATGTATTCAAGGGCCGTTTTGACGGCAACGACATCGGCAATATTGGGTGTTCCCGCTTCAAATTTATAGGGGATCTCATTGTAGGTCGTTTGGGCAAAGGTTACTTCCTTGATCATCTCACCACCGCCCCGGTAGGGAGGCATTGAATCAAGGATTTCTTTTTTACCGTATAAAACGCCCATACCCGTTGGTCCATACAGCTTGTGAGCCGACAACGCATAAAAGTCGGCGTCCAGAGCCTGAACATCGAGATCAAGGTGGGCGCTGGCTTGTGCACCGTCAATCAACACAACGGCACCAACCTCGTGCGCCTTGTCGATGATCGTTTTGACGGGGTTTATCGTTCCGAGTGAGTTAGACACGTGAACACAGGAGACGAACTTAGTACGCTCCGTCAGTAGTTTTTCGTATTCGTCCAGAATCAGCTCCCCCGCATCGTTTACCGGAATAACCTTCAGAATACAGCCTTTTTCTTCGCACAGCATTTGCCAGGGCACGATGTTGGAATGGTGCTCCATGGTCGAGATGATGATCTCATCACCTTCTTTCAGAAACCGGCGTCCGTAACTCTGGGCTACCAGGTTGATGCCATCGGTGGTGCCGTAAGTGAAAATGATCTCCTGCCAGTGCTTGGCATTAAGAAACGCCTGCATGGCCCGTCGGGAGGCTTCAAAGGCGGCTGTCGCTTTCTCGGCCAGGTAGTGAATGCCCCGGTGGATATTGGCATTATATCCCTCATAATAATCCGTCAGGGCATTGATTACCGCCGTTGGTTTTTGGGTCGTCGCTGCGTTATCGAAATAAACCAGCGGGCGGCCGTTTACCTGTTGATCAAGTATGGGGAAATCCCGGCGTATCTGCTGAATATCGAGGGTAGTTTCTATCGCTGATTGCATATCGTGTTCGTATCGAAAAGAGGCTGAATGGATTGAATCATTCACCCAAAGGTTACTCTTAAAACGCAAACAAAGGGCCGTTAGGTTCGTATAAATGTTACCGTCTTTTTAAAACGATGACCTGATTGCGAAGGGTTTTGTTGCGACGAAAGTTATCGTCGGCCATCACCACCAGCGTCTGGTGTTGGTCGTCGAGCCAGGCCATAGCTTCCAGATTACAGACGGTGCCTGGAAACTGACGATTAAAGTCGAAAGCCAGTTCTTTGCGCAGCGTATGCGTTACCGGATCGGGCGTTGCCAGATACAGATTGGCCATCACACGTTTTTGGGCGGCATCGTAACATCGCTCCAGTACCAGCAGGCGTGCCGAGTCAACCGCTACAATTTCCGAAATGCCACCAACGCGTTCTTCGCCCTGCGCGAAGGGGCAGCGGTTGATAGGGTAGGTGTACCGCTCCACCATCGGATCCAACGCGAGCGGATTTGGGTATCGAAAAAAAGTGATTGTGTCCTGACTCATACGAGTTTCGCCCTCCCAGCCCGCTTCGGGGGCAATCCAAAGTACCCCAGACGGTGTTAAGGCCAATCCTTCGAGCCCTTTATTCGGGCTGGGCAGTGGTATTTTCAGGAGAACGTTTGCCGCACTGTCCCGTATTGTCTGGCCGTAGTGGACAGATGTCACATACTCGTGTTCATCGGTCCAGAAGTAGGTGCCGGTCTGTGCGTTAAACCGAACACTTTCAAGCCAGTACGGTGTCTTTTGTGCTGCTGACAGGCGGGTGCTATCGCCCAAATCACGGATGGTTCTGATGTTCGAAAAGGTGAAGTGCCAGCCCCGGTCGCTTACCAGATGCCACTCGCCAGTGCCCCGAACAATCTCAAGACCTGAAATGCCCCGCAGACTATCATGAACAAACGGCATTGTGATCGAGTCGCCTTCGAAGGAAAACTGTACCTGTTGTGCGTAAGTGCAGCAGGTGAGTAGCAGGCAGATAAACAGGTGGAAAAGTCGCATGGGAAATAAAAAAGGTGTCGGGTTTAAGAACCCGACACCGCAGAACCAATAGGTAACAGACTTACTTCGTTAGCTTCTCCCGCACAACTCCTTCCAGATACGTACGGATAGGGTCGATTTTGATCTGGCTCAGCACATCCTGCGAGAAAGCGTAGAGCAGTAAGGTCCGGGCTTCATCTTTTGGAATACCCCGTGAACGCATGTAAAACAAGGCTTCGTCGTTGAGCTGGCCGGTCGTGGTGCCGTGCGAACATTTGACGTCGTCGGCATAAATTTCCAACTGCGGCTTGGTGTTCATCGAAGCCCCCGGCGATAGCACTACGTTTTTGCAGGACTGGTAAGCGTTGGTCTTTTGCGCATCGGGGCGAACAAAGATTTTACCGTTGAAAACGCCCGTACTGTTATCGTCCAGAATCCCTTTGTAGAGTTCATTGCTGTACGAATTCGGCATGGCGTGGTCTACAAGGGTGTGGTTATCTACGTGTTGTCGGCCGTTCGGCATGTACAACCCATACATAAACGCTTCGGCGTGCTGGCCGTTTAGCACAATGTTCAGGTTGTTCCGGACGAAGCTGCCGTTAAGCGTGATCGATGCCGAGTAAAAATGGCTGTTGTCGGCCTGGCTCACCTGGGTGGTACCGATATGAAATGCTTTTTCGGTTTCGTTCAGCACTTTATAGTATTGCATCCGGGCATCACGAGCGAGTACGATCTCCGTTACAACATTGACAAAACTGGTTTTCGCACCCAGCGTCCGGAACGATTCAGCCATCATGACTTCGGCATTCTTGCCAATGACGACGAGGTTGCGGGGCTGCGACGCGATGTTTTTCTCCCGAGTATCGGTGATAAAACGCAGGATGATGGGCTGTTCGACCGTAACGTTATCAGGAACCCGGATCACAACGCCATCGCTGGCCATAGCGGTATTCAGAGCCGTAAATGCGCTTTCCTGATAATCGGCATAGCTGGCAAAGTGCGAGCCCATAAAATCAGCATCTGTTTTTATGGCTTCGGCAAAACTCGTGATGTTTACCTGATCGGTTGGACTAACGATGCGCGATAGTTCAGGATGATAAATACCGTTGATGAAATACAGAATGTTACCGTCGAGATTCGGTATTTCAAGTGGACTCAGATCGTCTGCCGTCAGCGTAGACGTAGTATCGAGGCCAAATTCTTCCTTGAGCAGACCATTCACGTTCGAGTATTTCCACTCTTCGTGCCGAATCGTCGGGAATCCCAGTTGCTCAAACTGTTTCAGAGCCGACCGTCGAAGCTGGTGTAACGGCGATTTTCGCTCGCCGTTCATGCGCTCCTCGTTGTCTCGAAAAGACGCCAACAGCTGCTCTTTAAAATCGTTATATGATGCGTAAGAGGGAGTCATTTTTTTTCAGTAAAGAGTGAAGGATGAAGCGTAGACTGTACTCTTAACGCTTTATTCTTCACTGAATTTATGCTGCTTCGGCTTCCGCCTTGATCCAGTCGTATCCTTTTTCTTCCAGTTCAAGGGCTAATTCTTTCGGCCCCGACTTAACAATACGACCTTTATATAATACGTGCACGTAATCGGGCACGATATAATCCAGCAAGCGCTGATAGTGCGTTACGACGATGGTTGACCGTTCGGGTGAGCGAAGTTTATTCACACCATCGGCCACAATCCGTAATGCGTCGATGTCCAGGCCCGAATCTGTTTCGTCAAGAATCGCCAGTTTCGGTTCGAGCATCGCCATCTGGAAGATCTCGTTTCGTTTTTTCTCTCCTCCCGAAAATCCTTCGTTCAGGGAGCGGCTGAGCAGTGACTGGTCGATGTTGACAAGTTTCATCTTCTCTTTCATCAACTTCAGGAACTGAACGGCATCAAGTGATTCCTGACCGCGATACTTACGAATTTCGTTGAGCGCTGTTTTTAGAAAGTTGGTTGTACTGACGCCCGGAATCTCGATCGGGTACTGGAATGCCAGGAAAATACCTTCGGCTGCCCGATCTTCAGGCGCCATATCTAATAAGTCTTTGCCATCAAATACCACGCTGCCGCCCGTTACGTCATAGTCTTCACGACCTGCCAGGACCGATGCCAATGTGCTTTTGCCAGCACCGTTGGGGCCCATAATAGCGTGAACCTCACCGGCGTTGACTTGCAGGTTGAGGCCTCTTAATATTTCTTTTTCGCCGATTGAGGCATGTAAATTACTGATGGATAACATAATAGGTTGTATCGTGACAGCGCTAAATAAAGCCGCAAAGTTAACAGATGAAATGGCATCTGCGCTGTTTGATAACAAAATCAGGTAGTTAAAAGTTGGCCTGCATTTGGCTTATTCGTTGATAATCAAAAAACTCCTGTTGTGTGCTGCCTAAAACCGTTCTGGTCAGCACACAACAGGAGTTTTTGTCCCCATTGCCTTCCTGTAAAAGAGCAGCGCTGAGGTCCGCTAAGCCGTAGGCATCAATCAGCGTGGGTCGCCAATGCGCCTGACCCGTTTCGTTTGAGTAAGCAGCAAGGGCGTGCACGCTGCCGCCGGACAACCACAAGCTGTAGGGGACAGGATCGCTGTCATATCCCGATAGCAACCCGATTCATTGTAAATCCGTATTGTGTAGGCTTGCGCTACAGTTGGATTAGGGAGTGTACTTGTCAGGATCCCATTTTCCGGAATGGCTTTGGTTGCGCCCGACAAGGACATAGCCTCATCGAAACTGGCCCCTAGAGCATACTGGTAGGTGTTGGTAGGCTGGAAACCACTGATCACCAATTGCCCATTGGCCTGTGGCTTGTTGCTCACGCAGGAAGCCGAAAAGGCTTTTGCCTGAAAGGTGGGTAGGCTGTCCTGCTCGACAATGAAAGGGCAACAGCTAAAATCGGGACACTGACCTGTTTGATTCGTAGCCGTCAGCTTGTACTCACCCGGCTGGGTCACGTCGAGTACATTGGTTGTAAAGCTGGTTAGTTCGGTGGTTACCCCCTGGAAGGTACGCATCCATTGATATTGACTGCGGCCGGGACTGGCAGTTAGTCTGAATAGGTAGTTTTCTTTCCCACACACCTTGACTGGAACGGAGGTACACACCTTGACGGTATCACCGGGGATGGTCGCCGTGTTTTGAAGAATCCCCACGCTGTCTGCTTCTGCCTGAAAGGTCAGGCTTACCCGTTGACCGGCGCTAAGCGAGGCTACTGTCCAACTACTGGATAAGGGCCCCGGACTAAAAACAGTACCCGCCGGTGGAGTCGCCGAGTTAATTACGTAAGCCAAACCGGCCGTTTTTGCTAATTGGACAGTTGTTTCAGCTGATGGACTAGCGCCTGTGTTGGTAAGCACGACGGTATAGCTGATCAGTTCACCAATTTTCGCTCTCGACTTATCGACCACTTGCTCCAGGACGAGAACCGCAGGAGCCAGCGCGGCAATGGTACAGGATTCAGGAGCCGTATACGTTGTGCTGGCAGATTGGCTGGCAAAACTGACCGTTACCCGATGCACGCCTGAACCGCTTGGTAAACCGGTCAGGCTATAGGGAAGGAAGGTCGATCCCGCACTAACCGAAATGGATGTAGTGATCATTCCATCGGTTACCGTGGCCACGCCTTCTGGGGCGTTCGAAAGGGTAATGACACCCGTCGATGTGTAAAGATTGCTCCCAGGGTCGCAAGTGCCGGGATCTGTTACGCTCAACGTTAAGGTAGGCAAAGCTGGAGCCACGGAGCAGGAGGCCGGTGCGGTGTATGTGGCCGTGTAGGTAGAACAACCTGACAGACTAGCTAGTACGGTATGGGAATTCCCATCTGATGGACTGTCGGCAAAGACCGCCGTAAACGTTGTACTGCCCGTTGTGGCCATTGTCTGGCTGCGTGGTCCATCCGTTAGGGTAAGTATACCGCTTGTGGGATTTACGAGTGTAACCACCACTGTATTAGAAAACGTATTTGTCACTAAATCACAGGCACCTGGGCTCGCTGTGGCGGCCAGACTGCAGCAAGGGGCGGGAACAAGTGTCACTGTTTTCTCGACATAACAACCCGATGCATTGTAAACCCGGACGGTATAGGTTTTGTCCGTTATCGGATTCTGTAGATTCGATGCAATCAGACCGTCGGCCGGAATCGCAGTCGGCGTTCCGACTAACGAAGTAGACGGGTTGAAGGCTATTCCTTCAGAATACTGGTAGGTATCGGTCGCACTGAAGCCAGTCAATTTTAATTGCCCATCGGACTGAGGTGTTGAGCCCGAACAGCTTGCCGATACGGCACTGACCTGAAAAGCAGGTAAGGCATATTCCTCGATAATAAAAGGACAAATGGAAAAGTCTGGGCATTTACCGGCCGTACCATCAATAGCCAGACTATAGCTGCCTGGTGCGGTTACGTTCAGCACGCGGGTGGTTTGACTGGTCATCGCTGTACCATCCTTGAACCATCGGTAGCTGCTTCGTCCGGCAGGGCCGGTTAATTGAAAAAGATACGTATCGCCCTTACAAACAGTAACGGGGATAGAGGTGCAAGAGACTGCCGTATCGCCGGGTATGGTGGCTATACTATACAATACCCCTGAACTATCCGCTACCGCCTGATAGGTTAAGCTTAAACTTTGCCCAGCGCTTAACGAGGGTACCGACCAGGTACTGCTGGGGACGCCAACCGTAAATATAGTTCCGGCAGGAGTGTGGGCTGTATTGATTAAGTAGCGAAGACCGGTAGATAACGAATCGCGAACAATAAGCCCGCTTGCGGTAGTTGTGCCCGTGTTTGTAATGACTAGCGTGTGGGTGATCGTCTGTCCTTGGGTGGCTTGCGACTTGTCAGCGAAATTTGTCAGGTTAACAGACTTCGGCGTCGTGGTTTGGGCAACCGCTACCTTATGCAGGCTTATCAACAGGCTAAAAAAAAGTAATAGCCTCTTCGGGAACAAAGCCGGTCCAGCCGTTTTATAAAGACCAGTTCGGTGCCGGTCATCCTTCGCTGAAAAGCTTATGCGTTTGGATGACCTAACCTTATTGATGTGTATGTTCATGAAAGCTATGTATAGCGCAGTATGAAATTGCGCCATGCGTACCCCCACTCAAACTGTGTGCCAGTATTCATGAAAACTAGACCCCGGTATTTACTAAATATATTATATGGTGAATTGTAGTAAACTGTATTTAGTGAAAAGAGGTATTATGGTTTTGTTTAAATTTACATAATGTGTAAATGTAGGCACATATTTCTGCCTAACTAATGTGGTATACAAGCGCTTTTTATTTCCTGACTCAAACAAGTACCTTGCACGTCCAGTCTATTACTGGCTTTTATGTAAGATACACCTATGGAGAATGGAGACAATAATGTTGCTGCCGCGTTAGCGACTACACATGACGATACGCAGGCTCAGCGTTCCGCACGCATCCATGTATCATCGGAAATTGGTACATTAAAGCGGTTGCTTATCCACAGCCCCGATCGGGGTTTGGGCAAAGTGGTACCGTCGAAGGCGCAGGACTGGCTCTTTGAAGACATCGTACACCTGGATATGATGCGCCGTGATGAGTACGATTATTACGTTAAGCTTCTGTTATATTTTCTGGACCCCGACAAAGTGAAGGGGAAAATAGCAGACCTCGGACCCGATGCAGACCGGTCATTTTTTAAGCCCGACCATGCCGATTATTTTAAATCGGATAAGGTCATCGATATTCAATGCCTGCTCTCCGATATTCTGGCGAACGACGTTATCCGAACCCGTCTGATTGCCGCCATATGTGGTATCGAGCGCACGTCGTTTCGAACCCAGCAGCAGTTGAGCCAATTCGAGCCTGTCGAACTGGCGAAAATCATGATTTCCGGTTCGCTTCCCGACTTGACGATGCTGTTTGCGCCCCTGCCCAACTTTATTTTTACGCGGGACATCGGTATTGTTATCAACGACCATATTCTGCTCAATAAACCCGCAAAACTGGCTCGTACCCGCGAAGCGCTGCTGGCACAATACATTTTCTTCAATCATCCGCTCTTTGTTGATTATCAGGATAAAGTACTGGAAATTCCTGATAATGAGCACGCTTTTTTGCTCCCAGATGCGGACACCATGCGTGATGTTACGCGCACAACCCTCGAAGGGGGCGATGTCATGATGATCAGTAAGCGGCATCTGATTGTCGGGGTTAGTGAACGAACCACGTTATACGCGGCTCAGCAGGTGATGCGGCTCGTATTCAGCAAGAATGTAGTTGATAAGGTTACCATTCTTCAAATTCCCAAAAAGCGCGACTACATGCACATCGATACCGTTTTCACCCAAGTGAAGCGAAACATATGGGTATTGCTTGGCTCGTTGGCTCGTACGGGCGATGAAACCAAAAAACGTGACGTTATCCACTTTTTTGCCCCGAAAGATGTATCAGAGGATATGAAAATTATGCAGTTCAGTAGAGGCCAGGAACACAAACCCATCGAAATCGAAAACCTCGAAGATCTGCTAATCGATATCAGCAAGAACGAACTCGGTGCCACCGAACCAGTTCAGTTTATCTATTCCGGGAATAACGAGTTTCCTTTTGGTACCCGTGAGCAATGGACGGATTCGTGCAATCTGCTGGCGCTAAAGGATGGCGTTGTGGTTGGGTACGACCGGAATGAGAAAACGGCCGATGCGTTCCGAAAGGCGGGTTTCGAGGTGATTGGCGCGGCCAAACTCTTGGCCCGCTTTGAAGCGGGCGAATCCTCTCCCGACACCATCGAAAACACCTTTATCATGATGCCATCGGCCGAATTGAGCCGGGCGAGGGGCGGCTCCCACTGCATGAGCTTACCGCTCTTTCGGGAGGAGGTGTGAGGGAAGGCGTTGGGGAAGCGGTTAAGGGCGTTTTAGAGATGGTACGGGTCGTCCGAAAATCATTGTCAAAATGACAACCAGGTGCTAATTTGCGGAAGATTTGGCCTCATGGGCTTTACAATTCCTACTCACTTACTAATCCGTATATGCAATCACAGGCTACTTCCCGAATCTTGATGATTCGTCCGGTTAATTTTGGTTTTAATGCCGAAACCGCCGAATCGAATGCGTTTCAGGATATTAAACTGGCTACCCAAACAAAGGATATAGCCCAGGAAGATGCCCGGCGTGAATTCGATGAAATGGCCGGGCAACTCCGGGCCATGGGTGTAGACATACTGATCTATGACGATACGGCTGAGCCGTATACACCCGACTCAATCTTTCCCAACAACTGGGTTTCCTTTCATGCCAGCGGAACGGTTGTACTCTATCCCATGCAGGCCGAAAACCGACGGCTCGAACGTCGGCAGGATATAATTGACGATCTGGCCAAACAGTATCATGTGGCTAAAGTCGTTGATCTCACTCATTTTGAACAGGAAGGTAAATTTCTGGAAGGAACCGGTAGCTTGGTCCTTGACCGGATGAACCGCGTTGCTTTCGCCAGCCTTTCCCCCCGAACACACCCCGATGTGTTGGCTGAGTTCAGCAAGCAGACCGGCTACCGAACCGTGTCGTTCCACTCGGCAGATGCGAGCGGAAAAGCTGTTTACCATACCAATGTGCTTATGTGCATTGCCGATACCTTTGCCGTGGTCTGTCTGGCCGCTATAAGCGATCCCGACGAGCGGCTTATGGTACGTCAGGAACTGGAGAAGTTAAAGAAGCGCGTCATCGATATTTCGCTGGAGCAAATGGCCAGTTTTGCCGGCAACATGCTTATGGTACAAACCCAGAAAGGCCAGAAATTGCTGGTTATGTCTACACGGGCTCATGAATCCCTAACGCCCAAGCAGATCGATCTCTTGGATGATTATGCCACCCTTTTTCACTTCGACTTGTCCATAATTGAAGGCAATGGGGGCGGGTCTGCCCGCTGCATGATGGCAGAAATTCATTTGCCAAGAAAATAAAAAATCAGTGAGTTGTAAGTACTAGTTCATAAGTGGCTTGTAGTCAGGGTGTATTCTCTGATGTGGATCACCCATAGAGTATATATTTACAATTTTTTTTAATTCTTGTTTGCACATACAAATATGGCGCCTTATCTTTGTATCATACTTTTAGAAGGACGTAATGACGGACGAAAAAACAGTTATCCTAGCCGATGAAGAAAAATCCGTAACACGCTTCAGTGCCTGTCTGCTGTTTTCAGCCAATGCACTATCAAGAGCGATTACGGCCATTGGCGACGAGGAGTTTGGCCGATTTGGCATGTGCTATTCTCACGCATACATGTTATGTGAAGTAGTGGGTCAGCCGGGCATAACACCGTCCGAACTAAGTGAAACGCTCTATTTAACGCCATCGACAATTACGCGGCTGGTCGAAAAACTGGAGCAGAAACAGTTGGTCCGGCGGGAGTCGGAAGGAAAGAAAACGCTGATTTACCCAACAACCGAGGGCATAGCCCTTCAACCGGAAATTGCCGAAGCCTGGGATCGGGTAGGAAAACACTACTCGGAGTTGATTGGGGAAACGGACGTTTGCCGGTTAACGCAACAGGTGTTCAAAGCGGCCCAGGCATTGGGCTAGGCCGCAAAAAAATTTACTCGAAATATTGTTTGCACATACAACAAACCAAAAGCCATGAAAACGAACGAAGATACCATCGGACTAGTCAGCAGTAATGCGACGGAAACTACGAAAGACATTTGCCGCTCATTGGCTAAAAAAGGTATTTCGACCATTGTTGTGCAAAAAGACGCTACTCAACACGAGGTTCAGGAACCTGCCAATCAGCATCATTGGTCGGGTCAGCCAGGAAAAGACCTGTTCTTCAATGGTTGGAAACTGATGTTCTAAAGTGAATTGTTAGAGTGCCTCTAGCTTACTCATAATCAATTTATTGCCTTATCTCTTTTTTAATAAAACCGGGCAGAATAGTTATACGCTGACTATTCTGCCCGGTTTTGTTTATTTTTCTGCGGGCAATCATTCATAAGCAGCTGGTCATGAAAACGGCGTTGATTACAGGAGCAAACGTAGGTATTGGCCTGGCAACGGCGAAGGCGCTGGCCCGGCGGGGATTCAACCTGATTTTACTTTGCCGCAATCAGGAGAAAGGGGAGGAGGCTCTGAATAGTCTGCAACGGATAAAGCCAGCTGTGACGGTTGAACTCCTGCTGGCCGATCTGACCGATGCTGGCTCGATTCGTCGGGCGGCCGCGCAGATCAAGCGTAATCACCAAACGCTGGATGTGCTGATCAATAATGCGGGCTACTCGCCAGATCGAATCGAGTTTGTCGATAACGTCGAGAAGTCATTCTATGCCAATCACCTAGGGCATTTTATATTGACGTATTACTTGTTGGACTTGCTCAAGGCATCCGGCGAAGCTCGTGTCATTAACCTATCGTCCGCTGCCTATGTCCTGGGGAATGCATCCCGTTTCTTTCGGCAGGATAAAAAGCTGTCTGTTCTGTCGGCGTATGGCGATGGGAAACTGGCCAATATACTATTCACAAAAGAGCTGGCAACCCGCTATGCCGATTTTGGTATTACGGCTTATGCCTTACACCCAGGCGTGGTCAAGTCAGGTTTCGGTAGCAATTTTACGGGCGGATTTAGCTTGCTCATGGGCCTGGCGCGTCCCTTTATGCGAACGCCGGAGCAAGGAGCCGAAACATCCGTCTATCTGGCTACGGCTCCACTAGCTGCACTGACCGGAACGGATGGAAAAGGGGGTGGCTCGGGTGGCTTCTTTGCTGATTCGAGACCCAAGCTGGTGAAGCACAATGATCTGACAAAGAAACGGGCTGCTGACTTATGGACTAAAAGTATGGAATTTGTATAAGCTAACGGATTTGATTCGTACGCATAATACCAATAGCAAACGGCCTGTAGCGTCGCAGGAAGCGACGGACCGGCGGAAGATTTGGACGCAAAGCTGAGCGATTAGGCCGGTTTCGGGTAAAAACAAAAATGGCGACGACCAACCGGCCGTCGCCATTTTAAAACCCACTCTATGAGAAATGTTGTTGTTTACCGGCCACCCAGGGGGAATATATAACCGAGCGTTCCTTGCCCAAGAATTGTTTTTGAATCGGTATTGAAGCCATTGTCTGTATCACCCAGCGAATACAGACCTCTGACCTCAATCGTAACATGCCCGGGGCCAGCTTTTATGGCTGCGCCAACACCGGCTGCTGCGCCAAAACCAAATCGCCCTTTGGCCCCATCAAGTGATATTTTCTTGCCATCTTCGCTGGCGCTCATGACGTAGGAGGCATAAGGCCCTACATTCAGAAAGAAGCGGTTTCCCGCATAGGTTCCTGAAGAGATTTTTAGAAATAGCGGCACTTCCAGGAAATCAGTAGCGCGCTTGACAGTAAAGCCGGGTAACGTCGCTTTTTGGCTATATCGACTATAGTTGACTTCCGGCTGAAATGATACCGTCCGGGTGCCAAAATTAAGCGTTAGTCCGCCCACAAAGCCCAGGGCTGGATCGATCCCTACCGCTTTTTCCGTAAAGAACGGATACGTTACACCGCCCCGAATCCCAATTCGGGTGCGGGATGTGCTACCATTTATAGCTTCCTGGCTCGACTTACTCATCCCCCTTGTTGACTGATCACCGGCTGACTTTTCGGATGGCGAAACAGCAGGCGCATTGGTTGTCGCTGCTTTTTTTCGGTTAATACCATGATGTTCATCGTACAGGTCCTGCATGCGGTTTGTACTGCCCGATGTGGTTGTACTGGTCGGCGTTGTTGAGGTATTCTGTGCGATGGATAGTCCAACCGGCAGAATGGTAAGTGCCCAAAAGCAAAAAATCGATTTCATTAAATACTTCATTAGAAATTGACTGTGTAAGATTAACCGCTAATCTACTAATTTATCTAACAGCACTTAGGAAACGGTAATCTGTTTGAGGATACGGTTATGTTTGCAAACATTTTACCCGGAAGCGGAGTAAGTAAAGGATAGTAAATCAGTAACTATGAAAACGGAACACCAGCGCACGGCCCTCATTACAGGAGCCAATAAAGGAATTGGTAAAGAAATTGCCCGGCAATTAGCCCAGCGTGGGTTTGCCGTTTTTATCGGTTCCCGCGATATAACGAAAGGGCGGGAAACCGCCGAAGAGCTTTGCCACCAAGGTTATGAGGCAACGTTCATTCAACTTGATGTAACAGATCCGGTTAGTATTCGGACGGCCTGTGGCACCCTATCCCAAAAAGCCGATCACCTGGATGTATTGATCAACAACGCGGCCGTTCTGGAAGATCACGGTGAAAATATTATAGACTTGAATCCGGAAATGCTGGATCGGACATTGAAAACCAATGTTTCCGGGCCAATTATGGTCATTCAGTATTTCCTGGAACATCTGCAGAAAAGCCGTGTTGGCGCCCGAATCATCAATGTGTCGAGTGGGGCTGGCTCGTTAGCGGGTATGAGTACGTATGCGCCCGCCTATAGCATTTCTAAAACAGCGCTCAATGCCGTAACAAAGCAATTTGCGGGAGCCCTGAACGGACAGAATATTGCTGTCAACTGTGTCGATCCAGGTTGGGTGCGTACTGATATGGGTGGCCCCAGTGCCAGCCGACCTGTCGAGAAGGGAGCCGAAACAGTTGTGTGGTTAGCTTCGGAGGCTCCTCAGTCTGAAACCGGTAAGTTCTGGCACGATAAGCGGGAGGCTGCGTGGTAATATGAACCGCCCGACGGAATTTTTGTGAAGACATTATAGCTTCCGTATGGCTTAAATTCGTAGAGAATTCTTCATGGCCTGTGTCCTCACAGGCCATTTTATTTTCTAGTCTGTAGTCAGCAAGGATACAGACTAGAAAATTAGCGGGTCAACGTACAAATCACCTGAACTTTGCCGGGCCGCCGGGTAGTTCCGACAGAACCAGCTTTACGGCTTCATATGCGTTGAGCAATCCACCTGACTGACTCAGGTTTTTGAACGCTGTCATCTGCCCTGACCGACCTGGCTTACGTACCTGAACATCGGGTTTGTAACTGCTTCTAAGCAATATGTCCTTGACCTGAACCGCCGTCAGCTTCGGGAAGTAGGACCGTAGCAAAGCGGCTACACCGGCTGTCATGGGTGCTGCCATGCTGGTGCCCGAAAAACTGGCGTACTCGTTGTGGGGCAGCGTCGACAGAATTTCCGTGCCGGGTGCGAAAATATCTACGGTTTGCGGTCCGAAGTTCGATGACCGACTGGCTAGCCCTTCACCAACGCGCCAGGTGCTGTTTCCGACGACCAGCACATTTTGGGCCGTTTTGCCATTCTCGTACCGGGCCGATGGGTACGCCGGAAGCGAGTCGGAGTTTTCGCCATTGTTGCCTGCCGCGTGCACGATCAATACATCATGTTCTTCCGCAAATCGGATGGCGGCATCGACTTGCTCTTTAAATGGGGATAGTCGCTTGCCAAAACTCATATTGATCACTTTGGCTCCGTTTTCAACGGCATACCGAATTCCATTGGCCACATCTTTATCGCGCTCATCGCCATTGGCAGGCACCACAGAAACGGGCATAATTCGAACGTTGTCGGCCACGCCATCGATACCTCGACCATTGCCTCGTTTGGCCGCAATAATTCCGGCTACGTGACTGCCGTGCATGGCCAGTTGCCGCGACTCACCGATGGTCATTCGGGGGCTTCCGTAGTAGCGTTCGGTTGGATTTGCGGGGTTGTCGCCCACGGCTATACGCGCGTTATAATCCGGATTATAGGCAATGGTGGCTTCACTACCCATTATTTGCCGAAACCGGCCCCAGTTCCGGCGAACCAGGAGCGTGTAATAGGAAAACGGCCCATACTGAGGAAAATACCCATCAGCCAAAATAGTTTTGACTGCAATGGCTACAGAATCAGTTCCCAGATCAACCTGGCGAATTGCGGCCTGTGAGGTTGTCGAATCTGGTAAGTTGGCGGCAATCTGGCGAGCTACCGTCCAGAATTTCACGGTGTCGGCAAAGGCCATTCGTTTGGGCTGGTCGACCGCGTAACGTTTCAGAAACTGCTTTTTTGCCGTTTGATAGGTAGCGTATTGTCGTTTTTCTGACGGGCTAAGTGTGGCCGGATTTGCCTTGTCGTATTTATTTCGGAGGAGTACATACGTTTGGGTAATTTCGGGCTGGTCGTACTCATAGGTCGTCCCATCTTTAGCGCCCATAAAATTCCAACCGTTCAGGTCATCGGTATAGCCATTTTTGTCGTCGTCGATTTGGTTACCGGGCCGCTCAGCTGAATTTACCCAGATCACATCGCGTAAATCCTCGTGGCTGATATCAACGCCCGAATCCAGTACGCCTACGATCACGGGAACCGACGTTCGATTTTTCAATAAGTCGTAGGCCCGATAAAGGCTAATACCCGCTATCGAATCGGCTGTGGGATCAAGGTAAGGCCAGTTGCGCGGAGGCTGATTTAACGACGATCGCTGACGGACGAACGGGGCTTTTGACACAATGATTTTTTGCCGTTCCGGGCAATCATCTGATATGGATTGCAGGGTCAGGCTCTCGCCATTAGTTGTATAAACGATTTTGTATAAACCCGTTATGTTGCTGCCGCAGGTGCTCTGGCCCGAAATGTTCTGTAGCGCAAGCGTATCACCCTGTTGCTGATACCGCAGGACTTCAAGGAATTCGGGCTTACTTGCTGGTACGATAAGTAATGTATCCCGTTGAAACGTCATGGTAAGCTGACCAGCCTTGGGTGCCAGCGGCACGCCCTTCCAGCGCGTGCCACGCAGCGGTAACTGGGCCTGGGTAACCGAAACAAGCCCGATCAGGAAATAGACAAAGAACACATGAACTTTTGTTGAATTCATAATCGATTCCGTCAACTTTTGTCGAAAATAACGCTTTATTGGTGGATACTAACGGTGCAAATGCGTTGGTAGTCTACATTGATTTAGTCCAAAGCTCACGTTTTATGGATTACTCTTTCGCTTTTTTGATTTGCCTATTCGTTGTTGGGTTTGTTTATGCTTCCGTTGGGCACGGGGGAGCCAGCGGTTATTTAGCCACCATGGCCCTATTCGGCATTGCCCCCGCATTAGCCAAACCGTCGGCGTTGATCCTGAATCTGTTCGTGTCAACCATCTCATTTATACAGTTTTACCGGGCTGGGTACTTTCGATGGCATACGTTCTGGCCCTTTGCTGTAGCGAGTATTCCCCTGGCCTTTCTGGGTGCCCGCATACCCCTGAGTGACACGTTATACCGACAACTGCTGGCGGTTTGTTTGCTGTTGGTGGTGATTCGGCTGCTCTGGACAGTCCGGGGCCGGGAAGAGGAAACGCGACCCATTCCGTTGGGTGGAGGGCTACTAACGGGTGGCATCATTGGGCTGTTATCCGGTATGATTGGTATGGGTGGGGGCATTATCCTGAGTCCGCTGATGCTCCTTTTCCGATGGGCCGGGCTAAAAGAAATTGCCGCTACATCGGCTCTGTTTATTTTTGTCAACTCCCTATCGGGCCTGTTTGGCCTATGGAGCAAAGGCTACTCACCCGACCCAACCCTGTATGGCTGGATTGGTGCCGCTTTTGCTGGAGGTGTTTTGGGCGGGTATCTGGGGAGCCGTCACTTTAACGTTCCAACGCTCCGGTATATGCTGGCTTTCGGTGTAGGAATAGCCTGCGTAAAGTTAATTTTTACCTGATAATGGGCCGCAAGGCATTATGCCCTGACAAGCCATTAACGCAAAAAAGGCTTCCTGAAAATCAGGAAGCCTTTTTTGCGTTAAAATAAAAAACCTGCGCTTAATAGCCTGGATTTTGCTGGGCTGCCAGCGTCTTATTCGTTGCCACTTCTGAGGTTGGAATAGGCCATAAGAAGCGGTAATCGTTATAAGGAACAGCGGCAATGATGCCGGCAATCATCGGGCGGTTTGTCAAGTCATAGCTAGTCGATTTGATTTGAGCCACATCGACTTTAGCCGGGATGCCATTTGTTGAATATTTCGTATCCAGCGCCAGACGGTGAATGTCTGGCCAGCGACGCCCTTCTCCGGCAAATTCAATCCGACGTTCGTTTAGAACCGACTGAATCAGATCGGTAGGAGCCGTCGTGAAGCGCTCGGCAGTAGGAACAGACCGGTTACGAACAGCGTTCAGCAGCAGGAACGCCTGAGGAGTTGTGCCTTGGCGAGCATAAGCCTCACTTACGTTCAACAACACTTCAGCATAGCGCAGAATCGGGGCCCAGTCGGCACGAGTCGTGTACAGACGATATTTGTAATTGAAATAGAACGGATAGCTTCCGGTCGATTGCTTTACTTGTAGCAGCGTACGACGTGTATCTCCAGTTACCCAGAAAGGAGCATTGTACAGGTTGGGGCTTGTGGCTACTAAGTCCCGACCACCCAATGATACAGGGCCCAGCATACCTGGCAAAGCACCGTTTGTGCCGCCGTTGGAATTTGGCCCGTTGGCAATCGAGAATATGGATTCTGTGTTGGCTTGGAAGCTGGTGAAAGGCGTTTCTGGGCTAGCCTCAAGTTTGTAGTTTCCAATTGGACTTGTGAACGTACCGGTAGTGGCGGCTGTCCCTAATTTTGCCCCCTCCGTAACAACACCTGCCCAGTCCTGCATGTGCAGTTTAACACGCGTTTTCAGCGCAATAGCAGCACCCGCCGTAGCTCGGGAAATGCCATTTGCTGAGCGAGTCGCAGGCAAATTGGCTTCTGAAAAATCCAGATCAGCCAGTATTTTGGCGTACGTTTGTGCCACCGTTCCACGATCCTGAGCCAATCCTTCACCAACTGACGTTGTAGACGTAATTGGCTTTTCCCGAAAGGGAACGCCCGGCTTTGAGCCATTATCATCGGCGAAAGGGCGGCAGAAATGAATCAGAAGCTCATGATGAGCAAGTGCCCGCAAAAAGCGGCCTTCTGCTGCGTACTGTGTCGCTATTGCCGGTGTAATGATCCCGCTGGCTCCCGCTTTAGTAACCCCATCGATCAAAACGTTCGTTTGGTTGATCAGGGCGTACAACTGCTCCCAGTGGTTAACATTGTTGGCAGATGTCGTGGTGTAGTTCGCCCGGTAGGTTATGTCATAGAACGCCTGTAGGTTTACCATATCCTCGCCACGCATTTCGCCCTGCTCAATAGAGGCTGCACCGAATGGATAACCACGACCAGCGCCACCATTGTAAAGGCCTACAGCGGCCGCTTGGTAAACGCCATTGGCAACTAATTCAATGCTGTTAGGCGATGTAAAGGCCGTTGTTTCGGAAAGGGACGATAACGGATTAAGTTCAGTGAAATTTTTGCAGGAAGAAACGAGCAGTAACGTACCCAACAAGGTACCCGTCGCTAGTTTCCCCAGGCTAACTGAGTATGTTAATTGTTTCATTGATGTCGGTCAATTAAAAGTTCATATTAAGCCCCACGGTGTAGGTACGGGGAACCGGATTGGTACGGTTATCCAGACCAGGCTGCGCATTAGCGGCTAAGTTCGTCGTGGTAATACCGTTTAATTCAGGATCCAGTCCTTTGTACTTGGTAAATACATGGGCATTCTGTACCTGAACATAAACGCGGAAGGTATTGGCTTTAATCTTGTTCCGAAGAGTTGTTGGCAGCGTATAGCCAAGGCTTATGTTCTGAATACGAAGGAATTTACCATCTTCCAGAAAACGGCTGTTCAGGTTGCCCGTCTGCAATACGTTGGCATCGGAATTGAAGTATAATTTCGGTACATCCGTTACCTGGCCATCGGAAGTCCAGCGATCCAGCAATTCTCGGCCAGCGTTGGCAAAAACCTGATTATTCAATTGCTCCTGACGAGTGATATTGTAAATTTTATTGCCACCGGCAAACGTTAGGAACAAGGCCGCGTCGAAGTTTCTAAAATTGAATGTATTGTTAAACCCGCCATACCAGGTTGGGTTACCAACGCCCAGAATTTTCTTGTCGGCTGTAGTTAACGCGCTGGCCGCCGTTGTTACATTGCTCGGATTGGCTGGATCGTAGGTCGACCAGGCGAAGTTGTTGGTGGCCGTTGTGACTTTACCAATCAGGTATTGCACCTGCGAACCATCGGCTTTTTCAAAGATCGGGTTTCCGTTCGATGCATTTACACCACGGCTGACATAGCCCCAGAAAGAGCCAATGGCTTCTCCTTCGCGAAGAATATTGTACGGAGCTGTTGGTGCTGGAACAATATCGTTACCATTGACTAACTGTAAAATTTTGTTGTGAACAAACGTTACGTTAAAACTGGTACGCCACGAAAAATTAGTCGTCTGATAGTTCACCGTGTTCAGCGAGAACTCGAAACCCTGATTGTACATTTTACCAATGTTCTGAGCAATGGTATTGATGTTGGCGCCAGCGCCTGGCACGCCAAGTGAAGGTGGCGTAGGGGCCTGAAGAATCAGGTTATCAATATTATTCCGGAAGTACTCGGCCGTCAGACTAATACGATTGGAGAAGAACGAAGCGTCGACACCAAAGTTAATCTTGTTGCTGGTCTCGAACTTCAGGTTATTATTACCTACCTGATTGTAGCGAATACCGTTCTGGTCACCATATTGTGTAGCTGCAAAAACGCCCGCGTATGGATAGTTGCCGATATCGACATTACCAACCTGGGCATAGCCGCCCCGCAATTTTAACTCGTTAAGGAAGGAGACCGATTTCAGGAAGCTCTCTTCCGACAGACGCCAGCCAACCGATATGCCGGGCAACGTAGCTGCCTGGTTTCCGATAGGAAGTGACGAGATTTTATCCTGACGAATGGTGGCGCTAAGCAAGTAACGATCACCGTAGGAGTAGTTGGCCCGGGCAAAGTAGGATTCGAAAGCCCGTTGGCTGGCCGAACCATAAATAAATTGATTCGTCAGGGAGCCAGAAATGATATTGCCGTTGGTGCCAAAATATTTGTCGGAAAGGCCGGTGCCGTAGCCTTCAAAATATCGCGTCGTCGTTTTCTGCTGCTCATACCCGACAACTGCGCCAATTTTGTGCTGGCCAAAAGCGCGGTTGTAGCTTAGCGTATTCTGCCAGTTGTACCGGAACTGAGGCTGATACGTCTGGTCAACCGACCCCCTAATGGATACCCCGTCGCCGTGATCTGGATTCTGGTATATATAATCTTCGTTGTTCAGGTAGTTGATACCAATCTGAGTTTTAGCATTCAAGCCTTTTACCAGTTCAACATCGACATAGGCGTTGCCTGTCAGGTTAAGGTTTTGATTTTTGTAGATGTTGTTGTCCAGAATAAACTTCTGGTTGGTGTAGTTACCATAGATACCACGCGTATTGGCTCCCCTGCCTAAGCTCTGGGCTTCTATATTATACGATCCATCCGGAAACTGCACGGCCACATTCGGAAAGGCGTAGATTGCCCCCGCAATATTACCCGACAGTGCGTTGGTGCCCTGGTTCAGGCCGGTATTTGTCGTATGCGTAACAAAGGCGTTCACGCCAAATGTCACCTTATCTTTGAAAGCCTTCTGATCTACCCGTGCCCGGAAACTGTATTTTTGCTGATTATTCGAGACAATATTCCCTTCCAAATTGGCGTAGCCCAGCGAGAAATAATAGTTTGTCTGGTCGGAAGCCCCACTAAAGGAAAGGGCATGGTTCTGCTGAAAACCTTTCCGCAGAATGACGTCCTGCCAATCGGTATCGTAGTTCTGTCCCGTGGCAGTATTGGAGGTTGGGAAAGCGGCAGCCGCTAAACCGGCGTTCGTCAGTTTTTCGTTTGAAATCTTGATGAACTCATCGGCGTTCATCAAATTGAACCGTTTCGATGGCTCGGCTCTTGCGAACCATGCGTCATACGAAACTCGGGGAGCTCCTTTCTTGCCTTTTTTTGTCGTGATCAGAATAACGCCATTGGCCGCCCGAGAACCGTAGATGGCAGTGGCAGAGCCATCTTTTAACACTTCTACACTTTCAATGTCGTTCGGGTTAATGTCGCCAAGCGGGTTGTAGGGATTGCTAGAAGAAGCGCCCTGGTTGCCGGTGATATAAGGCACGCCATCCACTACGTACAGAGGATCAGCACCGTTCGAAATGGAGTTTGTACCCCGTATCCGTACGGTAGCTGCTTGGCCTAACATACCACCAGGCACGGATGCCTGAACGCCGGCAATTTGACCCTGTAAATACTTGTCAAAGCTAGGAACGGCAATATTTTTAAACCCGTCGCCTTTGATCGTTCCAACGGATCCCGTTACATCCCGTCGTTGCTGGGTGCCATAGCCTGTAACCACCACTTCACTCAATTGCTGCGAATCGTTGACGAGCGCAACATTGACAACCGAACGATTGCCAACCGTTACTTCTTGTGACGTATAGCCGATATAACTAAATACAAGTGAACCATTGGCAGGGGCATTTAAGCGATAATTACCTTGCACATCTGTGGTTGTACCTCGGGTGATGCCTTTTATCTGTACTGTTACGCCTGGAAGGCCTGATCCATCGTCTGATGAAGTGACGCGGCCACTAATCGCAATATCCTGTGCTATGGATGGCAAACAGAATAACAACGAAAGTAACCAGCTTCCGAATAAAATTTTCTGCATTGGTGAGTAAAGATTTGATAAATAGTAAAAAAAAGTAAAATGGGTAACAAAGGTACACTATGAGATTAAAACTATGTTAAAGAATATGAGATTTTTTTTAGAAACTACTGTTAAAAAGAAGTATTCCTGGGAATTGCCTTTTAATAGCTGCATATTAGACGACGTGTGCATATCTGGCCTATGAGTCAGTACATAGGAATACTAATACGGCTCTCCTGGGTGCCACTCATTTGGCTAAATCTGTACTGCACGCTCCTTACTATACATACAACCAAATTGAATAATTTGATGAAAAAACCATTTATCTGTGCTAGCCTGGTGAGCCTCGGCCTGTTCGCTTCTCAGCCATTATTTGCCCAAAATTCGGCCCTGAATGCCCGAATGGATAAAGCGGCCGAAAGCCTCGAAAAAAAGGTGGTTGCCTGGCGACGGGATTTTCACCAGCACCCCGAATTAGGCAACCGTGAGTTTCAGACGGCGGCAAAAATTGCGGCACACTTGCAATCGCTCGGTATGGAAGTAAGAACCGGCGTTGGCAAGACGGGTGTTGTCGGGCTGCTGAAAGGAGGGAAGCCGGGCCCCGTCGTTGCCTTACGTGCCGATATGGATGGCCTGCCCGTAACGGAGCGAGTCGATCTGCCGTTCAAGTCCGAAGCTCATACCGAGTACAATGGCCAGCAAACGGGTATCATGCACGCCTGTGGACACGACACCCACGTGGCTATGCTCATGGGCGCGGCCGAAGTGCTGGCATCCGTCAAGAGTGATCTGCGCGGTACCGTTAAGTTTATCTTTCAACCCGCCGAAGAAGGTGCGCCCGCTGGCGAAGAAGGGGGCGCCAAACTGATGGTGAAAGAAGGCGTCCTTGAAAACCCCAAGGTGGATGCCATTTTTGGCCTGCACATTAATTCGCAAACCGAAGTAGGCACAATCAAATACCGCCCTGGTGCTACAATGGCTGCTGTGGATGAGTATGCGATTAAAATTAAAGGAAAACAAACCCACGGCGCGGCTCCCTGGTCGGGCGTCGACCCCATTGTAACATCTGCTCAGGTAGTGATGGGGCTGCAAACCATCGTAAGCCGAAACGTCATCCTCACTGATAATGCCGCCGTTGTAACGGTTGGTGCGCTGCATAGTGGTATCCGGCAGAATATTATTCCGGAAGAAGCAAACATGATTGGTACCATTCGGACGTTCAGCCCTGAAGCACAGACATTGGTGCATCGGCGCATCAATGAAATTGCTACGAACATTGCCGAAAGTGCGGGTGCGAAGGCGGATGTGAAAATCAACATCATGTACCCCGTTACGTACAACGATCCGAAATTAACGGACCAAATGGCCCCTTCGCTCGAAGCCGTAGCGGGTAAGAATAATGTGAAGCTGACACCAGCCCAGACGGGTGCCGAAGACTTTTCCTTTTTTCAGCAGAAAGTACCCGGCTTTTTCTATTTCCTGGGTGGTATGACCAAAGGGAAGAAACTAGAGGAAGCGGCCCCGCACCACACCCCCGATTTTCAGATCGACGAAGCTTGTTTTGTGCTTGGTATGAAGTCGCTTTGCCGCCTGACGACCGATTACATGGAGCAGTCGGCCAAAGGCGTGGCCGTTAGCGGTAAGTAATAGACAAGGAAAGAATACGGAAACTGATGCATCGAGTTTGTCCAGCAGGCGGAGAAGGTATCGCTCGTTTGCTGGACATATTTTTTTAGGCTCCCTGCCGGTTACGTAGTATTCTGGACAGTAAGCCTGGCAGAAATCGTTTCAGGTAAATGCCATAGGTTTCCTTGCCGCCTATATACACTTCTTCTTTTTCCTGACGAACCGCCCGTAAAAGCTGTTTGGCAAATTCACTGGCAGACATGCCTTTTTCCTGGTTCTCATCCATTCGGCCGTGTTTCTGGCCGATTGCATCTAATGCATTCGTTGAAATAGGCGTACGTATATACCCAGGACAAACTATGGTTACGCGTAGCCCATCAGCATGGGTTTCGGCCCGAAGTGCATCGAAGAAGCCATGAAGTGCGTGTTTGCTGGCGCAGTAGCCCGAACGCTGTTTGGTGCCTAGTTTACCCGCTACGCTGCTCGTTACCACAAAATGTCCCTGCCCCTGGGCCAGCATTACAGGAAGAACCGCTTTCGTGAGCGCCACGACACCAAAAAAGTTGATGTCCATAAGTCGCTTGTAAACAGAAAAATCGGTGTCGATAACCATACTTCGCTGCGAGATACCTGCGTTCTGAAAAACGTAATCGATTCGGCCAAAACGCTGGTAGACAGATTCTACACAGCTGGACACGCGCTCGGTATCGCTTATATCCATTGGCAACACCATGATGTTGGCTTCTGGAAGGCCCGTTTGCGTAGCCACTCGCCTTAACTCATCGCTCCGGCGTGCCGATAAAATCAGGCGGACGCTCGGGCATCGGGCGAGTTCAATGGCAACTGCTTCGCCAATGCCCGATGAAGCCCCCGTAATCCAAATTACAGCATCGAAAAATGAAGTAGGCATAGCTGCTTAGCTTGAAAAGTGGATACTGGCCTCTTCAGCCTGAACGACCAGGCCAACCGTTTTACCAATCGGTAAAGCCAGATTGTAATCGACGTGCCCGGCCGGAAAATCGAACAGGACTGGATAGGAATAGCCTGAAACCGCATCGGCGATGATCTCGTATGAATCCTTGCCGAACGGCAGCGACAGATTCGCGCGCATATCCGTAAATTGACCGGCAACTAAACCGGCCAGGTCGGCCAGGCGGCCGGAACGCCGGAGCTGCGTCATCATGCGGTCGAGCGAAAAAAGCGTTTCGTCAATATCTTCGATAAACAGAATGTTTCCGCTAAAGTCAAGATCCGTTGGTGTGCCCAGGGAGTTGATAAGCAAGGTTAGATTACCGCCTATAAGCTGGCCGCTTGCCCGGCCCGGTCGATTCAGGGAATGCACCGGGGCATCGTAATGGGTTGGAGGTGTGCCGAACAACCATTGCCGTAACGACTCCAGTGACTCGGCCCGGTCTGGGTCACCAAATTGCCGGGGCATGAGGCCATGCAGACTCACCAGTTCATGTTTGCACAGTAAACTCAGCAGTACGGTTACGTCGCTGAAACCGACTAACCATTTAGGGTTTGCCTGTAATCCTGATAAATCGAGTCCATCAGCGATGCGGTAACAGCCATAGCCGCCACGGGCCGCAAAGACCGCCCGCACCGTCGGGTCATCGAAAAGACGCTGAAGGTCGGCCCGGCGAAGGTCATCCGAACCCGCAAAGGGACCTTCCGTGGCGTGTAAACTAGCGCCTTCAATCACATTCAGTTGCCAGCGATGGCGTAAGATATGTAATCCTTCCGCAAGCTCATCATAAGGAAACCAACTGGCTGGGGCCACCACGCCGACTGTATCGCCGGGCGACAGAAAAGGAGGTAAAATCACGTTACGGTGTCTGGTTTGTACGATACTGTTTTTAATTTAAAGGAGCCTCTTCAGTCTCGTCGAGTTTGTTGAGGTCAAGCCGTACCGGCATTTGCTCGTTGACGTCGAACATAGGGCGAAACTTTTGACCCCATTTTACTTCGTTATATCGGTAGGAGAAGCGCGTATGAACATTCTGCATAAAGGTGTCGTCGAGGGCCTGTACAGAAACGAGAAACTCCGTGTCCGATTGTTCAAGATCGTCGGGGGTGCATCCATACAAGGGGCTGTGTTCCGTAATGGGGTGAACCAGCGTCCAGTTTGTTGGGAAGAAAGACACTTTGTTCCGTTCGAGACTCAGGTTATAATACTTCCTGTATGGTGAGCCATCGGCTTTCGGTTCTACCCGCGACATGGAGACCGAAACCTCCAGGTTGATAAGCTGATTGGCCCGGGTATTGATAATTCGGAACATCCAGCCATTAACGTCCAGGTAAGGCGTAATCACCGCTTGTTTCGAAAATCGAATATGGGCCATTGGACGGGAAAATCGCCCGTAAAGCAACCCTGTGGCCAGCGCGAAAGCCAGTAAGCCCATCATGGATTCAAAGGCCGCAATGGAACTGGTCAGGAAACTATCCGGTGATATATGGCCGTAGCCAACGGTAGTGAGCGTTTGTGAACTAAAGAAAAAGCATTTCCAGAAAGGACCGTAGAGTTCCTTCTTGTCGGCGGCCTCAAGGGTATCTGCTCCGGCCAGCATGTAAACCCCCGCGAACAGCGTATTGGCGGTTAAATAAAAAACGAGCAGCCAGCTCAGGAACTGCACCCAGCCCATCGTGATCAGCCGGTTATATACATTCAGGCGATCCCACAACGAGCTATTGATCCGAACAATATTGAATGTGCCATCCTGATTAATGAGCCGTGAACGTGAATCAGTTAATTTAGTGCCAAAGCCGATATCGTCGCGCCGAACTTCCTGTTCAACTAATTTGCTTTCTTTAGTTGTTTGATTGAAAAGACGTTGATTTGCAGTATTCATGCTGGATCGGTCGGGCTGCGAAAGTAGCCAGGTAGGCTGGTTAACAAAGTTATTGCAAATTTGCCCTGGTCTTCACTGCTCAGGCTGAAATTCTGTCCAACGTATGCACCCAATTGAAATTGTAACCGGGCTACTCGGTGTAACAACATTACTGGCGGTAATTGCTCGCCGACTACGCATATCATATCCTATATTGTTGGTTATTACCGGATTAGTTATTGGCTGGATTCCCGGCCTGCCCCCCGTAATATTATCGCCCGATGCTGTTTTTCTGGTGTTTTTACCGCCACTGCTGTACTATGCCGCCTGGCAGATCGACAATGTAGAATTGAAGCTTTATAGCCGCTCCGTGTCATTTCTAGCGGTCGGTCTGGTCCTGTTCACGTCCACCGTTGTGGCGCTGGTTGCCCACCTGTTCATTCCGGGTTTTTCGTTGGCACAGGGCTATTTGCTCGGTGCGATCATTGCCCCGCCCGATGCCATTGCGGCCTCCTCGGTGATGAAAGGACTTAACGTTCCTAAGCGCATTACAACCGTGCTGGAAGGCGAAAGCCTGATAAACGATGCCAGCAGTTTAATAATTTACCGCTACGGACTGATTGCTATTCTGACCAGCCAGTTTGGGTTATGGCAGGCTGGACTGCAGTTTATTGGCATTGCGCTGGCTAGTGTGTTGTTAGGGTTATTTATCGGCTGGGTGGCTATCCTTGTCCACAAGGCAATCAGCCGGGACACCGTTATCAATACCGCTATCACGTTATTGATTCCCTATGGCTCTTATCTGGTAGCCGAAGAACTGCATATCTCCGGCGTTTTGGTGGTCGTAACGGTTGGCCTGTATGTATCGGTCCGTAGTGTAGACGTCTTCACCTACCAGAGCCGATTACAAACAGGCTCGGTGTGGGAAACCGTCGTGTTTCTGCTGAATGGCCTCGTCTTTATTTTGATTGGCCTGCAACTGCCTACGATTGTGTCGGAGTTAAATGGGTATACGCTCACGCAGGCGCTCAACTACGCCCTGCTTATCAGTGCCGTAGCTATTGTTTGCCGGATTGTCTGGGTTTTTCCGGGTGCTTACCTGCCCCGATGGTTTAGCAAACGCATTCGCCAGCGGGAAGTGAAACCGAGCTGGCAGCAGGTTTCGGTCGTGAGCTGGGCCGGTATGCGCGGTGTTGTCTCCCTGGCTGGCGCGCTGGCTTTACCACTTACGCTGCCCAATGGCCAGCCGTTTCCGGGTCGTGACTTAATCCTGTTCATCACATTCGGTGTTATCTTTTGCACCCTGGTGTTGCAGGGGCTCACATTACCCGTCCTGATTGATGAGCTGAATGTGCGCGCACCAGTTGATGAAAAGCTGGAAGAGCGTAAACTCAGACGTAAGATGGCGCAACAGGTTATTACGCATCTGGAAGCCAACCATTCGGCAGGGTCGGTTCATGACGATGTGCTGAATTATGTGAAAAACACGTATGAGTTACGCATTAACGAGCTAAATGGAATGCTTCGGGCCAATAACGGATCAGATCGGCCCGCCGAACTTTACCAGGAAGCTATCCGATTGCAGCTGGAGTTGCTGTCTGTAGAACGGGCTGTGTTGAGTGAGCAACGTAAAGATAGTTTGCTGGATGATGACACCCTTCGAAAACTGGAACAGGAACTGGACCTGGAAGCCGCCCGACTCTCACTGGTGCAACCTGTTATATGAAAAAAGTTGTATCCTTTATTATGTTAAATTCTATTTATCGTATACTTGGAACAGCCCGCGAAATAATGATGTTAGTTTGCTATTAAAAATAATAGATATAGTAGCAATCAATTAGGTAATACTACTTAATTTGGTGCGAAAATAAGGGAACTCGTCCGTAACGATCCTTAACTGCACAAAAGAATATGAAATGTCTTTCAGGTATGATCAGTTTAATCGTACCCGCTTTCAACGAAGAAGAAAACTTATCTGTACTGGTTCATCGGCTCATGGCTGTCATGAAGCCGTACAATTCTTACGAAATTCTGATCATTGATGACGGTAGCTCCGATCAGACACGCCATGTACTCCGGCAATTGAGTCAAGTTTATCCTGTCGTTCGGTTCCTGTCGTTTTCCCGAAATTTTGGCCATCAGATGGCGTTACGGGCCGGCTACGACAATGCGCGTGGCGAAGCCGTTATTTGTCTGGATGCCGACCTGCAGCATCCACCGGAGCTGATTCCAACCCTGATTGACAAGTGGCGCGAAGGATACGAAGTGGTCTACACCGTTCGGCAGCCTGACCCCAAACTGTCGTGGTTTAAACGAAAAACATCGAAATACTTCTATCAATTACTGCGTAGTGTTTCCAACTTACAGATTGAAGATGGGGCTGCCGATTTTCGGCTTCTCGATCGCAAAGTAGTAGATACCCTGAAGCAGTTCAAAGAAAACGACCTTTTCCTGCGGGGTGCCATTTCCTGGGTCGGCTTCCGGCAGTGCCGTATTCTTTACGAACCCGCGGCCCGGTACGCTGGCCGGTCGAAATACTCATTCCGGAAAATGCTGCAACTGGCCGCTATGGGAATCACTTCTTTTTCCACGAGGCCGCTTTACATGTCTGTGCTACTCGGTTTTGGGATGTTTTTTCTGGCTGCTCTCTTCGGTGCCGAAGCGCTGTATGAACATTATTTTACGAATGCAACGGTATCCGGCTGGACAACGCTGGTTTTGCTGATGGTGCTTATTGGCGGGGTGCAGTTTATTATGATTGGGATCATCGGCGTATATTTGGGCAAAACGTTTGTAGAAGTCAAAGGCCGACCCGCTTACATCATCGGCGACACGAGCGAGATAGAGGAGAGTGTAACAACATGGCAAGCCCCCATTCAGGAAGTATTTTATTCACCGTTGACGTAGAAGAGTTTGACACCGCCGTTGAATTTGGCCACGCGATTCCTTTACGTGAACAAGTAGCCGTTTCAACGCGTGGGTTAACCCTCCTGGCCGAGCGGTTCGAAGAAGTTGGTGCCCGAACAACGCTGTTTACAACGGCTAATTACGCCCTTCACGAGCCTGCTTTGATTCGGTCCCTGGCCCGAAAACACGAAATTGCCTCGCACGGCTATTTTCATACGACGTTCGAGCCCGCCGATCTTCTGAAGTCCCGATTGGCGCTGGAAGCCTTACTAAAACAACCCGTAACGGGTTTCCGTCGGGCAAGAATGGGGTTCGTTGACCCGGAAGACGTGCACCAAGCTGGCTACCGCTACAACTCGTCCCTGCATCCTACCTGGTTGCCTGGTCGATACAACCACTGGGGCGAGCCCCGTCACCCATTCCGCGAATCGGGAGTTTGGCAAATTCCAGCTTCGGTAACCCCCACACTCCGCTTGCCGCTGTTCTGGTTAAGCCTGAAAAATTTTCCGTTTGCCTATTACAAACAGCTTTGCCGCCAAACGCTCCGTTCCGACGGCTTTCTGAATCTGTATGTTCACCCCTGGGAGTTTACGGATTTGTCGGCTTACGAAAAAATTCCGGCCTATGTTCGCCGGCATTCGCGGGACGAATTGCTCGATCGGGTCGAGAAACTGCTGCGCTACCTGAAACCGCTCGGCCAGTTCATGACGATGGGTGAATTTGCCGAAACGCTAAGCCTGCACACATCCGTTGGGAAAGTAATGTAGTGCAAAGTATAAAAACGCAGAAGGGCGCACAGCATTGACACTGTGCGCCCTTCTGCGTTTGGGATGGCTATCTAGATGAAAATGACATCGTCGATCACTTCCGTACCCATATCTTTATTGACCAGCTGAATGAGTTTCTGCTTGGCGTTGACGAGTTCGTTACGAAGAGGGGCTGACGCAATTTCAATATAGAGCTTACGATCCCGAACATAAAGCCGGTTTGTACGGGAGGCAATGGATGGCCCCATCATACGCCCCCAGAAGGCTTCAAGGTACGTTTCGTTGAACCGGGTTTGAAGCTGATAGGCTTTCAACAATTGCCCGATCGCATCTTTTAAAGACGTAACTCCGGCCACACGGGTGGCATTTTCACGATTATAGCGGTACGTCTGGTTCATGATGGAGGGGTTCGTACTACAAAAGTAAACAATGAATCGACTTAATTGAGCAGCGGTAAGCGTGCTGTATTAAAAAAAGTTAATCGTGCAGAAAAAAGAAGTGGTGTTTGGATTCACGCCGTTTGGCTAGTATACTTGCGCCATCAAGTCAATAGCAACGCGTCGCTTCTATGCCTTACGACGCGCGTTGATTTATAAAGAAGCGAGGAGAGATCAGGCTCTGTGAACCGCTGGCAACCTACCGCATGGCAAGGTGCTAACTCCTGCCTAAAGTTATTTAGGGACTATAAATCGGTAATACACATGCTTTATCTGCAGCACTGTATGTCCTCCGGGGCTTACTAAGCAATCTTCACCAATCGCCACGAAAACCGGGAGGGTTTGTCGTGTTCAACACTACCTTGATGGTCGACAGGTTGTCGGTTGACGTTGCCGGAATGCAGCGCCAGTGCGGCTAGCCTGCTGCGAACCACAATCGATAAATCAAACCTATTTCTAAAACCATGGCTGAACTACATTTTGATACCCTTCAACTGCACGCTGGTCAAGAGGTCGACCCGACAACCAACGCTCGTGCTGTTCCCATTTATCAAACCACCTCTTTTGTCTTTAATGACTCGGCACATGGTGCCGATTTGTTTGCGCTGAAGGCATTCGGCAACATTTATAGCCGGATCATGAATCCTACCTCCGACGTATTTGAAAAGCGTATTGCAGCTCTCGAAGGCGGGGTGGCTGCGTTGGCGGTAGCGTCGGGTCAGGCGGCTCAGTTTATTGCCCTGAGCAACATTCTTAGTGCGGGCGACAACTTTGTGACGACCTCATTTCTGTACGGGGGAACCTACAACCAATTCAAGGTTTCATTCAAACGGCTTGGTATCGAAGCCCGCTTCGCGGATGGAGACAAACCCGAGTCGTTTGCCAGGCTGATCGATGAAAAAACCAAAGCGATCTACCTCGAAACAATTGGTAACCCAGGATTCAATATTCCCGATTTCGATGCGTTTGCTGCGTTGGCAAAAGAGCACGATCTGCCCCTGATCGTGGATAACACGTTTGGGGCGGGTGGTTACCTTTTCCGGCCTATCGAACACGGAGCGGCCGTGGTAGTCGAATCGGCAACGAAGTGGATTGGTGGTCATGGTACCAGCATTGGGGGCGTTATTATCGACAGTGGAAACTACAATTGGGGCAACGGTAAGTTCCCGCAGTTCAGTGAGCCGTCAGAAGGCTATCACGGTCTGGTATTCAGCGATGTTTTTGGGGTTGGTGGCCCGTTTGGCAATATCCAGTTTATTATTCGGGCCCGTGTAGAAGGGCTGCGTGACTGGGGGCCGGCCATTAGTCCATTTAACTCGTTCCTGTTGTTGCAGGGTGTCGAAACGCTGTCCCTGCGGGTCGATCGTACGGTGCAGAACGCGCTGGCGCTGGCGCAATGGCTCGAACAGCATGAGCAGGTCGAAGCCGTCAACTACCCAGGTCTGGAAAGCAGCCCTTACCACGATCTGGCTAAAAAATACCTGAAGCGCGGTTTCGGGGGTGTTTTTTCTTTTAAAGTGAAAGGAAGCAGCGAGGCCGCCGATCAGTTTGTAAACAATTTGAAAATGGTGAGCCACCTGGCCAACGTCGGAGATTCGAAAACGTTGATTATCCACCCTGCCGCTACGACGCACCAACAGTTAAGTGAACTGGAGCAGGCTAGTGCGGGCGTTGCGGTAGGAGTACTGCGCGTGTCGGCGGGTATTGAACATATCGACGATATTAAAGCTGACTTCGAGCAGGCTTTCGCCAAAATTGCCGAACCGGTTCTTGGTTAAACCGTTTGTGGTTTGCCGTTGCCTGCGCTTAGCGGCTCTATTGATCAGCAGCATAGGCAACGGCAAATCACAAACGACAAATTATAGACTTGATTGAACCTTAGCTATTTCGATTATAAGTATTCGTTTCCGCTCGAATCGGGGGAAAGCTTGCCGGGATTCCGGCTGGCGTATACCACACGCGGTACCATCAACAGCGATCAGTCTAATGTTGTTTGGATTTGTCATGCCTTAACAGGTGATGCCGACGCGGGCGACTGGTGGGGGGGTATGGTGGGACCGGGTAAATACTACGACCCTGAACAGAAGTTTATAATCTGCGCCAATGTCCTTGGCTCGTGTTATGGATCTACGGGGCCGTTGTCGGTCAATCCGGTGACGGGCAGAACCTATCACCACGATTTTCCGATGGTGACGATCCGCGATATGGTGGCGGCTCTAGACTTACTGCGCCAGGAGTTAGGAATCGAAAAAATCCATACCTGCCTTGGCGGATCAGTCGGGGGTGAACAAGCCCTGGAATGGGCTATTTTGCAACCGGGTCTGATCGAAAATCTGGTGTTGATAGCGTCCAGCGCCATTGCGTCTCCCTGGTGTATCGCGTTCAACGAAGCGCAGCGGATGGCAATTGAAGCGGACCCGACCTGGGCTGAACAACGCGACGATGCTGGCCTGGCAGGCATGAAAGCCGCCCGGGCCATGGCCATGATTTCGTATCGAAACTATGATACTTACGGATTTACCCAGGCTTTGGATAACAATGAGCAATTAGATGGGTTTAAAGCAGCAGGGTACCAGCGTTATCAGGGCGAAAAACTGGCCGACCGGTTTAATGCATTTACTTACTGGGTACTGTCGAAGGTAATGGATTCGCATAATGTAGGGCGGAACCGGGGCAGTATTCTGAATGCACTGGGGCAAGTGAAAGCCCGAACACTGGTGGTTGGTATTCGGTCTGATCTGCTTTTTCCGCCATCTGAACAGCAGTTTCTGGCCCGGCACATTCCCAATGCGTCCTACGAAGAAATCGACTCGTTGTATGGGCACGATGGGTTTTTAATTGAATTCAGACCACTGACGGGCATTATCCGGAAGTGGATGGCGAGTGCAGCTTCATCTGCCGTGGTTCCGACAACCAACTCGTTGATAAACAGCAATCCGTCGGTTAAATAGTGCATTATGGTCTGGTACGAAGCCGACGTTCGAGAAGTAGAAAATAGAGTAGCCGTTACACCACAGGCAACCAATCGGGTTGTTTTTTACGGGAGTTCATCCATTCGGCTCTGGGCAACGCTGGCGCAGGATTTCCCCGACAGCAAGACATTGAATTTAGGCTTTGGTGGGTCAACATTAGCCGCTTGCACCTGGTTTTTCGAGCGACTGATCGTTCCGGTTGCCCCCCAATCGCTGGTTTTTTACGCTGGGGATAATGACCTCGGCGATGGCCGTCATCCTCAGGAAGTTTATTTGTTTTTTTGCGCTTTCGCCGAAAAAATGAGCCGGTTGCTACCCGGCGTACCCTGGTATTTTTTGTCGATCAAAGTCAGCCCTGCCCGTTGGGGTATTTCCAGACAGATTCTGGAGACGAACAAATTGATTCGTAACGAGTTAGCCAGATTGCCGGATTGCCACTATGTCGACATGACGACGCCCTTGCTGGCGGCTGATGGCAAACCACGCCGGGAATTTTTCGAAAATGATGGATTGCATCTGAATCCGGTTGGTTACCAGGCATGGCAACAGGCTTTGCAACAACAGGCCCAGATTTTTTAACGATTTGTTTACCCACACCGTCGTTGAGGTTCTCCTTAATTAGTGCAATTTCACAGGTACCTAATACCGTCGTTATGCACCGTGAGTATCATAAATGGTTTAGCCCCAACCTGAACCGCGACATGGAACTGCTTATTTTGGGCCATGCGGGCGCACGTGTGCTGGTATTTCCCACTCGTCGTGGGCGGTTCTATGAATATGAATCGTTAGGTCTGGTAGATGCGCTGGCCGAAAAAATCGAGAATGGGTGGCTGCAACTCTACTGCGTGGATAGTATAGACCGCGAAAGTATCTACAATCATTCCGCACATCCCCACGATCGCATTCGCAGGCATGGACAGTATGAACAGTACATTATCAACGAAGTACTGCCCCTGTCCCGACTCAAAAACCCACAACCATTTATGATTTCGCACGGCTGTAGCCTGGGTGCCTACCATGCGTTGAACATTGCTTTTCGGCATCCCCAGTGGTTTGGCAAGGTTGTCGCTTTCAGCGGACGTTATAATCTGTCCGAGCCGGTAGGGGAATTCCGTGGCCTATTTGATGATTACTACGACGACGAAATTTATTTTCACAGCCCCAACCATTTCCTTCCCAACCTGGACGATGCCGTTTTGCTCGATTCGCTGCGTCGGCTGCAAATTGTGATGACAATTGGTGCTGAAGACCCATTTCTGGGCAGCAATATCACGTTGAGTTCTTCCCTGCAGGCTAAGCAAATTGCCCACGAACTGTATGTATGGGAAGGGCGGGCGCACCAGGCCAGCGATTGGCAGAAGATGGCGCAATTATATTTGTAGAAACGGTTTGCTCCGATAACACGTTAAGGTAGCTTTTCGGCCAGGTACAAATAAGGCGGGTGAAAATGGTGCGTGAAAATCTTCTCTTCACTATCCGGATACTTTTTAAAATACTCATTATCTGCCTTTAAGACAACTGTCGTTCCGGTTCGTACGTAATCACTGCTGCTGTAATAATCAGGGGCCACGTAGCCGGTAAGGTTTTTCCTGACCGTTTTTGACGCCAGCCATCCCAGGTATTTCTGGTAATTTTTCTGGGCCTTCAGCGCCGGTTTACTCAGGCTATTGTAAATGTATTTGAGTACAATGCGCTGGGGTAACTTCTGTTTTTTGATCAGGGCTGGTGCTCCTTTGAATGGGTTTGTGGTATTGACATCGTTGATTGTTTGAATGGAGAAAGGTACCTCGGGCACCCAATCGGCCGAGTTAACGACATTATAACCCCAGCCCTGTTGCGTAGCGGCTTCGTATTCGTAGGCGAAATACAGATTTCCCGGTTTAGGGCCCGCGCTGCAATAGGTCTTGAATTGAATATCGGCGGGAAGCCGCGACTGCTTCTGTAAACTTTTCAGGTGGGCGGTCAGAAGATAAGCGATAGCCCCCCCCTGACTATGCCCCATAATGAGTATATTTTTAATGCCCGCCCGATAGCAGGAGTCGATTTTTGGAAACATGTCTTTCACTAAAAAGGCCGTGCTGATTAACCAGCCCACATGAACGGCCGCCTTCGGATCGTCTGCCAGTTGATAGTTGAATTTTTCGGAATCACTGAGTTGAATTTCGCCCTTTGCCGGAACCATGGCTGCATAGAAATTGCTGAGCCAGCTAACGCTGTTGGCGGTCGTTCCCCGAATACTGATGACGGCTACGGACTGGTTATTGGCCCATAGGTCCCAGCGGTTATCGAGCCCCATGATCGGCGATCGGTAGGCAAGGGCAAAGTGTTGGGGAGCCGGAAAGGATTTAACATAGGTAGAGTCGCCAAATTGAGCCGACACTTTGAGTAATTCAATGTATTCGGCCTTATCGAAACCCGGTTTGAGTTTTTGACCGAAACCGGTGTACGGGAGAATCAACAGCACAACAAGAGCAGCCAGGTATTTCATAGGTAGGGAATGGTTTTGGATACGTATCTACGGCTACCAGATTGACGGAATTACCCATCAGCCTGGCAGACGACAAACTTTACCTCACTGCATAATTGCTGTTACCTGGCAGCGTAATTTAACCGGTAACAGGCGAAAGCGATCTCCCTTAACTAATTGTATGGCAAAAGGTTAGCTTGTTGGAAGGTTGATCTCCTGAATAATTGCCTGGGCTTGCAGGAGAGCATTGGCATAAGGCTCTACCAATACCCGGCCTACGGGGTTCGTTGACAGATCGGCATCCCACAAACCGGAGTGATGCCAGTAGTCGGTATGGTCCCAATCGGGGCGGTCTACGATCGGATATAAGCACACGCCTAAAAGCGGTACGTCGGCCTGCAGAACAGCCAGACACTCACGGGCAATCATCTTAATCCAAACGGGCCGGTCGATACCCGGATGACTGGTTTCGGTGAGGGCAATGGGCCGGCCATAGCGTCGGTATGCTTTGGTGAGCAAGTACCGAAGGGGGACCCAGCGTGGGTCCGGAATCGCGTCGTTCCAACCCAGAAACGTACCCGTTCCTTCAATCCATTGGTTGTTGTAATAATAGTTGAAGCCCAGCAGGTCGACATAGTCGGGAGACCCACCTAATTCCGGAGCTATTTTCCCCGCCAGCATATCCACCGACTGAAACTGGTTTTCGTCGGCAATAGCCGCGTTGATGATTTGTTCCTGGGTGGCATTCAGCGGTGGCACCATCTGTACCAGCGGTTCGGTTGTCAGAATGCGAATGGTCGGATCAAGCTCACGCATAGCGGCTACCCCTTCGATGTAGGCACGCATTAGACCGATTTTTACTTCCCAGCCTTGTTTTGTACAATAAGGCGAGGTGCCACAGGCATCGCCCCCCAGCCAAGACATAAAGCTCACCTCGTTGATGGGCGTTACAATCAGTGTATCGTCTGGATAATGATCGCGGTAAAACTTGACGAACGCCCGGCATAAAGCCGCAAAGCGTCGGGCAAACATTGGATGCAGGGGCGTCAGGTCGTCGGGGTAACCGAAATGGCATAAATCCCAAACCTGCTGAATGCCCTGTCGATGCCCTTCGGCCATCATGGAATGCACGACGCTCCAATCATATTGATACGCTCGTTTTTCTACCTGGCTCCATTGAATGCCCTCCCGAACTGTGCGGATAGTAAACGGCTGGAGTTGCTGGTAGTCTTCACGAATCAGTTGTACGTGACCCGACTGGCGCAGTAGATCGACTCGGTTTCCGAAGCAGTTTAACTGGTCACTGCATTCGTAACCAGCCCACCAAAAGGACTGAAAAGGATTTGTTAACGGCGGGGTTATGGAGTTGAGTAGCAAGGAGAAAATAGTTGGTATACCCAAATATCCGGAAAAAGCAGACAGTCATCAACCACAAGTTTCTTTTCTGAGCCAAAGGTTTATGACATCCGGGTAAAATCTACTGCTGATGCCTCTGCATATATGAACCGTTGGAGTTAATTGCCCAGCGCCTGAACGATGGCAATTACAAGTTTGGCAGAATTTCGGGCAGCCGTCGGGTAGAATTTATCATAGGCAATATGCGCTTCGGCATCTGCCCGGTCGCTTAAGCTGCGGATGATTAGGTGCGGTACCTGAATCTGATAACAAACCTGCGCTACGGCAGCGCCTTCCATTTCGGTCGCATCGGCACCGAAATCAGCCCGCAGGCTGCTGACTTTCACCGGCGATGCCACAAAAACATCGCCCGTAACCACCGTTCCCGTCATCACCTTGACCGGCCGGTTCGACACGCCCCCCGACGCCAGCGGAATACCTTCCAGCGAAACACCCTTAACGACCGTTTCGGCCAGTTTCAGCAGCGCGGAGTCGGCCGGAAAGTAAACTGGGTTAAACTGTTTCGTTAGCGCATTACGGGTCTGCCGAGTGGGGGTGTTCTTATCGGTCGTAGAGCTATAATCGTGATGCGCCGTTCGTCCGGCAATAACAATGTCACCAGGTTGAAGATCGGGATTTGTGCCACCGGCAATACCTGTAAATAAAACGCGCTGGGGCCGGAAGTGATCCAGCAGCAGCGCCGTTGTCATGGCCGCGTTTACTTTACCGATTCCCGTCTCGGCTACCACAACCCGTTGGTTGCCAAGGCGTCCGGTTGTGAAGGTGATCCCATCGACAATGACTTTCTTTGGCTTCTTCAACGACTGGTTGACCAGGGCTACTTCGGCCCCGAATGCCCCCAGAAGACCCGTTACAGGGCGGGGTTTGTAGTGTTGAGCAACGGCGACATGGGCGAGAAGCAGGAAGATTACAGTTACTTTTTTCATTGGGTTGTGTGTAAACTTAGTAGAGATTTGTGCACAGGGTGGTGGCTGTTAGTTTTGTCATTGTGTTAGTTGCCAGTCGTGGTGTCAGTTTTTTAAAACTGACATGGGGAGGTTTCTTAAAACCTAATTGATGAGCCAGCTGCACGAGGTTTTGAGAAACCTCCCCGTGTCGGGTTTAAGAACTCGACACCACAACCAAGCCAAAAAATCAATGCCCGCCTGTCAAGGCCAACACGCAAAAAACATCAACGATCCATAAGCCTGGGGGCACTTCGCGGCTTTTACCAATCGCTACTTTAATGACTGTCCAGGATAAAAATCCCCAGATTAACCCTTGGGTAATCGAATAGCTGAATGGAATCAGGACCAGCGCCAGAAAAGCCGGTAACGCGCCATCCAGTTGGCCCCATTCAATGCGCGTGATGGGTTTCATCATAAACGCACCCACGAGTACCAGCGCCGGAGCGGTAGCAATAGATGGGATAATTGACAGTAAAGGCGACAGGAAAAGAAACGGTAGAAAACAACAGCCCGCCACGATGGCCGTCAGGCCGGTACGCCCGCCCTGGGCAATTCCCACCGCCGATTCAATGTAGGCTGTTCCGGGGCTGGTACCCACCAGACCCGCCAGCGTAGTCGCCACAGCATCGGTCAGGAGAGACCGGTTTAGGTTACGCGGCTGCCCATAGTTCGGTCCGGCGCTTCGGTCCTGCAGGCCCCCTGCTTCAGCAACGCCTACGAATGTGGACAGACTGTCGAAGAGGTCGGTGAACGCAAAGGCGAAAATAACGGGCCAGAGCGACCACGAAAGTGAACCGATCAAATCTAATTTTCCCAGCAGCGAAAAATCTGGCATAGACCAGATGCCCTGAAAGTTGACCAGCGTCTTTTGTCCGAAATTAATAGCCGATGCATCGCCCCAAAAGCGCCCAATGGGCCAGGCTGCCAGCGTTGTCAAAATAATACCGATAATAATGCCCCCCGGTACATCGCGCACCACCAGCACACTCATGAGCAAAAGGCCAAAAACAAAGGTCAGTATGATGGGGTCGTTGAACGAGGCAATGCTGACTAATGTAGCTGGATTGGCTACAATGAATCGGGCGTTCTCGAAGCCAATAAGGGTAATGAACAACCCGATTCCGGCCGAAACGGCATACCGCAAGGGTTGGGGAATGGCCCGCACAATGGCTGAACGAATGTTGAATATGGACAGCAGTAAAAATAATACACCCGCCCAGAAGACGGCTCCCAGCGCCACTTCGGGTCGGATGCCCATGCCTTTCACGGCGGTGAAGGTGAAAAAGGCATTCATGCCCATGCCCGGCGCAACGACAATCGGGTTTCGGGCATACAGTCCCATCATCAGACTGCAAAAAAAAGCGAGCAGCACGGTTGCTGTCAACACGCCACTAAACGGTAAACCCGCCTGGCTCAGAATGGCCGGGTTGACAACAATGATGTACATCGTTGCCAGAAAGGTGGAAATACCAGCAAGAACTTCGGTTCGACGGGAAGGAGTAAGAGCAGCAGTAGACAAGCGGAATACGGTTTGTGGTTTGGCGGCTGTATCAGGCAATCGGTACAAACTACAAACTACCCGCCACAAACTCAAACGCCCACTAATAAACTTCCCGCGGCTTCATCCACCCAAATTTGTGCATTCGGATGCGTTTGCATGATACTGGCCGGAATTTTCTCCGAAACAGGCCCCCGCAGGGCCTCGTGTAAAATGCCCGCTTTTTTCGCCCCGCTAACCAATAAAATGACCTCGCGCGCTTCGGTCAGGTGGCGCAAGCCGAGGGTAATGCCCTGGGTGAGTGTGGTTTCCTGCGTGAAATATTTCTGCCCGACGGTTTTGGTACTTTCGGCTAATTCCGAAACGTGGCAACCTAAGGTAAAGGATGTTCCCGGCTCGTTCAAGGCAATATGCCCGTTCATCCCCATCCCAACGAGCAGTACGTCCAGTCCTCCTTTTGACTGAATCAGCGAATCTATTTTGGCACATTCAGCAGCAAGATCGGCGGCTTTGGCATCGAACACGTGTATCTGATCGGGGCGAAGCGCCAGCGGGATAAACAAATCCCGGAATACGTAATACGAACAACTTCCGAAATCATCAGGTCCGAAGCCAACCCATTCGTCGAGCCCGACGAAGGTGCATTGGCTTACGTCTACCCGTTCGGCTTTTGCCAGGTCAACGAACCGGTGGTAGGTTTCTATGGGTGTATCGCCCGATGCCAGACAGAGCGTAGCATCAGGTTTCTGATTAATGATGGCGGCAATATGCTCCGCGGTATACTGCGATAGCGTGGCGTGGTTGGGGAATTTTTGGATGGTCATAAAAGCTTGTCATGCTGACGAAGGAAGCATCTTCGGGAGTGTGTATTTTTTGCTATTCCCGAAGATGCTTCCTTCGTCAGCATGACAAATAAAAGCTCACTTCAACTCACTCGCCCGCACATCTCGGCTCCAGCGTTCGGCGCCTTTCTGGTCGTAAACTTTGATGTTGAGTACCCGATCCGCTAAGGGGCCACTGACGCTTAAGATACCAAAGTTGCGGTCGGTCACCAGTGTGCCGTTTACGTAAGTCGGCAGTTTCAACTCGTCGGCCAGGGGCTTTGCCGGGCTGGACGTGAGCGGTGATATGGTTAAATCATACAACGGATACGTTCCGGCCCGATCCAGTTTGTGCAAAATCGAGTGGTGTCGGTCGCCGGTAATGAACAGGACACCGGGAATTTTAGCGTCTGCAATGGCTTTGAACAGTCGGTCACGTTCGGTACCGTAGATGGCGTAATTCTCAAATGATTTGGTCGGATTAACAATCTGACCACCCGTCACGATAAACTTGAACGTTGCTTTGCTGAAGGTCAGGGCATCCAGCAGCCACTGAAGTTGTTTGTCCGCAAAATACGTCTTGCCGGGTCCGTCCGGCATTTTGTCGGGCGCGCGGAACGTGCGGTCATCGAGCATAAAAAACTGACAGTCGTTCCACTCGAAAGTCCCGGCGCAGCTTTCGGGGAATATAAAATTGGGATTTGCCCAGAATAGCTTGAACGCATCAAGTGTCACTTCTTTCAACCAGTAGGAGCGGTCGGAATCGTCGGGGCCGTAATCGTGATCATCCCAGATGGCGTAATTGTGGGTAGCGGCCAGCAGTGGCTGCATCTCCGGCAACGAGCGTGTATGGGTATACCGACGCAACACCCCACTGCGGCTGTTCCAGTCTGCCTCCCGCGTGTAGGTATTATCGCCCGTCCAGAGCATGAAATCGGGTTTTTGGGCCGCCAGCGCGGTAAAGATTTCGTAGCCTCCGCCATAGGGTGTGCCGGGTCGGTCGAACCTAGCTTCGTTGACGTAAGTGCAGCTTCCGACGCCGAAGTGAAACGTCGGAGGGTCGGTCCGCCACTGCCACAGGTTTTGGGTTTGGAACTGAGTCGGGTAGGGCAGGCTCACCTTCTGGCCCTCGATCAACAGTTCGTACGTGTACTTTTTTCCGGGTTCCACCTGATCGGCGAGCAGGTGGGCTGTAAAAGCCGTTTGCCGGTTGGTATAGACTTCGTTGGTTACGTAACGGGTTGGTGGTTTACTTTCTGTCGGGCCTTTGTCTTCCTGGTAACGGATCTGAACGTGAGCCGGTTGGTTCGTTTGCACCCAGAGTTTTACCTCGCGCATATCCGAATACCCAACCATCGGTCCCGACTGAAGTACATTTGTCTGCGCTGCGTTTTTTTTGCCATTTCGGACAACAGGAGCCTGTCGTTTTGCCGTTGACTGACCGTATAACACAACTTGACCAGACAATAGAAGGACTAAGAGAAACTGAATTTTGTACATGGGGGAAAGATGGCGTAATTTTGCGGTTCGTTCAACGAAGTCATGCAACTAAATAACCGTACTTACCAGATTCAGGGTGTCAGTGTTCTGGATATAGCCGATGAATTCGGCTTGCCCTTATACGTCTATGACGCCGACAAAATTATCGAAAAAATCGGCTTGCTCCGGTCATCATTTAGCGGAGTCAACCTAAAAATAAAGTACGCGGCCAAGGCCCTGACCAATATATCAATTTTGAAGTTGATGCGTCAGCAGGGCGTTGAAATGGATTCGGTATCGGTCAACGAAGCTCGTATGGGTATGTTGGCTGGCTTTACACCGGGCCAGATCATGTTTACCCCCAGTGGCGTATCGTTCGAGGAAATTCGCGAAGCCATTGATCTGGGCCTGCAGTTAAATGTCGACAGCCTGCCTTTGCTGGAATGGGTTGGGCAAACGTACGGAAGTCAGGTTGCGGTTAGTATTCGGATCAACCCGCACATCAGCGAGGGGGGTAATATCAAGATTTCGACGGGTCATGCCGACTCTAAGTTCGGGATTTCAATTTTACAGCGCGATGCCATTCGTAAACTGACGGAACAATACCAGATTCCGGTTGCCGGACTGCACATCCACACGGGTTCTGATTTTAAGAACGCCGATGCGTTTCTGCGCGGTGCTGATGTCCTGTTCGACCTCGCTACTGACTACCCAAATCTAACCTTCATTGATTTTGGCAGTGGCTTTAAAGTAGCGTATAAAGAAGGCGACCATGTGACCGATGTCGTTGAGCTGGGGCGTAAAGTATCGGCCGCTTTTCAAAATTTTTGTCAGCAATACGGGCGCGATGTCGAGCTTTGGTTTGAGCCGGGTAAGTTTCTGGTCAGCGAAAGTGGGCATCTGCTGGTTAAAACCAACATCGTTAAAGAGAATCCGGCACGGACGTTCGTTGCCGTCGATTCCGGCCTGAATCACCTCATTCGCCCCATGATGTATGATGCCTATCACGACATCAAAAACATTTCGAATCCATCGAAAGGGGAGGCTTCTACGGAGAAAACATACAATGTAGTTGGCTACATCTGCGAGACGGATACCTTTGCTACGGATCGCTCGTTGCCTGAGGTAACACCCGGCGATGTGCTGTCGTTCGAGAACGCCGGGGCTTATGGCTTCAGCATGGCGTCGAATTACAACGCCCGGTTCCGCCCGGCCGAAGTACTTGTCTACGAGGGGCACCCATACCTGATCCGTCAGCGCGAAACGTTCGATGATTTGATACGAGGTCAGGTCGATGTACCCGCGTTGACTTTAGACGCAATAGAGCAGTAGACTATAAATCTTAGATCACAACCGCACAAACCACAAACGACAAATGGGACGCGCATTTGAATACCGGAAAGCCCGAAAAATGAAACGATGGGGGCAGATGGCAAAAACCTTCACCCGCATTGGTAAAGACATTGTGATGGCCGTTAAAGGCGGTGGTCCGGACCCGGATACCAATGGTCGGTTACGGGCTATTATCCAGAATGCCAAAGCGGCTAACATGCCGAAAGAAAACGTAGACCGGGCCATCAAAAAGGCATCGTCCAAGGAGCAGGAGGATTATAAAGAAATCGTGTACGAAGCCTATGCTCCGCATGGTATTGCGCTCGTCATCGAAACCGCCACGGATAACCACAACCGTACGGTTGCCAATGTTCGTAGCTACCTCAACAAACTGGGTGGTAGCCTGGGTACGCAGGGCATGCTCGACTTTATGTTCGACCGGAAGTCGGTATTTCGGATTCCCGCCGAAGGTATTGATCAGGAAGAGCTGGAGCTTGAACTGATTGATGTGGGTGGTGATGAGGTTGAATTCGATGAAGAAGCCAATCAGTACATCATCTACGGTGAATTTACAGCCTTCGGTAGTGTACAGAAATTTCTGGAAGAAAAAGGCTACGAAATCAAACAGGCTGAATTTGAGCGTATCCCAAATGACTATAAAGAACTAACGGACGACGAAGTGGCCGACGTCGAGAAGCTCATTGAGCGAATCGAAGAGGACGACGACGTTCAAATGGTTTACCACAACATGAAATAAAAAAAGGCCGGTTCAACCGGCCTTTTTTTATTTATCGTAGCGATGTTTCTTCGCGGATGATCTGGACCCAGCTCTTGATCACCGTCGGGGGGGCGTTGCGGTCCAACACCGCAAAACGAACCGTCGCCTGGTAGTAGTACAAACCCGTCGGCAAAGCTGAGCCGTCGCTGCCCCGGCCATCCCAGCTCAGCGTCGGCCCCACCCCCTCATACACCTTGGCCCCCCACCGGGTGTAGACCACAAAGCTGATCTGCTCGACAAACCGTGGACACTTCAGCGGACTGAACACATCGTTCTTGCCATCCCCGTTGGGGGTGAACACATTGGGCAGCACCAGCGCTGGACAGGCCTCGTTGCAGACCTTGTTGGAAGGGGCGCTCTCCAGCCCCCGCTGGCTCACCGCCGTCACGTAGTAGCAGCCCGCCACCGTGCTTAGGCCCGTGTGCTCGAAGCGGGTGGTGGGCACACTCACCGAGCTCAGGGCCGAGAGCGTGTCCTGGCGGTAGCGACCGTAGTAGATCTTGTACGAAGCAATGTTGGCATCACAGCCGGGTCCCGTGTTGGGGCTCCAGCGGAGCTGGTTGGTGAAGCTGGTCTGGTCGCAGAAGCTCTCGGGGCTCAGGCTGGCACAGTTCAGCGAGTCCAGGGCGAGGGTGGGTGGGCAGGGCCGGGTGGTGTC
>NZ_BAAHBR010000017.1:421552-422684 GCF_054776575.1 Spirosoma humi
TCAGGATGCCCAGGCGGGCCAGTTGGGGGTCGGTGTACTGGCCTTTTGTCATCACCCGGTAGCAGTAGCTCGAATCAGCCGAGAGCACCCGGCTGGTGTTGCCATCGGCCAGGAACGTATCCGATCCGTCATCGGTGAAGCTGTAAGTGGGCGTGTTGACGGCCAGCTCGCGGATCTTGTTGAAGGGGCCGTTGGGCCCCGAGCGGCTGCGGTAGATGTCGTGGGTCTGCTTGTCGTTGCTCCAGGGCACGTTGGCCTGCCAGGAGAGGGTGATCTGTCGGTTGGCGGGGCTGGCCGACAGGCGCACCGAGGAGGCCGGATCGGTCACATCGAGCCGGGTGAGCTGGCCCGTGGCGGGGTCGGTGTAGTAGAACTCCAGGCGGTAGCGGTAGGCGTTGGCCACCGTGTTGAGGGCCGAGGTGGAGGACCCTTTGTCGATATAGACCGTGTCAGGGGCCGAGGGGTTGAGACTGGTGTTGATGGTGGCGATGGGGGTGTAGGTGGTGCCCTCCAGGCCGGTGGCTCGCTGGAGCCGGTACTGGTAGGGGCCGCCCAGGTCGCCGGGGTTGAGCCCGATGGGTCGGCTCCATTTGACGGTGATCTGGCCGGTGGTCTCGCGGGTGGAGTCGACGCTGACCTGGGTGATGACCGGAGCCAGCAGGGGCAGCGTCAGGCAGGCCTGGTCCGAGGAGCGGCTGACTCCGCCGTTGGCCCCGCCGTTGGGGTCGGGGTAGAGGGCCACCATGCGGTAGGAGTAGGAGACGCCCCGACGCAGGGCGGAGGTGTCGGTGTAGGTGGTGGCCGTGTTGGGCACCCGGGCGATGAGGGTGTAGCCCGCCGGTACGCCGGTGGAGCAGGGCGGGATGACGAGGGTCTCACAGCCTTCCTTGCGGTAGATGGCCAGCCGGGTGCCGGGCAGTCCGCAGGAGTAGGGTGTCCAGGCGAGCTGGATGGCCCGTCCGTTGGCGGTGGCGGTGGGTCGGGCGGTGAGGTTCTGGATGGGTGGGCCGTAGAGCTGGATGCGGAAGGTCTGGAAGGAGACCAGCGAGGGGGTGGGCCGGTTGGGCACGTCGCTGACCTTGAAGGTCACATCGTAGGGTGTGTCCCGGAGCTGGTTGCAGTTGGTCTGCCA
>NZ_BAAHBR010000017.1:422694-965513 GCF_054776575.1 Spirosoma humi
AGTCTGGAAGGAGACCAGCGAGGGGGTGGGCCGGTTGGGCACGTCGCTGACCTTGAAGGTCACATCGTAGGGTGTGTCCCGGAGCTGGTTGCAGTTGGTCTGCCAGGAGAAGGTGGCCGTGGCGGGCTGGTTCTGGGTGATGTCGCCGTTGATGAGTCGGGCGTAGGCGGGCTGGATGAGTTCGGCCGCTGGCAGGGGCTGTCGGTCGGGACCGATGTTGAATACTCCGCCGAAGCCGGAGATGATGACGCGTTGTCCGTCGGGGTCGGTGGCGTTGACGGGCTGGTTGATAAGGGTGCCGGCCTGGACGCAGAGGTCGGGGATTGGCTGGATGAGGGGTCGTTTGTTGGGGCTGTCGACGACGATGATCTGCATGTCGCGGGTGATCTCGCCGATGAGCACCCCATTGCGCCATTCTTCGACAATGAAGGCGAAATTAAATTGGCCGATCTGACCGGGGGCATCCCAGCAGAGTTCGCCGGTGATGGGGTTGATCGAGAAGGTGGGGGGTGCACTGCCGTCTTCGCGGGCGGTGCTGAAGCGGGTGGGGTCCTGATAGGCGCCGATGGGTCGTCCAGTACAGCTATTGCCCAGGGGATCCGTCTTTGGTACGCTTAATCGGTAAGCGAGGCTATCGCCATCGGCATCGAAGGCGGCCGGGTTGTGGCAGAACTTCTGGCCCACGCGTCCCGAGTCCAGGGGTGGGTTGAGCATCACGGGGGTGGAGTTGGTCAGCAGGGCCGCGTTGATGTAAATCGTCGTCGAGACAAAAAACGGAATGTTTAGTGACAGGTCGGGCGGAGGTAAATTAATAGTCCCCTTATTTCGATTGACAACGGTAATGCCAATAGTAAAAGTACCTGGACCGGCATAGGTGTGAACGGTCTTATAAATGTTTATAGACGACGTATTGCCATTGATGTACGTTATTTTACTTCGCTTAACGACCTCTGTAGTGCCGTCGCCAAAACACATGGTGTACTCGTTGGCCGCGTCGGCCGCCTGCTTTCCGCCTGTTGGGCCACCCGTGTAATCGTAGTAGGCCGTGAACGTAATTTCGTATGTCAGGGAGGTCGCCGAAATTCGTTTGGTCGTGATTTCCCCTGCCCGTACGTGGGTGGCCCGGCTGATCGTGGGCGACAGGAGGCAACTCAAAAAAAAGACTGAAAGGCTAAGACTGTAAATAAACCGCATACCATTATTCCATTTGCATCTTAAACGTAAACAAATGGAAAAAGCGTATCCTTTTTTGCTGATGACAGTCGATCAGGAGCGTGTCTGAGTTGAGTAGAAAAAGTAAGGAGGCTTTGGCCTGACGAATGCTGATAAGGCAAAGGTCAGGCAACGTATTTTTATTGTGAAAAAGGAGATAGATTGGTTTGTGGTCTACGGTTGGCTGACTGCATCGGCGGACCGGCGAAAGCAACCAGCCGTAGACCTTAAGCCCTCAATACAACACCCACGTATCTTTTCCTCCTCCGCCCTGCGAAGAGTTAACTACGAGAGACCCTTTGCGAAGGGCTACCCGGGTGAGTCCGCCCGGAATAACGTTTACACCGTCTCCGTAGAGAATATAGGGCCGAAGGTCCACATGCCTACCTTCGGCATGATCGCCCACAATGCAGGGTACTCTGGACAGCGAAATAGTTGGCTGGGCAATGTAATTACGAGGATTCTCTCTGATTTTCTGGCGGAACAAGTCGTGCTCTTCCGGCGAGGCTTTGGGGCCGATAAGCATGCCATAGCCCCCGGCTTCGTTGGCCTCTTTAACAACCAGCTGTTCAATATTGTCCATGACATACTGGCAATCCTCTTCTTCGCGGCAGATGTACGTTCGCACGTTTGGAATGATCGCTTCTTCGCCCATGTAGTACTGAATAATGCGGGGAACATAGGCGTAAATTACTTTGTCATCGGCAACCCCCGTACCGGGCGCATTGGCCAACGCCACCCGCCCTTTTTTATAGACTTCAAAAATGCCGGGTACCCCAATCATCGAGTCCGGGTTGAAGGCCTGCGGGTCCAGAAAGGTGTCGTCGATACGGCGGTAAATGACATCGACGATCTGGAAACCCTTGGTGGTGCGCATCTTTACGTAACCACCGGACACAACCAGGTCACGAGCTTCAACCAGTTCGACGCCCATCTGCTGGGCCAGATACGAATGCTCAAAATAGGCTGAATTATAAATGCCCGGCGTCAGCACAACAACCGTTGGGTTGGGTCGGTCGGCAATATACTGGAGCATTTGAAGCAGCCGGGTCGGGTAATCGGATACGGGCCTAACGCCCGTCTGAGCCAGAACTTCCGGAAAAGTCTGCTTATTGAGTTCCCTGTTCTCGAGCATGTACGAAACGCCCGACGGGCAGCGCAGGTTGTCTTCCAGAACCATCATCGTACCATCGGCGCCCCGGATGAGGTCGGTACCGGTAATGTGACACCAGATCCCTTTGGGCGGTCTGACACCCAGGCAGGCAGGCAGAAATGATTTGCTGGACTCGATAAGGTCGCGGGGAACGACGCCGTCATTCAAAATGCGCTGTTCATTGTACACATCGTCCAGAAACATATTGATGGCCTTGATGCGCTGAATCAGGCCTGCTTCCAGCCGATCCCATTCGGCCGATTCGATGATGCGGGGAATGATATCGATGGGCATGATGCGTTCGGTGCCTTCGCCTTCTGAATAGACATTGAAAGTAATGCCCATGCTCATCAACGCCCGTTCGGCAGCATGCTGTCGCCCAATAAGATCCTCGCGGGTGAGTTGTTCAACGCGTTGCTGAAAAGGAACATATCCGTCCCTGACCTGCATCTGGCTGGCAAACATCTCATCAAAAAAATCTTCAGTGTTATAATCGCTAAACGAAAAATTACCATTGTGCTGACCCTGGGATTGAGTCATTCCATTGAGCGTTTGCGATTGAGATTGGCGGGCCTTTTGTTTTTTCATAGAACAATATATGGCAATAGGGATAATTTGCCAAACAGAATCGTGTATGGCTGAATAATACGCAAAGGAAGCACTGTAAATGTAAGGAATTGTAATGGCTTATACACTTCTGGCAAGTCAATGATTGATCAGGCAGAGGTATACATACTAGCTGTGTTCCGTATATAAGGTTTTATCCGACCACGGTTTTAGGTACTCGTTGCGTCTGCCTGCCTTTTTTTTCGTAGTTGCAACGGTAGATATACCTAGTACGTACAGTAAACATGGCCGGGAAACGAGTCTGCCTCTGGTTTAGTTTCCGTTTGTATTTTTTTAACAAAACCAACCGAATACATATATGAAAGCACTGCTTATGTTTAGTTGCGTGGCTGCCCTGGTGGTGAGCCTGAACGCCTGTAACCGTAACTCCGTTGATCCCGACACTGCCGATGCTTCTGCCCGTTTGGGGGGTGTTGTGAGCACGTCGCTTACCGGACCCCACAACCTGACCGTCGTAGAAGCAGCTACCTTACCAGCCGCTATTACTACTTACATTACTACGAACTACGCGGGCGCAACCATTAAGGAAGCCTTGAAAGATGAGAAGGGGAATTTTTTGGTGGCGATTACGGTAAACAGCACCCTGAAGCTATTACAGTTTAAGGCTGACGGTACATTCGTGAAAGTAGTTGAGGGCAGACCCGGTCGTCCTCCCCGCGATTCGGCTAACCATGTTCCCAGCGATTCGGCACATCACCCCAGGCACCCGCACGGTGATTCGTTGAGTCACCCTAAACCGCCCAAAGCTGATTCCGCCAATCATCCTCGGCCCGGCAAAGGCCCCGATGTAACGACCGTGGCCGTGTCGAACCTGCCAGCCGCTATCACATCTTACATCAACACAACCTATGCCGGTGCCACGATTGATAAAGCTGTGCAGGAAAAAATGTCCGGGAACTACCTAGTCGCCATTACGACAGCGGATAAAAAGCGGGTTGCCCTGCTGTTTGGCTCCGACGGTACGTTTAAGAAAGCGGTGGCAGGTCGCTAACCGACAGGTTATGGTATCGTTAATGACAAAGACCCAGCCTCGACTGGGTCTTTGTCATTAACGGCTTACTTGATTAAAAGTCGAGATGAGGTTTTAGGAAACATCGTGGGGACCAATTTGAAAATTTATCAGTGCGCCACCAGCCAGTTTTCGCCGGTACCGATACCCGTTTCCATCTTTACGCCCATTGGGATGGCGTTGCGCATGATTTCATCCACCCGCTCACGGAGCAAGTCAATCTCGTCGCGGTGGGCATCGAAGACAAGTTCATCGTGCACCGTTAAGATCATTTTTGATTTCAGCCGTTCGGCCTGCATGAACGCGTGAATTTGAATCATAGCGATCTTGAGCATATCGGCGGCACTGCCCTGAATGGGCGCGTTCACGGCATTGCGCTCGGCAAACATCCGATCCGTTTGGTTGCGCGAATTAATGTCGCGTAGGTACCGGCGACGGCCCAGGATGGTTTCGGCATAGCCAAAGCCCCGCGCCTTTTCGATGCACTGATCGATATAGTCTTTTACCGCTGGAAATCCGGCAAAGTACTCTTCGATAATCTGAGAGGCCTCTTTGCGCGGAATCTTCAACCGCTGCGATAACCCGAAGGACGAAATGCCGTAAATGATGCCGAAGTTGATGGTTTTTGCCTTCCGACGCATGTCGCCCGTTACGTCATCCAGCCCAACGTGGAATACTTTACTGGCCGTTTGGGTATGAATATCAACGCCATTGTTGAAAGCTTCGAGCATGGTTTGATCCCCACTGAAAGCCGCCATAATCCGCAGTTCGATTTGCGAATAATCGGCCGACATAATGACGAACTCCGGTCCGCGCGGCACGAATGCTTTACGAATCTCCTGCCCGCGTGGGGTACGGATGGGAATGTTCTGCAAGTTCGGATTGGTCGACGACAGGCGACCCGTTGCCGCTACGGCCTGATTGAACGACGTATGAATTCGCCCGGTGCGTTTGCTGATGAGCAGTGGCAGAGCATCTACGTACGTATTTTTGAGTTTGATCAACTCCCGGTAATCCAGAATCTTACGGGCAATTTCATGTTCCGCTTCGAGCTTCGACAGAATCTCTTCGCCCGTTGCGTATTGACCAGTTTTGGTCTTTTTTGCGTTTTTATCGAGCTTGAGCTTATCAAACAGAACCTCGCCTAGTTGCTTCGGAGAGCCAATGTTAAATGGCTCTCCGGCGATGGCAAAAATTTCCTGCTGTACCTGCCGCATATCGACGTCGAGCGTGGCAGAAAGTTCGGCCAAAGCGTTGGTATCGATGGTGATACCTTCCAGTTCCAGGTCGGTCAGCACCTGAACGAGCGGCATCTCTACCTGGTCGAACAGCTTGTGCAAATTATCTTTCTCAAGGCGAGGGGCGAAGGCTTCTTTAAGCTGAAGCGTAACATCGGCGTCCTCACCCGCGTAATCAACGACCTTCTGAATATCTACGTCGCGCATGGTGAGCTGGCCTTTTCCCTTCTTGCCAATCAGCGATTCAATCTCGACCGGACTATAGTTGAGGTAGGTCATGGCCATCATGTCCATATTATGGCGCATTTCCGGTTCAATCAGGTAATGGGCAATCATGGTATCGAACAGTTTGCCCTGCACTTCCACGCCGTACTTTTTGAGCATCAGCAGGTCGTACTTCAGGTTCTGCCCGATTTTTTCAATTGCGGGATTCTCGAAAACAGGCTTGAACTGATCGACAATGGCCTGCGCTTCGTTGCGCTCGGCAGGAACCGGCACATAAAACGCTTCGCCGGTACGATAAGCAAAGGATAGACCGACTAAATCGGCTTCGACGGGATCAAGGGCTGTCGTCTCCGAATCAAAACAAATGCTCGGCTGAAGCGTGAGAAAATGCACCAGACTGGCCCGCAGCTCGGCGGTATCGACCAGCCGATAGTCGTGTTTTACGGAGAGAATCGTCTTGCGTCGTTCAGGCTGATTCTCGTCTAGTTCGTAATCCGGGTACACGTCGAGATAAGCCGGTGTCTGGCCGTCTTTGGTTTCGGTCACCTCGGTCCCTACGGCATCGTCCGTTGTGATGGTGTCCGACACGTTTTTGGTAGCGGCCTCGGCACCCGACGCAACGGGCACTTTCACAGACGTGCGTTTGCTTTTCGGTTTTTCGACCGGAGCCGGTGGTGTACCAGAACCAAAATCGAAAGGCAGGTCATCAGCACCGGTAGGGTTCAACGCGCCCATATTGGGAAAAGGCAAAAACGCGGGTGTGTCCACCGCATCGGCGGACCGGCCGGGTGAATCAAACAGATTCATCTGCGATGTATCACCCGTTTTGAAGGCGGCCGGCATCGGCTTTTCGTCGTAATTACCACCCAGCAAACGGGTTTTCATTTGCCGGAATTCCAGCTCATCCAGCAAAGCGGCTAACCGGGGTTTGTCGTATTCCGTGTGGCGCAGGTGCTCTTCATCAAACGGAACCGGAACATCCAAATGAATGGTGGCCAGCTCTTTCGATAGCAGGCCCTGCTGCGCAAAATTGACAACGTTTTCTTTGAGCTTCCCTTTTAGTTCGTCGGCGCGGGCAATCAGGTTTTCTACCGTTCCGAAATCAGCGATCAGCTTTTGTGCGGTCTTTTCGCCAATACCCGGAATTCCCGGAATATTATCGACCGAGTCGCCCATCAGCCCGAGCATATCTGTCACCTGATCGATCCGCTCAATTTGCCAGCGTTCCAGGACTTCGGCTACGCCCAGCTTCTCGGCGGGTTTGCCCATAAAGGCGGGCTTGTAAATATGAATGTGTTCTTCGACTAACTGCCCGTAATCCTTGTCGGGTGTCATCATATACACCTCAAAATCAGCGAGAGCCGCTTTCTTGGCAACGGTGCCAATGATGTCGTCGGCCTCGTATCCGTCCAGAATCAGCATAGGAATGTGCATGGCTTCCACAATCTGCTTGATGTACGGCATGGCTACGCTGATATCTTCGGGCTGTGACTGCCTATTTGCTTTGTACATCGGAAACGACTCGTGCCGAAACGTCTTTTTGGCCGAATCGAAAGCGACACCGATATGGGTTGGTTTCTCCTTGGTCAATACCTCGATCATGGCATTCATGAAGCCAAAGACAGCCGACGTGTTGATGCCCCGCGACGAAATGCGGGGGGATTTACTGAAAGCAAAATGAGCGCGGTAGATGAGTGCAAGCGCGTCTAACAAAAACAGTTTTTTAGTCGGTTTGGCCATTCGAAAGAAGTAACGGGTCAGTAAGCCAAAGGTCGAAAGTCTTGGCGACAATCGAGCCGTTTTGACCTTACAAATTGCTAAGAAAAACAGGGGAAATCCCTTTCAATAACAACAGGTATGCAGGGGTTTTGATTCCAGAAAAGGCTTCAATGGCCGTTTCTACAGGCAATACCGTTGGCGACTAAAATAGACAAAATCCTGAGTCTTTCTCCAGAAAATTAGGATGGCTCAGGGTCGAGGTACCGGATGGCTCGTTTATTCTTCGAAGTAGTAGCCGAAGATAATGCCCATTTCGTCTTCACTGGTCAAGCCAAAACTAACCGCCTTACCGGTGGTGTTGTTATAGGTGATCTCTGAGATAAGTCCCTCACCTTTTTGCAACTCAATGGGCGTTTTGAACGTAATAATATCGGGATGCGCCCAATCCGTGGATGTATAAACAATTTCGCCGTTGCGAGGGCCACCCAGTAGTTTAATCACAAATTTCTCACCCAGTTTATGCATATGCGAGGTGAGCGTGAGCACCTTGCGAGCTTTGTTAAAAGCAAACGACTTGGTCAGCGTCACGCGTCCATTGGCAGGAATGGTCAGGTTTGTATTACTCAAGTCCAGCGTCTGTACAACTTGTTTCACTTTCGATTTATCGACCGTGTACAGATTGATCTGGGCTTCTCCCCGCATAACCGTCGTCGTTTTATTGACAAAATGTGAGTTAAGGTCGAGCGAAGCTCCTGCCGGTATGAGTAAAGCGGCCCCTTCGGGAAAAACATAGTCCTGATACGGCGCCTGAGACCCCGCCAGATACACATGGTTAGACATGGTCAGGGCCGTCGATAAGTTGAGCGAATTATCGGCGTTACGCAGGTCACGAATATCATTCAGATTCGGCAAAAACGTTTTACTACGAAAGTCATAAGCAACAAAATGGTGGCTCCCGCTCCGCATTTTTGTCTCATACCGATTCACATAAACATCCTGCGTATTGCCGACTATCCGCCGGGTAAAGAGCTCCCGTTCAAAATTCGGCTGGATGTCAAATGCAGGCACCGCCATCTGGAAACCCGTTCCGGTAGCGGGCGCCGGCAGTGGCTCATAAGCCGCAGGGGTCACCGTTTTGTCGTCCAGTAAGGTAGCATCGGCTATGGTGCCGGTCTTAGGTGCGCCAGCATCAATCCACCGCCTTACGTACTCAATTTGCCCATCAGACAATAAAACGCCCCCCAGTGGCATCGGATTACCGTACTGTTTTCCCGAATGATGACTGGCGGTCGGCGTAAGTTTATGATAGAGTAGACTTTCCAGGGAGGCAAAGGCTTTCACCCGCTTCAAGCCGTCGGCTTTCGCATCGCTATTTTTTGGGTCAACGCCGACCAGGTTTTGATAGGCTACTCCATCAGCCAGCACAAGGCCATGCTGAAAGAAGGTGGCGTCCTTTTCCGACAAGTGGCAGCCCGATGTAGCGCAGGTTGGCGTCAGAATTTTTTGCTGAATCAACTCGAACGATGACGTTGCCGCCGGTGCTTCCGGCTCTGTACTGTTCTTCGTGCAGGAGAGCATAGTCAGCAAAAGAGCCGACATACCAATAGATAGGCCTGACCGGTTATACGTCAAGAAGTTCATGTGTGACAGGAGGGCAAAAAAGCCGTTTGAAGATACTATAATTTGCCCGCTATTCCGTCAAAAGCGCAGGATAAAATCCTGCTTCGGCTGCTCCCGCCGAAAGAAAACCAGCCCTACCCAAAATAAATCGACTGTAACGCTGACGGATGGGTGTTGTTTGATATAAGCCCATGCCTGCTCCATTTCATCTGACCAGTGAATATCGTCGAAGACAAATACCGTGTCGTTGTGAATATTGGCCAGGCAGGTTTCAAAATAGCGGATGGTGGGTTCGTACCGGTGATTGGCGTCGAAGAAAACAAAATCAACCGGATCGAGCGATGCGATCTGAGGAGCCAGTGTCTCATCCAGATTACCCACCACAATGGCTACATTCTGAATGGTCAGTTGGTCGAAATTCTGCCGGGCCACAGCCGCCGTTTCGGGGCATCCTTCGAAGGTGAGCACACGACCGCCATAAGCGTTGGTTGCTGCCGCCATGTAGGCCGTTGTCATGCCCAGGGATGTCCCTAAATCCACGATATTCCTGGCCTCAAAGCGCTGAATGAGCCGAAACAGCAAACGGCCAAAACGAGCTGGTTTCTGTGAGTTCCGCGCAATATCACCCACCGTACGTTGCCGGGACTCGTTTACTTTAGAGCCAGCCTTTCGTGGCCCGGCCCCGTAGTCGGCGATGGTAATAATCTGTCTACTTCTACGAAGTTGTCTGCGCAGATCCCGTATAGGAGCCAGTAAAGGTTTCGATCCGGTTTTTGCCCGGATTACCTGGGTGTATAACGCAAACAGAAACGGGGAGTGGAGCGCGTGTTCGTCGCGGGCGCGACTTAAATACCGAAAATAAGCAAGCAGCAAGAATGAATCAATTTAACTTATAAGGCACCACCATCGTGAACTCAGGAATACTGATCCGAAGTTGTTTGCCGTCAATAATACGTTCGACAAGGTAGGTGCCCGCCATTTTTCCGATGCTCGAACGCAAATTGCAGCCCGATACATACTCGTGGACCTCGCCCGGCTCCAGCACGGGTTGCAGCCCAACAACACCTTCTCCCTCAACCTCCCGAACGGTGCCATTGGAGTCGAAAATCAACCAATGACGCCGGAGCAACTGAATGGTATAGTCGCTCGCGTTTTCGATGGTAATTCGGTAAGTAAAAACATAATGCGCCTGGAGCGGACTAGAGTAATCAGCCTGATACTCTGTCTTCACGCTAACTTTTACGCCTTCTGTGACTGACGAAACCATAAATTAGTGTCGTTTTGCAACCTTACAACGAAAATTAGGTTTATTAGTTTTGTTACGCAAGGGCCGCTCTCATTTTTTTTTTCGGGAGTGGATTCTGGCGTTTGTAGGCCTATAATGCCTAAACACCTTTATCAGTTCCTTCATGAATGTATCTATTGCCGAATCCTGGCGAAATCGGCTCCAACCCGAATTCGACAAACCTTATTTTGGCGAGTTAGCTCAATTTCTGCGACACGAATACAGTACGCAGCGCGTATTTCCTCCCGGTGCGTTGATATTCAACGCTTTTAACAAGTGTAGCTTCGATGATACCCGCGTTGTTATTCTTGGTCAGGACCCTTATCATGGTGAAGGACAGGCAAATGGGCTGGCTTTCTCGGTGGCGGATGGTATTACGAAGCCACCGTCGCTAGTCAACATCTTTAAAGAAATTCAGGATGATCTGGGAAAGCCCATTCCTAAATCGGGCAATCTGGAACGCTGGGCCAGTCAGGGAGTTATGCTTTTAAACGCCACACTGACTGTACGGGCCGGTCAGGCGGGTTCGCACCAGGGAAAGGGCTGGGAAACGTTTACCGACGCTGTGATCAAACTCATTTCGGACGAGAAACAGCATGTCGTTTTTATGCTTTGGGGTGCTTATGCCCAAAAAAAGGGAGCCATTATTGATGGGAAAAAACACCTGATTCTAAAAGCAAAACATCCTTCCCCCATGGCGGCCAACTACGGCGGTTGGTTTGGCAATAAGCATTTTAGCCAGGCCAATACGTATCTGGAAAGTAAAGGATTGCCGCCCCTGGAGTGGTAGTGCGACATTGTTAACCGCGACAGGCGGACTAGATGGCCCGCCTGTCGCGGTTAAGACTAATTAGTCAATTGTTCTGAACAGTCGATTCCAACGGATTTTATTCCAAGCGTTGGCCGGATTTGGGTCCAGCGACATCCACACGAATACGGCCTTACCCACAATGTGATCTTCGGGAACAAAGCCCCAGAAACGGGAGTCGAGCGAGTTATCGCGGTTGTCGCCCATCATAAAGTAGTAATCCTGTTTGAAGGTGTACGACTTGATCGGCTGGCCACCAATTTTGATTTGTTCGGGGGCAACTTCTACATGTTCATTGCCTTCATACAACTGAATGACTGGACCATAAAGCGCAATGGCTTGTGCACTGAGTTGAATCGTTGCTCCTTTTTTTGGAATCGTGATCGGCCCGAAGTTGTCATGATTCCATTTGAACGTTGGCGTACCGTAAATCATTGGCGACATCTCGCCCGGCTTGTCAGACATAGGTTCAATGCCTTTCACGAAATCGAAGCTTTTAAATTTGGCGATTACGTCCTGTGTCGTGTTGACACTGTAGCCCACCATGACCGAGGTTTTGGTCGAATCGTTGTACTGCTCCAGCGGTTTCCAGTTCTCGGTTGGCTGACTTGGATCGCGGTAATCATTTACAATGTCGTACTTACGGAAGAAGGTCGCGTCGAGGACTTCGGTCGTTTTGATAAAGTATTTTTGTTCCGCACGGGGTGGCGTTGGAAATGGTTTGCCATTGATGAGCACTTCCCGTTGCCGGACTTCAAGCACATCGCCGGGAATACCGATACATCGCTTGATGTAGTTGGTTTTCAGATCAACAGGGTAGTCGATGTTATCGTTAAGGTATTTTGGCGGCACGTTGAATACGACTACATCGCCGTTTTTTACGTGCGTAAAACCTGGCAACCTGTAAGATGGTAGTTGAATAGCCGTACTGTAGGAAGGAATATTGGTTCCCCATATTTTCTGATGAGTGAGCGGTACCTGCAACGGCGTACGGGGTGTACGGGTGCCATAATGCAACTTACTCACGAACAGAAAGTCGCCCACCATCAAACTATTTTCCATTGAAGGCGTCGGAATCGTGAAGGCTTCCATAAACAACCAGCGAATGAGCGTGGCCGCTACCACGGCGAATAGGACGGAATCAAACCATTCCCGAATGGGCGATTTCCTGGCTTTAGCCGGTCTGGTTTCGGCCTTCGTTTGAGTTACTGACATGTATGCAAATGATAAATGATGACGGGATGGCCCGTGTGGTACTAAATTACGAATGGGTTGTCGAACGGCCCTTGCTTTGATACGAAATTACGAAGATGAGCTGGTTTTTAGGTAACCGCTCATCATTCAATTCCCCAACAGGTCGTCCATCCCAAATATGCCCTCCCGGCCGACAAGCCACTCAGCCGCTACAACAGCGCCTAAAGCAAAGCCCTGCCGACTGTGAGCCACGTGTGAGATCTCAATCTGATCAACGTCAGAATCGTAGCGAACCGTATGTGTGCCCGGCACCGTTCCTTCCCGAAACGACTGAATTTCAATGGCATCCTCGTCCACGGGTTGTGGTTCATGACCCGCTTCGTTGCTAATCCAACGGCGTTTGCTGGCTAGCTGTTCCATGACGCCTTCGGCCAAGGTGATGGCGGTTCCACTGGGCGCGTCCTTCTTCTCGGTATGGTGAATTTCGGTCATCGACACATGATATGAAGGATAGTTCCGCATAAACTGGGCCAGGACTTTGTTCAGGCGAAAGAACAGATTAACCCCTATACTGTAGTTGGATGCATAAAAGAAAGCGCCTTTTCGGGTTTTGCAAAGTTCTTCGATGTCGGCCCGGCGGTTCAGCCAGCCCGTTGTGCCACAGACGACCGGCCAGCCGCGCTCCAGGCAATACGTTATGTTTTCGGCTGCCGATTCAGGTGAGCTGAATTCAATAACGACGTCTACAGCGTCGGTGGCAAGATTGGTCAACTCAGCGTGGTTGTGGCCGGGGCCGTCTCCACGGTCAATTCGGGCGGCAATCTGGTGTCCACGCTCGAGCAAAAGTTGCTCGATCGTTTTGCCCATTTTGCCATAGCCCAGCAGAAGAATATTCACTTAGGTTTGTGGTTTACGGTTTGTGGTTTACAATTCGTTGTTGGCTGACCGGACCGGCGTCAACTGCTTTCACCGGTTAACCAATGACAAACTATAAGCCACAAACCCGGTCATTTAAACGTAAACGCCACTCGAATCGCCGGGATAAACCCCATTCCGGGAGCCGGTAGCACATTGGGTTCGACGGTCATAGAAATGTCGTCGGTTAAATCAAACGTTTTCAGATGGGCTGCCACATTGGCTTCAACGATGTTGACCGCCCATAAAACGCCCGATAAAAGTAGGTTCAAATCCCGGTAACGCCGGAAGGTGTCATACGCATTTTTGGCGTTGGCCGTTGTTCGAAAAATAACTTTATTATCGTTGAATGGGCTTACCCCGATTAAGACTTCATCTACCTTTGTGTATAAAGCTACACTGGTAACATCTGCACCTCTTATAATTGGATACGCATCAGAAAGATGCGCCGTAAAGCCATCGCCGTAGTTAAACAGCGCATCGGTCACCGGATCGCCGTAAAGTAATCGCCGGTAGCCTGTTTCGGCTTCTTTAGCCAGTCCTCTGTACTTGACGAATAGGTAGCCCATTACGCCAAACCCAACGTAAATGAACGGTATTTTATAATACTGTCGGTTGTAGGCCTGGCCTAAACCGGGCAGTACCAGCGACCGCATCGTTGCCTTTTTGGGGATGATTTTGTGAATTTTCGCTTCCTGGCTGGCCGATACCTGAACCGTGTCCGGATTATCGAGCGAAGTGGAATCGTCATCCGTCAGCACGGATTTGCCAACCTGAATCTGGACACCGTTACGGCGTATCGTCGACGGAATCGTATCAAAGGCAGCTTCTCCTTTTCGGGTCGAATCGATAGCGGCTGGCGTTGGGGCCGGACGAATAGCCGGACGCTGCGCAAACGCGGTAGCGATGGGCAAGCAGAACAGCAGGGTGGTTATAAGTAAGAAGAAAGACTGCTTCATGCCCAAACAACGGCCCATGACCTCTTTTTCGGGCCGTTCGTTCACCGTTTAAGGTAATTTAACAGAGTTGATTTACGCTTGGGAATTCAGAACTTCCAGAATTTTGGTTAATTCTTCCTGCGAGGTAAATGGAATTTTTATTTCTCCCTTGTGCTTTTCATCGGCTTTGATGGACACGCGGGTGCCGAACATGGAAGACAGTTTGAACTGTAAGCTGCGCATTTCCTGCTTAGGCAGGGTAACGCTGCGGGTAGGTGCTAGCTCGCTGGCATCGTCCGATAAATTCCGAACGGCTTCTTCAACCTTTCGAACGGACCATTCTTCATCGACGGCTCGGGTGAAGAGTCGTATTTGTGTTTCCGGATTTTCGATATTGATAATCGCGCGGGCATGACCCATCGAAATACGATTGTCGCGCAACGAGGCCTGGATGATGGGTGGTAACTTCAGCAACCGGATGTAGTTATTCACCGTTGTGCGATTTTTGCCCACTCGTTCCCCCAGCTCTTCCTGCTTCAGACTACATTCGGTAATGAGCCGCTGGTAGCTGAGCGCAATTTCAATGGCGTTGAGGTTTTCCCGCTGAATGTTCTCGATCAGCGCCATTTCCAGCATCTGCTGGTCATTTGCCGTCCGAACATACGCTGGAATATGGCTCAGGCCAACAATTTTGGATGCCTGCAAACGCCGTTCCCCCGCAATAAGCTGATACCGTTCTTTACCCAACTGGCGAACCGTGATGGGCTGAATGATGCCCTGCGTCCGAATCGAGTCGGCCAGTTCCAGCAGTGCTTCTTCATCGAAACGGGTTCGGGGTTGGAATGGGTTTGTTTCAATCAGCGACAAACTGATTTCAGTCATCGTACCGATCGACTCAAAGGGCGATGGTTTCGACTGCCGACTGACCGATTCACTGTCGTGCAACAAGGCACCCAAGCCGCGGCCCAATCCTATCATCTTCTTATTCGGTGCTTTGGTGTTGTCCATAAGACAAGTACGTATGATGTATGGTGTATGATGTATGCTAGAGAAAGCTCAGAATCAGGTCATCCTAGAGCATACATCATACACCACACCTACTTGATTTAAGCTTCCTGCGGCATCATGCCATTCTTAATCAGAATTTCGCGAGCCAGATTCAGGTAACTGACGGCTCCTTTGCTGTCGGCATCCTGCGCCAGGGCAGGTACGCCAAAGCTGGGCGATTCGCTCAGCCGAATGTTACGCGGAATGATGGTACTGAAAACCATTTGCTGAAAATGACTCGTTACCTCACCAACGACCTGATTGGATAGCCGAACGCGCAGGTCGTACATCGTCAGCAGAATACCCTCAATTGCCAAATGCGTATTGAGTCTCGACTGAATGATCTTGATGGTATTAAGCAGTTTCCCCAAACCTTCCAGCGCAAAATATTCGCACTGAACCGGAATGATGACTGAATCGGCCGCGGTCAGACTGTTAATCGTGATCAGACCAAGGGAAGGCGAGCAGTCGATGATAATGAAATCGTAGTCGTCGCGAATGCTGTCGAGCGTCGTTTTCATTTTATCCTCCCGATTCTGGAGGTTGATCATCTCTATCTCGGCCCCAACGAGGTCGATATGCGATGGCAGCAAATCCAGATTCGGAAAATCCGTCTGAATAATAGCATCCTGAGGACGAACGCCCTCAACCATACATTCGTAAATACTGTTCTCGATTTCTTTCGGATTGTAGCCGAGCCCTGACGTAGAATTCGCCTGTGGATCAGCATCAACAATGAGCGTCTGAAATTCGAGGGCGGCCAAACTGGCGGCCAGGTTGATAGTTGTTGTGGTTTTACCGACGCCCCCTTTTTGGTTGGCGATAGCAATGACTTTGCCCATGGGTCTGTGCGATGCAGGTTCAAAGATGCCGGTTAGTTTTCACGAAAGCAAGAACTGTTTCACGGAATGTTTCACAAAAAATCAAAGAGCGAAAGAATGAATGAGTGAAAGAGCGAAGCCATCCGGTAGTTTTCACCACGTTAGCAACTCGTTCATTTACGCATTCGCTCGTTCACTCGTTAATCGGCCCAGACCTGTGTGCCTTCTGTGCAGTTGCGGCACATGTCGATCTCGGAGCGGGAGCGGAGTAAGGTTTGGCGAAAATTAGTGTAGTCGGTTCCTTGCCAGAGGTCGGCGAAGGATTCGGTTTGGAGGTCGCCGAGTCGGTGGTGAGCATCTTTATCGAAGCAGCAGGGAACAACGAGGCCATCCCAGGTAATGACACAGGAGTGCCACATTTTCCAGCAGTGATCGCCGAAGCCGTTTTTGATGCGATAGGTTCCGTCGGCTTGTGGCGCATACCGACTATACTTGTCCAGGGTTGGTATCAGGTCGGAGCCGTGTTCGTACTCGTAAATCTGGGCCGTTTTCAAGCCGACTTCATCGACACCCAATTCGCGGGCCAACTTATTAACTTCGGCAATCTGGTGTTCGTTGGGCTTTACAACAAGAAACTGAAAGACCACGTGCGGGGTACGTGACTTGAGTTCTTTTTTCCAGCGTATGATATTCTTAGTGCCTTCGAGTACTTTCTCCAGCTTTCCACCCACCCGATACTGTTCATACACGTCCTGCGTGGTGCCATCAATCGATATAATCAGTCGATCCAGGCCCGATTCCACCGTCTTACGGGCATTGGCGTCGGTCAGGTAATGGGCATTGGTGCTGGTAGCCGTGTAAATATTACGATCTGTAGCGTAGCGGACCAGTTCCAGAAACTGAGGATGCAGGTAAGGCTCACCCTGAAAATAAAAAATCAGGTAAAGTAACGTATCATGCAGCTCGTCGATGGTGCGTTTGTAAAGGTCTTCCCCAAGCATACCAGTCGGGCGGGTAAATGATCGTAATCCGCTGGGGCATTCTGGGCAACGCAGGTTACAGGAAGTCGTTGGCTCGAACGAGATCGACATGGGCAGGCCTCGTTGCCTCGCTTTGCCCGTTCGGCGGGACTCATAATAGCTATACACGACCTTCAGTGCGTTGGCGATCCGCTTAGGCGTTAGTTTGGAAGCGAAGTTAAGGCCATCGAGTAGGTTGCGATTCATGTAGTAAAGGTAATACTCAATAAAATGAATCGAGCTTTTTTAAAAGCTGTTACTTGCCAACTTTCTTGCTAAGGCAATTGATAAACCTGGCAACCTGACTCCTCAAAAACAACTTCTCCAGCCACAAGGCCTGAGCCTATCTCATGTAGATCGCTGGTCATACTAGCGATAAATGTATATCCGGTCGGTTCGGTATGCGTCCAGGCAATGTAGCTTTCGCCATCAGTCGGGCTAACCAGCCAGCGGGTTTCTTTACCAGCGATAGTAGGCCAGATGCTTTCTGCAAACACCCGCATCCGGACGATAGCGGCAAATTGTTCCGCATTTTGGCCCCACATAAACGGGCCATGCGTTACCTTATCGGGCTGGCGGTCGTCTTCAATCTGAAAAACATAGAGTTTTGTGTACTCTTCATTAAGCCCCCGTTTTTTGTGCAGATTCCGGACCTCAAAACCCAGCCCGACATAGCTGGGCATGTCGGTCAGGAAAAGCGCTGTGAAGTAACGAAACAGGTTGCCGGTTCGATAGAACGCATCAAAACGCGGGTCATCCTTGTCGGCGGTCATCACCGTAAAATTGGGCGCAAAGCGACGCGTTCTAAGGTGGTCGACATAAACCGCGAACTGCTGCCTGAACTCAGTCGAGCCAACTACCAGCGATTGTAAGTCGCCCAGTGTTGAATCGGCATCGATGGCTTCCAGATGATCGAGTTCGTCACCATACCCCATTGTGTCGGGAGGAGCCAGAAAGGTTTCCGCGAAAAACGCGAAATAGGGAACGCCACTCGCCTGTACGAATTTCTTTATGGCCCGCAAAGGGTCGTAAAATGCATCGGGATTGGTTGGAACACCCGCTGGCCGAAGCTGTACGTGGGCCATATCGCCCCGCATAAAATCGAAGTTGTATCGCTGCTGGCAATCTTTCACATTCCGGCAAATGTAGTTCCAGGCTGGCAAATTGGGCCGCTCAAAGTCGAGCTCCCAATGCTGGTTATCGTCCTTCGACTCATAGAAGCGATACCGGGCCAGTGGGCCAAACACCCGCGACATAAGCTGCGGCTCATCGAACGCATATTGATACCAGATTTGCCCGAAATCATCCGTCGTGTAGTCGTCCGCATCGATGTGTAAACCGCGGTACGGGGGAGCCATTGTCATGGGCAGGGTCTCCAGCCCCTGCGCGGTGAGGTGCCGAATCAGGCCTAGTCGTCGGGTCAGGCGTCCGTTATAATCAGTTGGATTGCCAAATAAGATTCGCTGGCGCTGGTCATCCGTAAAGCCGGGTACGCCCGCCGTCGACGTCATTGCGAAGAAAGCGTCTTTGGTAAAGGTCAGGGGAGTTCCGTCGGCGGCTCCGCGAAACTTGAGAAATTGCCAGATCGCTTCTTCCACGTACCGATATACCAGACTGGAATGATCAATCAGCGTAGTCGGGTTGCCTCCTTTTTCGTCGCGCTGCACCCATTCGAATAAGGATGGAGAAGCCAGTACCATTTCTGAAAAGCGATCCGTATGCGGAATTACGTCCATGCCAACAGTTCGGCCCATCGCGTGGAGCAGGTTGGTTACCACCTTCAACTGTTTTTCGACGGAGTCGAGGCCGGGTACGAAACGGGCCAGCTCGACATCAAAAAACTCCGGGTTAATTTGCCAGCTTACCATGCCGTATAAACTTCCAACCACTCCCGGTTCCCAGATCGGTAGCAAATGAATACTGTCGTGACTGGCGGGTAAGGTCAGCACATACGTAATTACTTTCCAGAAGGAACCCAGCGTACGAACATTTACCCCAACCATGTTGGTGCGTTTCAACCACGAGCCATCCGAATAGAGCTGGGCAGGGCTGTCTATCGTTTCGGCCGGGTCCAGCGCCCGGCGAAGCGTCTCATGACCCAGTCGTTTGTGCAGAATTTCCAGCGTTTGGTACACCGAAAACTGCACAGCCGTCTGGGGTAGTAAGTTGGCTATAAACGACAAACGGCCCGCTTGGTAGGCATCTGTATACGTAGCGTAGTGCTTGTACCAATCAGTTTGAAGCGTTTCGATAGAAGTTGACATAGGACAAATGTAAAACGGTTTTGATAAAACCAAACACTCCCTTACTCTGTGTCATTTTGACACAGAGTAAGACTTGGTTATCACTTTTTATGGCCGTAGCGCAGGATACTGCGTGTCCTATCGTCACACCCTCGGAAAGCAAGAAACTCGCTTCGTAGAAAGCCTGTCAATAGGTTCGTAACACCTTCAATTTGTGGTTTTTATTGATTCGAATATGCGGATTACTAATGATATGGAACAAGGCCCCACTTAAGACCAGGGTCCCGACAACAGGTAATGTATTGCTGTAAAATCCTCGGTTGTTGACCACATCCGCCAACAGATAAACGCCCCCGGCAATGGGGAAAAGCGTTCCGGCTGCCGTGATAAACGGTATCCGGCGATGCAGATACACTTTCTGAACATCATCGAAGCGGAAGGTTACCGGCTCATCCCGGTTCATGACCTGATTGGCCATCAGGACACTGAACGTGCTATCAGTAACATCATAGAGTTCTTCCCGGTATTTTTCGCCCCCCGATTTGAAATGTAGTTCATCGCCCACAAAAAAACGGTATCGCTGAAAGCCCCCAATAAAATGATTCACGTCGAGGGCCAGATAGCGGGATGGTCGTAGTAAAGCTGCGTAGGCGGTGCCTTTGCGTTGCAGGAGTTGTTCGGTGGTGAGGGTATCCTGTGGTTGAGCGATGGCGAATTGACTTATAAGGACAAACGCCAGCATGAATGGACATCGGAATAAGGACTTCATAGCATGTGTGAGTGAATGAATCTAAGATCAATAACAGTATATTTTACGTAGTGGGCCCATTTTTTAGAAAAATTTAACCCATTCTCCGCGTGTTGGCTAATTTGCGGCCATGATTACCGCGAACCAACTCCGACTGTTTACCGAACAAATTTTTCTGGCCATAGGCTGCTCTGAAACAGATGCCCGACTGGCTGCTGATGTCCTCGTTAGCGCCGATCTTCGAGGTGTCGACTCGCACGGCGTAGCGCGTTTACCGGGTTATATTCGGCTCTACGACAACGGCCGGATCAATCCGCAACCCCATATCCGTGTCGTTCACGAAACGCCCTCAACAGCGGTGGTCGACGGCGATCGGGGCTTAGGCCTTGTTGTAGGTCCCTGGGCTATGCAGGTAGCCATCGAGAAAGCTCGTGTGGCCGGAACCGGCTGGGTGGCCGTGCGCAACTCCAACCATTTTGGCATTGCCGGTTACCATGCTTTGCTGGCGGCTGAGCATGACATGATCGGTCAGGCAATGACCCATGCGGCCCCGCTAGTAGCGCCTACCTTTTCACTGGATAAACTCCTGGGGACGAACCCAATAGCCGTAGCTATTCCGGCAGCTACCGAGCCGACTTTTCTGGCCGATTTTGCGTCGACAGCGGTGGCATATGGCAAACTCGAAATTCTTCAGCGCAAGGGACAGGATGTACCGGTGGGCTGGGCGCAGGATGCCGAAGGCCAGCCCACAACGGATGCTAACGCAATTCGAAATGGTGGGGCGCTGCTTCCGCTCGGCACCGACCGCGAACATGGTTCGCACAAGGGCTACGGACTGGGCGCTATCGTCGATATTTTTTCGGGCGTGTTGTCAGGCGCAAATTACGGCCCCTGGGTACCACCGTTTGCTACGGCGGGCTTCATGCAGGCCAATGAAGGTGTTGGGGCAGGTACAGGGCATTTTTTCGGGGCCATGCGCATCGACGCATTTCGTCCTGCCAACGAGTTTAAAACGCACATGGATACCTGGATTCAACGCTTCCGGCAAGCCAAAGCGATCGAAGGAAAGCAGGTCCTTATTCCCGGTGATCCCGAACGGGAGATGGAAGCGGAACGACTCAAAAATGGCATTCCCGTTGTAGAACCCGTCGTGAAAAGTCTGGAGGAGCTTGGCGAACGCTTTGGCATTACGCTCTAATTCAATCACTTCTTACATAAACTCAACTAAATGAAGTACCGAAAACTTGGTAAAACAGGCCTCAGCGTTTCCGAAATCAGTTTGGGCACCTGGCAGGTAGGTGGTAAATGGGGAGATCCCTTCAGCCACGACAACGCCGACCAGATTCTTAATGCAGCCATTGATGCAGGAATTAATTTTATTGATACCGCCGATGTATATGGCGACGGGGAAAGCGAGAAAGCTGTAGGCCGACTTGTGCGGTCACGATCTGAACGGATTTATGTCGCCACCAAGTGCGGTCGTCGGTTGCAGCCGCACACCAGTGAAGCGTATCAGCCCAACGCACTGCGTGCTTTTGTGGAGGATAGTCTGCGCAATATGGGCCTGGAAACCCTTGACCTCATTCAGTTGCATTGCCCGCCAACCGATGTTTTTTACCGACCCGAAATCTTCGAGGAATTCGACCGACTAAGAGAGGAAGGGAAAATCCAGCATCTTGGCGTCAGCGTCGAGAAAGTAGAGGAGGCTTTAAAAGCCATTGAGTTTCCGAACGTGACGACGGTACAGATTATCTTTAACATGTTCCGGCAGCGCCCCGCTGAGTTGTTCTTTGCCGAGGCTCATCGGCGGGATGTGGGCGTCATTGTGCGCGTCCCGCTGGCGAGTGGCTTACTGACCGGCAAGTTCAGTTCTGATTCCACCTTCTCGGCCGATGATCACCGGAATTTTAACCGGCAGGGTGCCGCTTTCGATAAGGGAGAGACTTTTTCCGGGGTGGATTATGAAACAGGGCTGGCGGCTGTCGATGCGCTAAGGGCTGTTTTTCCCGATGCTGCGAATCTTGCACCGGATGCCCTGCGCTGGATCCTAACCTTCGATGCGGTGAGCTGCATTATTCCCGGAGCGTCGAAACCGGATCACCTGATGGCTAATTTGCAAGCCCTTGACCGGCCCGCGCCTTCCGCCGAGCAGATGGCCGCCGTGAAGAGAATCTACGATGAGCGAATTAAAAACCCGGTTCATTATTTGTGGTAACGTGGAATTGTTAGTGCCATTTATCAACGCATGTTGCCGACAATTAACTTTTGGTAGGCCGCAAAACAGGAAGTTTTGATCTTCGTGAACAATCACCCCTCCATTCTCTGCCATGAAAAACTCACTTATACAAAGACTGCTCTTTCTGACTGTGATGGTCGGTTTGCCGGCTGTGTCAGCAACGTTTGCCCAAACGAAAGCCACTAAGATTGATGCGCTTGTTAACCAGTATGTAGCCAACCGGCAGTTCAACGGAGCCGTACTGGTGGCCGATCGAGGGCAAGTGATCTTCAAGAAAGGCTACGGTATGGCCAATATGGAGTGGAACATTCCAAACGCGCCCGATACGAAATTCCGGCTCGGCTCCATTACCAAGCAGTTTACGGCGATGCTCATTATGCAACTGGTTGAGCAGAACAAGCTTAAATTAGACGGAAAAATTACCGACTATTTGCCGGATTACCCCAAAACAACCGGCGATAAAATCACCATCCATCACCTGCTTACGCATACATCAGGTATTCCGAATTATACCAACGTGCCGAGATTTTTTGAAACGCTCGCCCGTAACCCCTATACACCTCAGGCCTTTATAAAAGAGTTTTCTAACCTGCCGCTGGATTTTGAACCAGGAGCCAAGTTCAACTACAGCAACTCCGGCTACTTCCTGTTGGGCGTTATCATCGAAAAGGTGACCGGAAAGTCCTACGCTACGGTGCTATCCGAAAATATTCTTAAACCTGCCCAACTCGCCGATACGGGCTACGACTTATTCAGCCCTATCTTACCCAAACGGGCAGCCGGTTATGAAAAGCAGGGAGGCAAGTATGTAAATGCTCCGTATCTGGATATGTCAATTCCATACGCAGCCGGGTCCATGTATTCAACGGTTGAGGATTTGTATCGTTGGGACCAGGCTTTGTATACGGATAAATTGTTGTCTGCGCGTGGAAAAGCGACCCTGTTTACGCCATTCCGGGGAAGTTATGAAGAAGGTTTTGGGTACGCCTATGGGTGGATAGTTGGCAAAACCAAGGTTGGGTCGCTAAACGATAGTTTGTTACTGATTGAACATGGTGGAGGCATCAATGGCTTCAATACCATCATCAGCCGTCTGCCCAAAAACAAGCAGTTAGTTGTGTTACTGAATAATACGGGCGGGGCACCGCTCAGCGATATGCGTCAGAACATTCTGCGCATTCTGTATGACCAGCCCGTTGAATCACCCAAAAAGCCAATTACCGATTTGTTGCGGCAGTCGATTTTATCTGAGCCGCTAGCCAAAACACGGGAAAAATTTACGACCTGGAAAACGGACAAAACGTACGGCATCAATGAAAACGACCTGAACAACCTGGGGTACGAACTCATGCGCGATGGCAAACTGCCCGAATCGATAAGCGTCTTTACATTCAATGTAGAGGCTTTTCCAAACTCTTATAATGTCTATGACAGCCGGGGCGAAGCGTATATGACGTCCGGGAATAAATCGGCGGCCATTCAGGATTATAAAAAGTCCGTATCGCTCAACCCGCGCAATACGAATGGATTCGATAAGTTAAACGAATTAGGTGAAGCTGTTGAAGCACCTAAACAGGTAACGGTTGCCGTCGATGAAGCCACGCTGGCATCGTATGTCGGGACCTACCAGCTGGCACCCACTTTTTCCATTGAAATTACCCGGAAAGGAGATAAACTGTTTGGACAGGCAACTGGCCAACCAGTATTTGAGTTATTTGCTGAATCCAAAACCAAGTTTTTCCTCAAAGTAGTAGACGCTCAGGTAACGTTTGTCAGCAACGATAAAGGGGAAGTCGAGCGACTCGTTCTACATCAGAATGGACGGGATATGCCCGGTAAGCGCCTTCCTTAATTGTTTGACTAATTGAATAATTTTAAGGTAAAAGGGTATCAATCCGAATGCGGTTTAAACCGCATTCGGATTTTTTGTTGCTTCGCCGAGGCAATAGCTGCACTTGAGGAAGCAAGTCTTAAATAGGGGCAGATAATGCTTTTCAAGACTTTAGCGTGGTTTTCTATTCAATGAATAGACCGTAAAGATGGCTAAATTGCACCGGCTGGTTATTAAATTAGAACATTTGTAGAGAGGGGAACAATTTTGCACTTTTTTTATTTCTCTGATCATACAGATTACTTACGTAAGTGATCTGTAGGGCGCTTTCTGTACTGGAAGTGCGCACAAGCTGTCAGAAAATAGTACGCTGCAAATGAAAAAAAGTCTGTTACCCCTCGCTATAGGCGGCTTCGGCATTGGTATGACGGAGTTCGTGATCATGGGCATTTTACCCGATGTGTCAAGTTCCTTACACATCTCCATTCCCGTAGCTGGTCACCTTATCTCGGCCTACGCCCTTGGCGTTGTGCTGGGCGCTCCGTTGCTGGTTGGTATTGCCGGCAATTATCCACCCAAGAAAATTCTGCTGGGCCTGATGGCTCTTTTTACCTTTTGCAATGCCCTCTCTTCGTTTGCACCCAACTATGAGATCATGATGATTACCCGACTCCTGTCTGGGCTACCCCATGGCGCCTTTTTTGGCGTAGGAGCCGTAGTTGCCAGCAGGCTGGCGGGCAAGGGTAAAGAAGCTCAGGCTATTTCGATGATGTTTGCGGGCCTTACCGTAGCGAACATTATTGGCGTGCCGCTCGGAACGTATATCGGCCACACCATGAGCTGGCGGATTACTTTCATCATTATAGCTGCTGTCGGGCTGGTGACCATGTTCAGCATTTACAAATTGCTGCCGGTTATGCCCGTGGTAGGCGAGTCTAATTTGCGGAAAGACCTCAAGCTGTTCACGAAAACCGATCCGTGGCTCATTCTGGGCATTACTGCCATCGGAACCGGTGGTCTGTTTGCCTGGTTCAGCTACATTGCCCCCCTGCTGACTGAGGTAGCTCATTTTGGCAGCAGTCAGATCACCTGGATTCTGGTGCTGGCGGGGCTGGGCATGGCAACAGGCAATCTGATCTCCGGACGTATCGCCGACTTGATTTCGCCCAGTAAAGCCACCGCATTGTTTTTATTATTGATGACCTTGTCGCTGATAGGCGTTTATCTGGTGTCTTCTTATCAGATTCCTCTGTTAATCATGACATTTATAACGGGGGCCATTGCGTTTTCGTTGGGAGCGCCTATTCAGATTCTGATGATCCGCGCAGCAAACGGTTCCGAAATGCTGGCTTCGTCAGTTAGTCAGGCTGGCTTCAACATGGGTAATGCCCTCGGCGCGTACCTGGGTGGGCTGCCCATTGCGGCTGGTCTGGGCTATGCGTCGCCCGAGTGGGTGGGGGCTGGTCTGGCATTTACCGGGTTTCTTCTGGCGGCAGTCGTCTATTTCCGGCAGAAAGAAAAAGGAGTGGAGGAAAATGAAGAAATAGAGAGCTACGAGCTGGTTACGGGGCATTAGTCGTTTATTGGCTCGTTTAGCCATAAGAGTAGACCGATCCAGCAAAACTTTTATCATCCTATCAACGGATTCCGTACTTTACACGGAATCCGTTTTTTATGTCTAACCATTTCACCTCATGAACTTTCTCTTGCTACTTTTCGGACTGGGGCTTGTCGTTGTCTATCTCTCGGTGGTCATTGTGCAACAGGGCACGGTGGCCGTAATTACAGTTTTTGGAAAATATGCCCGTGTTCTGCGGCCGGGTCTGAATTTCAAGATTCCCTTTATCGAGGTTATTTACCGGCGGATATCCATCCAGAACCGCTCCGTCGAACTGGCGTTCCAGGCCATCACGGCCGATCAGGCAAATGTTAACTTCAAGGCCATGCTGGTGTATTCGGTGCTGAATCAGGAGGAAGAAACCGTTAAGAATGTAGCTTTTAAATTCATCGACGAATCCTCCTTTATGCAGGCGCTGATCCGCACCATCGAAGGATCCATCCGAAGTTTTGTTGCTACGAAGCGGCAATCGGAAATTCTGGCGCTTCGCTCCGAAATCATCGAACACGTGAAAGCACAACTCGATACCCTGCTCGAAAGCTGGGGCTACCATTTAACGGACCTGCAACTGAACGATATCGCTTTCGATGAAGTCATCATGCGGTCGATGGCGCAGGTCGTAGCGTCGTCCAATCTGAAAGCCGCGGCCGAAAACGAGGGGCAGGCCCTGTTGATTACGAAGACCAAAGCCGCTGAAGCGGAGGGGAATGCCATTCAGATTTCGGCCGAAGCCGAAAAAACGGCCTCTCAACTACGGGGACAGGGCGTTGCTTTATTCCGGGAAGAGGTTGCCAAAGGAATGGCCGAGTCGGCGAAAGTGATGACCGAAGCGAAGTTAGATGCTTCGCTGATTCTGTTCTCGATCTGGACGGAAGCCATTAAGCACTTCGCCGAAAACGGGCGGGGCAACGTCATTTTTCTGGATGGCTCAACCGAAGGAATGGATCGAACAATGAAGCAACTGTTGGCGGTCGAAAAAATGAATACCACTGGCGATTCGGGTACTATCATTACGCCACTAACCACGCCAGAGAGACGTTAAGACAGTAAACTCCGGAAAAAATGTTGGGAACGTTGGCCGTTTTGTTTGTTCTCACTAACAAACCCTGATTCACGCACAAATGACAAACTTGCTTTTTCCCACAGATTTTTCGAATCAAACAACAGCTGCGCTGGACTGGGTGCGGCTGTTTGCGCGCAAGACGGGCGCTACCATCACGCTGTTGCATGTGTACCAGCCCATGATTCCCGATTCGACCCTGCCCACCGTTGGTGATCCGGGGCTGGGTATCATGGCTTCTCAGGAAATTGAGGAGATAAGCCGTCAGCAGATCAATGAGCTTGGGGCAAAACTACAGGCTGAGGGCTTGTCGGTTGCTGTTGAATGGCGTATCGGCGCAGTTGATGATGGCATTCTGGAGGTGGCCAAAGAACGCGCTGCCGACCTGATCGTCATGGGACGTAGTGATCTGAGTACCTTCTTCGATCGGTTAGCCGGAAGCGCCGTTACCGATGTTGCCGATGAAGCAAGATGCCCCGTGTTAATTGTTCCGACTACGGCTGATGGGCAGTCCATCCGGCCGGCGCAGGTTCATACCATTGCCTATGCCATGCAGGCCCAGACAACACAGGCTCAGGTAACTTTCCAGACAGAGTCGCTGGTGAATGCCTTTGATGCACAACTGGTTATTCTGACGGAAGACAAGCTCGATACGATCCATGCCGACCTGATTGTCATGGAATTATCGCCCAAAGCAGGATTCCTTGATAACCTGTTTCACCCGAATCACACCACGGCACTGATTGAAAAATCGGACATACCCGTGTTGGTGTATCACGAGAAGAAATAATGTGGCTACGGCATAAAAAAAGCCGCTTCGCAAACGAAGCGGCTTTTTTTGTGAAAATACGTATTACCCGACACTGCCTTCCAGACTGATTGCCAGTAGCTTCTGCGCTTCAACGGCAAACTCCATGGGTAGTTGATTCAATACTTCTTTAGCGTATCCGTTGATGATGAGGGCTACTGCCTGTTCCGTCGGAATCCCGCGCTGGTTGCAGTAAAACAACTGATCCTCACCAATTTTCGAGGTCGTGGCTTCGTGTTCCACTGTTGCCGACGGATTGTTTACCTCCAGATACGGAAACGTGTGAGCGCCACATTTATCGCCTAGCAGCAATGAGTCGCACTGCGAGTAGTTACGGGCGTTTTCCGCCCGTTTCATCACCTCTACCAAACCCCGATAGGAATTCTGACTTTTACCCGCCGAAATACCTTTCGACACGATCCGGCTCTTGGTATTTTTGCCAATGTGAATCATTTTGGTGCCGGTATCAGCCTGCTGCATGTTGTTCGTAACCGCAACGGAGTAGAATTCGCCGATTGAGTTATCGCCTTTCAGGATCACCGAGGGGTACTTCCAGGTAATGGCTGAGCCGGTCTCAACCTGCGTCCAGGAGATTTTGGCGTTCGGACCGTCGCAGATACCACGTTTGGTCACGAAGTTATAAATACCGCCTTTACCGTCTTTATCACCGGGATACCAGTTCTGAACGGTCGAATACTTGATTTCGGCATTACCCATCGCAATCAGTTCGACAACCGCTGCGTGAAGCTGGTTTTCATCGCGCATGGGGGCCGTACAACCTTCGAGGTAGCTGACATACGATCCTTCGTCGGCAATGATGAGCGTCCGTTCGAACTGACCTGTTCCGGCTGCATTGATTCGGAAATAAGTGGACAGCTCCATCGGGCAGCGAACGCCTTTCGGAATGTAGCAGAACGAACCATCGGTAAAGACAGCTGCATTCAAGGCGGCAAAGTAATTGTCTTTGGCCGGCACTACGGAGCCCATGTATTTTTTCACCAGTTCGGGGTGCTCATGAATGGCCTCCGAAATGGAACAGAAAATAATGCCGCGTTCGGCGAGATCTTTCTTAAAGGTCGTAGCAACCGAAACCGAGTCCATAACGGCATCGACGGCTACCCGTGGGCGTTCACCCGTTGCCATATCCAGGCCCGGTACATCCACGACGCCCGCCAGCCGTTTTTGTTCGTTCAGCGAGATGCCAAGCCGATTGAACGTGTCAATCAGTTCAGGATCAATTTCATCGAGTGAGTTGACCGTCTTTTTCTGCTTGGGAGCTGAATAGTACTTAATGGCTTGATAGTCTATTTTGGGATAGCTAACATTCGGCCATTTAGGCTCGGTCATTTCCTGCCACATCCGAAAGGCTTTCAGACGGTTTTCGAGCAGCCAGTCAGGTTCATTCTTCTTGGCCGAGATGAAACGGATCGTAGTCTCATCAAGACCCACAGGGGCCTCGTCGGCTTCGATTATCGTCTCAAACCCGTACTTATATTCGGCGTTGGTTATGCTTTCTAAAATATCCGCGTCCTTGCTCATAGTCTCGGTTAATTGCGTGGTTTTTGCACCACGGCAATATATTTTTAACAATCTGCCGGGTGGGTACGTTCCGGGCAGGTTGGACAAATATCGGAAACTTTCCGCGATTTCAGCTATCTCCTTTCTATAGCCTATCTGCTAATAGCTATATAGATACAGAAAGCGATTTCCGTAAAGCCGGTACGCTGACATGAGTTACATTCCCATGGCCCGTATCTTCACGAACCACGTTATCCAGATGGTTTTGCGGATGCCTATGGGGACCATGAAGACACAAGCCTCGGAGAAGACACCGACCGCAGCGTGGAAAACTTCGATTAAGATTTAGGGCAGCATCCGCTAAAACAAGCTCCGTTCGATACCCATTTCCAGGCCCCGTAATTCGGCTAGTCCGCGCAGTCGCCCAATAGCAGTATAACCAGGGTTGGTTTTTTTGGTTGGGTCCAGATCGTCAAGCATCCGGTGGCCGTGATCGGGACGAAACGGTAACCGATAGTCCTCGCGTCCTGCCTGCTTTCGTCGGTGCTGTTCCGTTAGCAGCGCTTTCATGACGCCGTACATATCTACATCACCCGCCAGGTGGTCGGCCTCATGGAAATTGCCATCGGCGTCGCGCCGGGTGGCGCGTAGGTGAACAAAATTAATGCGGTTGCCCAGCCGTTCGACCATGCCTGCCAGGTCATTATCGGCCCGTACGCCATAGCTACCCGTGCAGAAACACAGGCCATTATACGGGCTTTCGTGAGCGGCCAGCAATTGCCGGGCATCGGCCTCCGTACTGACTACTCGGGGGAGGCCCAGAATGGGAAACGGCGGATCGTCGGGGTGAATCGCCAGCCTAATGCCTGCATCTTCCGCCGTGGGTGTCAATTCAGCGAGGAACGTGTACAGATTCTGCCGAAGCGTATCTTCATCGACAGCTTTGTAACTTTGCAGAACATCGGCAAAAGCGTCGAGGGTGAAGCTTTCCTCACTGCCGGGCAGACCGGCAATAATGTTGCGGGTCAGACGGTGGACATCGGCATCCTGGGCGGCATCGAGCCATTGTCTGGCACGGGTAAGCTGCTGTTCCGAATAGCTTTTCTCGGCGTTGGGTCGCTTAAGAATATATACTTCAAACGCGCAAAACTCGGTTGTGTCGAAGCGAAGCGCTGTAGAGCCATCCGGCAACTGATAATCCAGATCGGTGCGGGTCCAGTCGAGGACAGGCATGAAATTATAGCATACGGTGTCGATGCCGCAGGCCGCCAGGTTAACCAGGCATTCTTTGTAGTTGTCGATGTATTGCCGATAGTTGCCCGACCGTTTTTTGATGTCTTCGTGAACAGGGACGCTCTCCACCACCGACCAGCGGAGTCCGGCTTTTTCTATGATGTCTTTCCGCTCATTGATTGCGTCGCGGGTCCAGACCTGCCCGTTTGGAATTTGGTGAAGGGCTGATACGATACCCGTTGCACCTGCCTGCCGCACATCCGCCAACGATACCGGATCGTTTGGTCCGAACCAACGCCATGTTTGTTCTAATGCCATGTTTAGAGATTACTTTTCGTAAGTCAGTCCATCGTCAAAGCGTATGAATTTCACTTTCTCCTCAATGGTTAGTTGCGAAATCAAGGCTTATTCGCACCCAGCAACTGCCGGTCCTCGTATTTGCCGAACCTGCCGGATACGTAGTGTCGCCACGGACTTATTCACTTAGATTAAATAAGCCCGTGGCAACCGCTTTACTGGTTGGGCTTGGTCGTTACGTTGATCTTGCTGTAATACAGCGTAGTTAAGCCTTCGAATCCGGAATCTGTGCCAACCAGTAGCCAGAGTTCGCCTTTATCGCTACTGCGCGCGACAAACGGCTTATCGACATTGGAACGGCTTATCAGTGTATAAGCGTCTGTCTCAGTTCCGCTGCTGATATCGCCTAGTAAAATAGCGTTTTTACCCTCGTTGTTTTGAGCCCCTTTGTCAATGTTGATGGTATAGAAACCGTCCTTTAAAACCTTGACGGGTTCAACGGCCGACGCGCCCGCTTTAAGAAAAACGCTGCCGCCGGGCGAACCGCCGATGCCAATTGAATTGCCTGGGTACTTCGACGCTAATTCGATATCGAAAACAAGTGAGTAATCGGTGTTGGGCGTCAGGCCCGTAACTTTTCGTTTCAGAAACATAAACGCGTCGTCACTGCGATTCATGCTTTCGACCATTATTGATTTGCGGGTCGTATCGAGTGGGGCCGGTAGCCCTTTATAGGCTGATTTGAACTCCATAATGTCCGATTGTTCCGTACCGTAATCCGTAATGTCGGCTGACCAGCCATCCGTGTTGCGTTGAAAAGAAGACTGATAGGGGAGGCCCGGCTGTAAAGGAGTGCTCTCATCCTGGCAGGCTGTGAACGTGAGTGAACTGCCCAGGAGAGCAGCAACTAAGAACAACGTTGATTTCATTATTAACTCGGTTTGTTTGCTCTACTGACTCTCCCGAATTAGCAACCGTTGTAAACCTGCTGCGAAAAAACTACCTGAACCGGCTTCGCCCCGAGGAGTCCAATCCCCGCAAGGCAAGGTAAAACGCTATCACATAAGTCATTTGTAGACCAGCGCCCGCCCAGTCTTCTTTTAGCGTCGTGCCAAATAAAAGTGCCGCAATAACAATTCCACCGGCAAAGTAGCCCCATTTGGTAAATTGGCCACCCAACAAAATCATGATGCCAATGGCCAGTTCAACAATGGGAAGCGTGTATAAAAACGCTCTTGTCAGCAGGGTGGGCAAAATAGTGCTGGCAAAACCTGCTTCCATTTTCGTCACAAACGCGCTGAGTTTTGGCAAACGAACGAGCCCATGCATGAGCATGTTGATTCCAAGACCGATGCGTATTACGAGTTGAGCAAGATGATTATTCGTCATCGCTCTCGTCTATTTCGCTTTCTTCAACCTCTTCTTCTGCCAGCATGTCGTCATTTACACCATTGGCTTCGGTATCTGACTCGTTAACTTCTTCTTTTTCGGGCTCAGGTCCCTGATTCACAACAGGATTCAGATACGCAGTCTGTGCTACGCCACCGTCGGCGTTTTCTCCCTGTACCATTTTTGTCATTATGCCCTGATTTTCATCGTCAGCAGGGTCATACATTGTCGTTTCGTTGGGGTTCATGTGGTTGGATTTTAGCGTAATGAATAGGTTATCTTTAATACTTTCCGCGTGTTAAAGGCCACCCGATCGGGTTACATGGCCGCCTAAGGCGTAGTTGTCATCCTGGTGGTGATCGTGTTCGCCGGTCGGATCGCCATCCTCATCCGTGATTTCTTCATCGAAGTCGCTCTCTACTAAATCATCGTCATCCTCGTCCGGATCCGTTCCCTGATTTCTGAAAATACTAGGACCAATGCGGCCTAGTCTGGAGCCGCCTGGTTCAGCATCCATGAGTAACTGCTTGTTTTCTAGCGTTGTCATAATCGATGCGTATTTAGTTGTGGTAAGCTATAACCCGGTAGAATAGTGAAAGGTTAGACTTATTTTGCCGAGACAAATTTCACTACCGATCACTAGCCAGCATGAAGCCTGTTTTCTTACTTGTTATCCTGTTCTTTTCTGGTTTTGCCAATGCCCAGACAAGCCGTGAGCCCCTATTTACGTCATTTGACGGCACAAAGATTCATTACGATGTGCTGGGCGAAGGCAAGCCGGTTGTTTTGTTACATGGCTTTATTTCGAACAGCGAAAGCTGGAAACGGGCATCTGTTCGGCAGGCGCTGGCCGATGCTGGCTTTAAAGTGATTATGCTCGATTTACGCGGCAATGGCTTGTCTGATAAACCGCACACCGCCGAGGCTTACCGGGATAATGCCGAATTAAAGGACGTCATGGCCCTGATGAAACACCTGGGCCTTACCAACTACGATGTGGTGGGCTACTCGCGTGGGGCCATCCTGACGGCTAAATTGGTAACCATGGACAAGCAGGTTCGTCGGGCTGTTATGGGCGGTATCAGCGTCGATTTCTCGGACCCCAACTGGTACCGGCGTAAGAATTTCCATGAGGCATTGACCAAGCCCGGTAGTCATCCTGAATTGCAGAGTGCTATTGATTACGCCAAGAAATCAGGGGCAGATACGGTCGTGCTTGCTCGTTTGCAGGAGTTTCAGCCCGTGACTACCCGGGCTGAATTAGGCAAAATCAAGGTTCCCGTGCTGGTTGTCAACGGCGATAATGACAAGGACAATGGCGATCCGCAAACCCTGGTCGACGCTATTCCCGGCTCCCGGCTGGTCATTGTGCCAGGCGATCATGGCGGGGCCATGCGCACCCCCGAATTTGCCAAAGCCGTAGTGGCCTTTCTGGAAAAGTGATGGACAGGCAGGGGTAGCGTTTATTCTTTCAACAGAAAAAAGCTACTGATGGTATTCGCAATCAAGGCAATGGCCGGGTAAATAATGAATTGCGCAAGATTTCCTGCCACGTTGGGTGTGCTTCCGGCAAAACCAGTTGTAAACCAGTACAGTACTATCCAAGCCAGAAGGGTTACCACGTTGCATCCTATCCAGTTTAGCAAAAGCTCGGGTCGGCCCTGTTTGATGATTAAAGGGATAAACAGGTATTGATACATTGTCCGGCATAATACGCTATCACCCCATATAGAATGCCGTTAGGTCTGGAATAGGTCATAACAGGTCCCCATTTTGCCCAAATAAAAAACGTGACAGGTAGCGTGAAAAACCAGGCACCTGGTCGGGTAACAGCGGGATGGATGTTGAAAATCAGATATTGGGCTACCGTTACCAGAATCGGAAAGAGAAGTATGCCACTTGTCCCGGTCATCCAGCTAACTACATGCGCTAGTACGGGGAGAGCTATCCACCGAAAGTTCAGACTTTCATGCCATTCGTAAGGATCAAATGTATTTTTCATGATGTTGATAACGTATTAATTGGCTGTCGTTTTTACAGTCATTCGTTGCCGTCTTGTCAACAAGACAGCAACGAATGGTTAGTACCATCACCGTTCAGGAAAGCTTATTTTTATGGGGCTTGGCTCGTTTAGTGTGCGCTTACGCATCTTAAACAGCACATATAAATTGGTTAAGTGAACCAAACCGAGCAACAATAGAATACCTCCTACTTTGTAGCTCAGGACTTCAAAAACTTCCTGTGGATTTTTCACCAGATCAGCCACCCGCAGCAACATAACGGTATAGCCAAAATTGAGTAGGTAAAATCCGATCAGCAGCAGCTTGTTGACAGAATCGGCCAATTCAGTATTGGCATGGAAAATATCAATTAGAAATACCCGTCCGTTTTGGAATAATGTACGACCTACCCATATCGTAATGGGAATGACAAGGGACAGGTAAAAAGCGTAGGTCACCATGTTGTAATTCATAGCTGATAGTTAATTTATGTTGTTATTTTGTTTGAAATTTCAGAAATAATTGAAAATTATTCCTAAAAAAATATTACCGAAAAACCTTCAGGAATTGACTCATCAACCAGTTTTCTTCCGCTTTAATAACTGCATTAAGTGTATTGTCCGCAAAGCCAACTACGTTGCTAAGCCCGGTCATTACCCGATGAAATTCCTGCGCTTCGGGCGTGTCGGTAGGAATGTTTTTGAGCTCATTCAGTACCTCAACAACGGGTGTGATTTCCCGGCGACGGCGTTCTTTGGCTACCTGCCGGGCCACTTTCCAAATGTCTTTCTCGGCAATGAAGAATTCTCTGCGTTCGCCGGGCTTTAACTGCTTATAAATCAGGCCCCAGTCCATCAAATCGCGCAGATTCATGCTGGCATTACCCCGCGAGATTTGGAGTTGTTCCATAATATCTTCGATTGCCAGCGCATCCGGTGAGATCAATAGCAACGAATGCAACTGCGCCATCGAGCGATTGATGCCCCACTGGGTAGCGAGCGTCCCCCACGTATGAATGAATTTTTCCTTTGCTTCCTCGAATGTCATGAAACAAATGTATGTATTTGTTTTTAAACTTTCAAAATATTTTGAAAGTTTAATTTTCATATGCGTGTACGAACTGTAAGAACGCTAGCCTGTTCATAGACAAATTTACTCGTCTCTAAGCCAGACCCGGAATACCCAGCAAATCATTTGGATTTGGGCAGATAGATAAAAATCTGGCCCGGTCGGATAGCGAGCAAACACCGGGGAAATCGCCCGTTAAGCCAAGCATATCGGTCATTAGCTGAAAGTGCAAATGGGGAGGCCAGTCGCCATTTTCGGGGAAGGGACCAATGGCACCAAGTTGTTCACCGGCCTTAATCACCTTACCAACAAATAAACCATCGAGCGATGTGCGGGTGAGGTGACCGTAGAGTGAATAAAGCGGCTTGCCTGCCGAAGGTTCTTTCAACGTCCCACTGTGGTCAAGTATAATGGTTGGGCCGTAATCACCGAAATTATCATTGTCCTGAAAGCTGTGTACAATGCCATCCATCGGAGCAAAAACCGGTGTTCCGGCGGCTGCCCAGAAATCAATACCGAGGTGAATTTCCCGGGGTTCTTCTGTACCGGAAAAGTGCTCACTTCGGCGATAGATTACCCGGTGTTCATTGTAGCCTCCCACGCCAACCAGCACACCCGCTGCGCTCATTTTGCCAAACACATAGTCTGAAAAAATGGCGGTGTTGGTTAGGTCAAGACCGGTTTGCCGTTGGGATGCAGGGGTAAGGTCCGGGTTGGTCGCCGAGAAGTCAAGCCGTAAGAACGGGTCTTTCTGGAAATCGAAGGGGAGCAGCATGTGCAAATTTAATAGACTATAATGACAGGAAGCATCGGCTAAGTCTAAGAAACTTTGTCTTGAAAAAGAGTAAGAGTAACGGGACAAAAGTCACCAGTGAATTATCGTTTTAGTATGCAAACAAATGATGCTGACTCTTCTGTACGCTGTGGGTTTCGCCCCAGATCTATAGCCGGTATGTGTTGGCGGTCTCGTCGTTCGAAGATATATTTACACCTATTTTTTTATTAATTGTCGGTAGTCAAATGAGTTACGGACAACATTATTCTTCGGCAAACGGATTGCTTAACCTAATTTTATGAACGTTACTGATGTAAAGCCCATGCGCACGGCCACCTTATTCGGCCACCCAATGGGCCTTTTCGTGCTGTTTTTTACCGAGATGTGGGAGCGCTTCAGCTACTACGGTATGCGGGCTATTCTGCTGCTATTTCTGATCGACACCGTTCGGGGCGGCATGGGCCTGAGTGAAGCCGATGGAGCGGCCATTTACGGTATTTATACCGCATCGGTCTATCTTCTGTCGTTGCCCGGTGGCTGGATTGCCGATAACCTGCTGGGCCAACGAAAATCCATCTGGTACGGTGGAATCATCATCATGCTGGGGCACATTATTTTGGCTATTCCGGCGAGCAGCGGATTGTTTTATAGTGGGTTGTGCATTGTAGCGCTCGGAACGGGCCTTCTTAAGCCAAACATCAGCACCATTGTCGGCGAATTATACCCCGAAGGTGGGGCGCGGAAAGATGCGGCTTTCTCTATTTTCTACATGGGAATCAATACGGGCTCCTTGCTCGGTATCTCGATTGTGGGCTACCTGGGTCAGAAAATTGGCTGGCATTATGGCTTTGGCGCGGCAGCCGTAGCGATGGCGTTGGGCCTGGTTACGTATCGCCTGTTCGGGCAGCGTTACCTTGGTGACTACGGGCATTACGTAGCTCAGGAATCAACCGCTGAAGACAAATCATCGATGACGGGGAATCGCTCGTTGCTCCTGTTCGTGGCGTTTATTGTGGCCTTGATGGCAACCCTGCAATTGACGGGCGTTCTCGATTTAACGACAGCGCAGGGACTGGCTAAAGCGATGGGAACAATTATTTCACTCATTGCGCTGAGCTACTTCGTGTATATTTTGCTGACGGGTGGGCTGGATGCGACGGAGAAGAAACGGGTGGCCGTATTGTTTATCTTCTTTCTGGCGTCGGCTTTGTACTGGGCAGGTAATGAACAGCAGGGGTCTTCCCTGCAGATTTTTGCGGATCGGTACACAGAACTGACTGTGTTTGGCTGGGAGATGCCATCGAGCTGGTTTCAGAATCTAAATCCCGCCTTTATTCTGCTTTTTTCGCCGGTTCTGGCTGCTCTATGGCTGTATCTGGCCAAAAATAAGATTGGATTCCCCGTACCCGCCAAGTTTGCTGTTTCGCTCTTATTGCTTGGGTTGGCGTATGTCGTGATGGTATTTGGGGCAAAAGTCGCCCTGACCGGCGTTCGCACATCTCCGTTATACTTAACCTTCACCTATCTGTTTTTTACGGTAGCTGAATTGTTTTTGAGCCCGGTGGGGCTCAGTGCGTTCTCTAAATTAGCACCCAAGCGATACACCAGTCAATTGATGGGTCTGTGGTTCGTTGGGTCGTCGCTGGGTAATCTAATTGCGGGATTATTCGCGGGCGGCTTCGATGAAAAAAATGTTCAGCAAATGCCTCAGTTGTTCCAAAGCGTGGCGGTGTTTACGCTGGTGTCAGGCTTTATTCTGCTGGTGTTTACCAAGCCCCTGAAGAAATGGATGGGTGGGATAGAATGAGGTAGTGCCCTTCGGCGCTTGTACCATCCATCTTGTCAGCCACCAGCTTTTTTTGCTTTATAGCCTTTATGGGTGAGCCAGGCCAGCACTTTATCGCGGTGGTCGCCCTGAATCAGAATTTCGTTGTCTTTGCTCGAGCCGCCTGCCCCACAGGCGGCTTTTAGTTGTTTGCCCAGATCGGCTAAGTCCGCATCGGTGCCGACAAAGTCACGCACGGTCGTTACCACTTTGCTACCGCCCAGTTTAACGAGCCAGATTTTGAGATTCTGCTGGGCGGGGGGCAACGTTTCGGCTTCAGGTTCATCGCTGGACTGGTATTGAAAATCCGGATCGGTGGAATACAGGATGCCTGTTCTGTTTTTCTTACTCATAAATGGATCATTTACGCGTAAAAATAAACCCTTTCATCAAGTGCGCCACCATGCGGTGCGCCACCATTTTTTGACCCGGTGGCCTTGCCACAACCAGAAGCCCGAGAAGATTACGGCGGGTAAGATAATAAACTTGACCGCAAAGGCTGGTTCGGGCAGAGATGCCACCGGACCGTAGATGTACCCGAGGATAGGGATACTGGCCAGAATATGAAACCAACGGATGAGTTTACGTTCGGTAGCTGCTTTCATAAGGTTGTGTTTCAGAGTTCCAGCAACTGCCGGACTGCGTCACTATAGGTGCTGCCGGAGGTGAGCTTCGTTCCTTTTTTATCGCTCATGCCCAACAGAAATTTGCCGTCGAAATGCCGGTGCACTTCGGCAATTTTGTGCCGATTCACCATGACTGATCGACTGATGCGTATAAACGTGTCGGGGAGCTTCTCATTCAGTGTCGTTAGGGTGTAGGTTGTCAGAAACTTCTGCCCGTCGATCGTTGCCAGAAAAACGTATTTATCTTCCGCTTCAAAAAAAGCGATGTCAGAAAGGGGGACGAGCTTGATCTTTTCCCCCGTTTTCACCGAGATCGAATAGATTTCTTTCTTTGGCTGCATCTGGGCCAACAGCCGCATCACACTCTCCGACATCGGATTTAAGAGCGGTTGTGACACATCCTGCCGATCGACCAGCATCCTGATTTTCTGAACCGTTCGGGCTAGCCGCTCGGCTTCGATCGGTTTCAGTAAATAATCAATGGAGTTTTCTTCGAACGCCCGTATGGCATATTGATCGAAGGCGGTGGCGAATACCACCATCGGCATGGTTGTCAGGCGGGACAGCATCTCGAAGCCATTGAGTAACGGCATTTCAATATCCAGAAAAATCAGATCGGGTTGCTGGCTTTCAATGAGCGTCAGACCTTCGGCGCCATTGGCTGCGTCGCCAATGATATCGATGCTATCACGGTGTTTGTCCAACAGGCGACGCAGGCGGCTAACCGCCAGCGATTCGTCGTCGATCAAAATTGTTTTTAAGGGAAGTGTCATGGTCCGTTAAATTAAGCGCTGCGTGTTTCGGCGTCGCGAACACTCTGGATTTTAATCATCAAAATAGAAATCAATACCTGTTTGAGCGGCCAGTTTTGTAGTTCTACCCGAGCCTCATCTCCGTAAAGAAGTTTGAGTTTATCCTGAATACTGCGCAGCCCGTAGCCCCCGCTCATATCATCGGGGAAAGCGGGTCCATTGTCATGGACACAGAGGTGTAGTTCCCCGCTTTTCTCATAGATACGAACATCGATCCGGCCCAGCTCGGCCCGTTTGGCAATGCCGTGTTTAATGGCATTTTCGACAATGGGTTGCAGCAGGAACTGTGGCAGGCGCAATTCATTAAGCGCGGGATCGCTGATTTCAACGCTGAACGTAAGGCGATTGCCGAATCGAACTTTCTCCACCTGTAAATATGTACGAACCATTTCCAGCTCGTCGGACAGGGTGGCAAACAACTCCCCATCCCGCCCGGTCGAATAGCGAAAGAGTTTGGAAAGCAGAAGCGTCATCTCCTCTGCTTTGTCGGGGTCTTCGTGAACCAGACTGGCAATGCTGTTGAGGGCGTTGTACAGAAAATGCGGGTTTATCTTGGCCTGTAACGCATCCAGTTCTGCGCGGGTTTTTAGCTTTTCCAGATTGAGCAACTGAAATTCCTGATCGGATAGTTTGCGCGTTAGCTGCCGCCCCTGTTGCAGAACGTACAGAAATACATTGGCAACCAGCAGATCTCCCGCTATGTAGACATACCAGTCTGCGGTTCGCTCAATGCCGCCCGGTAACTTGGTCAGGGCGTCGATAAATGGCTTTCCCAAGGCATAGTATAACCCCATATTGATCATGAGAATACTACACATGACACCAACGCTAAGAATGACATGGCGTAGCCAAACGGCGCGGAACTGACGGCTTAACCAGCCCGAGAGCGCCCAGGTCAGTAAAAAGCATGTAGCTCCGTCTACCATGTTCTGCACGATCAGAAACTGATACAGACCCACCATTACCGGATCGTCAGCTTTTGAAATGAGATCTGAAAAGTAAATGATGGCATTGCAACCGTACACCAGCAACGCACCGATAAGTGCGCCGATGAGTGTTCCCCAACCAGGCTTTTGCAGAATGGTCGTCAGCGTAATTGGCTCATCACTACCGCTTGTTGGCTCCGGCCGGTATTTACTGCGACCCGAAAAATTAAACGAAGCGCCTTCTACATTGGCTCCGCTTAAGTTGACATCTTCCAGCGAACTGAAGTTGAAATTTGCTTCGTACAGGTCGGCATCCGTAAAATCGGCCCCGCTCAAGTTAGAAAAGCTCAGATTCACCTGCCGAAGGATAGCCCCCCGAAAGTTGGCCTTCCCCAGGTTCGAAAAGCTTAGGTCAGCGCCAGTCAGATCCAGGCCACTGAAGTCAAATTTAGCCAGGTCAGTACCCCGCAACTGAATGCGTTTGCCATTTCGGCCAATGGTACCAATAAGTTGTTCGCGGGTCATACGCCGATGCGTGTATAAATCGTGAGGGGCTTCTTCATACGGTACAGAATTATAAAGTTAACGGGTGGGTCGATTGATTGGTCAAAACTACCAGGTGGGGTAGCGCATTGCGTGGTTTTTCTGACGAATGCCGATAAGAACAGTATGAAATAGGGGATGAGTGGGATAAATTTGGGTTAACATTTGGATTCATACCTTGTTAGTGACGTAATTACCCATTTGCTTCCATCGACCTTGACTACCACGTTGATTACGTTTCCGCTTTCTGTTGGCCAATTACGTCCCTGGCGTGAGGGCGATGAAGATTCGCTGGTTCGCCACGCCAGCAATCGCCATATCTGGAACAATGTCCGCGATTTTTTTCCGTATCCGTACACACCACGGGATGCCCATTCGTGGGTTCGTTCAAACAAATCGTATCAGCAGCCTAACAATTTCGCCGTTGAGATTGATGGGCAGGCCGTCGGCAACATTGGCTTCACGGTTAAGGACGACATTTACCGGTACAATGCCGAGATCGGGTACTGGCTCAGCGAGAGTTATTGGGGCCGGGGCATTATGAGCGAAGCCCTGCCTATTATAACAAGGTACATTTTTCAGTATTTTCAGGTAAATCGCATTTTTGCCTGCGTGCTCGAAGGGAATACCGGATCGATGAAGGTGCTGGAAGCCGCCGGATACCAGCACGAAGCGGTTCATCGGAAAGCCGCGGTCAAAAACAACCAGTACCTGGATGAACATGTTTTTTCCATGCTTCGGTCAGAACATCGGGAGCTAATCTAGGCAGTTATTGGGTTTTTGTGCTCAATGTAGGGCCAAAACAGCATGACTGGGCTGAATCAAGTAGAATCTTACGCGGCAAAGCCTCATCTTTGTGGTCAGTTTGTCTAAAAACAGTACCGCTTCGGCGGGAAGATTCGTTCATGCCGAAGATCGTAATTGCAATTGACGGGTATTCAAGTTGTGGCAAGAGTACAACGGCCAAGGCCGTGGCCGCTCAAATGGGCTATGGATACATTGACACGGGTGCTATGTACCGGGCTGTCAGCCTGTTTTTTATTCAGGAGCGGATCTCCCTGTCTAACAGTAAAGAAATAACGGCCGCCCTCGACAAAATTCACATTACCTTCAACCACAACAATCGCACGGGCAAAAATGAAACGTGCCTGAACGGCCTGAACGTCGAAGACGAAATTCGGAAGATGTATATTTCCAATATCGTCAGTGAAGTAAGTGCCGTTCCGGAGGTGCGTTGGGCGATGGTTGCTCAGCAACAGAAAATGGGCCGCCGACGGGGCGTTGTCATGGACGGGCGCGACATTGGCACCAAAGTGTTTCCGGATGCTGAGGTGAAGGTGTTTATGACTGCCGACACGTATACCCGCGCCCGCCGTCGACAGCAGGAGCTCCTGGCCAAGGGCGAATTGATAAACCTGGATGACATTATTCAGAATCTTGAGAAACGCGATCTGATCGACACCACCCGTACGGAAAGCCCTCTTCGGCAGGCCGAAGATGCCATCTTGCTGGATACATCGCACATGACCATCGAAGAGCAGGTTGACTGGGTGATCGAACTGGCCGATCGGCGTTTGGCTGCGGTGCACCGGGAAAGGGAAAAAAGAAGAATGAAGAGTGAAGAATAGACGTTACCCAAACAGTTATCCTATTCTTCTTTTTTCACATTATTCATGGCAGTTGATTTCTTGATCGTTGGACAGGGCGTGGCAGGTTCGGTTCTGGCCTGGACACTCGACCAGCGCGGAAGCACCGTGCTGCTTGTCGATGACCCGGTTCTTCCATCAGCGTCGTCGGTGGCGGCTGGGCTGGTCAATCCGCTCACCGGCCGAAAACTTGTTCGTACCTGGAAGGCCGATGAATTGTTTCCATTTCTGCATCGATTTTACAGCGGCATTGAGCAGCAGCTTGGGGTTACCTTCTTCCATGCCAAAAATATTTACCGCCCGTTCAGGTCCGTTAGCGAACAAACTGACTATTTAACCTTGGCGGCCGATCCTGATACGCAGCAGTACGTTTCCAGGTTCGTTGACGATCAGGCCTATAGGCCCTTTATCCATAATCCCTTAGGTGGTCTGGAAGTAACGCAGGCCGGATGGGTGGATTTAGCCGAGTTTGTCCGGATCATTAAAGGGTACTTTGCCCGGAAAAATCAATTCTTTGAAGCGAGAGTGGGCGTCAATGACTTGACGATCAAGGATAGGCATGTCGAGTGGAAAGGAATCGAGATCGACAAAGTTATATTTTGTGACGGTGTTCAGTCGCGCGAGAATTCCTTGTTTGACTGGCTTCCTTACAATCCGGTGAAAGGACAGATCTTGACCGCCGTCGTCGATAACTACCCGATCAAAAATATAGTGAATCAAGGGGTTTTTATTTTACCCGTCCGGCCGGGCCTGATTCGGATTGGGGCAACCTACAGCTGGCACGATCTGGATTGGCAAACAACGGAAGATGGTCGTGCGTTTTTAGAGACGAAAGTAGCGGCTATCCTGAAAACCCCCTATCAGATTGTCAGTCAGCAGGCGGGTATCCGGCCTTCAACCAAAGATCGAAGGCCGATCATTGGCCTTCATCCAACAAAACCGGCAGTAGGTATTTTCGGTGGTCTGGGCACGAAAGGCGTATCGCTGGCCCCGTATCTGGCAGAACAGTTTGCCCGGTACCTCCTGGATGGTGAAGATTTGGAACCGGAAGCGAATATTAGCCGGTGCGTTTCGTTATATCATGGCAGTTGACTAGTTTTCCAACGAAGGATTTTACGTCAACCGAAAGCCAAAGCCAGATAAGTGGATTGGCCGTAAACGTTGAACCAGAAAAGTTCGTAATCAGCGTCTTTTATACCCGTATGCGAAATCAATACATATTGATGTTGGGCCTGTGGCTGGCCGGATTGGGCGTGGCTACGGCACAAAACTATCCATCGCTGGAGCGGTTTGGGAAAAACCGTATCCAGTACCGCAGCTTCGAATGGAAGATCATCCGAACGTCAAATTTTGAGATCTACTATTATCAGGACGGCAACCAGATCGCTAACCTGACGGCCCAGTACGCCGAATCGGAGTTTGACCGGGTCACCGAGTTGTTGGGCTATACTCCCTACAATCGCGTTAAAATTTTTCTGTTCAATTCGCCGGAAGAACTGGCTCAAAACAACATTGGGCTCACGGCGCAGGGTGGCCTGAGCAGTCGTGAGCAAAACCTATCCAAGTCCCGCATTGAACTGGCCTTCACGGGCGATCAGATCAGCTTCCGTCAACAGATCATTCACGACATTGCGATGCTGTTCGTGTATGACATGCTGTATGGAGGAAGCCTCAAAGATGCCCTTCAAAGTTCCCTTTTATTGACGCTGCCGGATTGGTTTATGCCCGGAATTGCGTCCTATATCGCTCAGGGCAATAGCCTGGAACTGGACGATTATATGCGCGACGTGTCGTTGAATCGCCCCGTCAAGAAACCATCGCTGTTATCCGGTACCGATGCCGAGCGGGTTGGGCATTCCATCTGGAACTACATTGTTCAGCGATATGGCCGTGACAACGTCTCGAATATTCTGAACCTGACGCGTATAATCCGGAATGAGCAAAGTAGTATCTCCAGTACACTGGGAGTGCCCTACAACCGGTTCCTGCGCGAGTGGCGTGATTATTACGCGGGCATGGCCAGTAGTGTCGCGCAGTCGTATCGGGCCAGTACCGACGATTTTCAGATGAAAGTTGGCTCGTCCGATGACAAGACGGTATTGATCAGCCTGAAGCTAAGCCCTGATAAACAGTTTATTGCCTATTCTGTGCTTCGCGATGGAAAGTTCAGCGTTGAGGTCGTCAACACGACCAACCGAAAAAAGATGACTGTACTGACAGGTGGTTACCGGCTCGACGGACAAATAACCCAAACAAGCACGCCATTACTGGCTTGGCAACGCGACAACAACCTGCTCGTTGTTACGGATGAGTTGGGGAAAACAAATCTGTATCAGTTCAGTGGCTTCGATAAACGGCCCAAACGAGAATTCAAACGGCCGGTCAATGGCCTGTCGCAGGTTGTCTGGATGAATGCCTCTGAGGATGGCGGCAGCCTGATCATGAGTGCTGACCGGAAAGGACAGAATGATTTATTCTTATACAGTATCAATCGAGGTTCTTATCAGCAGTTGACCAACGATCTGTACGACGATTTATACCCCGCTTTCGTGGGGCGAACGGCTCGTCAGGTCGTATTCAGCTCTAACCGGAAAGACGATACGCTGGGTGTAGACAAAGGGTCGTACCGCACCGTTCGGGATCGGTTAAGCTTGTTTTCGCACGAAGGCAGCGCCCGGGATTTATCGCTGGTCCGCCTGACGGATTCACTCTCTCAGGCAACACAACCCATTCCGGCCAGCGAAACGACGATTTATTTTCTTAACGATGCCAGCGGTATTCGGAACCTGTATCGGCTTGAGACAGAAAGCAAGTCGGTCAGCCAACTGACCGCTTTTCCGGAAAGCATCCGGCTCTACGATCTCAAACCCGCGAATGGTGGGTTCGTGTATAGCAGTCTGAAAAATGGGGATGAGTATATCGGATTCCGTTCTCAACTAAGCCTTACCCAATCGGTTCAGGTACCACCCACGCAGCGGAGTGCTGCGCTCAACAAGGCGAATTCGCCTGCCACACCACGGGTTAGTACCGCCAAAACCGATTCGACTCAGCAGCCTAATCGGGCTATTGCCGATTCGACGGCGGCCGGGCGCACGGGAACCGGTGCATCGCCTGCAACCGGAACAAAGCTGGCTTTGGAGCCTGGCGAAGTCGATACGGACAATTATCAGTTTGATCCTGAAGTAGTCAAGGCGGCTGAGTATCGCCAGCGCCGGTCGGTGACGGGTGTTTCGCCTGGTCTGACCACGACGCTTCCCCGTAATCGGCGCCGGGAAAATATCACCATCCGCGGACCATTCGACTATAAGTCTACCTTTGGTATCAATGAGGCCCCCTCCAACTGGCGTGTCGACCCCATCAAAGGCTTCGGGTATGCGCAGGAAGTTACGCTAACCGACTTGTTGGAGAACCATGTACTCAGGGCTGGTGGATTTCTGAGCTTAACCAATACCCTACGGAACAGCGATCTGTTTGCCGAGTACACAAACCTGACGCATCGCATTGATTATGGCGCTCGTGTGGATCGGCAAACGCTTTTCGCGGATGGATCCGGTATTCTGCAGAAATACCGGTACAACCGGGTCGCGGTAAATGTTTCGTACCCGATTTCGGTGAACAGCCGTTTTACGGTGTCGCCTTTTTACGCCATCACAAGGTTGATTGATCTATCATCTTTCGAAGAGCCGGATCGTGTGTCAGATTATGCCGGTTTGCGGGGTGAGTTTGTTTTCGACAACACCAAAGTAAACGGCATGAATATGACTGTTGGGACGAAAGCCAAACTTCGGTTTGAGGAATATGCCGGTTTACGGGGCCCATCGCAAGGGTTCCGGCGGCTGTCGCTCGACTTGCGTCATTACCAGCGGATTCACCGCGACCTGATTCTGGCTACCCGGTTCTCATTCAGTCAATCGGGCGGAGCCGCCCCCAAGAAAAGCACATTAGGCGGGATGGAAAACTGGATCGGTGGAAAAAAAGAACTTGTTGGCTCTAATCCTTTGCTGATACCGAATGCCGTACAAAATGAAATTCCGTATGATTATCGGGATGTTTTCTTCCTGGATTTTGCTGCTCCATTGCGAGGCTTCAATCAGGGCAAGCTGACGGGGAACAGCTACATGCTGTTCAATGCGGAGTTGCGTTTACCACTTATTCGGTACCTGTACCGCGGAAATATCACATCCAATTTTCTGCGTAACCTACAGTTGGTCGCCTTCACCGATATTGGCACTGCCTGGACGGGTAGTGGACCATTCAGTCAGCAGAATAGCCTGAACACAGAAATTGTCGGCGGGGGAAGTATACCGTTTAGGGCTACGGTAACCAATTTCAAAAACCCTTTCCTGATTGGCTACGGTGCCGGAATACGGACAATGATTTTTGGTTATTTTGTGAAGTTCGATTATGGCTGGGGATTAGAAGACCGCACGGTAAGCAAACCAATCCCTTACCTGACCTTAGGATATGATTTTTAGGTTAGCGTGAACTCGCGCTGGATAGCCGCCCCCAAAAGGGCGGCTATTTTTTATTTAAAGAACCACCGAACGGAAAATAGGGACAAAATAGGCGTCTTCCTGTCTATATTCGCTCAGTTTTAACGAGTAGTAGTTAAAAATGGCTATTAGTACACTTCTTCCCCCTCTTTATCCGATTAGTCCGCTATCGTTTGCTGTTGTCATTGGCATCGAGAACCGCTTCGACTGAGGTAGGTAACCAGAATATAATTGGATATTCCATAGTTGGCATAGTTTTCGCTAGTCTGTTGCTGACCCGTGCAGCCTCCTCTATCAGGAACGCTCGATCAGCGATGACCAATCGCTCGATTGTAGGAGCAAGTAGCCTTATCGTAATAGCTTAAAGACCAGAGTATTATTGGTTATTCGTGGCAAGTTTATACCTGGTAGAGGGGTTTGGCATAGTTTTAGCGAAAGGCTTAATCGCACAAGAGATCCCGGATTAAGAAGTAATAAACCGTGACCAATTGCCGGTCATTTGGTCTGAATTATTTATGAACCTGCAGCTCTCAACTTGCTCATAGTACACCGTCCCGAATGAAGTTGCAGATGGAAGAAGGATCTACCTTATATACAACCTGTTTCAACTTATTGACTCCTGCTGAACCGGCAACCGCCTATGGCTTGTCAATTGGTTGGAAAAACCAGGTAGCTGCTTTCGCCGGACGGTCAATTACGTGCGTTCTGGATGTATTGCGTAAGCCATGGCTGGCTCTGGAGAAAGCTACGTCTTCACATACGGCTAAGTTGCTGCCGACAACAACCGAATTTTTGAACAGTATAGCGCGTGTGGTTGATGAGTTTGCCAGGTTTCATGGCGAGTCACCCGGTCGTTCTGCTTCAAATTTAGGTTTTCAATCCTACCATTCACAAAATCCTCTACTACTCATACACAACGTACAATGAATGAACAACTTATACTAAACGAATCACTTCACGTAGATCCTCCCCAGTTAGCAGCAGACGCCGATGGAGGAGCTATGTTGTTGCGAGGGAAAGCATTGAGGACGAGCGGCTTTTCGAGCTCACCCGCTTCGTTTGGCAGAATTTCTCAATGCATGTTCCTTCCGATTGCGAAAGGGTTTTTTTTCGTTTTGACTCTGCTGCTTTGGCTGGTCGTTTCATCAGCTCAGGCGCAGACGACAACGATCAACTTAAGTCTTCATAATAAGATCAGTAGTCAATCACCAAAAATTGGCGATGTCGTTACTTACACACTTGTTGTCGCAAACGCCCCTGGGTCAACGACCGCTACTGCGGTATCCGTTAAAGAGGAGTTACCGGACGGAGGAGTCACCTATGTACCAGGCTCAGCCAGTATCGTCCGCAGTACGGGGACATACGCTGCTGATACAGGTATATGGAGTATCGCATCGATTGCGCCGGGCGACTCTGCCGTATTGACCTTAAGCGCGACGGTAAAACAACCGGGAGTCTGGTTTAACAAAGCGGAAGTGGTATCGGCTGGCCAGACCGATCTAAATTCAGTTCCGAATAATCAAAGTCTGACCGAAGACGATTACGATACCGTCTGTTTTTCGATTCCCATCCTCTGGTATCCTGGTGACGAGTATACCGTAACAATCCCGTCCGGCTACGATAACATTACATGGTACCGTAACGATGTGCCGATCAGCACATCGGCCGTATCAACTTCACTTGCCGAAGTCAACAGTGATTTCTCGCTGACCATAAAAAGCGTTGGAACCTATCGGTTTATGACGTTTCGTACGGGTTGCCCGGCAACAAACTGCTGCGCTATTCAGGTCATTCCTGGGCTTTATGGTAGCCTGGGCAATTTCGTATTCAATGACCTGAATAAAGATGGTGCCCAGACGCCAGGGGAGCCCGGTATCGATAAGGTAACCGTGTACTTATACGATCAGTCCGGGAAAACAAAGCTCGACTCGACGGTTACCGCTGGTGGCGGTAACTACTTGTTCGACAGTCTGACCGATGGTCGTTATGTCGTTCGATTCCTGACGCCGGCAGCTTACCAATTGACCACCGCTAATGCCGCCGGTGTCGCCGACGATTTGAACAGTGACGCTGGCGTGGGTGGATTTACGGGTGTGTACACGATCGATACAAGTCAGCCAACCTCCAGCACAGCCCGAAATAATCTGACGGTGGATGCGGGTTTCTATGGGCAAAGCACTGGCTTAGGCGGCTTTGTCTTCATGGATCAGAATAAGAATGGCATTCAGGATGCCGGTGAGTCGGGTTTGGGAGGTGTCAAAGTAACATTACATGTCAATGGTGTCGTTTCAGTAAATACCACTACCAACGACAGCGGTTTATACTCGTTTACGGGACTGGCTTTTGGCAGCAGCAAAAGCTACTCGGTTGCCTTCACGGCTCCGGCAGGATATACCGCAACGCTGGCCCACATTGGTGGAGATGATACCAAAGACTCGGACGTTGACCCAACCACGGGCAAAACACAATCGGTGACGCTGGCCAGTGGTGAGTTCAATGCCAGTCTGGACGCTGGTTTCTATCCATCATGTCCAACGGACTTCACCTTAGTCGTATCGGGCGATGCAACGATTTGTAGTGGAGAGAAGGCTGTACTAACCGCATCAACGATGGTTTCCTACGTGCGGTGGTATCTGACACCGAATGGGGGAACCGCATTTGACACGCTAAGTATATCCAGACAAACGTCAACAGTATACCCAACCCAGTCAACGACTTATTATGCGGAAGCTGTCACGCAGGATGGCGGTTGCGTCAGTGCCCGCAAGCCCGTTGTTATAACGGTTACCACACTGCCAACGCCAGCCATTCTGGGCAACATACAAAATGCCTGTCCGGCAACGACGGTCGATCTAACCAAGATTGATATCGGCAACCGGGCCACAGGGAATACCTATGAGTGGTACACCAGCCAAAACCGGTCGGCATCGACCATGGTAACGAATCTGACGGCTGTTGGCGCTGGCCAGTATTACCTCTTTGCGAAATCAGGCGACTGCTACAGCGCCCCGGCCGTATTGACGGTTGGCATCGTTGATTGCAACTGTCAACAGGTAGCGGGTGTCGATGTTGGTCCCGGCGTGACCGTGTGCGCTGCGGATATTATTCCGCTCAAAGCGACTCTCTCCGGCTCGGCAACAACGGTGGTTTGGGCAACGAATGGTACGGGTACGTTCAGCGACCCAACCAGTCTGACAACAACTTACGCACCGTCGGCCGCCGACATCACAACGGGCAATGTGCTCTTAACGGCAACAACCAACGATCCGGATGGACCAGGAGGTACTTGTCAATCGGCAACCAGTTCATTGATTGCCAAAATCAATACGCGTCCGGCAGCGCCGGTAAACGTTGCCAGCGATGACGCATTTGTTTGTCTGGGAAGCAGCACCAAACTGATTGGCTTTGCCCCCGGTAGCCAGATCAACTGGTACGACCAGGATGGTAAGCTGATTGGTACAACCCCGGATGAAGGCAAACTGATTGTCACACCGGTTAAAGCAGGTGCGGTTGTGTATTATGCCGAATCGTTCACAGAGGCCGGTTGTGTAAGCGCACGCACATCGCTGACGATCACGGTTGGCACTTGTCTGACCGATCTGGCCGTCGTAAAAACGGTGGTAACGCCAGGGCCTTATAGTGTGGGTCAGAAAATCACCTATGCAATCACGGCAACGAACAAGGGTCCGATGACCGCCACGAGTGTCGATGTAAGTGATATTTTACCTGCCTCATTAGCGTACGTGAGTTCAACACCAGCCGATGAATACAGCTCGGCAACGGGTATCTGGACAATTGGCACCTTAGCCGCTGGCTCCGATCGTACGCTGCTCGTTGACGCCACCGTTATTACGCCTGGTTCAACAAAGAGTACGGCAGTCATTCGTAGCCCGCAAAACGATCCCGCCCATTCGGAAAATGATACGTCGTCCGTTACCATTGATATCAACGCCTGTGCCGTTCAGCCACCAACGATTCTCTGTGCTATCACCGAGATTTGCCGAGGTGGAACGACAACGCTAAGTGCCAATGGATGTGTTGATGGTACTGTAAAATGGTCGAATGGAAAAACAGGATTGACTATCTTCTCAACACCCAGAACAACGACCACATACACGGCAAGTTGCGTGGTGGGTAGCTGCGTAAGCACTGCGTCGAATGCCATTGAGGTAGTTGTCCTTGATCCGAAAATACCAACGATTACAGCCAGTGCAGACAATGTCTGTCCCGGTGCGTTTGTAACACTGACGGCCTCAGGTTGCCCTGGTGGTATCATCGAATGGTCCGATAAAGCCCAGACCGGTGCGTCGATTGTCGTGACGCCGTATACCAAAACGACCTATACGGCTCAGTGCCTTCTGGGTAGCTGTTTGAGTAGCCCGGCTACAAAAACGATCGGTATTGTAACGGATGGTCCGGCGCCAACGATTGCCTACAGCACAACCGTTGTTTGCCCAGGCGAGAGCGTGATATTAACGGTTGAAAACTGCCTCGGTACACCCGTCTGGAACAGCAGCACGGCAACGACAAGCAGTATTGTTGTAACGCCAACCCCTGGTAACAACAGCTACTCAGTATATTGTAAGAATGGGGCCTGTGCGAGCAAGTCGTCACCCGTATACACGATCGGTATTGTCGCGCCGGTCGTTCCAACGATAACAGCCAGTGCAGACACGGTTTGTGCAAAGGGCGCAGTTACCTTAACGGCGGCTGATTGTAACGGTACGGTTGTGTGGAACGTAAGTGGTCAGACTGGTCCGAGCATAACGGTCTATCCGACGGCCAGCATCAGCTACTTCGCCCAGTGCAAATACCGAAGCTGCCTGAGTGCCCAGTCAAATACCGTAACCATTACCGTGGCCACACCAGCAACGCCAATTATTTCGGTCAGCAGCACAACGCTTTGTAGCGGCAATAAATTAACGCTCACCGCGAAAGGTTGTGCCGGTACGGTGCAATGGCATGGCGTTAATAAAACCGGCGCGAGCATCGAGATCTACCCAACGGGCACGCTCGAATACTATGCAACGTGCAAACAGGGAACCTGTGAAAGCGAGGCCTCTAACAAGGTTCGTGTATCGGTCAGCTCGTCTACGGCTCCAGCCCCGGTCGTCACGGCCTCCACATTGGCCGCCTGTAGCGGTGGGTTGGTATCGCTGACGGCAACGGGTTGTGATGGGGTAGTGAAATGGTCTGACGGTCAGACAGGGTCAGTCGTGTCGGTGACGGCAACGACTGCCAATCACGAGTTTTACGCCCTTTGCCAGGTTGGTACGCAGTGCGGTACCGGTAAGTCGAACATTATCAATGTAGACGTAACGCCTACACCAACGCCGTCCATCGTTCGCTGCCTGTGCAGTACGGACACGATCTGTCCGGGCGAGCAGGTGAAACTGTCGGTAACGAATTGCCAGGGCACACCCACCTGGAGTAATGGCGAAACGACAACGAGCATTGTTGTATCGCCAACCGTTACGACGGGCTACTCGGTATATTGTCAGGACGGGGTCTGTAAGAGTACCAGTACGCAGCCGTACCTTATTACCGTAATTCCAACAGCTGCCCCAATCATCACCGCTTCGGCTACGGTGGTTGAGCCAGGTGGCACGATTACCTTATCGGCAGCAGGTTGCGCTGGTACGGTTATCTGGTCGGCCATTGACATCAACGGAAACAATAAAGGAACCTCTATCGTCGTGCGGCCAGCAGGTACGCAGGCCTACTACGCGCAGTGTCAGTTCCGCGACTGCCTGAGCGATCCATCTGCAACGATCGTTGTCAATCCGGGCAATTGCACCGCTAAAGCCGGAACGCTGGTAGCGGTAAATGGAACCATATGCGGAGGCTCCAGCACAACGGTAACGATCGGGGCTTCATTGAATGGTGGGTTAGTACAGCCAACTGGCTACGCTATCCTGTATGTGCTGACGAAAGGAACGGAGAAAGTCGTTCAGCAAACCAGCCCGATACCTCAGTTCGTTGTGTCGTCAGATGCAGCCGCCTACACCATCCATACGCTGGTCTATACTGCCGACGCGACGGACAAAAACTACCTCGATCTGTCGGCCCTGAAACCGGGGATTACCACCGCTACGGATGTGCTGCAACTGATTGGTACCAAATGTGCGAGTCTGGATGTAGCCGGTGCTGCCGTGAAGGTGAGCGTGGTCGATCCGCCAATTTTATCCGGTGGGTCATCTCTTACGGTCTGCAACGGCAGTCCGGTATCATTAACCGCAACCGGCTGTGTCGGGGGCACAATAAACTGGTCTGACGGTACGGTGGGGGCAACCTACTCGAAACCGATAAACAGTGACCGAACGCTGACCGCGACCTGCACAATTGACGGTTGTGCAAGCAAACCATCAGCAGGCCTGAAAATTACGCTGGCAGCACCCGCTATCCCAACTGTTGCAAGCAATGCACTAACGGTTTGCGTAAGCGAAGTTCTATCGTTGACGGCAACCGGTTGTGAAGGTGGTGCATATCTCTGGTCTGACAACAAGACCGTTGGCAATACACTAACGATCACGCCAACGGCCGATGTGCGCTACCGCGTGCGCTGCAAAATTGGCGAATGCCTGGGCGATTGGTCAGCGTACACGACCATTAAGGTTGGCGTTCCGGCCGCCCCGACACTATCGCTCATTGGGTCAACGACCGGTACGATAGCCTGCTCCGGCGCACCCATCACGTTGACTGCTGCAGGTTGCTCGCCAGGCAGTTCTGTGATCTGGTCGAACAAGCAGGTTGGTCCGTCGATCACGGTATCACTGACCAGCTCAACGACCATCACAGCCCAGTGTTATACCACGGGCTCATGCAAGAGTGCTCCGTCGAACCCAATTGTCCTGACCGTGATACCAAAGGTGCCGCAACCCGTTGTGGTGGATAAAACGAATACATGCCCATCGGTAACGGTCGATCTGGCTTCTGCTGTCACCAGCAAAACCGCAACGACCGGAGGTGTATTCGAGTATTATACGGATGCTACGCTAAGCAGTGCGCTGAAAGTGGCTAATCCTGCCGCGGTTGGTACCGGAACGTACTACGTTGTTGAGAAAACGGTCAATGGCTGTATGAGTTTACCCGCTGCCATTCAGGTGCTGATCAACGCCTGCGTTGACCCAACGCCTTGCGATGCGAAGAATCCAGCAACGGCAAACGCGGGGGCAGATGCCAGCATTTGCGTAGCCAAAACCTACCCGTTGAAGGGTAGTATGGGCGGAGCGGGTAAAACCGCTCACTGGACCACCAGTGGTAGCGGGTCTTTCGATAATTCGTACGCGCTGAATGCCGTCTATACGGCTAGTTCGGAAGACATCCTATCCGGCAAAGTAACCCTGACGTTGTCGGTAAGCACCAACAATGCCGCCTGTCCGGTTGCCAAGGATGATATGATCCTGACCATCGATGGCATCAAATCTATACCGGTAGTCGCGGTAGTGGGTGGGACTAAACTTTGCTTCGGCGACTCCGTAACGCTGAAAGCGCCAGACGGTGCTGCGAGTTACAAATGGAGCAACAACGCCACGACCCCATCCATTGTCGTGAAAACGAGCGGTGTCTACACGGTTCAATTGTTCGATACGAAAGGCTGTAGCTCGGCAAAATCGGATGCCGTAACCGTGACGGTTGCGGAGCCGGTAAAGGCGCCCGTTGTGTCGAACCTGCGCAATGAGTGCCCGGCCAAAATTGTTGATTTAACGAAAGCGGTGCTGTCGCCAAGAGCAGGCAGTTCCTATAGCTACCGGACCTGCGAATGCACGACATCGAACATCGTTAGCCGTCCGGATTCGGTTTCTGAAGGAAACTACTGGATTGTTGAGCGGAATGCTTCGGGGTGCTTCAGTGCACCGGCTAAAGTGGTCGTTAAAGTCTTCAACTGCGCGGCCGATACACTGGCCGCCGACGTGCGCATTGCTAAACTGGCCAGCACCGCCTTCGTGAAAAATGGGGCTCCTGTAACGTACACCATTACGGTGAGCAACGCAGGCCCATACACGGCTCACAACATTGATATTCGCGATATTCTGCCGAAAGGTCTGGATTTGCTGCCAGCGTCAACCGCCAGCTACAAGGTGTCGAACGGCGTTATCACCAAACGGATCGATAGCCTGAAAGCAGGGCAGTCTGAACAGATCGTCTTTGCGGCCCGTGTGACGATCAACGGTGAGGACGTGGTGAATAAAGCCGAAATTACCTATGTCGATAATAAAGACACCAACCTGACCAACAATACATCGAGCGTAACGGTGAAGGATACATCATCGACGCGCCGGACCAGTAGAATTGGGTTGGCAAAAGCGGTGCTGGGTAACCCCGTAGCCATAGGTGACTCACTCATCAGGGTTTCGTATAGCTTCCTGGTGACAAACTTCGGCAACGACACCCTGCGTACGGTTAAGGTGACGGACGATCTGGCGTATGCGTTCTCGCCCAACAAAATACAATCGACGAAGATAATCCTGGCAAACGGCTCTACACTGAAAGCGAACCCTGCCTTTACCGGTCATGTACCAAACTTCCAGTTGCTTGATACGTTGAGTACCATTTTACCTGGTGCTTCGCAGACGTTCAGGCTGGATGTTACGGTTAAACGCACGGCTGGGGATACAACCATGACCTTCAGGAACATCGCGAATGTATCGGCTATGAACAGCCTGACGCTGGTAACGGATATGTCGGTGAATGGGGGGGATACGGACCCAGATAATGACGGCGATCCGACCAACAACATGGGCTTCTCAACCTTCACCCTGATTCCCCCACAAGCTCAGTCTCCAAGCCTTGGTCTGGCGCTGGCGGTTGTCAAGGTGGAGCCCCTGCCAGACGGTTCGTACAATGTTACTTACAAAGCAACGCTCAAAAACGCTGGTAATGTCGATCTGGAAGGAATTGTACTGACCGATAGTCTGGTTCGTGTGTTTGCGTCTCCCGCATCCTACAGCGTCGTTGGCAGCCCGGCTGTTGGAACCGGCAGCACATTGGTCGTCAATCCTAACTTCAATGGAAACGCGGAGCCGACTATCCTGACGAGTGCCAGCAAGCTGGCTGTCGGTGTTCAGGATACGGTGCTGATTACGGTAAACGTTAAGCCTAACGGTAACAACGGTCCGTTCTACTCCTCGGCAACGGTAGTTGGTCATACGGTCGATTCGAGTCAGGTGGTCAAAGACATTTCGAACAACGGAATTGACCCGGCTCCGGCTGGTTCTGTATCGACAACGGTTCGGTTCGACCTGCCCAAGGGATTGCTGGGTGTGGCTAAATCCGTTGGGACGCCCACATTGGTTCAGGAAGGTATCTACGATGTTCCATACACCATCCTGCTGAGCAACATGGGAACCGTACCCCTGAAGAATGTACAGGTAGTGGACAACCTTGCGCAGACGTTTGGGCATGGTGCGCTGATCGTAAGCAACCGTGTCAAAGTGACCAGCACGGGCAATATCGCGGTCGATTCGCTCTACACAGGTCAGGGAACGGTTACCAAAATGCTGATCGACTCGATGAGTACGCTGGCCGTTGGTGCCAGGAGCCTGCTAAGCTTCACGGTTCGGGTAGATGTGAAAAATGCTGATTCGCTGACATTCTTCAACGTCGCTGATGCAACGGCATTGACCCCAACGAACGAAGTAGTAAACGACAGGTCAACGGCTGGTGTCAACAATGATCCGGATAATGATTTGGATCCACGGAACAACAATAATCCAACGCCGATTGTGCTGAACGGTCTCTCCACCTCATCGTACATCGGGCTGGCGATGAGCGTACGGGATACGGTCCGGCAAACAGACGGTAGCTTCAATGTTACCTACCAGATTGTGGTGAAAAACTACGGTTCAGAGAATCTGAAAAATGTGAGCATCACCGATACCCTGTCGAAGGTCTTCAATAGCCAGACTGGCTCGACCTTCAGGGTGGTCAAAACTCCTTTCACAACCTCTACCGGCAGCGCTCTGAAACTGAACCCAAATTACAATGGAGATTCGGACCCCGTTCTGGTACTTGGCGACAGCACCAGTACCTTAGCTGCGGGCAAGGTGGATACGCTTCATATGGTTGTCAATGTGGCAAGCAGTGGTAGCACGACCACCTTCCTGAACTCGGCTTATGCGGAGGGGTTGGCGAAATCAGGGAAGGTAAGCGACATATCGACGAGCGGACTGAATCCTGATCTGAATGGCAATAACAATCCAACCGATTCGAACGAGCGCGAGGCTACCGCTCTGAACTTGCCACAGACGTTCCTGTCGATTTTCATTCCGGAAGGCTTCTCGCCAAACGGCGACGGTATCAATGACCTGTTCGTCATTCGGGGTACGGCCGGGTTAACCGTGAGCCTGGAAGTGTACAACCGTTGGGGACATATGGTTTATAAAAACGAGGAGTATCGCAACGATTGGGATGGCAAACCAAACCAAGGAATTTCCATCAGTTCGGATGCGAACGGTGTGCCGGATGGAACGTACTACTACGTGATCAATACCAGCGACGGGCGCAAGTTTATACGATACATGACGATTAACCGCTAATACCGATGTCAAACAAGTTGTCAATAAAACAGTCGGCAGTCGCGCTGCTACTGATCCTCGGGATCGGTAGCAGTCAGGTCCGGGCTCAGCAGGACAAGATGTTCTCGCAGTACATGTTCAACATGATGGCCCTCAACCCGGCTTATGCCGGCAGTCGCGATGTGCTGAGCATGTCAGCCCTTTATCGGAACCAGTGGGCCGGGCTGCCCGGGGCTCCGCAAACGGCAACGTTTACGGCAGATATGCCCCTCAATAATGAGCGTGTTGGTATCGGTCTACAGTTGTACGGCGATAAAGCGGGTGTTATCCAGGAAACGGGTGCGTTCGCTTCCTACGCCTTCCGCATCAAAGTAGGCGAAAAAAGTACTCTGGCGTTAGGTCTTCAGGCCGGTGCATCGAGCTATCAGGCAAATCTAACGGAGGTCAAAACGTCGCCTGATGGCCAGATCGATCCAGCCTTCGCCAGTAACATCTCGAAGATCCTACCCAATTTTGGCACCGGTATTTACCTGAGCAACGACCGAACGTACCTGAGTATTTCGGTACCACGCCTGATCAAGAATAAGTTGAGCGAGTACAACGTTGGCGATCTGCGGTCTGTGCAAGCCCGGCAGGCGTATGTAGCGGCAGGTTTCGTAGTCGGCATCAGCCCGGTGGTCAAGATGAAGCCGTCGTTTCTGGTTAAGTATGCCGACGGTGCTCCGCTGGGCTTTGATGCGAACATTAACTTCTGGTTTGCTGACCGCATTGCCCTGGGCGCGTCGATTCGCCGGAATCAGTTTTCATCCTGGACCAAATACACGACTGACGCGGTTGTTGGCCTTCTGGAAGTTCAACTGACCGATCAGTTCCGGTTTGGTTATTCGTATGATCGTACCATGAGCAACCTGCAAAGTGTCGCACCGAGCTCGCACGAAATTATGATCCGTTACGAGTTTGGCTTTGGTAAGAATCGTATCCTGACGCCGAGGTATTTCTAATTTCGGCTCAGTATTTGCTTATCTAGAAGGTATATACTCCTATATGGTTAGTGTATACCTTTTTTGGTTTTGCTGCTTCCCAATCTTCATTGAATATGCTACGTATTTTTTCTTTTCTGGTGCTTTTCGGGTTGACAATCAGTTCATTGCTAGCGCAGTCGCTCACAAAAAAAGCGGATCGCCAGTTCGATCAACTGGCCTACGCACAAGCGATTGACTTATACGAACAGGCGCTCGCCAAGCCCAATAGCCTGACCGATGATGAACGCCGGAATGCCAGAGCGAAGCTAGGGTACAGCTACCAGCAAACGCGTGATACGCAGAATGCAGAGCGCGTATATCGGGACTTGATCGGGAGCGGGACGTTGTCTGCCGACTATACGAAATGTTATCTGTTTTATGCCCAGGCCCTGGCCAGTAATGGTAAATACCGCGAAGCGCAGGAAGCTTATGATAAGTATGGCAGCGTGCAATCGAGCGATAAGCGTAGTCCATCATTCTCAAAACTTTATAGTGACGTAAGTGCGCTCACCCGGAACGCCGGGAGTTATAAAGTTGAATTTTTAACCATGAATACCCGGAAGGCGGAATTTAGCCCGGTGCTGTATAAAGATGGTCTGGTGTTTGTTTCGGCGGGTAGCGTAGGCAATGGAATCAAGCGTGTATTCAAGTGGAACAACACGCCCTTTCTGGACTTGTATTACCTGCCGGACCTGAAGACAATACGGACGTCGAAGGCGTCTAGCCTGGGCGGTAGCGCGTCGTCGGCCAAGCGGACGCAAACGGGGTCGACGCGGTCGATCCGGCCTTTGGGGAGTGATGATTTTACGGCAGCCACTGCCAATGATTCCCGTACGGTTGGTTTCTACGGTGGTGCCAGCCTCGGTATGGGATATGAAGACCAGCCGACTAGCGAATCCGATCAGTTTAGCCGGACACTGAACACCAAGTACCACGAAGGCCCTGCTACATTCAGTAAAGATGGAACCCGAGTTATTTTCACCCGAAATAACTTCAACAACGGCCACTATCGGCAGAGTTCGGACGGTATAAACAAGCTAAAACTGTATACGGCTACCCAAACAAATGGCATTTGGAGCAAGGCCGAAGAATTACCATTCAATAGCGATGAGTACTCGACGGGGCACCCGACCCTGGCGAAAAGCCGTACGGGTGAGCCCGATCAGCTCCTGTATTTCGCGTCTGACCGGCCCGGTGGCTTCGGTGGTACAGATCTTTACGTATCGACCTGGACGAACGGAAAATGGGGCGAACCCGTGAACCTCGGGAAAGAAGTCAACTCCAAAGGCAATGAGCTTTTCCCATTTGCCGACGAAAAAGGAAATATCTATTTCTCGTCGGATGGACGCGCGGGTTTAGGGGGGCTGGACATGTTTTATGCTCAACTATCGGCCGATGGTCAGTCGGGGCAGGTCGTTCGTAATTTGGGCGAACCCCTTAATTCTGCGCAGGATGATTTCGGAATAGTCACCGATGGTGACCGGAATGCCGGGTATTTTAGCAGCAACCGAAAACATGGCGGTGCCGATGATGATGTGTACCGGTTTACGCGCGAAGGGTCGCTATACCCATGTCGCGAACTGACCGTGAGTGTTGTGGATGCCACTTCCAGAGAACCACTGGCCAATACCGAAATCGCGATGGATAATCCGCTCAACGACAAACAGAAAAATCTGAAGACCGACGCGAATGGATTGGTCAAGATTTGCCTGAACGTTGACAGTGACGTTAGTTTTATCGCTACCCGCGAGGGATACAGTGCCAATAAGGTCGGTTTTTCCACCAAAGACCTGTCGGATGACCAGCCATCGCGCCTGGAAATTATGATGGATAAACCGAACGCTTCGGAGAGGTCAACGGCCACCACGCTACGGGGCCGCGTAACGACTCAAACCGACAAATCACCCATTGCGGGTGTAAAAGTGATCCTGATAAATGGCTGCGATGGCACCACGCAGGAGGCCATCACGGGGCCTGATGGGCGGTACGAATTTGCGGTGCAGCCTGGCTGTGACTATTCGCTCGAAGCCATGAAGGATAACATGGGAACTGTTGGCGGACGGGTTGACAAAGATAGAACGGGTGTTACCGATATAACTATGTTCCGGAAAGGGGACGTCATTAAGATTGACAATATTTATTATGATCTTAATAAGTCGACTATCCGGCCTGATGCCGCTGTTGAGTTGGATAAAGTTGTGACACTGTTAGCGAAATATCCGGGCATGCGAATTGAAATGCGGTCGCATACCGATAGCCGGGCCACGGCTGCGTACAACAAAACCTTGTCGAGCAATAGGGCCAGGGCAGCAGTTGCTTATCTGAAATCGAAAGGAATTTCGCCGAAACGCTTAGTTGCAAAGGGCTACGGTGAAACGGAATTGCTGAACGAATGCAAAGACGGCGTGAGCTGTTCGGAAGAAGAACATCAGCAAAACCGGCGGACGGAAATAAAAATAATCAATCTATAAGCTCAGTGGCACAGGACCTCTAACGCTTGTGTTAGCTATTAAAAATCAGACGGTTACGTATACGAGGTTGTTGATCATACCGCCTGAATGTTAAACGCCAAACAGTCTGTACAGAAATAGGCTGTTTGGCGTTTTAGGTTTTTAGTAGTAACTCCCCCAAATTGGTCGCTTATTCGACGTTCGTATGCGTTTCACCCACTACCCTTTGTTTTTTTGCCTGTTGGTAAGCAGCCTGGTTGTGTTGCTTAACCAACACGTTCAGGCTCAGAAAGAAGTGCTGTATTCACAATACCTGTTAAATCCGCTGAGTATCAATCCGGCTTACGCTGGTAGCCGTGAGTCTTTTCACTTGTCGGCTTTTCTTCGGCGCAAGTGGATCAGCGTTCGGTATGCGCCGGTAACCCAAAGCGTTTCGGCCGATGGGGCCATTGCCAATGGTCGGATCGGGTTGGGATTTCAGGCGTTGAACGACCGGATGGGCTTGTTTGCCACAACGGGGGTGTATGGGAGCGTAGCGTACCGCTTCAATATGCCGGCGCTGGCCAAACTGTCCATTGGCGTTCAGGGGGGCGTCAATGTTGTGCCCATCTACGATGTCACAACGGCCGCGAGCATCAACCGGGCCGTTGCCAGTGTTGGGGTAGGCGTCTACTATCAGTCAGACCGCTTTTTTGCGGGCATCTCCGCACCCGAATTAGGGGGCCAGATAACGGATATAACCGGGCGATATACCTATAAAAGTGTTCGGCCCATTATGTTCCAGGCAGGGGCACCCATTGAGGTAGGAGAGACCACCGTGCTGATTCCATCCATACTCGTCTCGAAAATTGCCGACCGGCCGCTTGGCGTAGATGTGAACCTGCGGGTCTGGTTCGACGAGGAAGTAGGCTTAGGGCTATCGTATCGGCAGAACAGCCCCGGACTCATTCAGACCAACTACCTGCAGGCATTTGTCGAATACCAGCTAACGAAAGCTATCCGGCTGGCCTACACGTTTAATTCACAGACGCCCGAAAGCCCGAATGCGATGCAGTACGACCAAAAGAGCGTCCACGAAATTATGCTTCGGTTTTCGCCCAATGGTCTTAAATTCACGTATTGATTGACGGATAGGCCTCGGTCTCCGTCTATAAGAGAAATTTCGATAACTTCGTACTCAAATAAACGTAACTCAGCGCCCGATTGAAATCCAACAACGAGGTTTCCAGGGCCGATATGTTGCGCTACTTATCGGCCAACAGTCGTATGCCCAGCCAAACTACAATTCAAAATTTGTACATTCCCAGCGATCTCGACCGTGAGTTTCCTCTGGCGCCCCATTACGTTCAAACATTCGGTAGCTATCCGAATTACCTTCACTTCAACGACGATTTTAAGCCCTCGGCTCAGCAATTGCTGGATAGCCGCGGTTTTACGCTGGTAAACAGTTCAACACGGGTGAACGACGAAGGCTGGCACGTGATCGAGCGGATATACCAGCATGAGGATGGAATGATTCTAAAAGTCGAGTATGTTGGCGACCGTTTCTTTCGGCTTTACGGCTATTACCGCGATGAAGCATCGGCCAAAGTGCTGATGGATGGGATTCAGGAACACAAATACGTTCATGAAGATAATCAGACTCATATTTATTTGATTCAAAGCGGCTTAGGTGGATTACATACGGAGCAGGTTGAGATTCTGCCTCCCGAAATAGATCTTGAGCTTCATTATAATGACGATTTTCCGGCCGTTCATGAGCGGCTGGTTACCCTACTGGCTGAACCCAAAAGTAAAGGCCTGATTTTGCTCCATGGCGAACCCGGCACCGGTAAGACGACCTATATCAAACACCTCAGTTCGTTGGTTAAAAAGGATATGCTCATCCTTCCTCCTTACATGACGAACTACCTGACCTCGCCCGAGATCATTCCCTTTTTGCTGGAAAATAAAGAGTCGGTGCTCATCATTGAAGATGCCGAGCGAATCCTCCAATCGCGTGAAGCGGGAGGAGATACCAACAGCGTCTCGAATATCCTCAACCTGACCGACGGTCTGCTGGCCGACTGTATGCACATTCAGGTCATTGCAACCTTCAACGCCAGCAAGCATTTACTAGACAAGGCATTACTCCGGAAGGGGCGCCTGATGGTCGATTACGCGTTCGGAAAACTGACGTCGGCCAAAGCCAACAGCCTGCTTGCGCAGCTCGGTATGGAGTACCGAACCGATCAGCCAATGACCCTGGCCGATATATTCAACCTCGATGAGCAAACGGTGTCTGGCGAGCGTCAGGAAGCCCAAAAAGTTGGTTTTTGACTTTAGTACTCCTGAACTGGTCCCTGAATTTATAGCAAGTGGTTAGCGCAACCGATTCGTTTTCCACTTGCTTGGTTTGGGGGCTACAGATGCCGAACCGATTGCTTGTTGTCCGGCACTTTTTGGTTTGTTGTTCATTAACCAGGCTGCCAGTACAACCGCCAACTGCGCTTCGGTGGTATTGGGCGGGGGGATGAGGTCATCGGGTGTAAAGTACTTGCTCACAAAGCCCGTATCGAAGTGACCCGACCGGAAAGCCTCATGCTCCATCACGAGCCGACAAAAGGGCAACGTCGTCTGTACCCCCGAAATCTGGTATTCGTCAATCGCCCGAATCATTTTCTGGATGGCTTCTTCCCGCGTATCGCCGTAGGTAATAAGTTTAGCGATCATGGGGTCGTAATAAATCGGAATGGCCATGCCCTGCTCGAAACCGTCGTCTACGCGTACGCCATTTCCCTGCGGCCTGACATATGTATCGAGGGTGCCAACATCGGGCAGAAAATTGTTCGCCGGGTCTTCGGCATAAACCCGAACTTCCATGGCGTGGCCCTTTATTGTTAAATCTTCCTGCTTTATTGCCAGGGGTTTGCCTTCGGCAATATAAATCATTTGCCGTACCAGGTCCACGCCCGTAATCTGCTCCGTAACGGGGTGCTCCACCTGCAGGCGCGTGTTCATTTCGAGAAAATAGAAGTCGAGAGTATCATTGACGATGAATTCCACCGTACCGGCACCGTAGTACCCACAGGCGCGCGCTACATCGACGGCTGCCCGGCCCATCGCTTCCCGGATTTCGGGCGTCAGAATAGACGAGGGAGCCTCTTCAACAACTTTCTGGTGTCGACGCTGTATGGAACACTCGCGTTCAAATAAATGGATGATATTGCCCTGCTGATCACCAAGTACCTGAATCTCGACGTGCCGTGGCGATGTGACGTATTTTTCAATAAACACCGACCCATCGCCAAAGGCCGATATCGCTTCACTCACGGCGCGATCCATCTGCTCATCGAAATCCGATTCGTTTTCAACCACCCGCATGCCTTTTCCGCCACCGCCCGCACTTGCTTTTATTAAAATCGGGTAGCCGATCGTAGCCGATATCGCTTTTGCTTCGGCTCGTCCTATGGCAGACCCGTCGATGGCCGCTGGCGTACCCGGCACCATTGGAATGTTGTAGTTGGCTACGGCTGCTTTGGCGGCTAGTTTGCTGCCCATAACCTCAATACTCTCGGGCGATGGACCTACAAAAATTAATCCCGCTTCGCGTACGGCACGGGAGAAGTTAGCATTCTCGGATAAAAAGCCATAACCAGGGTGAATGGCATCGACATTTAGTCGTTTGCAGACATCAATAATTACGTCGGCGCGCAGGTAGGATTCGGAGGAAGGGGCGGGGCCAACGCAAACCGACTCATCCGCATAGCGAACGTGGAGAGCCGTTCGGTCGGCTTCGGAGTAGATGGCTACCGTTTGAATGCCCATCTCCCGGGCTGTTCGCATGATCCGCAAAGCGATCTCGCCCCGGTTTGCGATGAGAAGTTTTTTAATCGTTGGCATAGGGTTATTGAACAGACGGAGCCACCTGAGCGGTGCCTGTCGTGGCACTGGTTTGAGCCGTCAAGCGACTAAAAATTAGCAGATTCAACGTAGCTTAATGGCTGAACGGCCTGATACTTGGTGATACGACAAATCAATAATACACATTTGTCACAAAACGATTATCAAATTGAATTTTACGGGCTCGGATTTGTGCTACCGAAAGTTAACCGTATTTTTGCACTTACTCTGTAATAAAGTAAGGGTTTGCCCTGATAAACAATAGCAATAAGTGGATTTATTTGAGAAACTACGTAACAACTTAGGCCCCATTGGTTCGCCGGCACGGGAGTTCAATGGCCACCATTATTTCGCGTTCCCTAAGCTTGAAGGCGAACTTGGCCCACACATGCGCTTTCGGGGCAAGGAAGTGCTGAACTGGAGTTTGAACAACTACCTGGGTCTAGGGAATCATCCTGAAATCCGGAAAGTAGATGCCGAAGCGTCGGCGCAGTGGGGGTTAGCCTATCCAATGGGTGCCCGCATGATGTCGGGGAACAGTGATCTGCATGAGCAATTCGAAAAAGAACTGGCCGACTTTGTTGGTAAAGAAGACTCGTTCCTGTTAAACTACGGTTATCAGGGCGTGATGTCAGCTATCGAGGCCGTTGTGGACCACCGCGATGTCATCGTGTATGATGCGGAGTGCCACGCCTGCCTGATCGATGGTATTCGGCTGCACAAAGCCAAAATGGGGGAGTACTACAAGTTTAACCACAACGACATGGCCAGCCTGGAGAAAAACCTTCAGCGGGCAACCAAAAAAGCCGCCGAAAAAGGAGGAAGTATCCTGGTGATTACGGAAGGCGTATTTGGCATGTCGGGTAAAGTAGGTAGCCTGGATAAAATTGTTGCCTTAAAAGAAAAATACGAATTCCGGTTGTTGGTCGACGACGCGCATGGCTTCGGTACGATGGGGGCAACCGGCGCGGGTGTTGGCGAAATGCTGGGTTGTCAGGACGGCATCGATCTTTATTTCTCCACGTTTGCCAAATCGATGGCAGCTATCGGAGCCTTCATTGCTGCCGACCATGACATCATCATGTACCTGAAGTATAACATGCGGTCGCAGACGTACGCTAAAGCCTTGCCGATGCCTTATGTGGTGGGTGGCTTGAAGCGGCTGGACATGATTCGCAACTCGTCGGAGTTTCGGGATAAACTATGGGAAAATGTTCGCGCCCTTCAGAGTGGTTTGAAAGAACGTGGCTTTAATATTGGTGATACACAATCGCCGGTCACGCCGGTTCTTTTGCAGAATGTGAAAGGCGGAATTCCGGAAGTAACGAGCCTGATTCGTGACCTGCGCGAAAATCATGGCATCTTCTGTTCCATCGTTGTTTACCCGGTTGTTCCTAAGGAAATCGTGATGCTGCGGATCATCCCAACGGCCGCTCACACGCTCGCCGATGTGCAGTATACGCTCGAAGCATTCTCGAAAGTAGCCGACAATCTGGAAAAGGGATATTATCGTCAGAATACAAGCGAAATTGCGCCAGAAACCATCGAAGTATCTGCGGAAGCAGCCAGTGAGTAGGGTTTTTGTAAAAAAGTTGTATTTTTTGGCTATTTTTTTGTTCTGCCTATTGCGCTGTATGAGAGAATGACTAAATTTCGATCTAAAACCGCGTTTTTAGCGGAATTTGGGCATTTTACACACTTAAACCCATACACATCGCTATGGCACGCTTCGATGAAGTAAAGAATTTGGTTCTATCGCTTGAAGGTGATTTCGAGAAATTCTACGAAAAAAATAACCAGGCTGCCGGAACTCGCGTTCGCAAAGGAATGCAAGATTTGAAGACGTTGGCACAGGAAATCCGTTCTGAAGTTCAGAACGCAAAGAACAGTGCCGCGTAAGTAAACGGTCGTCTTGACCATCAAGTAAAACGCCCTCGTCTGGTATAGACGAGGGCGTTTTCATTTTCAGGAATCAGGCAACACCGGATTTCAATCTGATGGTGTACGTGTCCATTTTATTACAAACAGATTCCCACCGTAGCGACCTACGGACGGGTTTATAAAATCTTCTCCCGGTGCATGAGCGTGGCCATGCCTTTGGTGGTCACCTTACCCGTTTGCACGTCCCGAATTTCGCCCAGAATCTGAGCCGTGTGCTTCACCGGGTCCGTGGACTGTACGGTGAAGGTGGCTTCGTAATCGGTATCGACAAACATAGGTCGCAGGAACTCCAGTGTCTGACCCAGATAGACCGATCCGTAGCCTGGAAATTCGGTGCCGAGTACTTTCGTAAACACGCTGGCTCCCAACATGCCGTGTATGATCGGTCGCTTGAAGGGTGTTTGCGCGGCAAAATCAGCGTCGAGGTGAAGCGGGTTATTGTCGCCGGTGACCCGGGCAAAATCAGTTACATCAGCCTGTGAAAAACGGAACGCATAGCGATGGACGGCATTGAGGCCAAAATCAGGAATCATAGTGACGGATGAGGGATGAGTGAAAAGTCGGTAAAGTTCAGCATGTCTTTCTAAATTATTTATCATTATTAATTCATCATTCATAATTTATTATTCAACTGTACCTTCGTGCTAATTATGCTGAGAAACCTATTTTCGCTCGATACGGCGACAGCGAAGCGCGTATTTGGTTTAGACATCATGCGGGCGGCTGCTATTCTGATTGTGGTGGATGCGCACGCAACCGTTGCGCTGAAAGAATATTACAGCGGAGCCTTCTGGCATCATCTGCTGCCCGATGGTGTGGAGTTGTTTTTTGTCCTGAGTGGCTTCCTGATCGGGGGAATACTCATTCGATCGTATGAGAAAAAGGCGACGTTTGATCGCCAGTTATTGCTTAACTTCTGGACACGCCGGTGGTTTCGTACATTGCCCAACTATTATCTGGTTCTAGGCGGACTGATTGCCTTTGCCTTGCTTCAGGCATTACGAAGCGGCCTTCAGCATAAATTACCCGACAAAAGCACCCTGATCAGCTATTTCTTTTTCCTTCAGAATTTTGCTCATTATATTCCCGATTTCTTTCCTGAAACCTGGAGTCTGGCTATTGAAGAGTGGTCGTATATAACGTTGCCGCTGGTACTCTGGGCCTTCCACGTTCTTTTTTCAGCTCGCTGGTCGCGTCAGCGCATTGTGTTGACAACGATTCTGTTCATTATTATCGGGACTAATCTGTACCGGTTCATTACGGCGCTTCAGATTCCAATTACCGAAGGCGAATTAGGGTATCGGGGTATTGTCATTACCCGATTGGATGCGATTTCATATGGGGTTTTGGCCGCCTATGTGAAAAACTACTTTCCCGTAAGCTGGCGGGATGATGCCTTGCGTCGCCGGTTCTTACGGATTGGTCTGGTGTTGACACTCATTGCGGCTTTTACCTCGTCTGTAGTTATTATAAAATATTACGGTGATTTCGGGCTTTTTCCTGCCTACACGTTTTATAAACGCACGTTTTATTTCCCGGCTATCGGCTTGAGTATGGCGCTGTTGATGCCTTATATGGACGGATGGCGTACGGCTACAGGCTTATGGACACGGTTCGGATTTGCCCAGGCCATTACGCATATCAGCCTGATTTCTTACTCGATGTACCTGCTCAATCTGACACCCATCATGGTAACGTTCATTGAGCGGATACCGACTACGTCTCTTGCTATGGGCTGGTTCAAGGTTGGGCTGTTCTGGGTACTCGTGCTGGTTTTATCAACCCTGCTGTTCAAGTTTTTTGAAAAGCCAGTCACCCAGCTTCGTGAGCGTATTTCTGCCAAAGAGCCTACTCAGTTGGTTAGCGAACGGGTAAACGAGTAGGACCTCGTGGGAACGCTAGCTGGAATGGTCACTGACGATAATCCAGCGGTTTTTGATTTTGCGCCATAGTAACGTGAAATGCCCTTCGGTGTTGCCAAGCTCCGGACGCGTAAGCTGGAATCGACCAATGACGTAGGCCAGCGTTGGGGTTAACAAATCCAATTGTAGAATATCGAATTTTAGGGTGCCCATCGATGCTCGGTCAGGATAACGCTTCTTGTAATTTGCCAGTGTAGCCTGATATCCGTAGGTAACGCCAACTTTACTGACAAAGGTCAGCGAGTCTGAATTCCAATAGCTGCTCATAAACCTGTCGACGCGCCCGGCATTCCAATCGTCGGTTTGTCGCTTGAGCGCTTCTAAAATAGATCGGCGATCGCGGTTCGCGGTTAACTTTTGGGAGGAGGACTGGCACAGACTGGGAAAAGCCAGCAGACTGAGCAGCAGAATGGAAAAGAGTTGTTTCATACAAAGTGGGTGGGGCGGTTGAAATAACTAATTGGCCGACCGGTCAACGTTGACGAATAGACTGTATTTGTTCGTTTTGTAAGGTTAACTATAATTTTGAACACTGAGTTATGAGACTACAGGATAAAGTCGCGATCATTACCGGGGCGGCCCGCGGCATCGGCCAGGCAGCCGCCGACGTATTTTGCCGGGAAGGCGCCATCGTTGTTATCTGGGATTTGCTGGCCGAGGGCGAAATAACGGCCCAACTGCTTCGGGATCAGGGATACCGCTGCGATTTTATGCACGTTAGCACAACCGATGTGCCCGGAATCGAGATGGCTGCCAAAACGGTGTATGACCAATATGGACGAATCGATATCCTGATCAACAATGCGGGCATAACGCGGGATAAAACGCTGCTGAAAATGTCATTCGATGAATGGCAGCAGGTTATCAACGTGAATTTGACGGGTGTATTCAACTGCACGAAGGTCATTGCCCCGTATATGGTCGAGCAAAAATACGGACGCATTATTTGCACATCGTCCATCAATGGTGTGCATGGCGCTTTTGGCCAGACCAATTATGCCGCAGCCAAGGCCGGTATTATTGGCATGGTGCGGTCATGGGCGAAAGAGCTTGGTCCTAAAGGTATTACGGCCAATGCCGTGGCCCCAGGATTCATACAAACAGCCATGACAGATGCGATGCCCGATGAGGTGCGTAATCAGGCCGTGGCCACCATTCCGGTACGGCGCATCGGTAAACCGGAAGATATCGCCAACGCTTATTTATTTCTGGCCTCCGACGAAGCCTCGTTTGTCAATGGCCATGTGCTGGCTGTCAATGGCGGTCAGGCTTTGTAAAGCGTACCAAAGGTCGTGTCTTCCTATAGCCCACAGAACTCGATGCCTATCGCATCAGGTGAGGAGTGTATACAGGCTAAAGAAAGACGCGCCCATGAAACACAATTAATTAAAGACGGGAATTGTCACAGCCAGATAGGCCATGTTAGCGCGGTTGCGGAAACGATTGTTGTCGGCTACGACATCTCGGTTGGATACGGTCGTTTCTGTCGTGAGCCATTGATAGCCTAGCTTGACACCAATTCGTTGGCTGATCCGAATCCGGGCATATACCTCTGTCGATAAGGTCCCGATGTCATTATCACCGAGTAGTCGTGCATTCAAAATGCTTGGTCGTGATTTCTGAAAGGTGTTGGCCCCCCGGAAATAGGCCGTCGTTGAATCGGCTCCTGTAGATGATTTTATCTGAAACTGACCAGTCGACGATTGGTAGCGGCCCATGCGCGACTTACCGAATGAAATCCCCAGCAGGTCGGCGCTTACACCTAACTCCACTCTTCCCAGGTTGACCTGCGCCCGAATCCCCACGTTCAGCGAGGTATTGGTCATGTAGTCATAACGGACAGTATCTACATTATTGACAAGAACAGGGCCCGATAAAGCAGCGAAGCCCGTTTTCCCGCGTGTCAGGCGGGCTGGTGCAGTGTAGTAATTTATATTGTCGCCGTAAAAAGCACCCAAACGGGCTGTCCAGCCAAGCGAAAAGCGTTTCTTTTCGCCGATATTGATTAGCTGATAGTAGGTGATGGACGGGTTGTAATTGTTTTTCGAATAGGCCATACCCAGATCATAACCACTACTGAGACGGGCCGATACCGGCGATTGGGCAAATGTGAAAAGGGGAAAGGCGCTAAATAAGAGTATACAAATTAATTGCTTCATCAATACAGTAAGGCTGTTACGGTGGCAAAGATAGTTAATGAAAAGGAGCCAATAGGTACATGCTGAAACGGAATACGGGCGATGGGTTGAGAAGACGCCGTAGATTTCTCTAACCGCATCTTCTCAACCCATCGCCCGTATTCTATTACGTTAACTCATTTTTAAGACCACGGCCCCTAATGGCGGGATGGCTACGTTGATCGACTGCGGACGACCGTGCCATAATTCATCTTCACTGCCGATAGGCGATGCGTTTACAATGCCACTCCCGTAAAATTCGGTTGCATCGCTGTTGAAGATCTCTTTGTATGAACCTGCCGACGGCACTCCGATCCGGTAGTGAGTGCGTGGGATGGGCGTCATGTTCAGAACAATCAGTAAATTATCTTCGGGGCGATGTCCTTTCCGCAGGTAACTGATAACGCTGTTTTCCCGGTCGGAGGTATCGACCCACTCAAAACCGTCCGGTGAGAAATTACGCTCGTGCATAGCCGGTTCAGTTTTGTATAGCCTGTTCAATGCCTTCATGCAGGCCAGCACGCCTTTGTGCGGAGCAAACTGGAGCAGGTGCCAGTCGAGGCTGTCATCGAATTTCCACTCCGATGTTTGCCCAAATTCGCCACCCATAAAGATCAGCTTCGTGCCGGAGTGGGTAAACATATAAGAAAACAGAAGTCGTAAGTTGGCAAATCGCTGCCACTCATCACCGGGCATTTTGCCAACCAGCGAGTGCTTGCCGTAAACTACTTCATCGTGCGAAAGGGGCAGCATGAAGTTCTCGGTATAAGCATACACCGTGCTGAAGGTCAGTTCGTCCTGATGGAATTTACGGAAAGCCGGATCGCGCTCGAAATAACGGAGGGTGTCGTTCATCCAGCCCATCATCCATTTCATGCCGAAACCAAGTCCACCCGTATACACAGGGCGGGATACGCCCGGAAAAGCTGTCGATTCCTCCGCAATTGTCTGGGTATCCGGAAATTCTTTATAAACCGCTTCGTTGATTTCCTTGATGAGCGAGATAACTTCCAGATTTTCGCGCCCACCAAATTGGTTAGGCTCCCATTCGCCTGCCTTACGGGAATAATCCAGGTAAAGCATAGACGCTACCGCATCAACGCGCAGTCCATCGACATGGCAGCGGTCGAGCCAGAACAGGGCATTGCTTAAGAGAAATGAGCGCACTTCTGGCCGACTGTAATTGAAAATATAGCTTTTCCAGTCTGGATGATACCCCTTGCGCGGGTCCGGGTATTCGTAAAGATGCGATCCATCGAACTCGTACAGGCCGTGTGCGTCGCCCGGAAAGTGGGAGGGAACCCAGTCCAGAAATACACCAATACCTGCCTGGTGCAACCGTTCGATGAGCTTCATGAACTCCTGTGGGGTACCGAAGCGACTACTGGGGGCAAAGTAGCCAGTGATCTGATACCCCCACGACGGCGCATAAGGGTACTGCATTACGGGCATAAACTCAACATGGGTAAAACCCAGATCCTGCAAATACGGCACCAGGGCGTCGGCAATTTCGCCATATGTCAGCTCCCGTTCTGGGTTGCTGGGGTCCCGACGCCAGGAGGAGAGGTGCATTTCGTAAACCGAGATGGGCGCATCGAGCGCGTTTTTCTCTTTCCGGTTGCTCATCCAGTCCTGATCCTGCCATTCGTAATACGTATCCCAAATGACAGAAGCCGTTTTGGGCGGAACTTCCCACCAGTGGGCATAGGGGTCGCCTTTCTCCAGTTCGCGCCCGTTTTCGCTCACGATAAAATATTTGTAGGTTTCGCCCCGGCCAATATTTGGAATAAACAATTCCCAGATACCCGACGAATCCCAGCGGACATTCATGGGCTGGCTTCCTTTGTTCCAGCCATTAAAATTGCCGATGACCGCAACGTATTTGGCCGAAGGTGCCCACACGGCAAAATAAGTGCCGATAACCCCGTTATGTTCAACGACATGAGCGCCAAATTTCTCGTAAAGGCGCTGATGTTTTCCACTGCGGAACAGATGAATATCGAAGTCGGAGAAGCGGGAGTAGGGACCGTCGTTCTGGAAAGCTTCGCCTGCCGTGCCGGGTGTGCTTGCAGGTTGTTCGGGTAGTGTAGGTTGCACCGTTCGCTCGGCTTCGGCCGAAGGTGTAGACGTTTTGCGTTTTGCCATTGGTTGGAACTAATAGATACGTTGTTGAACGTAATCAGAAGCGGAAAGTTAGAAAAAAACTTATCCTTACCTAGAAAAACGTCCGGTCAATTTGTCGGTCAGATGTCCATCCATTGTTTTAAAACGGCGTTCACCTTTACTGTGGTTACTAACTTTTAATAGCAATAAAATTGAAAAAAATAGCAAAGTCGGTTGCTTAAAGCCTTTCTGGACACCTGACCGTTTTCTCTATTTGGTTTGCAGTAAATTAGTTTGCAGCATGGCCACATGAGGAACAGTGTTGCCGTCGCTCAGTCTAATTTTTTCAATTTCACGAATAACATCAATGATGCCTTTCAGTGGAATTTTTACCCAGGATGGTCGATAACTTATTTCATAGCCCAGCTCATAAACTGCTTTTTCGAGCAGGTAAATCAGGAGCAGGAAATTGATTTCGCTATTGTTTTTGAACAGGGGGTGTGGGGTGCCAAAAACGTCGAGATAGGCGTTCATAAACGTATCCCGGATCAGGTAGAACCAGCGGTCCGATACGCGTTGCAGGTGGTCGGGATCCAGCGCGTCGGTTTCCGTCGAGTTGAACAGCTTGGCCGAAACGGCATAGTGATACGACCGAATCATGCCAGCCACATCTTTCAGGGGTGAATGCTTTATCTTTCGTTCGGTGATACTACTTTCTGGCTCGCCCTCGAAATCAATGATAACAAAATCATTTTCAGTAGCCAGCACCTGCCCAAGATGATAATCACCGTGAATACGAACCCGAAGCGACTCGATGGGGCGCGTACGGAAGTCGTCGATAAAGGTCTCGATCATCTCCTTTGCTTCCATAAATACCCAGGCAAGCCGCTGCGCCTGTATATCGAGTTTCGTATAATTATCGATAAGCAGCGCGTACCGACGCTCAAGTAAGTCCTCGAAGCGCTTAATTAAAAATTCGCGATAATCATCTGTAAAGGGTTCCGGTGCAAAAGCCGGATCGGTAGGCGCGTTGGGGCGGGAAGGTTTATACAGGGCGCAGTGCATTTCGCCCGTTCGGCGTCCCAGTAATTCCACTTTATCGAATACGTCTTCCCGAATGGCAAACAGTCGCTGCGGTACGGCATACAGGAAATCGTTCAGGTAATCGCCCGTTTGCATCCACGAGTCTTTGTCGTTGGGCACCATCCGCTGCACCATCCCCAGAGTAATATCAGGTCTGTGATCGCCCTGCCAGACAATGCTTCCGCCAAAAGCCGGAATATGGTCGAACTTGCTCTCATCCGTCAGAAAGGCGATCATATCAACTTCCGGGTTGGTTTCCTGGAAGAGCTTCCGGTAGAGCTTAAGAAAATATTTATCGCCAAACGTCATAGCCGAGTTGCTCGAATCCACAGGTAACACGCGTGACGGGAGTCGTTCATGCCCCTCTTCAAGCCCGTTTCCCCGATGAAACGTCAGGCTACCATCGGTTTGAGGCAACGTATGATTCTGGTAAATCGCTGAAAACAACGCTTCCCGGAATCGTTCGTCATAAATGGCATCGATCAGCAAACCCGTTTGTTTACCAATCGTAACCTCGCCGATACGCCCTTTTTCAGGGATATCCGCAACCTGGAAGGACAACTTATGTACGGTATGGTCGTCCAGGAATGAAATGGGTAATAGGTAATTTTCAGGGACACCTTCTGCATAACGGGCTTCCAGAATCAGTAAATAAGCGATTGCCCCATCCCGTAAGGGTAGTGAATGGACTGTTTTTACTGAAAAGCCTGTCTGTTGCCTGGCCTTGCCGGCAAACCAGCGACATGTATTGACGTATGGTGGCAATACTGCTTGTGCCAGCGTTTCCCAAAACTGGACATTCGAGTCGGCATCAGGCCAGGAAGTAAGCAGATTTATAGATTGCGTTGTGAGCATAGACGAAAAGCGGATACAGTGAGACGGCACACAGCGCAAGTCAGAAATTTCTTGAATACACACCAAACAAGAACTGACGACGCCCACCCAAAAGGCTAAACGGGTACCGCTGTATGAACGTAGGTATTTGGTTGTGAGACGCATCCGGATCCAGACATGCTGGCGCGGCTCATGGCCAAAGACTTAACTGTAAAAAGCCCTCCCTGTTTAGGCAAGGAAGGCTTTTGTGATATAAAGGCGTAGCCGGTAACCAGTTAGCCCAGCGCTACGACGTGGTTGACCACAGGCGAATGGCTCTCCCGCAGACAGCTTGTCCGCAATGGCTTCAGCGGACGGCTTGTTTGTCTTGACTCAGCTAGTCACGGATAGATCAGCATCAGATTGAAAGAGAATGAGCCAGTATGGACATATCCCACACTGGCTCATTGCAATGATAAAGTAGAATCAATAGTTGCCGATCCGGATCAGGGTTACTACCTGGTGCTTATCCGCAAAAGGGAGAGGTGTGGATAGAAATTATAGTAAATCAAATGTCGATATAGGAAGGCAAATTCGCTTTCTGATTTGGGACAAATGCTATCGGATTGGGGACATCCAGGGGGTAATACCTTCAAAAAAGTGACTACTGGCTGCTTTTAAGGCTGTGCGCTATAAATTCGGATGGCGTTTTGTGGTAAAATTCTTTGAAAAGAATCGAGAAGTGTGATGGCGTTTTGAAACCTACCAGATAGGCCGTTTCGGTTGCACCATGACCTGCCCGCAGCAGATCAGCCGCTTTTCGAAGCCGGTACTGCCGAATCAATTCATTAGGAGCTAACTGAATCAGCGTATGAATTTTCCGGTAAAGTGTTTTTCGGCTCATCGCTACCTGCTCGGCCAGCCAGTCTACACTGATCGTTGAATCGTCGAGGTGTTTGTCCAGTATAGAATAAATCTGGTGCAAAAATGGGTCCTGAATTGATTCCAGCGGGACTTCAGTATCTGGCTGAGTAAGTTGCCGATGGTACTGGTCTTGTAGTTTCTGCTGCCGGGTAATCAGGTTGTGAAGCCGTGCCTGCAGTTCGTCTAGATGAAACGGTTTTGCCAAATAATCGTCTGCCCCTTTCTGTAGACCCTCCATACGGCTTTGGTGAGCTGCTTTGGCACTTAACAGAATGACCGCAATATGATCGGTCGCGGGATGATTTTTGATGCGATGCGTCAGTTCGTAGCCGTCCATTTGGGGCATCATTAAATCGGAAAGTACAATGTCTGGCAATTCGGTCTGTGCCAGTTGCCAGCCTGTCTCTCCATTGGGGGCACTTAAAACCTGATACGAAACGGCCAGCTCGGCCGCTAGAAACTCGCGTAATTCGGTGTTGTCTTCAACGATGAGTACCAGCGCTTTAGGTGGATTGTCAGGGGCTGGTTTGTCAACGGAAGCTGGCGTGGCACTAGTGTCCCAATCGGCAGGCACGGCCTTTCGGCTAGACAGGGTTACGTAAGGGGCATCCGCCTTCTCGTGCACAGATAGGACAGGCAAAGTCAACAGGAACGTAGTGCCCCTATGGAGCTGACTCTCTACCAGGATAGTGCCGCCTAGTAACTCGATCAATTCCTTCACCAGCGCCAGGCCAATGCCGGTACCTTCGTAGGAGCGGGTACGCGAATTATCGACCTGGTAGAAGCGGTCGAAAATATGCGGCAGGTTTTCGGGGGGAATGCCGATGCCGGAGTCGGTAATGCGAAGCTGTACACTGGTTCTATCCTGTATATCCGGCGTGGGGACTGCCTGGAGCGCAACGGTCACCTGTCCACCTTCGGGTGTGAATTTCAGGGCATTCGACAGTAGATTTGTGATTATTTTCTCCCACTTATCGGCATCAAACAATCGCTCTTTGGGCGTTACCGCTGTCGCTGTATAGATTAACTGTATATTTTTTAGCTCAGCTCCCTGTTGAAACGACTCGATAATGCGGTTGACAAATTCCGCTACTTCGCCCCGCGTCAGCGCTATGTTCATGTGGTGCGCTTCCAGCTTCGAGAGGTCCAGTAACTGGTTGATAAGCCGAAGCAACTGGTCGGCGTTGCGCTGTACCAGAGCCAAAATCTGACGGGTAGAAGCGTCAAGGCGTCCATCCTGCAACAGCTTCTCTACGGGTGAAATGATCAGGGATAAAGGCGTACGAAATTCGTGGGTAATGTTAGAGAACAGGCGTGTCTTCAACTCGTCGACCGACTTTAGCTGCTCGGCTTCGCGCCGGTTGAGTTCCAGTTCCTGCTGCTGCCGGATCCGGTTCGTGTAGAATCGAAAATACATCCAGATGACCCCGCCTGCGAGCAAGGCATACAGGCTGTAGGCCCACCAGGTAGCCCACCAGGGCGGATGAATAAGGACACGAATAGACGCACCTTGGCTGGTCCAGATGCCATCGCTGTTGGCTGCTTTGACACGGAATGTATAGCGACCCGGCGACAGATTGGTGTAGTTGGCAAAATGGCTGTTCCCATTCTGAACCCAGTTTTTTTCGACCCCGACGAGCTGGTAAGCGTACTGGTTTTGCTGCGATTGATTGTACGAGAGGGCTGCGAACCTGAAGGATAGAAAGTTTTCATCATGGTTCAGCTCCAGTACAGTATCCGTCAGCGGTCGTTTCTGCCCCAGTACGTTTATCTCGGTTATATAAACCGGGAAAGGACGTTTGTCATCGCGAATGCTGTTCGGATTAAAATAAACGACACCATTCAGGCTACCAAAATAGAGCTGGTCGCGCTGCCGGAAAGTTGCGTTTCGGACGAAATCATTACTGGGCAGCTCATTGTTTAGGCCGTAATTTCGAATAGATCTGGTGTGTGGATCAAATCGACACAATCCCTGATCGGTGCTTAACCAGAGGTGCCCCGAACTATCGCTGGTAATCCCCAGAACGTTATTTCCGGGCAATCCATCCCGGTGAGAAATAACGGAGAACAAACCCGTTTTTGGATCGAAGCGATTAAGGCCTCCCTGGTGCGTGCCGATCCATATGATACCATCGGCGGCTTCGTAAATAGACTGAACATCGTTGCTGCTCAGCTGACCTGCTGGGCCTGCCGTGTACCGGGTGAAATGGCTCGTTTGCGGATGGAGACGGCAGATTCCCTGCCGTTCGATCAACACCCAGATATCGCCGGTTCGGCTCGCCATTACGCCATGCACATACTTGTCGGGCAGTGCATTAAGGCCTGTTTTATAATAGGTATAATGATGGGTGATGGGATTGAATGAGGCAATTCCGCCTTCTCCGCCAATCCACAAATCGCCGGAAGGTGAGCGATCCAGAAATTGAGCAGGTACTTCAGAAGGATAATTGCGATAATGACCGGATGCCTGATCGAATTGGTACAAGCCATCGGTGGTTCCTAGCCAGATGCCATCAGATTGGTTTGTTAGCAGGGCGCAGATCAGGTTTTCGTGCGGTCCGACAGAGCCTAGTGCTGCCGAAGGGATGGCCGTAAAGTTTTCTTTACCCGCTTTTTTCTGGTAAACAACGCGCAGATTACTAACCCAGAACTGGTCATGACTGTCCTTCAATAAGGCAACAACCTTGTTCTCGGGCAGGTTTGCGGTACCCTTATTGGGTATTACCTGATACGTCTGGAAAGGTTTTATGGCAACGGCCTGCCGGTCGACACCATTGTCTGTACCCACCCAGAGCATACCCGTTCGGTCATGATATACAGCCTGGGCGTTAACACTGCTGATGCCCCTGGAGGCATTGGGCTGAGGACGGTAAGTAAAAACCTTATCATTCTTCGTATCGATGCCTTGCAGGCCATTCGTTGTGCCGACCCAAAGGATTCCCTTGGCATCGCGGTGGACAGAATTCATGTACACAAACGGGTTGATAAGGCCACCTGGATTGTACGGTATGAATTGCCAGGGGCGACGGCGCAGATCGAGCCGAAACAGACTACGACCTGCCGTGCCGAGCCAAAGCACATCGTTGGCGTCCAGACAAAACGAAATGAACGTGGGCTGATTGCCCGTTATGCCCGAAATGGGGAGGGGTGTAAATTGACCAGTTTGTCGATCAAAGAGATACAAGCCTCGGTTTGTGGCTACCCAAAAGCGATGGTCATAATCTTCAAAGACAGTTTTGATGGGTACATCAGGCTGGGGCGACGGGTAAAGCGTAAACTGATGCCGGGCGGGTTGGTAGCGGGCCAAACCGGCAAATGTGCTAATCCAGAGCACTCCTCCTTTGTCTTCATAAACGGAAAGTTGCTTGCTCCATTTATGGGCGTTTTCGGCGCGAATGAGATGGGGCGTAACGAGGCCCGTTTTTTTGTCCACTTCATGCAGGCCACCCCCTTCGGTTACCACCCATAAACGGCCCGAATGGTCTTCGCACAGGCCTGTTATGTTATTATTCTGAAAGCTTTGCGTTGGGTGCTTCGGATCATGTTGCAGGATCGTAAAGGTATAGCCGTCATATTTGTTTAGCCCCTCATTGGTTCCGAGCCAGATAAAGCCTTCCCGGTCCTGAAGAATACAGTTGACCGAATTGTTGGATAGCCCGTCTTGGACAGACAAATGGTCAAATTGATTGGCGATGGGTTGCCCCAGTGTTCTGTCCGTTATGTCTCCAATAGTAGGGTGCGCCTGCGAGAAAACCTGTCCTGATGCAATCAGTAACAGAAAAAGCAGGAGTAAACGTGTCATACTGTCGAGTATATACTTTATGTCGATAAAACTAACCTAAATTGACGTTATTCCGTACTATATTGATATTACTGCCAGGCGTTCTTTGGGGAAAAATCATAGGCCACCTACTTTATTATTCGTAAAAGGAAATTAACAGGCCAATTCTCCTATAATAAAGAAGTAGATTTTCAGGCAGTCAACCTGCCTACTACCAGCAATGCTTTTTGGATAAAACAGGACTTGCCGGTACTTTTGACTAGCTACGAATAAGTAGGCTGCACGACTCAACTCCATTGATAAATTACGCCATGGCCGACCACACGACGCATACGTTTTTATACACTTCGCCAACCATATTCGCTGGTTTTTCTAACATAGTTGCCGCTGAAAGTACCCGTCATGGGGGCGTAAGTCCAGCCCCGTTTACGTCGCTAAACCTGGGCATTAACACCGCCGATGAAGTAGCGAATGTTGACGAGAACCGTCGTCGTTTTTTTAGCGCCATTGGGGCCAGTGCCTACGCGTTTGCTTCTTCGCATCAGGTTCACGGCACCGAGATCAAGTATGCTGTGGAAGCAGGTCGTTATACGGGTTACGATGCGCTCATCACAAACAAACCGGGCTTGCTACTTGGCGTCACCGTTGCGGATTGTGTACCGATCCTGATTTACGACCCGGCACAAAAGGCAGTTGCGGCTATTCATGCGGGCTGGCGTGGCACGGTGGGGGGAATTGTCACAAAAACGCTGGCCCAAATGCACCAACTGTTTGGAACAAATGCCGAGCACTGTTACGCCTATGTGGGAACCTGCATCGATGAACGCGCTTTCGAGGTTGGGCCAGAGGTAGCTGAGCAATTTGACACGGCTTTCAAACGGGCTGATGCGGGTAACGACAAAAGCTTTGTCGATCTGAAAGCCGCTAACGCACACTTGCTGGTGACGGCTGGTATTCCAGAAAAGCAGCTTGAGGTTTCACCTTTTTCCACCGTCCTTCATAATGATACTTATTTCTCCTATCGGGCCGAACAGGGCCAGACTGGACGTATGCTGGCAGTAATTGGTCTGGCCGATTAAACAATAATTAATTTGACTGAGTTATGTATCTGTTTTTATCACATACTTTTTACTCAATACTCAAACGTCATGGGAATCCTGGTATCAATTCTGGTAGGTGCAGTAGCCGGCTGGCTAGCTGACCTCGTTTTCAAACGGTTTTCGTTTTCGCTATTTGCCGAAATTTTACTCGGTATCGCTGGTGGCTTTGTAGGCGGCTGGATTTTTGGCCGTGATGGTGGTGTAATCGACCAAATTCTAACGGCCTTTGTCGGTGCTGTCATCATCCTTGGCGTTGCTGCTTTAATCAAAGGTTCGCGTCGTACGGTGTAATACAAACAGGATTTGTTAACCACAGAGGCACAAAGATTACAGAGAAGTTTACGTTGAAAACTTTGTGGTCTTTGTGCCTCTGTGGTTAACAAATTTGCGCTGTTACTTAGCTGTATGATTTATAGTAGAGTCGGCCAGGAAATCACGCAAAGCACGGCTCATTTACTTCAATATTTGCCTTGAAATAACAAGTTTCTGAATTTCGCTGGTACCCTCCCCAATCGTGCAGAGTTTCGCATCGCGGTAAAATTTCTCGACAGGAAAGTCTTTCGTATAGCCATAACCGCCGAAAATCTGTACCGCTTCATTGGCAACCCGAACGGCCGTTTCTGAAGCAAACAACTTCGCCATAGCTGATTCTTTTGTCACCGGCTTTCCGGCATCCTTCAACGCGGCTGCCTGGTACGTCAATAGTTTGGCCGCTTCGATATCGGTTGCCATGTCAGCCAGCTTAAAACTTATTCCCTGAAACGTGGCAATGGGCTGACCAAACTGTTCACGTTCTTTGGCGTAGGCCAACGCAGCATCGTAGGCCCCATACGCAATACCCAGGCTGAGTGCAGCGATTGAAATACGCCCCCCATCAAGCACTTTCAGCGACTGCACAAAGCCATCACCCACCGCGCCAATCCGCTGACGATCCGATATCTGGCAGTCCTCAAATAACATTTCGGCCGTTTCCGAGGCTCGCATCCCTAATTTATCTTCTTTGCGCCCGCCCGAAAACCCAGGAGTACCTCGCTCAACAATAAACGCTGTTGCGTTATGAGGGGCATTCGGTTCACCTGTTCGGGCGATAACAACGGCCACATTGCCGCTTTTACCATGCGTAATAAAGTTTTTGGCGCCGTTCAAAACCCAGTCTCCCTGATTATTACGCACGGCTGTCGTTCGCATATTGCCCGCGTCAGAGCCCGTATTCGGTTCCGTCAGGCCCCAGGCTCCCAGCCATTCGCCGGTAGCCAGCCGTGGCAGGTAGGTTCGTTTCTGATCTTCGTCGCCGAATAATAAAATATGATTGGTGCAAAGCGAGTTATGAGCGGCCATGGAAAGGCCGATAGAACCATCAATACGTGCGAGTTCAACAATGGCAGCCACATATTCGTGGTAACCAAGGCCAGCGCCACCGTATTCAACGGGGACCAGCATTCCCATTAGGCCTAGTTCACCAAGCTGCTGAAACAATTCTGCCGGAAAGTGTTGACTATCATCCCATTGCCGCATATTAGGCCGAATAAGCCGCTCACCTAGGCTACGAACTGACTGGGCAATTAATTCTTGATTTTCTACAATTTCGTTTGTCATAAAGTGGGGCTTCTTACAAGCGTGCCCAATAGGTAATTTAAACAAATTCTACGAGAAGTTCAATATTATTTTTTGCTTCTCGATTGAATCCATGCGTGGGCGAAAATTACCGTTGCATAAGATATAAGTTAATGTTTTATATATATTTGAAACAAAATAGATCCATAAAATTTATTTTGGTTTCAATATGCGATGGGATCATTTAGGTAAATCAGCAAAAGCCTTATTAAACGAGGGGTATGACCGGTAAGTCACTATTGTGTTACAGATGAGGGGACTTATTGAAAAACTCCTATTTTTGTGACATTGCGTATTCGGACGAGTCTGTAAAGTATGTCATTGGGATTTTTTATAAATAAATAGATATGAAATTAGCAGTTGTTGGAACAGGATATGTAGGACTTGTTACCGGGACATGTTTCGCGGAGACGGGTAACCAGGTAACGTGCGTTGACATCGACGTGCGCAAGGTTGAAAAACTTAATAATGGCATCGTTCCTATCTATGAACCGGGTCTCGAAACCCTGTTCCACCGGAACGTTGAGGAAGGTCGTTTATCCTTCACAACGGATCTGGAAGAAGGAATCAAAGGCGCTGAAGTTATTTTTCTGGCCTTGCCAACCCCTCCGGGCGAAGATGGTTCGGCTGATTTGAAGTACATTCTGAAAGTAGCCAGCGACCTGGGCCCAATCCTGAGCCAGTACGCGGTTATCGTCGATAAAAGCACGGTGCCTGTTGGAACCGCCGAAAAAGTACACGCCCACATCGCCGACAACGCCAAAGTAGATTTCGACGTGGTATCGAACCCCGAATTCCTGCGGGAAGGTGTTGCGGTTGAAGACTTCATGAAGCCTGACCGGGTTGTCATCGGTACAAAATCAGAACGTGCCAAGGCGGTGATGAACAAACTCTACGCGCCATTGGTGCGTCAGGGGAACCCCGTCATTTTCATGGATGAGCGTTCGGCTGAAATGACCAAATATGCCGCTAACGCATTCCTGGCTACGAAAATTACCTTCATGAACGAGATCGCCAACCTGTGCGAGCGGGCTGGTGCCAATGTCGATGATATTCGTCGGGGGATCGGTACGGATAGCCGGATCGGTAAGCGTTTCCTATTTGCCGGTATCGGTTACGGTGGCAGCTGCTTCCCGAAAGATGTGCAGGCACTGGCCAAAACGGCCAAGGATTTTAATTACGATTTTAAAGTGCTGAAATCGGTTATGGATGTGAACTACGAGCAGAAAACCAAACTGATGCCAATTATACTGAATCACTTTGGTGGCGATCTGACGGGTAAAACGATTGCTGTTTGGGGACTGGCGTTCAAACCCTATACCGATGATATTCGGGAAGCACCAGCCCTGGACAACATCCAGGCGTTGCTCGATGCCGGCGCTAAAGTGACGGTTTATGATCCCGAAGCGATGGAGAACGTTCGGGGTGTAATTGGTAATTCGGTCACGTACGCGCATACACAGTATGCTGCGCTGGATGATGCCGATGCCCTGGTTATCGTTACTGAATGGCCTCTGTTCCGCACGCCGGACTTCGATAAAATGAACCTGTTGCTAAAGAACAAAGTGATCTTTGATGGTCGTAACGTGTACGAACTGGAGCAGATGCGCGAGGTAAATTATACCTATTATAGTGTTGGACGCGAAGCTGTTTTAGCACCCGTTGAACAGAAAGTCTAACTTTTTTTACGCATAAAGACAAAATACACAGAGATTTGCACAGAGTAGATATACTGTGTACTCTGTGTATTTGTGTGTAATCCTTTTCCAAAACAATATATGAAACGTGTACTGATTACGGGTGGAGCCGGCTTTTTGGGGTCGCACCTTTGCGACCGGTTTATTAAAGAAGGTTATCACGTAATGGCCATGGACAACCTCATTACGGGCGACATCCGTAACATCGAGCATCTGTTCCATCTGCCAAATTTCGAGTTCTACCATCACGATGTATCCAAGTACATCCATGTACCCGGCGAACTGGATTACATTCTTCACTTTGCTTCGCCGGCCAGCCCGATCGATTACCTGAAAATCCCGATTCAAACGCTGAAAGTGGGTTCGCTGGGTATTCATAATTGCCTGGGTCTGGCGCGGGTAAAAGGGGCCCGTGTCCTGATTGCTTCCACATCGGAAGTATACGGTGACCCTAACGTTCATCCACAACCCGAAGAGTATTGGGGCAACGTAAACCCAATTGGACCACGGGGTGTGTACGACGAAGCAAAGCGGTTTCAGGAAGCGATCACGATGGCGTATCATACGTACCACGGTCTGGAAACGCGCATTGTTCGTATTTTCAACACCTATGGCCCACGGATGCGCCTGAATGACGGCCGGGTATTGCCCGCTTTCATTGGTCAGGCCCTGCGGGGTGAAGACCTGACGGTGTTCGGCGATGGTAGCCAGACTCGTTCATTTTGTTATGTCGATGATCTGGTAGAGGGTATTTATCGCCTGTTGCTCAGCGATTACGCGTATCCGGTCAACATCGGCAACCCGTCGGAAATTACCATCAAGGAGTTTGGCGAAGAGATCATCAAGCTTACCGGAACCAAGCAAAAGCTTGTGCTTAAAGACTTGCCCGTTGATGATCCAAAACAACGCCAGCCAGACATAACGAAGGCAAAAGCGATTCTGGATTGGGAGCCAAAAGTATCGCGCGAAGAAGGTCTGCGGATCACGTATGATTACTTCAAGAACCTGCCGGAAGAGGAATTATACACGGCGGCTTACCACCGCGAATTCTCAAAAAAGTAAGCGAACGAGGGCTATTCCCGAAAACATCGTAGCTTTACTTTTCTGTAACTGCCTTAGGTGGTTACCTTTAGCTGTCTAATGAAAACCTGCACACGGTATCGTATGCAGGTTTTTTGTTGGCCGAATAAGCTAAAAAAGGGCACTGCTCAGGTTACAGCCGGTCTTTAAAACTTTCGTAACCAAACGTTTTGACCAGTTGAAAGGACTCATTTTCCTTCCAGACACCAATGGCAGGCAGGTTCACACCATTGAAGGTGGTGGTTTTCACCATGGTGTAGTGAATCATATCATCGAACACGATTTTGTCACCCACGGTGAGCGGTTTATCGAACGAATAATCGCCCATAAAGTCACCCGCCAGACAGGTCATGCCGCCCAAACGATAGGTTGGTTTGCCCGCAACCGGCTCATGATAAGACCCGATGATGCGGGGCTTGTACGGCATTTCGAGTGTGTCGGGCATGTGAGCCGCAAACGAGGTATCAAGAACCGCCACCGAAATCCCCTGGCTATCAAACACATCAAGCACCGTCGAGGTGAGCACACCCGTTTGCCAGGCAATGGCCGAGCCGGGTTCCAGAATGACATCTACCGTATATTTCTGCCGGAAAGCGGTCAATAGCCTAATCAGGTGATTGGTGTCATATCCTTCGCGGGTCATTAAATGACCTCCGCCAAAATTGACCCACTTGGCCTGGTGCAGCAAGGTAGCAAACCGGCTTTCGAGCGCTTCGAGGGTACGTTCGAGCGTGAACGAATCGTTTTCGCAGAGGGTATGAAAATGAATTCCGTCTAGCCCCTCCGGCAACTGATCGGGTAATTGATCGCGGGTGGCACCTAATCGGGAACCCGGCACACAGGGATTATACATATCCGTTGCTACTTCCGAATACTGCGGATTGACGCGTATGCCACAGGAAACGGGTTTTCCTGCCACCCGATCTTTAAATCGTTCCCACTGTGTCCAGGAATTAAACGTCAGGTGACTGCTCCGACTAACGACTTCATCGAATGTGGCATCCTGATAAGCCGGTATGTATGTATGCGCCTGCACGCCCATGTATTCATTAACGAGCTTAATTTCGTTGAGCGAACTGGCAGTGGCACCACTCAGGTACTCGCGCACCAGCGGAAATGCGTTGTACATGGAAAAGCCTTTGAGCGCCAGAATAATCGTAACCCCGGCCGCTTGCTGCACCGAATCGATCAACTGAAGATTTCGCCGAAGTTTGGCCTCCTCAAGGACAAAGCAGGGGGACGGAATAACCGATTCGTCGGCAGAGTCGAGGTATTGGAGCAAAGTCGTATTCATAAGACAAAGGTATAACGAATGCTATTTCCGTTTGGAATAGTCAACGCCGAATAGGATGGGTAATTTGCGGATCAATAGTCAAGTATAACTAGTTTAGCGTATTCTCGATTGTTTTTTTGTCATGCTGACGCAGGATGCATCTTCGGTAGTATGCCTCAAGATGCTTCCTGCGTCAGCATGACAAAAAGAATCCAATGTGTTTGTTTCTGATCTGCTTGTGGCGATTATTCCAACGTAAACGAGATGGGTAAGTTGTATTTCACCCGAACCGTATGGCCAGACTGTTTGCCGGGCCACCAGCGGGGCATTTTTTGCATAACCCGTACCGCTTCTTCATCGCACCCAAACCCAATACCTTTCAGAACCTGTATATCCGTCAGGCTACCATCCGTATTAACGACGAAACTAACATAAACCCGGCCGAACACACCGGCTGCAGCCGCTGCCCTTGGATAGTTGAGATTCTTGCCCAGGAAAGCGCGTAGAGCGTCCAGTCCACCGGGGTACTCTGGTTGCTGCTCGACTACGACAAAGGGTGCTTCTGTTCTTGTCTCTACTTCCAACGCTTTCTCGGTTACGGTGGGCGCGCTTGCCTCCGGGGCCGCAATAACATCAACATCGCCCGTACCCTGAGCCGTTTCGGTGCCCGACGTGGCCTCTTTTAGCTGATCTGTTGTGGGTGGGAGGCTCTCTTCCACCACATCGGCCTCGGGCATGACAACGGGTGGTAGGTTTCTGACCGTATTGACCGCCGGAGCGGTTTCGGGTGGTAAGGAAATGGGTGGTTCAACGGGGGGCTCAGCCAGTTTGGTGAGGGTCACCTCCTGCATAGACTGGTCATGACTCACCAACGCCTGAGGCCAGAAACGAGCGTACAGCGTGGGCGCCGATAAAGAACCCAAGAACAGGACGACGCCTAAACCGAGAGCACGGCTAAGCGTTGGCCGATACTGTTTGCGGAGGTCAAAGGCTCCGTAGGCCCGGTTGCGGGTTTGGAAAATAATGTCGTCGTAGGTTAACGAGACGGGTTCGGAAGCGGTAGAGAGATACATATAGCGATGCGCGATTTGGTTTGCACAACCAGGATGTGTGCGCCCACCAAATTCCACATTTGGCTTTACAGACTATCGTACTTCTTCACGAGCAGAATGGCGTCATTATCTGTTTTAAACGTCAGGTTTTCCTGCTTGGCGAACGCTTTCAGCTCGTCTTTTCGGTCACCTAAAGCATCGATAATCGACTTGTCTGAGAGTTTGACTTTGGTCAGTGTCTGGTCGGGCTTGAGCAGGTAGTACGAAAAGGCATTCTGGTAGGCATCGTAGCGTATGTCGCTTGCGTAAGGGTTCTTATAATCAGCGGCTTTGAACGTTTTGGCAATGCGCTTCAATAAGGCGTTTTTGCCTTCGTAAAGCACCAGAAAATACCCGTCTTTCAAATTCTGATCATTGGTTTTTGCCGTTGGTAAGCGCTCAAAAACATACGTTTGTCCATCGGCACTGCTTAGCATAAAGCGCTTCACCTGATTGGCATCGACAATAATCGAGTCATTGCCCGAGCCTGTCCGCAGCAGAATCAACTGTTGTTTATGTGCGTTAAATTTGAGGGGCACGTTGGTGTAGTTTTTTCCAGTCGTCATCTCAACCTGCCCGTTAATCCAGTCGGGCAAAAAGTAAGGCGTACCCTTCAGCCCTTCGTAGCGGTTATCGAGGGTGTTGACCATGCCATTCGGGCCAGCCCCAACAATTTGATTAGTTGATTGATAGGTTTCGTACCCATTTCGCTGGTTGAGGGGCGTAGGGTTCGCCTGACGGCTGGAACTGTTCGCTTTGGTTGTGTCGCGGGTTTGGGCATACCCCATCGAAAAGGAAAACAAGACAAGTGAAAGTTGAATTAGGCGTTTCATGAGCGCAGCAATAAGTCGGTATAATAGGCTGTCTAACTAACGAAAAATCCCGCCATCTAAGATGAACGGGATTGAGATAAGTCGTTGGCAGGTGGCATGTTGTATTTTAATCGATGCGTAACCAACGCACAACGTGCCTCAACGAGCTTAATATTCGTGCGGAAGCGGGATGTTGATTCGTTCCTGAACGGGTAAACCCTGTTTGTTCATCTGCTCGATAAACGGATCCGGGTCCAGTTCCTCGCAGTTCCAGACGCCAGGCTTCATCCAGACGCCTGTCAGCATCAGCATAGCACCAATCATGGCTGGAACACCGGTCGTGTAGCTAACCGCCTGCCCGCGTACTTCGCGGTAGGTTTCGGCGTGGTCACAGTTATTCCAGATGAAATACGTGCGCTCTTCTCCATCTTTTACCCCTTTGATCTGGCAGCCGATGCTGGTCTGGCCTGTGTAGTTTTCGCCCAACGAATCGGGAGCCGGGAGCACCGCTTTCAGGAATTCGAGCGGAACAACGTCCATTCCCTGAAACTTCACTTTGTCGATACGGGTCATGCCCACGTTCTGGAGTACCTCCAGGTGCGTCAGATAGGCCTGGCCAAACGTCATCCAGAAACGAGCCCGTTTCAGGGTCGGGAAATTCTTGACCAGGGATTCCAGTTCTTCGTGATACAGCACGTATGACTCACGGGCTCCAATTTCAGGATACTCAATGGGTTTATGGATACTCATCGCCGGAATCTCGATCCACTCGCCGTTTTCCCAGTAGCGGCCGGGTTGGGTTATTTCCCGGATGTTAATTTCGGGATTGAAATTAGTAGCGAACGCTTTACCGTGATTGCCCGCATTACAGTCGACAATGTCCAGATAATCCATCCGATCGAAGTAATGTTTGTTGGCATAGGCAGTAAAGACCTGGGTAGCGCCCGGATCGAAACCACAGCCCAGAAGCGCCATCAGGCCAGCCTGCTCGAAGCGTTCCTTATAAGCCCATTGCCAGCTATATTCGAACTTGGCAACGTCTTTGGGTTCGTAGTTGGCCGTGTCCATGTAGTGAACACCAGCTTCCAGGCAGGCGTCCATAATGGGCAGATCCTGGTAGGGGAGGGCCACATTAATAACCAGCACGGGCTTGAAGGACCGGATTAACGCGACCATATCGGCCACGACGTCGGCATCTACCTGGGCTGTTTGAACAGTGACGCCGTGCATCTCCTGAATTTCGGCCGCAATACGGTCGCACTTTGATTTCGTGCGACTAGCCAGCATGATCGTTGTGAAGACATTGCTGTTCATGGCGCATTTGTGCGCCACAACACTACCAACACCACCGGCTCCAATGATGAGCACGTTTGCCATCTATCTGAATGATTAGTTTGTAATTCTTTTGGTCGCAAAGATAAGGAAAGTGACTACGTGGATAAGTGACTGGGCGTGGAAGTTAACGGATTGATAAACTTTCCCGTAGGATAGAATTGAGCGCACTCATCGGGAATGGTTAATTTTTGCAGGGAATCTGTAACAACATATTTAGTATATTTGTTGAGTAGAGAATAGTTGCCTCCCTAAATTATATCGTTATGAAATTTGTATCTTCTGTCAACTCACTCGATTCGTTCGAACTGGCCATTCTGGGCTACGGTCAGGCAACAAAAAGCTGGCGCGACCGGAATCGGCTTCAGTGCCGTTTCTCGACCTTCTGGCGGCAACAGGCTGACACGCAGTCGGCAAAGCTGCATACCTGGGAAGTAAAGCGGCTGCTGACAGGATTGCGGTCACTCTGGAACAAGGCGACCAACCACGTAGAATTGACGTTCTCTGAGCCCGGCTTAAGCATGGATGCAAAAGCTCTGTCAGATGACCGCTACCGGTTACAAATCCAGTTGGGGCATGACCTGACACCCGCCTGGAACGAATACCCTGACTTTCCGGTAGAAATGGACATTGTGTTGAGCCGAAACCAACTGCAGGAAGCGATAAAGGAGTTGTCAGGGCAGATCGAAACCTACCCTGAACGATAACCAGTACAGCTAGTTGTCCAGTGCCTGGTAAATCATCAGGCCAAATTTATCATCGAGTTCCCCGCCGTAACTTGTTCCCCACATTTGTTTCATTAATACAGCGCAGATCTTTTCCTTAGGATCAGCGAAGTAATCTGTGCTGAAAGCTCCACCCCAGGAGAAAGTGCCAATGCTGCTCAGGTCTTTGGTGTGCCCTTTTTCATTGACAACGGAAAAGCCCAGGCTAAAATAGCCGTGTGGGTCCGGGAACAGGGTGCCGGTCTGGTTTGAGTTCGTGAATAGATCGACCCCTTTGCGGCTCAGGAACCGCTTTCCGTTGTACACGCCGTTGTTCAGCAGCATCTGCAGGAAGATGGCGTAGTCATAGGCCGTACTCGATAAACCGCCACCACCCGAAAAATAAGCTTTGGCCCCCACAATCGGGAAATTGGGATCGGTAGGCAGGGTTTTTATGGTAGACGTCTTCACCAGTTTCTTATCCTTATCTTCCGAATAAACCGGCACCAGACGATCCTTCTTCGAGTCGGGTAAATAGAAGTATGTATCTTTCATGCCCAGCGGCTCAAAAATGCGTTTCTGAAAAAACTGGTCCAGCGGTATTCCCGACACAACTTCCACCAGCGCGCCCAACACGTCGATGCTGAGGCCATACGTCCATTTTTCGCCGGGCTGGTGATTCAACGGCAGCTTCGCCAGTGTTTTTACCGCATCGCCAATTTTTACATTTTGGGTTGTAAACGCATCAATAATTCCCGCTTTCGTATAAATGGCCCGCATGCGGGGATCGCTCGAAATGACATTGTAATTGAGGCCCGACATATGGGTCAGCAAATGCCGAATCGTGATTTCCCGATTAGCCGGAACCGTCGTGTAGGTGCTGTCTTTTTCGTTGAACTTGTCGAGCACGACCGGTTTGGCAAACTCCGGAATGTACTTGCTGATCGGATCGTCGAGCATGATTTTTCCTTCTTCGTGGAGCATCATCACCGCCAGCGACGTAATGGCTTTTGTCATGGACGCGATCCGGTAAATCGCGTCTTTCGCCAATGGCTTGTTAACGTCCAGATCCGCCGTGCCGAACGCTTTGTAGTACACAATCTTGCCGTCTTTTACTACCAGGGCCGCCACGCCCGGAAAGGCTTTTTTGTCGATGTACGACTGAATCAGGCCGTCAATGCGATTGAGCCGTTCGCTGGAGAAACCAACCGTTTCGGGGGCAGCTGCCGCCAGGAGCGGGGGTGACTGTTTGGTACTCGTTTGAGCATACAGCGAAAGGGTAGTGAGCGCCAGCAATACGCTGGTCCGGAACGTGGTCGTGAGGTTCATGTTGGTCAGGAGAAGGTAAGTTATTTTGTGCTGGTCTTAAATCTGGTGCCAATGATTACACAGTTGTTTTAACCCAGTGTAGCCTGACATCGAGGCTATTTAGAGTATCGCTTTTAGCCCATGAACATGCCTGTTTGTCGGTCTATTAACCCCTAAATCCCCTAAAGGGGACTTTGTCAGCGCGCGAGTAAAGCCCCTTTAGGGGATTTAGGGGTTAATAGACCGATGAAAAATTATCTTAAAACAACTCTATCTGTCGCTAAATAAAGAAAAATCATTTGAAACGCTCTTCGCCTAATTGTCGACATCCTTAACCGTGGGTCGATTATCAGTCGCCCGTTTCTCATACCTAATCCGAAACGAATTTAGGTTGGGCGTGTATTTTCGTTTGCGCTTTAGCTCATGCTGGTAGATCGTCTGGCCAAGCTGATACAGAAACGGGTGGCCCACTGTTTCGTACTCGTATTTGTCATCGTTCAAAATGCCATCGCTGTTGGTATACAAAGTAGCAGTCAGCATGTACTCGACTTTATTTTTAAAATCCACTACGTACGAAGCATCCGTCAGGAACCCATATGCCCAGCCCACTTTGTTGAAAACCCGGACATCCTGGGGAAGTCGATGATGCAGGCTGTCCATGAAAAAGAATTTTACGTAGCTGTCGTAATACTGGTTGGCGTCGTATTTAGGGTAATTGGTTTCGCCTGGGAATTGTGACAGGTACTGGTGCAGAAAGGCGTAGTCGTCGGGTGTCAGGTCGAACCGTTGTTTCTCGGGTACGGAGAGCGGAAACAGAACGGATTGCAAAATTTGCTGAAAGCTTTCCAGCGGGAATTTATTGCGTTCGGTGAAGTTGAACGGCTCCCGAATCAGGCTGTCTTTCGCGTAATAACCTTTCCCAATGTTGGCCGTCCGACGGAAATCGAAAGGGTCTTTATTATACGCTGCTGCCTGTGCATAAATCAACGTTCCATCTTCCCGAATAAATCGAACGGGGTTGGTATGGCGATTTTCGTCCGGCGTCAACCGCACGAACCGGTGCGTAATCCGTGTGTCCAGATATCCTTTGGCATGTAAACTCCGGTTGATACGTTCCTGCCCAACAAACTCATACATCCGGCTATAGGCATCATTGTCACTCACCAAAAAAGCCTTTCGAATGAACTGAGCAATGGATGGATAACCCGTTTGGGCGGTGTTGTCGCGCCACTCTTTGGTTTGACCACTGTAAGCACTGTCAAACTGCATAGCTGTAAACTTAGTCACACCGGGCTTTTTTAGGCTGTTCAATTTTTCCAGCGATAGCAATGCCAGGGGTAACTTAACGGTCGAAGCGGGATTGAAATACTCCGTACTATCGACCCGGAAATAGTAATTTTTAAACGAAGGTTTATTTGCGGCATCCCGGTCAATCTGCGTATAGATGATCTGTAGCCGATAAGCGTCCGGATGCTTGATGACTTCCTGAAAAACGGGATGTCTGTTCGTGGTGAATAAACTTTTCAGCCACGCATCCGTGCGCGGCTGGGCGTAACTTTGTGCTGAGAAGCAGCACAGATACAAAAAGATAGCGAGAGGGCGCATAGGGTGGTGGGTGGTAACGCAGACAGTTTGGCTACGTTACAGGACTAGTTGCTCAAAAAGTTTCTCCAGCGTTTCCTGGGCATTTACGCACAAGCCGGGGTGAACGGGCGACGTTTGTACTACGGTGCTGCGCGTGGCGGTTAGCCAGCGAAAACGGCCGGCAATGGGCAGTTGGCCAATGGTGCCACCTTCCCGGCGACCGGCGCAAATGCGTTCGAAGGCCAGAAGGCGTTCGTTCAGTTCCTGGCAGTCAATCTTATTCGAAAAAGCGCAAAGCCGATCTTCATTCAATGTATACATTGTTTTCAGAAAGCCTTCCGCGGAGCAATAAAGAATAACGCCCACATTAAGAAATTCTTCCCGTTCGACACGCGGCATGACGCGAATGACGGCGTACTCAAACAAGTGCTTTTCTGGCATGGGTAGCTTCCTTCACAAAGATTTCGGATGAGGCAACTCGTGACGCTAAAAAATTGGCGTACACCGCTCGCTGTTCGCTGGGCGACTCTGGCGTTGACTCGTTCATCAGCCAGTCGTCAGGAATCAAGGCAACAATGGATTGAATGCGGTCGGGAGTAAGAATCGCCCGAAACTCAGCATCCACCGCATCAAGTTCGCTGGCCTGCGGGAGCAGCACATGGTCTTTCACCTGAACGAACGGACGCCTGCTCTGGGCTTCCCAGTTTTCCCACGAATGATGGAAATAAAGGGACGCACCATGGTCGATCAACCACAATTCCTTGTGCCAGATGAGCATGTTCGTGTTGCGGGCCGTGCGGTCTACATTCGTTACCAGACAATCCAGCCAGACGATTTGCGACGCCAGTCTTGCATCGACCGTGGTGACCAGCGGGTCGAAGGTGATGGAGCCGGACAGGTAGTGCAGGGCCAGGTTGAGGCCTTCGCTGGCCCGGAGCAAATCCTGAATTTCTTCGTCGGGTTCGGTACGGCCAAAGGCTTCATCGAGCGTCGCAAAGACAATCTCCGGAATCCGTAAGCCAAGCAGGCGGGCAATTTCACCCGCAATCAGTTCCGCAATCAGTGCTTTGGTTCCTTGCCCCGCTCCGCGAAACTTGAGTACGTACAGGAAGTCGTCGTCGGCCTCGACAAGGGCGGGTAATGAGCCGCCTTCCCGTAAGGGTCTGGCGTAGCGCGTCACATTGACGGTTCTGAGTTCGGGTTGATAAATAGACACAATATGTAAATCAAAATCGGTATCCCTATTGTGAAGTCTGGTTCCTGAGCCTGACTGCACAGCAAGAAACGGCCCGGCACGGTTAAATTTACCGGATGAAGCCTCCTGCGGCCTAAATTTATGGGGCATTCGGTACTTTTACTACAATCGCGACAAATACCAGAACGAAGTCACGGATTATGCTAAAACCTTTCGGATTTGACGTGAGCACTCGTTGACGGATGTTGTGGTAAAATGTATTTTTACCGGAGACCTTATACAACCTGCTCATTCATGAAAATCAATCTGTTTACGTACCTGTTCTTACTTCTGCTATCGATTAATTTCTGCGCCAATGCCCAGTCGTCACTCAATACCGAGCTGGACAAATTGTTCGCCAGCACGCCCGATTTTAGCGGGGTTGTCCTGATTGCTGATAAAGGCAAACCGGTTTACGAGAAGGCGTTTGGCTACAAACGATTTGAGACGAAAGACCCGCTGGCGACATCGTCTATTTTTGAACTGGCTTCCGTGTCGAAACAGTTTACCGCCATGACCATCCTGATGTTGAAACAGGCGGGTAAACTGGCTTACGATGACCGAATAGACAAATACATTTCGGGCTTACCGTATCCCGGTATTACCATCCGGCATCTGCTCAACCATACATCGGGCTTGCCCGACTACCAGGATGTGATGGATAAGCATTGGGATAAGAGTAAAGTCGCCAATAATACCGACAACATTGCGTACCTGATCAAGTTTCATCCCGACCGGTTGTTTGAGCCGGGAGCTAAATACAAATATAGTAACACCGGCTATATGCTGCTGGCCAGCATTGCCGAACGGGCATCCGGGCAGGATTTTATCGACTTTTGCCGAACCCGTATTTTCAACCCCCTCGGCATGACACATACCGATATTCGGACGCGAGAGGAGAAGGTAAACCTATCCGATGTGGCCTGGGGGCATATTTACGTGCCAGAGAAGAAACGTTACGTTCAGGCCGATTCTTTTCCAGAATTCAACTATGCCATCTGGTTGGGTAATCGAAAAGGTCCCGGTCGCATCAGCTCTACGGCCGAGGATTTGCTGAAGTGGGATCGCGCTTTGTACGCCGGTAAACTCGTTAGTCAGCAAACGTTGGCCGAAGCCTTTATCCCGGCCAAACTAAACGATGGGTCACCGACATCGTACGGATTCGGGTGGGAGTTGAGTAAAAGCGATAAACTTGGACGAATCGTCTGGCATGACGGTGACAATCCAGGCTATAAAACTCAGATCACCCGCTATATCGACGCCGATAAAACGGTAATTGTGCTGTGCAACAACGACCACGAAAAACTGCCGATGATTCTGAAAACCATAGATACGCTGCTTGGTCGCTGAGAAAAAAATCTCTTCTGCCAGTAACGGGGAAGGCCCCCAGACAAATCTGTCTGGGGGCCTTCCCCGTTAAGCCGGGCTACCGGAATTTCTAAATCGGGCGATTAAACATTTAGCTTACCCTCGATTGAGTCGTCTAAGGTTTTGCCCATAATCGCCCCGGCGGCCATCTTGACAAACGCCACGGCATCGCCGTGTTTATTGTCCCAATAATAACCTTCCTGCGTTTCTACTTTCAGGACCGTAATGCGGGGATCATCGACGCCTTCGGTAAACCACGTTTTCAAAATGGGCTCCCAAAGTTCCTTGATGAGTTCCTTATCCGTCGAGATAGTCGCCTGCCCGTAGATGCTCAGAAAATCCGAATGTTCCGAGCCCTGGAACAACAGTTGAACTTTGTCGTCGGTTTGTATATCCGCGTTTTTGTGGCTGTCGTTGGCACTCAGGAACCAGAAGTTGCCCGCTTCGTCAACTTTTTGCACGGACATGGGCCTGGTTTTCAACGGTTCGCCGGTTGTAATTTTTGTGCAGAAATAACACGTGCTGCTTTTATCGACCAACTCTTTTATTTTCTTCCCGGCTTCGGTACCGGAAAGGTCTTCGTGATTCTTTTCGGGCTGCTGTTGATTGATGCTGTCCATAACAGTTGAGTTAGTAGGGTTAATTAATAAACTATTGACCCACTACTAACAAAAAGTTAAGCCAACCCTCTTTTATTATTTTGTAGATAACTGCTTTTCCCGATTGTACGGCTAACAACCAACATTATTGCGTTTACACAAGCCAGCGATTCTGACTGTAGGCATCATTCCAGAAGTACCATTCCAGTCGGCTCGATATCCGAAAGGCTTCCCGCATCCTTTCGCGTTCAGATTCGCCCGCTGTTTTGGCGTAGGCATCCGTCAGAGCCAGCAGTTGATTGACCGATTCGTCGAAGGCGTCGCCTGCGTAGGTATCAATCCAGCTTCGGTAGGGATTTTCCTGAACAGCCCGTTCATAGATGTGTTTACCCACCTGCCGATAAATCCAGAAGCAGGGTAAAACGGCGGCTGCCCCAACCGCTACCGACTGAAGCGAGGTCGTTGCCAGCAAATAATTTGTGTAGGCGAAACAGGCAGGCATTTTCGCGGTTTCGGGCTGAATAGCGTAGAGGGCAAAGTAGGTTTCGTGCAGAGCGCGTTCCACCAGAATCGCATTCTGGGCAAACTGCGTGAATTGCAGCATATCGTCGGGCGTGGTGGCCCGTACGGCCAGTTGACTCAGCGCCCGGCTGAAGTCTGTCAGGTAAAGTGCATCCTGCTGAATGTAATACCGAAATGTCGGCGAGGGTAAGCTGCCGTCCATCAATTTGCTTACAAAGCCATGCTCGAGTATGGACTGATAAATAGGGCTAATGTCCTGCCAGAGTTGGTCGGTGAATGTCATGCGTTTTATGGCCAAACGTTGAAAAAATGGTGAACAGGGCCATGCCCATGTCCCAGTTTGTAAACGGCCCCCGCCTGGAGAGCGAGTGTCAGGTAGTCTTTGGCGGTCGCTACCGCATCGACGACGGATAAACCCCTGGCTAATCCGGCCGCAATGGCCGACGAAAGCGTGCAGCCCGTACCATGCGAATTATCGGTCTGGATTCGGCTCGTCGGAAACCAATGTTGGTCATTGGCGGAAAGATAAAGTAAGTCGGTGCTTTCTGCCGTGGGCAAATGACCTCCTTTGACCAGAATAGCGCCCGGACAGAGTGCTGCCAGCTCAATAGCGGCCTGCGGCATGTCGACCAACGTCTCGACCGGGTGCCCCAGCAATACACTGGCTTCGGGCAAATTGGGCGTAATAACGGAGGCAATGGGCAGCAGATGCGTTTTGAGGGCATCGACCGCTTCGTCTTGCAAGAGTTTGTCGCCACTTTTGGCTACCATTACCGGGTCAAGCACAATGGTTTTCACCCCGAATTGAACCAGCGTTTTAGCCACCTGCTGAATGACTTCGGCTGAGTGCAGCATACCGATTTTTACCGCATCGACCCCAATGTCGCTTAATACCGCTTCCATCTGTTGAGCAATGAAGGCAGGCGGCACCGGCATAATACCCGTTACGGCTTTTGTGTTCTGAGCCGTCAGCGCAGTAATCACCGACATTCCGTAGCAGCCCAGCGCGGCAAACGTTTTAAGGTCGGCCTGGATACCAGCGCCCCCGCCACTGTCGGAACCGGCAATCGTTAAGGTGCGTGCGTATGTTTTCATTGGCTTTCGTCGATCAGGTTAATGAGTTCGCGGGTGGCTTCGTACGGAGATGGATGACCACAGATGGCCGAGACAACAGCCGCTCCCGTTGCGCCAGCCTCCCGAATCGACCGAAGGTTGGTGGCGTTGATGCCACCAATGGCAAATGTGGGCAAATTCGTTTGCTGACAAATAGCCCGTAAACCGTCCAGACCCAACAGGCTTGACGTGTCCTGCTTGGTGCCAGTTGGAAATATAGTAGCTATGCCGAGGTAGTTCAGGTCAGCCCCGCGAGCGGCTTCCAGTTCGGCTGCGTTATTGATCGACAGGCCAATAATTTTGTCCGGTCCGAGTAGTGAGCGGACCAGTGCATACGGCATATCGTCCTGACCAACGTGCACGCCATCGGCATTGACAGCGAGGGCTATATCGACCCGATCATTGATAATGAGCGTTGCCTCGTAGGTCTGCGTAATGCGTTTCAGGTCGAAGGCGATGTCTAGAAAAGCGCGGGTGGCTATATCTTTCTCCCGCAGCTGCACCCACCGAACTCCGGCCCGGCAGGCTTCTTCGACCACAAAAGGCAGCGTATGACCCGCCTGCCGCGCAATGGCGCTATCGGTTACTAAATAAAGTCTGTTCACGCTTCGGTCAGTAGAAGACGATCGGTAATAATCGTTTCGGTCAATTCGTATAAAGCATCCAGGAAGTTGACTTGCAGGCTACCCGGCAACGGCTTTTTATCGACCGCTAGTTCACCCGCAATACCCATAACGGCCATGGCGTGCGTGGCAGCCCGAAAATAATTGGCGTTGACGGCGGCAAAAGCGCCGGTCAGGGCTGTAGCGGTGCAACCCATACCCGTCACTTTGGTCATAAGCGGGTGGCCGTTGGCGACTATGGCTGTTTGATCATGCTGGATAATGTAGTCTTTTTCGCCACTGATGACCACCACACTTCCCCAAACGGAACTTAGCCGGCGGGCCGCGTCAATGGCCGCTTCGGACCCGTACAGGCTGTCGACCCCTTTGGTCTGCGCGTTGAGGCCCGCCAGGGCCATAATCTCGGAGGCATTTCCCCGAATAATATCCGGTGCGGCCAGGGCCAGAAGTTCTTCGCTAACCTGATTGCGGTAGGCCGTGGCACCCACGCCAACCGGATCGAAAACGATAGGTTTGCCCAGCGCTCTGGCCTGACGCATGGCCAGCCGCATACCCGCTACAAAAGTGGCGTCAAGCGTGCCGATATTGACCACCAGCGCACTCGAAATAGACACAAAGTCTTCGACTTCTTCGGGCGCGTGTACCATGGCGGGCGAGGCTCCCAGCGCCAGCAGCGCATTGGCCGTATTGTTCATCACCACGAAGTTGGTAATGTTGTGAATAAGCGGGGCCTGCGTGCGTATACGCTCGACGTCGGTCCAGATGGCTTGAGGAGATTGGGTCATGTTGCTGTCAATCGGTCGGTAAACAGCAACTTTAGGAGAGCGGAGCGCATCTCGTTAACTTTTCCCTACGGCAGTACCAGCTGCATCAGGTGGTGAGGGTATTCTCTCAGTCAGGCTAATCCGGCGCTGACACCCCTAAAGTTGTTTCACAAAGGTAGGGGATAATGAATTACGAAATTGTGAAAATTGCATAACCATCTGCCGACTACAGAAAGTTTGAGATAGCTTTACGGACAATATTTCTAGTCGTATATTCCGTGAAATTGACCTCGCTTCGCTACCTGTTTTACCTGCTCATTACGCTGGGAGCGGCCTGCCCAACCAGCGCCCAAACGCCCGACAATACCTTTGTCAACGGTGATTTACTGCCTAATTCTCCCGAACTGTCGGCTCGCGGAACCTATGGTGTTGGGGTACGAACCCTGAAATTGATCCATAAAGGCCAGGTCGATGTTCTGCATACGAAAGATGGCAAGCATCCTTTTTATGATCGTCCGCTAACGGTCGAGGTCTGGTATCCGGCTCGTATGGCAGCCAGCCAACCCTCAATGGTTACGTATGAATCCGTACTTGGCCGTTCCAACGACCCCAAGCGTCCCCTCATTCCGTTCACATTCATGGGTCGGGCTGGTCGTGATGCCGAGCCGGACGCCAGCGGTGGAGCCTATCCATTGGTTATCGTTTCGCACGGGTATCTTGGATCACGGCTTCTGCTCACCTATTTAACCGAAAACCTGGCCTCAAAAGGATACGTTGTCGTGGCCATCGACCACGCTGAATCGACCTATAGCGATGCCGCCGGTTTTCCGAGTACGCTGCTGAATCGGGCCCTCGACGATCTGTTCGTATTGAATGAAATGGCCCGATTGAGTGCAGTGTCCAGTAAAACCTTTCTGGCTGGTTTGCTGAACGCCGATAACACAGCCCTGATTGGGTATTCGATGGGTGGTTATGGGGCGCTCAACGCCGTAGGAGCGGGTTATAGCCCTCAGGCCGTTAAGATGTTTGGCCAACTTGCCGACGGTAGTACGGCCCTTGAGGTTCGGACCATGGACTCGCCCGTGTACAAAGCCTCACTGGACCCCCGGATTAAAGCGGTCGTTGCCTTTGCGCCCTGGGGTATGGAACGGGGTTTCTGGGATGCTGCCGGGCTGGCGGGTTTAACCCTGCCTACGTTGTTTGTTGCGGGTAGTAAAGATGATGTATCGGGCTATGAAAAAGGCATCAAAGCCATTTACGAAGGAGCCGTCAATGCAGACCGCTATTTACTGACCTACGTAAATGCCCGGCACAATGTGGCGCCTAATCCACCGCCAGTGGCTTCGCTACAACCCGGTGTATCGCCTGATGAGTACATGCACTATGCCGAACCCGCCTGGAATGAACACCGGATCAATAACATAAACCAGCACTTTGTAACCGCATTTCTGGGGATTCACCTCAAGAAAATGGATTATGCGAAATATCTGAATCTTCCCGAAACAGACGCTGCCGGGTCCTGGACGGGTTTCAAACCCCGCATGTCGGTCGGGCTGGAAATGCGCCATGCGAAGCCTTAGCCTTTGAGTAAGACGCATCTGGCTTTATCTGATTAATGGTAAAACTTTATTAACCACAGAGGCACGGAGAACACAGAGTATAAGTAGGTAAAATCTACAGTTTAGCCCTCTGTGTTCTCCGTGCCTCTGTGGTTAACATTTAACCTGCCTGTGATGGATTTAGGCCCTTAAAACGTAACTTTTAATAAGGCGCCGTCGCCCATACTGGTTATGTAAGCTGTATGGCTGTTACTTACTTTCAGATCGGTCGGCAGGTTTAGCTTATCGAGCAAGACCGTACTGGTTGTTCCATTGGCGCGCAACAAACGGCCCGTGGCTGGGGTAAAGCCTGCCGGACCAAATACCGCAAATTCGAGTACCAGGGGTTTGCCGTTTCCATCATTTTCTACGTCGACCAGGCTGTTGAACGTTTGCTGATAGAGGCTGAGTTTCCCCGTCAGGTCCATCTGATAAAGAATGGCTTTGCCGGCAGGGAACGGAAAACCCAGTAATGTCGTGATCAGAAACTGATGACCGTCGTAGGTGATGCTCGTGGGCACCGACTGAATGAACGGGGGGCCAGGAGGAGAACCAGGCAGATTTGGGTTGACGATACCCGGTACCTCTGTCACGACGCTCAAATCACCGGTTTTCGATCGGCGAATGATCGCGTTTGCGGCTGCATCGGTCATGTAAAGAGCGCCATCGGGGCCAAGTGTTAAATTGTACAGGTGCGATTCGCCGGTATCGTTGGTGAACGTATAGTCAATGACAAACTTTTGAATGTTTTCGGGTACCATACTGGAAAATGGTATGGCGGGCGTCGCATCGGTCTTATACGATGCGAGATCGATTTTACAAAGTCCTTTTGGGTTCAGAAAATAGAGCATCCCATCGGCAACCAGCAGATGATCGACCGCATCAAGCTCACCTGCATTGTTGGTTTGTGAATAAATTCCGGTAACAATTGGGTGCTTCTTACCATCCTGGGTAATTTCGGAGATGCTGCCGTCATTGTTGCCGGTGCCTTGCTCAGCCACGAAAACCCGCCCACTGGCATCGGTCTCTACGCTAATGGGGGCCATTAACCCCGTGATCAGCGGAGCCGTTGTTACGGCAGGATCTGCCGGAGCAGGTAGGCGGTGATCCTGACAACTCATAACGAAAAGAAGGGCAGCCAGGCAGCCGTAGGGCGTCAATTTCTGATTCATAACAAATAGGTGGTTGAGTGAAAAAAGGCTAGCGCAAACCCTTCACACGAGTTGAGGAGTACAGTGTTTGGGGCAGTTGATTGAACCGATCAGAAGGGTCCGATTTCAGACTGGTTCTTCACGAATCAGACTTTTGATACCAGCCGCTAATTCGGGCGTGACCGTAACGCCATGAGCAGTTTGAGCATGTTCGGCGGCCTGATTCAAAACTTCCTCGTCGGTACTTGCTTTGACTACGGCGTCACAATCGAAACCGGCATCCCGGCAGCGTAATGTTTTCATGCGATTAGACCTGTTTTTTTTGATTAAAAATAAGTTTACGGTTTGTTGGTCAGGAAGTTAGCTTAGGTAGGTGATTGCCTGAACGACTTTTGAGCGAACGGTTCGAATATCGAGCGAATGATGCAATCACCGTTTCAGGCTAAGCGGATTTGCCCTAGGCAAGCGGTGAGGAGACGCAGCAAAACGGCCTTATCTGGGAAGTACGCTAAGTAGAAACCGCAATGCATAGTCCTTACTGGTACAGGTCAGGGTATTCCGGGGCTTCCAGGCATATCTGATAGACGTAGGCCAATCACTTAGTTAACGAGTTTATTAATTTTTGCCCCTTATTTCGCTATGATACGTAAAACCCTGTTGTCGATTCTGTTTCTGGCTGGTTCATGGACTGCACAGGCGCAACCTTTTGGTAAACTTGTTCAGAAAACACCCGGTATTGTTTCCTATACCCTACGCGATAGTTTTAGCCAGGATGTGCCCGGCACGCTGGATAAGATCAAAGCCTGGGGCATCACCGATATTGAATTTTCGAGTCTTTTTGGAAAAACGGCCCCCGAACTTCGGACACTGCTCGACCAGCGCGGACTCAAGTGCAGCAGTTACGGTGTGAGCTACGACGCTATCGACCAGAAGCCTGATTCTATTCTGCAAAATGCGCAAGCGCTGGGTGTTCAGTACATTCGCATTGGGTCGATACCGCACAAAACGGCTGCCACGCTGGAGATGATGCAGAAAGCCGCCGAGGTATTCAATCGGTTTGGGAAGAAGGCACACGAAAAAGGAATTATGTTCTGCTACCACAATCACGGATTTGAATTTCAGCCGTACGAAAATGGAACGCTGTTCGATTACCTGGTGAAACAAACCAATCCCGAGTATGTGGGCTACGAAATGGATGTAACCTGGACTTATTTGCCGGGTCAGGATCCGGCCGCGTTATTAACCAAATATCCTAAACGATTCCGGCTCATTCACCTGAAAGATGTTCAGAAGGGGGTTGCCCGGAGTGATAAAGGGAGCATGGCCAACGAACAATCTGTGGTATTGGGAACAGGGCAAATCGATTGGCCTGCCGTTTTGAAAGCGGCCCGTAAAAGCTCCATCGCCCACTTTTATATTGAAGACGAAAGCAAGGCTGCCGAGCAGCAAGTGCCGCAGAGCCTGGCTTACCTGAAGAGTTTATAGATCATCCGAACGAAAGGCCATCCAAACGGGTGGCCTTTTAGTTGACAGCCTCTAACCGAGATTTAATCGGAAAGCCTGTATGATTTCGAGCTTCCTGACGTTAGTAATTTACGCGCTAATCTGTTGTCAAATGAACAGGTAGCCAACGTACTTGCTATGAAGAAGATCATTACTGTTGGGTTGCTGGCCAGTATTGCCCTGGGACTAGCCGTTTTTTCCTGTAACACAACCGATCCGCTCATGGCCCCGGCCGAAACAGGCCGCCTGCGCGTTGCCTTCGATAACGTGGCCGGTACATCGGATCTGACCCTCAATTCAGGGACGTATCAAAATGCCGTTGGTGAGTCCTTCACGGTTACGAAGTTCAATTATTTCGTGAGCAACATTCGCCTTCGCAAAGCCGATGGCAGTGAATATGTAGTGCCGCAGGATAGTAGCTATTTTCTGATTCAGGAAGAGAAACCCGCTTCACAAACGATTACGCTGTCCGGCATACCGACGGGCAATTATACCGGGATAACGTTTACCGTGGGGGTCGATAGCCTGCGTAGTCTGGCCGATATTAGCAAGCGCACCGGCGTTCTCGATCCGGGACTCAATGACGGGATGTACTGGGAGTGGAACTCTGGCTATATTTTCCTAAAGCTGGAAGGGACATCGGCGGTGGCACCAGCCGCCCAGAACAACGCCTTTTATTACCACATTGGTGGGTTTGGCGGAGGATATGACGGTAAGAAGACAATTAATAACCTACGCACCAGTACGGTCCCGTTCAATACTGACGTGGCAAACGTTCAAACCAATGCGACGCCATTTGTCCAGCTAAAAGCGGATGTACTGGCGCTTTTCAACGGATCAACGAAACTAAGTATTGCGCAAAATCCATCCGTGATGTTTGACCCGTATTCAACCAGCATTTCGGATAATTACGCGAAGATGTTTAGTTACGTCCGAGTACAGGCTAACCAATGAAAGGGCTACGGACGATATCGACAAAGCGTATTGGCTTGACGGTCAGTACTGGCTTGTTTGCCCTCGCCATTGCCTGCCAGACAAACAAGGGCGGTGAGCCAGCGCCTGAGCCTAATCCGCCCGCACCGGGTGGGGGAGTAACGTATCAAACAACCCCGCTAGCCTTTCGGAAGCCCGCTAATTTTCCTGATGTGGCGTATGATCTGAGTCAGAATCCGCTCACAGTGGAGGGCGTAGCACTGGGCAAGGCCTTATTCTACGATCCCGCTCTCTCGCGCGACACGACTATCAGTTGCGGGTTCTGCCACCAGCAATTTGCGGGTTTTGGCCATTCCGACCACCCGCTCAGCCACGGTATTGGCGGTAAGTTTGGCACGCGCAATGTACCGGGCTTGCAAAATCTGGCCTGGAGTCGTGAGTTTTTTTGGGACGGGGGCGTTACCAGCCTGGATGAGTTACCCATAACGCCGATTCAGAATCCAGTCGAGATGGATATGAAATTTGCGGATGCTCTGAGCCGGGCGCAGAAAAGTCCAAAGTATCCGTCGATGTTCAGGGCCGCCTTCGGGTCAGATACGGTCACGACGGCGCGCTTTCTGAAAGCGATTTCGCAGTTTCTATTGACCCTTGTTTCGGCTGATTCGCGCTACGACAAATACGTGCGAAAAGAGGCTGGTGGAGACCTGAGCGCCGATGAACTGGCAGGCTTGACGTTGTTTCAGCAAAAATGCGCGACCTGTCATGCCACCGACTTATTCACCGACAAGAGTTACCGCAACAACGGCTTGCCCGTTAGTACGGGGATAAACGATCAGGGCAGATACACAATTACGTTGAATGAAACTGATCGGTTGAAGTTTAAGGTGCCGAGTCTACGGAACGTTGAGAAAACGTTTCCCTACATGCACGATGGTCGTTTTGCTACGCTGGATCAGGTTCTGAATCACTACACCGCTGGCGTTAAAGACAGTCCTTCACTCGATCCGGCGCTCAAAGTCAACGGTCAACTTGGTATTGCCCTGACCGACTCCGAAAAAAAGCAGGTCATCGCCTTCCTGCGTACGCTGGCCGATGACACATTTATTAACAACCGGGCATTCGGCCCAAACTAATGCGTATGACTCAGCCTATGTTGTCGGATGTTGATTAAATGAGTAATGACCAGGCCGGCGGATGCAGCATAGGCGAGGTATTCGAAAAACGGGGCTACGTCTTCCAGCAAAAGAGCAACCGTGAACAAGGCCAGAAATCCCCAAAGTCCTTTTTTGATGGCTGGAGCGGCATAATGCCGGGTCGCAAAATAGACTGCTACAATGTTCACCCCAATGAATACATAGTCCAGGCTCAGGTAGCCAACACGGAGAGTCGAGTTCTGGAGAACCGAACTTGTCAGCAATAGTATGGGGGTGATCAGGCAGTGAATAATGCACAATACCGAACCAGTAATGCCGATATAGTCAGCTTTGCGGGAGAGAATATCTGTCTTCATGAGCACGCACAAAAGTACGATGCTTTGGGCGAACGTACGATCCCTTAACCCACTTTTTTGCAACAAAGTTGCGTAAATTGATTTGTTGCCCCTGAAAAGTGAGGTACGGTCCACGATGTCGGCCAGACTATTCCTCATTGGTCGCACATAGGCATTAGTTCGTTTTTGTCAGTAACGAGTACCCCATTAGCTTACCACCTTTGTTGTAAGTCTCTGATTTTATATCGAATAGCTGGTTGTCGGCGCGGTAACTGACCACGTGCATGGTGCTGCGGATGGGCATGCCCATCACCCTGTTTTCCAGGTTCATGTCCGACGTAATTTTGTAGGCGTTGAAGGTGCCGGCGGGCGTTGTCAGGGGGGCCTGACTGTCTACCTGCCGATTGGCCATGATCATGTTCATCGTCATCATCACGTTGCCATTCGTATTCATTTCGACCTCCATCTGGCCATCACTCAACTTTTGACCTACACTCAGTTTTCCGGGGTAAACGAGCTTGTTGGTTTTGAGCTTCATTTCCATGTCTTTCGGGCCGCCGTTCGGCATTGCCTGCATCATTCCCGACATGTCGGCTATCAGCTCATCGCCCGTACAGGTGTAATGAATGGTATAGGGAGGGCGCTGCTTGCCCTTTTCGTCTTCTACCTGAGCCACAATGTCCATCACGGTCGAACTACCTTCCTTGCGAACGTCTTTAACCTGGTAGCTGATTTTACCAATTGGCTTGTCTTTCGCATTAAACTGACTCAGTTCGAAGCTCATCCCCGACTTGAAATTCAAGCCCATACAAGCCTGCGCCACACTTGTGCCTCCTGCAACTACGGCAAGGAGCAATGAGAAAAGAATTGTTTTCATGTGAATAGAAGTAAGTTTAACGATGTATGCTGAATCGCTTACGCCCATATCATACTCAGTACGCCCATGAGCATGATGAGTTTACACAGGTTACTGAGATACCCGAAATCGTGCCGGGTATCGGCAATAACCAGGCGGTAGGTGAGCCAGGCGATTGGAAAAAGTAACAAGCCAAAAATAAAGGTAAGCCGAACGTTGTGGAGCGAGCTGGCAATGAGAAATAAACTCAACAGAAACGCTCCGATGAGTACATACAGCAGGTATTTCGTTCGTCGGAGACCCCACACGATGGGTAACGTCCGGCAGCCAAAACGGGCATCGCCCCGAATGTCCTGCATGTCTTTGATGATCTCGCGGATGAGCGAAATGCCAAACGAAAACAAGGCGTAGATCAGCAGCATATCCGTATTCTGCCGATAATACACGGCCAGAACAATGAACGATAAGGCCGTTAGCAGCGAGATAACAATGTTCCCGACGAGTGGCTGTCGCTTAAACTGGGCGGAATAAAACCACAGTAACGTGACGGACAGCACATCAACGACAAAGACCCAGCGACTCAGGTAAAGACCGAGCAGACAACCAGCGACATTCAGGCCCTGGTGAACGCCCATGGCTACCCGACGCTTTAAATAGCGCCCGATAACTACCCGCTGCGGTTTATTGATGAGGTCGATCTTAACATCAAAATAATCGTTGATAATGTAACCGGCGGCTGCTATGCAAACGGTTGATAAAGCGAGAAGCCAGATTTTCGGATCGGTCAGTGACTGAACAATCTCTGCTTTTTCACCAACCAGACACAGCCGGGCCAGAAACTGCGTCAGGACAACAATCAGCAGATTCTGCACCCGAATGAGCCGCAGAAAGCCGAATGTGAACGCCGAGAAAGGAATGGACTGTCGTGCAACCATGACTGTTTTTACAAAACTACCCGTTTCGGAAAACTGGGTAAAAAGAGGGGAAGGCGAAACCGCAAAGAAACAACAAAAAATACGTCATCTTGCCTCTTCTCCCTTTCTTCTCTTCTTAGGGATTCTTTTTACTCCTGTTTGATGTTGAGAAACAAAACCGTTCTCTTACGCATGAAAATTGGTATCGTGTGCTACCCTACCTTTGGAGGCAGTGGCGTTGTGGCCACTGAACTTGGCAAGGGATTGGCCAAAAGTGGTCATCAAATTCATTTCATTACCTACCAGCAGCCACCCCGGCTCGATTTTTTTAACGAGAACGTCTTTTACCATGAGGTAAATATACCATCCTACCCGCTATTTCAATACGCGCCTTACGAATCGGCGCTGGCTAGTGCAATGGTTAATGTAGTAACGAACGAAAACGTTGATTTACTGCACGTTCACTACGCTATTCCGCATGCGTCGGCCGCCTATATGGCCAAGATGATTTTACGGTCGCAGGGACGAACCGTGCCCGTTGTAACAACGCTGCATGGTACCGATATTACGCTGGTAGGGAAAGATGCTTCCTATGAGCCCGTTGTCACGTTCAGTATCAACGAGTCAGATGGTGTTACGGCGGTATCCGAAAATTTACGTCAGGATACCTACAAGCACTTCAATGTTCACCGCGAAATCGAAGTCATTCCCAACTTCATTGATCTGGATCGTTTCAAGCGCCAGCAAAAGGACCATTTCAAACGGGCCATCTGCCCAAATGGCGAAAAACTGATTGTCCATACGTCGAACTTCCGGCGGGTGAAGCGCATTGATGACGCTGTTATGATGTTTTTTCATATTCAGCAGCAAACCCCGGCCAAACTTCTGCTCGTGGGCGATGGCCCCGAACGCGCGCGTATCGAACGACTGGTGCGTGACCTGGGTATCTACGATCAGGTTCGTTTTCTGGGCAAGCTGGATGCCGTGGAGGAGGTTCTGTCTGTTGCTGATTTGTTTGTGATGCCATCCGAAAACGAGAGTTTCGGTCTTGCTGCACTGGAAGCACTGGCTTGTGAAGTGCCCTTGATCACCTCGAATGCGGGGGGCTTACCCGAACTGAACATACAGGGTGTAACAGGTTTCCTGAGTCCGGTGGGCGACGTGGATGACATGGTCAAAAATGCGCTTTATGTTCTGGACGATGCCCATCTGCCGACCTTTAAGGAAAATGCGCTGGCACGCGCCAAGGAATTTGAGCTATCGCGAATTTTACCCCTTTACGAAGCCCATTATGAACGTGTGTTGCAAACCGCTCAACCGCTGGTGTCCTGAAACTTAGTATCAGATTTACAGTTTTAGGTTTACGGAGAAATGCCATAAACCAATACCGTAGACCGTAAACGAATACAAATGAATCCAAACATACCTCAAACAGACCGCAAGCGCGTTGTTGTTGTCGGTGCTGGTTTTGGTGGCCTAAGGCTGGCCCGTTACCTGTCGCGTCGGAAAGAGTTTCAGGTAGTACTGCTCAACAAACAGAATTATCATGAGTTTCAGCCACTTTACTATCAGGTAGCGACGGCCGGATTGGAGGCCAACTCCATTTTGTTTCCCCTACGGGCTGTATTTGGCAACTGCCAGAATGTTCATATCCGGGTTACCAACGTAACGGGCATTCGTCCGGTCGATAAAGCGGTCGATACCGAACTGGGGCCTGTTACGTACGACTACCTCGTTATGGCGACGGGTGCGGATACCAACTTTTTCAATCAGCAGAATATCATTGAGAAGGCACTGCCCATGAAGTCGGTGGCCGAGGCCATCGCCCTTCGAAACCGGATGCTACAAAACTTCGAGGATGCGCTGAGCGTTGAAACCCTCGATGAACGCGAAGGACTGATGGATGTGGTGGTGGTGGGGGGCGGCCCCACGGGCGTTGAACTGTGTGGCACGCTGGCCGAGATGCGTAAAACGGTGCTGCCCGCCGATTATCCGGAACTGGATTTTAAGATGATGGATATTTTCCTGATCGAGTCCGGGGGCGAGCTGTTAGGACCTATGTCGGTGCAGTCGCAGGAGCATTCGCTGGCGTATCTGCAAAAGCTGGGCGTGCATGTGCGGCTGAATACACGGGTTAAGGATTTTGATGGACGCGTGGTGACGATGAACGACGGCACATCGCTCCGTACCAATAACCTTATCTGGGCGGCTGGTGTCAAAGCCAATCCATTGGCTGGTTTGCCACCGGACGTGATCGGTCGGGGCGGTCGGGTACTGGTCAATCGGTACAACCAGGTACAGGGTTTTACAGATATATTTGCGATAGGCGATGTAGCCCTGATGACTGAAGAAAAATGGCCGAATGGGCATCCGCAGATTGCGCAGCCTGCCATTCAGCAGGGAAAACACCTGGCCAAAAATATGGTGCGCTGGGTACGTAATGAGCCGCCAGTGGAATTTGTCTACCGTGATTTGGGCACTATGGCTACTATTGGGCGAGGGCTGGCCGTAGTCGATTTGCCTTTTTTTAAATTTCAGGGATTCTTTGCCTGGATAACGTGGTTATTCGTCCATCTTATGTCCATTGTTGGTGTGAAAAACCGGCTGGCTATTTTTCTGAACTGGATGTTTAACTACCTTACCTATAACAACTCACTACGGCTCATTATTCGCCAGAAAATGCCGAAGGGCGATATGTCGGCTATGCAGGAAAAACTCTCCGATCAGTTAGAAGTCAGTAAAACATAAGTCAGATAGTAAATTTAGTTTACTATCTGACTGAAAAACTGATTTTCGTTTTATTTTTGTGTCATAATACTCGTTGTTAATTTTTATCTCTCTATGGAATCAACTACTGAAAAGCTACAAACCATGGCTGGCCACGGCAAAACCCGGCCAAAGAACAGCGGTAGTAAAAAGCTATTCGACAATCCGATCCTGGAAGCACTTTCACGGACGCATATTCTAGTGCCTATTTCGATGTGGTTGGTCTTATCGGTGTTTCTGGGGTGGTACGCGTTCACCTACACAGACATGGGAACCGCCACCATCGCTACGTTATTTGCAACGGGTTTATTGGTATTTTCTTTGTTTGAATACGTACTACACCGGTACTTATACCATTTAGCCCCATCGACGCCCCAGCGTGCCAAGATTCAGTATACCTTTCACGGTGTTCACCACGAATATCCGAAAGACAAAACCCGGCTGGCCATGCCTCCGGCCCTGGCTATTTTTGTTGCCGGTGGGTTTTTTGGCTTATTCTTCCTGCTCATGGGTGAAGCGGCCTATGCGTTCTTCCCTGGCTTTCTGGTAGGCTATTCGGGCTATCTGGCCGTACATTTTATCGTTCATGCCTACGCCCCACCGAAGAATTTCTTCAAGGTGTTGTGGATCAATCACAGCGTACACCACTATAAGAATCCAGAAAGTAACTATGGCGTGTCATCGCCCTTCTGGGATTACGTTTTCGGCTCTTTTCAAAAATAGTTTATACTGGTATTAGCCATAAAAAATGCCCGCTGATAACTCAGCGGGCATTTTTTATGGCTAACAGGAAGGACAAGATTGGAGTTGCCTGTGTGATTCTCGTTAGTGCAGTTTCTCATTGTTCAGATGCCTTGTAGCATCCCGTATGTTTTTTTTGTCCAGATTTTTCTGGAAGGCGTCTGTCAGGTCGACACCGGTCTGGTTGGCCAGACAAATAAGCACCCAAAGTACATCGGCCAGTTCGTCGCCCAGGTCTTTGTTCTTATCAGATTCCTTTTCGGATTGCTCTCCGTAGCGTCGGGCAATAATTCGGGCTACTTCGCCAACCTCTTCCGTCAGCTGAGCCATGTTGGTCAGTTCGTTGAAATAACGAACGCCAACGGTTTTAATCCAGTCGTCTACCGTCAGTTGAGCGTCTTTAATGGTCATACTCTTGTTATGCTGGCGTACCAGCATGATAAAAACAGTACTTACTTCTCAGGAACAAAGGTCAGATAGCTGAACTGATTTTCATCGAAAACTTCCTGCGCGAGCGTTTGCAAGTGTTCGGCTGTTACCGATTTTATATCGTTGAAAATATCGTTCAACGCTTCAACCCGATCAATGTCGAGCAGGCTTTTTGCCATCATCAGCATAAAGCTGTTGTTGCTTTCTTCGGCCATGGCCAACTGCCCAATGAGTTGCTCTTTAGTTTGGTGCAGTTGCAGCGTTGTAAGCGGTTGCTCACGAAGCCGTTTCAGTTCCTTTATAATAAGCGCCTGTGCTTTGTCCACTTTCTTGGGATCGGTACCGAAGTAAATACCCAGAAAACCCGTGTCCAGGTAGGGCGTATAGCTGGCATCGATGGAGTAAACAAGACCGTATTTCTCGCGTAGGTTCAGGTTCAGCCGGGAGTTCATGCCGGGGCCGCCAAGAAGGTTGACCAGCATGAAAAATGGGAGCCGCCTTGGGTCGGTCAGGCCATAGGCCGGTCGGCCGAGCGCGCATTGTGCCTGCGTAATCGGCCGCTCTACCCTGGTGTGGCGCGGTGCATAATCGGTGGGTTTCGTCCGCTGGCGAACCGAATGCTGAGCCGGTACATCCCGAAAATACTTCTCGGCAACTTTGATTACCTGGCTGAACGGTAACTTGCTGACAGAGGCAAAGACGATTCGGCTGGTGTCATAATTTTCAGTAATAAATTGCTGAAGATCTTCACGCCTGAACGAGCTGACGGTGTCAATGGTACCTAGAATATTCCCACCCAGGGCATGGTTTGGAAAAACCAGCTCATCGAAATCATCCTGAATGGCATCCTCGGGCGAATCGTAATACATGGCCATTTCTTCGAGGATGACACCCCGTTCCCGCTCGATCTGCTTCTCCGGAAAAATTGAATGAAATGTGATATCTGCCAATAACTCAGTAGCTTTCTCGAAATGAGCATCCAGTACAGATGCATGGAAACACACTTTTTCTTTCGTTGTGTAGGCATTTAATTCGCCCCCAACCGTTTCTAAGCGTGTAATGATGTGGTAGGATTTTCGTTTCTCCGTACCTTTGAATGCCATATGCTCCCAGAAATGGGCCAATCCCTGCTGATGTGGTTGTTCGTCGCGGCTGCCGATGTCGAGCATGATACCACAATGAGCAATCTGCGTATAGGGCATTTGTTTATGCGCAATCCGAATTCCGTTGGGTAAAGTATAAACTTCGTAATCTTCCATTCTTAGCTTTTACGCATTGAGCGTACTAATGATAACCGCTACCAATCCGCCCCGGTTCCTGATTATTCAAACCGCTTTCATCGGTGATGTGATTTTGGCTACGGCCATGCTTGAACAAGTACATGAAGCACATCCAAATGCAATACTGGATATTTTGGTTCGCAAAGGTAACGAGGGTTTACTGGCTAATCACCCCTTTCTGAACGAAGTCCTGATTTGGGATAAAAAGGGAGCTGGTGGGCCGTTCGCCAAATACCAGGATTTGTGGCGTCTGCTCAATATCATCCGCCCCCGTCACTACGATGCCGTACTTAACCTGCAACGATACGGCACGATGGGCTTACTGACCGTCTTGTCGGAAGCAAAAAAGACGATTGGTTTCGACAAGAATCCATTGGCTCGTTTTTTTACCCACCAGGTCGAGCACCGGTTTGAGCCGGGAGTTCACGAAGTGGATCGTAACGCTGGGTTATTGAGGGCGCTGGGCATAACTGGCGGATTTGTACGTCGCCCTAAGTTATACCCGTCGCTCGATGATTATGCCGCCGTTAACACTTACCGGAGCAAGCCTTACATCTGCATAGCGCCTATGTCGGTGTGGTTTACAAAACAGTACCCAGCCCAGCGCTGGGTTGAACTGATGCAGGCTCTACCTAACGGCATACGGGTTTACCTGTTAGGCGCTCCATCGGACGAAGTGGCTTGTGAAGCAATCAAAACGCTGGCCGCTCCCCAAACGAATGTTGTGAATCTGGCCGGTAAATTAAGTCTATTGCAGTCGGCGGCTCTACAACAGGGGGCCGTAATGAACTATGTCAATGACTCGGCTCCGCTCCATTTGTGTTCGGCCATGAACGCGCCGACAACGGCAGTCTTTTGCTCAACGGTTCCCGAATTCGGTTTTGGTCCACTGGCCGATGCATCGCGGGTCGTACAAACCTCCGAACTGCTTGAGTGCAAGCCCTGCAATTTGCACGGCCGAACGCGTTGTCCGCTGGGTCATTTTCGGTGTGCCTGGGGCATCCAGACAGAGGAATTGGCCCAGTTAGATTAATCATACCATTGTTGTTGTCGGATGTATTCCCGCGTTTATTTGCTGGTGAAGGGATACCTGTGCGCTATACGGAATAAGCTCGTTACCATTCTTTATTTTATAAATGGTATAATACTTATACTTTGTTTGGATATAATTGATTTGTCTAACTTTTATGCAAGCAATAATTTTATAATACAGAATATTATTTGAACAATATTGATGATTGGCATATATTTGACTTATTAAGTTGAACACTGCAGCAAAACAGCTCTTTACGGCTCACCCGCCTTTCTTATGGGCGGTCCCTTAATCAACAGTCTCTTTTGTTATTTATTGATGCGGTAAACTATCCTTTCTGCTATGTCTATCAATCGTCGTGACTGGCTACGGGCCAGTATGTTATCTGGTCTGAGTTTAGCGGCTGCTCCGGCGGCCTTTTGCGAATCAGAGCCCGAAATGCCCAGGGGATATACGATTCCGAAAGGCGGACTGAAAGCCCGCTTATCCGCCAACGAAAATCCGTACGGTCCTTCGCCCAAAGCCCTGAAAGCCATTACGGAGGCTGCGCCCGATGGTTATCTCTATGCGATGGAATACTCGAAGCAATTCCGGAAGCTGGTGGCCGATACGGAAGGTGTTCCGGAAGAGTATGTGCTGCTGGGTGCCGGATCAGGTGAATTGCTGACGGCGGCTTCGCTCTGGGCGGCCTACCGTGCTAACGCTGGTCGAACCATTGTTGCGCCTGACCCGACGTTTGACGCGCTGCCAAGAACGGCGGTTAAACACGGTATCACGATGGATAAGGTTCCTCTGGTAGCCGCCGATGGATACGACATCAACCTGAATAAGCTGAATGAGCGCGTTGGTAGCCAGACAGGCATGGTTTATCTATGTAATCCCAACAACCCAACCGCCATCACCGTCGACCCCGCCAAGTTACGGGCTTTCTGCGAAGCGGTGGGAGCCAAGACGCCGGTTCTGGTCGATGAAGCCTATATCGATTATACGCCCGATCCGAAAGCCTATACCATGGTCGATATGGTGAAGAAGGGCAGCAACGTCATCATTACCAAAACGTTCTCGAAAGTACACGGTTTCGCCGGGTTGCGGACGGGGTACATGATTGCGAAACCAGAGCTACTCGAACAGATCAGTAAGTTTGCGACTGGGGGCAGTTCGATGAGCATGACAACGCTGCGGGCGGCTATGGTTAGTTTACAGGATAAAGACTTCATCAAATACTCACTGGGCAAAGCGCAGGAGTCAAAAGATTATCTGTACGGCGTCCTGAAGCAGCATAATTATGAACCGCTGCCATCGGGGGCCAATTTTGTGATGTTCCCGATTCGTATGAAAGGCGAGGATTTCGTAAGTCGCATGCTGGACCAGGGTGTAGGTATCCGTCAGTGGAAGTTCGACGGGCAATACTGGTGCCGTGTCAGCCTGGGTACCATGCCTCAAATGCAGGCCTTTGCCGATGGGTTGAAAACCATATCATAAAGCGAATCGAGTAATTGCATTACAAACTGATACCTATGTGGGTGGCAACGTAACGGTTGCCACTTTTTTTGTTTAAGCCAACGTGAAAAAGGGAGTCGGCAGCGCCACCGAGTGGTTGTTTACTGACAGGCTTCTTAGTTTTAACCGGGGTTATTTTTACTTTCGCCCATAAAATAAATCTCCAGGCCTGGCAGTCGCCCATGTTAGATCAGTACAAACAGCAGCATCCCTATTTACTGGCCCTCGATTCCATTATTTTCGGTTTCGATGGGGAAAGCCTAAAGGTTCTATTAGTTAAGCGTGGGGTGGAAGAAAAAACCTGGTCGCTCATGGGAGGGTGGCTACAGCCCGATGAAGGGCTCGAACAAGCCGCGGCCCGCATCCTGTTCGAACTTACTGGGCTAGCCAATGTATACCTTGAACAATTATTTGCCTTCGGCGATCCGCACCGTGATCCGATTGTGCGCACGATATCGGTCGCTTATTTCTCCCTAATCAAAGTTGCGGATTATGAGTCGAAGATTTCGGAGACGTTCCAGGCTCAGTGGTTTTCAATTTACAATTTGCCCCCCTTGCTTTTCGATCACGGTGATATGGTCGAACTGGCTATAAGGCGGTTACGCTATAAAGCAGCGCAACATCCTATCGGCTTTGAACTGTTACCCGATAAATTTACGATTCCCCAATTGAAGAAACTGTACGACGCTATCTACAACACCGACTTCGATAAGCGTAACTTCAGCCGGAAAATTCTCTCGACAAATCTGCTGATCAAGCTGGATGAGAAGCAGAAAGGATTTTCGAAGCGGGGCGCTTATTACTATCAAGTGGATACGGCTAAATATCAACAGACTACCGACTCCTTTTTAAATTTCATCCCTTCCTGACCAAATTTGTAGTCTGAGCTTTCTGTAGGCGTGATTCCAGGTTCCATGCGGAACCTGGTTGGTGTTTGGTTTATAGGAAAATTTTGGGTGTCGATTTGACATTTAAAATATTAGTGTCAAATTTACACTAATAAATCAAGGGTCGGTATCAGTTGCTTTCGGGTCTCGGATTTCTCCGGAAACCAGTCTGCTGATTACTGGTTTTGATTTCCTCAATCCAACGCATACTTACATAAAACCACTGACCAAATCATGTCGACGATCACGCTAGGTGACCAGGAGTATTTCAAAGGCATTGGTGCCATTGGCTATGAAGGCCCTAAGTCCAGAAATCCGTTAGCCTTCAAATGGTATAATCCCGACTTAGTTGTCGGCGAAAAAACGCTGCGTGAGCAACTGCGCTTTGCCATCAGTTACTGGCACACCTTCTGCGGAACGGGTGGCGACCCTTTCGGCCCCGGCACCCGCGTTTTCGCCTGGGATCAGGATAATGACGCCAATGTGCGGGCCCGGATGAAAATGGATGCGGCTTTTGAGTTCTTCACCAAAATTGGTGCACCTTACTACTGTTTCCATGACATCGATCTGGTCGATGAAGGCTCGTCGGCAAGTGAGTACGAAAGTCGCTTGCAGAAGATCGTCGACTACGGCAAGCAGAAGCAGCAGGCAAGTGGCGTGAAGCTGTTGTGGGGTACGGCCAATGTATTTTCGAATCCACGCTACATGAACGGGGCATCGACCAATCCGGATTTTTCCGTGCTGGCTTATGCCGGTACGCAGGTGAAAAACGCCATCGACGCGACCATTGCGTTAGGGGGCGAAAACTACGTGTTCTGGGGCGGTCGGGAAGGCTATATGTCGCTGCTGAATACCAACATGAAGCGGGAAGTCGAACACCTGGCTAAGTTCCTGACTATTGCCCGGGATCATGCCCGTAAGCAGGGTTTCAAAGGCACGTTTTTCATCGAACCCAAACCAATGGAACCGACGAAGCATCAGTACGATTACGATGCGGCTACCGTCATTGGCTTCCTTCGTCAGTACGGTCTGGATAAAGATTTTCAGTTGAATATCGAAGTCAACCACGCGACGCTGGCAGGTCATACTTTCGACCATGAATTGCAGGTTGCCGCTGATGCGGGTATGCTGGGTAGCATCGATGCTAACCGGGGCGATAACCAGAACGGCTGGGATACGGATCAGTTTCCAATCAACCTGTATGAGCTGGTCGAAGCTGCGCTGGTGATTCATCAGGCTGGCGGCATCAAACCTGGTGGCATCAACTTCGATGCGAAAGTACGCCGGAACTCGACCGATCTGGAGGATTTGTTCGTCGCTCACATCAGCGGCATGGATGCTTTTGCCCGTTCGTTCATCGTGGCCGATGCTATTTTGCAGGATTCCGACTACCTTAAATTCCGCCAGGAACGGTATGCTTCGTTTGATAATGGTCAGGGAAAAGCGTTTGAAGATGGCTCCCTGACGCTGGAAGACCTACGGCGCTACACGCTCGAAAATGGCGAGCCGAAACAGCGCAGCGGTAAGCAGGAGTGGCTCGAAAGTATTATAAATCAGTATATCTAACCTAAAATAAAGCCTGTCACGGAATCGCATAGGCTGGTAGTAGATTAAACACCAGCAACTATCTGATAAAAAGTGATTGTGGTTGATCGCGGCAGGCGGTTGATTGAACGCGTCTAAAGCCCTGAACGGGTGGTTATAAGAAACGTAGATTTTAGCATAGGTTAGTAGTTAGTATAGCTCCACTGGATTCCAGTGGAGCTATACTTAAAATAGCAAACCGATAGGAGTGGCCTGTAATTGGCCATGTGAACGCAGACAAGCTTATTATCTTAAAATTTATACTCTATTTATTGTACAATTTGATGTATATTTATATTTTTTCTTGTTTTAGCTTACCTATAGATCCCTAAACTTCATGATTTCTGAGGACCACGTGTTATGGCACTTATACCGTGAGGGCGATAAGGAGGCATTTGGTCAATTGGCCGAACGCTATTATCGTACGCTGAGACACTATGGACTGAAATTTATGGTCGATGAAGTGGTTGTCGAAGACTGTATTCAGGAATTGTTTTTACAGCTCTGGCAGAATCGCTTGCAAATAAATGATACAGAGTCGGTTAAATATTATCTGTTAAAAGCGCTCAGGCATCATATCCTTCAATACCTGCGGAATCAGAAGCGACTGAATGAGGAAGAAATGAACTGGGATAGTTCAATAGTCGAAGAAAACGACTCAGAAACACTGTTGATTCAACAGGAATCGCTCACATTGCTCACCAATACCATACAGGCCCAATTAGCGTCTTTACCGGCCCGTGAACGGGAGGCTCTTTACCTCCGCTTTTATGAAAGTCTGTCCATTCCGGAAATTGCTGAGGTCATGAACGTGAACCGGCAATCGGTTTCCAATTTCCTACAGAAAGCACTCAGTAAGCTTCGTAATCAGTGGCTTGTCCATTCGTTTTTAACGATTTGCATTTTTTTTCAAAAAAATTTGCTTTAAGGAGGGTATTGCGGGGGCGATTCTTCATACTATCAATGAAAATCGCAAAAAAGTACCAATGGGTTTGCCTTCCGAGAATTTCTCTACTGTTGATGATTTCCTGGAGAACGACGCGTTTCGGACATGGGTTCGTGAAAGGCGGCTGGAAGATCAGGTATACTGGCAACAATGGTTGGCCCAATATCCCGAAAAAAGGCACCTCTACGAACAGGCCGTAGCTACTTTGTTGGTCCTTCAGGGCAAACAGGCCGAGTTCTCAGAACAGCATAGTAAAGAGAATACAAAAAAAATCCTGGATCAGCTTAGCCCATCGGGTACCCTTGTGAAGCCTTTACTGGGCAGGCACTGGGGGCGCTGGGTTGCTGCAGCATCAGTGATTGGTTTATTGATCTGGTGGCAAATGGATCGTTCCACTTCCGGGCAGATAGGGGTATTCACTAAAAAGGTGGAGCAGCCAGTTCAGCATGCCGACTGGAAGATTGTAAAAAATATAACCGGTCAGCCATTAGTCGTATTGCTACCGGATAACTCTTCCGTGCTGCTGTCATCAGGCAGCCAGTTGCGTTTTCATAAACAGAACACCCATCCGCTTCGGGAAGTGTATCTTCAGGGAGAAGGTTTCTTTGAGGTGAGTAAAAATCCGGCCAGGCCCTTTCTCGTTTACACAACCAATCTGACTACTAAAGTGCTGGGTACCAGCTTTCAGGTACGTTCTTTCGACAAAGAAACGGCGGCTTACGTGAAAGTGAAGACGGGTAACGTTTCGGTCAGTACCGTTGATTCACCCGATAAAACGGTCTTGCTGACAAAAAACGAACAGCTCAGTCTGGAAACCAAAACGGACAAGGTTCGTAAACGGACCATCATTCCTGCCCAGGAAAATCCATCGCTTATTGTCAATCAGCCATTCACATTCGAATTCACGCCCGTACCAGACATATTTACGCAATTGGAATCCAGCTACCATATGCCTATTCGCTATGATAGGCAACGGCTTAGCAAATGCACTTTTACGGGACAACTCAACGATGTTCCGTTTCTGGAGAAAATCAGGCTCATCTGCCTAACCACAGAATCTACCTTCGAAGTTGTTGACAACCAGGTAATTATTCAGAGCTACGGTTGTAATTAATTGTCTCCTAACCTTTAACAAATTGGGTATCTATGGTATAAAAACTATCTCTTTTTAACAAAAGAGCGATAGTGCTACCAACACTATCGCTCGAATGTCCGCAAATGTGTCAGTCATACACATTGCCTCTTCAAGAAGAGACGAGACATCATTTTTGTCACTTTTTCCTAAAACCAACAAAAACGCATAAATGTATGCAATACCGTTTCACCAATCGCAATGTTTGGATCAGGATTATGAGAATTTCAAGCCTGCAAATCTTACTTGCCCTTACGTTGACCAATATCGGCTTTGCCCTCGATGGTAAGGCGCAGGAAATGCTGAGTCGACGAGTCAGTATCTCAGCCCAGAATGAGGATGTTGAGGTGACAATCAGTCGAATAGAGAAACAAGCGAAGGTTCAATTTTTATTCAGCCGGGAAATCATCCAATCGCAGCGGAAGGTCAATTATCAGGCTAAGAATGAACCGCTTTCGAAGGTGCTGGATCATATTCTGACTCCACTTAACTTAAGTTATGAGGTTGTCGGTCAGCAAATAGTTCTCAAAAGAGAGCTGTCCCCGGCGTCTGGTTTTCAGGACAAGACTTCTGATAATCTCAGGGTTGATCAAGCGCAGGATGTTCAGATTTCGGGTAGAGTTACGGACGAAAAAGGGGAGGGCTTGCCTGGGGTAAACATCCAGATTAAATCTACTTCACGCGGGACAACCACCGATGAGCGGGGTAATTACAGAATACTGGTTCAGGATGCAGGCGCCATTCTGGTTTTCTCACTCGTCGGATTTGCTCCTCAGGAGCTTGCGGTTGGGTCGAGGACGACGCTCAACATCACGATGTTGCCGGATGACAAAACCCTCAACGAAGTGGTTGTGGTTGGTTATGGCGTGCAACGCAAACGGGACGTAACGGGCTCAGTGGTTTCGGTTACTGAAACAACACTACGGGAAGTACCGGCCCCTAACCTCGTTAACCAGTTGAAAGGTCGGGCAGCGGGGGTAACGATTGTCAGCAACGGATCGACGCCTGGTTCGCAGGGACAGATCCGGATTCGGGGTAACCGTACCCTGACGAGCGGCCAGGGCTCGAACAGTGATGGACTGGATGGTCCGCTGGTGGTGGTTGACGGTATACCATATGGTGGCCTGAATGACATCAACCCGGATGATATTGCCAGCCTGGAAATCCTGAAAGACGCATCGGCTACCGCTATTTATGGATCACGAGGGTCGGGCGGTGTGATTCTGATCACGACCAAACGGGGCAAAATTGGCAAGCCTGTTTTTAGCTACGACGGTTACCACGGTGTGACCAATGTTATGGGTAAATTCAACGTAATGAATGGTCAGGAATATGCCCAGTTTAAGGACGATGCGACCAAATATAACCGCACCAGTCCCGGCACGACGGCCTATCCGCTTACCCAGAAGGAAAAGGATGCCTTAGCCGCTGGTATTTCAACCGACTGGCAGGATTTACTGTACAAACAAGGCTTCAACACCAACCATCAGTTGGGTATGGCTGGTGGCACGGAAACAACGCAGTACTCGATGGGACTGGGTTATTTCAACGAGACGGGAATTATTCCCAGTCAAAAGTTCGAACGGTATACCATCCGGGCAACGATTGACCAGCGTCTTGGCAAACGGATCAAGTTTGGACTGAACACCTTGAATACCCTTACTTATACGAATACACCTGGCGGTGGCGGGGTTCCGGGAGGGCTGGTGCGGTTAACGCCGTTGGCTTCGCCCTATAATGCCGACGGTTCGGTTAATCTGTTTCCGGCAGAGGGTTCCATCGATGCCGCTACAATCAGCCCATTGACGATCCTTACCAAAAAAGATTCGTACCTGGGCCGTACCCGTTCGATACGTACCTTCAACAGTCTATACGCTGAGGTGAATATCCTGCCCGGGCTGCGGTACCGAGTGAATGCCGGGTTGAATTACAGCCAGTCAAGTACCAATAATTATGGTGGCCCACTGACTTACTTTAACAACGCCACGGTGCAGTCGTCGTCTACCGCCGAGATCAGCAATACCGAATACTGGGACATCAACCTCCAGCACCTGCTGTACTACGACAAGACGATTGGCAAGCATAAATTCGGATTTACTGGATTGTACGAAATCACCAAGAACCACTCGTTGGGCAGCCGCTTCACGATAACCGGGGTTCCGGCTGATTACATCAAAACGTCTAATTTCTCGCTGGCCGCCGGGACACCCGTTGCGCCTTCGGACTTTGGCAACTCATTCTCGGAACTTGGTCTGCTTTCTTACATGGGCCGGGTGAACTATAGTTACAATGATCGCTACCTGTTAACCCTGACGCTACGACGGGATGGCTCTTCTACGTTGTCGCCTGGTAATCAGTATTTCAACTATCCGGCGATTGGCGCTGGCTGGAATATTATCGATGAAGGCTTCATGAAAGGAGTGCCTACCATATCGAATCTGAAGCTACGGGGTAGCTGGGGTTTATCCGGCAATAGAAACGTGGGCGCCTATTCGACCCTGGGTGCGTTATCGGCGGGCTATTACAATTTTGGTACCGGAACCGCCGGGCAGCAACTGGCCTATACCGTTACGAGTTTACCCGCTACCGGCTTGGGTTGGCAGTCGACGTCGCAGGTGGACCTGGGCATTGACTTTGGTTTCCTGAACAACCGAATTACGGGTTCGGTCGACTGGTATCACCAGATCACCAAAGACATTCTCTTGTCGGTACCGTTGCCAGCCAGCAATGGGGCCGGTTCGACCCTTAAAAACCTGGGCCGCACGGAAGGAAAAGGCCTGGAGACGGCGTTGACGTTTGAGATTTTCCGAAATCCGAAAGGCTTCAACTGGAGTGCCGATCTTACCTATTTCTTTAACCGGGAGAAAATTACGCAGCTCACGACGCCAGCCGAACAGTCTAATCTGGGGGCAGGCTGGTTTGTGGGCCAACCTCTTTCAGTCATCTACGACTACAAAAAGATTGGTATCTGGCAGACATCGGATAAAGAAAACGGTACATTGGCCAAGCAAACCTCACCCGTTCAGTTTCCGGGCCAGATCCGGGTAGAAGATGTCAACGGCGATGGGAAAATTGATCCGGCTGACCGGCAGATTCTTGGCAACTTCCAGCCCAACTGGGAGGGAGGTCTGACCAACCGGTTCAGCTTTAAAAACTTCGATCTGTCGATTGTCACCTTTGCCCGCATGGGCATGAAAGTGATCGTGCCGTATCTGACGGGTAACTCGACGGGTTCGGGCGGTTTTGCGTTCTTCAATCAGGCTCGAGTCAATCAGGTGAAAACCGATTACTGGACCGAAACGAATCCGACCAATGCTTACCCCGCTCCCGATGCCGGTCAGGCGGTCGCCTGGTTTGGCTCTACTTTAGGGTATTACGACGGGTCATTCATTAAAGTCAGAAGCATTAACCTGGGCTACACCTTTACCAGCGAGTTGATCCGGAAAATTGGTATGAATTCGGCCCGGATTTATTTCAACGCCACCAATCCGCTGATCCTTTACTCACCGTTGGTAAGTCAGAAGCTGGCCATCGATCCGGAAGGAAACAGCTATGCCAGTGGTCAATCGACGCTGAATCCGCAGAATGCCAGCGAGCGCGGCACACCCGAGCGTCAGATTTCCGTAAACCTGAACAACCCACCTGTGCGCCAATTCACCCTGGGGGTCAATCTTAAATTCTAATCATTGATCGAACAATGAAGACACTAAAAATCTGGTCTATTGTTGGCCTGGCAGCGTTGCTTAACACGGGCTGCGAAAAAATACTACAGGAGAATCCCCAATCGCAGATTGTTCCTTCTTACTTCAATAGTCCGTCTGGCGTACTGGGTGGTATTGCGGGTGTGTATAACGACATCCGGGGCCAGTGGGGCACCGAAGGGTTCACGGTTGAAATGCAGGCCGGCACCGACGAGTTTATCCAGGCTTCCAGCAGCGGAGGGGTTCCGCCCTATACCTATAATGGGTTAAACGGGAGTAATTTCGGGGCAGCCTGGGGAACCGCCTTTCAGGATATCAACACCATCAACGGCGTACTCAAATACGGCCAGACGATCGATCTGCCGGAAGCCACCCGCAAGCAATACCTGGCACAGGCCAAATTTCTGCGTGGGTTCTGGTACTTTTATCTGGTGCAGACCTGGGGCGACGTACCGCTGAACACTGAATTTATTACGGTTCCCTCGCAGGCGGCCTCTCGCCAACCAGCTGCTCAGGTTTATGAGTTGATTATCAAGGATCTGACTGAAGCGGCTGCTGATCTGCCCAACACGCCAACGGCTCCCTTCTTGGGCAAAGCGGCCACCAAGCCCGTAGCGCAGTTGCTACTGGCAAAGGCGTATTTAACCCGGGGCTGGTTGAACAATACAGCCGCCGATTTTACACAGGCGGCTACCATTTGTGCCGACATTATTGCCAATAAGTCAACCTATGGGCTCGATTTATGGCAGGATTTCGGCGATGCCTTCGTTCCCGCCAATGACTATGGGAAAGAAACCATGTTCGTGAGCGATCACGTACTCGATCCAAAATATGGCTACTATAAGGTAGGCGCTGCCGAAGGGGGCGGTTTTGCCAATAATTTGTCGCCCTGGTTCACAAACTGGAATTACCCGAACTTCAGCGGCATTAACTCCTACAAAAGTGCTGCGGGAACGATTGTCAATAACGGTACGTCGCTGATGACCCGGGATTCTCAATATGGACGGCCCTACAGCCGTATGCGCCCCAACAGCTACAAATGGACCACAGGGCCTAATGCGGGTAAGAATTATTTTCTGGATCAGGCCTTTACAAACCGGACGGTCGATTCCCGATTTATGAACTCGTTCTATACGGTCTACATTGCCAACATTTCCGTTACCAATACCGCCAATGCGGCCAATAACAGCCGGGGCATTGGTTATTCTACCGTAGCTGGTGCGGATACGGCCGTTTGGATACCCGATTTTGAAGTAGCGGGAGCGCCACAATTTGTCGGGACTCGTCCTTTCAAAGGAATTGTTGTTCCGCCCAGTTTATGGGACAATAACGTTTTCCCGGCTTTGAAGAAGTTCATGGACCCCAGCCGGGGCGCCAACTTCAACGACCCTTCGACTCGCCCCGCTGTGCTATACCGCTTTGCCGATGTGTATCTGACGGGTGCCGAAGCGTATCTGAAAGCGGGCGATGCTACCAAAGCGGCTACGCTGCTGAACGTAGTACGGCAACGGGCTGCTTACCGCAAAACGAACACCGCGGCTCAGAACGCAGCGGCTGTTACGGCCATGACCATCACCGAAGCTGACGTAACGGTAGACTTTATTCTGGACGAACGAACCCGCGAACTTTTTGGCGAATGGCAACGGTGGCACGATCTGGTTCGTACCCGTTCGCTGGTGCGTCGCGTGAAAGCCTGGAATCCGGAGGCTGCACCCTACGTCCAGGATTTTCACATGTTGCGTCCGATTCCGCAAACGTCGCAGATAGACCGGGTGGTAGATGGACCGAAGTTTCCGCAAAACCCTGGTTATTAAAGCGCAGAATTTAACGCAACAGAAGAAGGAAGAGGGTTAGAAAATGATCCTCTTCCTTCTTCTAAGAAGTGGCGCTCGTACAACACGCCCGTTCAACCATGAGATTACTCGTCTGCCTTTTTTTTCTAGCCCAATCCCTGACTGGTTTTTCGCAAAACCCGCCGGCCCTGAAACTTTGGTACAATAAGCCTGCCGATGCCGTCTGGGAAAATGCGCTGCCCATTGGAAATGGTCGGCTGGGCGCGATGATTTACGGAAACGTAGCCAGAGAAACCATCCAGCTCAACGAACATACCGTCTGGAGCGGGGGGCCAAACCGGAATGATAACCCGAATGCGTTAGCCGCTCTGCCTGAAGTGCGTCAGTTGATTTTTGATGGCAAACAGAAAGAAGCAGAACAACTCGCCAATAAATCCATTCTTACGAAAAAATCGCACGGGCAGATGTTTCAACCCGTTGGTAACCTGATGCTTACCTTTGATGGGCACGATACGTACACCAACTATTACCGGGATTTGGACATTGAGCGGGCTGTCGCGAAAACTTCGTATACCGTCGGCGACGTAATCTATACACGTGAAGTACTGGCCTCCTTGCCAGACAATGTCATTATCATGCAATTAACCGCCAGTAAACCTGGCAAGCTGTCGTTTTCCGCTTCCTTTTCCAGCCAACATAAATCAGTCGAAAGTAAGACAACACCTGCCAACGAACTCACCATTGCCGGTACGACGCAAGACCACGAGGGGGTAAAAGGCCTGGTGAAATTCAAAGGAATTGCCCGTATTAAAACCCAGGGTGGCACGCTGTCAGCCAACGACACATCACTCAGCGTTAAAGGGGCAACTACCGCCACCATCTACATTGCGATTGCTACTAATTTTATTAGTTACAAAAACGTCAGCGGAGACCAGAACGCACGCGCTGCTGCGTATCTGAATAAAGCGTACCCCAAATCCTTTGGGGCTGTGCTGAATCCGCACGTTGCTGCGTATCAGAACTACTTCAACCGCGTCAGATTCGATTTAGGTTCGACTGATGCGGCCAAGCTGCCGACTGACGAACGGCTGAGCAATTTTCGATCGGTCAATGACCCGCAACTGGTTACGCTGTATTATCAGTATGGGCGTTATCTGTTGATTTCGTCCTCCCAACCCGGCCGCAACGGAGAGACACCGGGCCAGCCAGCCAACCTGCAGGGAATTTGGAATAACAAGATGCGCCCACCCTGGGACAGCAAGTATACGATCAATATCAACACCCAGATGAATTACTGGCCTGCCGAGAAAACCAATCTGGCTGAGCTGCACGAACCGTTTTTGAGAATGGTCAAGGAGTTGTCAGAAACGGGGCAGGAAACGGCTAAGGTCATGTACGGAGCCGGTGGCTGGATGGCTCATCATAACACCGATATCTGGCGGATCAACGGGCCCGTAGATGGGGCCTTCTGGGGCATGTGGACGGCAGGGGGCGGATGGACCAGCCAACACCTCTGGGAACATTACCTCTACAATGGCGATAAAGCGTATTTGGCGTCGGTCTATCCGATTTTGAAAGGGGCGGCCCAGTTTTACGCCGATTTTCTGGTCGAACATCCAACCTACCACTGGCTGGTGGTAAACCCCGGCACATCGCCGGAAAACGCGCCGAAAGCACACGGTGGTTCTTCACTGGACGCCGGGACAACAATGGACAACCAAATCGTGTTCGACGTATTCAGCACGGCCATACGGGCCGCCGATCTACTGAAAAAAGATGCCGATTTCGTGGCTATGCTGAAACAGAAACGCAGCAAACTCCCGCCTATGCACATCGGCCAATACGGTCAGTTGCAGGAATGGCTGGACGACGTCGATGATCCTGCCGACAAGCATCGGCATGTTTCGCATTTGTATGGTCTGTTTCCGTCCAACCAAATTTCGGCCTATCGCACTCCCGACTTATTCAGTGCCGCAAAAACAACACTAACGCATCGGGGCGACGTATCGACGGGCTGGAGCATGGGCTGGAAAGTCAACTGGTGGGCTAAGCTCCAGGATGGTAACCACGCCTACACGCTGATTCAGAACCAGCTGACTCCGCTGGGCGTCAACAAAGATGGGGGCGGTACATATAACAATCTGTTCGACGCACACCCGCCATTTCAGATCGACGGAAATTTCGGCTGTACGTCGGGTATTACCGAAATGCTCCTGCAAAGCAGCGATGGTAGTCTCCATCTGCTGCCTGCGCTGCCCGATGTCTGGCCAGCCGGTAGCATCAGTGGGTTGCGGGCACGGGGTGGTTTCGATGTCGTGAGCATGGAATGGAACGGCAGCAAGCTGACCAAAGTAGTCGTCAAATCAAACCTCGGAGGCAACCTTCGTTTGCGGGTTCCGAACGCGATGAAAACCAGCGGTGGAACCTTGGCAAAGGCATCAGGCTCGAATGGGAACCCGTTCTATATGATTGACGAAACACCGGCGGCCATTGTCTCGCCAAAAGCCAGCGTAACGACGCCAACGCTAAAAGAAACGCTGGTCTACGATTTGCCGACGCAACGCGGGAAGGTGTATACGCTGGTGATGGAGTAGTTTTTCTTGTCACGCGTTCTTGTCTTCCCGATGACAAGAAAAGTAAAAAAGAAAGCTTTAAAAGCAAACGTAATTAATCTGAAATCGAATGAAAAACCGCCTTTTTTCGGCTCTTTTCGCTACGCTGAGTCTGGTAATAAGCCTTACAGCTTCTGCCCAAACTACACTGGTCAACCCTATCCTGACCGGGTTCTACCCCGACCCCAGCATCGTGAAGGTTGGCCCGGATTATTACCTGGTTAACTCGACGTTTTCGTACTTCCCCGGTCTGCCGATTATGCACAGCAAAGACCTGAAAAACTGGAAGCAAATCGGAAACGTCATCGATCGTCCCGAGCAGATGGATTTCATAGGCGAGCGCCTGACGCGTGGCCTTTTTGCTCCCGGCATCAGCTATCACAAAGGAACGTTCTACGTTACCTGCACCGACATCGATCACGACGGCAATTTTGTTGTTACAGCCAAAAATCCGGCGGGCCCTTGGAGCAATCCGGTGAAAATTCCAGCGGTGAAAGGAATCGATCCGTCTATCTATTTCGATGAAAGTACCGACAAAGCTTACATTATCTATAATAGTGACGCCCCCGATCGGAAACCGTTGTATTCAGGTCACCGAACCATTCGGATGTACGAGTTCGATCCGGTGAAACTGACGGTTATCGGCGAAGAAAAGCAACTTGTTAACGGGGGCGTAGACCTGTCCAAAAAGCCGGTCTGGATTGAAGGACCGCACATCCTGAAACGGAACGGCTGGTATTATCTCTACGCGGCCGAAGGGGGGACATCGGTCAATCACTCCGAAGTAGTGCTACGCAGTAAAGATGTATGGGGCCCTTACGTGCCATTCGAGGGAAATCCGATCCTGACCCAGCGGGAGTTGCCTGCCGATCGGAAAGACGCTATCACGTCGGCGGGGCATGCGCAGTTTGTGGAAGGTCCGGACGGAAACTGGTATTCGATTTTTCTGGCGGTACGCCCTTACGAAGGCGATTATTACAACACCGGCCGCGAAACGTTTATCGCGCCCTTGACCTGGAAAAATGACTGGCCGATGATCGAGCATGGGGAAAAGGCCATCGCCTATAGTTATCCGGTTAATTACAAAGAAGTTAAGCAAAAGGGAGCGGTCCCGCAATCGGGCAATTTTGCTTACACGATCTCCTTTGACAAGGAACTTGATCCGTCGCTTTTATTCATGCGGACCCAGGACAAAAACTCATATTCATTATCCAAAAAAAACGGCCTGACGCTGAAGTTAAAGCCTGAAACAGTAATGGAAATGGGAAATCCGTCGTTCATCGGGAAGCGCCAGCAACACCTGTACAGCACGGCCGAAACCGAACTCACGTTTACGCCAAAATCAGATAAGGAAAAAGCTGGTTTGGTAATTTTACAGGATGAGAGCCATTTTTATTTTCTGTGCAAATCACAGGCTCAGGGCAAGGACATACTGCAACTTTACAAAGGAGTTCCCCGGTCAAAGGAGATGGAATTGATGACGGAAACGCCACTGGAGTGGAAGTCAGGAAAAGTTGGCTTTCGCATTACGTCGCAGGGCGATACGTATAGTTTTTACACCTCGACCGATGCCAAAAACTGGACGCTGCTGAAAGATAAAGTAGATGGTAAATTTCTGAGTACCAAGGTGTCCGGTGGCTTTATTGGTTGCGTATATGGCCTGTACGCTACGTCGTCGGGTGAGCCAACGACCAACACCGCTTCGTTCCAGTTCCTGAAATACGCGGGGGATGACCCGATGTTGAGAAAGTAGATAACGATTGGTCCTATCGTTGGGATGACAAAAAATACTCGTGAATAATAGGGCTAGTAATAGCTGATTAAAAGAATCTTCCTGTTGAAAATGAATGCATTACATACTATATGCCTCCTTCTCTTGCTCAGCGTCTCGTCACTGGCTCAGATGCAGCCGTTTGCCTTGCAGGACGTGCGATTAACAGGTGGGCCATTCAAGAATGCGCAGGATGTTGATCTGAAGTACATCCTGGCGCTGAATCCGGATAAACTGCTTGCTCCCTACCTGATTGATGCCGGGCTACCTCTGAAAGCACCACGCTACGGCAACTGGGAAAGCTCAGGGCTGGATGGTCATATTGGTGGGCATTACCTATCGGCGCTGGCGATGATGTATGCGTCGACCGGCAATGCCGAACTCAAGAAGCGGCTGGACTATATGGTGACCGAACTGGCCCAGTGTCAGGCAAAAAATGGAAACGGGTACGTTGGCGGTATTCCGCAGGGGAAGGTGTTCTGGGAGCGTATTCACAAAGGCGATATCGATGGCAGCAGCTTCGGCCTGAACAATACATGGGTACCGCTTTATAACATTCACAAGCTGTTCGCCGGTTTGCGCGACGCGTATGAATACGCTGGTAACCAGCAGGCGAAGCAGGTATTCGTGGGCTTGGGCGATTGGTTCGTTGAGTTGATTAAGCCCCTGTCTGACACGCAGATTCAGCAGGTACTGAACACCGAACATGGTGGCATTAATGAAACCTTTGCTGATCTATACATTCTGACGAAAGACAAAAAGTACCTTGAAACAGCACAGCGAATTTCCCACCGTGCCCTGCTGAATCCGTTGATCGATAAACAGGACAAGCTCACGGGGCTTCATGCCAACACGCAGATTCCGAAGGTGATCGGGTTCGAGAAAATTGCCACCTTAACGGGCAGGGCCGACTGGTCGGAGGCCGCTATGTTCTTCTGGCAGACCGTGACCCAGACCCGCAGCGTTGCTTTCGGAGGTAATAGCGTACGAGAGCATTTCAACCCGACAACCGATTTCAGTCAACTGTTAAAATCGAATCAGGGACCCGAAACGTGTAATTCGTTTAACATGCTCCGGTTGAGTAAAGCCCTGTTTCTGGATAAAAACGAGGTGAGCTACCTCGACTATTATGAGCGAACATTATACAACCACATTCTGTCGAGTCAGCATCCCGAAAAAGGCGGATTTGTTTATTTTACGCCCATTCGGCCCAACCACTATCGAGTGTATTCCCAACCTGAAACCAGCATGTGGTGCTGTGTGGGGTCGGGCCTGGAAAATCATACCAAATACGGCGAACTGATTTACAGCCATTCCGATAACGATCTCTTTGTAAACCTGTTTGTCCCCTCAACGCTGAACTGGACCACTAAAGCCATCCAACTGACTCAGCGCACTGATTTTCCGTACGAGAACCAGTCGGAGCTAGTTGTCAAGACCGCAAAACCACAGGTATTTTCGGTAAACATCCGCTACCCAAAATGGGCTGAGCACCTGGAGATATTGGTCAATGGAAAATCCCAACCCGTTAACGGCAAACCTTCAGGCTATGTAGCTATTTCGCGGAAATGGAAATCGGGCGATAACGTGACCATCCGCTTCAAGACCTCGACCCGGCTGGAGTATCTACCCGACGGGTCGAACTGGGCGGCCTTTGTCAACGGCCCCATTGTGCTGGCTGCTCAAACGTCGACAGCCGATCTGAAAGGACTTTTTGCCGACGACAGTCGCATGGGCCACGAAACCAAAGGAAGGATGTTCCCAATCGACGAGGCTTATGCGCTGGTTGGCGATACCACAACGTACCTGAACCAACTCAGACCGGTTGGGAACCTGCGTTTCAACCTGGATTCGCTGACGCTGCAGCCGTTTTATGAAGTGCATGAAGCCCGTTACCAGCTGTATTTTCCGACCTATACCAAAGCCGCTTTCGCTGCGCAACAGGTCCGCCTGAAACAGCAGGAAGTAGCGGCTCTCGCTCTGGAAGCCAACACCGTAGACCGGGTGAATTGTGGTGAACAGCAGCCCGAAGTCGATCACGCCTACGCTGGTGAAAAAAGCGAATCGGGTTACGATGATGAGCACTTCTGGCGACGTACGCGGTCGTATATCTCGTACCAATTGCAGAACAAAGAGCGGACGGGTAACTACATCGATATTCGTGCTTTAGATGATATTAAGCCGGAACAGGTGAGCTTTCTAATCAACGATAAACCAGCCGAGATTTTTTCTGCCAGTGGCAAAATGCTCCGGCTGAAAGCAGACAGCAGTGAGGTGATCACGTTAAGAGTCGTCGCCCAAAGTGGGAAGAGTACCCCACGTTTTAACCAAATCAGATTAATCAAGCAGTAGCAAATGATTTTTTAACATGAACAAGACGATAATAACTGCTTATAAATGTGTCAAAATAACACTATTTGTATTCATGAGTGCGTTAAGCGCCAATGCGCAGGCCAATTTCACTAGCAAAGTAATTGGCGTCGGGGTTGTAGTCGCCGACCTTGAACGCTCCCTGGATTTTTATGTGAACGGCATTGGTATGGTCAAAACAGGCAGCTTTACCATTAACGAAGATTTTGGTAAACGCTCTGGATTGACAAATGGCGTGGCGGTTGCAGTTACTATTTTAAAACTCGAAAACAGCCCCGAAGCCACCGACTGGAAGCTGATGAGCTTTGGTAGTAAACCTTCGCATCCAAAGCCAAAAAACATTCAGGATGATACGGGTATGCAGTACATCACCATTAATGTTAAAGCCTTGCAACCCGTTATCGACCGATTACGCCAGATGAAAGTGCCCTTTCTGGGCAGCACGCCTACGCCCTTGAACGCAAGTGCTCATTTTGTTTTTGTGCAGGATCCCGATGGTACGTTTATTGAACTGATCGGCCCACTCCAGTAATTCGGAACTATCGACATGATGGGCTACGCTCTCTCACTCATTCACACTGTCGCTTTTTAGGTTTAAATGAAAACCACCTTGTTTCAATATGGTCTGCTGGCGAGTATGTTGCTAGTCGGGTGCGTCGCTTCTGTTGCGCAAACCGCGCACAACCCCGTCATTTTTGCCGATGTGCCGGATATGGCCATGATCCGGGTGGGCAATACGTATTACATGAGCAGCACGACCATGCACCTGAGTCCTGGCTTGCCCATCATGAAGTCGAACGATCTGGTCAACTGGCAATTGGTCGGGTACGCATATGATACGTTGGCCACTGTCGACGCGCTCAATCTGACCAACGGCAAAAGTACCTACGGTCGGGGTTCGTGGGCCAGTAGCCTGCGTTATCACAATGGACTGTATTACGTAACGACGTTTGCTCAGACGACGGGAAAAACCTATATCTATACCACAAAAGACATTGAGAAAGGACCGTGGAAAGTAGCTTCGTTCAGCCCTGCTTATCACGACCATAGCCTGTTTTTCGATGATGACGGTCGTGTATATCTGGTCTACGGCGCAGGCAAACTCAAACTGGTCGAACTAACGGCCGATGGTTCTGGCGTAAAACCGGGGACAACCGAGCGGGTCTTAATCGAGAATGCCAGCGCACCATCGGGAACGGGTGGCGGCTTACCCGCCGAAGGTTCGCAATTGTTTACCGTGAAGGGTAAGTATTACCTGTTCAACATTACCTGGCCGCGTGGTGGTATGCGAACAGTCGTTATTCATCGCGCCGACAAGTTAACTGGCCCCTGGGAAGGGAAAGTGGCCCTACAGGATTTGGGCGTGGCCCAGGGGGGGCTCATCGACACGCCCGACGGCCGGTGGTTCGCGTATCTGTTCCGCGACTTTGGCGGGGTAGGTCGCATTCCGTACCTGGTGCCGGTGAAGTGGCAGGATGGCTGGCCGGTGCTGGGCGAAAACGGAAAAGTGCCTGAATTGCTTGACCTTCCAGCCAACAGAAGTCTGATTCCGGGCCTGGTGAACACCGACGAATTTACCCGAAAAAAAGGCGAACCCGCTCTGCCGCTGGTGTGGCAGTGGAACCATAATCCCGACCACAAACACTGGTCGGTTTCGGAACGAAAAGGCTTTCTGCGTCTGAAAACCGGCCGTACCGACACCTCGTTCGTGATGGCTCGAAATACCCTGACCCAGCGCACCATCGGTCCCGAATGCGTAGGCTCGACGGCGCTTGACGTATCGAACCTGAAGGAAGGTGACTTTGCAGGCCTGAGCCTGTTGCAAAAGAATTATGGATTGGTTGGGGTGAAAGTAGCCAAGGGCACCAAATCAATCGTGATGGTCAGTGCGGCCAGTGGCAAACCCATTGAGTTACAACAGGTTCCCTTCAACCAAAAAACCGTCTACCTGAAAGCGGAATGCAATTTCAGAGACCGCACCGACATTGCTCATTTCTTTTACAGCCTTGACAGCAAAACGTGGACAGCCATTGGCGAACCGCTAAAAATGCCGTATACCATTCCGCATTTTATGGGGTATCGTTTTGGGTTGTTTGCCTACGCCACCCAACAGCCGGGCGGTTTTGCGGACTTCGATTACTTCCGGATTGACGATAAATTAGCGAAAAATCAGTACTAAATCAGCCGCATTGGTGCTTTCCTAAACGATCCAAAATCGAATAAATCCATGAAAAAGAAAATAAGCAGCTTCCTGTTGATCGGGCTATTTCTGCTGAATATGAGCGCTTTTGCTCAGGATAAAAACTTTTACATCTTCCTTTGCTTCGGGCAATCCAACATGGAGGGGAATGCCAAAATTGAACCCCAGGATACGGTCAATGTGGACCGCCGGTTTCAGGTGATGGAGGCCGTAGATTGTCCAGACCTTAACCGGACAAAAGGAAATTGGTACACGGCCATTCCGCCCTTGTGCCGTTGTAAAACCGGGCTTACCCCTGCTGATTATTTTGGTCGTGAGTTAGTGGCCAATCTGCCCGAAAAGGTTCGAGTGGGTGTGATCAATGTGGCGGTGGGCGGCTGCAAAATCGAGCTGTTCGACAAAGATCATTACGAGTCGTATACCGCCGGTGTGCCGGGCTGGATGAAGAATTTCATTAGCCAGTACGACGGAAATCCCTATGGCCGGCTGGTCGAAATGGCAAAACGGGCCCAGAAAGATGGTGTGATCAAGGGTATTCTGCTGCATCAGGGTGAGTCGAATACCAACGACACGCTATGGACAAAAAAGGTAAAAGTGGTGTACGATAACCTGATGCACGACCTGGACCTGAAACCAAAGAAAGTGCCGTTGCTGGCGGGTGAAACGGTCAATGCCGATCAGGGCGGCATTTGTGCGAGTATGAACAAGATTATTGCTACGCTCCCGCAAACGATCAAAAATGCGCACGTGATTTCGTCGGCTGGCTGTACTGACGCAGCCGATAACCTACACTTCAATGCGGCCGGTTATCGGGAGTTGGGCAAACGTTACGCGGCACAAATGCTGTCTTTATTGGGCTATAAACCGACCGCAGCGGAGTAGGAAAAGTGCCTTTAGTAAAACATAGTTGGTGCCAAAAAAACGCAGTCCCGGTTAAATCCTGTCAAGATGAATCTTTATCAGTCGATCAAATTGGCCATTAGCCCACAGGTAAAAAGTAGACGAGCCGTGGCCGTGATCACGTTGGCTGGCTGGCTGCTGACTTCTTCGTTAGCCGTTAATGCCCAGGAAATTATGTCCTTGTATCCGGCTTCGGTTCCCAACTCGAAAGCGTCGGATATACGGGAGTCGGGGGCAGAATCGGGTGTCCTGAAGGGCATTACCAAACCCACGCTGGCATATTTTAAACCACCCGCTGACAAAGCGTCAGGGGCGGCTGTTATCATCATTCCCGGTGGGGGATATGGCGTGGTCGTGTACCAGGGCGAGGGCATCAATATCGCCAAAGCGCTGACCGAAAAAGGGGTTACGGCCTTTGTGCTGAAGTACCGCTTGCCCAGCGATGCCATTATGCCCGACAAAAAAATCGGGCCGTTGCAGGATGCCCAGCAGGCGATAAAACTAGTTCGTGAAAATGCCGCCAAATGGGGCATCGATGCCAGTAAGGTTGGTATTATGGGCTTCTCGGCGGGTGGGCATCTGGCAGCCACAGCAGCGACTCACTTCGAGAAAGCGTATATCGACAATGCCAGCAACACCAATCTGCGCCCCGATTTTCAAATTCTGATTTATCCGGTCATCAGTATGCAGGACAGCCTGACGCATGGTGGCTCTCGTGATAACTTGCTGGGCAAAACGCCGTCGCGGCAGGACATCGACCTCTTTTCCAACGAGCTACAGGTACGGGCTAACACGCCACCTACGTACCTGACGCACGCGGCCGATGATAAACTAGTCGATGTAGACAACAGCATTACCTATTTCGAAACCCTGCGACGGCAGAACGTGCCCGTTGAAATGCACATCTATCCCAAAGGCGACCACGGCTTTATCTTCCGCCACCCCGGCTGGATGGAACCGTTGTTTGCCTGGATGACACTGAACAACTGGCTCACTACGAAGTGAGTTCGTCTGTTCTGGAGCGATACTTACCTACTTCCCAACCCCTAACACTTATCTGTCTATGAACAAACAACTTATCAGCCGCTCATGGCTTGTGTGGGCCATGATTTGCCTGTACAACGTTGCGATGGCCCAGCCGCCACGCGGCCCACTGGTCGTATCGCCCCAGGTGAACACCGATAAAACGGTGACATTCCGGTATCAGGCTCCGCAGGCTAAAACGGTGGAACTGAGTGCGCAGTTTGAAAAAACGCCCGTCGCCATGACCAAAGATGCACAGGGTATCTGGAGCGCAACGGTCGGTCCTGTCAAGCCGGATATTTACCCGTACAGCTTTCGGGTGGATGGCGTAACGGTGATGGACCCGGCCAATGTGGCCTTTTTTCCGAATGAGCGGTTCAAAGCAAGTCTGGTTGATGTACCCGGCGATACGCCCCTGATTCATGCCATGAAGGATGTGCCCCACGGTTCCATCACGTATGAGTATTACCCGTCGCAGGAAGGGACAACGGGCTCGCTGGTCGTGTATACGCCACCGGGCTACGACCAAAATCCAGCTAAAAAGTACCCCGTTTATTACCTCATCAGCGGCACGACCGACACGGAAGAAACGTTTTTTAAGGTTGGCAAAACCAACCTGATACTGGACAACCTGCTGGCCGAAGGCAAGGTCAAGCCGATGATTGTTGTTATGCCCTATGGCAACATTGCGGCTCGTGTGGCCGAGCAGAAAGGGGGGCCTAAACCCGGCGACCCAACCGTTCGCGACGGGGCCGACGCGGTGAAACGGGCCAACGATTTCGCAACCGATCTGGTTGGCAACGTCATTCCGTACGTCGAGAAAAATTACCGCGCTGTTGCTAACCGGGAGAACCGGGCCATCGGCGGCTTCTCGCGCGGGGGCGGGCAAACGCTCAGGACGGCGTTTGGCAACATGGACAAATTTGCCTGGGTATGTGCTTACAGTTCGTACCTGTCGCCCCAGGAGATGGATCACAATTTCAGCCAGATCGTAGCCAAACCCGACCAGACCAACAAGCAGCTCAACCTATTGTGGGTGAGTGTCGGAAGCGATGATTTCCTGTATAAAGGCACGGTGGAATTTATGGATTACCTCAAGGCGAAGAAGGTGAATTACAAAAGCCTGATTACCGACGGCGGCCATACGTGGATGAATGTAAAAACGTACGTTGCCGCCACCACTCCGTTACTCTTCCAACCCTAAATCCGTCTGTCCATGAAGCGCATTCTATTTATCTGTCTGACTGTTCTTGCTTCCGGAGTTACGGGGCTGGCTCAGCAACGCCCACCCGCCATCAGTTCGCCCGATGTTCATCCAGACCACAGTATCACATTTCGGTATTTCTCCCGAAACGCGAAAAAAGTGACGCTGTCGGGCGAGTTCCTCAAAGCGTCCGTGCCGTTGACCAAAGATACGTCGGGCATCTGGAGCGTGACGGTGCCGCCCGTGAAACCCGACATTTATCCCTATAGCTTCACCGTCGACAGTGTGTCACTGGCCGACCCGAATAACACCTATATCTTCGCCAACGAACGCTTTAAACGCAGTATCGTCGACGTTCCCGGCGATCAGCCGCTGGTGCATGCCCTCCAGAACGTACCCCACGGCAAAGTCAGCTACCGCTATTACAAATCAGGTACGTTGGGCACGACCCGTCAATTGCTGGTTTATACCCCGCCGGGTTTCAAGGCCAATGGCAAAACCAAATACCCGGTGCTGTACCTGATTCACGGTGGCTCCGACACCGAAGAAACCTGGACGAAAGTCGGCCGCGCCAACCTGATCGCCGACAATCTGATTGCGCAGGGAAAAGCCAAACCCATGCTTATCGTGATGCCCTACGGCAACGTTCGGCCGGCCCCCATGCCCGACTTTACCAAAGACATGATCAATGACATCGTCCCGTTCGTGGAGGCCAACTACCCGGTCATCAACGAGAGCAAGGGCCGGGCGGTAGCAGGCTTTTCGGTCGGTGGTGGACAGACGCTCAACATCGGGCTGACCAACCCGGATAAGTTCGCCTATGTTTGTTCGTATGCGCCTTACACGGCCACCGAGGAGTTCAAGACGAACTTTTCTAACTGGTCGCCGAACGCCGAACAGATGAATAAACAGTTGAAATTATTCACCGTCAGCGTCGGTACTGACGACTTTCTGTATGAGCCGGTGAAACAGAACATCGCCATGTTCAACGAAAAGAAAATCAACGTTAAGCCACTCATCGTGCCCGGCGGCCATACCTGGATGAACTGCAAGTTGTATCTCGCCAATACGTTGCCGCAGCTTTTTAACTGATTCTATTTCCTACCATAAACCAATAACCAGATGACTATTAAGATAGTAGCTGTATCCGTGGCGGCCACGTTGATCAGCATGAGCAGCTATTCGCAAACCGCGTCGGCTGTTGCAGAGGATTTTAAACCTTCCTCCTTGAATCAGCCGGGGCAGGAATACCCGCAGGTAAACTCACAGGGGTATGCCCGATTCCGAATAAAGGCACCCAAAGCCGATAGTGTTCGCGTAAGTCTGGGCCTAGGGGGACGGGGCGGTACAATTCTTACCAAAGGGGAAGACGGATTCTGGACGGGTACGACAGCAGGGCCAATGGACGAAGGGTTTCATTATTACAACGTAACCATCGATGGGGGAAAGTTCAACGACCCCGGTGCGCTGAATTATTACGGATCCGTTCGGTGGGAGAGTGGCATTGAGATTCCGGCTCACGACCAGGATTTCTACGCACTGAAAGATGTTCCGCACGGTCATGTGCAGCAGGTGCTGTTTCCGTCCAAAAGCACCGGTACGGCGCGTCGGGCGTTTGTGTATACGCCACCGGGCTACGAGAAAGATAAATCGAAAAAGTATCCGGTGCTGTACCTGCAACACGGCTGGGGCGAAGACGAAACGGCCTGGAGCAATCAGGGGCACGCGAATCTGATTATGGACAACCTGATTGCCGAAAACAAAACCAAGCCCTTCATTATCGTGATGACTTACGGGATGACCAACGAAGTGAAATTCGGCAAAATCAGAGAGTTTAAAATCGACCCTTTCCAGACGGTGCTGACCGATGAGCTGATTCCGTACGTAGATGCCAATTTCCGCACGTTGGCCAACCGCGACAATCGTGCGATGGCGGGCCTCTCGATGGGTGGCATGGAAACAAAAATGATCACGCTCAATAAGCCGGACGTTTTTGGGTACTACGGTCTGCTCAGCGGTGGCGTTTACGCGCCGGAGGATCTGAACGGCAAGGCAAAGCCGAAGCTTGTTTTCATTAGCTGCGGTAGCAAGGAACGGCCTGATGGCGTAACCAAATCGGCCACTGACCTGAAAGCCGCCGGTTACAATGCCGTCTCGTATGTGTCTGACAAGACCGCCCACGAATTCCTGACCTGGCGTCGCAGTCTGCACGAGATGGCTCCCTTGCTGTTCAAATAGCAACATTCCGATATAAACTCCCTGCATGCGTAAGTAAGCAGAATGCGTTGACAGAGCTGTAATGGTCTGATTCATAGTGCCATCAGCTTTGTCAGCGTTTAGCCTACTGCTGCGTGCGTGCTGGGTATACCCAAAGCCAATGAGAAAGAGATGTATCGATAACGTGTTGGTTCGCAAGCACTGGTTATGGTCAGTGCTTAGCCTGATCTGCCTGATGACACCCCGCCTGGGTTCGGCCCAAAAGAAGCCAACGGCAAGCCAAAAACCGTCCGCCAACTACCGGAACTTGTTTCGGGAAGCGGGCTATAAACAGACCGACATCGACGCAAAGGTAGCGAAGGCGTATCATGATGTCTTTGAAGGGCCAAACAAAGTCTACGTTAACGTTGGGGATACCATGGCGTATGTATCGGATGTGAAAAACCACGATGCCCGAACGGAGGGCCTTTCGTATGGCATGATGATCGCGGTGCAGCTGAACAAAAAAGAGGTGTTCGACCGGATCTGGCGGTGGTCTAAAAAGTATTTGCAGCATCAGAGCGGCCCACGGGAAGCGTATTTCGCCTGGAGCATTAATCCGCAAACGATGAAGAAAAATTCGGAAGGGTCGGCCTCCGATGGCGAGTTGTACTACATCACCAGTCTGCTGTTTGCGGCCAATAAGTGGGGCAACAATACGGGCATCAATTATTACGGGGAAGCCCGCCGGATTCTGGATGCCATGTGGAAGAAAGATGGCACCGGCAACATTTACAACCTCATCAATACCGACGCTAAACAAATTTCATTTGTTCCGGAAGGCAGCAATTACAACTGGACCGACCCGTCATATCACCTGCCCGCCTTTTACGAGGCCTGGGTGCTGTATGCCAAAGACGGTCACGAAGCGTTTTATAAGGAATGTGCCGATACGTCGCGGGTGTTTCTGCACCGGGCCTGTCATCCGGTAACCGGTCTCAACGCCGATTATACCGAGTTCAGCGGCAAACCGCACGACACCCGCTGGTCGCCTTCGGCGTTTCGCTACGATTCGTGGCGGGTGCCGATGAATATTGCTATGGATTACACCTGGTCGGGCAAAGACAAAGATTGGCAGGAGGATTACGCCAAACGGTTTCAGGGATTTCTTCGATCGAAAGGAATGGACACCTACGAGGATCAGTTTAACCTGGATGGCTCGCGACCCGAGTTCATTCTTCAGGCCGGGCCGGTTAAGAAACTCCGACACTCGATTGGGCTGGTTTCTACGGCGGCTACGCTGTCATTGATCAATAAGGAGAAGGCCAGTCTTGATTTTGTGCATGCCGTGTGGAACGCCAAGCTGGAACCCTTCGAGGATGGCTATTTCGATCCGTATTACGACGGGCTGTTGTATATATTCAGCCTTATGCACTTAAGTGGCAAGTACCAGATGATAACACCCCAGGCAAAATAACTCACCAGAAACCATGACGAATAGTATACATAAACTGGCGGCCTACGTAGCCTTTGCCATTGGGCTACTGCTTGGGACCACGACCCTGGCACAGACCATTCTCAACGAAGCGCCCAAAGGCTTTGACCAGTTGCGGACGGGAATCGCCACCGGGAAACTTGACACCATAGCGTATCCGTCGAAAACCGTAGGTACCACCCGGAAAGCGTTGATTTATACCCCGCCGGGTTATTCGAAAAAGAAAAAATACCCCGTGCTGTATCTATTACACGGCATTGGGGGCGATGAAAAAGAATGGCTTAAAGGTGGCAGTCCGCAGGTGATTCTGGACAATCTGTACGCGGAGAACAAACTGGAACCCATGATCGTCGTGATGCCCAATGGCCGGGCCATGAAAGACGACCGGGCCATCGGCAACGTGTTCGAGAAGGATAAAGTGGAAGCCTTTGCTACCTTCGAGAAAGACCTGCTGAACGACCTTATCCCGTTCATCGAGAAAAAATACCCGACGCTGACCGACCGGGAGCACCGCGCCATCGCCGGCCTGTCGATGGGGGGCGGGCAGTCGTTGAATTTCGGGCTGGGCAATCTGGACAAATTCGCTTGGGTGGGCGGCTTTTCGTCGGCTCCGAACACCAGGCGGCCCGAGGAACTGGTGCCAAATCCAGCCGAAGCCAAAAAGAAGCTGAAACTGCTGTGGATTTCGTGCGGAGATGCGGATGGGCTAATCTCGTTCAGCAAACGTACCCATGACTACCTCTACCAGAACGGGGTGCCGCATATTTACTACGTAGAGCCGGGCGGACACGATTTCAAAGTCTGGAAAAACGGTCTGTATATGTTTTCGCAGTTTCTGTTCAAACCCGTTGATAATGCTTCCCTGACCAAATACACGGTACTGGGTACGCCCGCGTCAACCAACGCAAGAAACGCAAAATACCCGCAAATTTTACCAGACAATCGCGTTGTGTTTCGCGTAAAAGCCCCCGATGCCAAGAAGGTACAGGTCGATCTGGGCAAAAAATACGATATGGTGAAAGACACAAGCGGCTTCTGGACGGCTACCACCGATTCCATCAGCCGGGGTTTTCATTATTACTCGTTGCTGATCGATGGAGTAGCCATTGCTGACCCGGCCAGTGAAGCTTTTTACGGCATGGGGCGCATGGCCAGCGGCATCGAAATACCGGACCGGGACGGGGCTTTTTACGCCATGAAGGATGTACCTCACGGCGACATTCGCATCAAACGCTACCTTTCGAAAGCCTCCAACACCTGGCGCGAGATGTACGTCTACACCCCGCCGGGCTACGACAAATCGACAGAGAAGTACCCGGTGCTGTATCTGTTGCATGGCGGGGGCGAAGATCAGCGCGGTTGGGCCATGCAGGGGAAAACGGATATAATTCTGGACAACCTGATCGCCGATAACAAAGCCAAACCCATGGTCATTGCCATGCTTGACGGCAACGTGAGCGCGGGTGGACTGGCAGGTTTCAACGAAAACGTGTTGAAGGCCTTCGAAAACGAACTGAAGCTGGCCGCTATTCCCTTTGTCGAAAGCACGTTTCGGGTAGAAACCGACGCCAAGCACCGGGCACTGGCGGGCCTGTCGATGGGCGGTTTGCAGACGCTGTATGCCGGAATTAAAAACAACGACATGTTCTCGTCGCTGGGTGTGTTCAGTTCGGGCTGGTTTGCCAACAACCCCACGCTGGCCGATCCACAGTACGCGTTTATGAAAACCAACGCGGCTACCATCAATGCCAACCTGAAACCGCTGTGGATTTCGATGGGCGGGAAGGAGGATATCGCTTACCAGAACTGCCAGATTATGATGAAGAAATTTGATGAGATGGGCATAAAATACCAGTATAGCGAATACGCCGGTGGCCACTCATGGCCAGTCTGGCGGCACGATTTGTTCTTGTTTTCGCAAGAGCTGTTCAAGTAAAAGGCCGTGAATAGGTTGGATAGTTTACTGCCTGTGTGTTTGTCATTCCGACAAAGGAGGAATCTTAAAGGTTGACTTACGCTAAGATTCCTCCTTCGTCGGAATGACAAACACACACAGAATCTATTTAAGTGAAAAGACAGATTTAGAATACACTCAACTCAAAAAACGCACTACGTATGCTTCTAAAAAAATGTGCTTTTGCCCTTAGTATAGTAGCGCTTTCAAACGCACCTGTCCTGAATACTGATGTTTTAGGCCAGCAGATTCCCTCGCTGAAGGACACCTTCAAAAAAGATTTCGGTATCGGAACGGCGCTGAACAGTCCCCAAATCGAAGAACGGGACCCACAGACGACGGCCTTTATCGTGCGCCAGTTCAACATGGCGACGCCGGAAAATATCATGAAGTCGGCGCTGATCCATCCCAAGTGGGACACCTACAATTTCGACATGGCGGATAAGCTGGTTGCTTTTGGGAAAAAGCACAATATCAAAATCAACGGGCATACACTGGTCTGGCACAGTCAGTTACCTCCCTTCATTCGGGGCATTCACAGCGCCGATTCTATTCGGATGTTCTTCACCGACCACATTAAAACGGTAGCCGGACGCTACGACGGAAAGGTGCTTTCGTGGGATGTTGTTAACGAAGCCCTGAATGAAGATGGGACGATGCGCAAATCAGTTTTCCTGGACAACCTGGGTCAGGACTTCGTCACGGAAGCATTCCGGCTGGCCCAGCAGGCGGCCCCCAAAACAGAGTTATATTACAACGACTACAACAACGAACAACCCAAAAAGCGGGCGGGCTGTATTGAACTCGTCAAAAAGATCAAGGCTGCCGGAGTGCGTATCGACGGAGTAGGGATTCAGGGCCACTGGCATGTGGGCAAAGTGCCGCTGAAAGACATCGAAGAAAGCATCCTGCAGTATTCGGCTTTGGGAGTAAAGGTCATGTTTACGGAACTGGACATCGAAGTACTGCCCCGCAACTTCCAGGGAGCCGATGTAGGGCAGCGAATGACGGCTAATGCCCAATCAAATCCTTATCCCGATGCCTTACCCGACAGCGTTCAGCAACAACTGGCTGCTGACTACGAAGCCCTGTTCAGGTTATTCCTGAAGCACAAAGACAAAGTCACCCGTGTCACGTTCTGGGGTGTCAACGATGGCGATAGCTGGCTCAACAACTGGCCCATTCGGGGGCGCACCAGTTACCCATTATTGTTCGACCGTAAAAACCAGCCGAAACCGGCTTTCGAGAAGGTGATTGCCCTGAAGAAATAGCACGTCAAAGACGCCGACTGATAAATGAGGCTTTCCCTTTATTCCCATTCAACTAAGACCAAGCCAGAATCATGATGTTATATTTTCCTTTTATGAAACGATTCCACACAACCCTCGCACTCACAGCGTTGATCGGTTGCTCATTGACCGCCCGCGCGCAAACCAACAGTGGCAAAACGCCGATTTCGCAACCGCTGGTGTCGCACATATACACGGCCGATCCGTCAGCGCATGTCTTCAACGGCAAAATTTACATTTACCCGTCACACGATATTGATGCCAAAGATGTCAAAGAAGATGACGAAGGAGGGCATTTTGCCATGCGCGATTACCACGTTCTGTCGATGGATAAAATTGGGGGACCCGTCAGAGACAATGGCGTGGCGCTCGACCTCAAGGATATTTCCTGGGCGGGTCGTCAGTTGTGGGCACCCGATGCCACTTATAAGAAGGGGACGTACTACCTTTATTTTCCGGTTAAAGACAAAGAGGATATTTTCCGCATCGGCGTAGCGACCAGCAAAAGCCCGACGGGACCGTTTAAGGCCGAGCCGCAGCCAATAAAAGGCAGCTACAGCATCGACCCCACGGTGTTTCAGGACACCGATGGAAACGCCTATCTCTATTTCGGGGGTATTTGGGGCGGGCAGTTACAGCGCTGGAGCGGTAATCAGTACGACCCGAAAGGCGCGCTGAAACAGAAAGACGAAGTGGCGTATCTGCCCCGTGTGGCCCGGCTGAGTGCCGACATGAAAAATTTCGCCGAGCCGGTGCGGGAGGTGCAGATTCTGGACGAGAATGGAAAACCGTTTCTGGAAAAAGACAACGACAAGCGGTTTTTCGAAGCGGCCTGGCTCCACAAATACAACGGCAAGTATTATTTCTCGTACTCCACCGGCGATACGCATAACCTCTGCTACGCCATTGGCGATAATCCGTATGGTCCTTTTACCTACAAAGGTGTGGTATTGAAACCTGTTCTGGGCTGGACGAATCACCATTCCATCGTACAGGTAGGCCCAAAATGGTATCTATTCTACCACGATGTGCAACTCTCCGGCAAGACTCATTTACGAAATGTGAAAGTAACCGAACTGACGTACAACGCAGACGGTACGATCAAACCAATCGACGCTTACAAGTAGTCAATGCATTCGTTACTGGCTGCGGGCCAATAGTGAATTCGGCTACAACAACCCCAAATCTGGCTACGTCTGTGTGGCGGCTACTGCGGACCTTTGTCGTAACCAAAGCAGAGCAATACTATGATTTTAGTAACCGGAGCCACAGGCCAGTTAGGTACCGCAGTCATTCATCAACTGCTGCAAAAATTGCCGGCCAACCAGGTTGCCGCCTTCGTGCGGAGCCAAACCAAAGCCGACAACCTGCTGAAACAGGGCATTGCCATACGAGTGGGTACCTACGACGATGTCGATGCCCTCGACAGCGCCATGCAGGGTGTCCAGACGGTTCTCCTGATTGCGGGTACGGATGAGCAAAACCGATTGAGCCAGCACCGAAATGTGGTGGATGCGGCCAAGAAAGCGGGGGTTCGACGGATCGCTTACACGAGCCGGGCGCTGAAAGACCCCGAAACGCTGGTCAATCAATTGATGAAAGGGCATTTTCAAACGGAGGATTATATCAAAGCCAGTGGACTAGCTTATACGCTGTTTCGCAACATTCTGTACATGGATGCTATTCCGCAGTTTGTGGGGGGCGACGCCGTTTTCGAACGGGGTATTCACGTGCCCGCCGGAACGGGCAGAGTTGCCCTGGCGCTACGAAGTGAGATGGGCGAAGCAATAGCCAATGCGTTGGTTGAGCACGAGGAAAGCAACGTAACGTACCATTTAACGGGCAGTGCGTCTTACTCGTTTTATGACGTAGCGGCTGCTCTGGCCGATCTGTCCGGTAAAGCAGTAACCTACACGCCCGCTGAAGCGGCCACGTTTGAATTGCAACTGGTCGGGCGTGGTGTGCCTGACGTGCTGGCCCGTCGAATCACCGGGTTTATAACCGATATTGCTAATGGGCAGGAAGATAGTGTAAGCCCTGATCTGGAAACGCTGCTGGGCCGAAAACCGACGAGCCTTCAGGAAGGGTTACCTTTATTGTACACGCTATAACCTACCTCACCTGGTTTTATGCTGCGTAGAATCAGGCGAGGTGCTATTCACTGATACCAACCGAGATGCTTCACCGAATTGATACAATAGCGGCCTATCATCAGCTTGCGGGCCTTCCCAAGCCAGCCCACCCGCTCATTAGTGTGGTTCGGTTTGACGATATCAAACCCGCAGAGACCCGGCAGCCGACCAGTCTCGTGAATAACTTCTATTCGATTGCTCTGAAACGGAATGCCAACGGCCGAATGAAATACGGCCAGCAGGTGTACGATTTCGACGAAGGGGTGATGGTCTTTCTGGCCCCTGGTCAGGTGCTGAGTACTACGGTTGGTGAAGTACACGAGCACACGGGCTGGCTACTGATGGTTCACCCTGATTTTTTGTGGCATACCCCCCTGGCCAAAGTGATTCGGCAGTACGACTACTTTGACTATTCTCTGCGGGAAGCCCTGTTTTTGTCTGAACAAGAAGAGTCAACGATCGTCAGTATCATCCAGCAGATTCAGCGGGAGTATCAAGCGCCGATCGACAAGTTCAGTCAAAACATCATCCTGGCTCAGCTGGACGTGTTGCTCAACTACGCTGATCGGTTTTACCAGCGTCAGTTCATCACCCGCCGGGTTACCAACCACCAGCTGCTGGACCGCTTCGAAGCCGTCCTGGAAGCTTATTTTGCCAGCGATGCACTGTTGAAAACCGGTTTGCCAACGGTCGGGTACATGGCCGAACAACTCCATCTATCGCCCACCTACCTGGGCAGCTTATTGAAAACGCTGACCGGACAAAACGCGCAACAGCACATTCACCAGAAGCTTATCGAGAAGGCAAAAGAACTGCTGTCTACCACTACGTTGTCGGTCAGTGAGATCGCTTATGGACTGGGGTTCGGACACCCTCAGTCGTTTAGTAAGTTGTTCAAGAGCAAAACCAACTCTTCCCCGCTGGCATTTCGCTGTTCATTTCATTGATGCCGAATTTAGGATGATGTACTATATAATAGCCTGATAATTAGTGGCTAAGCCTAAAATTTCGTGTAAAGAGGCCAGTTTACGGGCATTGTACACGAAAGCGTAGGCGGGGGAAAGCTATTTTTTTACTAATCTTATTTGATCGACTCCTTGATTGCCTCCTCTCCAAATCATAACTGGCTGACCGTCGATAACTTCTACGGAAAAATTGTCGTTGACGATGCCCACGTTTTTTAAATACGCTTCTTCTGGCTCGACTAAATGAGAGCCGTTGGGAAAGTTGTATTCAAACAGGAAGGAAGCCTGCGGACCCGTTTTGTTGACAATTCGCCCGGCGCTAGCCAGTAGGTAGAAGTAAATGGGGTACGTCCTGGTGCCATACTGAATATGTCCTTCAAATTCGGGATGCTTGGCTTGGGGAGGGTCAAATCGAGATGCAGAAACAGCGTTGATCGTCAGCGTAGCTATATTTTTCAAAACGGTGTCTTTCGTGATCTGCGCCTGACTCTGATAATAATCATTTTTCCTATAGCGGATGGCAACCTCCTGCATTGTCCATTGACCGATAAGTTTTGGGGCTACCTCACTCATGAGTTTGACCGATTCCTTATCGAAATCAATTTTAGGGGGTGCCGATTCGGGTTGCGTACACTGCCCCAAAAGAAGGCTACTAATGCCGATGAAAAGGAAGTAAGCTTTCATAACAGGGTCTGTTTTTGGGCAACAATATACCAGGCCATCCGCCTTTTATGCGTCGCATGACCAGAGACTCTTTGGGCAATGTGGTCAGAAAATCAGGTCTTTAATTCCACAATTGATTCGCAGCGGTCAGGATGATTGGCTGCTTGTCGGTAACGACAATTGTGTGCTCGTGCTGCACCGCGAAACTATCTCTGGCGACCAGTGTCCAGCCATCTCCCGTCTCTTGAGCATAGGTGGCTTTGGTGGACAAAAACGTCTCGATGGCCACCACCGAATTCGTCCGGAAACGCGTTTTGTTGGACCGGTCGTAGTAGCATAGAATCTCAAGCGGCTCTTCATGCAGACGCCGGCCAATTCCGTGCCCAGACAGATTTTTGATCACCCGATAGCCACTCCGCTTGGCTTCCGTTTCAATTAAGCGCCCAATTTCAGCCAACTGTACTCCTCCCCGAATGTGACTAATGGCTTTGGCCAGGATTCGCTTTGAGGTTTCTACCAGGTCACTATGCTGGTGGATATCCTGTCCCAGAACGAAAGAACCCCCATTGTCTGACCAATAGCCATTGCGTTCGGCTGATACATCGATGTTGACTAAATCCCCTTCCTGAAGAATCCGTTTGGCAGACGGAATACCGTGACATACCTCCTCATTTAAACTGATGCAGGTCCAGCCTGGAAAGCCATAGGTAAGCTTAGGGGCCGAACGGGCACCCTCTAGTTCCAGCAGTTGTCGCCCATACTGATCCAGCTCAAACGTCGACATCCCTGGCCGGGCATACTCCTGCATGCGCTTAAGGGTAAGGCCAACAATTTGGCTGATCTGCTGCATACCAATTAAATCCTCCTCAGATTTCAATGACATAACGTTGTCGTTTTACTGGTTGAATCACTATCCTGTAAAGTAATAGAATACACGTTGCAAGACAAAATTGACGCCTGACAACCTGTCCACCGCATGTGCCCTATACATAAGGGAACAAAGGGCAGTTCCTGGCTACTCAATGAAGCAGGTAGTGTACTTTACGCATAGCTGTTTTATGACTAATAAGTTGATTTACCGGCCCACACAATCGATATAGCTTACTCCTTTTGGTTTTCCCAATGAATCGGCAATAGACATTCCTTGGTTCGCTTGGACAATTTGATTTAACACGGCCTGATCAATTTCAGACCACATAGCACAGGGGCCGCTACCCAAATCAACTTCCATTCGTAGCTCCCGATTTGTTTTACTGTACCATATTGCGTGCTGAGTACCCGTATTTGGTTTTGATGGGTCGAACGTATACTTCACTTTCTCGTAGTTAGTAGCAGAAAGTTGATCATACCTGCTGGCGAGATAAGCCAACGTTTTTTGTTCAGCAATTGTGCGACTGGTGAATTTACCCAGATTGTAGTAAGGGCCGATAGCATTTACATCGCAGCCTAATAGACCAGAAACAGTAAGTAAAGCGATTACCTGTAGAGAAGAAAGACGCATAGGAAAGGATACATGTAACAAAGTATAAACTCACTCATATTAAAAGAAAAAGGCCGCAACCTTCTAGAGCTACAGCCTTGAAAAGGAACGCGTTCAGATCCGCTATTTTTTCTTGGTTGTGATCACAATCACGCCATTTTTGCCAAAAGTACCTGCTTCGCCAACGTCTCCAGTAGCTGAAGGGGGAAGTTGGTAAACATGCTCAATTTGCTCGCTAGCGATGGCTCGTGCTTCATGAGCATCAGTCACTTGGTTATTGACCAAAAAGGAAACGTCTCGCAGTTCTCTAGCTACTGACCAGTCAATCTTCGTGCCTCTCGACTGGTAGGAAGCAACATCAGTAGGAGCGGCCTCCTTAGTAAACCCCCGAACCGTTTTTGTCTGTTTGTTGACGTCAATAAAGGCCAGCGTGTTGGCATCTAGTGTCTGGAAATAGGTGGAGTTAACTACTTTCCCATCCAAGTAATACGTCAGCGTATCACCCGGTGTAGCCTGGGGTAAGCTTGTGCGTTGTGCAAACGCCAAGCCTAGGGCGAGAACAAACGATAGTAGTGTAAATGTGAATCGCTTAAGCATGGTAAGGAGTTGGTTTAGGGTAAAAACTGTTCATTTTTTGTGAAACTACGTATTACCAACTGATGCACCAATTAACGTATCTGTTAAATAATGTCGCCTGTTGCCTACGTGGCGTAGCGGTTGCAAACCAGCTAAAATTAATACAATTTGCTCTCTGTCAGTTGTTACGCCTTGATCGTTACAGGTCTGGTTGGATCGATGCGTAGCCAGAGCAACGCGCTGACCAGTAAGCAACCCGCGATCATAAAGAGCGGGTAACTGAAATTATTGGTGTGCTTGACAATGATCCCGAACAGGATGGTGATGAAAAAGCCACCCAGCTGCCCGGCGAAATTCATAGCGCCCGTTACGGAACCGGCGTTGCGCTGACCAATGTCCACACAAACGGCAAACGCAACGGGCAGGGCCAGGTCTTTGGCAAGTACACAGATCGCCAAAAAATAACCCGCCGTCTGATTGTCGGTAGTAATGCCAGCCAGTAGGAAAAATAAGCTCGACAAGCCAAGTCCACCGACGCCCACCGCTCGACGGCCTATTTTTAGCCCATATCGTTTGGTTAGTACATCGCTCAGAACACCACCAGCCAGACAGCCAACCGCGCCCAGAAAATAGGAAAGGGAAATGAAATTTTTTGTTTGGTCTTCGGTCATGCCACGGCCTTCCTGAAAATAGACCGACGACCAGTTTGTGAAAAAATAAGAGCCGTAAAAGAACAGATGACACATCAGCATGAGCGCCCACAAATCGGGATTACGGACAATGGTTTTCCAGGGAATAAGGTGATCGGACGATTTGATTTTACGGCCCCGTTCAATCTCCCGAACCTCTTCAAGGCTTATGCTCTCCTGGGCTGCGGGTTCGTCACGAAACCAGACAAACCAACCAATGGCCCACACGACGCCCAGCAAACCCAGAACAGCGAAGGCCCAGCGCCAGCCAGCCCAATGCACCAGCGGAATAACCAGCAATGGGGTCAATGCCCCGCCTAGCCGGCCGGCAGCCCAGATCACGGATTGCGCCCGCCCCACTTCAACCGCCGGAAACCACCGCGCAATAACGATGGAGGAGTTAGGGTAAGCACCCGCTTCGCCGGCACCAAACAGGAACCGAACCACCAGCAGGTAAATAAAATTGAAAGCCGTACCCGTCAGCATCGTAAACCCGGACCACCACAACACGACCCGGGTCAGTACGCGCCGGGGACCAATTTTGTCGCCGAGGGAGCCCGTTGGTATTTCGAAAAGAGCGTACGCGAGTGAAAAAGCGCCGAGTATCCAGCCAAACTGCTCGTTGTCAAGGTGAAGATCGGCTTTTACATATTTGCTGACCACGTTCATGCAAACGCGGTCGAGATAAGTAATGGTCGAAAGTAGAAATAAGCCCGCAAGAACGCGGTAGCGAACTTTCATGAAGTAAAGGATAAGAAGATAGGAATAAGGTGTCAGGTAAAGATAGGTTTGCCTGATGGAAAAACAACAGATGTCATTGATTGCTAGCCATTGGACACGTGCAGATAACCAGAAATTTAGTCTTTTTTAACAGGCCTGCCGGTTGTCCCAAAAAAATAAACAGACCGGCCTTCCGACCAATCGTTGACGGATGTACTTTTACGGCATGTCAACCGTAACGATTGCCTCACTTGCCGAAAGCCTTCCTGCTTTCCTCGATTCCTACGATTTTTCGGCCATTGCCGTCATTGCTGACAACCATACATTCCGGTTCTGCTACCCCGACCTGAAAGCGCTGTTGCCCAAACATACGCTTATCCGGATCAAGTCGGGCGAAGAGCAAAAGCACATCGCTACCTGTGAAATGATCTGGGATGCGCTGACGCGGGCCAACTTTGATCGCCATGCGCTGGTACTTAATCTCGGTGGGGGCGTCATTGGTGATATGGGTGGGTTCTGCGCGGCTACCTTCAAGCGCGGAATTGCCTTTGCTCAACTGCCTACTACCTTACTTTCTCAGGTCGATGCCAGCGTTGGTGGTAAACTCGGTATCGACTTCCGCGGCTTTAAAAACCACATCGGAGTGTTTCAGCAGCCCAATACTGTCCTGATTGACACGACTTTCCTGGCAACGCTACCGGAGCGCGAACTTCGGTCGGGTTTTGCCGAGATCATCAAACACTGCCTGATTGCCGATGCCGCCATGTGGGACGAAATACGGCGTCGTGATCTCGACGAGCAGGACTGGGCGGCCCTGGTCGCCCATTCAGTCGCAGTTAAGCAGCGGGTCGTAGCGCAGGATCCTACCGAGAAAGGGCTTCGCAAGATTCTTAATTTCGGCCACACGCTGGGCCATGCCGTTGAAACGCACTACCTGATGCAGCCCCGGAAGCGACTTCTGCACGGAGAAGCGATTGCCGTTGGGATGGTTTCGGAGGCATTTATTGCCTGTCATAAAAAGATGATCGACCAAACACTGCTCACGCAAATCGAAGAATACATATTTTCCGTATATGGAAATGTGCGGTTGGGGGATGAGGACATAGAACCCATTCTAGCATTGACCCTGCAGGACAAGAAAAACCGGGGGCGCGACGTTCGAATGGCTCTCCTTGACGGACCCGGAAGTTGTGCTTTCGATATACCGGTTACGGCCTCTGAAATGCGCAAAGGTCTGGAGTTCTACCGAGGCCTGAACAAGTAGTAGAAATTTGGCGTACTGCATTGTTTAAGAAACAATTACGTTTATATTTGAGTTTGACGGGAATATTATCACTACGATCTATTTAAATACTAATTATCTATTGAAAACTCTTTACAAACGGTAGTATGAAAAAGTGCATTGGAATTCTGTTTGCGTTGGCTGTTGTCGTTATGGCGGGCTGTTCGCCGAGTAGGTTATTTGTAGAGCATGACTATAGCTACGAGGGCCACTTTAAAAACTACGAATCGTTCAATTTTCTGGAATGCGAATTTGTTGATTCCACGCTTCTCTGCTCCGATATTCAGGATGCTATCCGGCATCAGATGGAGGCTCGTGGGTATCGGGTCAGCAACCGCAGCCCAAACCTACTGATCTCCTACAACATTTTCCGGTCCGATCTGCGGTTCCGGGGTTACCAGCAGCCTGTCATTAAAGACTGGGTTGTCCGCGAAGACGACGATGCTACCTATAAACGTATTGATTATAACCTGGACGAAGGCACGTTGATGATCTCGCTCATCGATGCTGAATCCTATCAGGTTATCTGGAAAGGCTATGCATCGAAAATGATGCGCAATCAGAACTTCAAGAATAACTACTTCAAAGGCATCGTTCGATCCATATTCGACCAATACCCGTTGATGGCCACGGTGAAGTAAGTAACTCAGCTTGTGTAGAGCGGTGGTGCAGCATTTCGACATTATGCCCGCTATGTAGAGGAAAATACATTCTTCTGCACGGCGAACAGAATGCCGGAATGCCGCATCACCGCTTTACTTTGTCAGTTCTTTGAAAATTCCTTCCAGCGAATTTTCCTGCTGACGAAGGCCAACCAGCGTTAGGTTCTGATCGGCAGCAAGCCGGAAAATAGCGCCCCGAAGGTCGGTTTTTGGGGAGGCCGTAATTCGATACTGGCCTTGCTCCATGGGCTCTACCCGCTCAACGCCCGGTAACGAAGCCAGTATGGCTGGATTGGCTAAAGTGTCCTCAAACTCGGCGACAACGATAATACTTTCGCCGGCCGATGCACTTCGGAGTTGACTCAGCGGTTGATCGATCACAATTTTTCCCCGATTAATAATGATGACCCGGTCGCAAATGGCTTCAACTTCCTGCATGATGTGGGTCGAAAACAGCACGGTTTTGTCGCGACCTACGTTGCGGATAACCTGCCGGATTTCGGCTAACTGATTCGGGTCAAGCCCGGTTGTTGGCTCATCCAGAATCAACACGGGGGGATTATGCAGCAATGCCTGCGCCAGACCAACCCGCTGCCGGTACCCTTTTGACAATTGTCCAATGCGTTTGTGTTGTTCTCTTGTCAGCCCCACCAGTTCGATTGTGTCGGTGATACGCCGACGTAAGTCTGAGCCCAGCATACCATGCAGTGACCCGGCAAATCGCAGGTATTCCTTCACGTACAGGTCCAGGTACAGCGGATTGTGCTCGGGTAAATAGCCAACACTCCGGCGTACGTCCATCGGTTGCGTCCGAACGTCGAACCCGTTTACTTCGACTGTTCCGTCGGTAGGGGCGAGGTAGCCCGTGGCTACCTTCATGGTCGTAGACTTTCCGGCTCCGTTAGGTCCCAGAAAACCGACGATTTCGCCAGGTTGTACCGTTAGCGAAATTTGATCGACAGCCCGCTGGTGGTTGTACTCTTTCGTGAGATTCTGGACTCGGATAGACATATTGACGGTTAACTGATAGCTAGTAAACGATGAATAGGGCAGTGTTGGCATGTGCGCTATCTAAAGCTAACCTACAAAAAACCGGAAAGAATTTCTATTTTTATCGGTTTAACATCAATAGACATTGTTTTCTTTCACTAGCCTATGTCCCTTTTACGTAAAAAGACCGTAACCCAAATCCTGAGTGATGCTACCGAAGGTGAATCGAGTAAACTGGTAAAGACGTTGGGCGTCCGCGATTTAACGTCATTTGGCATCGCGGCTATTATTGGGGCCGGTATTTTCAGCACCATCGGGCTGGCAAGTTACAACGGCGGGCCTGCCGTATCGCTCCTGTTTGTATTTACGGCTATTGCCTGTGTGTTTACGGCACTTAGTTACGCACAGTTTGCGAGTACCGTTCCCGTCAGTGGGAGCGCCTACACTTATGCATACGTAGCCTTCGGCGAAATTTTTGCGTGGATCATTGGCTGGGCACTCATCCTCGAATATGCCGTTAGCAACATGGTCGTGGCTATTTCGTGGTCAGAATATTTTACATCCATGCTGAGTGGGTTCGGTATCACCTTTCCAAAGTATTTTGCTACCGACTATGGTTCGGCATCTCGTGCGTTCGATCTGGTGCAACAGGCAAAACAGGCCGGTACGAGCCTGACAACCATTCCCGAAAATACGCGCTTACTGGCTGAGGCCTTTGCCAACGCGCCTGTTGTGGGCAGCCTTCACCTGATTGCCAACTTGCCTGCCGGAGCGATAACGGTATTGATTACGGCTCTTGTGTACATCGGCATCAAGGAGTCGCGGACGGCGAGTAATATTCTGGTGGTGCTCAAGCTTGCGGTTATTGGCCTGGTCATTAGCGTAGGCGCGTTTTATGTGAAACCGGCGAACTGGTCGCCATTTGCCCCGAATGGGGTATCGGGTGTATTGAGCGGAGTAGCCTCCGTATTTTTTGCCTTTATAGGCTTCGACTCCATTTCGACCACGGCCGAAGAGTGCAAAAACCCGCAGCGCGATCTGCCTCGTGCCATGCTTTACTGCCTGGGCATCTGCACGGTTCTTTATGTGCTGATCACGCTGGTATTGACGGGCATGGTCAACTACAAAGAGTTGGGCGTCAGCGATCCACTGGCCTATGTGTTCCAGAAAGTGAACCTTGATTTTGTCGCGGGTGTGATCTCCGTAAGCGCTGTCGTTGCTATTACAAGTGCGCTGTTGGTCTATCAACTCGGGCAGCCCCGCATCTGGATGACCATGAGCCGCGATGGCCTGCTCTGGAAACGTTTCTCCCGGATCCACCCCAAATACAAAACACCTTCTTTTGCTACTATTGTAACGGGCTTTCTGGTTGCCGTTCCGTCGTTATTTATGGACCTTAAGTTCTTTGTCGATTTAACTAGCGTCGGGACGTTCTTTGCGTTTATTCTCGTCTGTGCCGGCATTCTGTTTCTGGATGCTAAAGGGCTTACGGCTCAGTCAAAATTTAAAGTTCCCTATATAAATGGGAAGTACATTATCGGTGCGGTACTGCTGGCCGTCCTGGCTTATGCCCTGGTCCAAAATTCGCCTTTGCAAACGCTGGAAAGTAAGCCCTTATTGGTTGTGTTCTGGGGCGTATGGATCGTACTGGCCGTCCAGGGCTTTCGGTATAACTTCTCGCTGCTTCCGGTTATTGGCGTGCTGACGAACCTCTACTTAATGACCGAGTTAGGATCGAGCAACTGGCAGATTTTTGGTATCTGGCTGGTTATCGGTCTGGTCATCTACTTTTCGTATGGGTTCAGGGAAAGCAAACTGGCCAAGCAGGAGAATACATTGAGCGCGTAGGAATGCCCTATCACTTTCCGAAAAACATAATGTGCTGCTGAGGCAACCGGTCGTCGTTTTTTAAGAGTTTTAGTCCGATGGCTTTCATCTCTTTGGTTGCCTGTTTAACGCTTAGTTTATGAAGTTCCTTGATGGGTACATTGGGATCTTCGGACCGGTATTCGACCAGAACAAGGCGGCCACCCGGCTTCAGGGCGGCTGAAATGTGTTCCATCATCTCGCGCGGGTACGAAAATTCATGGTAAGCGTCAATTAAAATGGCCATGTCGATGCTATTGGCCGACAGTTTGGGGTCCGACTCGGTGCCGAGTACCGGTTGTACATTGGTAATTTTTCGCTTCGCCTTTCCCTCATTCAGATAGTCAATCATTTCAGGTTGAATATCAACGGCCAGTACCTTGCCCTGGGGTAGCCTGGGTGCCATCAGAAATGTAAAAAAACCAGTTCCGGCCCCAATGTCGGCCACAACATCGGTTGGCTTCAGGGATAAGGCTTTTAGTAAAAGGTCGGTACGCTCTTCCTGTTCACGTTCCGGGCGTTCGAGCCACGATGCGCCCAGATGACCCATAACCTGCGCAATCTCGCGGCCCTGATAAAATTTACCCGTTCCGTCACGGCTGGCACTCCCGATCCGATAGACGGTCGTTGAGTCGGCAGGGAGCGAGGTGGTGGTCGGCTTTTGTTGAGAGGCCCCCCGGCAACAAACGAAAAGTAACACGAGCAACAAAACCGGAATACGGTGCATAACGAATGGGTTCAAGTATAGGTAGTAAACCATCGTAGCGCAAAACAGTTGTTCAGAAGAACCAATTACATCCTGAGTATGAATCTTATCCTACATGTACTGCTCGATGCCGCCGTCATTTTCGGGCTGGCTTATCTGATGCCCCAAATCGATGTAAAAAACTTTGGAACGGCCGTGCTGATTGCACTCCTGCTTGGTCTCCTCAATTTCTTTGTGGGCTGGATCATTCGTTTTCCACTTAATCTGATCACCTTCTTTTTATTGACAGGTATTGTTCGAATTCTGGTAACGGCGTTGCTGCTTAAAGTAATCGATAAGTTCATGGATAGCTTCACCATTGTGGGTTTCTGGCCTGCAGTGCTCATTGCTTTCGCCGTAGCCGTGGCTGGCATGCTCATCGACCGCTCGTCCCCAACGCCCGAGATGGTAGAATCCGGTTATGTCGTATCGCTGCTATCCAGTTTACGGCTGGCCTGATGCGTGTTCATAGCTACTTAAGCAAAAAGCCGGATCAGTGATGATCCGGCTTTTTGCTTAGATTGAAAAGGCGTTTGATTAATCGCTCCGGCGACCGCCCATCAGGAGGCTGGCATAATACAGGAGCGTAGCCAGTGAACCCAAAGCCGCAACGACATAGGTCATAGCCGCCCACCAGAGGGCATCTTTCGCAAAGCCATACTCCCGTTGATTAACGACACCCCGGTCCTGAATCCAGGCAAGTGCCCGGCGGCTGGCGTCGAACTCAACGGGGAGCGTCACGAAGCTGAAGATTGTGGTTAGCGCAAACAGGCCAACACCAATGGCGAGCGGTAGCGGAGTTGTCTGCAGCAAGATAACGCCCGCCAGTAATACCCACTGTAAATAGCGTGAGGATACCGACAGAATAGGCACCATGGCCGAGCGAAGCTTCAGTGGAGCGTAGGCCACTTTATGCTGAACGGCGTGACCACATTCGTGGGCTGCCACGGCGGCAGAGGCTACGCTTCGTCCGTAATAAACGTCGGCGCTGAGGTTAACGGTTTTATCTTCCGGATTATAGTGGTCCGTGAGCATACCCTCTACCGATACAACGCGTACATCGTAAATGCCGTTTTCATTTAGCATCTTTTGGGCTATTTCGGCACCGCTTAGGCCATTGCTTAGGCCAATCTGAGCGTATTCGTTAAATTTACTTCGTAACCGCCAGCTCACGAATGCGCTGAGGCCGAAGATAAGAATCATGATTAACCAAGGTGAGATCATCGTCAATTAGTCAGGTTTGTGGTTTCAATAAAACAGCCATTGTGTTGGCTTGTTTATAGTAAAACAACAGTTAGCCGTAAAAAGTATCCCGCTGGTCCGACCATTTATCCTGTTGAGTCACCATTCAACAAAGCAACAGGGCTCAATGGAAAAGGAGTTGACTGCTTTAATACGAACGTCTTAACTGTAGCCAGCTTTGATGCGTTCGATGAGCTTTGTCGTTGAATATCCTGGTACGAGCGCAACCGTTTCAACACGTCCGCCGTGTGCCAGCACGAAGTCAGAACCAACAATGGTTGCCACCGTATAATCGTCTCCTTTCACCAGGACATCGGGCTGAATGGCCTCGATAAGCTCGAGTGGGGTGGGTTCACCAAATAGCGTAACGGCATCCACAAAGGCCAATGCAGCCATGAGCCGGGCACGAGCATATTCATTTACAACAGGGCGTAATGGGCCTTTGATACAACTGACGGATGCATCGGTATTGAGCCCTAAAATCAGCTTATCACCAAGGCTACGGGCTTTTTCGAGGTAGTCGATATGCCCTAAATGAACGATGTCGAAACAGCCATTGGTAAAAACGATTTGCTGGCCTTCGGCCCGCCATTGCTGAGCCTGTTGAATGGCCTGCTCGCGGGTTAGTATCTTGGATTCGGTCATAGTGAAATGGTTGCGTTACCGCTCCAGTTTTAAGGCTTTGGGATCGTCTAGCACGTCGGCTGCGTTGGTTGTTTTGTTACCCCGAAACAGGACAACTAACAGCGCAATGATGCCCAGAAGGATAATCATGATGGTGGAGACGCCATGAATGAACGTCGCCAGCACCTGTCCGTCCTGACTGGTCAGGCCATACAGCAAAGCCACCTGTCCGACCAGCAGGTGAAAGGAACCAATGCCGCCCGGTGTCGGGGCGGCCATGCCCAGCGAACCCACCACCAGGATGGTCAGGCCCGCCAGCGGACCAAGATTAGCGGTAGCGGGCATGGCAAAGAACAGGCAAAAGGACATCAGGTAATACATTGTCCAGATGAGCAGTGTATGAAAGACAAAAGCTCCCGGCCGACGTAGTTTCCGAACGCTCAGTAAACCTTCGAGAAGGCCCTTGGCAAAGGCACTCACTTTTTGGTAAAGCGGATGGCGGCCCAGTGCTTCGCGGTAGCGGCTAAACAGGAACCAGCCCAATAATGCCAGCCCGATCAGGACGGCCCCCGCCAGTAACAATATCCCTGAGCCGCTGGAGCCTTTGGGCAGTTTACCGCCCAGAAACTCCATGAAAAACTGGCTCAGCCGGTCAAACTCAAGTATAAACGTTGCCCCCAGCAGCAGAATAAGCATGAGCAGATCGAATAAGCGTTCGGCCACGACCGTGCCGAAACTAACGTTGACCGGTACACCCGATAGGCGGTACAGGGTTCCGCAACGGGCTACTTCACCGGCGCGGGGGAGAGCCAGGTTGGCCAGGTAACCGGTTAGAACACTCGCCGTTGTATCGAGCGAATTGGTGCGTTGCGACACCACCGGTTCCAGCAGAATTCGCCAGCGTTCGGCCCGGCTCCAGTGAGCCACAATGGTCATCAGGGCCGAAACCAGGACCCACCGATAATCGGCTCCGCTTATTTTTTGCCATAAGTCAGCTGCGTCGAGGTGACTTTGCTTGAATGTAAACCAGAGCAATCCTCCGGCGAAAGCCAGCGAGATGAGGTATTTAAGTATATTTTTGATAGTCATATTGCCACAATGTACGCTATAAGCCGTGATAAGATGATAAACGCGGCTTTTTGGCCACGTAAAAGAAAACTCCGCCACAAAGTAACGGAGTTTCACGGAAACCGGTGAGAATGGTTAGCAAAAGGATTATCCGTTCACCAGTCGGTTATTTTCATCCGGGAAAACTACGGTTGGTCTGAAGGTCTTTGCTTCCTCATCCGTCATCATCGTGTAGGCGATAATAATGACAATGTCACCTACTTGTGCTTTGCGGGCAGCCGCCCCATTCAGGCAAATGATGCCGGAGCCGCGCTCCCCTTTTATGACGTATGTGATCAGTCGTTCGCCGTTATTGTTGTTGACAATATGTACCTGCTCGTTTTCGCGTAAATTGGCGGCATCCATAAGATCTTCGTCGATGGTGATGCTACCAACATAATTCAGCTCTGCCTGGGTGACTTTGACGCGGTGCAGTTTTGATTTTAATAGGGTAATAAACATGAGAATGGGATAATGCCATACGGGAGTGACTTGTTGGACTCCTCGCCGATTGTCACCAAAACAGCCACGTCAGGGGGTTGGTTCCGGTTTTCAGAATTGCCGGACAGCAGGCGAGCCAATGCACTGACCATCAGATCATAGCATTGGCTCGTGTACCAAAGGTGCCTGAAATGATTAATAAACGGCCATTTCTGGTTCGATATCCCGAGCCCAGGCATTGATACCGCCATCCAGATTGTAAAGGTTTGTCAGGCCATCCTGGGCATACAAATACTGAGCAACGTTGGCTGAACGAATGCCGTGATGACAATACACAACAACGGGCCGGTCGGTTGGAATTCGCTTCCGGTTATTGGGTATCATACCCACCGGAATCAGAACGGCTCCCTCCAGGTGACAAAGTTCATATTCGGGCCGTTCACGGACATCCAGCAAGAAAATATCGTCGCCCAAGGCCAGTCGTTCAGCCAGTTCCTGAACGGATATTTTCTGGGGACCCGAGGCACCGGGGTTCGTGCGGGTACCAGCCGATGCGAGCCCTTCACGCGCTATTTTTTCGGCATCGGCCCGCCGTTTGGTTTTTATCTTCTGCTGGCTCATCGTCAGCAGGTCGACCATTAATAACTGTTCGCTTAATGACTGACCAATGCCGGTAATGAGTTTGATAACTTCGCTGGCCTGAAATGTACCGATAACGCCGGGCAACACGCCCAATACGCCCGTGTCGTTGCAGTTCGGGATTTCTATTTCGTTCGGATATTCGGGAAACAGGCATCGGTAGGTAGGTCCCCGCTTGCCGTCGCCCAGGTCAGCGTTCAGTACGGCTACCTGACCCTCGAAGCGGTGAATCGCTCCATAAACAAATGGTTTGCCCAGCGTAACGCAGATGTCATTAACCAGATAGCGTACTTTGAAATTATCGGTACAATCCACCACAATGTCATAGCCGTCAATGATGGCGCGGGCGTTGCTGATGTCGAGCGCCATTGTGTAGGTATCGAACGTCAGGTCAGGATTTAACCGGTTGAGGTGATTGATAGCTGCCTTGGCTTTTGATTTGCCTACCTCGTCTGTTGTGTACAGCACTTGCCGCTGCAAATTGCTTAAGTCAACGACGTCGGGGTCAATAACGCCAATCGTACCTACGCCGGCCGCCGTCAGGTACAGCAGGACGGGGCAACCGAGGCCGCCCGCGCCGACGACCAGGACACGGGCATTTTTGAGCCGAAGCTGGCCTTTTGCACCAATTTCGGGTAAGTTCAAGTGTTTCTGATAGCGTTGCTTTTCGGCAGGAATTAGGGTTGTCGCTTCCATAATGACACAATAATAGGCAACCCTGAGCAGTGTTGCATTAATCCAACAGAATTTGGGGGGCTAAAATTGCACCGAATGAAGCTCAAATAGAAATATTTACCAAACGTTATCGATGTGTTTTTTTTTAGTACTATTGCCCCGACAAAATCCTAACGATTCTCAACTATGAACAATCTGCGCTTTCCAGCAATTACTTCCTCATTTCGCCCACAGGCAACTGTTGGCTTGCTGGCGCTTACCCTTACTCTTAACATGGGTTCTGCCATTGCCGCTACGAATGCGCCTGGTCCAAAGCCCGCTGGTTACTCGGCTGATTACCTGCTCAAAAAAGGTAAGTGGGAGAGTCTTTTCGATGGGAAAACGTTGACGGGCTGGCACACATACCTCAAGGAAGGGCAGCCGGTATCGGATAAATGGACGGTCAATGACGGGGCCATTCACCTGAGTGATGGCGGGGCTGGTGACCTGGTGACCGATAAAGAATATGGCAATTTCGAATTGGAAGTTGAGTGGAAAATTGCGGAAGGTGGCAATAGCGGCATCATTTTTCATGTCCACGAAGATCCAAAATATAAAGCCACGTATCAGACGGGTCCCGAAATGCAGGTTCTTGATAATGAGCGCCATCCGGATGCTAAGAAGGGACGTGATGGCAACCGTACGGCTGGTTCCTTATATGATTTGCAAAAGCCCGTTACGCCCGGTGCTGCCAAACCCGCCGGTGAATGGAATAAGGCCCGACTGGTTATCAACAACGGGAAAGCAGAGCAGTATCTGAATGGTAAGAAAACCGCCGAATACCCGACCAGTGGCCCGGAGTGGGATAAAATGGTGGCAGAGAGTAAATTTAAAGGGTGGGAAGGCTTTGGTAAATATGCTACCGGCCATATTGCCCTTCAGGATCATGGCAATAAGGTTTGGTACCGCAACATTCGGATACGCGAACTGTAATTTTGAATGATAGAATGACTGAATGATAGAATGGCTTTGCCTATTCACTATTCAGTCATTCTATCATTCAGTCATTCTAAATTATATGAAACCTTACTCCCGCCGAACGGCTCTGAAAACTCTGACCGGTACTGCCCTAACGCTACCGTTGCTGTCTGATTCTTTTGCAAGCTCTATGACTCAATCTGAAAAAGCGGCTCCGCTAAAAGGTCGCATTAATCACTCAGTTTGCCGCTGGTGTTACAGCAAAATACCACTCGATGATCTTTGCAAAGCTGCTAAAGGGATGGGAATCAAATCGATCGACTTGACTGGTCCCGACGAATGGCCTACCCTGAAAAAATATGGCCTGACATCGGCGCTGCCCCAGGGCGCGGGTAAAGGCATTGGGGATGGGTTTAACAACCCTAAATTTCACGATGAACTGGTGGCTAGCTACGAAGCTATTTTTCCAAAGTTGAAAGAAGCTGGTCTGACAACCGTTATTTGCTTTTCGGGAAATCGGCGGGGCATGAGCAATGAAGAAGGCCTGGAAAACTGTGCTGTTGGCCTGAAACGGCTGATGCCAAGCGCCGAAAAACACGGCATTACGATGATCATGGAGTTGCTCAACAGCAAGGTGGATCATAAGGATTACATGTGCGACCATACGGCCTGGGGAGCCGAACTCTGTAAACGGGTTGGTTCCGAAAACTTCAAGTTGTTGTATGATATCTACCACATGCAGATCATGGAGGGCGACATCATCCGCACGATTCGTGAATACAACAAGTACATTGGTCACTACCACACGGGGGGCAATCCTGGTCGGAATGAGATCGACGAAACTCAGGAGCTTTATTATCCGGCTATTATGAAAGCCATTGTCGACACGGGTTTTAAAGGCTATGTAGCGCAGGAGTTTATTCCTAAACGCGACCCGCTTACCAGCCTGAAAGAAGCCGTGTTAATTTGTGACGTATAAGATAAAGTAGAGCCGCGGTCCTTGGCGGCTCTACAATTTATAATTCTTGTATTCTCCAATTCGCCAGCCCGTCAGCTTCTCGATAAACGTGAGAAAACGCACTCTGGGCGAATAACGTTTTTGGCTGGTATCGAACGTAAACGGCCAGTTCAGTCGGTCAACGCGGGCTTGCATGACGGCCGGATGGGTTTCCGTAAAATGGGCTAGTGAATCAATCTGACTATAGTCAAATACGTCGATGCCGGCATCGGCTTTGGCTATGGTTTCGCTTGTATGCCAAAAGTGATTCGCATTTCGGAGTCGTTTTTTTTGTGTTTCCGGGGGCTTCACCCAACCGTAGTGGTAAATGTACGCATCGATCAGTTTGACCTTTAACTTCTGATTGTCGCGGGTTCTGAAGCCCTGAGCATCTCTGTACGCTACGACATTGCCTGTATTCCGGATCACCCGTACTTCCCGACGATACCAACGCCGGGAATCGCCCACGTAACTGTACGATCCATAGAAGTGCAAGTAGTTAAACAACAAACCTTCCACGCGTCTGTCGTCCAGGTAGTTCTGCATGGCTTCCCGAACAACAGGAATGTACTGTTCATGCAGGACCTCATCACCCTGAATATAAAAAGCCCAGTCAACATCGGGCGATACAGCGGCTAAGGCTTTATCCGTTTCCTGCGCTAAGACACGTCCTCCGGCACGGGCACTATCATCCCAGGTAGTCCGGATAATGCGGATCTTATCCGACGAGATGGATTGGATCAGGGCCAACGTATCATCGTCCGAATCGCCCACGGCAATAATAAATTCATCGCATACGGGCAGAACGGATGTGATAGCCTCAATGATTGGATAATCGAATTGAATGGCATTTCGGATAAAACTGAATCCAGCTACTTTCATGGGAAACGGGACTGGTTGGCAACAGACAGGCCAAAGATAAGACCCTTTTAGGATTCACATGGCTTTGCTGACTAGTAGAGAAACGTTTAGACGATAGATTTGCTGATTGTATCCAAATGAATAACCCGATGGTGGCTGTTACGTTTAGCCACACCGTTATCAACGAGTTGACATACAACGAGCGTGGCGAACCTATCTGGCACGTAGGGAACCTTTTATTTATACGGATAATCGGTAGGGGTAGCGGAGCAAACCATCAAAGAAAGACAATACTCTGATAGTGAGAAGAATAATTAAGGAAGAAACGGGTAGGGTAGCACGTAAGTTAATTTATGAAATTAATGGTATAGGCTTGGACTAAATCATTAAGTAGCAACTTTCAGCGGGGCATAGTATCTTTTTATCATTTGTTTTAAGTTGTTTACAAAATAGTAGCACACGTATGATTTTGATGTCATGCTCATTCGTTATGTAGCACAAAATAATTAATTTTATGTACTTTTTAAGAAATTGGTATATTAAATTTTAGTTTTAATTTAAAGAATAGTACTTTTATTAACTAGATATTATACTGCCCATTAAATAAACTGGCGTATTGGTTTTCGGGTTTTCTTATTTTGTAGTTTGAAAACGTCGGTGCTAATACTCATATTTGTAACAAGAGTAAATTAGTGGACTTTAATGTAATGTTTCACTTCTCTCCGAGAAGACAATAATTGATTCTTCCTCTTTAACAAAAACAACGACCAATATATGAAAGTCGTCAAGCGTAGAAACCGCCAGATGACCATGGAGCGAATTTTGCGCGCCATGGGTGAAGTAATGGCCGAACGAGGCACTGAAAAAGCGGGCATTAATGCCGTCGCAGACCGAGCTGGAGTTAACAAAGTGCTGATTTATAGGTACTTCGGTGGCTGGAACGGTTTGTTGGAAGCCTACGTGCATCGTGGTTTCTTCCTTTCCATGTTCAATGAAAAGTTCATGGATTCGGTGCCGGATAATTTAGCACCGGAGGCCCGCAGTAAAGCCTGGTCGGAATACACCATTCAGTTCATGCGGGAATTTCGAACACGTAAGTCTTCACAAGAGCTTATTCGTTGGGAAATGTCAAACGGCGAAACCGAGCTGGCTCGCCGGCTTGCCGATTTTCGGGATCAGTCCTACAAAAGTATGGTTGCTAAGCTAGCGCCTTATTCAGACTTTGATCCACTGGCAATTACTAGCTTGATGGTCGCTGCAGTGACCAATATTGTGCTTAACAGCACCCAGAGGGACCATATTGGCGATATCGACCTCCGCTCCGATACCGGTTGGGAACGCCTGGAAACTGCCATACGCCGGATCTATTCCAGCCTGAACATCGCGCTCGAACGTGAGCAGTCGAAGGCAAAATAAGGTATGATGGCCGATTGGCAACGTATACATTTGTACGTTAGTGCTGAACCGTACGTTGTCAATCGGCCATCAAAAGTTAGTTCATCAGTTGTTCTATTTCCTCCGCTTCGAGCGGGATGTTCTTCATCAGGTCAATATTACCTGATTCGGTGATAAGTACGTTGTTCTCAAGGCGTACACCCAGTTTCTCTTCCCGGATGTAAATGCCCGGTTCAACCGTAAAGACCATACCCGGCTCCATTTTTCGGTATTTATTACCTACATCGTGTACATCGAGACCCAGGAAGTGCGAGGTGCCGTGCATGAAGTATTTCTTGTACAAGGGAGCGTCGGGGTTCTGATTCTGAACGTCGGTTCGGTCAAGCAAGCCCAGTCCAATCAACTCAGATTCCATTACCTTGCCTACTTCACGGTGGTACTCGTCCCACAAATTGCCGGGTCTGAGCATCTGCGTGGCCTCCTTCATTACACGTAGCACAGCCTCATAAACGGCCCGTTGGCGAGTCGTAAATCGTCCGTTTACAGGCACCGAGCGAGTCATATCCGCGTTGTAATTGGCGTATTCCGCACCAATATCGAGCAGAATGACGTCACCGTCCTGACACTGCTGGCTGTTGTCGATATAATGCAACACGCAGGCGTTGGCACCCGACGCAATAATGGGCGAATAGGCAGCTCCCCGCGATCGGTTACGCAGAAATTCATGCATCATTTCAGCCTCGATCTCGTACTCCCAGACACCAGGTTTGATAAAACCCAGAAGCCGCCGAAACATGTTGTCCGTGATATCAATGGCCGTCTGAATCAGGGGAAGTTCCTGCGGTTGTTTGATGGCCCGAAGGTGGTGCATCAAGGGAGCCAGCCGTTCTAACTGATGCAGCGGGTATTTTTCCCGAAATTCGGTAATGTATCGGGCATCCCGGCTTTGAACGTCCACCGTGGCGCGCGTGTGTTCGTTGGTATTCAAGTAAATATGGTTGGCCTCAAAGACCATCTGTCCAAAAATCTGCTCGAACTGATGCATCCAGTAAACCTGCTTTTGGGGCAAACCCGTCACCTGTTCTGCTTCGGCTTTGGTCAGTTTATGGCCTTCCCATATTTCGATCAGTTCGCTGGTTTCGCGCAGAAAAAGAACTTCCCGGAATTTTGGATCAGGATGTTCGGGAAACAGGACCAGCCGTGTTTCTTCCTGATCGACACCCGTTAGATAAAAGAGGTCGTTATTCTGGCGAAAGGCCATCGTACCATCCGCATTGGTCGGCAAAATGTCGTTGGCATTGACCACTACCAGCGATTTGGGTTTCAGCAAAGCCGTGAGCCGCTGGCGATTGTGAACAAAAAGTTGATTATCAATCGGTAGATAACGCATATAGTGACTATTGAGGGCGCGTTTGTGATTAAGTTTGCAAAGAAACTCAAAACCAGCAAGAGTTTCCGTGCATTTTCTTGTTTAGGCTATAGCCCGTTTATCGTTAAAGCAAACAGCCTGTTTATTCTCTTCCTAAACTAACCATGACGACTCGATTAGTTGGACTGTTCTTTTTATTGGTGTTTTTTCTACAGAGTGCGGCCCTTATAGCCTTGCCTGCACAGGCTAATCCCGGCCTGACCCCAACGGATAGACACCTGCCCAAATACTGGATTTTACTTCAAAATAAAGACCAGGCGTCGGCTGTGGCCTTGTCGCCAACGGCTATTGCCGGGCGAAAATTACAGAATTTGCCGGTAGACGATACCGATCAGCCCGTTTCGACGGTCTACCTGAATGAGCTTAAGCAGGCGGGGATTCAACCCATCTGTCAGTCGAGGTGGCTCAATGCGGTATCGGTTCGGTTGACGCCTGACCAATATGCAAAGGTTATAAAAATGCCGTTTGTGAAAGCCATTCACCCTATCGATCCGGCTATTGTGATCACCTCGACTTCCTTACCGGCAACCCTGAACATGGCTCCTGTCATGTCGCAGATTCAGGCCCCTGATTTTACGAGAGCTGGTTTGACGGGCCGGTTTGTAAACGTTGGCGTTATTGACGCCGGATTTTTTGGTGCTGATTCGGCGAATGCGCTCAAGCACGTTTTCGCCCGTGACGGTGTAAAGCGTGTGCGCGATTACGTGAATGAAAAGAAGACCCACAGTGATCTGTTCCGCACCCTGGAATCCAATGCCGATTTTCATGGGACAGAGGTGCTGGCCGCGATAGCCGGCAGTGACCCAACCGAAAATATTCAGTTTGGGCTGGCTACGGATGCAACGTTTTACCTCGCCCGCAGCGATCAGGGCAATCGGGAGTATCGGGGTGAGGAGGATAACTGGGTCGCGGCCATGGAATGGATGGACAGCCTGGGTGTTCGGCTCATCAACACATCGCTGGGGTATGCAAAGGGCATGAGTAACCCTAAAGACAATTACGAGCCGGGCCAGATGGACGGCCATACAAGCCTCATTAGTCAGGCTGCCCAGATCGCTGCCGACAAGAAAGGCATCTTAATCATTGTATCGGCCGGAAATGAGGGAGAAGATCGCTCCTGGCGAATCATCAGCACGCCCGCCGATGCGCAGGGTGTGCTGGCTATTGGAGCCACCAATGCCCGCCTTTGGAATCGCATTGGCTACAGTAGTATCGGGCCGGAAAGTTTACCGTATTTGAAGCCAAACGTAGCCTGCTTTTCGCTCTATGGTACCTCACTGTCGGCGCCCGTCATCACCGGATTTGCGGCCTGTATCATGCAGGCGAATCCGAAACTAACGAATAAGGAGGTAATGGCCATTATCGAAAAATCGGCACACCTGTATCCATACGGAAATAACTACGTCGGGTATGGTGTACCGCAGGCATCGCGGGCGCTGGCTTTGCTGCGTAATCAGCCATTACCGGCTGCACCACGGGTTGTGCAGGCCAGCGGTAAAACAGTGACGCTGCCCATTGATACCAGTGAGTTGACGGTATCGGTATTTCATAAGAAAGACGCTACCCACGTGTTACAACAGGAAGCGGCCAAGGTGAACAATGGTAAACTGATTCTGCGCCGGTCAACGGATGAAAAACAAACGACGGTGGATTTGAAAAAAGAAGTCATCGAAATCATTTGGGAGTAAAACGCAGTATGAAGGAAAATTAATTTTTAGTTCAGACAGGCTTTAAACCGCGATTCTAGCTTTGCTTCCGTAATCAACCAGTAAACAATAATTGACTTATGGAAACCAACCCTAAATTAATCGCTACCGTTGCCCTTGCCCTGGCTTTAGCTTCTCCTTTCGTGCACGCTCAAAGTCTGGACGGACCGCCCGTAGTCCAAAACCTACCGGGTGTCGATGGTCCGGCTGGGCCTCCTCCGGGTGGCCCCGGTCGTCGGCCCGGCCGGCCCGGCCCGGGAGCAAATCGTGATGAACTTGGTCCCGGCAGAGACCGTCAGATGAATGGGCTTACCTCGCTAACGACCGTTTCGGGCACCGTAGGGCAGCTTACCGGCAATGATGATTTTATCCTGGACGGCTTCACACTCAATGCGGGTTCTGGCTCGGCCATCACCGTAAAGTTTCCGCCCCATTTGGGTACACAGGTTCAGAAAGCTATCAAGGTGGGTAGTACGGTGAGCGTAACGGGGTATACCGAAACAACACCCACCGGTGAAACGCGATTTAGAATGAATAGCCTGACGGCGGGTAAAACAACCGTGCTCGATTCGCCCCCGGTTCCCCCGGCCATAACGCCCGATGTGCCTGCTTTGACAACAGCCACGGGGAAAATTGCCGATTACCGACTCGATAGGGAAGGGCGCGTCAACGGATTAGTGCTGGATGATAAAACCGTGGTCAGTATGCCGTCGCACGTGGCCTACCAGCTAACGGATCTGGTTAAAAAAGGAAGTACGATCACCGTACAGGGGTACCCTAAAACGCTTCGCGATGGTCAGGTTCAGCTGGAAAGAGTGAAAGTACTGCGGGCTTCGGTGCTAACCATCAATGGTCATCAGTATTTAGTACGCTAGTGGTTGACGGACAGTAGGGCTTATACGATATAATCCGGTGCAACATTAACTAGTTGACGTTGCACCGGGTTATATCGTACATAGTCTGTACGCACTTACCATCGTGAAGATATTAGTCATTGAAGATGAACGAAAACTGGCCCGGTTTATTAAACAGGGGCTGGAGCAGCATGGTCACGTGGCCGATTTGACCCATTCCGGATCGGAAGGCCTCGACCATATTGCAGGGGGCTTGTACGATCTGGTACTGCTCGATCTGATGCTGCCGGGACAAACGGGGTTCGAGGTATTACAAAATCTGCGGGCGTTTGGGCTGACTGTTCCCGTGATGATTCTGTCGGCGTTAAGTGATCCGGATAAGGTTGTGCAAGGTCTGGATTTAGGCGCGGTCGATTATTTGCGCAAGCCCTTTGATTTCAACGAGTTATTAGCCAGGATCAGGGTACTGCAACGTAAAAGCGCGACAAGTAATGATGTGGTTTTGCGGGTGTCCGATCTGGAGATGCACCTCATTACCCACGAAGTTGTGAAAAGTAAGACAACCCTTGATCTGACTAATCGAGAGTTTGCGTTGCTTGAACTGCTGATGCGAAAGGCCGGCCAACTGGTCACCAAAAATGAAATTGCTGAGAAAGTCTGGGCGGTCGACTTCGACATGGGCAGCAATGTCATCGAAGTGCATATTTACCAGTTACGAAAAAAGCTTGATACTATCGGGAACACGGGCTTAATCGAGACGCTAATTGGCCGGGGTTATCGGCTCAAAACGGCATGAGCCTTCGTAGCCGTATCGTGCTGGCCGTTACGGCGGTGTTTGCCGGCATTAGTCTGCTGGCTGGCTGGTTAATGCTCAACCGTGCCGAAACGAGTTTACGAACGGCATTTGATCGGGCACTCCAGACCCGCGCCCAATGGCTATTGTCGATGGTTAGCGTTGATCCGGTTATTTTGCCCTTACCCACCGACCGGGAGCGGATGCTGGTCATGTATCATGCCTATGGCCGTACTCGTGAGTTGTTCAGAAGTCCGGGCTTTCCGGATAAATCCGGTCCAGATCAGCGTCAGGACTCGCAGCGCTTTTCATACCGCGCCGTAACGACGCAGGCAACTACAGAGCAGGCTCCCGATGGACAGATCCGGCTAACCTTATCGGTAGCCGACATGAGTTTGCGTCAGGACATAAATCAGTTGCGCTGGGTCTTCGGTCTGGGCTGGTTGTTGAGTCTGGCATGCGCTTTCGGGGCTGGTTACGCGGTGGCGGGGTGGTTGTTACGCCCTATTCAGTCTATTGTCGATCAGGCAAACAGGATAAGTAATGCTACGGACGATAGCCAGATTACGCTGCCAAAATCACGCGATGAGGTGTACCAACTGACGGATACATTGAATCGGATGCTGGGCCGGATTCGGGAAAATGTTGACCTGCAACGGAATTTCTTTGGCGCGGCTGCTCACGAATTGCGAACCCCGTTGACGATCATGAAAACGGGCCTTGAAGTAACCCTCGGTGACGAACGGGTTTCCGGCGCGGTGAAGCCATTTTTGGCCAGCCAGTTGGATGAAGTCAGCCGATTGACCCGACTGCTCGGTGAGTTTCTCACTCTCAGCCGTCCCGAAGAGTCGGCACAACCCCTCCGACTGAGTGAAGTCGATGTTCCCCAATTGATCAGTCAATGCTTGTCCCAACTAACGAGCCTGTCGGTTGAGTATGAGGTCACTACGTATCTGGAGACAGATGAATCGGTGCCAACATTGACGGATGCTGTCAAGCTGGAACACGTTCTGCTGAACCTGATCGAAAATGCCATCAAATATGCCGTTACGGGGAGTTCGGTGCAGATTCAGGCAACATATTCGACGGGTTGGCGCATTCGGATACGGAACCAGACGGCTCGTGCCAGTGGGCCTACGCTTGATCTGATGCAACCGTATTTCAGGGCCGATCCGCTTAAGGAAGGGCATGGGTTAGGCCTTTGGATCAGTCACCGGCTGACCGTACTGCTTGGCGGAAACTTACGGCTCGACTGGCAGGATTTTGCCTTCACCAGCGAGTTATTGCTGCCAGCGTCAATCTGCTAGTTTACACATCCAGGCTGAACGATCGATGAACGGGTGTTACGGCCAATCGACTTGATAAACGTCATCGTGTATACAGAACGAAGCCGGTCTATAGTTGAGAGCTATAGACCGGCTTCGTTCTGTAAGCGGTAGCGAATTATAGATACTTGCCTTGGCTCAGGTAGTTTTTTACGTAATCGGAAATGCCATCTTCCAGCGACGAAAATGGCCGGTCGTAGCCAATCGAGCGAAGTTTAGCCATGTTAGCCTGCGTGAAATACTGGTATTTGTCGCGAATGTCAATGGGCGTGTCCACGAAACTGATATCGGGCTCAAGGTCAAGCGCCTTAAACGTGTTGCGGGCCAGGTCGAGGAAGGTACGGGCCTTACCGCTGCCCAGGTTATAAATGCCTGAATTTCGCCGGTGGTGCATCAGAAACGAACACACGTCGACCACATCTTTCACATAAACGAAATCGCGCATTTGTTCCCCATCGGCGAAGTCAGGGTTGTGCGACCGAAACAATTTCATTTTCCCGGATTCCTTAATTTGTCGGAAGGTATGGAAAATGACCGACGCCATCCGGCCTTTGTGGTACTCGTTCGGACCGTAAACGTTGAAGAATTTCAGCCCGGCCCAGAAAAACGGTTTGCGTTCCTGCTCCAGTGCCCAGATGTCGAATTCGTTTTTGGAATCGCCATAAGGGTTGAGTGGTTTCAGTTGTGGAATCAGCGATTCGTTGTCATCGTAGCCTAGCTCGCCCAGACCGTAGGTAGCTGCTGAGGAGGCATATACGAGCGGAATCTGGTATTGAATACAGCGGTTCCAGATCTGCTTGGAATATTCAACGTTCAGGTGTTCGAAAATCTGCCGATCAAACTCGGTTGTATCTGTACGGGCACCAATGTGAAAGATGAACTCGACCTCGTGGTAATTCTGATCGAGCCAGTCGAAAAACACTTCTCGATCCACACGCTCCTGAATGCGTTTCCCGGCTAGGTTGGCCTCTTTTTCAGGATTTGAAAAATCATCAACAGCGATGATGAAATTGAAGTTTTCCTGATTCAGCTTGCTGATTAAACAGCTTCCAATAAAACCGGCGGCTCCAGTAACGATGATCATAAAAGGGTAGTCGTAAAGGTATTCGTGGTGATAATTAGATAAGTAGTTGAAGAGGTTATGCAAAAGTGGCTGTAAAGATACGGGTTTTTAGACGGACAAAGGAATAGCGTATTTCCTGATTAAATTGGATTTATTTTATATGGACAAGGCGCTTACAGGCTGGCTACTGCCTGGATTTTCGATACAGTAGGCCTCTGTACTGTTCGCACCTTTTTTGTACCTTTGCGGTTTATTTTTCAAATCGGCGTTTCTGGCAACCGCCCCATCTAAACCAGAAAAATGGTCTATATTAACAGAATTGAACATTTCAACGCGGCTCACCGGCTCTACAATCCAGCCTGGTCAGAAGAGCGGAACAAAGAAGTATTTGGCCCCTGTGCGAACATAAACTGGCATGGGCATAACTTCGAATTGATCGTAACCGTAAAGGGCGAACCGGATCCCGGTACGGGCTTCGTGATCGACCTGAAATTGCTGGGCGACATTGTTAAACGGGAAGTGATCGAGAAAGTGGATCATAAAAACCTGAACCTCGATGTGGATTTTATGCAGGGTAAAATGGCCAGTTGTGAAATCTTCATCATGGAAATCTGGAAGATTCTCGAACGGGCGCTCGAACCCGTAACGGAAGCCCACCTGCACCAGCTGCGGCTCTATGAAACTCCCAAAAACTTTGTGGATTATTTTGGTGAATAAATCGGTGTATTTGTGAAATACTACCTCATTGCCGGGGAACGCTCGGGCGATCTGCACGGGGCCAATCTTGTTCGGGCCATTCGCTCATACGACAGTCAGGCTACGTTCAGGGCGTACGGTGGTGAGCAGATGGAAGCTGCCGGAACGGTACTGGTACGCCATTATCGCGAAATGGCGTTTATGGGGTTTCTGGAGGTCGTAAAAAATCTGGGTACCATTCGCCGGATTCTGCGTGAGTGTCAGGCTGATTTGTTGGCGAATCGGCCTGACGTGCTTATTCTGATCGATTATGCCGGGTTCAATCTGCGGATGGCGCGTTTTGCCAAAAAGCATGGGATTCGGGTGTTCTATTATATCTCGCCAAAGGTATGGGCCTGGAATCAGCGTCGGGCGCTCAAGATAAAGGCAACGGTCGACAAGCTGTTTACTATTTTACCTTTTGAGACGGCGTTCTTCGCTAAGTACGACTACCAGGTGGAATACGTCGGTAACCCTTTACTCGATGCCCTTGCCGACTTCAAGCCCAATCCATCTTTCCGTCGGGAAATAGGTGTCGATGCGCGTCCGGTCATTGCGCTTCTGCCTGGTAGCCGCCACCAGGAAATTACCTCCATTCTGCCACTAATGCTGCGGGCCGTTGCTTACTTCCCGACTTATCAGTTTGTCGTTGGTACCGTGAGTAATCTGCCTGCTTCGCTGTATGATACCCTTCTGGCCGATTATCCTACCGTACTGCGTGTGGATGATGCCGCCTATGATTTACTGCACATAGCCACGGCGGCCCTCGTTACCTCCGGCACGGCTACCCTCGAAACGGCCCTGCTCAACATTCCGCAGGTCGTGTGTTACAAAACAACCGGTATCAGTTATGCGATTGCCAAAAACCTGATCGCAGTGCCTTATATTTCGCTCGTCAACCTGATTGCGGACCATGAAGTGGTGAAGGAGCTAATTCAAAACGACCTCACCCCCGATCACATCACGGCCGAACTTCAACGCATTTTACCGGGCCAGGATGGCCGTTCCATTTTGTTGGGTGGTTATGCCGACGTGCAGAAGAAAATGGGTCTTCCCGGCGCTTCGGAACGCGCAGGCCGATTGATGGTCGAAGCCTTACAAAATGGGTAAGGCTTCTGATTTATAGATAGTTATTCGGATTGATTTGGTTCATTTGTAGCATTCAGCCACACGACTTTTTGCTCGGGTGAATGGTCCTGGCTAATGATGTCCCGGTACAGATCAGGCCGTCGCGCTTTCCGATATCGATAGCCACCTGCATTTTGCAGTTTATCCGGCGTACAGGTAGCTATGGCGATCGCATTGTCCAATTCCCGGCATTCGGCTATTACATCGCCAAAAGGATCAATGATCATTGAGCAACCATTTTTTAACTGATCATCATCCATGCCGATGGGGTTGGCGAATACAACGTAAATCCCATTATCGTAAGCACGGGCAGGCAGCCATTTCATGAGCCAGGCGCGCCCTTTCATACCGTCGAATTCCAGTCGTAGGGAAGTTGGGTCATTTTGTCGGTTATACCAGAGTGCCGGGTCGGCAAAACCGGCTCCGGGGCGCGTAGAGGGCGTCAGCATCGTTACGTGGGGCATAAAAATAATATCGGCACCCAGCAGAGCTGTCGCCCGGACGTTCTCGACAACATTGTTGTCGTAGCAGATAAGAATACCGCATTTCCAGCCCAGTAAATCAAAGACAACATACTCGTTGCCAGGCAATAAATGCGGGTTGATGAACGGATGCAGTTTGCGGTACTTGGCCACTAATCCGTTCTTATCGACACACACGTAGGCCTTGAAAAGCCGGTCCTCCTGATCTTTCTCAAATAAGCCAGCCAAAATAACGATATCGTTGGCGCGGGCAATCTGCGTTAGTGCCCCAAGGCTATCTCCTTCCGGAATATATTCGGCTATTGCCAGCAGTTGTTCCCTGGACAGATGCCGGGCAAACGTATACCCAGTAATGGAGCACTCATGGAAAGCAATAACCTGAGCGCCCTGTTGAGCTGCTCTGGCCGAAAGGGTTTCAATAACGTGGAGATTGTACGCCTTGTCGCCACTCGCATTTTCAAATTGCGCGGTCGCAATCTTAAGGTTTTGCATGACACGGTCTATGTAGGAAGGATACTAAAAAAGGGTGCTTGCCAAAACGCTTCAGTTGACTAAAACGCCTGAATCGTACGGCTATGAACGGCTAAAAGGGAGCATTCAGGCAATCATACCCGTATCTTCCCACTGTTTCAGCCAGTCTTTTTTGATGCCATGTACCTGTGAAAAGAAGGCGTAGAAAGGAAGCATGTCGGTTGCGTAATGGCCGGTTACGTAGAGGGGCTCACTCAGGAGAATGAGTTTGCGGGGCCAGTCGAAACCAACCAGAATAAGCGGGACGTTGGCCTTGAGGGCGATGTAATAAAAACCCGTTTTGAGCTTGTCGACATTGCTGCGCGTGCCTTCGGGGGCAATGCAAATGTGGAGACGTTCACTCTGGTTGAAGACCTCCGCCGTTGCATCGACTAAATTGTGGGACTTGTCCCGATAGACAGGTTTGCCACCTAATGCCCGGAATAACCAGCCTGAATACCACTTGAAAAGCGAACTTTTGGCCAGGTACTGAATCCAGATATGGATGGTTGGTCTTATGCCAAGGCCGAGCAGGAAATCCCAGTTGGTCGTGTGCGGAGCCACTACCCAAATCGCTTTCGGAACAGTTGGGACAGGGCCAACGACCCGCCATCCACATCGTTTAAACAACCAACGGGTAAGGGTACTGAGCATGTACTTGGCGAATGGACTGTCGTTTAGGGTTTACGAGTTGGCCTTCCAGCTAGCGGAGGCAGCATCAAAAAACGTGAAGGCTAACCCGTAACCCATAAACCAGCTTAGTACTTCCGGTCATTGCGCTCTAACCAGCGGCCCGTTATGAACGAAGCAGTGAGTAATACTGCGTAAAACAGAAGTGTCAAAGGTGTTGATAAATCCATGTCAGTTTTCAGTTGAATGCTGTTGCAAAAATACGATAGCCTTTTGATTTTAAACCTATCGGGTTACCAAGACCTTGCCGATTTTTTGTTTATAAAACTCCTTTCGTGCTGGGTAGGTTATCCAATTCGTTGATATCACGCCGAACGGCCATCTTTATTGATTTGGCGAATGCCTTGAAAATGGCTTCGATCTTATGGTGCTCATTATCGCCTTCGACCTTGATGTTCAGGTTGCAAAGGGCTGTGTCTGAGAACGATTTGAAAAAATGGTAAAACATTTCGGTGGGCATATCGCCGATTTTCTCCCGCTTGAACTCGGCACTCCAGACCAGCCACGGGCGCCCCGAAAAATCAATGCCTACCTGGGCCAGGGCTTCATCCATGGGCAATAAAAAACCATAACGGCTAATGCCCCGTTTGTCGCCAAGAGCGCGACGGTAAGCTTCGCCCAATGCCAGCGCGGTGTCTTCAATGGTGTGGTGTTCATCGATATGCAGATCGCCATCAACCCGGATGGTAAGATCGGCACCGGAGTGTTTCGCTACCTGATCGAGCATGTGATCGAAAAAGCCGAGACCCGTGTGGATGTCGGCACGACCGCGCCCGTCGAGGTTCAACTCAACCCGAATCTGTGTTTCTTTCGTATTTCGTTCAACGGTGGCGGTGCGGGCGGGCAGGCGAAGAAATTCATATATTTCATCCCAATCGCCTGTTTTAAGCGCGATGGCGTCCTGCATCGCATCGGTCAGGCCATCCACATCGGCGGCTTGTACCGTAGACAAACCGTTGGGCGGCAGGAATAGAATAGCTTTAGCTCCCAGGTTAACGGCCAGTTGAACATCCGTGAGCCGATCGCCGATCACGTAACTATTAGCCAGGTCATAGCCAGCCTCGAAGTACTGCGTCAGCATGCCGATGCCCGGCTTGCGGGTTGTCGAATTGTCGCGCGGGAAATGGCGGTCAATATGGACGGCTGCGAAATGGACATTTTCGCCCGCAAAAGTATCCATCATCTTATTGTGGGCGGGCCAGAATGTGTCTTCGGGGAACGAATCGGTACCGAGCCCATCCTGATTGGTCACCATGACCAATTCGTAATCCGTGTCTTCGGCGATTTTTCGCATAGCCGAAATCGCTTTCGGAATATAGTCGAGTTTGGCCAGGGAGTCAACCTGTTGATCGGGCTGTGGCTCGGCAATGAGCGTACCGTCACGGTCAACAAATACTATCTTTTGCATACAGTGAATAAGAGAATTCCGACAAAGATACGGTCACAGCGTATTGCAAACGAAAATATGCTACTTTTGCAGCAGAGTTCTTGTATAGCTGTTTTTACCGTTTCTATCAATATCCATATCATCATTTACCGTATTCGTTTCGGCTGCATTTATTAATGTACTGTTTCTTCAAGTGCCTGTAAAAGAAAGCTGTTCGTATAAGTTAGTTCTACCGACTCAGACAGATAACCGTAAAAGATAACAACTATCATTAATCGAGTACATAATAAACATACACCTAATAACTCTTACTAAATAACATGCCAGCAGAAGCATCAAGACTGACCCGTATCGGGGTTTTTTATGACGGTAATTATTTTCTACACGTAAGCAACTACTATAACTATTCTCACGAACGTCGCAGTCGCATCAGTATTTCGGGTCTGCATGCCTTCATTCGTCGGCAGGTAGCCGAAGAGGAGGGCGTAAATGAACGCCTTTGCCAAATCGTAGACGCACATTATTTTCGGGGGCGGCTCAATGCCCATGAAGCCAATCAGCGGGGTAATCAACTATTTTACGATCGCCTGTTCGATGATATTTTGATGTCGGAAGGGGTGGTTACGCACTACTTACCCGTAAAAACGTATCAAGGGTACCGGCAGGAAAAAGGGATCGATGTGTGGCTGGCACTGGAAGCTTTTGAACTTGCCCAGTATAAGAAATTCGATGTTGTCGTGCTCATTACGTCAGATGGCGATTATGTGCCGCTCATCCGGAAGCTCAATACCCTTGGCTCACGAATTATGGTCCTGAGCTGGGATTTTGAATTCCTGAACGAACAGGGAGAAAAGCAGGTGACCCGGACATCGCAGGATCTACTGGAAGAAGTTTCGTATCCGGTGGCGATGCACGGCCTGATTGACGACCGGAGTCGTCGGAATGATTTGGTTATTCAGAATTTGTTTGTGAAGCAGCAGGCCCGGCCCACCTTCACGGCGATAGCTGGCAATGGGAGTACCTTCAGCAATGGAAATAGCTTTGGCGAACTCAGTGCGGGCGATGCCTATGAAGAAGCGTATCCAGCGTCCGACGAACCAAATTATAACCTTGCCGACGCAATAGATGATGATCCTGAAGGACGGAAAATCAGTACGATCCGTAGCCTGAAGACAGGGTATGGTTTTGTGAACTATCCGCCCAACAACCTGTTTTTTCACTACACCAGCCTGATCGATACCGACTTCAATGAATTACAGGTAGACGATGAGGTTGAGTTCACCGTTGGCCGTAATGCTGAAGGCAAAGATATCGCGGTTGATGTCCGGCTGTTACCCGTTTAACAATGAATAGCGTTCGTGTGTCGGTTGAAGACCTGTTGAACTGGCGTTGGCAGGCGCTGGCCTGGGCAATCGCCGAAGAAGCTCACGAAAACGGATTTGTTGCCTTTCTGAATAACAACGGAATCGATTACCCAAATGACCCCTTTCCCAACCGGCTTTTCGTCGGGGCGAAACGGGTCATTTCGTTTTCGGGGGAAGAGGCCGCTGGGCGCGATGCGTTTGACCTACTCCAGCAGGCTCACTGCGAAAAACCAACCTATCTAGTCGGTTACTTAAGCTACGATCTCAAGAATCAACTGGAAGACCTGACCAGCCGTAACCCGGATCGACTTCAGTTTCCGGATGCTTATTTTGTTGAGCCAGCGTGGATTATCGATTTCGAACAATCCGACGTTTTGGGCGATGCGCTAATTATCCAGGGGGAGGGCGACACCAGCGCCCTATTGAAGCAATTACGATCCTTCACGCCGATTGCTCCTTCGGTAGCTTCTCCTGCTTCCCCCGAAGGTATTCAATGCCGAGTGTTACCGGAAGATTATTTGGGGGCTGTTCGCCGGATCCAAGATCACATTCGGGCGGGCGATGTGTATGAACTGAACTACTGCATCGAGTTTTTCATCCAGCAGGCAGGCCACCTCGATCCGTTGCAGACATACCGTGCTTTGAATGAGCGATCACCCATGCCGTTTTCGAGTTTTATGAAGTTGGGCGACCGCTATGTGATGGGAGCTTCGCCCGAACGGTTTTTGAAGAAAACAGGCAGCCGGATTCTGTCGCAGCCCATTAAAGGAACCGTTCGGCGCGGACAAACGCCCGACGAAGATGCGGCCCTGCGCGCTTACCTGCTCAACTCGGAGAAGGAGCGGGCCGAAAACCTGATGATTGTTGATCTGGTTCGGAACGACCTTGCCCGTAGTGCGAAAACTGGCTCGATAGGGGTCGATGAACTATTCGGTATTTACGGATTTCAGCAGGTGTTTCAAATGATTTCGACGGTTTCGGCCACGCTGCACGAGCGCGTTTCCTGGGCCGAAGCCATTCGCAATGCCTTTCCGATGGGGAGTATGACCGGAGCCCCCAAAATTCGCTCCATGCAGTTGATCGACGAACTGGAAGTTAGTCGCCGGGGCGTGTATTCGGGGGCTATCGGTTTCATAACCCCCGATGCTGATTTTGATTTCAGCGTTGTTATTCGAACGCTGCTCTACAATGCTCAGACCGGGTATGCGTCTTTCTCGGTCGGTAGTGCCATTACCTACGATGCCGAACCAGAGCAGGAGTGGGAGGAGTGTTTACTGAAAGCCCGAGCCATTCGGGACGTGCTGGCGTCGTCTTTTCCGGCTCAGTAGTACGATTTTCCAAAAAGTTTCTCTTTTCGTATGGAATTCTCCGCAAATGGGCATCCTATAAGCTACTACAAGCAACGTTTTAGTTTAAAAATGACTCATTATCAATGCTGTTAGCCTTTAACTAAATTCACTACTATAAATTTAGTTAAAAAACGTTAACAGTGTGCGCATTTGGCACTATTGCGCTTAGCTTTGCTTATCCCACAACCTTTTCCCTTTTCCCGGATGAAAAACTTCTTCCTGCTGGCATTGCTATGCCTGCTTTCTACCGCCCTCTATGCGCAAAATCCACCCGGTCTAACCCGTTTTACGTTACAGGGTAGAGCCGTCGACACCTCCTCCGTCCCGCTGCCATCCTCGACGGTTATGCTGCTGAGCGCCAAAGATTCATCGCTCGTGAACTTCACCCGCACAGGCGACAATGGCTCATTTTCATTCAAGAACATCAAGGTAGGTACGTATGTCCTGAAGGTTTCGTACGTCGGCCTTATTCCTTACAATGCAGTCATCAAGCCCGCTACCGAAGCCGTTGTCGATCTTGGGCCTCTGAAACTTAAGCCTATAACCAGGGAGCTGATGGAAGTGGTCGTGAGAACGGCCAAGGCACCACTAACCATCAAAGGCGACACCATCGAGTATAACGCGAGCTCGTTTAAAGTACCGCCCGGCTCAACCGTCGAAGATTTGCTACGCAAGTTGCCCGGTGTGCAGATCGACCAGGATGGCAATATTCGGGCACAGGGTCAGGAAGTAAAAAAGCTGACGGTGGATGGCAAGAACTTTTTTGGCAATGACCCCAAGCAGGCTACTAAAAACCTGCAGGCCGAAGCCATTACCAAAGTGCAGGTGTTCAACGATAAAACGGAACAAGCCAAGCTGACGGGTGTCGATGATGGCAAGAAGGAGAAAACCATCAACCTGGAACTGAAAGAAGAATTTAAAAAAGGTGGTTTTGGCAAAGTAACCGCAGCCGGAGGGCCAGCGTCCAACAATGTGTCGGCGCGGGCCGAAGCGAAGGGTATTTACAATAAGTTTAACGCCAAGCATCAGTTTTCGCTGGTTGGTCTGGGCAATAACACGAACCAGCAGGGACTCTCACGCGATGATTATCAGGATTTTCGGGGGAGTAATGCCTACAACTCCAACCAGAACGCCGATTTCGGTTTCAGCGGAGGTAACTTCTTTTATTTTTCCGACAGTGGTGATGAAGGACTGGGTATTCCAGTGAGTGGACGACAAGGCGTTGGTTTCTCCAACAACGCGGCTGGTGGTGCCAATTACAACTTCGATACAAAAGAGAAAAAGTGGAGTGGGAGTTACTACTACAACCAAACCCGGCTGGAACTGGACGCCCAGCGGCTTCGGGATGTAACGCTGCCCCAGAGCACTTACTCTACAAACGAAACGAGTAATCAGGTTAATTTCAACGGAAATCATCGGGTGAGTTTACGCTACGAAAAACAGCTCGACACACTCAATACGTTGATTTTTATCAATAACAGCCGTTACGGAACGGGAAACGCCCGTCTTTTTCGAATTCAGGATTTGGTACGCAGCAATGGAGCTGCCACGCGCAACGAAAGTACTAACGCCAGCGATCAGCGCCAGTTTGCCACATCCAACTCCCTTATTTTCAGGCACAAGATGCACAAGAAAGGGCGGAGTATTGCCGCTAGTGCTACGTATGAGGTGAATACCAACGACGCAAACCTGATTCTGGATTCCGAGAATACGTATTCCGGGCCGATCACCGCAGCCGACAAGTCCGCCGATATTCACCAGGATCAGCGCAACGACATTGTCCGCAGCGAATACAAAGCCAGTTTGCAATACGTTGAGCCATTTGCCAAGCGGTTCACCTGGGAAACGTTCTTCAATTTCAGTCTCCGGTATGATGAGGTTGATCGTGACGTGTTTAATCGGGGCGATTCCCGGTATGTCCGCAACGATACATTAAGTCTATATTACAAAAACAATTACGTGTACAACCGGCTGGGCAGTAGTGTTCGGTACTCGTACAAAGGATTGAACCTATCGGTGGGTTTGGCTGGTCAGCGGTTTACGCTCAATGGGCAGTTCGCTCCCGATCAGACATCGGCCACGTTTACGCCTATCAGCCGGGTATTCACGACCGCGATCCCTAACGTTGGTCTGAACTATGATCTGAAAAACAACAGATACCTGTACGGAGGCTACAGCGTGAGCGTTCAGATACCGACATCGCGGGATTTGCAGCCTGTTCGTAACAATAGTAACCCTTTATACATCAACCAGGGTAGTCCAAACCTCCTGCCGCAGTTGGGCCATAACGTGAACATAGGCTTCAATTACTTCAACCCAGGGAGTTTCATTAATATGTATATTGGCGTAAATGGTACCAAGTACGTCAACCAGATTGTGTATAGCCAGCGGACGGACCCCCAAACGCTGATTACGGTCATTACACCCGAGAACCTGTCGGGTGGGCAGAATCTTGGCTCCTACGTTGGCTTCGGCTTTCCGTTGAAGAAAACAAAAGCAACGCTCGATCTCAACACCAGTTTGAACTTTACCAATAACCCGACCCGCATCAACGATGTCATCAACGACACCCGCACCCAGAGTTATTACGTGGGTACTCGCCTGAGTCTGACGCCAACCGAATGGCTGACCTTCTACGGAAACGCGAACGTTAATCTGAACAACACGCAGTTTTCCATTAGCGCTAACCGGAATCAAACCTTTACGAACAATAACTTTAGTGGTGATCTGAACCTGAAGCTGCCGCATGATTTTTACATCAATACGAGCATGAACTACCGAGTTACCAAGAATGAGCAATTAGATTTTGATCAGCGAATTCCGATCTGGAATGCGTCCGTGTACCACATACTGGGCAAAGCGAAACGGGCTGAAATTCGGCTGACGGCAATCGATATGCTGAATCGGAATGTGGCCGTGACATTGAATCGGGGCGTCAACTACACGCAGTCAGAAACGATCCAAACGCTGGCCCGGTATTTCACCATCGGCTTTACGTATAACATGCGGGGTGTTCAGGCCAAAATGCGCCGGGATGGCTTCTTTTGATTTTAATCAACTATCTACCATGAAAAAACTACTTGTACTTCTGTGCCTGTTAACCGGTTCGGCCGCAATGGCCCAGAAAACCGAGGGCGTTGTTACCTATGTTCGCAAAGAGCACTGGCTGAAGATTACCAACCGAATGACATTTTTGAGTCGGGAACAGCGGGACCGGATGGCGCAGACCTGGAAAAACTGGGAAGAAGACAACAAGGGACTCAAAATGAAGCTGTTGTTCAACGCCAACGAAAGTCTGTATACCTACAACAGCGATGAACCCGAAGAGGGGGGATACTCGTGGCGTAAAACGGAGTTTGTTCTGTACCGAAATGCCGAGAAAGACAAGAAAACCGACATCATTGAAATGCTCGGGAAAACCTATGTTATCGATGATTCATTGCACGCGCCGGTCTGGAAAATTGGTAATCAGATCAAAGAAGTGGCTGGCTACATCTGCATGAAAGCCGAAACGGAAGATCCCGTAAAAGGGCAGAAAATAGTGGCCTGGTTTGCGCAGGATATCCCGGTGCCCGCCGGTCCCGAGCGGGTTAATGGCCTGCCGGGATTAATTCTGGAACTGGATGTTAACGACGGCGATCTGACCATTGAGGCCATTAATGTAACGTTCAGACCACTTACCGCCGATGAACTTAAGCTACCTAAAGTGAAGGGTAAGAAAATCGATGATGTTGCCTACGATACGATGATCCGCAAATACATTGCTGAGCAAATGACCGCTCACCAAAATCCGTACTGGGAAATTCGGTATTGATAAACTCACGTCTGTAAAAACGCGCAACGCCCCAATCATGACTGACTGGGGCGTTGCGCGTTTAAAAATCTACGGGCTGATTTACATACCCTGTGTCGAGAACTGCACTTTATCGACCGCAAATAGGGGTTTTTGTTTGGCTTCGGGATTAACGAAAATCAGGTAGAGCTTATGAACGCCCGAAACCGGTTGGCGGAAGGGCAGATTTACGGCTCCCATCGTACCCGATTTAACATCGGCTTCGCCCAGTAACGTACCCGTTGGTGAATCGAGCCGCGCTTCGAGTTTGCCACCCGCCACCTGGTCGGTCGAGGCAAATACGGAGGGAGTCAGGCCCTGAATACCCGTCAGGTCGATGTCATTGAACACCAGATAGCTGCCCGATTTCGTACCGATGGCGGCTGGCCCCAGTTTAGGAATGTCATACTGGAAAATATCCTGCTTGCCGTCCGCCGAAACCGCTTTTACGGATGGCGACCGCAGGGCTAAAGACGTTGAACCCGTCAATGGGCCAATCGCGCCGTTGCCCCGGTCGGTATAGCTGGCGGTCAGAATGTATGAGCCGTCCTTCTTTTGCTGGGCTGGTACATAATCACCGGCCAGTGGCTGGCGGTTTGCTTTCTTTTCGTCGGCTAAAGAAAGGATGTAGCGTACCATGTCGGTCGCTTCGCTTTCTTTCAGTTGCGGGTGGGCACTCATGGCTTGTTCGCCCCAGACACCACCACCACCGGTAATGACCTTGCGGGCCAGTTTCCCTTCGATCTGGAAAGCACCTTTGTATTTCTTGGCAACATCCAGATAAGCCGGTCCAATCGATTTCTTATCGATGGCATGGCAGGCTTTGCAGTCACTCAACTCGATCAGGCGTTTTCCCGACGAGAACCCTAAATTGGCCTGGTGTCCCTGCGCCAGCATCGTTTTGTCGAAGCCTTCGAGGTAATCAATCGTCATGGTTACATCGTCAGGACTGATGCCTTTCTGTAAGCTGCCGTCTTCTTTATCAACAACTTTTACCGAATACTTAACCGGCTTGTCTGGGAAATAAAAGGTCTTGTTTCCGGCTACGGCCACTTCTACCTTAGGCTCGTCGTTGCCAACTTTTATCTCCATGGTTTTCGTCGCTACATTCCCGGCCGCATCAGTCACCGTGAGTGTGGCCGGATACGTACCGGGTTTGCTGAAGGTAACCGTAGGGTTAGCCGTCGATTGCTTCGGGATTCCGTTTCCGAACGACCAGGCATATTTCAGGGCATCGCCGTCATAATCCATCGACCCTTTCGAGTCGAATTTCACCGTCAATGGGGCAGAACCAACTGTTTTGCTGGCGCTGGCCAGGGCAACGGGTTTCCGGTTGCCCGCATTGTACGTAATGCGCGACAGGCGGGCGTCGGCATTGGCTGCAAACCACTGCTGGCCGTACTCAAGGGTGTAAAGCGAGCCATCATTAGCAAACTGCATGTCGATTACGTGCGAGAACTTCGTGCTGGGCATGAACGTCTCCATCTTCACGAAGTCGCCATTTTTCTCCATCGTTACCGGGTGAATCCAGTCGCGCATCCAGTCGTAGGCAAAGAATTTGCCGTCATAAGCGCGGGGAAATTTTACGGCCGATTCAGCATAATCGTCGTAGTAATAAACCGGGCCGCCCATGGCGTTACGCCCGCCTTTCCCCACAATCGGGCCAAATTCGGGCGAGTCAGCGTAAGGGTAGTAGATAAAGGCTTTTTGCGCCGGGGGCAACTCGGTGAGGCCCGTGTTGTGTGGCGAGTTGTTGATCGGCTTCATCGGGTCGAACAGTGCCCCGGTGGTGCTGTCCGCGAAGGTACGGGCATGATACGGACGGTTATCCGCCACGAATAGCGGCCAGCCGAAATACCCCGCCTTACGCGCCTGGTTCATCTCATCATGCCCGCGTGGACCGTATTTCTCACTGTTTTCACCCGCGTCGGGACCCACTTCGCCCCAATACAGGAAGCCCGTGCGCTGATCGACCGAAATACGGTAGGGGTTGCGATTTCCCATGACGTAAATTTCGGGCCGGGTTTTAGCCGTGCCTTTGGGAAACAGGTTGCCTTCCGGAATGGTATACGTACCGTCCGCTTCGGGGTGAATACGCATGATCTTGCCGCGCAAATCATTCGTGTTGCTCGATGTCAGACGGGCATCCCAGCCACCACGGCCCGGCCGTTCATCGATCGGTGCAAATCCCTGGGAGTTGAACGGGTTGGTGTCATCACCAGCCGACAGATATAGGTTCCCTTTCCGGTCCCAGGCAATCGAACCACCCGTGTGGCAGCAGCCATCGCGTTTGACAGGAATCGTCAAGAGAACCTTTTCGGTGCTCATGAGCAGCGTATCTTTAACGTCATCGTACACAAAACGCGACAGGTGCTGAGCCGTATCCGCTACCGTCTTGCCCGATAGGGGCGAGTAGTACGCATACACCCATTTGTTTTGCTTGAAGTTTGGGTCAACGTTCAGGCCCATCAGACCGTATTCAAATTTGGTGAATACCGGAAAGTTGGCCACGACTTTTACCGCCTTCGTCTTAGGGTCGTACAATTTCAATGCCCCTTTGCGCTCGGCGAAAAGTACTTTACCATTGTCGAGTACGACCAGCTCCGTTGGTTCGTCCAGATTAGCCGTCAGCACTTGCCGCTCAAAACGATTCTCTTCCGGAAACGGCTGCGTTTTAGCCTGCCCGAATTTCAGGCTGGTTGCCATAACGGATTTGATGCCGCCCAGAATATGCTGCAAGAACAGCGGATCGCTGTACGACTCGTCGGTGTGGCCACCACCCGTGTAAAACGCCTTGCCGCCCTCAAAATCGTGATGCCAGATGAATGGATGGTTATCCCCGTTTTTGCCACCTTCGTACGTTTTTTCATCCAGTTTGCCGAGTACTTTCAGGTCAGGCTGAATGTTTTTGTAGCTGTACCATTCATCCCAGCGTTTCCAGCGGTCGGGCAGCATCTTGGTCGACGGGTGATTTTTGTCGACGATCTCGATTTCAGCGTTCTGTTGCTTGGGGTGGTTCAGGAACCAGGCCCCGGCCAGCTTATTATACCACGGCCAGTCATACTCGGTATCGGCCGCAGCGTGGATCCCTACATAACCGCCCCCCGCCTGAATGTACCGCTCAAAAGCGGCCTGTTGCGCATCGTCGAGCACATCACCCGTGGTGCTGAGCCAGATTACCGCGCTGTATTGCTTGAGGTTTGTTTCCGTAAACTTCGTTGCATCTTCGGTGGTATCAACGGCGAAGTTGTTTTCCTTGCCGAGCTTCATGATTGCCACCTTCCCGGCCGGAATAGAGCCGTGGCGGTAGCCTTTGGTTCTGGAGAAGACGAGCACACGGTTCAGCGCAACGGAATTTTGTGCCGATGCCACCGTCGATTTGCTGGCTGTACGTTTGGCCGCCGTTTGGGCCTCGGCAGGAGTCATTATGCCGGGCGCAGCCGTTGCCAGCACGCCCGCCAGCAGCAAGGCGCGGGCGGGAAGCCGTAGGGTTTTCATAGAGTTTTTCAATTTATGCAGATTGCTTGGGTAGACTGGGTAAGGCAATCGAAAGGTTAACTTATTTGAGGATTCGATTGACTTTTATCTAGAAACAAAAGTAAACAAAAAGCGAACGCTATCGTGTAGTCGTTCGCTTAAATAAAGGGCAAATGCAGGTTAATCTACTTTCTTGAACGTCATGACCGGCTTCCCTTTCGACAGGAAGGTTAACTGGCCTTCACCAATTCGATAGGTCAGGGGATTGGCTAACTCGCTCAGGAAGTTACGTTCGATTTGAGCAACATTATTCTCGCAAGCCATTCGTGTAGTGGTCAGCGGACTGAACAGGATCTGACGCGTGTCGGCCTTGATTGTGCCGCTCAGTCGGTTGCAGCCTGTTGTCCCCGTAACCCGGCCTTCAGACAGCGAAATTTCCAGACGGGGGGCTTCCTTTCGGGGGCCACCGGCAACTATCGGACTGCCTTGCAGGTCGGTGAGTACCCAAATGTCGCTCAGCAACGTAAGCTGCTGGAGGGAAGCCCCACAGCCCAGGTAGTTTTTACCCCGAAAATCGACTTCGACCCGGTAGTCATAGCGTTGGCCGGATAACTTATCCACGCAGCTATCCGGCCGAAACAGGATGCTGATTCTGTTCGATTCCGTACCGGTGCTGTACCGAAAGATACCGTCTGAGTCAGGTTGACGCTCGGGAGCCGATGTGGTGAGGCTATCGCCATTGAGCCCTTTGAATCGCAGAAAATTCTTTGACGAATTAATGGTTAACGACCAGGCCGGGCTATTGCCGAGTGCGATGATATCATCACCTGATTTTAGTTGTTGGCTATAGTCCGTAATGGTAACCTGATTGGCCGGCGTAAGCATAGACGCGAATTGGGTAGACGGACGGCGACAGGCAGCAGTCAGAAGCAGCACGCCAAGCAAAGCAGTTCGCATGGTAGTTTAACGATTGAGTTGTGGGTATAAGACCTGCATTCTGCCAAAAAGTTTAACCCGTCAGAAAGGGGCACGTTACCTAACAACCTGCCTGGAATCAGAACCGCCGTGTTCGGAGAGCAGTTGCGCCTTCTTACTAACAAGGAACAGGTTATGAAAAAGGGAGGGTTGGTTGTGCTCGTGCTGTTACTTATTGGCGGCCTGGGAGCCTATATCTGGTACCGGAATATCAGAAATAAGGAAACAAGTACCGGTAAGCCGTACGACAATACGATGAAGCCGCGTCTGGAAATGAGCCGATTTGCGATTACAGATATCGATGAAGATACCATTCGGATGAACCTGTATATGCTGATCGATAATCCGTTGCCAGTTGGTTTTAAATCACCCAAAATGGATTACACGTTCTTTATTGCCAATACGCCCGTGATGGTCGATGCCTACAAAAAACCGATTCAGGTAAAATCGGGGGATAGTACACTGGTTGTGCTGCCGGCTAAGCTAGTGTACAAAAAAATGATCAACGTGCTTGAAACGCTCGACCGAAAAGATATCGATAGTACTAATTATAAAATGCAGGCAAAATTCGCCCTCGACGTACCTCTGCTGGGTCAGAAAACATTCGTAACGACGGTGGATAAGCGAATGCCAACGCTTTACTTACCGAAGGTCAAAATTAATGATATCGACTTTGGGAAATTGGGTCTCAAGCGAACCGATGTGGCCGCCAACGTAAGTATTACCAATAAAAATAAGATGCCTTTCAACATCACCGATGCGCACTATACGGTATCGATCGATGGTAAAGAAATTGCCGCTGGAAACCAGCCCGAGCCAATTCTGATAAAAGCCCAGGCGACGACGCCCGTCGTTTTTCCGGTAACGGCGCATCCTGGTAAAACGCTGAGCGTGTTGCCTAAGATGTTGTTCGATAAAAAAGACACGCCCTATTCGGTCAAGTTCCGCTGTAAGCTTATCGATAAAAAGGGAAATTCGTCGTTCGCCAACAGCACATTCGCGTCGACAGTGACTGGCACACTGGACGATTTTAAGAAGATAAAGAAGTAGCTGATTCAGGCTTCAAGGAGTATCAGGTTTATGGAGTTGATACCAAAATCATATTTTTAAGGTAGATTTGCGCCCTTTTCATTAATAAGGGTCGTGCATCGCTAGTCTGGTTTCAAAAATATGCCTGTCACAGCGGGTGTTTGCACGACATAGCTGAAACAGACGGAAATGACGACAATCTCCTGCGGTATAGATTTTGGTACATCAAATTCAAGCATAGCCATCGACAAGAACGGCCACATTAGTCTGGTTCCGGTCGAGCAGGCCCATCTGACCATACCCAGCGCTATATTCTTCCGGAGTGCCGACAACAAGGCATTCTATGGCAGAGCCGCCGTCAATATGTTTCTGGATCGGCAATCGGGGCGTTTTATGCGAAGTTTAAAGCGGGTGCTGGGTACATCGCTTATGAAACAGGGAACCGTTGTGAATGGCGCGTCCATGAATTTTCCGACTATTATAGCCTCGTTTATAAAGCAATTAAAAGATAAAGCCGAGGCAACCGCCGGTCAGGAAATCGAACATGTGGTGATGGGTCGGCCGGTTCACTTTGTTGATAATGATCCAGCCGCCGACGGTCGGGCGCAGGATGAGTTGCGGGCCATTGCCCAGCGTATTGGCTTCAAACACATCGAATTTCAGTTTGAGCCGATTGCTGCGGCCTTTGCCCACGAAGTCAACCTGACTGGTGAAAAACTGGCGATAGTCGTCGATCTGGGCGGAGGTACCTCGGATTTTACCGTGATCAGGTTGTCGAAAGATTCCATCCAGAAAACGGACCGATCCTCAGATATCTTAGCCAGTACGGGAGTTCGGATTGGCGGCAATGATTTCGATAAAGAATTGAGCTTAGCCGCTATCATGCCTGAGCTGGGCTATCGGAGCACATACGGCGACAAAAATCTGGAAGTTCCGCTGAAGCAGTATCACGACCTGGCTGAATGGAGTAAGGTAAACTTTCTTTATACGCCTAAACTGATCATGCAAACCCGGCAGTTGCTTCACCAATCGCACGACAAAAAGCGCTATGGTCGATTGCTGCATGTGCTTGAGCACGAAACGGGACACGCGCTTTTGGCCGCATCCGAAGAAACCAAAATTGCCCTGACCGATGACCAGGAGCACAGAGCAACTTTCGATTTTATCGAGGAAGATTTCTCCATACTGATAAAGCGCGAGCTATTTGAAAAAGCGATTGAGGAAGAGGTTGAAAAAATAGCCGATTCGGCCAGACAATGTCTCCTGGATGCGGGTGTTCGGCGGGAAGCCATCGATCTGGTCATTCTCACGGGTGGCTCCACCGAAGTACATTCCATACAGGTGGCCTTCAAAGAACTCTTTCCTAATGCCGCCATCGCCGACGAGAACAAGCTTTCCAGCGTTGGCCTTGGGCTGGCCTACGACAGTCAAAATCGATTCGGGAAGACCAGTGAATTCGCCCGTGTTTCGGGTTAATTTACTGAAAAACTGACAGATACAGATTAATCGTTCGTTCGCTTCGGTTGAGCCATAACCAGCCGCCGAATAGCTACTAGGTGCCCAAGCAGCACAGTGGGCACCACAAAACTGGGCAACCAGATAAAGGGGAATTTTAGAATAGCCACGTTAGGTTGCTCAAAAGCCAATTGCTGAAAGGGCAGTGGTACCGACAAAATCGCGTGCGTAACGACGTTAGCCAAAAGCAGTAGAGCCAGTACGTTCCATACCAAAAGCCATCGAGTTGATAAGACCGGTCGATTGAACGAAAAGTAAGCAATTGCCGGTGCCGTCAGGCCAGCTATGATGTCAACATTTCGCCCTTCGAATGTTAGCAACTGCGGAACTTGATGGTGGATAAACAAGCCGTAAAGCACGATCTCAACCAGCACCCGAACGCCATTCAGGTAAGTGATTGCAGGGAGTGATAAGGCATCCAGAAACCGGCGTCCGCCCGGTGAACTAAATAAGACGATTATCAGCAAAATCGGCAGCCCCACCGCCAGTAGTAGCCGGGGCGGTCTTGCATTCAGGTAGAGGAAAAAATCCTGACCAGCTAAAAAACCTACCAGAAATAACCAACTGAGTAAGCCCATCAATATGGGAAAGACTCGTTTGGGCATAAATTTCCTGACGGCTGCCAGGAAAGCAAATAAGGTCAGGGCCGTTGTTAGAGCGAAGAGAACAGCCAGCCAGAAAGGTGGCTTGATGAGCAGATATTCTAAATTTGGGGACATGATTTCCGATACATTTATACGGGGCTAACCGCCCGTTATGCAAAGGAAACACGGCTGGAAAGGCCTTCACGACAGCACGAATAGCCCAATCAACGAATGGTAGCGAATGTGGGCATGAATGGTCAGGCTACTTCGATTTGCCGAAACCACTTCTTGAATGCTGCACTGCGATACCGACTCACAACAACCTGCTCGTGGAGGTCCGTCTTGTGCAACGCCGGGCTCAGGTCCACCAGAAGCTTCTGGTTGATGTCGTCCCGCACAAACCGAATTGCATTCAGATTGACAATAAACTGCCGGTTGAGTTGAAAGAAAAAGGCGTCCGGTAACAGATCACCCAATTTCGTGAAAGATGGGTAAGCCGTTGTTAGCTGCTGCCCATCGGCTTTGATGAGTAGTACCAAGCCTCCTGTGGAGTAAAAATAAGCAATCTCCTCGGGGTGCAGACGCCATTGGCCGTTGCCAGCTTCAACGAGGATCAATTCTCCCGAACGAGTAGTCGGGCGTTGCTGTAGTTGGGTATTAAGGTCTCGGGTAGACTGCTGCTTTTCAAGGTAAATCGTTTGGATCAGGTATAGACCTACATAAGCTCCATTAACAACGGTGGCGATGGTCGAACAAACAAATATGCCCGAAATGACAACTGGAAATAAAGGCCAGGCTCCACTATACAGCCTGATGGACAGTGGAAAAACAACCGAAAAGGTAGCCATAGTAGCCAGACCACCCAGAAGAATTTGCCAGCGAATCCGTTTTGATGGATTTTCATGAAACGGCAGTTGCTGATCCAGCCGTCGGAAAATAACCAGATTTGCCTCCCAACAGCTCAACATGACCGTTGTAACGGTCAGGAAATAAGGCCATGGAAACTGGTAGTCTATTTCCGACGGAAAACGGCGGTAGAATACCAGATGCGCTGCAATAAAGGCAGCCACCGGCACGACAATGAGCCGGGCATAAAGGAGTTGCCTGCGCGTAAGAGGGGCCATCGGCTCAATCAAATTAACGCAAACAAGGTAACGAAAAATTAGTACCGGGCCACCGGTAGCCGCTTCATTAATAAGCCCTGACCTGTTTCCACCTGCAGAATATAATTGCCAACGGGTAGCTTACCTACACGAAAAGCAAACTAACAGACTGCCTTGACTATAGGTTTTCTGACTTCTTGCCAGTTAGTTGCTTACCAGAAAGGCCTGAAATCAATTTCAGGCCTTTCTGGTAAGCAACTAAGAATGTATTGGGAAATTATAGCTGAGGCTGTTCCAGGATAACCGTTTCATCGACATGGCCCGGCTTGCGGTTGCGCATGAAGAAGTATAAACCGCCAAACGCCACAATAAGAATCAAGGGAAAAATAACCATGTGCGCCAGCGTGGCCTGCCCGGCGGCCAGTTCAACGGCATCGCCCGAAAGGCCACGGCCTTTGGCTTCTGCTGTCTCTGCATCAAGCCAGTTACCAATGATTGGCTGGAAGATAGAGCTGGCAAACATACCCATACCACCCATGATCGACATACCGAAGGCACCCGCTCGGGGGATGTATTCGGCCACAAAACCAATCATGGTTGGCCAGAAATAACAGACACCAATGGCGAAAACAACCGCCGACACATAAACCATCGGGCCGGTAGCAGTGCTCATCAGATAAACGCCCAAGGCCGCAAAAATGGCTGAACCGAGTAATACGCCGGTTGGATTCAGGTTATGTACGACAGGACCGGCAAAATACCGGCCTACGGCCATCAGTCCCGTTACCAGGGCCAGAATAAGCATTGGGCTAGCACCCGCTTTGCCCAGAATAGGGCCAACCCACTGCTCAGGACCAAACTCCGAAATAGCGGTCAGCGCCATACAGGCGAGCATGAACAGATACAAAGGCGAAGCCATCGCTTTCAGGTTTTCGCCGGTAGAGGCAGCCCCTTCTACTTTGCTGGCCGGAAACTGTTGTCCCAGAAACATAAAGGCGTATATCACGGCTGGAATCAGAATGGCTCCAATTTGTAATTGCCAGCCTAAGCCAGCATCGGTCATAAATTTCGATACCAACGTTCCAATCACGATACCCCCCGGAAACCACATATGGAAACGGCTAAGCATTTTAATTTTCACATTGCCGTCGTACATGTCGGCAATCATGGGGTTACAGGCTGCCTCGACGGTGCCGTTCCCAAACCCAACGAAGAAAGTTGACAGTAGCAAAGTCCAGTAGCCACCCGCGAAAATGGTCATTACTAAACCCAGTATATGCGTTGCGAAGGCCACCCATACGATCCGCTTGGGACCAATTACGTTGTAGAGTGGACCGCCAAAAATCATGGCGATGGGAAAACCCAGAAACGCCATAGCGTTGACATAGCCTAGCTGTTCGGCTGTCAGATTGAATTCCTTACCCAACTGGGTGAGGACACCAGCCCGAATGGCAAAGGCCATTGCGGTGGTGATAAGCGAAAAGCAACTGGCGTTGAACAGCCGCGAACGATTAATGGTTAGGCTCATTTCTGCAAGAGGGATTAAAGTGGTTTAGCGACAGAATTAATTAAAAATTAAAAGACAACGAATTCCATAAACTCCCTACTAAGGGACCGTTTTTGTGCAAAATTTCCGAAAAATAAGAGAAAACAGCTAATTTTCGGCTGTAAAAAAAGAGTTGTGGACCGTAGTAAACAATTTGCGGTATTCGAATAACCCGGTACAGTAAACCAAACACTACAATTCCCTTTTCTAACCTGTTTACTCTCAACATCAATACCAATGCATAGAAAATTGCGAATGGGTATGGTTGGCGGAGGGCTCGATGCCTTCATTGGTGCCGTTCACCGCCGGGCTGCTGCTTTCGATGGCGAAATCGAATTGATTTGTGGCTGCTTCAGTGCATCGCCCGATAAATCGAAGGCAACCGGTCACGCCCTGTATTTACCCGAAGACCGTATTTACGCTTCGTTCCAGGAGATGATCGAGCGGGAAAAGGCCCTACCCGAAGGTGAGCGGATGGATTTTTTGACCATTGTGACGCCGAATCACATGCACTTCCCGCCCGCTAAAATGGCGCTCGAAAACGGGTTTCATGTGATGTGCGATAAGCCCATGACGCTGAATCTGGCCGAAGCGAAAGAATTGGCTGCCATTGTGGAGAAGTCGGGGCTGGTGTTTGGCCTCACGCACAACTATACCGGCTACCCAATGGTAAAAGAAGCCCGTGATATGGTACGTAGCGGGAAGCTCGGTAAAATCCGGAAAGTCGTCGTCGAATATCCGCAGGGCTGGCTCTCCAAAGATGAAGAGCATAATGACTACAAGCAGGCTATCTGGCGTACCGATCCGGCCCGATCGGGAGCTGCCGGTTGTATGGGTGATATTGGTACGCACGCGGAAAATTTAGCAGAATACGTCACGGGCCTGCAAATTGCCGAACTCTGTGCTGACTTAACGTCGTTTGTGCCGGGTCGTCAACTCGATGACGATGGAAATGTGCTGCTCCGGTTCGACAGTGGGGCCAAAGGTGTTCTGCATGCCAGCCAGATTGCCAATGGCGAAGAAAACTCGCTTAAAATTTACGTTTGGGGTGAATTGGGCGGTATTGAATGGCACCAGATGGAACCCAATACGCTCAAATACAAAACGCAGGAAGGGCAGCGTATCATCCGCCCCAATGTAGGAAGTTTGTCGGCGTCGGCCTCGGCTCACTGGCGGCTCCCGGCGGGCCATCCCGAAGGCTTCTTTGAGGCTTTTGCCAACCTCTACCGTAACTTCGCCTATGCCGTAAAAGCGCATATGGAAGGGCGGGAAGCGGATCCAATCTATGATTTCCCTAAAGCTGCCGACGGGGTTCGTGGCCTGGCCTTCATCGATACCGTCATCGCATCGAGCCAGGACGATTCGACAAAGTGGACAAAGTTTAAGGAGTGAAAGAGCGAATGAGTGGCCTGTCGGGTTAGTGAGGAGACTACTGACTTATCCGGTGAAGGCTATTAACTTGTAGAAAAAAATATCTAAATCCCGAAAAACAGTGAGCGACTGAAACAAAGAGTGGAAGAGTGAACGAATGAACGAGGGTTTGCTGCGAAACGATTTCGCTCTCTCACTCTTTCACTCTTTCACTCTTTTTAACACTCTTTCGCTCGTTAAATCTACATGCAAAAAATTAACATCGGTGTCGTTGGCACTGGATTCATCGGACCCGCGCACATCGAAGCCCTGCGTCGCCTTCCCAACACAAACGTCCTCGCCCTTTGCGAAGTAACCCCCGAACTTGCCCGTCAGAAAGCCGATCAGCTTGGTATCGAACGGTCCTGCACATTCGAGGAACTGCTGGCGATGGACGATATTAAAGTGGTACACATCTGTACGCCAAACTTCCTGCACTTCTCGCAGTCTAAAGCAGCGCTGCTGGCCGGAAAGCATGTTGTTTGCGAGAAACCATTGGCCAAAGATTTGCACGAAGCCAAAGAACTCGTTGAACTGGCTGCTCAAACGGGTTTGGTCAATGCCGTTCACTTCAACCTACGGTATTATCCACTCGTTCGTCAGATGAAGGTGATGCGCGAGCAGAATGCCCTGGGCGATGTATATTCCGTTATTGGTTCTTACTTGCAGGACTGGTTGTTTTACGATACCGATTACAACTGGCGTCTCGAACCCGACAAATCGGGCGATTCGCGGGCCATTGCCGATATCGGCTCTCACCTGATGGACAGCCTGGAATACATCACGGGCCTCAAAACGGTTGCCGTTATGGCCGATTTTAACACGGTTCATAAAGTGCGGAAAAAGCCGCTCAAACCCGTTGAAACGTATTCGGGCAAGATGCTCCAGCCAGAAGATTATGCCGATGTCCCCATCAATACCGAAGACCATGCCAACGTGTTGCTGCGGTTCGACAATGGGAATCGGGGGGTCATTACGGTATCGCAGGTGGCCGCAGGCCGGAAAAACCAGATGAAGCTGGAAATTGCTGGCTCGAAGAAAACGTTCGCCTGGAATTCCGAAGCGCCCAACGAAATGTGGATTGGTAACCGCGACGGGGCCAATGAATCATTCCTGCGCGACCCGTCGCTGGCTCACCCCGAAGCCCGGTCGGTAATCAGTTTCCCCGGAGGTCACAACGAAGGGTTTCCCGATACGTCGAAGCAGTTGTTCAAGGAAGTCTACGATGCGATAGCCGCTGGTAAGCAGCCTGAAAGACCAACGTACCCAACCTTTGCCGACGGCTACCGCGAACTGCTCATCTGCGAAAAAATCCTGGAAAGCAACCGCAAACAGGCGTGGGTGGAGATTTAAAGATGAAAGAGTAATTTAGTGATCTGGAAACAAGCACTAATGCCATGCAGTATCAGGGTAAGTACACGAACATCATCACAATTGAATCCGGAAAGCGGGGTGGTAAACCCTGCATACGGGGAATGCGAATTACGGTGGGTGATATTTTAGGCTGGTTGGGTGTAGGGAAGACGGTGGAGGAAATAATTGATGACTTTCCTGAGTTGACCCGAGAGGATATTCAGGCTGCTTTACTTTTCGCTGCCGACCGTGATAATGGTACATTGTTGATGGCTGCCTGATGCGATTATTGTTTGACCAAAATATTTCCTTTCGAGTTGTAAAGCAATTGAAGACCACATTCCCAGATGTGATTGGCGTTCGGGAATGTGGTTTATTTAATGCCGATGACTATCAAATATGGGAGTATGCCCGGCAAAACAACTACACTGTTGTTTCGTTCGATAAGGACATTCCTGATATAGGTTCTGTTAGGGGGTTCCCACCTAGAATTATCTGGTTGCGAACAGGAAATTTGAGTAATCCGTCGATCATAGCTCTATTTAATGATCGTGCCGATCAATTTGCTGCATTTATTGCCAATGAGAAAAAAGGATGCCTGATGGTCTATCCGTCTTTAATTCCTGATAACCAAATCACAGAAGAATGAAAACAATGAAAGGTCCGGGCATTTTCCTTGCCCAGTTTCTGGGTGACGAAGCCCCATTTAATTCGCTGGATACGATTGCCAAATACATGGCCGATCTGGGCTACAAAGGTATCCAGATTCCAACCTGGGACCCCAGGCTGATTGATCTCAAGCAAGCTTCTGAGAGCCAAACCTACTGCGACGAACTAAAAGGAAAACTGAAGGATATTGGTGTTGAAATTACGGAACTTGCGACCCACTTGCAGGGGCAGCTTGTCGCCGTTCATCCGGCTTACGGACCCATGTTCGATGGTTTCGGACCGGCTGAGTTGGCGGGAAAGCCCAAAGACCAACAAGCTTGGGCAGTTGACCAACTGATGATGACGGCGAAAGCCAGCAAAAATCTTGGTCTCAAAGCTAGCCCAACGTTTTCTGGTGCGCTGCTGTGGCCATTCGTGTATCCCTGGCCGCAGCGTCCGGCGGGTCTGGTCGAGACGGGTTTCAAAGAACTGGCTGATCGCTGGTTGCCGATCCTGAATGCCTACGACGAAGCCGGTGTCGATGTTGCCTATGAACTGCACCCCGGCGAAGACCTGCACGATGGAATCACGTTCGAGATGTTCCTCGAAAAAGTGGGTAATCATCCACGCGCCGGCATCAACTACGATCCGAGCCACTTCGTGTTGCAGCAACTGGATTACCTGCAATTCATTGATTTCTACCACGAGCGTATCTACGCCTATCACGTGAAAGACGCGGAGTTCAATCCGACAGGTAAGCAGGGCGTGTATGGTGGTTATCAGGGTTGGGTCGAACGAGCGGGCCGGTTCCGTTCGTTGGGCGATGGTCAGGTTGACTTTTCAGGTATCTTCTCCAAACTGGCGCAATACGACTACGACCGTTGGGCCGTATTGGAGTGGGAGTGTGCGTTGAAGCACCCTGAAGTGGGCGCTGCTGAAGGGGCACCCTTCATCGACAGTCACATTATCCGGGTTACGGAGCGGGCCTTCGATGACTTCGCCGGAACCGGTGCCGATGATGCTTTTAACAAGAAGGTACTGGGATTGTAAAGAATTGTTGCAAACTTTTTTAGAGTGTCGGGTTTGAGAATCCGACACTTTTCTTTTGAACTTAAAACACATATAACGCAACAGATGATTGATTTCAAGAAAGTACAGTCTAGACTGATAGAGAATCTTGAAGTAGCCGCAGAATCTATACGAAAGGAAGAAATTTTAGATTGCCCAAAAAGTTACCAGTTAACGGCTAGTCAAATAAAAGACAAGCAAGATGTTCAGCAGTTGGCTAATGAATTACCAAAGGTTGGTAATTATATTTATTGGCTAGAAGTTAATTTGCCCGATGTATTAAAGAATCAGTTGGATTGGACAAAAAAGAATTCAAGCGAATCGAAATACAAATTTGCCCGAGTCAATCGCGGTAGTGCCAGTACATATGTATATGTTGGTAGCTGTACAAAAACGAAATTGAGTAATCGGTTTAAGCAACACTGCGGCTGGGGAAATGATCAGACTTATTCTTTGCAGCTTAGTAAGTGGATTGGAGATGCTGATCTATCATTCACTTTTTCCTATATCAAAATAGAAAATGATTTAGTCGTTCAATATATTGAGGATCAACTTCATCGGGATTTGAAGCCATTATTTGGTAAGTCGGGAGGAAATAATAAAATATAGTTATTAATATAATTCGGAAAATTTAAAACAACTAACACAATGGCAGGTCAGGGGTCAGGTGGCAACGTATTAGCTGCGCTTTGCAGCTTTTTTATTCCAGGTCTAGGCCAGCTTTTGCAGGGGCGTTTGCTGATGGCCGTTTTACAATTTATTCTGGCAGGTGCCCTATGGTTTTTCCTAATGGGATGGGTAATTCACTTGTGGTCTATCATTGATGCTGCACGATACAATCCTGCCAACTAAGCAGGATTTCTTATCCATTAGCATTGTATTTCCTAATTGAATTTAAGTATAATCTATGCCCACCTTTCCCGTTACTTCTTCTATTCTGTCGGCGGCTCATCTGGGCCAATTCCTACAGGAAAAATACAGCTTCCGTGAAAACGCATCCTGTCAACTGGTAAAAGCAGGCGTCAATCATTCGTATCTGCTGACAGATGGCGAAAAGAAGGCCATCTTCCGGCTTTATAGTCTTAACTGGCGTACCGAATTGGAAGTTGGGGAAGAGCTACGGTTACTGATGCTTCTGCAGGAGAACGGGCTTCCGGTGTCGTATCCGCTGGCTGACGCCGAAGGCACGTTTATCCAGGAACTGGACGCGCCTGAGGGAAAGCGATTTGGTGTCCTGTTTTCGTTTGCCGAAGGGGAAAAGTTACTCACCTTTTCGGAAGAATTGCATTACAAGATAGGGCAGATCATGGCCCGGTTTCATCAACTTACGCATAACCTGCAACTGGATCGGGTAAGCTACACACCACAACTCATGCTGGTTGATTCGGTTGAGTTGATAAAACCATTCCTCCCGGAGGAGTCGACGGAAATGAATTTCCTGTACGATAGCCAACGCTATTTACTGGAAGAATTTTCCAAAATAGACCGCACGAAAACGAGGGAAGGAATCGTGCATCTGGATATCTGGTTCGACAATCTGAATATAAATAAAGACGATCAGGTAACCCTGTTCGATTTCGATTTCTGTGGGAGCGGACTGTTGTGTACGGATATGGCGTACTATATCTTACAGATTCACAGTACCGAAGTCGATGAGGCTGCGTTCAGAAAAAAGAAGGAAAGTTTTCTGGCTGGCTATGAGTCGATCACAAAGATTAGTGAGGAAGAGAAGGCTCTGCTACCTATGCTGGGGCTGAGCGTCTATTTCTTCTATCTGGGCGTTCAGTGCCAGCGCTTCGATAACTGGTCGAACGTGTTTCTGAATGAGTTGTATCTGACACGGCTTATCAATTTGCGCCTAAAACGCTGGGCTCATGTCAACCAGTTAGCGGGACAATAATACCGGTTTTTGACGATCAGGACCTGGCAAAATTCGCCCATCGCTGCATTGGCTACCCCGGCCTTCAAGTGTCGGCAGATCAGGGAGTAACCATACCGGATTTAGATTTTTATACGGTAGACTGCCCATGCTAAACCTGATTTTAGTCGTATATTTCCCTGATCAAACTATCTTTTACCAGATATTCCCCTTTTGGCCAATATTTACGAGACGTTATCATGAAAAGTACTTTATGGGCTTGGTCTTGTCTACTGGTAGTCGTGCTGGCGGTGGGCAATCCCGCCCAGGCGCAGCGTCGGCTGGTCGATAGCTTAAAAACGACGCTGACTTATAAACTTCCCGATACCACCAGAGCCCATACCTATTACGACATTGCCAACAGTTTCTACAAAGAAAGTAAGCTCGATTCGGCACTCTACTACCTAAAACCGATGTTGGCACTTTGTCAGAAAACGCATAACCTGGCAGGGCTCGGTGACTATAATCTGCTGGCCAGTGTCGTGCGGCTTCATCAGGGCTTATTTGACGAGTCGATCCTGTGTGCTCAAGCCGCTATAAACTACTTCACGAAGAGCCATAAACCGGCTTCGATTGCCAAAGTATATCATAATTTAGGGCTGCTCTACAAAACGATGGGTGGCGATCTGCGGGTACGGGCCAACCTCGAAAAGGGGATGTATTACATGCAACAGGCCATTCAAATCAATCAGGAGCTTAAGAATAACCGTTTGCTGGCTGAGAATTATATTAACCTGGGCATTATTTATGAGGATCTGCACGAGTATGAACGAGGCCGGGAATGTTTTTTGAAAGCCCTGGCCATCAATGATGCCATCCATGCCAAGCCAGAGGCTTATCGGGTTATTTACAATGACCTGGGTAAAAATGCCAGTGTACAAGGCAAGCATGAGCAGGCAATCATGTACCTCGACAAGGCCCTGGCTATCAACCTGGAACTCAACCGAACAACCAGCCTTGTTCATAATTACCGCAATCTATCGACGGCTTATCAATTCCTGAAACAACCTGAGCGAGCTATCTTATACGGCGAAAAAGCTATTGCGCTGGTCGAGAAAAGTAAAGATGCTCCGCTGACGCGGTCGGTTTATAAGATGATGTCGCAGATGTACGCGAGTGTAGGAAACTATGAGAAAGCCTATAACTACGCTGTGCAACAGAAGCGGATTGAAGATTCATTGATGAACCTGGATAAAACGCGCACGGTTGCCCGCCTGGAAGAACAGTATACGCTAAAAAAGGCGAATGAACTGGCCACGATTCAGGCTGGACTGGCTTTGGCCAAAGCCAAAGAAATCGCCCATATTGAATCGACCAAGGAAAAGGAGATTGCGGCTATTCAGGCCGAAGAGAACCGGCGGATTGCCCGAATACGAGCGGTCGCTGATATTGAAAAAACGCGCGCTATCGCCGATGTACAGACTAAGTACGAGACGCAGAAGCGCATGAACCAGATTGCGGCTCTTGACCAGGAAAATCAGCAACAAACCCGACAGGTCAATTACATGGCCGGTGGCCTGGGGCTGCTTGGTCTGCTGCTGAGCCTTCTGGTGGGCCAGTACTGGGCGTTGCGACGGGCCAATAAGCGGCTATCGGCTCAGAATGAAATTATTACCAGCAACAGTCAGCAACTGGTCAGCCAGTCCAATCAACTGCGGACGTTGATGAAGGAATTACATCACCGCGTCAAAAATAATTTAGCTATCGTGTCGAGCCTGCTCACGTTGCAGGCAAATGGCCTGACGGACGAGAAAGCCGTACAGGCACTTCGGAAAGGGCAGCAGCGGGTACAGGCTATGTCGCTCATTCACCAGCGATTGTACCAAACGGACCGGGTAACCATCGTGAATATTCGGGAGTACCTGACCGATTTGGCGGAGAGTCTCATGCAGGCGTATGGTTACGAACCGGCTACGTTCGACTTACAGGTCGATGTCGCGCTGGAAGAGCTGGATGTAGATGTTGCCATGCCGTTGGGCCTGATCGTGAATGAGTTGATAACCAACTCATTTAAATATGCCTTTACTCACCAGGAACACCCGTTGCTGCGTATTAAACTGGATTATGCCGATGGCGCATCTCGTCCCGGTATTACGCTGGAAGTACAGGATAATGGACCGGGTATAAAAGCTGCCGACTGGCAGAAAAATAATAACAAAACCTCATTTGGCCGACGGCTGGTCACGTCCCTCACCGAACAACTGGAAGGCAAATTTGAGCTGACTACCCAGAATGGCACCTTGTGCCGGCTACACATACCTCAGAGCCGGTTAGTAGCCTGATAATCTGTCAAATAAGTAGTGAAAAGGCCGCTCCGTATCCAATATATAGCCATTCGTTAAGTTTAGGTACACGTATATCTTATTAAACGCAGACTAACAATCGCTAATTATATAGGTTAATACACTGTGCGTGCTATTGACATATACATTTACTTTCCATCTTTTCGAATAGAGGTACTTACTTGCCTTCGTGCTTGCTAATCAAGCTGGTATAGTAATCGGTGGGTATCTATACGACAGAAATTGATCGTAGACGATTTGTCAGCTAGTACGCAAGATGTACCTAAACCTCTTCTAAACATTATAAATAAGTACCCTTTAATGACTAGTGACGAACGCGTCCATATTTTGATCGTAGAGGATGAAGGTATTTTGGCCATGGAGTTGAGCGATAGCCTTGAAGCGGATGGTTACTTTGTGGTTGGTATTGCCAATAATGGACGAAAAGCACTCGATTTATGTCAGCGCCAGCGAGTTGATTTACTCCTTTGCGATATTACTATCAAAGGCGATTGGGATGGTATTGAAACAGTTAGGCACATTACGGCCGAGCGGCCCATTCCTGTGATCTACCTGACGGCCCTGACGGATCGGGAAACGCTGGAACGAGCCAAGCAGACGTATCCGGCGGCCTATGTCAATAAGCCCTACCAACTCAATAGCTTGAGAACGGCCATTGAACTGGCTATCCATAACTTTAGCCTGCGCACGAAGCCGGTTCCGGCTGCCACAGCGACATCCGAGCGGAATACGCCACGGGATAAAGACACAATTTTGCAAATCGAGGACCATTTATTTGTCAAGCAGAATTACCAGTTCGTCAAAATAAATGTGACGGAGTTGCTTTATCTGGAGGCCGATAACGTGTATACGACCCTAGTGACTACGAATCGAAAGTACGTTGTTCGGCAAACGCTGAGTGGCATTCTGGAGCGCATGCATTTGCCATCCTTAGTCCGTATCCATCGGTCTTACGCAGTTAATATTCACAAAGTAGACTCTTTCAATGACGCCGAACTAAGTATCGGCACGCAGTTACTTCCGTTGAGCCGGGGTTATAAAGAAGATTTCTTGCAGCGATTTAATCACTATTAGGTGGTCTGTCAGACTGGACCTGTGCATGTTCGTCAATGCTGTTCACATCGTTGATTTGACGACTCACTTACAAATTCCGGTTACTGACACCTTTTCTGCTCCAGCAAGTTAGGCGGGATCGTATCTTTATAAGGGTATTAGCAAACAAAACCTTCCTCTGTCTGAACCGGGTCTGACTAATGAGCCAGCTCGGTTCAGCATCATCTAAAGAGTACCCTTCCGAGGCACTGACGTCCATCCACACCTATCAAAAAAAGCCGCTCTGTCCGTGAGCGGCTTTTTTAGTGGCTTTTCTGAAGTAGAAATGGGCAACCATCGGGTGGATAGCGCTCATATTCGTGAAAAAATAAGTACTTTTCGGATTCGACTAAGTCAGCGGAGCTAGGTATCACTAGCTGAAAAACGGATCCCTTTCGCTGATTCGATAACCGGATAAAAAGCGTATTACATAGAAGTCCAAGTATAGATGGCAACGTACTTTACAAAACGGCATTTCCTTCGCTCGTCACTGATTCTGGCTGGGGCCAGCTGGAGTGGTTTACTGTTCGGGCAAGCCAGGAAGCCCCGGTTTAATGTGCTCGTTATGACCGAAGCAGGAGGCATTCACGCGCCTTTCGTAGCGGCCGCCAAAGCGTGGCTCGCCAGTCAGGCCACTTCAACCAATTTCACCGTCCATTACATTGAAAATGCTGAGCCGATAAATGATAAATTTTTGGCGCAGTATCAATTGTTTATCCAATTGAATTATCCACCCTATATGTGGAGTGATACGGCAAAAGCAGCCTTCCAGAAATACATTACCGAAGGCAAAGGCGGCTGGATTGGGTTTCATCATGCTACGCTGCTGGGTGAATTCGACGGGTACGCTATGTGGCCCTGGTTTTCCGAGTTTATGGGCGGTATTCGGTACAAAAATTACATACCCGATTTTGCCAAAGCAACGGTACGGGTAGAGGCCAAAATGCATCCCTGCATGAAGGGGGTTCCCGCTTCGTTTGAGGTTCAAAAAGAAGAGTGGTACACGTATGATAAAAGCCCGCGCCCGAATGTCAATGTACTGGCCTCGGTAGATGAATCAACCTATTCGCCGGACTCGGCGATTAAAATGGGCGATCATCCGGTAGTCTGGTCGAATGAGCGAGTAAAAGCGCGAAATGTTTACATCTTCATGGGCCATCACCCCGACCTACTGACCAATAAAGCCTTTACCACAATGTTCAGAAACGCCATTCTATGGGGAGCCGGAAAAGCCGAATAGGACAAAGGCTCTGATAACGCATAAGAACCAACGACATCGATCAACCTCAATTTTCAATGCCTTGCCGATTCGCTAGAAACCTGCTTTTCTTCATCTGTCTGGTCTGCTGCCTGCGCAGTCCATTCGTATTTTAACCAATCAGGTAGGGGGCTGGCTGCTCCTTTGTTTGTCGATGACAAACGGCTACACGATCAATTGGCTGGCTTCGCCCTCGATCAGCTTAACTGGATAGTAGGATTGAACCCCTACGATGCCTGCATGTTGCAGGGAGTGGGCCACAACAACCCGACTTACGGCTTTTTCGGAACATTCGAATACACGAATGCGCCCGGTGGTATCGTAAACGGGGTCATGTCTGGATTTGATAACGAGGGTGATATTGATTTTAACCTGACGTATAAATAAACCGGTAAAGACAGCGACTGGCGGTGGGCCGAGCAATGGTTACCACATGCTGCCTGGTATTTACTGGCTATCTCGGTCAATGAAGAGTAAACGTAGTTAAAACTCGATGCCTTCTTCGCGTAACAACTCGGCCAGGTTCAGAACGACATCGTCCAGAACAGGTACACTGGCATCCCAGTTTTGGGTGATCCAGGGAGCCGTACGGGTTGCCACGAATATTTTCTTAGGTTCGGTAGTCACCCAGATGACTGTCTCGACACCGAAGGCCAGCAGGCGCTCTGTTTTCGCATAAACATAACCGGATTCTTTGCCCGAGAACTCTTCGGGCTCGATCCGGACGTCTACCTCAATAGCAATTTTGGGAGGAATCGTAAAATATTTATCGGTCAGTGTCAGGCCAGACGACTTATCAAAAATGGCAATGTCATTGGACAGATTATTGCCCTTGTCAAGGTGAATACCGGATTCGTTTGTTGTCAATAAGTAATGCTTTCGATTAATGTGTGTGAATAAAAAGCCATGTATCAACGATACAAGCATGGCCTGCAACGAACTGCTTCCCATAATTTCGGCGGGTGTTTTTTTTCCGGTGGTCACATCGCGGTAACCACGGTAATACAGCGCGCGTCCGTTGAGCGTTTCATAAATCAGGTAGGTGGGGACACCTGACTTCCTCCGCTTCGTAGGGGCTGTTGCAACGGCTACTGTCATGGCTTTCGTTGATTATGTTTTACAACAATACTACGCATTTTAGCCGGTAGTAAGTAAAATCTCCCTAAAAAGGATTATGGCATAACGACCTGTTTTGGCGCTCGTACCAGCTTTAAAATAAGTTGACCATGCGGGCGAACCCTGCCGAAATGAGGAGCATAATCGCCACGAAGCCCAGTCCATAATACAGGCCGAAGGCTTCGGCAACGAACCCGATAACGGGTGGTCCGGCCAGAAAACCGATAAAGCTGAATGTCGCAAACGTAGCCAGGCCTGCTGCGGGCGGAATGCCCGGAACCCGCATAGAGGCCGCGTACAGGACGGGTGCACCAAGGGAACAACCGGCACCCAGTAAGCCAAAACCAATAAGTGCTGTTGTCGGATAGGGCAATGCAATGGCAAAGAAAAGCCCTAGTGCCGCCAGAATACCGCCAATTTGTAACCAGCGTTTGGCGCCAATTTTTGGGATGATTGCGTCACCCAGAAAGCGAAAGCCAGTCATTGTCAGGGAAAAGCTGGCAAAGCCCAGTGCTGCAATCTGGCTACTGGCACCGAGGGTTTCGCGAAGATAAACGGCACTCCAGTCAAAAGCGGCCCCTTCACCCATAGCCAGAGCGAGACCAATCAGGATCATCAATAATAAATCCAGATTGGGCCGAACAAATGACGAACCGGCTTTTTCGCCCGTTTCGGTGCGGCTGCTCGACGGAATCTGGGCCAGAATTGGCTGTAGAACAAAGGTCAGCACTAAAATCAGTCCTGCCATTATCGCAAGGTGTGTTGGGGGCGACATGTGCAATGAAATAACCACACCGGCAATCCCCGAACCCAATAGGCCGCCCAAACTCCACATACCGTGGCACGATGACATGATGACAATGCCCCGTGCGCGTTCCAGATTGGTCGCTGTGGTGTTCATAGCCACGTTTATAAGAGCCGCGTTGAGCCCCATCAGAAACAAACCAATGGCCAGCACATAGGGGTTAGGCGCATTGAGTGGAATACAAATTGCCAGCGTTAGACCAACCGCCGACCAGAAACAGGCTCGCGCTTCACCCAGACGGGCAATGACCCAACCCGTTAGCGGGTTCATCACCAGCAGGCCAATGGGCATCGCGAATAGCGTTAGCCCCAAGTCTGCATCGGAAAGATGCAGTTTTGCTTTTACGTACGGAATGTGAGCTACCCAACTGCCAAACAGAATACTATCGGAGGCAAACACCAGGCCGATAGCTAAGGCCTGCCTGTTCAGAAAGAAGGTCAGCAGGTTTTGGACAAACAGATTTCGATGTGGGTTATTTACGGGAGCAGTCGTGTTCATAAGGCAAAAATAGCCGGTCGGGGCCGGCTATTTTTATCATCTATTATCCGTTACTGATGCTGAATTGATACCTTGGGGGCAACAACTAGTCATTCATTGTTAATGCTGTATTATTTTTGAGGTGCCCCACCATGGCTTTTCGTAGTTTTTCAACCTTGGGTAAGGATACCCGCTGAATGTACGGCTGGTCTGGGTGCAGGGCAAAATAGTTCTGGTGGTAATTCTCCGCCGGGTAAAAAACGGTGATCGGCGTTACTTCCGTGACAACCGGATTGGCATAGTGCTTCGAATCACTGGTGCGTTTGATAGCCGCCAGAATTTCGGCTTTTTCGGCGGGTGTCCGGTAGAAAGCAATCGAGCGATAATCACGGCCAACGTCGGGGCCCTGGCGATTCAACGTCGTGGGGTCATGACCAGCAAAAAAGGCATCAAGCAATTGGGAATAGGTAATAACTTTTGGGTCGTAGTAGACCTGAACCGATTCGGCATGGCCCGTTACGTCCGTGCCAACTTGTTCGTACGTTGGGTTCTTAACGTTTCCGCCCGCGTAACCGGAAATAACTTCGCGTACTCCTTTAAGCTGGTTCATGCCCTCTTCCAGAGCCCAGAAACAGCCACCGGCGAAGGTAGCTACAGCCTCTCCGGCTTTCAGAGCAGGCAGCTTGGCAGGCGATGTGTCTTTCGATTGGCCTTGTGCACAACCTGCGAGCAAAAGCAGACTGAGCGCCAACAAGTGAATTCGTTTCATGTTGTTTCGTGAAGTATTGTTACCATATAAACGATTGGAACTGAGTTACGGTTTCCCTGGTGACGGGGGGCGGCCCGAAACCGGCCTATTATTTTCTAAAAACACGAGCCAGCCTGGTGGCAATGAAACTTCAATTCGAAAAAATAGAACCCGAAGCGGGAAGTTCATTCAAGGTGATGCACAATACGGAGCCCGAAACCTGTCGGGTGTACTGGCACTATCACCCCGAGTATGAAATTGTGTATATTCCGGGGGGCAATGGCCAGCGACGGGTGGGAACCAATGTGTCTCGGTACGAACTGGGCGAATTGGTATTTATCGGGCCAAATTTGCCGCACCTTAACTTCAGCTATGGCATAGAAGGGCACTTCGAAGAAATTGTTGTGCAGATGCGCGATGATTTTATGGGTGATACGTTCCTGCAAAAGCCGGAACTGACCACCGTTCGGCGGTTATTCGAGCGGGCACATACGGGACTTGCATTCGGTATCGAGACCAAGCGAAGTGTGGGGCCTTTGCTGGCAAAGCTACCGAAGCAGGCGCACTTTGAGCGCCTGTTGACCCTGCTGCAAATTCTGCAATACTTGGCAAATGCCGCGGATGCAGAGGCACTGCACGCCGATGGTGTCCGGTTCGAGCTCAATCCTAAAGAGCAGGAGCGCATTAACCGGATAGGCCGGTATGTAGAACAACACTATGCCGAACCAATTGATATACGCGCCGTGGCCGACCTGGCCAGCCTGACCATACCTGCTTTCTGCCGGTATTTCAAACGAATGACTCAAGTGACGTTCACGGATTTTGTGAATGAGTATCGCGTCAATCAGGCCCGCCGACTACTGCACTCTGCCCGCACCGTAGCGGATGTAGGTTCTGCGGTTGGTTTCAATAACCTGTCGCATTTTAACAAGACCTTTCTGACCATAACGGGTCAAACACCCAGTGCTTATCGGAAAATTCTTATCGGCAATACGCTTCAGACCAATCCGCTACGGATGCGTACATAAAAAAACCGATAAGGCCATAGCAGCCTTATCGGTTTCTCTCAACCTGTGAACGCTTATTTAAACGCCTGGATACCCTGGATTCTGATTTTTCAGATTCGGGTTATTCAACAGTTCCTGTTTAGGCAGGGGGAGTAGCAGGTGCTTCTCCTGCAGAGCCTGGTTCGAACTTGGATTCACGTGCCCAACGAAGTTGTCGAACCCGTTGGTTTTGTCGTTATACACTTTCCGAAGACGCACCATGTCGAACCAGGTGATTTGCTCATAACATAGTTCGTGCCACCGCTCCCGCCAAACGGCTTCGCGGAAGGTTGCCTGCGTATACGTACCCAGCGCTGGTGTCGTCAGCGTAGCCCGGTCCCGAATCCGCTTGAAGGCGTCGTAAGCCGCTTGTGTAGGGCCACCCACTTCGTTCTGCGCTTCAGCATAGATCAGCAGCGTTTCGGCGTAACGAATCTGGGGTACGTTCAGGTTGTTCTGACGGGAACCCGCCACACCCGCTGTACCGTTGGCCGTCCGGTTGAAGTGCTTGAACACATAGGGCGCTCCGAGAGAAAACTGAGCACCGTTACCGTTGGTATAGTACGTTGTGTAGAAATACCCTGCCTGGTCTTTAGCCCGTAGATCGCCCGCTTCGTAGGAATTGTAGAAGGACGAGGTCGGTACCGAACTTCCTGTTCCTCCCGGACCGTTGTAAGTAACCGGCTTGAAGTTAGGGTAGAAGTTATTCATGGGATTGCCCGCCACCAGCGTATTGTACTGAATCATGTACAGGTGCTCTACGCGGTTTTTTGTGCTTTCCCGGTGCACGTCTTCGTAGGTCGTGAACAGATTGATCGTCGATGGGTTTGCGTTGGCGTAGGTAATTACTTCCAGCGCTTTATCAGCGGCCAGTTTATAGTGCGATGCACCTTTGCTAAGTGGGAAGCCTGCCATGGTCAGGTACACTTTAGCGAGCTGCGTTTTCACCGCAGCCAGGTTAGCCCGACCACTTGCGTCCATCCAGGCCAGGCCCGATGCTTCGGCCGCCGTCAAGTCTTCGACGATCAGTTTATACACATCTTCTTTAGACGCACGAGCGGGCAGGAAGTCCGTCGAGGCCGCTGATTGTGGCTTCGTAACCAGCGGAATATCGCCCCATAGCTGAACGGCCGTAAAGTAGGCCGATGCGCGCAGGAACCGCGCTTCGCCCAGAATCTTGGTCTTTTGAGCCGCATCCATTGGGGTGATGGCCGGTACCCGATCGAGCAACTGGTTGGCATTGGCGATAACCCGGTACAGGCCGTTCCAATAGTTAACCACGTGCCCTGTATTGCCATCGTGCACCAGCGAATACAGGTTGTTCAAATCGGAGTTTTGGGCGGTCTCCGTTGTGGATGTACCCGTCAGGGCTTCCAGTAGCTGCCAGTTACTGGAAAAAATGCCGGCATCTTCGCCCATGAACCGAGTACTGGCGTATACCGATGCCAGTGCGGCTTCCGCATGGTCTGGAATCGTGTAGAAATTACCGGATGTTAAGTTCGACGGGGCTTGCTCAGTCAGAAAGTCAGTGCATCCGGCGGGACCCGTCAGGGCTATACCGCACAGAAGAGCCCGACTTATATTTTTTACTAATGTGTGTCTCATGCTTTGAATGTCAATTAATTAAATGCGTTTGCGGACTACAATCCAATCTGAAGACCCAGCAGGTAGGTGGTTGGTTTTGGGTAGTTGTGCCAGATCATGCCCTGCGAGAAAGCACTGTTAGTTCCATTGTTGTCCTGGTTGGTTGGGGTAACTTCCGGATCGCCAACGATCGGATCTTCCAGCAACAGGAAGAAGTTCTGGGTCGAAGCGTACACGCGCAACCGGTTTATTTTGAGCTTATTGGTTACCGTAGCTGGGAGGGTGTAGCCAAGCAGCAGGTTTCTGCCGCGCAGGAACGAGCCATTCTTAATCCAGTGGCTATCAACGTTGGTTACGTAACCTGCCCGAGTATCCCGAACTTCGGCAATCTGGCTGCCCTGGTTGTTCTCTGTCCAGGCGTTCAGTACCGACGAGTAGCTGTTGGCCAGTGCCTGCCGGTCTTCGCTGGCGTGCAGGTTCATCAGCATTACTTTGTTGCCAAACATGTACTGGAGTTCCAGGGTAGCATCGAAGTTGCCGAACCGGATGTTGTTTGTCATGGCACCCCAGCCTTTCGGACTACCGTTACCGATAATGCTACGGTCAGCATCCGTGATGGCTTTATCACCATTTACGTCCAGATACTTGATGTCGCCCGGCAGAATGGTCAGGCCATTGCGGTAGCTGGTAAACTTAGCCGCTTCTTCGCGCTCCGCCGTACTCCATACACCTACACGGGTCAGACCCCAGAATGAACCGACGGCCTCGCCAACCCGGATGATATTGGTTGGGTTCGTGAAGTTAGGACCACCTACGTTGAAGATGTCGGAAGGAGTAGCCAGCGCTAAAACTTTGTTCCGGTTAAGCGAAATGTTGAACGACGTATTCCAGCTAAACTGACCCCGGCTGATGTTCACCGTGTTCAGACCAAATTCAAATCCTTTGTTTTCCATCGAACCGACGTTCCGGCGAATCGTAGCGTAGCCGCTGGTACGTGGAACCGGCGCATCGAGCAGCATGTCGGTCGTCAAGCGATAGTAGTAATCCGCTTCTAAGGATATGCGGCCTTTGAACAAACCAATTTCCAGACCTACATCGGTTTGTGCTGTTTTCTCCCAGCGAAGATCAGGGTTGGCCAGACGGTTGATGCCCGTTCCGCTTACTTTGGTATCGTTGTAGATCGTTGCATAGTTGGAGCTAAGCAGCGATAGGGACGAATACGGCGGGATTTCGGAGTTACCCGTTAAACCATAGCTGGTCCGTACTTTCAGGTTTGAAATAAGCGAGTTGCCTTTCAGAAAGTCTTCTTCCGATACACGCCAGGCTAAAGCCGCCGAGGGGAAGAACGCAAACTTGTGGTTTTCCCCGAACTTCGACGAACCATCGGCCCGGCCCGTTGCGGTGAACAGGTATTTGTTTTTATACCCGTAGTTGATCCGGCCGAAGTACGAGTTGAACGCAAACCGTGTTGCCCCCGAGGTAACCGTTGGGTTGATAGCACCAGCCCCTAGGTTATTGAACGTAAAATAGTCCGTGGCAAAGCCGCTAACGCTGGCTCCAAATCCAAATGTGTTCGTTTCCTGCCACGAAATACCCAGCAAGCCCGTAAACGAATGATCCTGTCCAATCTGCTTGTTGTAGGTCAGGTAGTTTTCCAGCGACCAGAAATTCTGCCGGTTACTGTTGGTCGACGCGTTACCGTTGTTACCGATGTTCAGGGTGCGGGTTTGGGACTGGTTAATTTCCTGCGTCTGGATGTTTGTACCCAATACCGTACGCATTTCCAGCCCTTTGCCGAACGTGATGTTGGTAAACAGGCTACCCAGAATCGTTTGTGTATTCTGGATGTATTTGCGGTCCATCAGGCGGTGAACCGAGCTCATGGTACCTTCAGCGTATGGGTAATCGCGGTTTTCGGCGAACACACCGCTATCGGGGTACCGAACCGGCAGGAAGGGGAAGTCTTCCACAATTTGCCGGGCTACGGCATCATTGATGTCAACCAGGTTTTCTGTCTGGTAGTTGTAGCTCATCGTACCCCCAATTTTCAACCAGCTTTTCACCTGATCGTCGATCGAGAAGCGACCCGAATACCGTTTCATGTACGAGGTTTTGATCAACCCCTGATCATCGCGGTAGTTAAGCGAAAGCGAATATTGCGTCCGCTCGTTACCCCCGCTGAAACCCAACTGGTGGTTCTGCGACAGTTTGTTCTGCGACGACTCCTTGAACCAGTCGGTATCATACAGCGGATTCAGGTTGGCATCGAAAACGCCCGGATGGGCCGCGCTGAAAGCCGCCCGACGAACTTTAGGATCCAGGTAAGTCCATTTACCCGCTGCCCAACCGACAGGATCGTACTTTGCCATATTTTGATAGGCCAGATCTTCCGTAGCCAGGTATTCCCGGGCATTCAGAACTTTCGGTTTGTTCGGTCCAATCGTGTTTACGCTGAACTGCGTATCGTACGTAACGCGGCTTTCTCCGGCTTTCCCTTTCCGGGTCGATACCAGAATAACCCCGTTGGCACCCCGTGCTCCGTAAATAGCCGTCGACGAAGCATCTTTCAAGACCTCAACGTTGACAATATCGTTGGGGTTGATGTAGTCAATCGGGTTGCTGAACTGATCACCCGTGCCTTGTGGCAGCATAACGCCGTCGACCACGTAAAGCGGGTTGTTCGACGAGTTGATGGAGCTAAACCCACGAATCCGGATGGTTGTACGACCACCGGGACGACCCGAGTTGGTGTTTACCTGCACACCCGGCATCCGGCCGGAAAGCGCCTGGTTCAGCGAAGGAGCGGGCCGCTCCAGTAACTGAGCCTCTTTAACGCCGGATACGGCTCCGGTAAGGTCCGATTTTTTCGTGGTGCCGTACCCGATAACGACAATCTCGTCGAGTACTTTGCTGTCCGTTTTCAGGCTAACATCAACCGATGTCTGATTGCCAAGACGCACCTCTTGCGGGAGGTAGCCGACAAACGAAAAGACGAGGGTAGCTTCCGTATCGGGTACATCCAATTTGTAACGGCCATCGGCGTCCGTAACGGTTCCGCGCTGGGTACCTTTCAGAATAACACTGACACCGGGTAAGCCTTCATTTTTTTCGTCTGTAACCCGGCCGGTCAACGTTCTGTCAGCACGAGTTGTGGGGCGAATGGTGAATGAATTCCGTTCGGTCGGATTATTCGCGTAGGTAAAACTAACACAGGTGAATGCCAGAAGTAGTTGAGTACTTGATGTTTTTAACAGTCTGCCCAGCATTCGTCGGGGAAGTAAGGGTCTCTTCATAAGGAAGTTCTTTTATACGTATCGTTTAGGTTTAACTGGAAAAGAAAATAAGACATTGGCTAGATTTTTTGTAAAAACAACAAGTATGGCTAGAACTACTCGTAGAGATTAGAAAATAATTAAGAAAGAGTTAAGAGGTTATTAAAATTAGTTGGAGTAGAAGATTGGGATTGTTTTGCTTATTTCTAGATGTTTTTGGACCTGGTTTTAAGCGTCGGGTCTGAAAACTAGTCTATTGACTAGATTCAATAAGTAGAAATACACCCGCCTGTCTGAAGAATGATCCTATCCAGATCATTAGTCTTCCGGGCATCGGCTTTGGCCGTATTTCGATTCGGGTTAAAGCGTTCAATAGGTCAATCTGTATACTGCTTCGTAGTAAAGATTCCCGCCTACTGACTTTAGCTAGAAAACATATGCCCGTATGCGCCGTCCGGTTAGTTGTCTTTTTGCCCTGCTCTTTTTAGTCAGCGCCATTGCTTCCGAACCTACTTTGCGTTTCAGTCGCTACTTCGTGGCGGCCGAAAGCTACGAGTCGGTGGGCGTCTTCGACGTGGATAACAATGATACGCTCGACCTAGTATCGGGCGATTTCTGGTATGAAGGCCCCCGCTTTCGGAATCGACACCTTATTGGAAACGAGCCTCGGAAAGATCAGTATTACGACGATTTTTCAACCATTCCGATGGATGTGAACGCCGACGGGCGAGTGGATTTCATAACCGGTGGCTGGTTCGATCAAACGCTGCGCTGGGTCGAAAACCCCGGCAAGAAAGATGCCGCCTGGCCATTACATGAAATCGGTAAAGTCGGTAATGTGGAAACGACCCGGGCCTGGGATGTAGATGGCGACGGAGCCATTGATATCGTCCCCAATAACCCGAACCATCCGCTGAAGTACATCAAGTTACTCAGCCCCGGTGTATTCAAGACCATAACCGTAGCGCCGACCCAGGGACATGGGCTTGGGTTCGGGGATGTCAATGGCGACGGTCGGGGCGATTTGATTGTGAGTGATGGCTGGCTCGAAGCTCCCGCCAATCGGGAGCAGACGCCCTGGACCCTGCACAAGGAGTTTTCGTTTGGTACGGCTAGTGTTCCCATTCTGGTTGCCGATGTGAATGGTGATCGGCGAAACGACCTGATCGTGGGGCAGGGTCATAGTTATGGCCTGCACTGGTACGAACAAACCCGCGATGCCAATGGGCAACGTGGCTGGATGAAGCATTTGATCGACGAGAAAAACTCGCAGTATCATTGCCTCGAATGGATCGATATAACGGGAGATGGCCGTCCGGAGCTTCTGACGGGCAAGCGTTTTCGGGCGCATAATGGCCGAGATCCCGGCGAAGAAGACCCCGTTGGTTTGTACTACTTTACCTGGGATGCCCCGAAAAAACAGTTTGTCAAACACGACATTGCGTATGGCCCGGCGGGCGTAGGGAAGGGAACAGGCATTTATTTCGCCGTCGCTGATTTGCACAAATCCGGTCGGAAAGACATCATTGTGGCCGGGAAGGATGGGTTATTTGTATTTTTTAACGAAGGTGCCCCGAAAAAATAACGTTGTTAGTCTATGTGCTTGGCAGTTTTTACGTATTTTTATCTTTCATTTTTCTTACCGTAACAAACTGACTCTATGCAACGTGCCCAATTAAAGGAGTTCTACGGCTACGGCCTCATACTGGCCGTACTGACAACCGTTCAGGTTTATTCCGTTTATCTTGCCGCCACCACTGATTTCTCTCTCTCCTGGAAGCACTACGCAGGCTTCGGCGCTACAGCTCTGGCGGGCGTTTTGTGGGCCTTTCGTAAGCCACAGTATTTGTTCTATGCGCTCGGCCTGACGCTGGTACTAGGCTATGAAAACCTCATCGGTTTCACGCCCACGCTCGATTTTACGGCTACGCGCTACTACATCAACAACATGGCCTTCCCGGTATCCTACCAGGATTTTTCGATGTACATGCTACTCATCTGGGCCTATGTCGCCCACGCGCGTTTACGCACAATGGCCCAGTCGTTGTTTGTAAGAGCCAGATATTAATCTTGAGATTAGTATCTGCAAAAATGGGTTAACCACAGAGGCCACGGAGTTTTTCTTTTCTCCGTGGCCTCTGTGGTTAACCCATTTTGCGACTTATGCCGTTAAGGACCAGCCCTGGCGGTATTCGCGTTTAACGAACTGGTTGGCTTCGTCCAGGTTGGTGATCTTCATGTTTTTCCCATCCCACAGCAGTCGCTTACGGCCGGGGTAATCAAAACCTTTGCCATCGGCTTTAGGCGTCCGGAGGGTATAGCTACGGATAGCCAGGTTACCCATAAGTACCGATTCGGTCAGCGGACCAGCAAAGTCGAACGACGAGGTTAAGGCCTTGTGTTCCTTACTGTTAAATCCGGCTTTACAGGCTTCGGTCCACAATACCTGGTGCCCATTTTCGGGTAGTCCGCCCGTTGGTTTAGGCGCTGCAACCAATTTCTCTCCGCTCTTGGTGTACAGTCTTGGGTTGTCGCCATACATGCCGCAAACGATCAGGCCTTTGTCGCCATGTAGCAGCACGCCATTTTCACCATTTTCGGGCATGAGCTCACCTTCCGGCAACATATCCGGCCGGAACGGACGCAAGCCGCCATCTTCCCAGATCAACGTCACCGCTGATTTGTTTTTGGACGAGGCTGGAAATTTCAGTTCAACGTGCGAGGAGGGTGGACATCCTTCGGGGATGTACTCAGGCGTCCAGTCTTTCAGAAACACCTGACCGATGCTGGTTTCGACCTGAGTTGGGTAGCCAAGTCCCAATACGCGGAAAGGTACGTCCATGATGTGGCAGCCAATGTCGCCCAGCGCACCAGCACCGAAGTTCCACCAGCCGCGCCATTTAAATGGGTGATAGGCGGGAGTATAGCCTACTTTCTGTGCGGGTCCGAGCCACAGATCCCAGTCGAGGTCGACAGGCGTTTCCGAGGCCGGTTGGGGCACCGGAATGCCTTGCGGCCATACGGGCCGGTTGGTCCATAGGTTGATCGTATGAACGTTACCAATCAGCCCCTTGTCGAACCACTCCACCATTTGCTTCTGCTGCGGATTGGACGACCCCTGGTTGCCCATCTGCGTAACAACTTTGTATTTACGGGCTGCTTCGGTCAGCATCCGGGCTTCGTAGATGTTGTGGGTCAATGGTTTCTGCACATATACGTGCTTGCCCCGCTGCATGGCCGCCATGGCGATGACGGCGTGGGTATGGTCGGCTGTCGATACGGTTACTGCATCAATGTTCTTGCCTTCCTTATCCAGCATCTCCCGGAAATCCTTGTAGCGTTTCGCGTTAGGGTGCTTGGTGAAATTTTCTTTCACACGGGCCAGGCCCCAGTCTACGTCGCACAGGGCCACCATGTTGTTGGCTCCGTTGTTATACGAGTTGTTGGTATCACTGAACCCTTTGCCGCCAAAGCCTACACCGGCAATATTAAGTTTGTCGCTGGGGGCCATAAACCCTTTACCGCCCAACACATGGCGAGGTACAATAAAGAAGCTTGCCGCAGCCAGCGCACCGGTTTGCATAAATTGACGCCGTGACGTTGTCGAACCGGTAGCCCCGGTTTGATCGGTCGAGTCCACGCCGGGCGTTGAGTTGTCTGATGGATTCATAAAACAAATGTCAAACTGATTTAACGAAGAAAAGGAAGGCCGTGTACTTTTTTACCCTATCGATCTGAGGATTGTTGAACTCGAGTGTAACGGTGACCAGGCTTATTTTATGGATGTTACAGTTATCTTACCATACTTTATGGACAACAGCAATAAATTGCCGACTAATTAATCTAAGTTGTATGTCACAAGTTTGTTTCTACTGGCGTATGCCCTCGAAACAAACTTGTGACATACAACTTAGTCAATTGGCTAAAAGTTAACACGTTAGCCTTTTCTGTGAATCAATCCCACCAACTATGAACGAAAAAGAATCCACAATATCTGAGCAGTATAGCCTGCTGTTCAACGACATTAGCCAGCAAATTTTGCAAAGTCGCTATCGGGCGGCCCGACTGGTCAACCGTGAACTGTTGTTGCTATATTATTCCGTTGGGCGTCGATTATCCGAAAAGGTTGCGGCCCAACATTGGGGTGCAAAAGTACTAGAGCAGTTATCGACTGATTTACAGAAACAGCTACCAGGTTTGCGCGGGTTTTCGCATCGGAACCTGAAAAATATGCGTCAGTTTGCGGAAGAATATGAGACGTTAATTGGGCAGTCGTCAACTGCCCAATTAACGAACTTTAGCATTGATGTTTTTCTGAGCGTAGGATTTACCCACCACATCTTACTCATTAACCGTAGCAAAGATTGGACTGAACGATGGTTCTATATCCAAAAGGCTGCCGGAAACCAATGGACGGTTGATATGCTGGACTGGCAGATCAAAGCCCGATTGTACCAGAAGCAAGGCCAACTACCTAACAATTTCGAGCAAACCTTACCTAATTCACTAAAAGAAACTGCTCTTCAGGCTTTCAAAGATGAGTACCTGCTTGATTTCATCAATGTTGAAAAAGACGATGAGCGAGTGGTTGAAAAAGGCATTGTGCAGAACATCCGGGAGTTTATACTGAAAATGGGTACTGGGTTCTCGTTTGTTGGCAATCAATACCGTTTAGTTGTTGATGAGCAGGAGTTTTTTGTGGATTTACTCTTTTTCAACCGTCAACTCCAATGCCTGGTGGCTGTTGAGTTGAAACGTAGTGAATTTAAACCGGCGTATTTGGGACAGCTTAGTTTCTATGTCAACGTACTGAACGATCTGGTACGTTTGCCACACGAGAGTCCAAGTATTGGTATTTTGTTGTGCAAAGAGAAATCCAACGCCGTTGTTGAGTATGCGTTTCAGGGATACAACACGCCAATGGGCGTAGCAACGTACCAGCTTAGTTCCGACTTACCCGATCACCTACGTAATGTATTGCCTGACCCCGAAGCCCTTAAAAAGTTGCTTGATTAATATTACACACAGATTATGAATAAATCTGAACTTAAATTAGTTCTACGCCAGCCTTTCTCTGACAGTATAGAAAACGGAACGGTTAGAACGCTGGTAAAGAAGCTCTTTGGGGATGCTGTGGTATAATCGCTGGCGTAATTAACTATCAACGAAGGAGATGGAATAAAGTGAAACAGTAAAAGGTAAATTGAATTAATCTATTTTCTGCTTCCCTCCCCAAACAACGCCTTCATCATCCGCCCAAACTCCGCCTGCCAGGGTGCCGAAATCACAATCCGTTCTGCCGTAGCAGGATGCGTAAACTCGATTTGCTGCGCGTGGAGTAGCATCGTATTCATCTCGAAATGATCCTTGAAGAGCTTGTTTTGTTTGTTGCAGCCATGCGGCCGGTCGCCGATGATGGGGTGGTGGATGTGAGCCATGTGCTTGCGTAGCTGGTGCATCCGCCCGGTCGTGGGTGTTAATTCAACGAGGGAATATCGGGAGGTAGCATGTTTCCCAAAGGGTAGTGGAATTTCCGTTCGCTGGAGCGTTTTCAGATGCGTAACGGCATCCTGAAGTACGCCCAGGTTACCATTGCCATCGTCTTTGCGGAGAGGGTAATCAATTGTCAGTTCATCAGGGGTGTAGCCGCGCACAATGGCGAGGTAAGTTTTGTGAACGGCGCCTTCCATAAACTGTTGCTGCATGATGGCGTTCATGGATTCCGAGAGAGCGAAGAGGAGAACGCCCGCCGTTTTTCGGTCGAGCCGGTGAACGGGATACACCCGCTGGCCTAGCTGATCGCGAAGAAGCTGTACGGAAAATTCACTGGCATCGCTGGCAATCATGGACCGGTGAACCAGCAAGCCGTGTGGTTTATTGATCGCCACCAAATCCAGATCCTGATACAGTATAGAGAGGGGTTGAGTTGTATTTATAACGGGATTCATTGCCCGCAAGTAGCACAAAAAACAGATACCGTCTCCACAATGTCTCGTATAAGGTCATCTCATTTATGTTCCGTGCTGGCGCGGATTTGTCGACTAGAGAAGTACGTAGGCATCCTGATAGGGGTGGCAAGTCTGTTTGGCTTATTCAATGCGGATGCCCAAACGCAACGATTCGGTTTCCTCCAAATTGATGTCCGGGATGGCAAAACGGGTAAACTTACCCCTGCTCGGGTCCGGTTGACGCAGGGCGGAAGACCCGTAAAAACGTTGCCCAGGGAAGTCTCCGCGGTTTCCTACGGCTTATGGGATCATGCCGATGGCTACGCTTATCAACCCGATAGTTCGTTTTATATACCGGGCCATTTTAGTCTTCAGCTGCCGCCGGGTACCTATCAGCTTGCCCTGATGAAAGGAAATGAATACGTAAATCAGCAGCATACGCTTGTCGTAAAGTCGAGTCAGGTTCTGCGAAAGACCTATTCCCTGACGCGCTGGGTAAACATGGCAGCACGGGGTTGGTATTCCGCCGATGATCACATCCATATCCGACGATCGCCGGGCGAAAATCAACCCCTGATGAACTGGATTCAGGCTGAAGACCTGAACGTGGGCGTTTTGTTGAAAATGGGCGATTTCTGGGAAACGTATTACCCGCAATACGCTTTCGGCGAGAAGGGAAACTATCAATCCGGGAATCACCTGTTAACGGCTGGCCAGGAAGACCCCCGAACGCCGGAACTGGGTCATGCCCTGGGGTTTGGCGCTACGGGGGCTGTGCGCTACAAACAGGATTATTACTATTACGACAAGGTTTTTGACGAACTCCACAAACGGAGCGGTTTGACGGGCTACGCGCACCAGGCCGAATCCTTTCACGGCTATCGGGGACTTACGCTCGATGGCCTGCGAGGTAATGTCGACATGCTCGAACTACTGCAATACTGCGTATCGGAAGTTCCGTTGCATACTGAAAATTATTACCACATGCTGGATTTGGGCTTCCCGCTGACGGCTACGGCGGGTTCGGACTTTCCCTGGTGCGGGCATGATCACGATCAGGGCCCACCCGAACAATCGGCCCGGATTGGGAACGCCCGTTTCTACACCTACCTCAGAACGCCGTTCACCTATGCCGCCTGGAAAGAAGCCGTAGCCGCCGGACATACATTCGTGACCAGCGGTCCTATTCTTACCGTTAGCGTCAACGATGCCCTGCCCGGCGATCGGCTTGCACTCCGGAAGGGGGACAAACTTCGTATTCGGGCTAAAGCGCTAGGGTATCCTGGTCAGACTCCACTCGATACGTTGGAAATTGTGGCCCACGGTCGGGTACTGGGGCGTGTTACACTACAGGATTCGGGGCAATCGGCGGGGCAGTTAACTCTAAATATTGAGCTTCCGTCCGTGGTGCATGGGCTGTGGATTGCGGCCCGGTGCTATGGCAAATTCCGGCAGGCGGCTCACACAACGCCCATTTATGTAAGCGTAGACGGGGGCGGTTTTCATAATCCTGCAACCGTTGAACAGTATTTAACCCTGAGCGGGAAGTACCTCAGCGAACTGGAGCAGGAACTCGAAACACACCACGACAATCCCGAATTTCAGGCCTGGTATTACAAGAAAGGGCTCAAAACCCGCATTGATGAAACGCGTCAGGTAATTATTGAGCTGAAGAAGAAACTAGTTGGTCGGTAAGGAATGCATGTTTTTTTTGCAACACAGACTGAAGCAGCCAACGATCGGCCCAATTCTGGTCCCGCTACCGGCGGTCAGAACCGGGCCATGTATGTATCAAAATCGCAGACCTTATTTAAGGTCAGTTATGGCGCAGAAATCCATGTCGCCATAGTCGAGGTTTTCCCCGGCCATTCCCCAGATAAAGGTATAGTTTGAGGTGCCCGCCCCGGAATGAATCGACCAGTTGGGCGAGATGACCGCCTGTTCGTTCTGCATGAAGATATGACGGGTTTCCTGCGGTTGTCCCATAAAATGGCAGACACTCTGGCCTTCCGGCACCTCGAAGTAGAAATAAACTTCCATCCGGCGGTCGTGCGTATGAGCGGGCATGGTATTCCAGACGCTGCCCGCTTTCAGCTCCGTCATACCCATTTGCAACTGGCAGGTTGGAAGCACACTATTGACCAGTAGTTTGTTGATAGTCCGGTGATTGGCGGTTTCCATGCTGCCCAGTTCCACGACTTCGGCATCGGCCCGCGCTATTTTGCGGGTCGGATAGTTTCGGTGGGCTGGGGTGGAGTTGAGGTAAAACTTAGCTGGTGCGGCATCATCATAAGAAATGAATTGAATGTCCCGTGTGCCCTGACCAATGTACAGCGCTTCTTTATAATCCAGATCATACGGAACATCATCGGCTACAACGCGGCCAGCTCCGCCTACATTGATGATGCCCAGTTCGCGTCGTTCCAGAAAATAATTGGCTTTGAGCTGATCGGGCGTATCGAGGGTAAGCGGACCATCAATTGGCATAATGCCCCCCGTCAGGTAGCGGTCAAAAAACGAAAGTACCCACCGGAACTGGTTGGGAACGAACAAGGTCTCAATGAGAAAACTCTGCCGAAGTTGTGCCGTATCCATGCCTTTTACTTCGCTGGGCGAAGAAGCATACCGGCTTTCGAAGACTGTTCTCTGGTCAATCTGGTTATCTGCCTGAAGGGTCGATTGTGTTTGCATACGAATGAAAATTTCTGTCTCGCTGAAGAATAGCCGCGCTTCGTCATGATTGATGTCTAAGCCACAAACTATATAAAGTACAAATCCTCTTGTCAAAGAAGGTATCGTGCTAGTTAGATAAACTTACCTGTCATCGGACGAATCGCTAGCTATTTTACACTAAAATAGGAGCCAAGTACAATAATCTATTGCTTCAGTTTCCAAATTACACTACTTTTTTCTGCAACCGTTACCGCAAACGGTTGCAGGAGAGAATGCCCGTCTTAAAAACGTTTAATTTTATGGTGCCTACTTTGGGGTAGGTAGTTGCGGTCAATTGGGAGCACTGGCGAACGGTTGAAGGATGGTCTTTTTAAATTTATATTTGACCGCCGTAAGAACGGGAGAGAATTCAGTTACATTAATTTTATCTTTTCTTAATACCCAAGAGGTAGGTACTACCAAAATATTTTATTGATTTGCTTACATTTCTCTTTGATTCACTGAATTATGCAGCCAATTGAGTTAGTTGTTTTCGATATGGCGGGAACTACCGTTACCGATCACCACGAAGTAGAGCGGTGTTTTGCCGAAGCTGCCCTGGAAACTGGTTTGTCGGTCACCGATGAGCGGATTCTGGCGATGCAGGGTCTTTCCAAACGGTACGTATTCGAAACGCTCTGGAAGGAGCAACTGGGGGAAGACAGCCCCGAGGTTCAGTCGAACGTTACTAGTTCCTACGATGCCTTCCGGCGCATTCTGGAAAATCACTATCAGACGCAGGGAGCAACACCTACCGAGGGGTGTCTGGAAACTTTTGCCTACCTGCACGAACGCGGCATTGCCATCGCCCTCACAACGGGATTCTACCGTGTCGTTACCGACATTATTCTGGAAAAACTTGGTTGGCTTGATGGGCTCAACGCACAACGGGTAGGAACCCCCGCCAGCCTGCTGCAGGTTTCAATTGCCAGTGATGAAGTTCCGCGTGGTCGGCCTTATCCTGAAATGATCGAGCGGGCCATGCAATTGGTTGGGGTAACGAATCCCAAAGCCGTAGTCAATATTGGTGATACGCCCTCCGACCTGCTGTCGGGTCGAGCAGCGGGCGTGGCGCTTAATCTGGGCCTGACCAACGGCACGCACTCGCGCGAACAGCTGGAGGCTCAGCCGCACGATCTGTTGCTGGGTTCGCTTCGGGAACTTCCCGCGCTGCTCGAAAAGCACGAAATGTCTCTTACCTAATCATCGCTGTACCGGGCAATCAAGCTGAGGGCTGTATCCTTACGGCCCTACTTCCTTAACAATGACATCATCGTACGATCTGATTATTATTGGTGCCGGAGCGCTCGGCACGTTTCATGCTTATCATGCCGCCAAATCAGGAAAACGGGTTCTGTTGCTCGAAAAAGATAACTACCCGATTGGGGCTACCGTCCGGAATTTTGGGCAGGTAGTACCCTCCGGCCTGGCAGGACGATGGTTCGAGTACGGTCGGCGAAGCATGGAAATTTACCGGGAGATCCAACAGGAAACCGACCTGACAGTGCGCCCCAATGGGACCATTTACATTGCCTCCGATCCGGACGAATGGAAACTGGCCAACGAACTTCACGACCGGTACCAACAGCTTGGCTACATGAGTGAGCTATTCACAAAGGCCCAGTGTCTGGCAAGCTATCCAACTCTGAAACCTGATTATGTAGTCGGGGGTATTTTCTTTCCCCAGGAAATGAGCGTCGAGCCGGAGCAGATGATTCATCGGCTGCTTGCGTTTGTTCAGCAGAAATACGGCGTCGATTACCGGCCCGGTTCGGTCGTGATCGACGCCCAGCCGAACGCCAGTGGCGCAACGGTTACCCTAAGCAATCGGCAACAGTTTCAGGCCGAACGGGTGCTTATCTGTGGAGGCCATGAAGTGCGGTTGTTATTTCCGGATGTGCTGGCTCAGGCGGGTCTGGTGGTTAGCAAACTTCAAATGCTACTGGCCGAACCGGTAGCGGGTCTGCAATTGCCTGGTAACATACTGACGGGTCTGACGATACGGCGTTACGAAGCCTTTCAGGAATGCCCGTCCTACGCCAGCCTCACCGCGAACACACCTGAGCATCTCGCCGAGCTGAAAAAGTGGGGAATTCATATTCTGTTCAAGCAGGCTATCGACGGGTCAATCATTGTGGGCGATTCGCATGAATACGCAGCGGCCACGCAGGCGGAAGACCTCGGGTACCACACGCAGGATTACATCAATGACCTGATGCTCCAGGAAGCCCGGCGCATTGTTACCTTTCCGTTGACAATCCGAAAAACCTGGGCGGGCTTTTACAGTCAGACAAAAGCCGAGATTTTCGAGCATAACGTGACCGAGAACATTCGGATTGTGACCGGAATTGGCGGGAAAGGCATGAGCTCCGGCGCTGGATATGCCGAAGAGAGCATCCGGCAATGGCTAGGTTAAGGCGCTGATTGTATGGAGACGTGATGGGGTAAATAGCGCTGTCTGCCCCGCCGTTACGCGGCCATACATCAGGGCAATAGCAGTATGACAAGGGAAATTATGTTATTATAAATATTTGGCAGTTCTGTATTAAGGCAAGATAAATATATTGCCTTTTTGTTTATAAACAGGTAATATATACTTAATATTGAGCCAATAGCACCATTATACTTTTGCGAAAAATTACTTAAGCAACACTAACCTGTCAAACGTATGAAGCTTTGTTTACCGTCTTCAACGTCATGGCATCGGACGACCGCTACGCGCGATCTGTACCGATTGTCCATGACGTTTTTATTTTGCCTGCTAGTGAGCCTGTCGGCTTTTGCCCAGGGCATTTCCGGACGCGTCCTTTCCGCTGATGACAACCAGCCGCTGCCCGGTGTGTCCATCATTGTGAAAGGAACCAATACGGGTACAACCAGTCGTGCCGATGGTACATACTCGATCAATGCGCCTTCGGCGGGCACATTGACCTTCTCCTTTATCGGCTACGAAACACAGGATATTACGGTGGGAAACCGGAGTACGATTGACGTGTCAATGCGGAGTAGCGAAAAAGCGCTGAACGAAGTTGTGGTAACCGCGCTGGGTATCAAGAAAGACGTTCGGCAAACGGGTGTCGCCATTCAGACCGTCGATGGGTCACAACTGCTGAAAGCGCGCGAACCAAACCCGATCAACTCCCTGGCGGGCAAAGTAGCCGGTCTGACCATTGGCGCATCGGCCGAGTTATTGGGCCGTCCGTCGGTTGTACTGCGCGGTAACCAGGATGTGCTGTTCGTGGTCGACGGTATTCCCATTACATCAGACACCTGGAACATCAGTGCCGACGATATCGATACGTATACCGTGTTGAAAGGCGCTTCGGCTTCCGCATTATACGGATTCCGGGGTAAAAACGGGGCGATCCTGATCACTACCAAACGCGGAACGAAAGACAAACGCGGGTTCTCCGTTGAGGTGAATACCAGTCAAATGGTCGATCAGGGTTTTCTGGCCATCCCTAAAGTACAGGACGAATACGGCCCCGGCGACCATGGTGTTTATGCCTTTGGTGACGGAAAAGGCAATGGCCTCAACGATGGTGACTACGACATCTGGGGACCAGCGCTAAACGGTCAGCTTATTCCGCAGTACGACAGTCCGGTTGTGTCAGGGCAGAGTTTCACCACGAAATTTCCGAACGGCGCTACTTTCACCAGCAACCGCCAGCCGACGCCTTTCCTGCCGCGCGGTAAAGACAACCTGAGCCGGTTTATCCAAACGGGTATTCTCTCGAACAACAACGTAGCGGTGGCTGCATCGGGTGATAAATACGATATGCGTTTCTCGCTGTCGCACAACTTTCAGCGGGGCCTGGTGCCCAACACGAAGCTGAACGTGACCAACTTCAACATGACCGGCGGGTACAACTTTTCGCCTAAACTTCGTTTTGAGGCCAGTTTGAACTATAACCGCCAGTACACGCCGAACTTTCCGGACGTAAACTACGGGCCTAACTCACTCATCTACAACATTATTGCCTGGGGTGGTGCCGACTGGAATATCGACGATATGAAACAGATCTGGCAACCCGGCAAAGAAGGTACGCAGCAGATTTACGCCGAATACCAGCGGTACAACAACCCGTGGTTCCTGGCAAAATACTGGTTGCGGGGCCACTACAACAATAACGTGTATGGCTACACATCCCTGCGCTACCAGCTTGCCGATGGGTTGCAGCTGACGGCCAAAACCCAGCTAACGACCTATAATCTGCTTCGTACGGAGAAATTACCGTATTCGGCAACAACTTATGGCCGTGAAGAAGGTCGTGGCGATTACCGCGAAGACCGCCGGAATATGTTCGACAACATCAACCAGGTGCTGCTCCAGTATAATCGCAAAGTGACGAAAGATTTAACGATCGGTGCCCTGGCTGGTGGCGAAGCCCGGATTTTCAATTACAACTCCGACTACGCCAGCACCAACTACCTGAACGTGCCAGGTGTATACAACTTCTCCAACTCGTCTAACCCGGTAATTGCCTCGAATTTCCAGTCGGATATGCGCGTGCTGTCGGCGTACTACTCGGCCGATTTCACCTTCCGCGATTATGCTACGCTTACTACAACGGGGCGGTTAGACAAACTCTCGACCTTGCCGAAGGGAAACAATGCGTATTTCTATCCGTCGGTGGCCCTGAGTACCGTCATTTCAGATTACGTTAAACTACCGGCAAATCTGGGTATCTCATTCCTGAAACTGCGCGCTTCGTATGCCAACGTGAAAGACGGACTTACCCAATCGACCATCGGCTCGACGCCTGGTGCTTCGTTCCCGGTGGGTTACGGTGATGATTACGCATCATCCTACGGTGGACCGACCTATCAGAACTCAGCCGTCTATACCCTGCCATTGTCGTATAATAACAAGCCGGCAGCCTATTACGCCAACACGCTGAATAACCCGAATCTGAAACCGAACTCGACCTCGCAAAGTGAAGTAGGTCTGGATGTTCGCTTCTTCGATAACCGGATTGCAGTCGATGCAACTTACTATGTCAGCAACGATGGCCCGCGTATTTTCACCCTGCCTTCGTCGGAGGCAACGGGTTATACGGGCCGGTTGGTCAACGGTATTCAAACCCAGAAGAAAGGGGGCGAAATTTCGGTGACGGGTAAAGCGATCCGGTCGGCGAAAGGGCTGAGCTGGGACGTGGTTGCCAACTATTCAACCTATACCGAACGGCTGAAAGAAGTATATCCGGATGGGGGAATCAATACACTGGCATCAAGCTACTTCGTGGGCAACAGCAGCGATGCCCGGTACATTAATATCGGTGACCGAACGGATGGGTTCTATTCCAGCGCCTTTGTGCGCACCCAGGACGGACAGTTAATCAACGATGCCGGTGGACGGCCAATCGTTAACCCAGTAGCCCAGTTTCTGGGCTACGTGAATCCTAAGTTTGTCTGGGGAATTAACAACCGGTTCAGCTACAAAAACCTCACCTTCAGCTTCCAGTTCGACGGTCGGGTAGGGGGCGTTATCGGTGATTACGTCCGGCAGAAAACCTTCCAGGGGGGCCGCCATATCGAAACGGTACAGGGTGCCTTCGGGGCCGCCCGTCCTAACGATGTGCAGGGTATCAAGTCGTATCTGGGCGATGGTGTAGCACTGGCTAGCGGAACAATCAATTACGATGTGAACGGTAATGTGCTGAACTACGGCGAGTTAAAGTATACGCCCAACGTGACGAAAACATACGAGCAGGATTACATCGCCCGTGTTTTTGGCGCAACCGAATCATACCTGATGAGCCGGAGCTTTGCCAAACTGCGCGAAGTGATCATTGGCTATACACTGCCGCCAGCTATGCTAAGCCGCATCGGTGTAAAACAGGCCAGCATATCGGTGGTTGGTCGTAACCTGCTGTACTTCGCTCAATACAAAGACATCGATCTCGATCAATTCGTGACGGGTGGTCGCTCGTCGCTGCAAACCCCGACCACACGCCGGTACGGTATCAATTTAAATCTGACATTTTAATCCGGTTCGATGGCGCGAGCGAGACGTCCGCGCCATCGAACCCAAAATATTTTTTATGAAAATCAATAAACTCTTTATCGTCTCGCTGACGGCCCTCGGCCTGACGCTCCCCGGCTGCGAAAAGCCGTTCGATGAACTGGAGCAGGACCCAAACCGGCCAACAAGCGCTCCGGCCTCGCTGGTATTCAATGGCGTTCTGAACGACATGTACAGCAGTAATAATAGCCCAACAGGCTATCATGGTGTAACGACTGGCGGCTGGAACGATCAGCAACGCTGGAATCAGTTTTATGCCAGTAACTACAATTATTACGCAACCAACGAATACGCCTGGACGGCCACCGATCTTTATTACACAACGCTGAAGGATGTTGTGAAAATGGAGCAGGAAGCCAAAAAAGCGGGCCTGCCAGACGTGAACGCCTATTCGGCGCTGGGCAAGTTTTTTCGGGCGTATTTTTTCGAGAACATGACCAAGCGGGTGGGCGACATTCCGTTGACCGATGCGCTGAAGGGGCTCGATAACCCGACGCCGAAATACAATACACAGAAAGAAGTGTATGTACAGGTGCTAAAATGGCTCGACGATGCCAACTCGGATCTAACCACGCTGATTGCCAAAGGAGACAACAACCTGTCGGGTGATATTTACCTTGGCAATAACCTGGCGAAGTGGCAAAAAACAGTCAACACCTTTAAACTGCGGGTGCTGATCAGTTTGAGCAAAAAAGAGGCTGATACCGATTTGAACGTAAAAGCCCGATTTGCCGAAGTAGTGGCCAACCCAACCAAATACCCGGTGATGGCGTCGATGGACGACAATCTGCAATACATCTACAATACCTCGTTCAACAAGTATCCTCGCAATCCGGATAACTTCGGCGGAAACGCCACCCGCGAAAACATGGCGGCTACGTACCTGGGAACCCTGACCAGTCTGAAGGATCCCCGGACGTTTGTGGTGGCCGAACCGGCTACGGCAAAGGTGGCTGCTGGTCTAAAACCAACCGATTTTGCGGCTTTCGTAGGTGCATCATCGGGCGAAGATCTGGCTACTATGTCGTCGAATGCCAACCAGGGATTGTACTCGTTCCAGAATCGTAAGCACTACTACAGCACCTACACCGCCGAGCCGTATATCATCATCGGCTATGCGGAACTACAGTTTCTTATAGCTGAAGGCATCAACCGGGGTTGGGCCAGCGGTACGGCTGAGGATTATTACAAAAAAGGTATTCAGGCATCGTGGGCCTTCTATGGCCTGACGGATGGCGCGAATACGGTTTATTTCTCGGCCGATGGAGGGTACAAGGTATTCAATACGTACACGGTGAATGTCAGTTTCGCTGATTATTACGCGCAGACCGCCGTGAAATATGTCGGCAACACAACCGCTGGCCTGACTCAGATTTTAACGCAAAAGTACCTCGCCTTCTTCCAGCAGTCGGGTATGGAAGCGTTTTATGACCAGCGCCGGACGGGTGTACCAACGTTTTTGGTGGGTCCCGGAACGGGCAACAGCCAGCGGATTCCGGTACGGTGGCAGTATCCGTCAACGGAACGGTCGTACAACACGGCCAATAATACGGCCGCTGTAACCAGTCAATACGGCGGAACAGATGATATCAACGCGGCCATGTGGTTGCTGAAATAATTGATTACGTTCAAGGCCGATGCGCAGGGTTTTAGCAATCCGGCACATCGGCCTTTTTTGATATACTATGCAACGACTTCACGTACTGTTTGCCCTGTTCCTAAGTGGTTCGGCGTTGGCACAGCCTGCTCAGAACCTGATACTGGTAACGCTCGACGGGGTTCGCTGGCAGGAGGTATTCAATGGTGCCGACTCAACGCTGCTGTTCGATCCAATGTACAGCCGCGACACCGCCAGCGCCCGAAAGCAGTTTTGGGCAACAACCCCAACTGAACGCCGTAAAAAACTGACGCCATTTCTCTGGAACACCATCGGTCAGCAGGGGCAACTGCATGGCAATCGGCAGAAAGGAAGCCGGCTGAACGTGTCGAATCCGCACTGGTTCAGCTACCCCGGTTACAACGAAATTCTGAGCGGTTACGCCGATGACCGGATCAAATCGAACGATAAGATCGACAATCCAAATGTAACGGTACTGGAGTTCCTGAACAAGCAACCGGGAATAGCCGGAAAGGTGGCCGTATTTTCCTCCTGGGATGTCATTGAAGCCGCCGTTAACGAAAAGAAGACCGGCATTCCCGCCAGTTCAGCCAACGAACCGACCCACCCGGTTACGGCTGCCGATACAGTGCTGAGCGACATGACAACCCTCTACCCACGGGAGTTTGGGGATGGCGTACGGGCCGATTTTCTGACGTACTTTTCGGCACGGCAGTATATGAAGCAGAAGCAGCCCCGTGTCCTGTTTCTGTCGTTTGATGAAACCGACGATCTGGCTCATGCCGGACGGTATCACGATCATCTTCGCATGGTGCAGTCTATTGACAACTACCTGGCGGACTTATGGAAAATGATTCAGCAAATGCCGCAGTACGCCGGGAAAACCGCTATATTGGTTACGACCGATCATGGCCGGGGGCATACGCCCAAAGCCCGCTGGAAGGATCACGGTACCAAAACCGCCGATTCGTACCAGATATGGCTGGCGGCTATGGGGCCGGGTATCCGGGCAACGGGCGAACGGACTGGTGGACCCGTACTGTTTCAGAACCAACTGGCGGCTACAATGGCCCGGTTAATGGGATTCACGTTTACCTGCGATCATCCGGTTGGCGCCCCTATCAATACAAACGAATAGCTTATTGGCAACTACCTCTTGATACCTGACAATGAACCGTAGAACCATCCTCAAATCGGCGGCCCTGCTGCCTTTCGTTCCCGATGCCAACGCTCAACTCGCTTCGGCACCCGCTGCCCGCAAACGCTCGGTTCGGTTCGCCTATCTCGGCGACACACACATCACGCCCGACAGTAAGCCAATGGAAGCGGTAGCCAGGTGTTTTCATCACGCACAAAGCCACGCCGACAAACCCGCCTTTATCCTGCACGGGGGCGATGTCATTATGGATGCGCTGGCCAAAGACCGGGACGATGTACGGAAGCAATGGGACGCCTGGCATACGGTTGTGAAAGCAGATAATTCACTCCCCATCGAGTACTGCATTGGTAACCACGATATCTGGGGGTATGAAGGGGCTAAGACAGACACGATGTACGGTAAAAAATGGGCCGTCGATCAGATGAAAATCAGCGGTCGGTATCGTAGTTTTGACAAAAACGGCTGGCATTTTATTATTCTGGACAGTGTACAGATCAAGCCTGACGACAAGTGGTACACGGGTTACATCGATGGAGAGCAACTGGAGTGGCTGAAACAGGATCTGGCCAAAACCGGTACGAAAACACCGATCCTTGTTCTGTCGCATATTCCGATTTTTAGCCCGACGGCTTTCTTTAGTCAGCAGAATATAAAGGACGGCAACTGGTCTATTTCCGCCGGTTTAGTGCTATCGAACACCCCCGAATTATTGACTCTGTTCTATCAGTACCCAAACGTAAAAACTGCGCTCAGCGGCCACATGCATCTTCTCGACCGGGTTGAGTATAATGGCGTTACCTATCTATGTAACGGGGCCGTTAGTGGAAACTGGTGGAAGAGTGACACGTATCAACAAACAAAGGCAGGGTACGCCCTCATCGATTTATACGACGATGGTAGGGTAGAACGGACCTACCTGCAATACACATAGCTATGGAAACAATTGCGAATCTCTTTGCCCAGGGTGGCCAGGATGCTTATTTTGGTGAGCCCGTAACCCAGCTCGAACATGCCCTGCAATGTGCCCTGCTGGCCGAAGAAGCCGGTGCTGATGATGAAACGGTAATAGCCGCTTTTTTGCACGATATCGGACATTTACTCCCCCCGGCTATGGCGGATGGGTACATGGATGGCTACGGCACGGTTGACCACGAGCGGCTGGGGGCCGATTACCTTCGGAACCTTGGCTTTTCAGAAAAAGTGGCGCAACTGATTGAGCACCACGTAAATGCCAAGCGTTATCTGGTTTTCAAAAATCCCAAATACTTTGCCCGGCTGTCGGAAGCAAGTTTAAAAACGCTGGAATTTCAGGGGGGACCCATGACCCCCGAAGAAGCCGCCGATTTTGAAGCTAATCCGTACTTTAAGGGGATTCTGCAAATGCGTACCTGGGATGAGCAAGCTAAAATTCCGGGTTTGCCAACGCCCGATATGGATTACTATTTGGCGATGGCCAGTAGAAATCATAACTAGAGTCAGTAAGTCAGGATAGGGAAGTTAGCTTGCCTGAATGGCCAGCCAGATATTCCAGAGGCCAAATGCAGCCGTTACGATCACAACGGTGCCCATGGCTATGTTTTGCCAGAGCGTATTGCAGTATTTGTCGCCGAGCAGGGACTTGTTATTGACGGCAAGAAATAAAAACACCGTAACGAACGGGAGAAGTATGCCATTGATCGCCTGCACAGCAACGATGACCGGAATTGGCGTTACGTTCAATAACCCAAATACCAGGCCCGTAGTCATGACAATGAGCCAGATGGCACGGTAGGCAGGTGAGTTTTTTGGAACGCCAAGCAAACTATGCGCCGTAACGGAGGCCGCCAGGGGTGCCGTGAGCGATGAGGCAAAACCAGCCGCAAAGAGGCCGAAAGCGAACAGTGATCCGGCCCAGGGACCAATTCGGTTGGTCATAACCTGCGCCATGTGCGCGTAGGAGAAGTCGTTGGGAATGAGAAGGCCAGCCAGCAGCAACACAACCGAAATGATACCTCCCAGAATAACGGCTACCCAAATGCCCAGTTTCATTTCGCCCAGCGACTGCCCTTCGGATGCTCCGTTCGCCGAGCCGTCAGTGGGCACAATGCTTGAGCCGAAGAAAAGATTGTAAGGAACGATCGTTGTGCCAATAAGGCCGTTGATCAGCAGGAGAGAGCCCGAAGGGACAGTGGGAGTAATCAGTGCACTGGCCAGACTTGCCGGTGTGACGGGCGTACCGAAGGCAACGTACAGGAAAGCTCCGCCCATCGCGAAAACGACCAGACCGAGCATGTTTGCCAAGCCCTGTGTAGAGCCGACCCATAAGAGCACGATACACATCAGCCCGACCGCAATAGTTAATAGAGGAACGGATAAGCCCGTTAAGAGGGCCAGGCCCGATACAGCCCCGAGAATATTACCAGCCTGGTAGGCTGCACAGCCCAGAAAAATAGCTAGAAACAAAGCCCAGGCAATCCGCCGTCCGCGAGGACCAGCATAGGTTTTTACAATAACCTGACCTAAATCAGTACCGGTAGCGATTGTAATTCGGGCAGCGGCTTCCTGTAGCCAGACGGTGCCGAGGGTAGCGAATGTGAGAACCCAAAGAAGTTGAAGTCCATAGGTTGAACCGGCAATGGCACAGGCCGTAACCGACCCTGGACCAATAAATGCAGCCGAAATAACCGACCAGAATAAAATACTGCCAAGACCAGAGCGGAGAGATAGCGATTTGGGCACTTGTTGTAATAAGGGATTGTGAACGATGAATGATGAATGTAGAGAAAACTCCTTACAATTCATCATTCATCATCCACAATTCATCCCTATGACAGGTATTTGCGCAGCATCCAGGCCATTGCTTCGTGGGCTTCCATCAGGCCCGTCAGGAAATCGGCGGTACCTGCGTCTTTCAGCTCTTCATCACATTTTTCTACGTCTTCGCGCAGTTCGCGCACAATTTGCTCATGGTCGGAGAGGAGATTTCTGAACATATCCGCGGTGTCTTTGGGCTTGCCGGCATCCTCTTTAAGGCTCGTGTTGTGGATGAATTCGGCCATCGTAGCCAGTGGTGTGCCTCCTAATTGGCGGATGCGTTCGGCTACTTCATCAATTTCGGCTTCAATGGCTTTGTACTGGGATTCGAAGAATTTATGGTACTCCATGAAATTCGGACCGGCAACATTCCAGTGGTATTTGCGGGTCTTGATGTACAATACGTGCAGGTCGGACAGGAAATCGTTTAAGAGTACATTGTCCTGTTTGAGGACGTCTTTTTCGAGGCCAATATTGGGTTGCATGATACTAACGTGAGTTTATGAGGTTGTGAATGGCACTGCGCCGTTCATAAAGGTTAACCCGTAAACAGACGGTTTGTTTCGCTGGTCTGTCAACCCGGCAGAGACACGCTCCACTCCGGTTCGCGACGAGCTGAACAGCTTACGTCGTTGCCCAGACATACCAGTTGGGGGCCGCTTGATACCAGCTTATGACCTGTCCGCAGTCGTTGTACACGGGCTGTTTTCCGGCTGTCGAATTCGCAAAGCCGTAGCCATTATCGAGGAACCCGTCTCTGGTAAAAGACAACGTACCATCCTCTAACTTGGTGAAACTCATAAAATCGGTTTCAATGAGCTGTTGCCTAAATGATGTGTGTTTTGTTAGCCATAGCTTTCCTGAGTAGCTTGATTCGCACCCCCGCCCCCCGGCGTTTCAATTCGGATACGCTCGCCCGCCTGCATGGCGCGCGTGAAAATACCCGGCAGATTTTCGGTCCGGCCGTCGGGATAAAGTAGCGTCTGTCGACCCGTTTGTCCCGCTTCGCCCCCGTTCAGGCCGTAGGGCTCCATAACCCGATGCTGACTTAGGAGGGTAGCCTGTACGGGTTCCAGAAACTCAATGTCGCGAACAAGGCCATCGCCCCCGCGCCACTGGCCATTCCCCCCGGAACCGGCACGGATGCTGAATTCATGGAGCCTTACCGGATAGCGACGCTCAAACTCTTCGGGATCGGTGAGTTTGGTGTTGGTCATGTGCTGGTGCACCGCCGAGCGACCATCGGCCCCAATTGTTGCGCCTGCGCCACCACCAATGGTTTCGTAGTAGCCGAAGGGATTGGGCGCCGTTGACTTGCCAAAGAGAAAATTATTCATGGTGCCCTGGCTACAGGCGGCTAATCCCAACGCCTTCAGCAGCGTATCGACCAGCCGTTGACTAACCTCCGTATTACCGCCCACCACGGCGGGGCAGTCCGACGGCGAGTCAGGAAAAATTGGATTCAGGAAAGAGGATTCCGGAAGAACCAGGTCGACGGGGGCCATTAGTCCTTCATTCAACGGAATATCCTTGTCGCACCAGAGCCGAAGTACGTAGAGCACAGCACTGTATAGGATCGAGATGTTAGCGTTGAGGTTATGGGGATGAACGCCCGAGGTTCCTGAAAAATCAACCGTAACCCGACCGTTGGCTACACGAATTTGTACACAAATGGTATGGCCGTCGTCTAGGGATTCCTGCGCCGTAAAGCGCTGCCCGTCCAGGGGTTGCAGCACGGACTGTATCGCGTCGCTGGCTGATTGTTTCAGCCGTGCCATGTACTGGTGTACGGTTGAGAGACCGTGTTGCCGGACCAATGCCCGAAGGGCTGTTTCGCCCGCGTTGAGCGAGGCTAGTGCGGCCTCAATATCGGCCTGGTTTTCGGCCAGGGCGCGGGTAGGGTAAGGAGCATCCGTAAAATGAGTAGATAAACCGGTAGTCATTTCGGTGCTTTTCCATAAAAACTCACCGGCTTTGACCACGTACATCGGCTCCAGTACCACACCTTCCTCAACCAGTGAAACGGCATCGGGCGGCATCGAACCCGGTACTTTGCCGCCGATTTCGGCATGGTGCGCGCGATTGATCACGTAACCGATCAACTGGGGTGATTGGCCCGGTTTCGGGTCCGTAAATACACCACTGAGCAGGGTTACATCGGGCAGGTGAGAACCACCGTATTTAGGGTGATTCGTGATGACTACGTCGCCTGGTTCGAGGGCTATCTTTTCCCGTACCAGCCGGGCGCAAACGCCCAGGCTTCCCAGGTGCACCGGAATATGGGGCGCATTGGCAACCAGTTCGGCGTTGGCATCGAGTAACGCGCAGGAGAAGTCGAGCCGCTCTTTAACATTCACCGAAAAGGCGGTTCGCTGAAGTTGAGCACCCATTTCTTCGGCAATGGCCCGGAAGCGCTGGGTAAATAATTCCAGTTGAATGACTTCATTCGCGGCTATTTCTCCGGGTTCTTCGACATCGGCAATGTAGTCGACAAGGGCGTTTCTATTGGCTTGCACAACCAGCCGCCAGCACCGTTCGATGAAGGCAGATGAGGTGGTATTGAGCAGCAGAGCCGGGCCCCGAAAGGTATCGCCTTCCTGCAACTGGGTCCAGTCGTAGGTTGGATAGGTTTCCCCAGTAAACTGCACCGACGCGCCATTCGGAACCGCGTGCCGATGGCTTACGGGTGTGCCGTTGGTCGGTCCTGTATCGGTTACGGTACTGACCAGCGCCCGGACGCTCTCGACTTCAATCGGGCGTGGTGACCCGCTGTTACTACCGGGAAAGTGGCCATATAGATGCTCGTATTGCTGTTCGAAATCAGCCGCCAGATGCTCACTGAACGGAACTTCGACCGTAGCTTCCTGACCCGCCAGCCGCAGGAACACCGATACTGATTTGACCTGGATAGTCGTTTCTGGACCAACATCCTGCCGGAGTGCCTGGGTGGCTGAGTCGATGAGGTGCTGGTGGATGCTGTCAAGGTCAGTCTCAAGAGCCGATAGCGGTTGCAGGACCGTCTGAGCTGCCATCCGCTCAATCTGCGCCTGCCCGATTCCATAGGCACTTAACAAGCCACCATCGAAAGGGAGAATGAGCCGCTCCATGCCTAATAACCGGGCAATGGCGCAGCCATGCAAACCACCGGCACCGCCAAACACCAGCAGGCTATAGTCTTTGGGATCGAACCCACGGGCTACCGAAATCTTCCGGATAGCACCGGTCATGGTCTCATTGGCAATATGTTCAAAGCCGCGCAGCAAGTCAAGCGGGGAAGCAGGCGTGCCTGTCGCGGCAATTTGCTGAACAATGGCTGCCAGAGCTTCCTGAGCTTTTGCCGGAAAAACAGGAATACCAAATTGTTTAGGGTCCAGTTTGCCCAGCAACAGATTTACGTCTGTGATGGTCAGTAGCGGTATCTCGCCCGGAACGCCCGCACCATAGCAGGCCGGGCCAGGATTGGCGCCTGCGCTTTGTGGGCCAACCCGTAATTGCGTTCCATCGAACCAGCAGATCGAGCCACCCCCGGCAGCAACGGTTTCGATGGCCAGGGAGGGCAGTTGTAAATCGAAGGGGCCAATTTTCGTTGAGAACCGATAATCTAGGCCGTCCTGAATTCGGGCCACATCGGTACTGGTTCCCCCCATGTCGAGGGTCAATGTACCCGATCGTCTCTGGCTGCCGGTGGTGGTACCTGCCGACAGCCAGAGACGATCGGATATGGCAGCCGCCCCGATAACACCCCCCGCTGGTCCGCTGAGTAAACTGTCTTTAGGCTGAAATAAATCGGCGCGCACTAGTCCCCCCGAACTGGTCATGATCCGGACCTGCTGGCCGGCTGCTGTATCTCCGCCAAGCTGGCTTTGTACATTGTCCAAATAAGCACGCATGACGGGCATCAGGTAAGCATCCACAACCGTAGTTTGCGTCCGGGACACGTACTGCGGAGTCGTTGACACACCGGTCGACAGGGTAATGTAGGGAAATCCGGCTGCGGTTAGCGCCTGCTGAAGCTGTCGTTCATGGACCGGATTCCGGTAAGCGTTCAGCAGAGAGATGGCTATTGCGTCGGGTTTGGTTTGGTGCAGGTGTTCGATCAGACGGGTGATGGTCTGATCAGCCAACGGCGTTATAACCTGACCGTCGGCCGCTACGCGCTCGGTTACTTCCCATACAGAGTCATACAGGACTTCAGCGGGTGGAATGGCCAGTTGGAAGAGATCAGGCCGTTGCTGCGTCCCGATCTTGAGAATATCGGCAAACCCTTTCGTCACGAGCAGGGCTACACGTCCCCCTTTTCGTTCGAGCAGGGCGTTGGTGCCTTTGGTCGTACCCAGGCGCATGGTCAAGGGCGGGAAGGGCTGATTCAGTGGGGTCTGCGTGAGCAAACGAGCGGCTAACACCGGGGCCTCTTCACCCGTAAACAACTCGATCGTCTGTAGCGCGGTGGTGCGGCCTTCCCATATCCTGTCTGTATGACACACCATCGTTCCATCCACACCCAACGATTTTATCGTGTGCCGTTCACCTGTCTCGACAACACGAAGCTGATAGCCATCGAAGATTGGAGCGGTGAGCCAGGGGGCTATCAGTTTGCCATTCAGGAGTTGTCCCCGTAGCCGACTGCTGCTTAGGACTTTGGCGCGGAGTAGGGTGCCGTTGGGGGCTTGGGCGATGCCATCGGTGAAGGTGCCGCCAGTGTCAATCCAGATTTGGTACATGGGTTAGTTAATCAGCATGATGCCTGCCTGCCGGTAAGCCGCCACAATCGCCGGCTTTGCTTCCGCATCGGTAATCAGCACATCGAATAAGCTTAGGGGCGCAAAATAGAGGTATTTGTCGGTTTCTAATTTCGAAGAGTCGCACAGCAGGTAAACTTTTTCCGTTTGCCGGGCTATGGCGGTAGCGGTGCTGGCTTCTTTCTCGCTATTGGCACTTAGCCCATGCTGAAGAGAAATGCCGTCTACGCCAATAAAAGCCCGATTAGCCCGGTAGCGGGCTATATGCTCTTCGGCCATGAGCCCATGAACGGCCTGCCGCTCTTTGTCTACTTCACCACCTACCAGATTGACGGTTACGTCCGAAGACATCAATTCGGCTACCACCGGCAATGAGTTGGTTACGACGGTAATGCGCTTATTCCTGATAAATTGACACAGCCGGAATACAGTGCTGCCGCAGTCCATAAAAATGACATCGCCCTCCTGAATTTCCTGAGCGGCCCGCTGACAGATATAATCTTTACGCTCGGCGTTTACGGCGGTTTTGTTGGCAAAGCGAAATTGATCGGTAGCGATGCTCACCTTCATGGCCCCGCCCCGTGTTCGGTAAAGCAGGCCCGAAGCAGCCAGTTGAACCAAATCGCGCCGAACGGTCATCTCGGAGGTTTGTAACAGTTCGGCCAACTCCCGCATATTAACGGACCCACGCTCATTGACCGTTTGCACAATTAGTTGCTTCCGATTTTGGAAATTCATAGACAATAAGGTTCTTTTGTTCAAAAATAAACAAAATCAAACATAAACAAACAAATGGCGGCTGAACGAGTGCAAATAACGGAAGAGAAGTTACTGTCTGACAACTGGTATGTTCTAAAGCGATTCACGTTCAATTACCTTGGTAAAAATGGCCGGTGGACAACCCAGCAACGGGAAGCCTATGACCGTGGGAACGGCGCTACTATTCTGCTCCATAACCCGGATACAGACACGGTTATCCTGACCCGCCAATTTCGGCTGCCAACCTTTGTAAATGGTAATCCCACGGGTATGCTTATTGAAGCCTGTGCCGGACTGCTCGATGATGAAGGCCCCGACGACGCCATCCGTCGGGAAACGGAAGAGGAAACCGGCTACCGGATTGAGTCGGTGCAGAAAGTGATGGAAGCTTACATGAGCCCCGGCTCGGTAACGGAAAAGCTGTTCTTCTACCTGGCGGAGTACTCGGCCGACACCGAACGTAATGCCGGGGGCGGCATCGACGAAGAAGAAATCGATATTCTGGAGTTACCCGTTAACCAGGCCTACGACATGGTCACGCGTGGCGAAATCATGGACGGCAAAACGATCATGCTGTTGCAACACCTGCGCTTGAAGCAGTTGAACCAGAATTGAGCGGTGGGTGATGTATATTTAGTGAGACGCGATATTAATTTGTTTGATATGGCCGTGGTGTCAGTTTCTTAAAACTGACATGTGCGGTTTCTTAAAACCGCCTTGATTCGCTTGACCGGTAGGTTTCGAGAAACCTTCCCTTGTCGGGTTTAAGAACCCGACACCACATTCGCAAACACCCTTACAACTATTTCCCCGCGGAAATCAGGTTGGCAAACAAGCGATAGGCACCGGGTACGCCAGCGGGTAGCTCGCGGAAGAATACCAGACCCGTATACATGAAATGCCCTTTACCATACTTGGCGTAAATCAGGCTGCCTTCTTTGGAGGCTTCATTCTGGTCGTGCGCGGAGAAGATGGGTTCATACGCTTTGTCCCAGTCACGGGCAAAATAGATACCCCGCTCCTGAATCCAGCCTGCGAAATCAGCTTCGGTGATCTTGTTGGGGTAGTTAAGTAAAGGATGCTTCGGGTTGATGAACGTCATGGGGGCGTCTTCTTCCGTCACGCGTTCGTTGACGACCGTAAACGGGTAGGGGCCTAACGGAGGGAGCTGGGCCTCATTGCGCAAAAACGAGTTAGTAGGTGTCACATACTGAACAACCATCGTGCCGCCATTTTTAACATACTCCATCAGTTTCGGCTGGTAACGGGCCATAGCACTGTTGGTGTTGTATGCCCGAACGCCCACCACAATGGCATCGTAGGCCGACAGGTTTCCGTTTAGTTCGGTTGGACCAAGGATGTTGACCCGGCACCCCATTTGTTGTAATGCCGCCGGCACTTCATCGCCCGCGCCAACGATGTAGCCTATGTTTTTGGCGGTCACTTTCACATCTAGCTTGACAAGTTTAGCCTCGGCCTGCGGAAACAGTGTCTGGGTCGGAATATGTTTGTAGGCAATTACCCGTAAGCCCGTCGTAAACGTGCCATCGGTGGTTGTCATTACAGCCTGCAGCTTTCCATTTTGAGCTTTGTCGCTCGGAATCAGCCGGAACGTCAGCCGCTGTTCATCCCCTTTGTTTTTTAAGTCGAAGGGCTGCGATGCCGGTTCAATCCGCCAGCCCGTTGGCACATCGATCCGTAAGGTACCGGCCACATTGGCGCGCCCTGCTTTCAGGACCACCTCCGTTGTTTTTGGGGTATTGTCGGCAAAGGTGTAAACGCGCTCGGCCAGGTTGGCCGTAACGGCGGGTTGAATGATAAACGGCCGGTAAATCTCGCCATCCACCGGATCGGTCGATTTGTACACAACCGGGCGACTGAACGTAAAGCGCTGGCCGCTGATGTCAAAGGTGTAACTTGTCGTTAGGGCCGCCGGGTTTTCGGGTAGGCCAATAAGTTGCTGATTATCTACCTGAAACAAGCCTTTATCGATTGGTTTTTCGAGCCAGTAGGGTTGGGAGATTTTTGCGGTTTTCGGAATCGTTACGCTCGTTGGCAGCAGCACAACGTCGTTCGGCTTGAGGGCCAGGTTGAGCGTACTGTCTTTCCCGGTCGAGTACTGGATGCGGACCAACGAAACGGGCGAATCGGTACGGTTGACGATATTGGTCGTTAGCCTGATGGTTTCGCCGGGCGTGGCGGCATAATCGGTCGGGTTGGTTTCAAACCATAGACCGAGGCACTGCCGGATCAGCATTTCGACTTCCTGCCGCTTGGCTTTTACATAAATATTGGTCGTGTCCAGTTTGCCAATGGCTCCGTACAGTTGCACCAAGGCGGGTACCAGGGCGGCTGGCTGATCGGGCTTGAACTGGCTGATGGCCTGATTCACCTGGGCCTGAACGGCATCGCTGTTCGGCACCCGTTTCCAGGTCATGTCGATGCCCTCCATAGGATCTTTCTGAACGGGGTCACCGCCTTTCAGCAACAGATAGTCAATTTTGGCACCCCGGTTAGGCGCTACACCAAAGCCCTGACTTTTGTGCTGGCTACGGCTTTCGGAGGCAATTTCGCCGTAGGACCGGCCCAAAAGCGGATTGAACAAGCCGGTTTCGATACCGATCAGGTTGCCAGCTTCTTCGGGTTTTTTATTACTTAAAAACGCACCGGGAATAAACATATTCCACATGATGCGTTTGGCCTGCCACGGTTTCACATAGGCCAGTTGCTCCGGAAATTTAGTGGGATCGCTCGAAATCTTAAAGGCTTCTTCGGCCAGAAATCCCGACGCGCTATGGTGTCCGTGACCCGCGCGGGCATCGGGCGGAAAGCGCGTCATAATCACGTCGGGCTGGTATTTACGGATCATCCAGACCACGTCGGCCAGTACCTTATCCTGCCCCCAGGTACGGACGGCTTCGGTCGTTTGTTTCGAGAAACCGAAGTCATACGCCCGGCTGAAAAACTGATCCGGCCCATCGACGCGTCGCGCTGCCAGCAGTTCCTGTGTTCGGATCACACCAATATTTTCGCCTTGTTCGGGCCCAATAAGATTCTGGCCGCCATCGCCCCGGGTCAGGGATAAATAGCCGGTTCGCACCAGTCGCTCTTTGGCCAGATAAGACAATAGCAAGGTGTTTTCGTCGTCGGGGTGAGCGGCTATGTACAGCACAGAGCCCAGCACATTCAATTTCTTGAGATTTGACAGAATCTCGCCCGGTGGGGCTGGTTTTAGGGGACCATAGGGGACTTGAGCGAAAGGGGAGTGCGTGAGCAGGCTGCCAAGCAGCAGTATAAGCAGTGATTTCTTGAGCGACACAGGCAGGAGACAGATTATAGGGGTATTGGGCAAATTTACGATTAAAGTTTAAGGTAAAAAGAGGAAAAGGCTACCTAAAAAGAGGTAGCCTTTTAACCCACGTTACCTAACAACTAAACGAATTACTGGAAGATGGGTATTTTCTGGAACTGATCCGGTAGCGGCTTGGGTACATTGGGATTGGTATTGACTTCACCCTGTGGGTAAATGAACCGCTCTGGTTTCTTACTGCCGCTATACAGTGGAATGGGCAACTGAACGACAGGCGTCGCCTTTTCCAGCCGACGAACATCATTGTAGGCTTCGTACTGCATGAGTAAATAAATATACCGTTGCGTGATGATCTCATACAACAGAGCGAGTTGCGTGGTGGCCGCTTTGGTTGGGTTGGCCAGGCCGGTAGGGCTGAAGTCGCCCAGCTCATAGGCGTCGTACTGACGACCGGTAGCCGACAGCGTTTTGCCATTGAACGTGCCGCTCGCCAGCCCACTTCGAAAGAGATTCAGGGCTGCCAGGGCTTTGGCCGTATCGCCCAGTCGCGCCTGGGATTCGGCTATGATGAGCTGGTTTTCGTAATACGTGATAATCGGGTGGGGTGCATTGGCCGTAAAGGCCCCATCGACGACATTCGGGTCCAGCGTGCCCGCCGAAACGACGCCTACCTTAAAGTAGTGGTTATACAGGGCGGTCTCGTTTGTTTTTGTGTTGGCCGATTTAATACGTGACTGCATGAGCGTTGGCAGGTAAGCCCCATCGAAACCTGTATCGCCCGGCCGATTGACCCGGAAGAAATCATAATTCTGATTATAGTCGATTCCCTGGCTCGTTCCGTGCGGAGCCAGCGCATCGCCGGCGCTGCTGCTGATACCCAACGCAGCACTTTCAATGGCTTTGGCATAGTTGCCCGTGTGCAAATAGAGCCGGGCTTTCAGGGTGTAGGCCGCAGCTTTCCATTTGACTACATTTCCGCCGTAAATAAAGTCCTGCCCGGCAAAGGCCAGGCCACTCGGGGCCGACAGGTTCTGAATCGCGTTGTCGAGCGTTGTCTGGAGTGCGGTATAGACATCGGCCTGCTTATCGAACACCGGGGTGGGGTACTTGACATCATCAAAAGCCTGGCTATAGGGTACGTCGCCGTAGAGCGCCGTTGCTTTGGCAATGACCAGTGCCTCCAGCACCTGCCCAACGCCCTTCGTCCACTTATCGCCCACGCCATCGGCTTTGGTCTGAATCAGCCGCGCCTGGCTGGCAACGGGGTAAAGCGGGCTCCAGGAAAAATTCTGGGCCGAAACGATGTATTCGGCATACCCCTGGTGCTGGCGGCTGAGGCCATTGAGCTGCCCGGCCCAGATGGCACTGATCCTGACGTCGGTATCTTCGTGCAATATCGTTACACCCACCAGGGTGCCGGATAGCAGCGTCGGAATGTCAACATCCGTAACGGCATTGGGATTGCTCTGGATGTTCTTGTCATCGAACAGGTCACTGCAACTGCTGAATAGTGTAAGCGCCAGCAGCGATAACGTAAGTTTATGTGCGAATGATTTTTTCATGGATATAATGAGTTTACGCTCACGGTTTTTGGGGTACGACGGACCACTGTCTGCCAAAAGCCGAAACCGGTTTTAGTACGTGATTCTCAGCGAAAACAGCAGTGATTTGGTGTTTGGGTTGGTGAACCAGTCCTGTCCGCGCGAGAGACCGGCACCTGTAATGTTCACCTCAGGATCAGTGCCCGTATAATTCGTCCACAAGAGGAGATTACGGCCTGTCAGGCTAAAGTCGACATTTGAGAGATGCGTTACACGACGGAAGCCCTCGCTGCGCAGGCTGTAGGTCAGCGTCACTTCCCGCAGGCGGGTCGAACTGCCGTCTTCAATAAACTGCTTGTACGAAGCTGAATTGAAGGACGTGCCCCGACCCTGATACCAGGCCTGATTCAGGGCTACCGGACCCGCACCGAAGTCTTTTATCTGCCCCTGAAACGATGTCCCTGCGGCAATGGTGTTGCCGTTGACATCTTTGATGCCACCGGCCGGAGCAACGGCAGTGCCCCCCTGATCGGCATGAACCCCGAAGCTGTATAAAGCGCCCCGTGTTCCGTTGTAGAAATCGTTGCCAGCTACCCGGTCGAACAGCACCGAGAGTGATAGGCCTTTGAACGAGAAGGTGCTACCCAGGCCGCCCCGCCATTGCGGGTTTGGGTTACCGATGATTTCGTTGCCCGTGCCGCCCTGCGGAAATCCATTGGCATCGAGCTTATACCTGCCTGACTCATCCTTCAGAAAGTCGGTTGAATAGAATACGCCAAAGGGCTGGCCTTCAATCAAGGACGCATTTTGCTGATAACTGTCGGGCAGCGTTTGAGCGGCTGCGCCCGCCAGGGAAACAACTTTATTGCGGTTCAGGGAGAAATTGGCCGACAGATTCCATTTGAAGTCACCCAGGGTCAGGACATCGGCACCGGCTTCAAACTCAAGCCCTTTGTTCGAGAGCTTGGCCGCATTGACATTGCGGATGCTATAGCCAGTTTCATTCGGTACGTTCAGCGATAGAATGACGTCTTCGGTCGAGTTGCTGTAGGCGGTTGCGGAGAAGTTGATACGGTTATTCAGGAAGCGAAGGTCGACCCCAACTTCAGCCTCTGTTTTCCGTTCAGGCCGCAGAAAATCGTTGCCCGCCGTGGTACTGCGAACGTAGCCTCCGCCATACAGGGCACTAGCTGACTTCAGGCCACCAGCGAAGGCATCGGTATAAGCAGCGGGGGAGAACGTGGTAAAGTTTTGGTACGGCTGGGGCTGAATCCCCACCTGACCCCAGGTCAACCGCAGTTTACCAAAACTAAGCACCGGACTGCTTTCCAGTCCTTTTAATTTCGTGAATTGCCAGGCTAGCGCGGCAGACGGGAAGAAGAAACTACTGTTGGTTTTGGAGCCAAACGTCGACGCGCTCTCCGTTCGTCCGGTCAAGGTCAGAAACAGCATGTTATACGCCTGTACCTCAGCCTGGCCGTAATATGCATACGTACGGATCAGCGAGTTGTAATTGCTCATCGAACTGTTCGAGTTCAGCGCGTTACTCAGGATATCCGGTGCATTCGGAACGATCAGATTCGTAATCTGATCGCTGATGTACTCTTTTCGGCGGCTGTTGTAGTTGACGCCTACCAGAACGGAGCCGCTGAAATCATTGCTGAATGTTTTGCTGGCATTGGCAAACACATCCGTGTTGAATTGTTTTTCCGTGATCCAGTTTTTAGACAACAGCCCTGTTCCGTAGGAGCCGGAGTTGCGGGCAAACCGCTCAAGGCGATAGTCCGTAAAGTTATCGATACCTGTGCGTCCAGTGATGCTCAACCACGATGTCGGCGTGATGCCCAGCTCGGCGGTGCCGGTGATGCGGTCAACATCGGTCGTATTTCTGTTGTTGTTGATGTTCCAGATTGGGTTCGCGTAAATTGTGTTCTGATCGACGCCCAACGGGTTCCGGAACGATACGTGGGCATCGTTGAAGGTCTGTCCGGCCTTGTTGGTGTAAATGCCGGTGTAATACTCATTGTTGAAATCACCCGGTGTCCGGAAACCGCCCAGAATAATACCGTCCAGGTTATCGCCTTGCTGAACCCTTGACGAGTAGCTCTTCGTGTAGCCAACGTTGGCCGATGCACGGAACCACTCCGTAAACTGGCTGGCTGCGTTGAAGCGAACGGTATTGCGCTGGTAAGTGCTGAACTGCTTCACAACACCTTCCTGATTCAGGTTGGAGTAACTAAGCAGGAAGTTGCTCCGGGCATTGCCGCCACTAAAGTTGATACTGTTATCCGTAAAGTGACCCGTCTGAAATACGTCTTTGGTATGGTCGTACGTGTCACGGGAGTTTTTTCCTCCGTGGGGATTGGCCGCCGTACCCGCGGCTATGGCGTACCGTTTGGTGCCGTCCGGAAACGTCACAAAGCCCTGGTAGCCTGCTGCGCTGGGGTCCGTAATGTACGTATCCGGCCCGCCGGAACGAGCTGAGATGAGATCGCCAAACGTATTCCGGCTGCCTTGCTGAAAGAGACCTCCTGTCCCCTGTCCGTAGTTGGTCTGCAGCTTATGATTCTTGTTGACTCTGTCGAACGAAACGGTCGATTTAAAGGTGATGTTCACCTTGCCTTTCGTGTCTTTCCCTTTTTTGGTTGTAATGACAATAACGCCATTGGCAGCCCGTGTGCCCCACAGGGCGGCTGCCGAAGCACCTTTCAGCACTTCCATACTTTCGATATCATCGGGGTTGATATCGTTGACGCGTGATTGCTGAACGATACTGTTGCCCGCTGCCGACCCATTGTTGTCGCTGGAGTTGCTGATGGGAATCCCGTCGACGATAAACAGGGGTTGCGCATTGCCATTGATCGTGTTCTGGCCACGAATCTGAATATAGGCACCTGCTCCCGGATCGCCCCCATTGCGGGTGATAACTACACCGGATGCTTTGCCACTCAACCCGGTCAGTAAGCTTGTTTCGCCCGAACGGGCAATGTTTTTGCCGCTTACGGTCGAGACCGACGAGGCAAATTTATCGCGTTCCTCTTTGAGTCCAAGTGCCGTGATGACAACCTCGTTTAATTGCTTGGTGTCCGTTTTGAGCAGAACGTTGATGACTGTTCGCTCGCCAATAACCTCTTCGACTGTCTGCATACCGACCGCTGAGATGACCAGGGTCGTGCCCGAAGCCGGTACGATTAATGAGTATTCTCCTTTTACGTCCGTTACTGTACCAATGGTTGTGCCTTTTACCACCACAGTAGCACCGGCAAAGCCTCCTATGCCTTCATCGGCGGTAACGGTGCCGCTTACCTTTCGGCCCTGTGCCCACGCGCCAGAGCAACCCAAGCTAACCAAAAGCAGGCTCATGAGTAATGATCTCATCATAAGTTTAAGTATGTTAAGAAATGGATTAAAATGTTCTGTATAGGAATACAGGATGTCAAATTGTAGAATATAATTTTGATAATAATATAGTATGTAGAATATTATTTTATAAATACAATAGATAGAAGAATTATTTATATTTAAGTAGATGTGCCTCTATTATGTTGAGTATTTCTACGTTAAACGAGTGAAACTCTTTTAGTATAATTAAGTGACAAAAGGCTGTTAATCAACCAGGGAGGGCTAACGCATCGGGCTAAGATTTGTCAAACTGGTGGTAGTAAAAACGGGTGGTCTGCCCTAGACTGACTTACACGTAAGTCAGTCTAGGGCAGACCACCCGCTTAAGTAAGGGCAGTAAGAACTGTTTTGTCAGGGACGCGTTAGTAAGCGGTCTATCGGCAATACCTCGCCATTACGAATGACCTGCTCAACGTTCAGTACATCGCGGATATTGGTTAACGGATCACCGCCGACAATCACCAGATCGGCCAGTTTGCCCGGCTCTATGGACCCTAAATCGTTGCTGACACCAACCGTTTCGGCTGCCCAGAGCGTAGCCGACCGTAACGCCTGATACGGGCTGAGACCTGCGTCGACGAAGACCTGCAACTCGGTATGCAGACTCATGCCGTAGGGGATAAAGGGACTGTCGGTGCCGATTGTGACGTGGGCACCGGCGTCGACTAGGGCTTTGACTCCTTTCTCAAGGTTTCCGAAATTGCTCAGGTAACCGGGACTCAATTTGGCGTACTGAGCCGATCCTGCCAACAGGGCATTGGTATACTCTTCGGAGTAAAAGGCCTTGTACTGCCGGTTTTCCAGCAGGTTCGGGTCTTTGGTGGTCAGCACCGAAAAGCCGCCCTGTAAGGAGGCCGTTGGCGTAATATTCATCCCTGACTTGGCCAGCAGCTGAATCACATCCTGGTAACTGCGGTTCATGGCCGTTATTTTGGGCGAGTAGCCCCGCCGACTCGTGCCGCCAATGTGCTCAACGGCATCGACATCGTAGCGCATGGCCGGGAAAATTTCGTGGGACGAAACGGGCAATCCGTGGGCGTGAGCAAAAGCCGTGATCCGTTGTTGCATGGCATCCGGCATCCGAACGTAGGTCTTGATCAGGTCGTAACCCAGCCGGACCGAGCGGTTAAGTTCGCGGTCTAATTGTTCATCGGAGTTGATGCTGGTAGCTGCTCCGTAGTAAATACGGGTCCCATCCGTCAGTCCGCCCGTAAAAAACTGGCGTGGGCCGGGTCGGGTGCCACTCGCCCAGGCTTCTTTGCGTTCAAGGGCATCGTACGGATCAGCACCAGGCTCGCGAATGGACGTAATGCCGAAAGACAACCACAACCGCCCGATCTTCTCGCCAACCATCGAGTGCTGGTGTGTATGCATCTCGAACAAACCAGGAATAACCGTTTTGGTCGAAGCATCGATGAGCGTACCGGGGCGACCAGCCTGATGAGGCAGAATGGCCTTGATCCGGTGACCATCAATCAAAATGTCAACGTTAGTGCGGTAGGTGTTCGCTCTGCCATCGAATAGCCGTCCGGCATGCACTACCACGGCTCCGGTTGGCTGGCTACTTTTCCAGGACAGGTCCATCGGGTGGGTTTCAACGTGTCCATCGGCCAGATAAATCTGCTTGAACACGTCGGTAGCCAGAAAAAGCAGGCTTTTTGAATCACCGGTCCAGGTAGGGGTTTCAGCCTGTTCGGTCGTGAGCTGCCGGGGCGTTCCGCTGATGCTGCCATCGGGTTTCACATCCGTTACCCAGAGCAAGCCATCCAGTACATACGCCATTTTTGACCCATCGGGCGACCAGACGGGGCCGTTCTGACCCCTGGTGGCCAGGCTATGCGCAGGGGCAGGCGTTACGTAGCGATCGTTTTTGCCGTCGAACGAAATAAGCAATACTTCGCTGACCCCTTCCCGGTAACGCGACGAATAGGGGTGAAGCGCCGAGACGGCAATGGTCTTGCCATCGGGCGACCAGCTTGGCTGACTCGGTACAAAAATCGACTCGTGGATTTTGCGCGTTTTTGGGGCTGTAATGTCCGCCGTGTACGTGACATCGGCTACGTAGAGCGTACTGTGCCCCCAGGCGTTGCGGGGATCGCTTTGGTAGAATGCAATTTTGCTGCCATCCGGCGACCAGGTCGGGTAGTGAAGATCGGCGGCCATATCGACCAGGTTTCGATCCTGACCAGTTTTCAAATCCCTAATCCAGACATCCATATTCCCGTTTCGATCCGATACATAAGCCAGTTTGGTCCCGTCTGGCGACCAGGTCGGTTCCAGTTCCATTGTCGCTCCCTGCGTCAGGCGTTCCGGTATTTTTGTTCCCCTGGTCAGTAGCCACAGATCGCCCAATGCGGCAAACGCAATCTGCTTTCCGTCGGGTGATATGGCCGTTCCTTTGATGCCCCGAACGGGTTGTGGTTTCTGGCTATCGAAATCATATACTTTACGTTTGTAGCTGGTTCGGGGCAGTGCGATCTTCGCCTGAAAGGAAATAGTCTGGTCGGTCTTGCTACCGATTTTTCGCCGTTTCAAAAGCCCGTTGGCTGTGTACAGGTACTCATCTGCCGAAAACCAGCTAACCCGAAACGGAAATACATCGTCGCTAATGTCGGTCAGTATCTGTGCTTTACTATCTGTCAGGGCCACCGTTGCCAGACCGCTCTGCGTGTTGTTGAGGATGTTGTAAAACAGGCGCGAACCATCGGGCTGCCAGCTAACGCCGGCAAGTTTACCCAGCGCGGGGGTAACCAGTTTTTCCGTCGTGCCGGGTGTTATCACGTATACTCCGGGCGCATCGCTACGATCGGAGATAAAGGCAACCTGTTTGCCATCGGGCGAAAACGCCGGGTTGAAATCATTACCTGAATCGTGCGTCAACTGGGTTATTTTGCCATCGGCCAGGTTAAGTAACCAAATATCGTAGTTGCCGCTTCGATCGGATGAGAATACCAATTGCTTTCCATCCGGCGACCAGTGCGGTTCGCGGTCGTCATAGACGCCAGTCGTTAGTTGCCGGGGTTTGCCGCCCGTTGCCACCACACTCCATAGATGATACCGCCCATCCCAGAATGAATGAAAAGCGATCTGTTTTCCATCGGGCGACCAGCTTGGCTGGCGACAGTCGCCGAGTGCGTCGGTAATTGGTCTGGCTACGCCACCCAGAGCGGGAACGAGCCATAGTGTGCCCTGCAAGTCAATAACGATCTGGCTTTTATCGGGCGAAAGATCGGCCGCCATGTTGGTGCCTTCCGTAATCGTTACCCGAATTGAGTCGGCTTTCCCAACCTGCGCTCGTGCAAATGAAAGAAATGAAAAAAAACTGATAGTTAATATTGATAGAGACCGAAGAAGGCGAATCATAATTAGGTAAAAGAGGTAATAATTATTATATAATAGCTTTCAATACAATTAAAGCCAAATTTTCTTCTGAACTTACAAGGCTAACTATCTAAATCCAAATGCAGCGGCTGTTTGCTGTCATCTATTCTTTATTATCCTTGAATAACTGAAAAAATCCTCAAAAAAAGTCAACAAACGGGTTTTTTAGGTTGGGTTATGGAGTGCCAAATTCTATCTTTGCGAGCAGTCAAACCTCTAACCTTTACCTATTTGTATGAATTATAGTGTTTATCTGGTCCCCATTTTAGGCATCGTTGGCCTGCTGGTGATGTTTACCAAATTCATGTGGGTTTCAAAACAGGACCCTGGCGATGCTCGGATGCAGGAAATTGCAGGCTACATTGCCGACGGGGCTATTGCTTTTCTCAAAGCGGAATGGCGAGTGCTGACCTATTTCGGCATTATCGTAGCCATTTTATTAGCCTATATGGGTAGCCTGGTGCCCAACTCCAGTCCCATCATAGGCGGCTCATTTATTCTCGGTGCATTTTTGTCGGCACTGGCCGGATACATCGGCATGAACATCGCGACTAAAGCAAACGTCCGCACTGCTCATGCCGCCCGCACCAGCCTGACGAAAGCCCTTGAGGTGTCTTTCACGGGTGGTTCGGTCATGGGTATTGGTGTGGCGGGCATTGCCGTGCTGGGCCTGGGTAGTCTGTTCATTGTTCTTTATAAATTGTATGTCGAACCCTCGGGCGACGTCAATGGCCTGCCGATGGAGAAAGCGCTCGAAGTACTGGCGGGCTTCTCGCTCGGTGCCGAGTCGATTGCGTTGTTTGCCCGCGTGGGGGGCGGTATTTATACAAAAGCGGCCGACGTTGGCGCTGACCTTGTGGGGAAAGTAGAAGCAGGTATTCCGGAAGATGACCCGCGTAACCCAGCCACCATTGCCGATAACGTAGGGGATAACGTGGGTGACGTCGCGGGCATGGGTGCCGATCTATTTGGATCTTATGTAGCTACTATTCTGGCTACTATGGTGTTAGGTCGCGAAATTGTCATCCCAAATGATCCGATCATTGGTCATGCCCCTATTGTGCTGCCAATGGTTATTGCCGGTCTGGGCCTGATTTTTTCGATCATTGCCACCTACCTCGTTCGGGTGAAAGACGACAACGGCAACGTGCAGGGTGCGTTGAACTTGGGTAACTGGGCATCGATAGGCATTACGCTGGTTGCATCCTACTTTCTGGTCAACGCCATGCTACCGGCTGGCACAATGGAAATCCGGGGCGTTGAGTTTACCCGGATGGATGTGTTTTTTGCCATTGTAACCGGCCTGGTTGTGGGGGCGCTGATGAGTATTATCACAGAGTACTACACCGCTATGGGCCGCCGTCCGGTGCTGTCTATCATCCGCCAGTCGGCAACGGGGGCTGCGACCAATATCATTGGTGGTCTGTCGGTAGGCATGGAGTCGACAGTGTTGCCAATTCTGGTACTGGCTGCCGGTATTTATACCTCGTATCACTTTGCTGGTTTATACGGAGTCGCCATTTCGGCTGCCGGTATGATGGCGACAACGGCTATGCAACTAGCCATCGATGCGTTCGGGCCAATTGCCGATAACGCCGGTGGAATTGCGGAAATGAGTTACCTGCCCGAAGAAGTGCGTGGTCGTACCGATATTCTCGATGCCGTAGGCAATACGACCGCGGCAAGCGGTAAGGGATTTGCCATTGCCTCGGCTGCGCTGACGGCGCTGGCCTTGTTTGCCGCTTTCGTGGGCCTGTCGGGTATTTCGGCGATTGATATTTATAAAGCTGATGTACTGGCTGGCTTGTTTGTGGGTGGGATGATCCCGTACATTTTCTCATCATTGGCCATCGCGGCCGTAGGTCGGGCGGCTATGGCCATGGTGGAAGAAGTTCGCCGTCAGTTTCGGGAAATTCCGGGGATTATGGAGGGTACAGGAAAACCAGAATATGAAAAATGCGTGGCTATTTCCACCCAGGCATCTATCCGCGAGATGGTTTTGCCGGGAGCCATTGCGCTGACCGTACCCGTTATTGTTGGCTTTATCTTCGGACCTGAAGTACTTGGGGGCTTACTGGCGGGCGTTACCGTATCGGGCGTGTTGATGGGTATTTTTATGAACAACGCCGGTGGTGCCTGGGATAACGCGAAGAAGTCGTTTGAAAAAGGCGTCCTGATTAACGGCGAAATGTTCTACAAAAAATCCGAGCCTCACAAAGCGTCAGTTACGGGCGATACCGTTGGCGACCCTTTCAAGGATACGTCTGGTCCATCGATGAACATTCTGATCAAACTGATGTCTATCGTATCACTTGTCATTGCCCCTTATATCGCCGTTCCCTCGTCTGAGACACCGGGGTATAATCGGGAAGGGAAGGAAGCAGTTGGTAGCGAAGTGCCTTTGGAAGAATCGACGGCCGCCGATAATGATATCGTCAGTACGCCGAATGAGCGACTTGGGGCTTTCAGTCGTCAAAAGCTGACCAGTGGTGTCGAACTGAATATTCCGGAACTGGGTATTGAGAATAAACTGCTGACGTTCATCAAAAGTGATAAGGCCGCTGATAAAACTACCTGGTTCGACTTTGACCGGTTGACTTTTGAAACGGGTAAAGCCACCTTAAAGCCCGAGTCGCAGGAGCAACTGAAGAATATTGCCGAAATCTTAAAAGCTTATCCGGCGGTCAATGTGAAACTGGGCGGTTATACCGATAATACAGGTAAGGCGGACAGTAACCTGAAGCTTTCGCAGGACCGGGCAAATTCAGTACGCGCTGAACTGGAGAAGATGGACATTGACAAGGATCGTCTAGAAGCGGAAGGGTATGGGCAAGAACACCCCGTTGCGTCGAATGACACCAAAGAGGGCCGGGCGCAAAATCGCCGTATTTCGATCCGGGTCACGAAAAAGTAAGTTATTTCAAACAGTTTCTTAATTCAGCCGGAATTTCGGCAAAGTTGACACCTTGGTAATCAGGTGATTCTAGTGATCAGCTTCGTCAACGATTCCTGCTTACGTCTCGATATGAAACAGGCCAGCTTTTTAAAAGCTGGCCTGTTTCATATCGAGACGTTGATTTCTAGTAACTGACCTAACGCTGTTGGCTAAGTTAACTGCCTAATGCATTATAAATCAGTAATTGGTTTGTCGTCACGACCTTATCGCCGGGGGCAACACCACTCGTAAGGTACGTTTTCTGACCAATCGTTTTGTAAATATTTACTTCGCGTACGATGGGCTGGTTTGCCTTATTAACCATCACGACAAAGTTGCGATTCTTATCGAAAACGACGGCTCCCGCCGGAATAGCAATACGCTGGTCATGACCGGCATACGTCACACTTACGTTAGCAAACATTTCGGGTTTGAGCCGGTAATCTGGATTATTTAAAGTAACACGTACCCGTAGCGTTTTGCTGTCAGGATCGAGTACATTGAAGATTTTATCGATCTTTCCCCGAAAGATTTTGTCGGGGTAGGAGATCGTTGTAATCGTTGCTGCGTCACCTTCATGAACATTGGCGAGGTCCGACTCATACACATTCGCCATTACCCAAACGCGCTCGAGATTCGAGACGGTGAACAGATTCTCCGGATCGTCGGAGCGAAGTTCCATACCGGGAGAGGCTGTCTTTTCCACAACAAATCCGCTCATGGGTGCTTTGACCAGGTAAACCGAGCCAGTACCCCCTACAATTCGGCGTCGCTCACCTACCCGGGCCAATTCACCCTTGGCGGCCTGCAACTGTTCCTGACTGGCCACGAGCTCGCGTTGCGAACTCAGACCCGCTTTGGTCATGTCTTCCGTTACCTGCTGATTTTTTTGCGCAACGGCCAACTGACCCCGTGCGGATACGGCCTGCTGCTCAAGATCGGCCAGATCGCCGGAGCGAATCACCGCCATAATCTGACCTTTCCGGACATAGTCGCCCAGATCGGCTTTCAGGGTCTCAATATGGCCGCCAACGAGCGGAAACACCTTAACAACCTGATCCTGATTGAACGTGATTTTACCGGTCAGGTTAAGCTCATTCCGGACATTTTCGAGTTTTGCTGTGTCGAAGGTCGCTGTAGCGAGCAGGTTATCTTTACGCCGTGTATTACCGGCTGGAGATTCCTCGGTTTTGGCCGAACTCCCCCCACAATTGCTCAAAAGAGATGTTATAAGTAAAGCCGCCAACACGTGCAGATAAGGACTCCAGGCCTTTCTGACTGATGTTGGAGGGGCTAAAGGCGACACAACTATCGGCGACTGCTTCAATGGTTGACTCAGCAATCGGCTGACAGTAAACCTTAAACGGTCGAGTAAGTTAAGGTACGAAAAAAACGAGTATTTTTTCATGACAATGTTTTCCGTCACAAAGGTCTACCCTGGCAATTAAAGGCCTCTTAAACCAGTATTAAAAGGTTATTAAACCCCCTATACATGCGTAACCCCCGCCGGGTACCGGCGGGGGTTACTTTTCAATAACGTTGAGTAATTCGAGTATTTGTACTTAATGCACGCTTGAAGTTGATGGTAGACAATTTTACCAAATTGAAGACATCAAACTCGTAATCCTTTAGTTTACTTTGACGGACGACTGAGCGTTGTCGACACCAGCCTTGGCATCGTCAGCTAACTCATCGACCTTATCGTTGTATTGATCCTTAATCTTGTCTTTGTTGATCGCCGACTGAGCCTGCTCTTTGTATTGGTTGAACTGCTCTTTCGCTTTATCAGTGTACTGATTCACTTGTGTTTTGGCTTGCTCCAGACCTTCTTTTACCTGCGATACACCCTTTTCCCACTGGTCTTTCAAATCACCGGTGTGTTTGTTTGCTTCTTCCGTTAATTTATCGCGGGTTTCCTTTCCGCTCCGGGGAGCCGTCAAAATTCCAATAACAACGCCTGTGATGATACCCGTCAGAAAATCTCTTGTGCTTCTCATTGTTCTATTGTTTTAGGTAAGTTTTCGCTTGAAGGCAACTTTCTATACTATTGCTTCGCTTTGCGTTTTGCCTGGCTAACTAAGTCCTGCGTTTTCTCAGAGGCCGAATCAACGTAATCATTGTATTGGCTTTTGATGCTCTCTAAGCCTGCCTGTAGCTGGTCCTGAAGATCCTTGAAAAACGAATCTGATTCCGACGTAATCCGTTTCCGTGTTTTCTGACCGCTCTCAGGAGCAAGCAGAATTCCAACAACAGCGCCAACCGCTAAACCTACTATTATTCCTGGCAATGCTTTCATCGTTCTAGAGCTTTTGTGAATGATTGATTCCAACTTTGATGCCAACTATCTAGAAAATTTTATACCAGTAATGGTTACTCAAAGGTAAGTTATTGGCATTGAGAAATTTAGCTTGTTTGGGTGTGGGGTGTCTACTTTCTATAATTGAGGATTTTTCTCTACAAGGGCGTCCACGTTTTACGCATTGATACCCCGATCTTAATTTATTCGCATCCTTATAAGTAGGCTTCCTGATACGTTCAGTAGCCACTCTACACAAAGATGTTAGGACAATGTATGGCATCTATTGAAAAGTTGTGTATAAATAAAAATCCCCGCGCTCAATTTGGCGCAGGGATTCCGTACCCACCGTAACTTGTACTTAACCTAAAATAAGATTACCTAGTTGACTAGGAATGCTTTTGTAATAGACATTATTTGCTAAAACAATATCGTAAAAGGGCTCACCTTTCTCATACACCGCGGCCTTGTATCAGCCGCAGAATGATTGCAATGACCGCAATCACCAATAGAATGTGAATCAACCCACTACTCGCCAGACCCGTTCCCAGAACGCCCAGGAAGCCAAGAAGCCAGATAATGATGAGGATCACGGCTATTGTATAAAGAAGGTTTCCCATTGTGTTTCGTGAGTAAATCAGAAAATGCTATCTCGCTGTTGTTATATAGATTAGAAAAATCTGTGCCAAAGAGGTAGGATGCAACTTTGTTAAAAGTACTTGGCGCTCAAAAAAAGCTTATTCACTTGTGAATGAGCCCTTAATAATCGTATCTATGTCATATGATTAATTCTTGTACGTTTAGAAGCAGGGTAGTGGATTGTGGAATAAATTCTACATGTGTAGAATAACCGTAGAAAAATAGCCCATTCATATTATGACTTAACCTCAGTACGCTTAGGTAAGTAGCTATTAAATTAGGATATAAAAAAACGCAACTAATTAAGCTGTTGGCCTTTATTGCTACGTATAGCTTGTTTTCAAAATGAGAGCATTAATTTCGGCATCATATTTTATATAAATGGTTGTAAATAGAAAATACAAGAAAATAAATTATCACCGTGGTAAGACCGATAGTAGGAGCTAATGCGGGCCATCAATTCAGACCAGCCGTAATGAATACAACATCTCTTGCTAAGCGAGTGTTGATTGTTGATGATGAAGCAGATATATGCTTGTTATTATCAGGTCTGTTACGTCGGCTGGGATACCAACCGACATGCGCCCATTTTATTGAAGAGGGCCGCCAATGTCTGGATTCTCAGCAGTTTGACGCTATTTTTCTCGATCTGAATCTGCCGGATGGCTTGGGCTTTGATTTACTGCCTTTTATAAAAGAAGGGCAGAACGAAGCCAAAATAATCATGATTAGCGCCTTTGATGGCCAAGCGGAACGTCGGCGGGCTACGGAGCAGGGAGCTGACTATTTTATTGGAAAACCATTCACGCGTCGATCTGTGGAGACGGCTTTGCAAACCATTCAGGTTTGAGTAACTTTGTTTGTATAGCCAACGAAGGCTTGTGAACAATGCACGTGGTTTCGAACGGGGTGTTGTTCGACGAAACAAGCTTACTTCCTCTTCATGGAAAAAATACTGATCATTGACGATAACAACGACATATGCCTGTTACTGGAGCGTTATCTGACAAAACAGGGATATAAAACGGCATCGGTGCAGCGGGGCGATGATGGCATAACCTTGTTACGGAAAGAGTCGTTCGAGTTGGTTATTTGTGACTTTAAACTTCCCGATATTGACGGGTTGGAAATGCTACGCCGTATTAAGGTTATGCATCCAACGACAGCCGTTATCATCATTACCGGTTATTCAGACGTTCGGGTGGCTGTGCAAACGGTTAAGCACGGCGCTTACGATTATGTAACGAAGCCACTTTATCCCGACGAAATTTTATATACCATCAAGGGCGCACTCGAACGGCGTAGCCAATCGCTGAGTCAGCCTAAAGGTGCTTCACCAGCGGCTGTAATTCCGCAAACCCCAAAGCAAAGTTCTACCAAGTCGACATCTGCAAAAACGCCCCTGGCTCCTGATGGCAAGCGATTTATTTTTGGAAAAAGCCGGGCTGCGGAACAACTCCAGAAACATATCGACTTGATTGCCCCGACGGATATGTCCGTGATCATTACCGGCGAAACAGGGACAGGAAAAGAATTTGTGGCCAATGCCATTCACCTTAAGAGCAAACGTGCGGATAAACCTTTTGTGGCAATCGACTGTGGCGCTTTGGGGAAAGAACTGGCTGGCAGCGAATTGTTTGGGCACGTGAAAGGATCCTTCACCGGGGCCATGTCTGATAAAGCGGGTAGTTTTGAATTTGCCAACGGAGGAACTATTTTCCTGGATGAAATCGGGAACTTGTCATACGACAACCAGATCAAACTGCTCCGGGTGTTACAGGAGCGGAAAATACGCCGAATAGGAAGTAATCAGGATATACCCGTCGACGTGCGAATTATTGTCGCTACGAATGAAGATCTGCGGGACGCGGTTCGGCAAGGTAAATTTCGGGAAGATATCTACCACCGTATCGCCGAATTCGAAATGCATCTTTCGCCCCTTCGCGAGCGCAAGGCCGACATCATGATCTTCGCCGAGCATTTTCTGGAGTCGGCCAACATCCAATTGGAAAAGGAAATTCTGGGTTTTGAGGATGAAGCCAAAGAAAAACTGAAGGAATATTACTGGCATGGTAACCTCCGTGAGCTACAAAACGTGGTAAAACGGTCGGTGTTGCTTACGCAGGGCGATTATATCGAAGCAGATGTGTTGCCACAGGAGATCGTTTCACCCCAATACCTAACCGCCGAAGATACAGGCAATCCCGGTATTCAAATCAGCTATGATCCGGCAAGGCCCGGCGTACCCGTATTTAGTCAGTCGGCCGCTAATCTGAAATCGGTTTCGGAAAACGCTGAGCGGGCTGCTATTCTGAAAGTGCTTGAAAAAACGGGTTATAACAAAACAAAAGCGGCCGAAGTGCTAAACATCGACCGCAAGACGCTTTACAACAAACTGAAAGCGTACGATATCCATCTTTAAAAGCGAAAGAGCCAATGAGCGAAAGAGAGAAGACTGGATGCGCCAGATTTTTCGCTCTTTCACTCATTGGCTCTTTCGCTCTTTTCTTTACATTTAGTTTAAGCTGAAACCAACCGATAGTAGGCCAACACCATTTTTGGCACTTCCCAGGAGTGTTTTCGCTGCGCCCGTGTTCGCAATCTGTTGCAACCCTTGTTCGTAACGGGCACCGATAAAGGCTTTACCGAAGTAAATGTTAAGACCGCCGGCAATACCGTAGTCTACTTTGTTGAAGTTATCCCGGTTGATAGCAGCAGCTCCTACACCAAAATCACCGTTGGAATTAACATTGGAATTGAGCAGATACGCTACATAAGGACCTGCCTGTAATTCAACGGCCTGTCCTAGCTTAAATGTAGCCAGTACGGGCAACTCAGCGTAGTTAAGTCTAAACGTGTTTTTGCCGTTGAAACCAAGTATGTTGTAATCGGCCGATGCACCTTTCGTCATGTAAAGTAATTCAGGTTGAATAGCGAAGAATTCACCCACGGGTGCCTGCGCAAATACGCCTACGTGATAACCAATCCGTTCATTTTTGTTGGTAGCTCCCTGACTGTCGTAGAACAGTGAACTAGCGTTTAAGCCACCTTTAATTCCCACTCGTGTACGTCCCTGTGCTAGTGCGTCAGATGCGTTGAAGAACATGATGCCCGCTACCAAAGTAGCTGTTGCAAATAAAGTACTGAATGACTTTTTCATATTGGTAAGTGAATTTACGACAGATACTTTATACGTCTGCCTTGCCACACCAATATGTTAAAATCGTGCCAAGTCCGTTAAATTAGCTTGTCCTGGTGCTATGCTGTTGTATTATACTCATTTGCGAAAATGTACGAAACCGGTTTTTTGCTAAATATGGGTGAGCGGGTGCGGAAGAACTTCCCCAAACTGTGGAAGACATCATTCAAATTTTTTCAGGAGTAATAAGGCGGGCGTTTCGTAACGATTATAGAAACGATCCGGCAAAGGAAGCGTAAAAACGGAGGCCTTCTAACCAGGGACCAGTTCATCTGGCGTCAATATCTATTGATGTGGTATTGGATAGGTTAAGGCTTGTAAAAGCAAGTGTATAAGTGGCTCATTTAACTATCGGAAAAAGTTAGATTAATGTTTTTTAGTATCTTTGAATGGTAAGTTTATCTTTTATTCGTAACCACGTAAACGTCTTTTGGGCCTTCCCACAGCCATAGTTTCTTACTACACATAATGGGAGGTACGAATTAGTTTCACTGCTATCGCCGTAACTACTTTTCCAACATTAAGAACATGCACCGTAACCCAGCCCTAATGACCATTCTTATAGCCGACGACGACTCCGATGATCGATTGTTTATGGAACGTGCGCTTCGACAGAGTGGGTACACCCAGACAATACAGTTTGTTGAAGATGGCGAAGAATTAATGGAGTATCTGAATCAAAACGGTCGTTACGCTAATCAGAATGTACCCTGGCCCGACCTGCTGATTTTAGACCTGAACATGCCTCGTAAAAACGGATTTCAGGCCCTTAGAGAAATTAAAGACGATTCCAGGCTACGCCGACTGCCGGTAGTAGTTATGACAACCTCTTTTGCGGACGAAGATATATTGAAAACCTATACGCTTGGCGTTAATTCATTTATTACGAAACCATTCAACTTCAACCGGTTGGTCGAGATCGTCGGTGCCTTAAAAACGTACTGGATGGATACGGTTAAATTACCTTAAACAGAACTCTCTTCATACGTTTGTGCGGGATTATCAAGTTATTGAATGACCATAACTAAACGATTGAAGCAAAATAATCAGCCTGCCAGTCAGACCATTGAGCGCTTGGAGTAAGATGGCTGTTTTCGAATACCTATTAACTGCACTTTATTTATGACGCCTGTTGCGGTACTACTCGACGTTCCTGACGAAAAAGAAACAATTCGTGTCTTGCTCATTGAAGACGACGAAGACGATTACTTACTGACAAAAGCACTCGTGTCAGCAAAGGAGAATGCGACGATCAAACTCGATTGGGTTGATAGCTACGATCTCGCTTTAAAAACCATCGATACACATACGCATGATGTGTATCTGGTCGATTACCGTCTGGGGCATCGTACGGGTATTGATCTCATACAGGAGGCTTTTCGGAGGGGTTGCCGGGCACCGATGATTCTGCTTACGGGTCAGGACGACTTAACGGTCGATCAGTCAGCACTCGAACTTGGCGCTGCCGATTATCTGGTGAAAGGCCGGATCGATGCGCAGTTGCTGGGGCGTAGTATCCGGTACGCGCTCCGGCAAGCTAGTGTACTCGCTGAGGTAGCTCAGAAAGAAAACAAATACCGGTCTCTGTTTGAGCGTTCGATCGACGCCATTTTTGTGGCTAGCAACGAAATGCGTTTCCAGGATGCCAACTCATCGGTAGAGCGTTTGTTGGGTTATAGTCGGGATGAACTGCGTACGCTAAATCCCGCCCGTTTATTTGCTGAACTTGATCAACTGCGAAAACTTCGTTTCAATGTTCGGGAACATGGCCAAATCAAAGATTTTGAAACGAACCTCATCCACCGGAATGGGCGCAAGCGGGTTTGCCTGATCTCCGTTTGGGCCGTCGATGACCCGAATGGCCGTCCGGAATGGTATCAGGGAATTGTGCGGGACATTACCGAACAGAAAAAGGCACAGCAAGACCTGATTCTGGCCGAAAAGCTGACCATGACCGGAAAGATCGCCCGCAGTATTGCCCACGAAGTGCGTAATCCGCTCACTAATCTTAGCCTCGCTCTGGAGCAGTTGAAAGATGAACTGGATACGGACAACGAATACATCACGATGTTTACCGACATCATTGGTCGTAATGTAGACCGCATTGGGCAGCTAATTACGGAGATGCTCAATTCATCAAAGCCCCGCGATCTGGACCGCAAAAAGCAGGATTTTAACCTCGTTGTTAAAGAAACGCTGCAACTGGTGAGCGATCGGATCAAACTGAAGCGGATGCGCCTGGAAACAACGTTCGCTACGGATGACTGCAATGCATTAATCGACCGGGATCAGGTAAAAACGGCGTTGTTGAACATACTGGTCAACGCTGTCGAGGCCATGAAGGAAGGAAAAGGCGTATTAATTGTCAAAACTCACTGTACAGATGACAGGCGGGTTTTTGTTGAAGTTACCGACAATGGGGGAGGTATCAATGAAACAGACCGGCAACGATTATTCGACCCATTTTTTACGGGTAAGTCAGGCGGTATGGGGCTGGGGCTAACGGCAACGCAAAATATTATCAACAGCCACAAAGGTTCTATTGAAGTAGAGAGCCAGTTAGAGGTGGGTACTACCTTCCGGCTCTATTTCCCTAAATGAAGAGCGTTTAATTAGAAAGCCAGGTGCGTGTAAACTAATATAGAAAGCCAGTTCCTCTACGGAGCTGGCTTTTTTTGTGGACCGATTGGGTATTTTTATACCCACCTCTCTCTCTTTTTTCCCCACGTTACTAACCGTTGCGAGCACGGCCTATAAATTAACTGGTTCTATGTGGATTTTGTAACTAGCTGTCAATCAGTAGAATGATGAGATTTGCTGCACGTGGCTGCGCTTTACGGTGATAGTGGCATAATATAAGCTATTAACAAAATGAATCTACACGTCAACGCTATGTGGTCTACTTCACACTTTCCGGCGGCTATGCGGTCGCTAAATCCCACAACACGGGCAAAGGCAATCGAAATTGCCAATCACCTGCTCGAACAGGGCGAGCTTGATAACCATCGGGTTGTAGCGATCAGCATTGACGAAGCCCGTCGTCTGGCTCGCCTTGGTAGAAGAGAATCTCCTTGGATTGCCGCTGGCGTAGGAACGTTTGCCTGATTGAGTTGACATCCGAAGATATTAATTGCCATGATTTGGAAGAAAAACATTTACGATACATTAACCAGTTGCTCTACCCTTTGTAACGAATTTGCTACGGAGTGCTCGAATTCAGATGATATCGAGAGCCATTACCGTAGCATTTTTCTGAACCTTGATTGCGCTGATATGTGCCGTAATTTGGCCATGCTGTATGTGCGCGACTCCGAAAATGCACGCTTACTGGCAACGTCCTGCATTGAAATATGTGAGAAGTGCGCCCAGGAGGTATCGCAGTTTGATTCTGAACGCAGTAAGCAAGTGTATGCTATGTGTCAGCAGACGATCTGCAGTTGCGTAAACATCATTGACATGGGCAGCCAAACGGAAACGGAAGGTTCAACTGTACAATCTTCATCATTGTTGTATGGAGTAGAGAGACGGGAGACGCTATTTAATTAAGTGATAAATTGTTAGGGTGTCATTTTGAGCAAGTCACCATTTACTTACTGATTAATCTCAACGTTATGGAAACGAAGCCACAGATAAATAAGCAGTTAGAGAAAGTGAGCGATATAATCGAAGATATTCGTATCGCTATGATGACAACTGTAGACGAACAGGGAAATTTGGTAAGCCGCCCAATGGCTGCCCTCCAGGTAGATGAAGACGGTACCATTTGGTTCTTCACCAAGCGGACCTCGCCTAAGGTTGATCAAATCGAGAATAACCAAAACAAGGTCAACATCTCCTTTGCTGATGTAAGTGACGCAAGTTATGTATCGGTGTCAGGGACCGCGCAGGAATTGGATGACAAAGCGAAAATAGATGAACTCTGGAATCCGCAGGCCAAAGCCTGGTTTCCGAATGGAAAAGACGATCCGGAATTGACGTTGCTGAAAGTACACATCGATATGGCTGAATACTGGAATTCGAGTGACAGTACCATGGTTCGGTTATTCCAACAAGCGACAGCCGTCATCACCGGAAACCCGCCTAAAATGGGCGAGAATGAGAAAATATACAACTAATGAACGGAGTGAGCGTATAAAAGAGCGGCCTGAAAGGATACCAAGACTTTCAGGCCGCTCTTTTGTGAATAGTGCATTGGCCTCAATCGGTGGGGCCTTGTAGAGACAAATGGCAAGCCTAGTCGGAGCCAATACCAACACCGTAGAATAATTACACCTTACTCTTTTATGATTGTTACGCAAACAGATACGGGCTGGCAGGTTATTAATCAGCAAGCTCATGGTCTACTCGCTGTGCAACTGGCCCTGCACTGGCGCACAGATAGCCGACCCGTCAACTGGATAGAAACCCTGATTGCACTAACTGAACACGACGACGGCCAGGATGCCTGGGAAGGCCGAAACCATCTGACGACGGCTGGGGCTCCTCTTCACTTTCAGTTGCTGCAATATTCTATAGCGCAGTGCCACAAGCTCATTCAGATTGGTCTGCAGAAAAGTCGCTGGAATGCACTGCTTATGTCGATGCACACGTCGTTCCTGTACGAACCTAAACGAGGTACCGATAACGAGCTGGATGAGTTTCTGGATCAGCAGGTTACCAATCAGGCCAAATGGCGTAAAGAGATAAAGGCAACCAAAAAAGAAGCTGATTATGCCTATGCGTTCTTGCAATGGTGTGATGCGCTATCGTTAGTATTATGCATGGATCAGGTGCCACCGGAAGGCCGTCGGCTGGAGGTAAGTCTAGGGCCAGATGGCATTCCGTATTATATTCACCAACGCCCTGATGGATCGCTTTCAATGGAACCCTGGCCTTTCGATAGGCCAACGTTTGCTGCACATGTTGAGACGTTTTCTCTGAAAAAGCCTGTTTTTAAGAACGACAAAGAACTTTATACAGCCCTCCAAAGTGCGCCGGTAGATAGCAAAGAATGGACATTTCGCGAGAAGTAATTAACCATTCGTGGCACCTATCACAAGAGATTGACTACTTAAATCTATATGGGCAGTTTTTAAACAGCCTGTTGAACACGTAAAAAAAGAGACCAGAACATTAAGCTCTGGTCTCTTTTTAATGAATACAATAACTCTATTTGAGTCGTAACAACAAAGACGATCGGCCGGGGACACTGATTTCATGACCGCCCTTTATGGGTGAACCATTTGGATGAACTTCACCTGTATCGGTATTGACAACGATTTCCCACTGCGAACTTTTACGCCCAATCTTAGGCAGCATAAAATCGATGGGTTCCCAATACGCATTCAGTATCCAGATCAACTGTTCATCGCCAATATCCTGCCCGTCTTCGGTTTGTTCCGAAACCCGTAAGCCATCGATGAAAAGAGCCAGACAGTGCGTGTGCGGGTTTTCCAGATCGGCCCCCGTCATTTCGCCCCCATCAGGCAGCAAATAAGCGACCTGCTCCCGGTCAAAGAAACGACGTCGACTCAGGAGCGGAATGGTCCGGCGCAGATCGGTCAGTTGGCTGGTGAATTCAAACAGGGCTTGCTGCTTGTCGTTCCAGTGCCAGTCCATCCAGCTAATTTCACTATCCTGATTATACCCGTTGTTGTTGCCGTGTTGTGTTCGGCCGCACTCATCGCCCATCACCACCATAGGTGTTCCCTGGCTAAGCAGCATGGTGGTCAGGAAATTGCGTTTCTGGCGTTCGCGCAGAGCGTTGATGGCTTCATCATCCGTAGGCCCCTCGGCTCCACAATTCCAGCTCAAATTATCGTTGGAGCCGTCATTGTTGTCTTCGCCATTGGCCTCGTTGTGCTTTTCGTTATAACTGACCAAATCATTCAGCGTAAAACCATCGTGAGCCGTAATCAGGTTAACGCTATTGGCCGGGGAACGACCATCGTTAGCATATAAATCAGGACTACCTAACAAGCGCGTTGCGGTCTCGGCTGCCTTACCCTCGTCGCCTTTCCAGAAAGCACGAAGCGTATCCCGGAACTTACCATTCCATTCCGACCAGCGCACCGGGAAACCACCGACGTTGTAAGACTGAATGTCCCAAGGCTCGGCAATGAGCTTCACCTGGGCCAGAATTGGGTCCTGCGCAACGGTATCCAGGAACGATGAAACGGTGCCGAACTCTTCATCGGTCCGGATCAGGGCCGAAGCCAGGTCGAAACGAAATCCGTCGACGTGCATGTCGGTCACCCAGTAGCGGAGGCTATCCATAACCAGTTGCAAAACGCGCGGATGGCTCAGGTTGAACGTATTACCTGTGCCGGTATAATCCATGTAATAAGCCGGGTTATCGCCAACTTGGTGGTAATATACCCGGTTATCGATGCCTTTGAAAGAGAGTGTTGGGCCAAGTTGGTTGCCTTCAGCCGTATGATTGTAGACAACATCCAGAATAACTTCGATTCCTGCCCGGTGCAGATTTTTTACCATCTGCTTGAACTCAACGACTTGCTGGCCCGCCATCCCGGAAGCTGCGTATGTATTTTGGGGAGCAAAGAACCCAATACTGTTGTAACCCCAGTAGCTTTCGTCCGTAAACTGATGCACGGGAAGTAACTCAACGGCCGTGATGCCCAACCGCTTCAGGTAGTCGATGCTCTCCGGTGCACCCAAACCAGCATAAGTACCCCGAACGTTCTCATCGATAGTAGGGTGCAGGTGAGAGAAGCCTTTTACGTGCATCTCATAAATGATCGAGCGATGCAGCGGTGTGTCGGGGGCCGTGTCGTCTTCCCAGTCAAAGGCGGTATCAACAATAACGCTCTTCGGCATGCTTGGACCGCTATCTTCTTCACTCATCGACAGGATGGCATCATGCTTTTGATCCTCCGACGTATTCTTTTTGTAGTCGTATCCCAGCCAGGCGTTGTTGTGATTGATGGGCGCGTTAATCGCGCGGGCATAAGGATCGAGCAGAAGTTTGTTCGGGTTGAAAAAATGCCCTGTTTCAGGTGAATAAGGCCCATCGACTCGAAACCCGTAGAGTTGGCCCGGTTGCAGGCCCTCAATATATATGTGCCAAACTAAGTCTGTCCGTTCTTCCAGAGAAATACGGGCCACTTCCTCACCAGGATCGGATGGGTTGTATAAACAGAGGTAAACGGCGGTGGCGTTCTCGCTAAACAAAGCAAAATTTACACCTTCTGTATCGTAAGTAGCACCTAGGGGATAAGGCTTGCCGGGTCTTGATTTAATGGATTCGAAAAAAGATTTCGATTTGGACTGTTTACTCATAACGTAGTTTTGTCTGAATCATCTAAATGCTTTTGCAGCATGTTTGTAGTGTAACCACCCGTTAATTAGGATTGTTTTGCCAGGTAACAACACAAAAAAGCCTGCCTCCAGCGGAGGCAGGCTTTCCAATCCCACCATTCACTACACTACCAAGGCCAAACGAGCCATCGTTGCATTTGCCGTATCGATGCTCTGTTTTTGTTGAAGCAAAAGTTCACGTGTGCTGGCAACCAGATCGGTTTCCTGCAACACAGCATTATAATTTTCAAGGGCTTCCTGATCGCCCCGGTGGCACTCTTCAACCGTCGCTTTATCGTCGTCGGAAGCAAATGTCGATTTTATGTTGATCCAGGCGCGGTGTAAGTCAGCCGCTATGCTGGTGCCGTTATCTGGTTCGCCACCCAGCGCCCGGATTTCCCGGTCGAGCGAAAGCGCGAACTCCGAACGTTGGCGCGATTGAGCCAGAAACAGGCTCTTCAATTCATTGTCTTTCGCGTTTTCTGCCGCTTCCTGGTATCCTTTTTCTGCGTCGTGGCTTAAGGTCAGAAGTCGATTGAGCTGGTCAAGGATTTCTCCCCGTGTTTGTTTTACATTCATAACGTTTTGTAATTGTGTAGGGTGAATTTAAACAGGTACTTAATTTATGGTTGAGTAAATCAGAAAGTGCATTCGCTTGTGTTTTAAAGTCAGTAAGAACCTATAAACCCGTTGGTTGATAGGTAGTTAACCTGATTTTATGACTGACGCTTAACAGTCCTTACGCCCATTTTGTACTTGAATTAGTGAGAAAACGGGGCGCTCACTTTTTTTCGGGATCGTGTCCCCAATTCTTTAACGAATAGCTCCAGTTTGAGTCGGCTACATGACCCGGACGTTGCGCCAGGTGCCGTTTAACATAGCTCACGACCTTTTCCATATGGTGGTAATCATCGACAGATAAGTCAGTGGCCTTCTTGTTCAGAATGTCGATAATACGATGACCTGATTTATGACCAATTGATTCACCATCACCGTCCTTCGTTTGTCCTACCGACTTTGATTCATCTGTCTTAAGCCACTTGTCAAGCTGCGAAGCCGACATGTTAACTGCTTCATCGAAATCGCTACGCACCGATTTCTTTTCAGTCTCGTTGAGGTCTTTAACGGCCATGTTTACTTCTTTGTTTTCGAAACTTCGCTAGCTGATTTTACAATCTTTTTGTCGCCTTGTTTAAGCACCAGAGCAGGCTCTTCAGCAGACCCTTTTCGCTTAACTTTAGCGCCCTGAACGGTTCGCTCAACGTCGTCGTTATGGACCTCGGCAACAGTACCTTCTGCTTTTCCCTTGCCGTAGTTCCAGGTTACCTCATCGCCCTTTTTTACCGTTGCCATTGCTTGATTCGTTTAGTCAGCCAAAACAGGCGAGGGTAGTTATAATGATTATGACTACCCTCGCCTTCTATCTATTATTCACCGATTTTGCCATCTTTGGCATCACGTTGCAATTTCTTGTTTGCGAATACCGCTACATCTACCCGGCGGTTTTTCCGACGACCAGCTTCTGTACTGTTATCCGCTATGGGTTGCGATTCGCCGTATCCTTTTTCGTCTACCCGAGATGTTTTCACGCCCTGGGCTTCCAGAAATTTTGCAACCGCATCGGCCCGCTGTTTGGAGAGCGCCAGGTTGTGAGCATCTGAACCTGTAGCATCGGCGTGACCTTCAATCACTATGTCGGTATCTTCGTACTTGTTGAGCGATTTTGCAAAGTCGATAAGCTGTTGTTTCGTATCCGACTTCAATGCATAAGAGTCCACGTCGAACAGAATATCGGACCCAAGGGATACTTTAATACCCTCGCCAACCCGTTCAACCTGCGCATTGGGCATATCGCGTTTCATTTCTTCCGCCTGTTTGTCCATCCGGCGACCAATTACGGCCCCGGCTGCCCCGCCAACGGTAGCACCCAAGATGGCACCTAATGCGGTATTACCTTTCGACTTACCAATCATGCCGCCAATAACAGCGCCACCACTGGCTCCAACAATTCCGCCCTTCTGTGTCTTGTTCAATGATTGGGCAGATGACTTACAACTTGTTAAAACGTTGCCCGATAAGATACCGGCGGCCATAAGCATCGCAAGGGACCTAGTTCCGGCTGATTTCAACTGACTATTCATAGTGTTGTGAATATTTGGTACTGCCAGTTACTATCCAAACGCTGTACCAGTTTAGGGCTACTATGGTCGAAATAGTTGATTAAAAGGCTTAATGTGCTGATAGACAGATAGTAATTAGAGGAAGTGAGAAGAAGGCTCAATCAATATTTTCTGCAAAGTGTAGTTATCTCATAGAGTAAGCGGGAAGTAAGATGCCTATAGTTGTAGAGCCTGTTCCACATAATCAGTATGAAGACTAGGTGTTGAATTCAGCCAATGGTAGGTTGGTAAACGCTGACCGTTTTTTTATTCCTTAGGATTCTATTGATATTTAATTACCTGACTGATAAGCAGCGAGATAGCGTTGGTTCGCTGCCAATTAATGTCGGCTGGGATCAAACGAAAACAGGGTGCAGAACGTTGAAATAATACAGGAAGCTGTACGCTTCTTTTCTCGTCTACATGATCTTGCTAAAATCAACAATCGCGCTATTTACAATAGGGGCTATATTACTGGTTATGCCAACCAGTTGCAAGCAATCTACCTCAACCGAATCGGTTACACCGGTCCCCTCTCGTACTCTGGTCAGCAGTTCACTGATTGGTGAATACACAACCGCTCAACTACGGAGTCGTTTCACGGGGGTTAATGCACCCCTCCAAATTTTCGTTCTGCATGGTATCAAGGCTTATCGACTGGAATACACGACAACGAATACGGATGGCAAAAGCATCAAGGCCTCTGGTGCGCTTATCATTCCTTCGGTATCGACGCCCCTTCCTCTGATTAGTATGCAGCATGGCACCATTACGAGTGAAAATGATGCCCCATCGAATTTTGGCTCAAGTAGCGAAGCCTATAGTTTTGGGTCGGTATTTGCCTCACAGGGATACATCATTGCTGCTCCGGATTACATTGGCTACGGGGCATCGAAAGCATTACCGCACACGTATGAACAGCGCAATGGCCTGGCCACGGCATCGCTCGATATGATACGCGCTACGCGTGATTTCCTGAGCGATCAACGCATCAACTGGGATAAACGATTGATGATTGCGGGCTATTCGGAGGGCGGCTATGCAACGATGTCTTTGCAAAAGAAAATCGAAGAAGAAACGGGCTCTGAGTTCAATCTGGTTGCATCGAGTTGTGGCGCTGGCGCTTACGACAAACCAGCGTTTATGAAGCAGATTATTAATGAGGAGTCGGCGGGTGTCGGTTACATCAACCGGCTTTACCTCTGGGTATTACTGACCTACGATCGGATTTACGGCCTGGACCGGTCGGCGACGGCTTACTTTAAAGAGCCTTATGCTACCCAGGTTGCTGCCCAGGGTAACAATGCGACCATCAATGTTAGCCTGAACCAGGTCTTTTCCGACAGCTTCAAAAAGGGTATCAATGACGGCAGCGACAAAGCCTTTCTGGCTGCTGTTCAGGATAATGATGTCCATGATTGGAAACCTCGCACGCCCACCCGGCTTTATCATGGCGACGCCGATGAGATCGTCAATTTTCTGAACTCGCAAAACGCCTACGATGCCATGAAAAAACGGGGTGCTACCAATGTCGAGCTGATTCCCATAAAAGGGGCTAATCACGGAACGGGCGTTCTGGCGTTTATTTTGGGGACATACGATTTCTTCGGGACGATACAGTAAGAATCGTATAAGCCGCCTGATTGGGTTGTCTGGTACGGCCACCAACGGTTGTCCGGCCCCGGTCATCGTCGTGAATGAGCAAGACCCGATTCGCATCCAGAAAGGTCAGATCTTCGGCTTTGTGGCCGGCCGTGTGCAGCGGTTGCCCCTGGGCATCACGCAGGAGTGTGAAGGGTTTGTTCGCATACAAATCGTCCGGCGTGATTGTCCAGAGATAGGCATCCAACTGACCATTCAGTTCAAGCGAAGTTAGCATCCAGAACCGGTTTCGATACGGATCATACTCTAAACTGGACAGTGCCAGTGATTTAGGTAGGCTGGTCTCCGCTTTGGCGATGTCGAAATTGTTGATGATCTTCCAGTCGTCGGACAGGCGAATTCGATCACCGTTACGGGTCTTTTCTACTCGATACGATACACTGATGATTTTTGCCCTGTACGTAAAGCTCTCATAGGATTTCCCCTCTTCACGAATGCCAAATAGTAACTGCTTATCGGTGGCCGCTAATCCTTCAACCTTAAAGTAGGGGAGCGCGCCCGGAAATTCGTCGGTTGCCAATAGTTGCGCCATGCGCTGTCGGTAGGCAATCGATGTGCGGCTAGTGTCATCGGGAGCCAGCACGTGCGGGTGTTGCTCGTCTCCTTTGCGCCAGTACAGAATGGTGTTATAGCTATCCCAATCGTGGCTTCCGGGCTTTACCCGATCAAAAGCGGTGGTCAGAAAAACATAGCCGTTGGCCTGGTTGGGTGTCTGGGCGAAGTCTTCATATTTACGGGCCGTCGAAAAAGCTGGTTGCATCAGGTAAGTGGGCCCTTTTGTCGAATCGCTCAGCGATGCGGGACTTTTTTCAAACACCGGACTCATCCCTGGGGGCATATCTTTATCGTTGGCGAAGAATAGACTTTTGCCGTCGTACAGCACCGCCGATGCTTCGCACCAGACCGGTTGCCCATTGAGCGATGTGCCCGCGGTAAAACAGTTGAGCAGCCCTTCTTCGCTAATACCGGCAGAAGCGGGCGCGGTATTCGACCTGAGATTAGCCGTTTTACAGCCGTAAACGAGTAAAAGAGTGAGTAAGGCGAGAATGGATAGTTGGCGATTCATGCGGTAAAACTAAAGACAGCGCACGAATTACGTGAACTACTGTCGTAAAATAAACCCTACGCTGTGCACATTTTCGATCCGGAGAATTTCGCTTTGGGCCAGTCGTTTGCGAAGCCGGGAAATAAAAACGTCGAGACTGCGCCCCATAAAATAGTCGTCATCGCCCCAAACGGCCCGTAGCAACTCGTCACGCCGAACGAGTGTGTTAGGCCGATCGAGGAGGTAAGCCATCACATCCGCTTCGCGCTGGGTGAGTGTCTGTGTCTGCCCATTAACCGAAAGCGTTAAATTTTGTCTGTTGAGAACCGTATTCGCGGGCGAGCTGGCATCCCGGATCGTCCGGCGTAGAAAAATGTTTATTTTCAGCAGCAGCTCCTCCACGCTAAAGGGCTTGGTTAAGTAGTCATCGGCACCGAGTCGTAAGCCCTGCAGGCGGTCATTTTTATCTGCCAGCGCACTCAAAAACAGGATGGGGATTTGTGTATTCACGGCCCGGATCTGACGTGCCAGCGTAAAACCATCCGTTTGGGGGAGCATGACATCCAGCAGGCATAAATCGAAGGCGTGGGCCTGAAAAGCCGTCCAGGCTTCGGGTCCGGTGGTGCAATGCGTTACATCGAACGGCACGTTTTCGAGGGTGTCGCGGACCACAAAGCCGAGATTGATATCATCCTCAACGAACAGAATACGAGCGGGTGTCAAGGGCGGGAGAGATAAAGAGTGAACGTGTGAAAGAGCGAAAGAGTGAATGCGGACAATCGCTTTATTGACCCGCTGTCGCTCTGTCGCTCATTCACTCGTTCGCTCTTTATATGTACATAAGGACAGGCGATTTCAAACGTACTTCCCTCATTGGGCTTGCTTGTCAGGGTAAGTCGCCAGCCGTGCGCCCGGATGACCTGCTGAACGTAATAGAGCCCTAAACCGAACCCTTTGACATTGTGGGTGTGACCGGATGCTACGCGGAAAAATTGCCGAAAAACCGCTTTTTGATGTTCTGGCGCAATACCGATCCCATTGTCTTTAACTGACCAGCGTAATTGACCCCGATCAAAACGCGTGTGCAGCAGGACATAGGGATTTGCGTTACCATATTTTATGGCGTTATCGATCAGGTTGTTGAGCGCCGTTTCGAGGTGATACCGATCTGCCCGGAGCCTGGCATCCGGGGCTGTCAGGTCAAGTGTTACGTAAGGGGCAAATCCATGCGCCACGGTCGCCATAAGCTCGTGCAGATCAACGTCTTCCTGATCGAGCACAAAACCGCTGCGTTCCGAACGAGCCAGTTGTAAGACACTGTTGATCTGCTTCTGCAACCGTCGGCTCTCTTCGCCCATAACCCTGGCGTATTGTTTCAGGCGGTCGGGTTGCTGAAGAATTGTGTCGGACTGAAGCACGTCGGCGGCTACGCGAATGGTGGAAACGGGCGTTTGAAGTTCATGGGTGATGTTGTTAATAAAGTCACGTTGGACTTCCGTCAGCCGCCGTTGTTTCAGCACGACGCTCAGGGTGTAGCCAAAGAAAACAACCACCACCAGAACCGCCACCGTTGACCATAGCCAGCCACTCAATTGCCCCGCCACAAAACTCGTCTGGTTCGGAAACCGAATACCGAAATAATACGTATAGCGCGGAAACGTTGGAAGGTTTTTGTTCTGGACTCCGGCCTTCAACGGTCTACTCGTGCTTACATAGGCACCGTAGACCATGCGGTCGGTTTCGCAATTGTAAATGCCGTATTCATAATCTGTAATCAGGTGATGCTGCTGTAGCGACCGCTGAATGAAGGCTTCAAGCGTAACCGGATCGATCGGCGCGTCGGTATTGACAATAAAGTAGTCGGGTGAAAGCTGCGTGACCGCATACCGATTGACGATGAAGTGATTCAAGTGGGCCACGTCATTGGCTACATCCTGCAGGGCAATGAACGCCGACTGCTGGAATTGCCGCTCCCGTAACGCATAGGCGTTGTGCACCCATATTGCCTGCACCGCCAGGATACCGATGATGGACAAAACAGAAAGGACAAGCAGTAGACGTAATCGAGACATGGCAAAGAGCGAATGAGTGAAAGAGCAGATCATCACAGGAAAATAGTGTGCTCTTTTGCCAAAGATAGCGCCTGGTGTATCGTACTCAAATAATTAACAACTCATTAACAAACGTTGGCAACTGCTTAACAAAGGGAGTACCGGGAGTAGGGTAGGTTTGCAGGGTCGCTCGGGTGAGCGGTGCTTTAAACCTTGTTAAACCGATTATCTATGAAGCGTATCCTGTTTTTCACTTCGCTGGTTTTATTAATGGCTTCCGTTGCCATGACTGTTCCCACGGCGCTGTTCAACTGGCGCAATGCCACTCACGATTTTGGCCGTATTTCTCAGGGCAAGCCCGTTACTGCCGAGTTTACGTTTACCAATACCGGCGAATTGCCGCTTGTTATTCATAAGGCAAAAGGCTCCTGCGGTTGTACCGGCGTTGATTACTCTAAAGACGCCGTGTTACCCGGTCAGACGGGGAGGGTCAAAGCGACGTTCAATGCGGCAGCTCTGGGCGCTTTTAACAAGACAATTGTGGTCGAATCCAATGCGGAGGGTGGTTCGCAAATGCTGTCTTTCAAAGGCGAAGTCGTGAAGGAAGCGGTGTCAGAGTAAGGAGTAGGTAGACAAAAGCGCCCGAATGCAAGAGCATTCGGGCGCTTCGTTTGGTGAATATTTATCCGTTATCGTTGTGGTGAGTCGGCACTCAGGTTGGTACCGTACTTCATTTCACCCCGATCTTTCTCGACAGCGCTGCGGCCTTCCTTCATCCAGATTGGCATGGGCGCGTCTTTCAGGTAATAATCGAAATACTGATACAGACGAATACTCAGATCCTTGGCATTGTGCCGCTGAGTCAGGTTGTGCCCTTCACCGTTGTAGACCAACATCCAGACGGGCTTGTTCAACCGACGCAGGGCCGAAAACAACTCGATACCTTGGTACCAGGGAACGGCTCCATCGGCGTCGTTGTGCGTCATCATGAGGGGCGTTTCAATGCGGTTGGCGAAGAAGAGGGGGGAGTTTTCGATGTAGTTCATTGGTTTGTCCCACAGCGTACCGCCAATCCGACTCTGGGTTTTTTCGTACTGGAACGCCCGGCTCATACCCGTTTCCCAGCGAATACCTCCGTAGGCCGACGTCATGTTCGCAACGGGGGCTCCGGCTTCGGCAGCCCGGAACAGATTGGTGCGCGTGATAATGTACGCGGTTTGGTAACCGCCCCAGCTCTGGCCCTGAATACCGAGTCGATCCCGATCAACGAAGCCTTTGTCGAGCAGGCTCAATACGCCCGGCACAATACAGTCGTAGGCGTTTGGGCCGGGTTGCCCCGTTGTGTACACGATGTCGGGTACGAAGACCAGATAGCCATTCGATACGCAGTAAGGAATATTGATCGTTGAGCGGCTTGGCGACGGAGCCCGGTAGTCGTTCAGGGTTTCGGCATTCCGCTCATAGAAGTAGGTAAGCATGGGGTACTTCTTTTTCGGGTCGAAACCTTCCGGTTTAAAGAGCAAACCTTCCAGCTTAACCCCATTGGTTCCCGTCCACTTCACGATCTCGACACTACCCCAGCGAATGCTGTCCTGCTGTGGGTTGGTACGGGTTAATTGTACGGGATTAGCCAGCGTTGTATCCGTCTGGAAAAGGTTGGTTGGCTCCTGATAATTGCCTTTATAGAAGGTAACGACCGGCGCATTTTTCGCTTTGTTCAAGCCAAAATACCGGTGATTGCTACGGGTTAGTACGGTTGGCTCGGCTGCGGCCAGTCCATTTTTGCTTTTTAAGATGCCCGTTGCTTTATCGCTTTCCCAAATACCGGTCAGGAACAGTTCGCTTTTTGGATCAATCGCTTTCTCGATAGAACCCGACCGCCTGCCAGGCGCATCGTCATCGTCGTTGTCCAGCTCCGCACGACGCAACCGAATCTTGTTTTTACGACCCCAGCCCGTGGTTATGCTGGTCGGTTTTTCGCGACCGGTAGGGTCAATTTGCCAGATGTCATATCGGTCGTAGAGCCAGAGATAGCGATCTCCGGTCGTCCAGCCAGCCGCGCCGTACGAGCCGGGTAGGTTAGGTGTGTCATGCTCTTCGTCGAAGAATTTGCTCGGCAGTCCCCGGGTCAGGTCAAGGCGTTTGCCATCGGGAATGGACCAGGCCCGCCAGAGCGAATCGCGCTCATCGAACCAGTAAGCGTATTTTCCTTCGGGCGAGAGCCTGGGCTGCGAGGCCATAATGTCGTTGGCAATACGCTTTTTTTCGCCGGTTTGGGCATCAACCAGATACAGGTCGGTATGGCCAGGGTCCCAGGACGATTGAACCTGGTACGGAAGATCGCTCAGGCCCAGTAAGTAACGGGCGTTTTTCTTGGGGTCGAACGAAACAGTGGGTACTTCACGGCTGGCCAGAGGAATAATTTTGCCGGACTGCGGATCGTAAACGGTCAGAAAACCGCGTTCTTTTTCTTCTTTCAACCGGCGTTGCTGCATGGGTTGCAGGCGGCTGTCGGTCCAGGTCCAGATGTCCATTTTTACTTTCTCATCATCGGGCGTCAGGCTGTCCTTCGTTGGCTTGGGCGCAATGGGAGACGTTGAGAAATAGAGCCGGGTACCATCATCCGAAAACTTCGGCTCCCGGTACTCATTGACCGACCAGCCCTTGGGTAACGCTTTCGTGAGGGTGTCCGCTATAACCTTAAACGGCGCTTCGGGGGCAGTTTTCTTGCTTGACTTCCCCTTTGCCGCTACCGTTGGCGACAAGCTTTTATAGTACAGTGTAAATACTTTTACGTCGCTCCCGGCGCTGTCGGCGGAGGCCATCCAGGTCAGTTGCTGACCAACTTTATCGACCGCCAGGCCTTTATAGATTTTTCGTTTAGAACTGGTGTCCACCAGCATCGTTTGCCCATTGGCGGTATTGAATATAAAGACGCCGGGAATACTGGTTTCGCCTGTTTTTAGTGAATCATTTACCGATTCTTTACTGTAGAAAATCGCCTGGCCATTGTCGGACATGGCCACGTTGGAAACGTACCGAATGGTTTTGCGGGTGCCGTCTGCCATGTTCAGGAGCGTCAGATCGTCGCCTTTGGGCTTTTTGGCCGTTCCTTTCCGGGTTGTCACTGTGGTAGTCGAGACGGGGGCCAGGGGCGTGAGCGTATCTTTCAGCGAGGCTGCCCGTGGTGCTGGCCGTTCTTTATCATCTTTACGTTCCTGCACCACCGCCAGCCACGAACCCGAATCCTTGCCAAATACGAATGATTTTGCGTTGGGTAGCTTAGTGGGTTTGCCGGTCGTCAGGTTCAACACCAGCAAACTGTCTTTAGGCAGTTCATCGGCTTTTTTCTTTTTGAGTTTGGCTTTACGGGTGTCGGCGTAGGGCGCTTTCATGCGCATGACCAAAAACTTGCTGTCGGGTGTAAACTGCGCCATGTAACCGCGCGGGAAAACATACTGCTTCCGGTTCGTGTTGAGACCAGATGTTGTTACCTCTAATCGGCCATCGCCTTCCTGAAGGTCAATCTGGTAGGCAATCCAGCGGCCGTCGTTCGAGATTTTTTCAGACCGTACTGTTTGCCAGCGGTCATAGTCAGAAGCGTTAAGCGCCCTTTTCTGACTCTGTGCGAATAGCGACGTTGAGAGTAAAAGACAGAGTAAAAGTTGATTAAAGTGTTTCATCATAGGAAGGAAGTTAAAACTAATGTAAACTACATAAAAGCCAGCGCCGATAAAAACCGATCTGTCAATCAGTCAATTACTTATGAGATACTTGCAATTTTTCACGCTTTTATATGCTTGTGTACCCATTTCATCATACGGACAGCAAAACGCTCGCCTGAAACAGGAACTGGATAGCATGTATGTGCTGGATCAGCGTAACCGCGAATGGCTGGCCAAACTAGGCAACAACCAGCCATTTACGGATAGTTTGAGCGCTGTCTATAAAACGGACCGGTCAAAACTGGCCAGTGTTCTTTGGGCTGAGCAGACGAAAATTGATACGACGAATCTGAATCGGGCTGAAGCGATTTTGAAGCAGTATGGGTATCCTGGTAAAAGCCTGGTTGGTACGCCTGCCAATCAAGCAATTTTCTATATCATTCAACATTCAAGCAAAATAGAGACGTATTTGCCGATTATAAAAAAGGCAGCCGACCAGGGGGAACTGCCCTTTTCTCAGTACGCCATGATGCTCGACCGCTCGTTGATGAACCGCAGTAAACCACAGATTTATGGTACGCAAGTAACCTGTCGGCCAATGAAAACAACCAAGCAATCGCGCTGTTTTGTCTGGCCGATTGCCAATGTAAAAACCGTGAACCAACGGCGGAAAGAAGCAGGTTTCGAACTCAGTGTAGAAGAAAATGCAACCCGGTTAAACGCTGCCTACGAACCGGCCATAACGGTAGATGAGGTGAAAAAGGCGTACGTTTTTTAGCTCGTTACTGCTTTATTAATTCGGCCAGCCCGACACCCGAGTCGGCTGCGCCGTAATACACCCAGATCTTTCCGGCGTGGTCGCTGCCGTCAGGCCACTGTATCCAACCATTTGAAAAAACTACATTGGGAAAGAACCCTTCGCGTTCCCAGACCAGCTCGGGTGTGAGGAGTGGGGCCACCGATCGGTCCAGTACGATGGATGGGTCATCCTTGTCGAGCAAGGCTAGTGCCAGAGCGTAAGCATGGGTCTGGTCGGCACCATGGTAGCAAACTAGCCAGCCTTCGTCGGTTAAGATTGGTTCGGGACCGGCGCCAATTTTGCCGCCTTCCCAGGAAAAATCGGGATTTTCTGCGCCCCGCCCCCCAAACAGAAAGCGGTGGTTGCCCCAATGTACGCCATCGACCGACTCCGTTAACCAAACCGATGGTCTCCCGATCTCTGAAACCATCGGCCGGTGCAGCATCTGGTATTTTCCGTTGACTTTTTGCGGAAACAGCGCCACATCTTTATTGGGTGGCGGTAAAATCATGCCAAGCCGTTCAACGGTTTTAAAATCGGTCGTAACAGCCAGGCCTACGCCCGGTCCGTGCTCGGATACGGCCGTATAGGTAATCCAGTATTTTCCTTCCAGAAAGGTAATCCGGGCATCTTCAATGCCGAACGATTCGTCCATCCGGGCCGGAAAAAGAAACGGTTTGTCATCAATTTTAAAATGAACACCATCCCGGCTACGGGCCAATCGTAAATGACTCAGTGACGTGAGATAAACCTTGCCCCCGATGGATACGATGCGTGGGTCGTAAGGTTCGGTGGGTTCGGGAAAGCGTCTGATAATTAGCGTAGGGACGCCGTCCTGTTCTTCGACCAACGGAATGAGGATAGTGCCTTTCTCCGCTTTCGGAGCCTCCGCCACCCGCAGCAGGAGCAGAACTTCATCCTCAAAAATACAGGCGGCTGGGTTAAAAGCCCCCAAAACCTCAAAACCCTCGATTGTTGGATTTACGTCGCTTGTTTGTATAATTGGCAGGTCAACGAGCCGCTGGAGCTGGTATTGTCTCATTTATATTGGTTTGTGAATGGCCGAACCACGCATATAATCCAGTAACTCATAAACGGAATAGACTGTTATCGCGTAAATATCAAGAAGTTTCTAGAATCGCTAAACCTTCCGGGAAAGAGACGCGTTAACAGGGGTGAACTAACTTTTATACTCTTTAAACCATGATTTACCAGCTAGCATTTGATCAGGACGAAGACGTGCTGATGCTTAACCCAGATCCAGAAACAGCCGCCTTCGACGATGATGAAGATGACTTCGACGATGCGGGAGCTGACTTCGACGAATTAGGCTCCGGTGCCGCCAGTGGCTATGGAGGAGACGATTTAGACGACATCGAAGATGACTTCAATGAGGATGATCTGGACGAAGATCTGGATGATGATTCGATCGAAGACGATCTGGACGATGATAGCATGGAGTAAGCTATCCCTACACCGCGATCAACGGCCCGCTTAACCGGCAGTCGGAGAGCTTTTCACTACATTTCTTTACTCAACCAAGCTTATGGCAGACCAAGAATCAACTCCAGACCCGCAGGAAGAAGCCCTTGTGACAACAGCAGGTGCTGTTACCGATGGAACCGCGCCTGACGCAGATACCCAATCGTCGGCGGCCAGTGAAGCCGGTGATCGAACCGCTGAAGACGGTTCCCGGGCACCAAATGATCCTGCTGAAGGAGTGTAATTAAGTGCTGATGACTGCTAATTCGTGAAATTCACTTCACGAATTAGCAGTCATCATAATGTTAAGAAGTGTTTGACACTTCATGTCAGTTTCCTGCCACTCGCGCTCGGGAACTGAATCTTCTGTTAAGCCCGCGCCGGCATATAGGGTCGCTAGTTTGCCTTCCAGCTTCATACAGCGTATATGAACGAAGAGATCGCTCTCGGGGCCTTCGTTGTTTGCGTTTATATTTACAGGGCCCACGAAACCACTATACAACTCCCGTTCGTGCGTTTCGTGCTGACTAATAAACCGAAAAGCTACATCACGGGGCATGCCACACACGGCCGATGTTGGGTGTAGCAATCGTAGCATGACCGTGCCAAGTTGCGGATAACGCACCGCCTGGGTGTCAACCGTAAAGCAGGTGCTAAGGTGCATCAGGTTTCCGGCAATGAGCGTTTTCGGTCCTTCTTCCAGGTATTCACGAAGCCTGATTTTTTTGAAACACTCGATTATGTAGCGGCTTACCAACGCCTGTTCTTCGATTTCTTTTTGAGACCACATCGCTTCAGCGGGCCGTTTGGGCGTCCCGTCTGGCTCAAAGGCTGATTGAGTTCCTGCCAGCGACGCCGTTCGGAAAATGCCATTGGCATCTACACTCACCAAGCGTTCGGGAGTGGCACTTATCCAGATCTGCCCCTTCTCCGGAATCGAAACGGCCGAGACGAAAGCTGTCGGATAGGCCTCACATAACTTGTCGAACAGAACCACCGCGTTGGGCGCATCTGTAAAAGCTACCCGTTTTGTTCGTGACAAAACCACTTTTCTAAACTCCCCCCGGCGCATGGCGTCAACAGCCAATGCTACATTACGCACATACTCCGCCTGGGCATCCGGATCGGATAGGGGCGTTATTCCCGTTTGAAGGGACTGGCTTGCCGACGGATTAGCCAGTTGAGCCGATAAGCGCTGCCAAAAGGTGTCAGCCGTAACGGCATCGGCCAGGGCATTGGTGCGGATCTTGCCCGAGCGGGTTTGGTTGGCCGCAGAAAAAGTAGCCTGAATATCGGCTCTCAGGAAAAGCGTTTGATCGCTATTGCCCGTGCTACTGCCATCCGACGTATTGGTTGGTGCCGTACCGGCAAGGTTGCCGAAAGGGCTCACTAAAAATCCGGCGGGTAGTTCATCCAAATCGGCCGATACCCGCGGCAGGACTTCGTCGAACGATACAATCAGGTGTTTATCCTGTTGATTCGGCAACCGCCACAGCGCAGCCGGAAAGCCAAGAGAATGAGCCGTTTCCCAAAGATTGGTAGCCTTGGGCCGACGGTCGGTAGTCGAGAGCGTATTAATAGAATAATCAGGTTGCATAGCCAACAGCCAGGCGGGTTAGGCCCAGCTAGCGGTATAACAGCTAATGCCGCGATTTTGTGCGCAACATTGTAAAAGAGTCAATGACTGGCCTCTCAAAAGTCCGTTTAGGCACTTGCAACTTCAAATAATTATAATCCGTAAAGCCTTTGTTAAGGCGTTTCAGCGTTCAATACCCGATTTTATATTCACGGATTGGAGCTGATTCACTTGAGTGTATGGGTAAAGAATTTATCCGTTCACGAAATTTCAGTGACGGTAAAAAAAGAAAAGTGCCGGTATCTGCCGGGTTTTTCTTTCTTTGCCCTTGTTCAACCGAGTTCATTATGAATTTTCCTGCCGGTTTATCCCGTTTGATCTGTCAAGCAGTGTGCCTGCTATTTATTGTTGCTGGGCCAGTCACGTTCTGCGCTGCTCAGGAAGTCTCCATTCGAATACTTGACAAGCCTATAATTTTTGATGAAGCCCGTAAGCAACTCTCGCTCGACTACCTGGCTCGTCGGCATGGCCTTAATCAGGTCGAACCTTACATAAAGCCCAAAATGATTGTGCTGCACTGGACAGCCATCTCGACGCTTGATTCGACATTTAACGTGTTCAACCCGAGTGTATTACCCGGTCGTGCTGATCTTCAGGCAGCTAGCAAACTAAATACGGCGGTTCCGTTTCTGGTTGATCGGGATGGCACGATCTATCGGCTTCTGCCCGATACCACCTTTGCCCGCCATTGTATTGGGTTGAACTACTGCGCGATCGGTATTGAAAACATCGGCAATAATGACCTGACCCAAGCGCAGTTGGAAGCCAACGTACAGTTGGTCCGTTACCTGAAGCAGAAGTACAATATTGAATACCTGATTGGCCATTACGAATACAAAGATTTTATCGGCACGCCACTCTGGAAGGAAACCGACCCGAATTACCTGACGGAGAAAGCGGATCCCGGCAAAACATTCATGCAAAGTGTACGGAAACGCGTCAAAGATCTGAACCTGAAAGGAAGCCCGCTGCAGGCGGAGTGAGTGGAAGTAGATTGATGGAAATACGCGAAAAGCTTTTCCACAGTCCAATTGTTTCTGCGAACTTCGCGGCTGAATACTTTGCTCTCGATTTTATGATCCGCATCTTCCAGCAAGACGCAACGTCCGTCCGAAAAATCCGCGACATTGACTCTTTCTCCAACACGGAACGGACTCTTTGGGTGGATCTCCAAAATCCGACACCCGTTGAAATCAAACGCATAGAGGAAAAATTCGATGTCGATTTTCTAAGCCAGCAAGAGCAGCTCGAAATTGAAAGTAGTTCCCGGTATATCGAAGAGGATGATTTTCTGATCGCCAATTCCAACTTTCTGGTGCCCGACACCGAACATCGCTATGTGACTGTACCGGTTAGTTTTTTGCTCAAAGACGATACGTTGTTCACCTACCGGAATGCTGATCTGAAAGCATTTGCCGATACCGTAAAGCGCATCAAGTCGCGCCGGGCGTTGTTCAATGACGGTGCCCAAATCCTGATTTCCATTTTTGAGTCCCGTATCGATTCGGATGCCGACCTGATCGAAATGGTATCGGGCGAAATAAAAGCCATCAATCGCATGCTCGATCTCGACGCAAACCTCGATCGGGAAATGCTGCTTAATATTAACGATTACCAGGAGTTGACCATGTCGATTCGCGAAAATGTGGTTGATAAACAGCGTGTTATATCGTCCATGATTCGGTCGGATGGCTGGTTTAACGAGACCGAGCAGCAACGGCTCCGAACCCTGATCAAAGACATTAACTCGCTTATTGATCATACCAACTTTATTTTTGAGCGGCTGGAGTTTTTGCAAAATACCTACCTCGGTTTGATCGATCTGGAGCAAAACCGGGTCGTTAAAATCTTTACGGTTGTATCGCTGGTCTTTCTGCCGCCAACTTTATTGGCCAGTATCTGGGGTATGAATTTCGATGAGATGCCCGAAGTCCACTGGAAGTACGGCTACGTGTTCGCATTGGCCATGATGGTATTGTCATCGGCGCTGACGGTCTGGATCTTCCGGCGTAAAAACTGGCTATAGATGAGTGCCTTGAAACGGGCAGATAACTGATTTTTGGTCGAGTTACTTTTGACTTTATTTACGTCTGATTGCCGACTTAACTATTCAATCCTATAGTATGGAACAGGCACAGACTAGAATGGAGCGCACGTATGATCAGGTGCTGTCTTTTGCAACAATTTATGGTGGTCGTATACTACTAGCCATTTTAACCCTTATTATTGGCCTCTGGCTCATTGGCTGGATTGTTAAATTGCTATCGTCAATGCTGACGAAGCGGCACGTTGATCAGGATGTGCAGCCGTTTCTGCTGTCGTTGGTCAATGGGCTGCTGCGAGTGCTGCTGCTATTAAGTATCGCCAGCACCCTTGGCGTTCAGACCACCTCCTTTGTGGCTATTGTTGGTGCGGCTGGCCTGGCGGTTGGTCTGGCTCTTCAGGGAAGTCTGGCAAACTTCGCCGGGGGCGTACTGATCCTGACGTTTAAACCGTTCCGCGTTGGTGATTTGATTATAGCCCAGGGATTTACCGGCAATGTCGAAGCGGTTCGGATTTTCGATACCACGCTGGTGACGCTGGACAACAAAACGATTATTCTGCCTAATGGCCCCCTGTCTACATCCGCAATTACCAACATCAGTACCAGAGGGGTCATCCGGGTCGATCAGGTCTATGGTGTAGGCAGTCAGAATGATATTGACGCAACCAGAGCCTCCATCATGAAAGTAGTTGAGGCCTGCCCGTTTGCTCTGAAAGATCGCGAGCACGATGTGCTGATTGCCAAGCTGAATCCAAACTCGCGGGAGTATGATGTACGTGTTTGGACCAAAAGTGAAAATTATTGGCGTACTCATTATTACATGCTCGAAAATATCGCCCGGCAGTTTGGAAAAGATGGTATCGAAGCGCCTAAACCGAAAATGTTTATTACCAACGAAGACTAAGGTTCCACTGCCGGCGTACCCGAACGGTGCTTCCCGCTAACGGCCCGCCTTCACCAGTAACACAGTTGATCGTACCCGTCTGAACAAACCAGATGGGTATTGTTTTTCTACAAGAATAAACTTTGTTTACTCGTGCGTTAAACGTTTCGGGGTCAAAGGCATCTAATCGTCAACGTGTTTCAGTACGCGGCAGAAAACGACCTAACGTCATGAGTATCCTGAAAACAATTAACCTGCTTGGCTTGATAGCGGTACTCGCTCTAGAACCAGTTTTGCCCCGGCACGCTTCGGCTCAACCGGGGATCAGTGTGCCTGTCCAAACGTTTTATAATGAACTGGCTCCCTATGGGCAATGGGTGCCAAGTCCAATGTATGGCTCTGTCTGGATACCCAACGTAGGCCAGGATTTTCAGCCTTATGCAACAGACGGGCACTGGGTTGTGACCGAATTCGGCAATACCTGGGTGTCCGACTATCCCTGGGGATGGGCGCCATTTCACTATGGACGCTGGTACTTTGACAATCAATTTGGCTGGGCATGGATTCCGGGCAGCGACTGGGGACCCGCCTGGGTATCGTGGCGGTCGGGTGGCGGCTATTATGGCTGGGCACCCTTAGGCCCTGGTCTGGATATTAACGTCAATATAAATATTCCTGCTCCTTACTGGACCTTCGTTCCGCAAGTATACATCACCAGCCCCTACTTGTATAACTATCGGGTGGCCCGGCCAAACGTGGTGAATATCTACCAGAATACAACCATCATCAACAACATATACCGCTCCAACAACCGGGCGTATGTGTACGGCCCTAATCGGGGAGAGATCGAGCGGATAACCCGACGCTCTGTTCCGGTGTATCGTATTGACCCGTTGGATCGTCCCGGACGTTCAGTCGTTGGTAACGGATCGGTGGGTTTCTATCGGCCTGGTGGCCAGTCGTCGGGATATGGCCAAAATTATAACCGCAACGATCGGTATGATCGTAATGATCGATATGATAATTCGCCCCGTTCTGATTATAATCCTAACAACGGGTCTGGCCGGGGTACTTATGGGGGAAACAACTCGTACAACAATAACGCACCTGGCCGGGATTATAATGGGAACAATGCACCCAGCCGTCCCGATTTCGGTAATACCAATACTAACGCACCCGGCCGGGATTATAACGGTAGCCCCAATCGGGGAAGCTACAATGGGAGTTTCAATAACAATGCACCCGCAGATCGGAATGGGGCGGTGAATGCGCCAACGCCAAATCCTGGAAACGTCGCTCCGGCTCCGAATCGTTTTGAGCCTAGCCGTGGCAGCTTTCAGCCCGGTGGTAATTCGAGAGGTGAAACGCAGCCCGGTGGTTTTCAGCAACAGCCCAACCGGACGTTCGAGCGGGCTGACCGGCCGGGTTCGATGGGCAACTCCGGTTCGCCTAACATTCAGAGTAGTCCTGCTGGTCGTAGCGATGGAGGAAATTTCCAGCGGATGCCCGAAAATCGGGGTGGACAACCCCAATCGCAGCCTCGTGGTCAGGAACAGCCGCAACGAACCAACGGTGGGGGAGAGCGTCAGCGGGGGCCCCGTTAAGCAAACCGATTAAGATAAAAGCCCAACGGCCCGAAAGAAGTACAAGCTTCTTTCGGGCCGTTGGGCTTTACCAGTATGGATTCTATACCTAATAGAAACGTATTAAGCGGTACTTTTGCCCGATATGCGTTATTTCATTGAACTGTCGTATCGGGGAACCGCCTACCATGGCTGGCAAACACAGGCCAACGGTGTGAGTATACAAACTACGCTCGAAGCAACCTTGACCCAGCGACTCGGCAAACCAATTTACATTATGGGCAGTGGGCGTACGGATGCGGGCGTTCATGCGAAGCAGCAATTTGCCCACTTCGACGTGGATGAACCGCTTGATTTGACCGAAGCACTTATTTACTCGATCAATTGCATGCTGCCCGAAGACATTGCCATTCAAACCATTTTTCCGGTTCGGGCAAAAGATCATGCCCGGTTTTCGGCCCATTCCCGGTATTACCAATACCACATTACGCGCCAGAAAAATGCGTTTCAAAGTAATCTGACGTATCATTTTCGACCAGCCCTGGCTATTGACCGCATGAATAAGGCGTGTGAAATTCTTTTACAACACACCAACTTTCAAAGTTTCAGTAAAGCCCGTGCCAATGTGACGCACTTTCACTGCAAACTCGATTTTGCTTACTGGAAACATACAAATGAGGATTGCCTGACGTTTCATATTAAAGCCGACCGGTTTTTGTGGGGGATGGTACGAACCATTGTTGGGACCATGCTCGAAATAGGGCAGGATCGGATGAGTCTCGACCAGTTTGAGCAGATTATTTTGGCACGAGACCGTACTATAGCAGGCCGGGCGGCACCCGCCAATGGGCTATACCTGGTGGAAGTTGGTTACCCGGCAGCCGTCTTTGAGAATAGAGCCTAGGTAGTACGCTTGCCTAAGGTTGTTAATCGCTCGGTGCTGATTTTCGGTCTGTTATGCTAAATTTTGTTAAATTCGGCCTTTCCCCGGTCGAATCCGTTATTTTTGTCTCAATAACACGAACCCACTAAATGGCTCGTAACAAGAAAAAAGTAGGTACGTATCCCAGTGGCATGATTTTATTCAGTCTGACACTGGCTTTATTTTTAATTGGTTTCTGTGGATTGCTGGCTATCCAGTCAAAGAAACTGGTAACATACATTCGTGAGAATTACGAAGTGCGGGCTTTTTTGGATAAAGACCTTAGTGCAAAGAAAAGTACAGCCCTTTTTCAAACGCTAGCTGAGCAACCTTATATTTTGAAAGTAAACGGGGTGCCACAAATCAACCTGGTTACCAAAGATGAAGCGGCCAAGGAATTTATCGCCGAGACCAAAGAAGACTTTTCGAAGTTTTTAGGGGAAAATCCACTGCATGACAGCTACAGGATCAAACTCAATGAGGGGTATTTTGAGGAAGCTAAACTGCAGGAAGTAAAGCAGGATCTGGAAGAAATAGACGGTGTGTTTGAGGTAGTCTATCAGGAAAATCTGGTGGATAATATCAATCGGAACATCACGAAAATCTATGCTGTGATGTCGGCCTTCGCCTTAATTCTGCTGATCATTATTGTTGTGTTGATGAACAATACAATCCGGTTGGCGCTTCACTCCCAACGATTGCTGATTCGAAGCATGCAATTGGTGGGTGCCACAAATGGATTCATTACACGGCCGTTTCTGGGACGGGGTATATGGCAGGGATTTCTGGCGGGCATCATGGCCGTAGTACTGTTGATTGCTGGTTTACAGATTGCCCTTCATAATCTGCCTGAATTGGGAACATTTCAGGATACCGAAAAAATGATTTTCCTGATGACCGGTATTGTGGGCCTGGGCATGTTGATCGGCTTCCTGAGTACATTTCAGGCCGTCAATCGGTATCTGGGCCTCACTCTGGATGAACTTTACTAACTAATTCGCTATAAAAGCAGGTTCGTGATAGCGCCAGTCAATGCACTAACAAACCTATAGCGCAATTTTAAGGTTACACAAAAACGTAAATGGACGAACGAACATGGCAAAAGATAAACAAGCTGGCGCGCCAACATTGACGCGCGATCAACCAGCTCCCAACCCGGTAGCTACACCAACGGCGCCCTCCAAAACTGCTCCAATCCGGTCGTCGGTTGTCGAGCCCGTTCGGCGGGACGCGGGTGCGGCATTGCCCTTCGGCCGGCAGAACTATACGCTGATGCTGGCGGGTATCGGTATTATTTTGGCCGGATTCTTCATTATGAGCCTCGACAAAGAAGAGTTTGGCTTTGGCTTTCTAGGGTTAACTCTTGGCCCATTAGTCGTTATGAGCGGGTTCATGCTCGAATTTTTCGCGATCCTTGCCCGCCCCAAGGCGTAAAGTTTGTGGTTTGTGGTTTGTCGTTTCGTGCCACTTGCTATAAGTTTGTCTGTCGTTGATAAACTATAACGACAAACCACAAACGTCAAACCAGGATTAATGGAGCTGATTCATGCCATTGCGCTGGCCATTATTGAAGGATTAACCGAGTTTTTGCCGGTATCCTCAACGGGCCACATGATTATTTACTCTTCGCTGGCGGGCATTGCCGGGAACGAATTTACCAAGTTATATACCGTCGACGTCCAGTTCGGCTGTATTCTATCCGTTCTGGTCTTATACCACCGTCGCTTTATGACGGATACCCGCACCGGTACGTTTGTTGTTCCCAGTTATCTTAAATCGCTGCCGCCCCGCCTGCAGCCCATGGCGGATTTCTACAGTAAAATCCTGATTGCCTTTCTGCCTGCCGCCGTCATTGGCTTTTTGCTAAACGATTTTATCGATTCATTGCTGGAAAGTATCACTACCGTAGCTATTTCGCTTTTATTGGGTGGTATTGTGCTTGTGTTTATTGATCGCATTGTTAATCGGCAACCCAAGGATGGGGATGTGACGGTGCCCGATGCGATTCGTATCGGGTTCTTCCAATGTATCGCTATGATTCCGGGCGTATCCCGTTCGGCTGCTACCATCATCGGCGGTATGTTTCAGGGGTTGAGTCGCACGCAAGCCGCGGAGTTTTCGTTTTTTCTGGCCGTACCGACAATGGCGGCTGCTTCGGGATACAAGCTGCTCAAAACGTACAAGCTTCTCCAGCCTGCTGACTACCAGACGCTGTTGATTGGTAATGTGATTGCCTTTCTTGTTGGTTTACTGGCTATTCGCGCCTTTGTCGGGTTCCTAAACCGTTATGGCTTCAAAGTATTCGGCTATTACCGAATTGCTCTTGGCTTATTACTGCTGGGCCTGATGGCGGCCGGGGTCAAGCTGGATGTTTTATAAGTTTACAGGGCTGGAGCTGACTCGCGTCTACCTTCGTTCTTCTATGTGAATCACTGTGTCGCAACAAACTGTGCCGATTCCTGATCCCGGTCAGGTCATCTTAATTGATAAGCCGCTTACCTGGACATCGTTCGATGTGGCGAACAAGCTTAAATATGCCTGCAAGTTCAAGAAAATTGGTCATGCCGGTACGCTCGACCCGCTGGCAACCGGCTTGCTCATTCTGTGCACGGGCAAGATGACCAAGCAAATTGATCAGTATCAGGCGCAGGAAAAAGAATATACCGGTACGCTTGTTCTGGGCAAAACAACGCCCTCCGTTGATCTGGAAACAGAAATTGATGCCGAGTACGACACCAGCGACATTACATCCGAGCTGATACAGGCGGCTGCCCAACAGTTGACGGGTGATATTCTTCAGGTGCCACCGATTTATTCGGCCATTCGCGTAAATGGGGAGCGGTTATACGAAAAGGCACGTCGTGGCGAAACCGCCGACCGGGTTGAAGGTGGGATTAAGGCCCGCACGGTATCGGTATCGGTTTTTGAGGTGAACACAGATCGCTTTCCCGAGGTTGATTTTCGTATCGTGTGTTCAAAAGGGACTTATATTCGCAGTCTGGTCCGCGATTTGGGCCTGTTGCTCAACAATGGTGCTTACATGAGTGGGCTGCGCAGAACCCGCATTGGCGACTTTCGGGTGGAGGATGCCGCCACCCTTGAGCAATTCATTGCCACCCATCGTGCTTCGCTGGCCGACCCACTTCCGACAAACGAATGATTATTTATACAGGACTCGATGATATTCAACCCTTGCCAAATGCCGTCGTGACGAGCGGCACATTTGACGGGGTTCACCGTGGGCATCAAACTATTTTGGCTCGGCTGACCGAAGTGGCCAGGGCCAGTGGGGGCGAGTCTGTTCTGATCACGTACTGGCCGCATCCGCGTACAGTGGTTTCCAATGATAGCCAAAATCTGAAGCTGTTAACAACGCTGGACGAGAAAATCGAACTTCTCGATCAGGCGGGGGTTGATCATCTGATTGTTATTCCTTTTACCCGCTCCTTTTCGGAATTGACCTCTGAAGAGTACATTCGCCAAATTCTGATCGATAAAATAGGAACCAAAAAACTGGTGATCGGATATGACCACCGTTTTGGCCGAGATCGTGAAGGTGGCTTCGACTACATCCAGGCGCACCAAAGCGAATATGGATTTGGAGTCGAGGAAATACCCCGGCAGGATATAGAAGCCGTCGGTGTTAGTTCGTCGAAAATTCGGGCGGCACTGAATGAAGGCAATGTTCACACGGCAAACCGGTTTCTGGGGCGACTTTACAGCCTTACCGGAACGGTCGTGAAAGGGCGTCAGCTCGGTCGTACCATTGGTTTTCCAACGGCTAATCTACAGGTCGACGACCCGGCCAAGCTGATTCCTGCCAATGGGGTATACGCGGTTGACGTCGATTATGCCGGGCAAACCCTGGGGGGTATGCTGAATATTGGCTTTCGGCCTACCGTGGCAGGAACAAACCAGACGATTGAGACGTATATTTTTGACTTCGATAAGGACATATACGGCGAACACATTACCCTGAAATTCCGGGAGTTTTTGCGTCCGGAGCAGAGGTTCGATGGGTTGCCTGCTTTGGTTACGCAGTTGAAACGCGACGAAGAATCGGCCCGAGCAATCCTGAATCGATAGCTTAGCGTCCAATGGCCAGCCCCGCCACATAGCCCGTTGTCCAGGCGCTCTGGAAGTTAAAACCTCCCGTGATCCCATCTACGTCCAGCACCTCACCGGCAAAGAACAAGCCAGGCTGAGCTTTGCTTTCGAGCGTTTGGGGGTGTAAGCCCTCAAAGGAAATGCCCCCGCAGGTCACAAATTCGTCCTTAAACGTACTTTTACCCGTAACCCGGAACTGGCTGTTGGTGAGTCGTTCAGAAAGTCGGTTGAGGGGTTTGGCGGGGAGATCGGCCCAGCGCTGCGCTTCGGAAATGCCCGACTCCTGTGACAACGCCTGCCAAAGCCGGGAGGGAAGGCCAAACGGGTTTTGGGAAATGACCTGTTTGCGGCCATTCTGCTGTCTGAAATCCTGGAGCTTGGCCCGTAACTCATTCTCATTCAATGTAGGAACCCAGTTTACGCGGAGTGTAAACTGATAGCTAGCATCGGCAAGATCGCGGGCAGCCCAGGCCGACAGGCGCAAGGTGGCAGGGCCACTAAACCCCCAGTGCGTAAATAACAAAGGGCCACGCTGTTCCTGTTTGGTGCCTGGTATGGATATTTTTGCATCCGGTACCGCCACGCCGGCCAACGACAGAAACGGACTGTCGGGAACGTTGAATGTAAATAGGGAAGGAACCGGCGGCAATAGTGGTTCGCTTTGCTCAGGCAGCCAGTTGTACCCGTCTATTTTGGGAAAGCCGCCCGTCGCGATTAAAACGCGATCAGCTACAAGAATTTCGTCGGTGAGTGTGTGTAATTGCCAGCGACCCTGTTCGTCGCGCATCATGGAATGAACTCCGCAACTGGTGCGAATGCGAATGCCTAAACGGCGAGCCGTCTGGAGTAAGCAGGTCACGATCGTTTCAGACGTATTCGTGCTTGGAAACATACGCCCGTCGGCTTCGGTCTTCAGCGTAACCCCCCGCTTCTCAAACCAGGCAACGGTGGAGGCTGCATCAAACTGGTTCATCAGCGACCGCAACGGTTTCTCGCCACGCGGATAATGCTTGACAAACGTCCGGTTTTCGAAACAGGCGTGGGTAACATTACAGCGTCCTCCGCCCGAAATTCGGACTTTGTTCAGTACAGTACGGGTTTTCTCCAGAATGGTGACGGTAGCGTCCGGAAATGTTTCGGCGGCTGTAATGGCTCCGAAAAAGCCAGATGCTCCGCCCCCGATGACCACAATATTCAACGATGACATGGGTTTTTAACAGCAGTTCGAGGGGAACGGTTCATCGGTTCAGGCCTACTACGGGAGTTAGTCTACTCGGTAGGTACCTGTAAGAAGGGGTGTATAGCGGGTGGGTTTCATCTGCAAGACAAAAACAGTGTAACTTTACTTTTATGTTCTTTAAGCCTCGCTTTTCAACCAAAAAATATACCCGCCGGGGTTTCCGGTTACGCGGCAACACACTTGTGTTACTGTTTATCTTCTTTTTGATCGGCCTGTTTCTGCATTACGGTGGCCGTACTCAACCTGTAGTCGCTTTCTGGAACGATTTTCGGCAGATGATCGGGCTAGGCCGCTCGAAAGCACACCCTGAAGAAGATAATCCTTATAAAGCGCCTGAACCAAACGATCCTGATGCCACGACGCACAAACGGCGAAAGGGTAGGCCAAAATCCGATGAAAGTGAAGCTAGTGACACAAGGTCCGACTCACCAACCGGTGGCTCATCGGGAAATCAACGGTTTGACTTTGAAAAAGAAGTTGATTTCATTCTGCCGCTGGTTAAAGCCGGGGACGATATTGTCCGGCACGAAGGGTATACCCTTCGGTATCGGGATCAGTATAAGGATGCCGATTGGGTCGCGTATCCATTGCTAAACTATGAAACGACGGGGGACGCGGATCGGAAATACGAGCAGTTCAAACCTGATCCGAGCGTGGAGAACGGTACCGCGCTTCCATCCGATTACACGCGTTCGGGCTACGACCGTGGGCACCTGGCCCCCGCTGGCGATTTTAAGTTTTCGCAGCGCATCATGCGCGAAACCTTCTTAATGAGCAATATTACGCCCCAGATACCCGACTTTAATCGGGGCATCTGGAAAGAACTGGAAGAGCAGGTTCGATCCTGGGCGATTCGGGACAAAGGAATTTACGTAGTAACGGGCGCGGTGTTGAAGCCTGGTTTACCTACGATTGGCAAAGTCGTTGAAGTGAGTGTTCCGGAAAAATTTTATAAAGTGATTCTGTACTGCGACAAGCCTAACATCCGGATGATTGGCTTCTTGCTAAACAACGAAGCATCGAACAGACCGCTAAGCGAGTTTGTGGTGCCCGTTGACCGCATCGAACAACTGACAGGGATTGATTTCTTTCCTAAGATACCCGACGATCTGGAACGGAGACTGGAGAGCAAATCGCAGGAAGAAATGGTGTCGGAGTGGTTTGATAATTAAAAAACCTCTCTGTGCCGGTTGTTAGAAACCAGCACAAAGAGGTAAAAAAGGCTTGGGCATCATTCCGTTACGCCTACGTCTTTTGCTTCTTCTTCTTAGCTGCCGGGAAAAGTATGTTGTTGAGAATCAGTCGGTAACCGGCCGAGTTCGGGTGGAGGTTCAGGTCGGTGGGCTCCTCGCCAATTTCGTGGCGGTAATCTTCGGGATCGTGCCCGCCGTAGAACGTGAAGAAACCCCGTCCGTAAGGCGCGTGGATATAACGTGCCTCGCCTACGGCCCGGTTTTCGGCCATAATAACTACCTCAGGCTTGATGTAATTTTTCTTGAAAGCTGTTGTCTGCCCCATGAAGCCCTTAATGACGTTGGCGTGGTTCTGCGTCAGCATGGTAGGAATGGGATCATACTTGGCCGAAAACTGAAACAGGGTGAAGTAATCGTTGTGTTCGCTCAGACCGCGCTCTTCGGGTTGGTTATCGATATTCGAGAACTCGATCAGGTATGGGTTGGTGTATACCTGAAAATTTCTGAAGGCCAATGTCTGACTGAAATCCAGTTTGTTATTGGCATTGGGATCGGCAGGATCGCCATCGTAGAAGGCATCGACAATATCTGTGTTGTGAGCTGCCAGGGCAATATCGTAGGTATCGGTAGCATTGCACATGGCGAACAGATACCCACCACCCAGTACGAAATCACGAATCTTTTGAGACACGGCCAGCTTCAACTGGGGAACTTTGGTAAAGCCGAATTTACGGGTGATATTTTCAGCTTCCTGTTTCTGAGCAATGTACCACGGCTGATCCTTGAAATGGAAAAACTTACCGTACTGACCCGTAAAATCTTCGTGGTGAAGGTGTAGCCAATCGTATTCGGGCAGTTTACCATTCATGACCTCTTCATCGAAAACGACATCGTAGGGAATTTCCGCGTACGTCATGACCATCGTTACGGCATCATCCCAGGGTTGTTTCGTTTTAGGTGAGTAGACGGCTACCTTCGGCGGTTTTTGCAGCTTTACGGCATCCATATTAGCGTCGGCCGCCGATACTTCCGACAAGATCTGGGCCGACTGAGCATCCGATATGACCTCATAGCTGACACCACGAATCACCATTTCGTTGATAAACGCCTGACTTTGGGGCATCATAAACGAGCCACCCCGGTAATTCAGCAGCCAGTCGATTTCCGTATCATGCGTTTTTAGCACCCAATACGCAATACCATAGGCTTTTAGGTGATTCTTCTGGCTATCGTCCATCGGAATCAGAATCTTAGACGCCCACACCTGACCCGTCAGCGTGAGAAATAGGATAAGCGGCAACAGCAGGCGTTTCATTGGTTTCCCCGATAAAAATGCTTGTGGTAGTTTTGTCATAACGAAAGATAGGCAAATATTGTGCGAGAAAACATAAGTGAAAGAGCGAATGAGTGAAAGAGCGATGAAAACGACGTGCATACGTTTACGCATTACGCTCTTTCACTCATTCGCTCTTTCACCTTTACTACATGAATTTACTTGAAAATATTCGCGAAGGTCTGCGCTCGATTGCCAGCAATCGGTTGCGTACGATTCTGACGTCCCTCATTATTGCTATCGGCATCACCTCGCTGGTGGGTATCCTGACGGCTATCGAGGGCATACAGAGCTCGGTCGATAGTAGTTTTGCGGGGCTGGGGGCCAATACGTTCAGCATTGTGGCCCGGCAGGATGCTTTCCGGCGGGGTGGTCGCGTTCAGAAACAGGACGCGCCGATTGATTATTTTGATGCGATCAACTTCAAGCGTCGGTTTCCGTATGGGGCGACAATTGCCGTATCGACGTCGGTTTCAGGCGCTGCCCAGGCAAAGTTCGGCTCTAAAAAAACAAATCCCAACGTGCAGCTTATCGGGGGCGACGATGCCTATCTGAACGTAAAAGGATTTACGATTCAGAACGGCCGCAATTTTACGCAGAATGATCTAACCCATGCGCTAAACGTAGCGATCGTAGGTATCGAAGTAGCCAATACCTTATTTGAGAAAAAAGTAAATCCGCTCAATCAGGTCATTCGGGTGTCGGGCAATCAATACACAATTATAGGCGTTCTGGACAAAAAAGGTGGTTTTTCGGGTGGTGGCGATGACCGGATCATTTTGATTCCGCTCGATAACGCCCGGGCACTGGCTGGAACTCAAAAACTTTCGTTCGATATTACCACCTCTGTACCGGCAGTGTCGGACCAGGACGAAGCCGTCGACGAAGCGCGGGGAGTTATGCGGTTGGTTCGGCATGATCAGCTCGGGCAACTGGATTCGTTTGAAATCGAACGGGCCGACGATCTGGCCAAAGAAACGGCAAACATTACGGGTTACCTGCGCATCGGGGGCTTTGGCATTGGTTTCATCACCCTGCTGGGGGCGTCCATTGCTTTGCTGAACATCATGCTCGTTTCCGTAACCGAGCGAACCCGAGAAATAGGCATTCGTAAGTCACTTGGCGCAACGCCCAAACGGATTCGCGAGCAGTTTCTGATCGAAGCCATTGTCATCTGTATTCTCGGCGGAGTAGGGGGAATCCTGCTGGGTCTGGGCGTCGGTAATTTAATTGCGGGAGTTGTTAGTCAGGGGAAAGGTAGCTTTATCGTACCCTGGGGCTGGATGGGGCTGGGGATCGTTGTTTGTGTTTCGGTTGGTTTGTTTGCGGGTATTTATCCCGCCGTTCGAGCCTCCAAACTTGATCCCATCGATGCCCTGCGGTATGAATAAACGAGCGGAAGAACTTACGGCTTGCCGAAACGGCTCAATTTATCTTTCTATTTATTTGCATAAACCCCGCTGAAAACCTACTTTTGCACCCACGTTTGACAAACGCATCACGCTCTGGCGTGACGATTCTGTCGCCGGGATGGCGGAATCGGTAGACGCGATGGTCTCAAACACCATTGTCTGCAAGGACATGCCGGTTCGAGTCCGGCTCCCGGTACAAGCTTAGCGCCTAATTGACTATTCATGAGTTAGTTAGGCGCTTTTGCTTTTAGACCGTTTACAAAATAGTTTTCCAAACAAACGAAATCAACTTTATTCGTTCACCGCCAATAAGCATAAAGTGGAAATTCCGGAGGGGTTGATCAACTGATTTCGAAGAAGACGGACAGGCTGTTTCGCCTAAAATGACCGCGCCATGGTGACCAGTTTAAGTAGTTGATAATCTAATCGTTAGATTTATATTATTCTGAGAAGTCAGGTGGTCAATCTGCTACGAAATTGGCTGATCAAGAGCACTGAAATAGCCACATATAGTGCCTTACCAATTGGCCGCTTGAATCAACTATAGTTTGCTGGGGCAACATTTGTTTACATCGCACAGGGCTCAACCAGCGTTGTAGAAAGGGCATCTAACTGGCCCTTTAACCCAACACCAGTATGGATTTTGATCTGCATAGTTTGTTCATCAACAAATTAGACTGGAGCCTCACGCTCGAAATTGTGATCAGAACCCTGATCATGTTCACGATCATCCTGACCTTCTTACGCTTGTCGGGCAAAAAAGGCGTTCGGCAACTGTCGATTTTCGAAGTGGCCATTATTATCGGCCTGGGCTCGGCCGCCGGTGACCCGATGGCCAACCCTGATAACGCTATTCTACCCGCCTTGGTGGTCTTCGGCACCATTCTGGCCTTCTACCGGCTGATTACCTGGATTGCTGCCCGCAGTGAAGGTTTTGAAAGTGTGCTGGAAGGCGATCCGCTTTATGTTATTGAGGAGGGCCGCTTTATGTTGGTCGAAGGGAGTGATCACACCTTTGCCAAAGATGAATTTTTCGCCGAGATGCGCCAGCAGAACATTGAACACCTGGGTCAAGTGCAAACCGCCATTCTGGAGACCAATGGCACAGTGAGCTTTTTTTACTACCCCGACGAAGAGGTTAAACCGGGTCTGCCGGTGCTACCCAAGGTCTATCATCAAAAGCGAGACCGACTCGATCAGCCGGGTCAGTACGCTTGCACCCGCTGTGGCCAGGTGGAGAGTCTGTCCCCAGGTCGGCACCAATGTCCCCGTTGTGGGGAGTCGGAGTGGGTAGGCGCCATTAAGAGCCGCCGTCGCACTTAATTTTGAATCAGGTAGTGAGAGCCATTTTTCGTTCGGCTCTTATTCTATCACCGACCTTAACGAATAAAAATAATCATCTCAGGTAGGAGTGTTTTCAGGGACTAGATATTCTTAGATTATAAGTACGAGTTGCTCAGTTTATTGAGTCAGCCAACTGTTGGGGCATCACATCGACGAAGGGACAAACTAGTAAATCGATCCATCTCATGTTGGTTACAAGCCTCCTTGATTCGGTTAGTGTCTTGAGACGATGAATGCTGCGTTTTGCAGTGCTCATTTATCAAACATCATTCGTATGGAGAATCAAATCGAAGCATCCAAAAACAACCCGCCGGTCGCTTTAGTCACCGGTGCTAACCAAGGCGTAGGCTTTCAGATTGCCAAAGCGCTGGTAACTGCTGGCTATTATCTCCTTTGCTTCAGGAAACGACCCAATTCCGAACAAGTGAAGCTTCCTCGTCTCACTGAGGAGCCTATTTAGAGAGTAAAAAATTGATCGCTACAACATACATCAATTGGCTCTGGGAATAGCTCATGTGCTGTTTTGACGAACACACTTCCAGGATCAGTAAGCAGATAGCTTGTGTCTGAAAAACTGCGCGGCTAAACGAATTACTGCCGAGTGCACTTTATGACGATCGACGGTAGGGTCATCAGTAAAGTAAGTTGGATCGGATTTTTTGACTTCCTCGGTTGCTTCATTCAGCATGACGTAGTGGCCCGTTTTGCCCTTGAACTCGTAGTAATTAGAGCCTGGAATGAGCCCATGGTAGTGATAGGCATTGGTTTTAACGGGCGCCATTTTATCACTGTGAGCGCCAATCACATACACCGGTTTCTGAATAGCTTTCATCTGGTCTTTACTGACAAAACCCTGTCCCAGCGCAGGGGAGATCGCCAGAAAGGCACTTATTCGGTTATCCTGCAGGGAAGGTATTTTCTCAATGGCAACCTGTATGGAGGGGTCATCCAGGTATTGGGCTACGCCTGGAAGTTCGGGGATGTCAATCTCCTGTCGGCCCTTCGTTTTATAGTAGGTAAGCAGGGCTTTATAATCCAGCACTGCCCCAGCCAGGGCAATAACCGTATAACCCCCATAAGAAAAACCAGCCGCACCTATACGTTGCGAATCAATCACCGTACTAAAAGGAGTGTTGGTCAACAAAGCGGTTAACGCAAAACGAATATCCAGCGGGCGTTCCCAAGGTTTAAGAAATTCGAGAGCCACTTTGTTATCATAGGTATTGCCCCAATGGTCAACAGCGGCCACCACAAATCCGTGTTGAACCAATCCCTGCGCTAGCCACTCCATCGTCAACCGGCCTCCTCCAGTACCATGTGAAAGCATAATCAGTGGCATTTTATAAGTGGGCAACTGCCCATTTCGCACCGTATACTGACGAATAAAGGGCGAAAAGGCCTGATCACTCGCTTTTAAGGAATCATCGGTTGGATACCATACCTCCGTCACGACCGGACGATGACGGCTTGAGTCCATGAACGAAAAGGTTTGTTGACCGATCTGGGTAGTCGGTGGGCGCTGGGAAAAGGTAATTTGAGGCACCAGCAGGCAATAAAGAACAATGAGCCGTAATTTATGCATAGTTGTCTTGGCTTGAGGGTACAAAGCAAGCAGCAGCATAGGGAAAAAAGATTGACAAAAGTCAACAAACTATTTTTTTGACTTTAAGCGGCTCAGTGTTTCCGGAGAAATACCCAGATAATCAGCGATGATTTTAGCGGGTAATCGATGAATAATTTCCGGATTGGTCTGTTGGAGAGTATCATAGCGAGCTCTGGCATCCAAGGAAATAAAGCTTTCAATGCGCTGAATGGCCTCAATGTAATCGAGTTCGAGGCCAATTCGATCCATGGTTTCCCAGGCCGGTATACGCTCATAAAGCGTCTGCCGATCCTCATAACTGATCATAAGCAATTCCGATGGTTCTGGACTTTGTAGGGAAGCGATCGAAGGCTGACGGCGAATAAAGCTGGGGAAAGCGGTGCCAAAACGGCCTTCAAAGATCAAAAAACGGGTTGATTCGTTTCCCTGGTCATCGGTTAAAAAGACGCGCAGACACCCCTTGACGACGAAATAAACATAGCGGGCCACACTGCCTTTGGCGACGAGGATTTCGTTACGCTTGGTACTTTTGGCTTTGAAGCAGCGACTAACGATTGACGTTTGCTCATCGGAGAGGGTAATCTTACCGGCCAGATAAGTTTGTAGGGCAGGATGCATAAAAAGATGGTCAATGGCCAGCTAGCCTTTTAAGCTAACACGTCAACGCCTGTAGTTTTAACCGTTCAGTGTTTCGTTAAATGCCCGACTTGAGCATAGTCTCCATTGAACGCCCCTTCGTCTCACGCGGGAGCGTTCAATGGAGACTATGCTTTGATGACAAATGCTTTTAATGCAGCCATTTTGCCTTCGCGAAAGCGCCAGACATCGCAATAAGAATAGCTGGCTGTCTCACCAGTGGCGTCTTTCAAATCGATGCTACCCATGGCTGTAACAAAATCGCCCTCCGCTATAAAATGGTCGACTTTAAATTGGGGAGCCTCTGCATAGGCCGTTACCATCCACTGCCGAACCGCTTCTTTTCCTTGTAGTGTTCTTTCTCCGACAAATTCCCATTCGGTATCATCCGTGCAATAAGCTAAAAAGCCTTCATTGTCACCTACTGAGATAGCCGCGTTTGCTTTTTCTAAAATGGCTTTATTGGTCTCAATCATTTTTGTATAGAACTGTAGGTTCATTAAGCCGCGGGTGCCGCGCTAATTAGTTGAAGTAATCCCAACATATTGGACTGGCTATGTTCTTCGATAAACTGTCCGTCCGTTCGATAGAAATTCATGGCTTGTACCTGAATGGGCTTACTGGTTGGCGGTATACCCATGAACGTACCCTGATGTGTACCCCGCATCAAAAAGCGGGCTGCTATGGTATCGCCTTCCGTAACCATATCTTCCATTGACCATTGAATATCCGTAAATCCACTTTGCATTATCCCTACCAGGGCGAGATAGCCAACCGGGCCCCGCAGGGGTTCAGGGCATCCTGTACTCATCGTTAGTCGAGCTATAATCGTCCATATTATTATCCGAACTAGTTTCATTGCTGCCGCCATCCCCAGTTAGCTAATTGGGATCAGCGGTGCGCAGATCTCGTAGCAAATGACTATTTGGTAGTGTCCAACTCAGCTTTAATTATATTCGACACATCTGATTTAACCTTTCGAAACAGATCGTTCATTATATTCTTAACCTGTTTATCAGTCCGGGGTTCAAATTGCTTTAGCGCCCTGACCCGATGCAGTACGCAATGGGCTACAAGCCAGACAGTATTCACGAATAGGTCAGATAGGTGTCTGTTGCGGTTTGCTAAATGCTATCTGCCATCAATTGCCACGGTGGCGTTTATTTCTTGAAGGGATCTCCCTGCTTATCGGTGCTAAGCACCCATTTGAGCGAATTGATAATCAACAGTTTCTGGGTCGCATCGGAGTATATCTCATCGCCATGACCCATATTCAGATAAATCATTCGGTAGCGCCGGTTTGTCCAGACCACCGGAAAATCACCAAAATTTATCACGTCTTTGATCCCCAAGGGATAATTGTCGGCCGACAGCGAAAGCAGTACGTCAATATTTTTATTTAAACGGGGACTCGGCTTCCATTGATACCATTCACTGGCCGGAGCGGTCCAGCTTGGCGGCAGGTTTTTGGTAATCGGGTGGGTAGGCTGATCGGCGACTATTTTAGCGGGTTGAGGTGGCCAGTTATTGCAGTAAAATACACCCCCGCCCATGAAGTTTACAAACCAGGGCCACTGGGTGTCTTTGTCGTTGTAGCCCGATTCGTGAAAGCCCATCCAGCCGCCACCCGCTTCCATATACTGCTCAAATACAGCTCGTTCCGCTTTTTTGCCTGGATAGCCGTTGGGCATAATGACGACTTGGTATTCCTTTAGTTTTTCGTACGGGTAGTTGCCAAAATTCTGTGTGGTATCCAGGGTAAACCCATTCCCAACCGAGAGCTTTCGCAGAAAGTCGATGGTTTGGTGGGCAAAGAGCACATGGTCTCGTTCCGTCCGCTCACTAAAATAAATCAAGGCCTTGAAACGGGGAGCTTTGGCGTAGTTGGCCGGGTAATTCGTCGGCACCTGCGCGTACACCTGCATCAGGAACAAAACCAGCAAGGCTACTGTACTTAGCCACTTTCGGGAATAAATCATGGATGTGTATCTAAATCGAACGGATTCTGCTTAGCTAGCTAGTATTCGGCAAGTAACGATAACCACTTGCCAGCCGAGGTTACCCACACCTCTTTGTAGGTGGCATTATTGATGGCCGGCCACCAGGGAACATCTTCGTTATGGACGGTTCGTATGCCAACCGGTATTTCGCCGGTTATTTCCCCGGACGAAAAACTATCCATCTGCGGATACCGGTTTCCTTCCCCGTAAATGAGCGATTGGCCAAACGGGTTTTTTCCCACGGTCCAGTACAATTGCTCACGCCCGATTTGAAGCAACTGTTCATCGTTTAAGAAATGCCCACATAGGGCAGCCGCCTTGCCGGTGGATAAATGGACAGCCGTATTGCCGTTGAAAATGCTGAACCAAATGGGGAATCGCTTCAGGTAATGCTCGTTATCCAACTTTACTCCTTTGGTCAGTTGTTCGGTGTATAACTCCTTGGCGTTGGCTGGTGGAAATAAATGCAACGAATAGAAGGCCGTCGAATCAGACGCTTCATCTTTATGGTATATCCCGCTGGGAATCATGCCGTAAGGAGCGGTGTAAACCAGCATGTCTTTGAGGTAGTTGCCGTATAATTTTACCGCCTGATGCCACTTTGGATAATCGGAATGATTGCGCTGCGTTTGGCATAAGAGAATAAGTGCCTGCATATACACCTGATCCCGGGACTGATGTACGAAATGTACAATGGATTTTCGGGTCGTATCCCGGTAAAAAAAACCGTTAATGCCCTTCGCATCGCCCAGCGGAGCGGTCCGTTGACACTGAAGTGTGTAGCGGATAAAATCGGTGGCCATTTGGGCATATTGTGTTTCGCCCGTCAGTTGGTACAGCATACTGGCTGCCCAGGAAACGGTGGCCATGTACTGGCTTCGCGACGTATTATAACTGTGTTCATACGGCTGGGAGAAGCCCCCATACCCGCTTTCCTGATACGTCTTCATTGCCAGTGAAAAATCCTCCCGGGCTAGTTTACGCAGGTATTCGCTAAACGCGGGATCCCCATCCAGCGTCATGGCGGCATAAGCCTCGTAAGCAGCATAGAGGAACGTATCGAACGAGTTATTCTGTACCCGCACCGACTGAATATCATCCAGCGTGCCAATAACCCCATCCTGCCAGATAAGTAGCCCCATGCTGCTGGCCCGGTAACCATCATCGTACCGGTTCTTCAACACAAAATTAAGTCCCCATTCGGCCTCTTCCCGCAAGCGGGCCGCTAATAACGGATCTTTCGTTCGCTGGTTCTTGAACGATTCCAGCAAGGCAAATGTAACATCGGCCGTTTGCAGGGTTTGCTGAGACAGGTCACCTGCGTCATGCCAGCCACCGCTGTAGGAAATCTTTTTCCCCTTATGTTCCGAAAACAGATCAAGGTGACACTGCCCGTGAATTTGCGGCACCGCGTACCCGCACCGCTGACAGAAAATATAATTTAATACCCGCCACTGGGATGCCGTCCATATGCGGGAGCCAATCGCGAAGGACGCGGTTTTTATCGGTCCGAAAACGAGATGGTAATTACCGGCTTTTTGGAAACTACTGAAGTCCAGCACCTCGTAGTCACCTGTAGACGTTTGTACTTGCTTTGCATTTGCCTCATAAGCTACCCGCTGAGTGGCTTCATCGATCAGCTGAAAACGGGTGTTGGGTGTACCAATTGCCCGATTGGCAATCGCCGTTTTTTGGCCTTCGGCCATGTAGCCCGATGTGGCATACACAATGCTGTTGGGGGCTGGCAGCCATCCGTGGCTTATTTCCTGCGTCTTTACCTGTTTTAAAACGGGCTGATCGATGTAATAGATAACCGAGTCACCGGTGGTCGTATTTTTTCCTTTCAATGAGACATAGAAGCCAAGTTCGGCCACCTCGTCCCGACGCAGGTCCGACAGATCCAGATAACAGCGGTTCCACTGGTGGTTGGCCAAATTGAGCAGATGATCGGCCGATGCCATCAGCGTTCCGTTTTTGGCCGATTGGTTTTTATTTCGGAAGTCGATATTGATGTTTACAACCTGGGCTCCTGCGGCCTCGGGGTAAATAAAAAATTCAAGTCGGTTGTAGGCTTCCCAATTTGCCCCGTTCACGTTCAACTGCATACGGCAGTTACCATAAGTCGCATAGTCCGGGTCACTGCTGGAACCTACTGCCCGTTTTCCGGTCGCTGTTGGCAAACTCAGCCGCAACGTAGGCTGCCCGGATTTTGTGCGTTCCGTAGTCATTGCCAGCTTTCCATAGCCGGTCTGTTTCCAGTTACTGAACACAGCGGCTGCGGCCAGGGGCTGCGCGCTTACAACTGGCTTTCCCAGGGAAATGGCTTCGTAGGATCCGGACGAATCGAGTGGTAAAGGCCGATGAAGGACTCCGCTTCGAATGATCTCATCGAACAACCTTGGCTTAATTCCATTTGTTGGGGTCTGGGCATTAAGGGCAGAAGCCGTACAGGCAACCAGAATCGTGAAGAGTACGCGTAAAGCCATTTGGGCAGGTTAAAGGAAAAGGTAAGTCAAAAGTAAAACAGTACCCGTGTAAGGCCTACATCCTGATGGGAAAACCGTTTGATTTTTATCAATAAAGGCGTTCCCTGAAGGCAATTCCGCTAGCCACCGTTCGAGTACGGCAAAGGTCATCCTCGGCCCGCTGGCTGGCAGTCTTATCACCATCCTACAGATTGAGCAATAAAGCCAGGGTTCGTAGAAACATGGAGCGCTGTTACCTAGAAAGCTGGTAATTGGTATGCCTGCTGAGCCTCGGCGCGCAGGCAAGCCTTCGTTAATAGTCAAACTTGATGCCAGGAGGATAAAATTCTGTTAAATTTAATTACGAACTAATAATAGGCTGTCATTAACCAGAAAAAACAGCTATTATTGTTGTTATGTTGCTAGAGGTATCCTATTTGTATGGACAATAAACAAAGTGACCTACACCTTATTTACTTGATGAAGGAGGATGATAGTAAAGCTTTGGACTGTCTTTTCCGAAAGTATTATGCCCCACTCTGCCGGTTTGCGGCCCAGCTTTCCAAACGGGATGATATCGCTCAGGAAATTGTCGCCGATGTGTTTGTCAGGCTTTGGGAAAAGCGTAAAACCCTGAATCTTCAATACCACGTAAGAAGCTACCTGTACAAAGCAACCCGGTATACCGCCATTAATTACCTGCACCATGAACTGAAGGAGTTCGATGAGTTAGATGATACCACGCAGGACGAGACGTATACGCCCCTGGATACGATGTTGTTTCAGGAACTGGAGGTGTATTTAGCGAGTCGGATTGACCAACTGCCCGAAAAAAGACGAATCATTTTTCAGTTAAACCGATTTGAGGGGTTTACCTACAATGAAATTGCGGATATCCTGAATATTTCGGTGAAAACCGTTGAGAATCAGATGGGGCAGGCCCTTAAGCAGCTACGAGTACTCTTTAATCGCGTTGAACAACCTATCAATTAAAACGTCGTCCGGACAACTGCCCCTCCCGATGTCGCCGGACGATTTTTCCTACCACTCTCTTCCCGCTATCGGATAAATCCTTGGCCAGCCGTGTGAAGTTACTCGCCCGTACGGTATTCGTCGAATCGATGCATTCAGACGTTCTGGATCGTTAACGCAACTTGCCAAACGAGCCCCTGCATTTACGACAATGAATACGTTATTGACAGAAGCTCTATCGTATTTATTACGCGCTAAATGAGGCACGGTCAAAAAGTTTGAAAAAATAATTTAGGTTGAGTAGGGGTACGCCTGCTTTTTTTTTGTCTTACTACCAGAAAGTGAAAAATTACATGTCTGACACTACGCCATGGGCTTTACTTGCAAAATATTTATCTGGTGAATGTAGTCAGGATGAGCGGCTACAAGTTGAGCAATGGCTGGAAACTCCTGAAAACTTTACGCTTTTTCAAACGATGGAAGCTGCGTGGAGAAAAGTTACTCCGCTCAGGGAAGATAAACGGTTTCCTATTGAAGAAGGACAAAATCTGCTTCGGGCTAAACTGGAGAAGTCCCGCGTAGACCAGCCACAACCTAACCGATTTCCCGTCAAGCCGATTTATAAATGGGTCATGGCCGCCAGTGTTTCCGTGTTATTACTGGTATCCGTCTTTTGGAAAAACCAATCAGGCCTTTCATTAAATAGAAAATCAATTCGGACTATAGAGCAAATTAGCCAGGCTGGTCAACGGAAGCAGGTCCGGCTGCCGGATGGATCATTGGTCTGGTTGAATGAAAACAGCAGCCTTCGGTATCCGGAAACGTTTGCTACTGGCCAGCGTACGGTTATGCTCACCGGAGAAGGGTTTTTTGAGATAGTACCCAATAAAAAGAAACCCTTTGTGGTGCAGAGTGCAGGGCTGGCAACGCGCGTTCTGGGGACATCGTTTAACGTCAAAACATATGCCGACAAATCCGTTGCCACCATTTCGGTCGCCACGGGCAAAGTAGAAGTGAGTAAGGCAGCGGGAACCCGCTGGGAAAAGATAGCCCAGCTAATTCCGAAGCAACGAGTCGTTTTCGACCGGAAAAATGAAAAGACGTATATAGATACCGTTAGTATTTCGTCCATTGCAGCCTGGCGTATGAATAGCCTGAATTTTCGGAACAGTTCGATGGCTAACATTATCCAGACTCTCGAGAGTCGTTATAACATTACGATTGAACTGGAAAATGAAGCCTTGAAACGATGTACGATTATGGCCAGTTTCGAGCCTCAAGCCAGCCTGAAAGAGGTATTATCGTTGCTCAGTCTATCCGCTTCATTCCAGTATAAAATAGAGGGCAGCGTGGTGAAGATTTATGGCGGAGGCTGCTAGTAGATAAGTAGTGAAAAATGCGTTTGCTTTTGATGTAAAAAACTGAAAATCAGTTTTTTAGGATTGCTTTTGCCTATACGTAACGTTACACCCGTTTCTTAACCTCTTATTTTCATGCTATGCTATCAGCACAACCACTCATGCTAACCGATTTGTTACAGCGCTATCGACGGCGAGTGCCGCTACTCGTGTGGGTAATTTGGGGGTTGATTAACCCAGCAGGAGCTTCGGGTCATGTGCTCTATCAAACCATCGATGAATACAAAATTTCATTGACCCTGAAGGAGGCCAGCTTGCAGGAGGCTTTCATTGCCATTGAAAAGAAAAGTCCTTTCAAGTTTATCGCTAGCGTCGATCGACTGAACAGCCAGAAAAAAATTTCCTTAACGCTGGAAAAAACCTCTGTGAAGGAAGCCCTGAACGCTATTTTAAAAGGCACGGAATTAGTTTTTACGCAGGTTAAAACAAATATTATCATCACGGCAAAAAGCGCCGGGACGGTTCCCCCGAAAGCGATCAATCTGTCAGTCGTCCAGCCGGAACGGGCGGTCAAAGAAGTCGATGGCACGGTTAAAGACGATAAGGGTACCCCACTGCCCGGCGTTAATGTGCTCATTAAAGGAAACAGCCGGGGCACAGCCACGAACGCCGACGGGCGCTATTTCATTACCGTAGACGACGAAAACACCACGCTCGTTTTCTCCTACATCGGTTACCGGAGCCTGGAAGTGGTTGTTCGGGATCGCTCGGTCATTGATGTGACCATGAGTGAAGAGGTCACCCAGATTGGGGAAGTCATCGTGACGGCCCTGGGACTGGAAAAAGATACCCGTAGCGTTACCTACGCAACCCAGAATATTACGGCCCAGGAGCTTAACAGCGTCAAGGATCCAAACCTGATCAACACGCTGGCGGGAAAAACGGCCGGGGTCGTAATCACCAAAGGCAGCGGAGGCCCCGGCTCATCGGCCCGGGTGCTTCTGCGGGGCAATAAATCCATTACGGGCAACAACCAGCCCCTGTATGTGATCGATGGAATTCCGATGAACAATGCGATGGGTACGCAGGGAACGACCTTGTTTGGGGCTACGGATGGTGGAGATGCCATCTCGAACCTGAACCCGGAAGACATCGAGAGCATGCAGATCCTGAAAGGCGCTTCCGCAGCGGCCCTATATGGTAGTCAGGCGGCCAACGGGGTTATTCTGATCAGCACCAGGAAAGGCAAAAAAGGAACGGCTAAAATTGATTTCTCGTCCACGGCCACGTTTGAAAACCCGATCGGTCTGCCGCAGACACAAACCGGCTACGGCCAAACCTCACCCGGTGTTAACGATAGCTGGGGAGCTAAAATCACCAATGGCAGTAATCGCCACATCCGCGATTTCTTTCGGACAGGCACCAATTACCTGAACAGCCTTTCGGTTTCGAATGGCAATGATGTCAGCCAGTTTTACATCTCCTACGCCAATACGAAGTCGGGCGGCATTGTTCCGAAAAATGACCTGACCCGCCACAATATCAATCTGCGGGGAACGACGCATCTGCTTAACAACAAGCTGACACTGGATGGCTCCGTCAATTACATCGAGCAGAAAGTATATAACCGGCCGCAGTCTGGCTTTTACTACAGCCCGATCTTTAGTCTGTACTTGTTTCCCAGTGGGGACGACATGGCTAAGTACAGTGGGAACAACTTTGAAGTCTGGGATAAGGACCGGATGATGTACGTTCAAAACTGGCCCTACATTCGGAATGAAGCCAGTTCCAACCAGAATCCGTACTGGATTCAGAACCGAAACCAAAGTGACCTGTTCCGGAATCGGACGATCTTTTCCTTTACCGCAAAATATGCCGTCAGAGACTGGCTCACGCTGCAGGGCCGGGCTACCTACGACAAGGTGACGGATACCTACGAACAACGGATTTACGCTTCCTCCGACCCGGTTCTGGCACATGCCAACGGTGGCTACGCCAAAAGTATCACCAACAATGATCAGCTCTATTCCGATGTGCTGCTAACCGGCACCAAGGACCTGAACAGGAACTTCTTTCTGTCGGCAACGGTAGGGTTCAGCAATACGCAGAACGGCTTAACCAGCGTCAGTCTAAGCAGTACGTCCCAGACCGGCCTGTCTTATCCCAATTTCTTCTCCGTCTACGGCCTGCAGGGTTTGTTTAATTCCGCCGAAAGCGAGCAGAACCGGCTGAGTCAGGCCCTGTTCGGCACGGCAACCCTGGGGTATAAAGAAACGCTGTTTCTGGATCTGACCGCCCGAAACGAATGGTCTTCAACCATCAAACAAGCTTTCTTTTACCCATCGGTGGGCTTATCGTACGACTTAACGGAAACGGTTAAATCGACCAATGTTGTGTCATTTGCCAAACTACGGGCTTCGTACGCCGAGGTCGGAAACGCACTGCCGTTCGGGGTAGCTAACCTGACACCACCGTATTCGCTGGGAAACGACGAAAACGTCAATGCAAGAGGAACGCTGCCTTACTTCAGCGGCACGGATACGACCCGGTTAAAACCCGAACGGACCCGCTCTTACGAATTCGGGACGGAATTGAAGCTGTTCAAAAATCGGCTGAGTGTTAACCTGACCTATTACAACGCAACGACCTACGACCAGGTATTTCAAATTGCGGCCCCGGCGGGCTCGGGGGCGGCTAACTTCTGGATCAACGGCGGAACCATTCGGAATATGGGCGTGGAAGCCATTGTGGGCTACAATGCCGAAATGGGTGGGCTACGCTGGTCGCCAACGGTTAACTTCTCCCGGAACATCAACCAGATTCGTGAACTGAGTACGCTTCTGAACGCCGAACGGTTCGTGCTAACCGATGCGGGTAATACGCGGCTGGTGTCGCTTTTCCTGACCCGGCCCAAAGATGGTCATTACGGCTCCTACGGCGATTTATTTGGCCGCACGTTCCAGTACAATGAAGACGGATCGCTGAAAGTTGACAGCCAGGGGCTACCCGTATTGTCGGCTCAGCCGGATCAGTATGTGGGCAATGCGAACCCTAAATTTCTACTGGGTTTCAACAACCGGTTTGCCTACAAAAACCTTTCGCTGTCTTTCCTGATCGACAGCCGATTTGGGGGCAAAGTCGCTTCGATTACCGAGCAATGGCTGGATTTTAAAGGCTTATCGAAGCGGACAGGGGATGCCCGTGACAACGGCGGGGTTATGGTAAACGACAAGCTGATCGACGCCAAGTTGTATTACTCGTACATATCGGGAAAAGGCGACCGGTCGGCGGCCGCCGAAAAGTACATGTTCGACGCAACGAACGTGCGGTTGCGCGAGCTGGCCCTGGGCTATACACTGCCGAAGTTCAGCAAAGCCATTAAAGACATAAATCTTTCCCTGGTGGCCCGTAACCTGTTCTTCTTCTACAAAAATGCACCCTTTGATCCGGAGGTCAGCATCACCTCCGCCAACGGGTTGCAGGGCATAGAAGGCTTCAATCTACCGGCCACGCGCTCATACGGTGTTACGCTTCGGGCCTCTTTCTAAATACGACTACGCTATCTCGGAATCATGAAATCGATCGCAACGAATTCTATACGGCATACACTGGTCCTGGGGGTAGGCTTGCTGGTCTGGGTGGCCTCCTCCTGTACAGACTACATGGAAACCCTGAATCAGGATAATAAACTGATTACGGATAAGCAACTGGAAGCGGATGCCAATGAAGGCGGAATTCTGCTGCCGCTGATGCAGAACCGGATTGTGGCTACGGTTACGGGAACCTACCAGTTACAGCAAAATCTGAATGCAGACGTGTATTCGGGTATGCTGATGACGCCCACCCCTTTCCTGGACAATAAAAACAATACGACCTATTCCCTGGTCGATGGCTGGAATGGTACGGTCTGGAGTGGCCCCGCCGTCGGGGTGCTGGATCAATGGTTGCAGATGAAGAAGAAGGGATTTGATACCAAATACCCGGATCTGTACGCCATTGCCCTTATGCTTAAAGTCGCGGCTGCGCACCGCATGGTGGATGTGCTGGGCCCACTGCCGTACACTAAATACGGCAGCGGCAGCGAAGTCGCCTTCGATTCTGAAGAAGAAGCGTACAACGCCTTTTTTGCCGAACTCGATCAGGCCATTAAAACCCTGACGGCCGCCGAAGATGCCAATCCATCTGCGGATTTGATTCGCTTTGCCAAATTCGATAAAACCACGTACGCGGGTGATTACAAACAATGGGTGAAAATGGCTAACACGCTTCGTCTGCGACTGGCGATCCGGATTGCGAAAGTAAGCCCGGCCAAAGCCAAAACGGAGGCCGAAGCCGCCGTTAGTCATAAGTGGGGCGTATTGGCCGACGGTGATAAATCATTTCAGGTCATTCCGACCAACACCCACCCCCTGGAACAGATTACGTACTCCTGGTCGGATATCCGGCTGGCCGCACCGGTTGAAACATACCTGACCGGCTTTAACGATCCTCGCCTGCCGTATTACGCCGTCGGCGCTAAAGATGCCGCCGTGGCAGGCCAGATCAAAGGCATTCGGGCGGGCGTCGTGATTCCGGAGAAAGGCCGCTACCAGGGCTACTCCGAACTGCTGTTTACCAAAACGACGCCTATCAAAATTATGGACGTTGCCGAAAGTTACTTCCTGCGGGCCGAAGGCGTTCTGCGCGGCTGGAACATGGGCGGTGGTTCGGCTAAAGATTTCTACGAAAATGGGATTCGGCTTTCGTTTAAAACCCTGGGCGCGGCTGGCGTGGATACGTACCTGAATAGTGTGAGCACACAAACGCCCTACGTAGACCCGAAAAATGCAGACAATAACTCGCCCGCATTGACCACCATCACGGTGAAATGGGAAGACGGTGTCAGCCTGGAACGGCAGCTCGAACGGATCATTACCCAAAAATGGATTGCCATCTGGCCCGAAGGCGTGGAAGGCTGGTCTGAGTTTCGCCGAACCGGGTATCCAAAGCTCTACCCGGTCAAAGTCAACAACAGCGGGGGTGCGGTTCCGGATGGCGAATTCATCAAACGGCTGGTGTACCCCACCATCATTACCAACGCTAGTAAAGCCGCCGTCGATGAAGCGGTCAAAAAGTACCTGGATAATAAAGATAGTCCCTTTACGCCGATCTGGTGGGATGTCGATTAGTTGGTATGGGCAGACCCAGATCTCCCGCTAGGCTGCCACCCTTTCCATTCAAATAACTGATTAGTAGTATATGCGTAGTCGAGTAATCATTCCTTTTTTAGTGCTGGGCAGCCTGGGCGCGTTTGCGCTAAGTTCGTTCACGGCGGGTAAGTCCCCAAAGCCAGAAGCCGTCACAACGGCGACCGATACGGTGAGTCGATGGAAAGCGCCAGCTTGGGCCGACACCTTAAAAAGCCCCTTTCCGTATGAACCCCTGACCATTCAGCAGGGCGAAGAGCTGTACAATTTATACTGTGCTTCCTGTCATGGCGAAACGGGTTATGGCGACGGGGCAGCGGGCAGAGCCCTGGGGGCGACACCGGCCAATTTTCACAGCAATCCGGTAAAAAGCCAGAGCGACGGTATCTTGTTCTGGAAACTCTCGACGGGTCGGGGTAATATGCCCGCTTTTAAAGAAGCCTTCGGCGACGAACAACGCTGGCAGCTGGTTGCCTATCTCCGAAAATTATCCAATTCCAATTAGTCTTTTTCAACATGAAACTCTCAACGCTGTTTCTGCTAAGAGCCAGTCTGCTCAACCTGGCGCTCGCCAGTTCGGGACTGATTATGGCTCAGACCGCTACCGTGCAACCGACCCTGCCACCGGTTGCCCTGCGCCCGGATGTTAACGTCGAACATTACATGAAAGTCGTGCCCGAAGCCGTACGACTTATCCGGAATCCTGTCACTGGTGCTGTCTATTACACGACATTTACCGGCGAGGTATACCAGATCGTTGAGTCGCCGGGGCAGGCCCCCACTTCTCAAAAAGTTTTCTCCGCAGAAGACCACGGCATCACCCGCTTGCAGGGGGCTGCTTTTCTAAAGAATACCTTGTTTTTAGCCGGCAACATCAGCGTGAACAACAACAAAGGCACCAAAGGCCGGATGGTTCGCTACGACATGCAGAAGGCAGGAAAACCCGAGATGACGGAAGTGTTTAACACCGTGGAATATGGTACCAATAAAACAACCTTTGATCACGGCTGGAATGCGCTGGAAATCAGTCCGGATCAGAAATACGTGTATGTGAACACGGGTGCCCGCACCGACCACGGGGAAGTCCAGGATAATGGGGGCGTGTACCCAAACGCACGCGACAATGCGCTGACGGCCCGGATTTTCCGGTTCCCGGTGAAGGCCAAAAACCTGCTGTTGACGAATGATGAAGCCAAGCTCAAAGCCGATGGCTACATCTACGCCGAGGGTATCCGGAACGCCTACGACATGGCATTTGACGCCGACGGTAAGCTGTTCGCGGTGTCGAACTCCGGCGATTATGACCATCCTGAAGATATGTTCTGGGTGCGGCAGGGACGTCATTACGGCTTTCCCTGGATTATGGGCGGCATTGACAACCCACAGCAGGACCCCAACTGGCAGCCAAACCCCGATAATGATCCGTTTATGAGCAAATTTGCCCATGCCTGGCTGATGCGCTACTTCCGGAATGACCCCGAATTTCCCAGGAAACCACAGGGGGTAACATTTACACCCTCTGTACAAAACCTGGGTCCCGATGCAAATGAATACCGCGACCGGGCAACCGGTAAGGTGATGGATGGCGACTCAACGGGTGTAACGATTGGTACCTTCAATGCGCACAGCTCTCCGCTGGGCTTGTTTTTTGACATCCACGACGAACTGGGAAGCGACCTCCAGGGCGATGGTTTTGTGATTCGGTATGCAGGGGGAGGTAAAAACGGCGCCAACAATCCAAATCCGCTGCGCAAACAAGGCAAGGACCTGTTGCATTTGCACCTGCTCTACGACAAAGCTGCTGATAACTATAAAGTCAAGACAACCCGGATTGTCAACGGCTTTACCAGCCCCAGCGATGCGCTGCAAATTGGCAATACGGTCTATGTGATCGAATATGGCGGCAAAGCTGGCGGAGATATCTGGAAAATCACGCTGCCCGCCAACGATAAACTAGCCAAGCGGAAAGACAAAAAGCAGAAGGTTTAAGCAGCTATTTAAATTTTTCTACGATAAGGTAAAAGCAGTGATTTTGTCATGCTGACGAAGGAAGCATCTTAAGGTAGCCTAACACGGGGATGATGATACCCTAAGATGCTTCCTTCGTCAGCATGACAAAAATGCTCATCCAATAAAATTTTAGACGGTCTCTAACGGAATCAGAAAAGCCCCTCCCGCAACTCAGATGGAGCCGGGCACCAAACGAACTCTTATCGATGAAGCGATTTATTTTCTTTGTGTTTACCTTACTCAGTGAACTGGCACTGGCTCAGGACTACGCTGTCGTTATCAAAGGCGGCCATGTAATTGATCCCAAAAACGGCATCGATGCTATCATGGATGTGGCCATTGCCGATGGTAAGATTGCGAAAGTTGCTAAAACGATCGATGCAAAGGGGGCCCGGCAGGTGGTCAATGCCAAAGGGCTCTACGTAACGCCCGGACTGATCGATCTGCACACCCACGTGTTTTTCGGCACCAACCTGGATCAGACTTACAGCAACGGCCCCAATGCGCTGCCCCCCGATGTGTTCACCTTTCGCAACGGAGTAACGACCGTTGTGGATGCGGGCTGCTCGGGCTGGCGCGATTTCGAAACGTTTAAAAAACAAACCATCGACATTTCCCAGACGCGGGTACTCGCCCTGTTGAATATTGTGGGTAGTGGGATGCGGGGCAGCCAGTTCGAGCAGAACATCGAGGACATGGATTCCCAGAAAACGGCTGAGATGGCCAAACGCTACCCCGACCAGGTAGTAGGGGTCAAGCTGGCCCACTTCAACGGTCACGACTGGACTCCGACCGACCGGGCCGTAGAAGCGGCTAAGCTGGCCGATGTGCCCGTTATGATTGATTTTGGGGGTAGCAGACCGACCTTGTCTATCGAAGAACTGTTTCTGAAACATCTGCGTCCGGGCGATATTTACACGCACTGCTTCGGCCAATTGGGAAGCCGGGAGCCGATTGTGGATGTGGCGACCAAACAGGTTAAGCCGTTTGTCTGGGAAGCCCAGAAGAAAGGCGTTCTTTTTGACGTAGGCTACGGCGGCATCAGCTTTGCCTTCTCGCAGGCCATTCCGGCCCTAAAAAGTAACTTTTATCCCAACACAATCAGCACCGATATTCACACGGGCAGCATGAACAACGCCATGAAAGACATGTTGAACGTGATGTCGAAATTTATGGCCATGGGCATGGATTTGCCAAGCGTGATCAAAGCCAGTACCTGGTCTTCGGCGCAAGCCATCAAACGGCCCCAACTAGGCCATTTAACCGAAGGGTCGGTGGCCGATGTCGCCATCCTGAATCTGGAAAATGGTCGTTTTTCGGCTCGTGACGTCACGCCTTTCGGCTTTTTTGATTATACTGGCTATAAAGTGGAGGGCAAACAAAAGCTTAGCTGCGAGATGACCATCCGGAATGGAAAAATCGTCTACGATCTCAACGGTATTGCCAATCCAGTGGTCGTCACCCAGCGCCCGCGCTCGTAGGCGGCATCTGCGCTTGACAGTCTACGCCTTTTACCCAGTTAGTGCAAAAAATACAACAAAACCACAGTCTCTACTTTAAGCGCTCCCGGAGTGCATACACGATATGGTCTTTCGCCCGCTAGTTTCGTTTCGGCTCGTTATCCTTTGCTTCGTCGTAGTCATTGGCGCTCACGCCCAGGACACTGGCCAGCTTGTTGTCAGGAAGACCACTGATTTTACCCTCACGGGCAACGGGTCAGCCAGCAATTGGGCCAAAACGGAGTGGGTACCTATCACCGTACAGGAGTCGTCGGGTAACGCGCTCGCCACGCGGGCTAAACTTTTGTACTCGGATACAGGGGTCTATTTTTTATTTTTCTGTGAAGATCAGAAACTTAGCGCTACCCTCACCGAAGATTTCGCATCTTTATTTAAAGAGGACGTTGTGGAAGTGTTTCTCTGGCCCGATCAATCCGTCCCTATTTACCTGGAGTATGAAATTTCGCCCCTGAACTATGAACTGGCGATCCTGGTCCCCAACCTGAACGGAAAGTTTCAGGGCTGGCGACCCTGGCATTATCAGGGCGCCCTGCAGACAAGGCACCAAACCAGTGTGCAGGGTGGCGAGAAAAAAAGCCTGTCGCCCATCAAAAGCTGGATGGCCGAGTTCTTCATTCCCTATCGCCTGCTGCAACCGCTTGTTCAGACGACACCCAAACCGGGTAGCCAATGGCGGGCCAACTTGTACCGAATTGATTATGACCAGGGCTACACAACCTGGACCTGGCAAAAAACAACGCCCAAGGCACCCGGTAATTTTCACGAATTCAAAAAGTTTGGCACCTTGATTTTCGAATAATCGGGTCTGCCAGCTATCCGTTTACGTTCTTATCAATAATCCTTTAATTTTTATACTACTTATGCAAACACAGCGCCGTTCATTACTCAAACGATTATTTGCTTCCGCTGCCGGCGTAGCCGGTCTGGGTCTTACCACGACAAAAGCTGCCAGTCAGCAGGAGCCAGCCCCCGTGACCGAAAAAGAAGCCTATAACGTGGTGAATCACCAGGACGTACCTCTTTTCTCGGGGTCTACTAAACTTGGTAACCTAGTGTTTGTGGCCGGAAAAGGGTACCATAAGGAAGGCGATATCAAAATCCACACGGACGAGGTACTTAAAGAACTGGAAAAAGAACTCGTTAAGGCGGGCTCATCCATGGAAAAAGTGCTGAAAGTAACAGTATTTCTGCACGACCTGAACGACTACAAAGCCATGAACGAGGTGTATAAAGGACGATTCGGCAGCAAGCCGCCCGTACGGACTACGGTAGCCGTGTATGGGGGCGTTCCCGGCGATTCGCTGGTTGAAATGGACTGCATTGCCTACATCTAATCCCCCTTCACGATTGACTGATGAACCGAAGACGAAAGACATCGCCTATCCGACTGTGGACAATTGCAGCCGCCTTCTTGACCGTCGCTACTGCGAATCGATCCGTTGAAGATGAACTCTTCAAAGCCCGCCTATTTACACCCGTAAACAGTTTTACTTCGGGCGTAGAGGGCCCCGCCGTCGACAAGGCAGGGACGCTCTATGCGGTTAATTTCGAGCGCCAGGGTACCATCGGCCAAGTTACACCCGACGGGCAGGCTAGTTTATTCGTCACTCTGCCGGAGGGCAGTATTGGTAACGGAATTCGGTTCAATCAACGGGGGGACATGTTTATTGCCGATTACCCCAAACACAACATTTTGCGGGTAGCCAGCGGGTCAAAGCAGGTAGCTGTTTTCGCCAGCGAGCCCCGTATGAACCAGCCGAATGATATTGCTATTGATAACAAAGACCGTTTATATGCCAGCGACCCGAACTGGAAAGCGAATACCGGTAATCTCTGGCGAATCGATCCGGATGGGAAGGTAACATTGCTGGAAGAAAATATGGGGACCAGCAACGGGGTCGAGGTTAGTCCCGACAGCAAAACCCTCTACGTAAACGAGTCGGTGCAGCGCAAAGTCTGGGCGTATGAGTTGTCCCCGGCTGGAACCATACGGAATAAGCGACTGCTGATCGAATTCGGGGATTTCGGTATGGACGGCATGCGCTGCGACATGGCGGGCAATCTGTACATTGCCCGTCATGGTAAAGGCACGGTCGTGAAGGTTTCGCCTGCGGGCAAAATTTTGCAGGAAATCGTGCTGACGGGTAAAAAACCGTCCAACATTACATTTGGTGGCAAAGACAACCGTACGGCCTACGTAACCCTTCAGGACCGGGGCAATCTCGAAACCTTTCTCATCGATACGCCCGGCCGTCGGTAACAGGCCTATGGTTCATAAACCCGTTGATAATGACAGCTAAACTTTTTTGGGGCGTTGGGGCTCTCAGCCTGCTTATGACGCTGGGTATGGCAGCCACCGGTCATCTGGATCAGGCGGGGCCGCTGCTCATCCTGTTCTTTCTGAGTATTGCGCTGGCTTTCCGGACCAGCGACGCCCTGAAAGGGTTTGCCTACACGGTCATGATTTTTGCGGCCGTCACGACGGCCTTGTATTACCCCGCCTATTTTGTTGACCTGAACGGATTTACGTTCAGCAGGCTCATTACCCCACTGATTCAGCTAATCATGTTCGGGATGGGTACGTCGATGAGCGCGGAGGATTTTGTTGGGGTGATCAAAATGCCGAAAGGGGTGCTCATTGGCGTAGGCAGCCACTTTATCATTATGCCTACCATTGGCTTTACCATTGCCAGCCTGAGTGGTTTTCCGCCCGAGATTGCGGCCGGTATTATACTCATTGGTTGCTCTCCCAACGGGATGGCCTCCAATGTGATTTCGTATTTAGCCAAAGCGAACCTGGCCCTGTCCATTACCATAACGGCCATTTCGACCATGCTGGCCCCTTTTCTGACACCCCTGCTGATGAAGGTTTTCGCCGGGGCACTCGTGGACATCAACGTACTGGATATGATGTGGGATATTTTTAAAATGGTGATTTTTCCGATTGGGGCCGGATTACTATTCAACACGTTCCTGAGCGGAAAAGCCAAATGGCTCGATGAGGCCATGCCCCTGGTGTCGATGGTTGGGATTGGCTTTATCATTACTATCATTACAGCCGCCGGGCAGAACAAGTTACTGACTATTGGCCCTTCGCTGATTGGGCTGGTACTGCTGCACAACCTATTCGGCTATTTTCTGGGCTACTGGTCGGGCCGGTTGTTCCGCATGAACGAACGCGACTGCCGCACCATTGCCATTGAGGTGGGCATGCAGAATGGGGGACTTGCCTCGGGACTGGCCAACCAGATGGGTAAAGTTGCGACAGTTGGTCTGGCACCAGCCGTCTTCGGCCCATTGATGAATATCACGGGCTCGATTCTGGCATCCTGGTGGCACCGGCATCCGCCCAAAGAGGAAATGCCAGAATCCGAGCGAGTCCTGGTCGATAATGTATAACGTGGGGTACTGCATACGAAAAATAAGCCGTTATTGCGGTTCGCTGACGCTGGAGTCAGGACGGGTGTACTCACTGATTAATTAGTTCCTCACTAGTCGAGACAAAAATCGTTGACCTATGAAACGAAGAGAAATTTTAAAAGAATTAAGCCTACTGCCCCTGGCGGGTGGCCTGCTTAGCGGTACGGATGCCCTGGCGGAGGGAAACACCCCGATGAACTGGTTTACAAAAGCATCCGCTAATGTAACCGCCGTAGCGGGTCCATTGAAGGCGGGACCGCAGATCTACCAATCCATTGGGGTAGAACCGATCATTAACTGCCGGGGTACGTTTACTATTATTGGGGCATCCATGGAACTGCCCGAAGTAAAGGAAGCTATGGAATACGCCAGTCGGTACAACGTGCAGATTGACGAGCTGGCGTTCGGTATTGGAAAGCGGCTGGCTGAAATCACCGGTGCCGAATGGGGCATGGTTTCATCGGGCTGTGCTGCGGGCATGAATGAGGTAACCGCGGGCATTCTGGCGGGTGGGAACCCCGAAAAGCTCATCCGAATCCCCAACCTGGACGGGTTCGAGAAAACCGAAGTGATCATTCCCCGGTCGTCCCGCAATGTGTATGATCATGCCATCCGTAATTGTGGGGTGACCATCATCACCGTGAACAGCCTTGAGGAGTTGGAAGAGGCTATCAGTCCCCGCACCGCCCTGATTTATATGATGCCGGGACAAGCACCCTGGACAGTGCAGAATGTGGCAAAATTAGCCAAACCCCGGAAAGTGCCCATTCTGGTCGATGCGGCCGCCGAGCGGCTGACCATTCCCAATATACATCTTCAGGCGGGGGCTAGTGTGGTAGCCTATAGTGGAGGAAAAGTAATCCGCGGACCACAGAGCGCCGGTTTGATGCTGGGTAATAAAGACATCCTGATGTCGGCCTGGCAGGCCAGTGCTCCGCATCATGGTCCCTGCCGCAACAACAAGATCGGACGGGAGGAGCAGATTGGAATGCTGGCGGCCGTGGAAGCCTGGGCCGTACGGGATCATCAGGCCGAAATGAATACCTGGGTATCCTGGCTGGAAACGATTTCCAAAAAAGTATCCGGTATTGATAGTGTGCAGCTTGACCTGCGTAGACCGGCGGAAGGCGCCCTCGATAACGCTACCCCAATGCTGACCATCAGTTGGGATGAGAAAAAGCTCAATATCACCGGTCAGGAAGTGGCCGACGAACTGGCAACGACCAAACCCCGGGTTGCTGTGGGGGTGGGTTCTCGCCGGGGGCAGACTCCATCGGCCTCTGCCACGGCGACTACCTCGATTTCGATTGCCGCTTATATGATGGGCGCTGGCAATGAGGTTATTGTCGCCCAGCGCGTTCACGAGATTCTGAGCCGGAAGCGTAGTCGCCCGGCTGTAGTGGCTGAAATGAAAGCCCCCGCTGCCGATATCAGTGGCCGTTGGGAAGTCACCATCGAGTTTTATACCAGTACCAGTCAACACACGTTTATTCTTGAAAAACAAGACGGTAACTATTTGACCGGAACGCACAAAGGTGAGTTTGCCGACCGGGAATTACTGGGCAATATTGACGGCGATATTGTTCGCTTCCAAAGCCGCTACAGTATACCGGGAGATAACCTGGTGATGACCTTTCATGGGAAACTAGCGGGCGATACCATCACCGGTGAGATCGATATGGTCGAGTATGTTACTGCGAAATTCACCGCCAAGAAACTAGCGTACCCAACGGCTCGTCAGCGCATTAACGTACCATCCGGCAGGCCGTTTTCGACTTAAAGTAGGGTCGAAAAAGCCAATAGGGATAGTCGCCCTTGCTTTTTCAAAACGGCCTTGTTCGTCAAACAAGTAGACCGCTCGTGCGTATTTCATGCGATGATGTACTTTGGCATCGCATCAGGTTGAGCAGGCCGGTGGTAGCTGAAGTCGTCGCTACCACCGGCCTGCTCTTTCGTGTACGTTTATAATTCTTCTTACTAATTCCCATTTGTTTTTACCAAACGCCGTAAAAAGGGGGTATACATGTTTACTGGAGTGGGCTGGATGAGGTTGTAAAATTGGCCCTAAACCGTATAGAAGCCCATCCGAACCCCCAGAAGCCTACACAGTTTGTTAAGAATTCAGATGTGTTGGGGTGTATTTCCTTTCTATCGATTTACCGGGCTAGGGGTGGCTCCGCTTGCTCAATCAAGTCAGGCTGTTATTTTTGTTACTCGGTAGCTTCATTAGCTATCGTACTTCTCAAGCCTTGTCACTTTTCGATTCGTCTTGCAACCCCCATGCATCGTTATGTCTCAACGTCGACTTTGGTTTATCTTCGCGCTTTTCCTGGTGTTGGGCGCTCGGGCCGATCAACCAGCAGACCGCTTGATTGGTCGGTGGCAATTTCCTTCAAAAGGGTCCAGCGTTGATATTTATCGACAAGGCGGTCTTTACTTCGCCCGGGTAGCCAACGTTGATCAGGCCGGTGAGCAAAACTTTGGCTTAGTGAAAGATAGCGTTCTGATCCGCAATCTTCGCTACGATGGCGACGTGTGGGGTGGGGGCCGCTTGATTCATCCCAAGACGGGTATTTCCTTAAGCGCCGAGGTCGAGATGCTCAAGCCCGATGCCATCAACGTGACGATATACAAAGGCGTCAAACTGCTTCATCGCAAATTTGTAATGACCCGCCAAGACCAGCCATAGCGTTCCGGTTGAACGCCCTGGGGACAGGCTACAGGCTACGTAAAACGTGTTTTTGCACTGCACCAACCAGCCGGTTGATTCGACCTGCGGCTTATCCGCTTTGGCCAAGTCAATGGGCTATCTCCTTGCGTAAGATCGCCCAGAGTTGCGCTAATTTCTGCTTCGCTTGTTTCTTCGGCAACACCCGCTCCTTCCCAGGTGATTACCCGATGTAATCGGGTACATTGACCGAATGCTAAAATTCTTTACCGCTCCATGTAGCGAAAAGCTACATTGTCCCTGGGTTTTGATGAGTAATAGAACGTCAGGGACGACCATCACCTTACGGGCACTAACTCATCAAGGTAATCAAACAGCATTCATTGTTCACAGCAACCAACCACACATTTATGGTTCACTCACGAAGAAACCGTTTCGCCACGAGCTACAGGCTACTAGTACTGATTGGTATACTTCTGACTGGTTTTACAATGGCCTGTAGTCAGCATAGTATGCCTCCGCAATCGAGCCAGACTACAACTACACCCGCAACCCGGTCCCCTGATCAATCGCCTATGGTGGAAGAAGTTTTTACGGTTGTGCAGGTGCCCCCCAGTTTTCCGGGTGGAAACGGTCAGATCGGCCCTTACCTTCGGCAGAACTTACGCTATCCGGAAGCCGCCCTCAACGCAAAAGTTGTGGGCAAGGTGTTCGTCTCCTTCATTGTGACCTACGAAGGCCGTATTCAGGATGTGAATGTATTAAAAGGCTATGGCTATGGTCTTGATGAAGAAGCCATTCGTGTAGTGCAGACCATGCCTGCCTGGACACCCGGTAAGCAGAACGGCCATCCTGTCAATGTAAAGTATAATCTGGTTATCCCTTTCGATTATGCCAACCGAAAATAGTTGGGCGCGTTTGGTCCGCCTGTTTTAACTATGGTTAACGAAATAGCCGTACACTAACGGACTAACGATGAGCCTGCTTTTCATGCCTGGCTGGTAACATTACCAGCCAGGCATGCATTTTCATAGGCTATACGAATGTGATTTTTGGTAAGGCTCCATAAGCTGTCGCATTGCAAGACCTCTACAAACGGGAAATTTCCCGTTGTTTTTCGACTACTAGTCTATTCTTTTTGTAGAAAAACACGAATGTCTTGGCCGATACTAAGTTTGAACTAAACATTAAGGACGCGTCGCTAAAGCCGGTGTATCGTCGGCTCCGTGGCTATGCCTTTGATCCCAGCTTCGCTAATCGGCTCGACTTATTTGGAATTAATACCATTGTGTACCCGATTTACTGGGAAGAGCTGAAACCGGGTCCGATAGGAGAGTACGTCGAAGTGGTGGATATTGACCCGGCCAGTGGCGTATTTTACCCACCTGTCGATCTCAATGACCCACAACTGATGGTTCAGGATGGATTGCCTCCTTCAGAGAGTAATCCCCAGTTTCACCAGCAGATGGTCTATGCCGTTGCGATGACGACCATTCAGAATTTCGAAAAGGCACTGGGACGGCCCATTCAGTGGTCATCAAGCGATTACGACACTCAGCATGGTAAAAGTGAAGGGTTCGTGCAACGGTTGCGGCTGTATCCACATGCCCTCCGGGAAGCCAATGCCTATTACAGTTCCGACAAAAAAGCAGTGCTGTTCGGCTATTTCTCGGCCCGGCCCACCGACGAAAGTATCCTAATGCCAGGTAGTCTGGTCTTTACCTGCCTCTCCCACGATATCATCAGCCACGAGGTCACTCATGCTCTGATCGATGGCATCTATAAAGGGTACGTATTCCCGGTTCATGAAGATACATTAGCCTTACACGAGGCATTTTCCGACCTGGTTGCTCTCTTTCAGCATTTTACGTTTCCGGACGTATTGGAGAATCAGATTGCCAAAACCCGTGGCGAACTGCGGGGGCAACAGTTGTTGTCCGAATTAGCGCAGCAGTTTGGGCTGGCTGTCGGCAATTACGGCGCGCTGCGGGACGCAATTGGCCAGGTTAACGATAAGGGGGAGTGGGAATCGATAAAGCCCGACCCAAGCCTGTTACGGAGTCAGTTAGAACCCCACGCCAGAGGCAGTATTCTGGTGGCGTCTATCTTTGAAGCGTTTCTGAATATTTACCAGAAACGTACCTTCGATCTATACCGGATCGCGACGGATGGAACGGGGGTTTTGCCGGCCGGTGACATCCGGTCCGATTTAGTAAAACGACTGGCTACCGAAGCCTCCCGCACCGCCAAACAATTTCTGTCACTTTGCATTCGGGCGCTGGACTACTGCCCACCCATTGGCACCAGCTTTGGCGAGTTCTTACGAGCGCTGATTACTGCCGACGTTGATCTGGTTCCCGACGATCAGCTAGGCTACAGGATTGCGTTAATTGAAGCCTTCAAACGGCGGGGTATTTACCCAGCATCGATACGGACGCTATCGGTTGAGAACCTGACCTATTATGCCTACACCCGGCAGGACATTATCGGTAGTAGCCGCGACGAGACGAAAGAGAGCGATGCCGAAACCGAAAGTAAAGCTACGTCGTCTTTAACGAGCTTGTTTCAGAAAATCGACGATCTCATTCTCGAAGCCGAATACCTACCCTACGACGCCCGAGTTGTTGCGCCGTTTGCTAAAAAGCTCTCCGATCAAGCACTGGAAAGCAAGAAATCTGCGAATGAGCAGAAGAATAAAGCCAATAGGCAGAAAGACGAGCTGATGAAGATTGCTCAGGATTACATGTTCAACATAACCACGCAACTGGATTCATTGAAAAACGCAATGACCAGCTATTTGCAGGATCAGCAAAAGAAAGGTAAAGGTTCCTCAAAGGACGCAGACTTAGTTTCTACGTACCAGGGGGATATAAAAGTGCATGGGGCAGACTACAGCACAAAAAAGTTGGAATCAACGCTGAATGTCAGGAATACCAAACAAAAAGAGATTGACTTGTTTCTGACCCAGTTCTGGTATCTGGCGCAACATTTTTACAATGAAACGGCAGGTTTCTTAACCAAGACCGACGTTCAGGCCGACAACCGTAAACGACTGTTTCTAATTTCGCAGGATTACAGGCGACGATTGCACTATCTCTTTACGAATGCTCATCCTGAAACGAGAGACCGACTTCAGGACTTAACGGGTATTTTATTCCGAAAAAAAGATTATCCGACGTTATGCACGGGTCAGCAGGTCGCCCGGCAACTGCTCCAGGAACAGTATGCCTTGACCATACTGGACGTTTATCAGCCTAACTTAAAAGAAAACTTCGAAAAGGGTCATGTCAGCTTTGAAGTGCACACCTTACACCGCGCTCAGCGGGTGGGACCGGATACCAACGTGATCAATCATGTCGTGTTGACCCTGATGCAACGATTCCAGGTTAGCGTCCGGGATGAGCGGGCCAACCGTCAGTTGCCCGATTACCAATTTTCGGGCGGCTGCACGTTGGTGATTGATATTGATAAGAAAACCATTCGCATTATTCGCAAGGGCATCCTGGACGCCCAGGGGCAGGGAATTAACCTGGATACTCAAAGGCTGGTCAGTGAACTTCGCCGGCGTTTCCGGCCCGATATTGCCAATTCGGCCTCGCCGTTTGCGCCGTCACGCTGGCCCAGCGGCAAAGGCTTCGAACCGTTTGCTCGTCTTCATCAGGGCGAATCATCCTAATTCAGCATCGCTATGGAAACGCTGTCGTTAAGAAAGATAGACATCCGCATGTACTACACCGGCTTCGGTGACTGCTTTCTGCTGACCTTCTACTACCAGGGCAGCGATGAGCCGCTGGTGCAGAAGAATGTCTGGATTGATTTCGGATCGCGGGCAGGGAGTAAGGAAACGATGCAGGACGTTGCCCGTGACTTATGCGCCAGGCTCCCGAAAACGAACGATGGAAAAGCGCATGTTGATGTGTTGGTCATCACGCACGAACACGAAGACCATATATCCGGCTTCTCGCAAGCCCAGGCGAAGGATATCCTGGATGAGTTATCCATCGGCCAACTATGGTTCGCCTGGACCGAACAGCCTGATTATCCGCTGGCTCAGGAATGGCGTTCGTACCAGAACCGTTCCCGATTAACGCTGGGGGCTGCTTATCGGGCCATGCATCAGAGGTTAGGGGCCAGGCACCTGCAAGTAAAACGATTGAAAAATTTGTTTGGATTCGATCTGGGCACCGACCAGGTCGAAGATTTGGTGGATCAAGCAGTAGCGTTGACCGACCAGGAAAAGAACGTAAAGCAGGAGAATGCCGAGGAAGATGAGAAGGCAAAGCCGGATAAAAGCACGACGACGTTGGGCCAGGAGGTTTACGGCTTTTTAAACAATAAAACCCTAAAAAGTAAGGGTAGCATAGAGTACAAACATCCCGGCCAGGTCATCGAAAATATGTTCCCGGGGGTACGCATTTATGTATTGGGGCCACCCGAAGATATGAATTATGTCCGTAAGGACCAGAGTAGCCGACCCGGCGAGTTGTATATGCAAGCCAGTTATACTAGTGAAGATTATTCCCTGAGTCGAAGCCTGGATGTTCAGTACGATGAGAAGACAGTGGATTTGTGCGACTTAACGGCAACAGATCCGGCTGTCGTCAATGATTTTTGGCATTATGTTCGCAAGGCGCCTTTCGACGAGGAATTTGTTTTACCCATGCCGCCTAAAGGAACGAAACCCGCCGATATTGTTCCTAAAAATTACCAGACGCCCGTTAGTGAGCAATACGTTGCGCAGTATGAAAGGCTGGAAAAATCGTGTGTCTACAAGGGCTATTTCGAACCGGAAGACGACTGGCGACGCATTGACAATGATTATTTAATGGCGGCTGATAATCTGGCCATGCGCTTAAACTCATCGACCAATAACACCAGTTTGGTCTTGGCGTTTGAAATTGTCGAGACGGGCGAGGTGTTACTGTTTCCCGGCGATGCGCAGTATGGTGTCTGGTTAGCCTGGCAGGACGATTGGGAGAAAACGCAGAAAACAGCCACCAGCCAGAAGTCGAAAACGACAAAAACCAAATACGAAGAAAACTACGCCCGTAAGTTTCAATGGACAGTTTCTGAACACGACGATCCTAAGCAGAAGAAAACGGTTACTGTTGAAGATTTGCTGAACCGCACGGTTGTGTATAAAGTGGGGCACCACGGCAGTCATAACGCTACCCCCCAACGAACGGGTCTTGAAAAATTGATCAGCAACGATTTGCTGGCCCTGATTCCGGTAGACCAGAGAAAAGCCGAGTCGTTCGACTGGGATGAAATTCCGTATCTGAATTTATTGGAAGCCCTGAAAAAACGCAATGCTGTTTGTTACCGCTCCGACCAGTTAAACGATTTCGAACAACCGAAATTAGAAGCGGGAACCCAATGGAAAATGACGTATCAAATCGAAAAAAGCAAAAGCCAGTGCTTCGTCTGTACGCTGGAACCACGTTGATCCTACACTAATGAAACACGCTGGCTATTGTATTCGTATTTTTCTCTGCCTGCTGACAATCGGCGCGCTTGGCCAATCCACCAACTATTCATCGAAACCGTACGCTCTTTATAATGGGCTTACTTACCAAAGCGTCCACTTTTTCAACGACAAACAACAAGGCTGGCTAGTAGGCGACTTGGCCACGTTACTACACACCGTCAATGGCGGCCGTACGTGGCAACAGGTTGACATTCCTGTTCAAAATAATTACCTACAAGGTATTCATTTTCACAGCGATGAACGTACTGGTTGGATAACGGGTGGTTTGGGTACGATACTGCTGACTAAAGATGGAGGAAAGACATGGACTAAACCTGATTACATTCCGTCAAAAAATAATATTAATAATATCTATTTCACTAAAAATTTACGCTATGGGATAGCGGTTGGTGATAAGGGGACGGTACTTCTATCGAGAGATGGAGGAAAAACATGGGTTGAGAACAAAACCGTAGATTCAAACGAAGAGTTATGGGGCGGAGAAATTTCAGAAGATGGCCAGCGGTTATGGGCGTATGGTAATACAATGACAATGCTCGTCTCAAGAGATGGCGGTAAGACATGGGTAGATAAATTTCCTTCTTCCATAAGTAGTACGTTAAAAGATCCTAACATTTATTCAATGGTTTTTGATGCGAATCAGCAAATTGGTTATGCCGTATGTGAGTGGGGATACATATTAAAGACATATGACAGTGGCCAGAAATGGCAACGACAAAAAATTGATAAAGTTGAGTATCTACGATCGGTGTGCTTCAGTCCGGATATGAAATTAGGCTGGACAGTTTCGAGCGAAGGACAGATTTTTCAGACCAAAGATAGTGGTAAGAACTGGCTGCAAACGCATCAGACTAGAGACAGTACTTCCCTCCGATCGGTATGGTTTAGCCAAGATCAAAAGACAGGTTATATAACCGGTAAAAATGGTTTCATTATGAATACCAATGATTCCGGGAAAACGTGGCATTATCGAGTTACCCCTACCTTTAACATTACCGAATTTCAGCTCGACAAATATGGCCGGCTAATTGCCGCCACCGACAAAGGAATTTTTATGAAAAGTAGAAATTTAAACTTTGTTCGTATATCACCCGCAAAATTCACCATTTCATTAAATGGCATGGACCTTACAAACAATACCGGCCGTGTGTGGGCGGTTGGTGAGCAGAATACAATTGTAAGTTGTAATACAGATGGAAGTGACTGGGCAGTCATGTACCAGAATAAAGATGAGGGACATCTGAATTCTATTGAAATTAATCAGAATTTGAATTTTGGTGTTGCCATTGGATCATTAGGTAAAGTATTAATTAGCCATGATGAAGGAAAGACGTGGAAAGTCAAACCAATTGTAGACGAAAAAATTGCTTTCTCGGATGTGTATTTGAAAAAAACGTCGGGAGAAGGGTGGATTGTTGGAGATCAGGGAAGTTTATATTACACGGCGGATATTGGTAATACATGGGAACGATTACCTTTCAGCGATTCTACGCAGTTTTTGATTTCTATCGATTTTGAAAAAAATAGTAAAATCGGATATATTGCTACGACATCAAATAAAACAGAAAAGCATCTATACACAACCGTAGATGGCGGCCATCATTGGGGTTTAGTGGAAAACTTTCCGGAGAATTCAGGTTTACAACATGTTGCAATTAATTCCGTCAATGGGGAAACAATTGTAACAGCTATTAACGGTAATATATACAGAACGATTGACCGAGGAAGAACCTGGCTCCTGAATGAGCCCAGACTTACTTGGCAACGACTCACCTATACACAATTTGATAAACATAATAATGTAATAATTACGGGTAGCGGAGGTACAATACTGATTGGAGGAAAAAGAGGATCATCACCTATAATCAGTAGTGTTTTCCTAAGAGATTCTTCCGAGCATATAGTACCAAGCTTGCAGGCCAATGACCCAGATACACCGCCTACTAAGTTAGGCATTACAATGAGCATCCAAAAAGGTGATTTGCCGGAATGGGTGGATAAAAAGTATCAATTTTATAATGCACGATATAATGCGCCTATTCAGGCTTTGCCAGCTGCAATCTTTAAGCTAAATAAAGCGTATACATTGCGTTTTGCGGTTTCGGATGGATGGAACATAGCTTATAAAGATACCACCATCCGTATTAGTGAGCCTTGGTGGAGTGAATTCAAAAAATTCATGTACTGGCATGAATTACCGAAAGATGGGCCTACCATTATAAAAGCGGTAACCACTAACATAAGCGGCCTGGGTTTCTTATACGCTGCTGTTATATTAGGATTGTTTGCTGTATCACCCATCCACTATATTCGCTGGCACGAGGCCGTATCTAATTCACGAATACCATCGCCCGAAAAACTTTCTAAATACCTTGTATTATTCTTAATCGAGCATGATCGATGTTTAGATACGTTTGTTGCCTATTATAGAAGGCGAAGTTTGGAGCTCTTCACGGCTAGTAAAGATGTTAACTCCAGGCCCTACTGGGTACCCGCGCCCTTCGAAATAGACAATCAGAAAATACTGGGTTTTCAACCTGATCAATTAGGTAATTATTATACACCAGGGCTTCCTGAAATAAGACGTTATTTACGGCCAGACCGGATACTTGTTTCTATTGAAGGGCAGGGGGGCGTCGGCAAATCCTCCCTAGCGTTTCAGCTTGCTCGCTGGGCTACAGAAACAGACCCTAGACGACGATTATTTCCTCATATGGCTTTACCCATTTTTGCCAATACGATAGATGCTCCTCTCGACACTATTTGTACAAACCGTTTAGCTTACTTAACGAATAATCCAAAATTATCGGAAACATTAAGTGGGGCGCTTCTGCGAAAAAAACGGGTGGTAGTTATCGTAGACGGCCTATCGGAATACGCGGATTTAAAACAAGAGTTTATTCATCCCGATACAGGAGCCAAAAACGCTTATTGCGTCATTTACACATCTCGTAAACCAATTGCGCTGCCAGAATCAACAGTAATCGTACCGTCGGGATTAAGAATTGAGTTTCTGGATAATCTATTGGATGGTTTTACCAATTCATATGCGGGAGCCTATAAATTTGGAGAACAACGGGAAGTGCTAAGATCAAAAGTCAAGCGAATGATTTTAGAACTTAATGGAATGGATAATGAAAAACCAGTTCCTTTGTCTATTCTGCGTATTATAGTTGAAAAAGCGTCGGCTATGATTGACCAGCAAGAGGATTTAGCGAATTTGCCAAATAGTATTAGCCATTTGTTAGATAATTATGTCGCTGATCTGTTTCGCAGTCACGCTGATCCTGATGCAGCCGTTAGACAACTACGTAAAGCAGCTCTTATATCCTTAGGAATGGGTCAACTTCTCTCGCCAATTTCTAAGAAGTCGTGGTCGTTCATAAGTAAATGGAATTGTCGGCCACAATGGACGCCAGACACTGTGTATAGCGCATACCTCGATAAGGGTTTTTTAGTATCCTGCCGGGAAAGTGGTTTAATGACTACATCGGGCAATGTTGGCGATAAACAGCTGAAATTTACGCATGATCCAATTGCCGAATACTTAACGGCTAAAGAGTTAATTATAAAAATCAGGGACCAGAAAATTGACGCTGATCTGCTGAAAAGGCTTGTTGTTATAATCGAAAAATCGAATCAGTCTCTTTATAATGCATTAACTTTATTGTCCTCCCAAATGGACGTTTGTATACTATAAAATATTATATAATAGTTCTTTTGAACCGTTTCTGGTTAAATTCAGTAGCGCTCTCACCGAGAGCTGTCAGTTCGTAAATCAGTAATTTAAAGCCTGATGCTATGAATTTACCAGTGATTTTACAAATTTTTGTGCTAAAATTGGGCAAAGGTGACTTGAACTCTTCACATTCCCAAACCTTAGTCTATGACAACCATTCTTCGGCTAGGCACAAATGATTGACAGTTTATGAAACTAATCTCAACTCTACTTTTACTACTACTTTTTCGCTCTTCTGGATATACCCAAAAAATTTATACTACCCTTTTGGACAGTATTACGATTGCAGGAAATAACGGTACTTATCCTAATCTTGACGGAATTGCTATAACCCAACGCAACAGACTTGTATTTGAAAGCTATTTTCATGGATTAACGAAGGATAGCCTGCATGATTCTCGTTCTGCTTTTAAATCAGTTACGGCAATATTGATCGGTATTGCTATTGACAAAGGATTTATTAAAAATGTACATGAAAACGTTTATACTTTTTTCCCCGAGTATAAGCCATACGGCAATTGGACTAGTCTAAAAGATAGTATGACAATTGAACATTTGTTGGAGATGAAATCTGGTTTCGATTGTGAAGAATGGGATGGGAGCAAAGATTGTGAAGACGATATGGAGACTAAGCAAGACTGGATAAAGTTTTGCCTCGACCTGCCCTTAAAGAACAAACCAGGCACTCACTGGGACTACACATCAATTAACGCCATGTTGTTAGGAGGCATAATTGCGCATGCCACACACATGAGCGTTTCGGATTTTGCAGACAAATATTTATTTAAACCCTTGGATATTGCCAAGTACAGGTGGACGAAAGACCCTCTTGGTCACGAGACAACAGCGGGTTCTTTTTACATATCTGCCAGAGACATGAATAGAGTTGGACAATTGATATTAAATAAAGGTTTTTTTAGTAGTAAAAGCGTCGTTTCCAAGGAATGGGTCGAGGTGATGACTAAAGGGATTACAAAAATTGGAAACTTTTCAAACGTAAAGATCTCTAGAAATAGAACGGCCATTCCACAACCAACTTACTATGGCTATGCCTGGTATACAGAAGAAATAAAGACTACTAAATTTAAGCACACTATTCTTTTTGCTTCTGGGAATGGTGGGCAGTATATTATGGTGATCAGAGATTTAGATTTAGTTGTAACCTTTACGGGCAACAGCTACAATTCGTCAAAATCAAAATTGCCTTTTGATATACTGATAAAATATATATTGCCTTACTTTGATCAAAAGTAGCACGGCTACCGACAAAATGATTTTTGGCAAATGGTTTCCCCGAATCTAGAGTTACCCCTACAACCTGTATAAAGTAGCGCATCAAAGACGTGTTCTTGCCGCGTAACTGAGACGCTGGGCAGGGGTCAATAAGACGCATTGCCAACGTGGTGTGGGTAATTTCAATCAAAAGTATGGATGATTACTAGGTTGATTTGTTATCATCCTTTTACGCGGAACTGAATGTACAGCTTTTCATTACTCTTATCTTCAGTTACTGCTTTTTTAAAGTCTTCTCGTTCTTGACTATTCATCAACTGTTCACGAATCTCTAAGATTTTTTTGTTTAAGGGTTCCTTCCCTGAGGTTAAATCGATAGTTAGGCCATCTTCATTCATAATCAAGAGTCTCCCTTTCGTACGTGTCAATAGGTCCGTAATTAAGTCTCGGTTTGGCATCGTGGTTTTCCATCCATTGCTGATTATGTTGTAGTCGAGGGTGGCCATCGCTGCTAGATCAGGATGTTTCATCATGTCGATACCACGGCGTTTGGCTGTTCCATTGTGACTTAAATGGTGGGCCACTTTGTAAAAAACGGTTCTGTTCAGAAGGTCTTCTGTCAGGTGTTTTTGCTCATCAACGCCTTTCCGTGTCCATGGAATATCGTGCCAGCTGGCCCAACTGCCATATTCGGCATCGCCTGGAAACAGCATTACTTTCCCGCTGTCTGTAAATTCAATGGCTAAAGCCAGACTCAGGTTGTTCGTCGTACTATTCATACGAAGCGCTAATGTTCCGGCACTGTTCAACCAGTCGTTTTCGATGGCTCTCCAGGCATGGTCTTTATGGGTGTATTCGGTTGGTTTAATGTCGGTTACGAATGATTCATCGAAAGGGAGCACGCTTGTTAAGGACTGAGGATCAACCCAGTTCAACATGGCCGTAGCGAACGCACTATTATCCGTAAAGTTGTTATTATGGCTGTGATTAAACGTCTCACCAACCGGGCCCGATTCATTCTTAATGGCTTCAATGGATGTGGGTGGTCCGAGTACATAAAAGCGAAGTCCTTCAGCCATGTTCTCGATAATCTGGCCGGGCTGAAGGTAACTTATGTTATTCGTTGCCAACTCTTTTTTAACGATACGCATTCCTTCGAGGTCACCTGCGTACTCGCCTGCCCGGGCTGAGAAATGTAAGTCGGCAAATTCATCTACGGCATTTGAGAAACCATAGGCCAGGGCAGTGAGTCCATTCGGTTTCTCTGAGGCTTCTTTTTTCTGCGCTTCACTTCCAAATAAAGAATTCAACTTGATAGCCGTTGCCTTCAGCGCTTTTTTGCGCTGTCCGTGTTCCTGTTTCCACTGTTTCACTTTTTCGCCCAATACATCGCCAGGTAATGCAGGCGTGTCATTTTCGGTCCAACCCATCCATATCTTTTTGATAATGAAATTGCTTGGGTTAGTAATCGTATTGACAAATAGATCACTACATGCCTCAAACCCATACACATGATCTTTATGCTCGTGTGTAACGACCAATAAGTCAATGGTGGGTACTTGATCAACCCGATCTTCGGTGATGTATGCTTTCAAATTGGCAATGAACATAGAAAGATGCTCTTTCGTCCCTTGCCAGGTACCGCAGTCAACCATCATGGTGAAGGTGTTGAGCGCTCCTGCGAAGAACTTAATGATAAAGCAATCGCCTGTGCCCATTCGGTACATACGTACATCAGCATGCGTAATCTTTTTCGTAGCTATTTCTTTTCGCTTAGCCATATCGTGATCCGATTAATGGGTGTGTAAGAAAGCAAATGGTTCCCCTTTCGTAAGCCCTTCTTTAAAATAAAAGCCGTAATCTGTTAAGCTCATACCCGTTTCATCCCGTTGATAATGGAACTGTTGTTCTATTCTGAGTTTGTCCATGATTCGGCTCTTGGGGTCACTCGTCAACGACGTCGTATCGAGTAATGGTTTGGCAATGGCATACCTTAATTCAAGCGTATCGAGATCGAAAATTAAGGTACACCCCCCTCGAAATTCGAACGCATTTTTGGAAGGCGGGGAAGTTCTGGGATTATAATGTTTTTCCCGGCGTGGTTTGTCCTGGACAAACTCACCTTGATTTAAGATGACGCCGGACCGTTGCAGCAGCGAGAACACAATCTGATTAATCTGCTTACCCTGCGGTCCTACCCTCGATACTAATCGCAGGTTTTGCACTTCAAAGGCAGGATTATCCGAATCAGACCGGGAAGGATTTACACCGTATTCGCGCCAGTCTTTATTAAAGATCATGCCTGTTAATTTTTCAAACTCCCACTCGTTATCAAACTTCATGAAAATTTTCTCGTGAAGTCCCTGAACATCGTCAACTTCGTCGCCACCCATGTACAGATTCGTAATGCTATAAATAGAATCACGTGCTTTTTCATACATCACATCCCTACGGTAGTTTCGTAAATGTTCCGCCAGAACGCCGAACATCGAATGTTGACTACCGGGGGGATTCGGCGTGAATTGAAGACTTTCTACACTCAACGTTTTGATTCCCTTGGGATATATTCCGCGTCGGCGAAAGGCGTCGATGAAGGCAAGGCGATAATTTCGATTATCATCGGCTACCAGATCGATATCAGCGGTAATAATAGCCCGCAAGTATTCCCCAAAAGTGATATCGATCGGAGGACAGTAATCCAGGGCCCGGATGCACATCTGTAACACATGGTCAGCGGCTTTGGCCGCTTCGTCGGCTAGCCGGTTCACCAGGTCGATAGGTAACTCCCCGGCGGTAAGTATACCCGTACCGTTGGATGCAATGCGCAGCAGATCAGCGACGCGGCTTTTGTAGATGTTAATAAACGCTTCAAAAACGGCGGCTACCAGAATACTGCCCCTGGCGTGGGGTTCCATAACAAGTCGGTAGTCTTCCGGCTTGGGCGTTTTGGGCTTCCACTGCTGGGTCGTTTTATCAATTTCGCCAATAGCATCGCGCAAGCTTCCGTAATTGCCAATGGCTGAACCGAACTGTTGCGCTAACTGCCCCAATATGGTTTGATCGGCCAGATTTCCCCGCGTTTTCTGAATCTGATTTTTCAGTACTTCTGGAAAGGTGAAGTGCTGGAATAAGGCTACTATATCGGAGAACGCTTCGTGGAATGCCAGTACATCCGGATTCGTTGGTTCATTGTAATTTCGGTGCATACCATCCAGAATGGCGTGGGTGGTTTCATGCGCGATAATATCGTGGCTTAAGCAGGTGAAAACCAGGGAGGCTGGCATTTGTATACTCTCATTGGCCGGTGCCGATGAGAAGTAGCCAAACAGTAATGCTTTCTTCTTGGGACTGTAATACGCATTTGCTTCACGTAACGCATGGGGGTAAACCCGCAACCTTGGCACATTCACTTTGACATTGTTCAGCCAGCGGTCTGCCCACAAAACTTTTCGGCCCAAAGCCCGCTCGAAGTTGGTAATAGTGGTCATTATGACGGCATACACCATTTGTTGATGAAACTGTGGGTTGCCTTCACTTGGGTCGAGCCCATCCTGAGCCAGTATGTATTCGTTGCTTAAGTTTACCGGCGTATACGTTTTTTGCACAGTAGGATCGTAATCAATTACTTCCACGTATTCACCGATTGGCCCTGGTTGAAGCATTGCCGAACTCTCCCACGGTATTTTATAGACTATGGTGCTGATAGGGGCAGTCTCCATTTGCAAAGCCAGGGCTGGATCAAAGGCATAGCCTCTTAATTTTCGAAACGGAGGTTTTGTCGCGTGTGTCATGGTATGGCCGAATAGCTTGTTTACACAACTGGTTTCCTTACTTCTGACTAGACAACTAGTCACTTACTGGCTCTAACGAGCTAAGCTACAGGATAGGTCAGGGGAATTGAGCTTAGTCGCCTGGTCTATAAACTGAGAAACATCGGTAGTAGGGTCTTCAATACTTTGTAGCAAACCAGGATGCAGGTGAAAGCATTTACCGCCAACTTGAAAAGCCGCCCAGATTAGCGTAGCTCTCCTTCGTAACTCGATTCCGCGAGGGCCAATTGGAGGATTTTTCTCAAACTGCCGGAGTAATCGATAGCACAAGGTTAATTCGGCGCTGGCCATAATGGCCTTCAACCGATGCTTGTCGTCTAGCCACCACAGTGTTGTACTCATTTCGCTGGCCGTCCGAACGGTTTCGTAAATAGGCGCTAATTCATCCCGCACGGAAGGGTGCAAGGGGTCTGCTTTATGAGACTTATTAAAGTCTTTAACAATCCCGCCAATGATGCTTGGCAAAACAACCACATCGGGAGAAAGGCCATTATGTCGGCTAAAAACGAGGCCATAATCTAATCCACGCACTCTACGCAAAAAAACACTGGATAGTAAGGTCAATACACTGGACAACCGAATCGTTAGCAAGTACCAAAGTTGCTGTACAGACAGGCCTTTAACGGGAGGTAAGGCTAGGGCATGGATCTCCAGACCAAGTAGTTTGAAATAACCAGTTAGCTTCTTCCAGAGCCACCGTATTCCCAGTGCAACGAGCAAACCAATGGCCGACAAACCGGCTACTAAACCTGCCCAGAAATTGCCGATCCCATATTGGTAACTAAAAAAAAGTGAAAACACGAACAGGATAAGCAGTAGCCACTGGGCTGTTGAACGAACGGTGCCTAATTGGCCAAACGTCGTTCCTCTGGCGCGGGTAGGACCAGGCAACGGAGTATTGTATAAATCTTTTCCTGCACTGTCCACATCGGCAATGAGCAGCAGCGTGGATGGTTGCAGTAAGTTTTGTTCAGCTAGTGAGTTTTTTGAATAGTCGGAGGAATTTTTTCGATAGTCACGGTTTCGAAGATTGGCATTCAGTAAGCTTTCAATACCCTGATTATCGTAAACCCCACCATCGACCAAAGCTATCCGATCTTTTTCAATGTCTTTGCCATTGGCATCGAGCAAAGCGGGCTGAATGTCATCTGAGGAGAAAAAATCGTAGGGTAGTACCAACGGTTCAAATCCGCCCGGAAAGCAGGAAGAAGCCGCAACCGTGTCGGCGATTCGTAGTTCGCGCGCTCGTTCTGATCGTATGTGTACATTGCCATTTCCAACTAAAAAGCTGGGTCTGACGTCTCCTCGTTTATCCGTAATTGTCTCAGGCATGCATGACGCATACTGAAACCTGAATGTCAGCCCTGAATACAGTTCAGTCGCCCCAAAGATGATGCTTTGCAAATGAAAGGGCTTATTGGCATCTGAGTCTGGCTGCCAGAAGACGCCAAAACGGGTATTGTCGTACAGGTCACGGTCATAAATATCCGAAAAAGCATTAATTAACTTGTAATGGCCTTTGTCTGCATCAACGTTAGCCTTCCACCGACGAAGCGATTCGTTTAAAAGCGTATCCCGCTGAAGGAATTCGTAAAATTCCTTGTAAATGGATTCAAATTGTTTGCCCTGTTTCCGCCATAAGGCATAAAAGGCGCCGGTAATCGTACCACCAGATGCCGTAGACAGCATGTGAACGTTGTCCAGCAAGCCAAGCAAGTAAAGAGCATTCAGCGTTCCAAGACTGTAGGTCGACGCTCGAAAACCGCCCCCTGATAAACTAAGAGCGATGCGCGAAAAAGCAGAATCGGGTGTACCCGAAGAGGGGGGTGGCTGCTGAGGAGCCGGTGGCGTTGAGGGTGACATTAGAGCGAAGGTTGGATAGTGGAAGGTAGGTATTCAAACCAGCCATCTCAACAAATAGTACCTCTCTTTAGGGAACGGTAGGTACTATGTATGGACTATACATACGAGCAAGTAAATCGCCCGCATGAACTTATTCCCCTTCGCTACAGCGCAAATTTTGTATGGAACGGCAGAACTACGAAATTTGTACTTTAGTTGAATCGACCTTATTCCCAATTTAATGATCCATTTCTTTGTAAACCCCAGTGACTATGTCTATGGTGTTAAAACCGAAACTTCTCCTTCTCATGAAGATATTCAAAAGCTGAACTGGCTCTTCGGTAATGCTAAAAAATTGGATGAAGGGATGGTGAACCGGCCCTTCGTAGGTCCTCGTGCCGCTATGGTTACGCCCTGGAGCACCAATGCCGTTGAGATTACCCAGAATATGGGCATTTCCGGCGTTACTCGCATTGAAGAGTTTAAGCCGGTACCTGCTGATTTCAACGATTTCGATCCGATGATCTCGCAGAAATACCTGGCTTTGACCCAGGATATGTATACCATCAATATCACGCCCGAACCCGTTCTGGCGATTGACGATGTTAATGTCTATAACAAACAGGAAGGATTGGCACTCAGTCCGGATGAAGTGGAGTATCTGAACAGGCTATCGGCAAAAATTGGCCGGAAGCTGACGGATTCCGAAGTTTTCGCTTTTTCTCAGGCCAACTCGGAGCACTGCCGACACAAAATTTTCAACGGAACGTTTGTGATCGACGGTGAGGAAATGCCGACTTCTCTGTTCAAGCTGATCAAAAAAACCTCGGAAACGAACCCGAACGATATCGTTTCTGCCTACAAAGATAACGTGGCGTTTGTTAAAGGGCCGACGGTGACGCAGTTCGCGCCCAAGTCGGCCGACAAGCCCGATTTCTACGAGGAAAAAGAATTCGAATCGGTGCTTTCGCTGAAGGCTGAAACGCACAACTTCCCTACCACCGTGGAACCGTTCGCCGGGGCTGCAACCGGTTCGGGGGGCGAAATTCGGGATCGTCTGGCGGGTGGCCAGGGCTCGTTGCCGCTGGCAGGAACGGCCATCTACATGACGGCTTACTCCCGGCTGATGGAAGACCGCCCCTGGGAAAAAGCGATGGACGAACGTAAGTGGCTCTACCAGACCCCTATGGATATCCTGATCAAAGCATCCAACGGGGCGACTGATTTCGGCAATAAATTTGGTCAACCCCTGATTACGGGTTCTGTTCTGACGTTCGAACACGAAGAAAACGGTCGTAAGCTGGGTTATGACAAGGTGATTATGCAAGCCGGTGGCGTTGGCTACGGTAAGCTGAATCAGGCGAAAAAACATACGCCCAAAGAAGGCGACAAAATTGTAGTGCTTGGTGGCGAGAACTACCGGATCGGAATGGGCGGGGCGGCCGTTTCTTCGGCGGATACCGGCGCGTTCGGTTCGGGCATCGAACTAAACGCCATCCAGCGGTCGAACCCCGAGATGCAGAAACGGGCAGCTAACGCGATTCGCGGATTTGTGGAGTCGGACAACAATCCCATCGTTTCCATTCACGACCACGGCGCGGGCGGGCACCTGAACTGTTTGTCGGAGTTGGTGGAGGAAACCGGCGGTTTGATCGACCTGGATAAATTACCCGTGGGCGATCCGACGCTTTCGGCCAAAGAAATCATCGGAAACGAATCCCAGGAGAGAATGGGCCTCGTGATTGGTGAAAAAGACATCGAAACCTTACAGAAAGTAGCGGATCGGGAACGCGCTCCTATGTATACGGTGGGTGACGTGACGGGTGACCATCGGTTTACCTTCCAATCGAAATCGACGGGCGAAAAACCAATGGATTATGCGCTGGAAGACTTCTTTGGTTCGTCGCCCAAAACCATCATGAGCGATAAGAAAGTGAACCGTACGTATGCGGACCTTTCTTATGAGGTGCAAAACATCCCCGCCTATCTGGATCAGGTGCTGCAACTGGAAGCCGTTGCCTGCAAGGACTGGCTGACCAATAAAGTAGATCGCTGCGTGGGTGGCCGTGTAGCGAAACAACAGTGCGCCGGTCCGCTGCAACTGCCCCTCAACAACGTTGGGGTTATGGCGTTGGACTATAAATCGACCGAAGGGATTGCAACGACCGTTGGCCATTCGCCGTTGACCGCCTTGGTGGACCCGGCAGCCGGTTCCCGCAACGCCATTGCCGAAGCCTTATCTAACCTTGTTTTTGCGCCGATTAAAGACGGGTTGAAAGGCGTTTCGCTGTCGGCCAACTGGATGTGGGCCTGCAACAACGAAGGGGAAGATGCTCGCCTGTACGAAGCCGTGAAAGCCTGTTCGGATTTTGCCATTGCGCTGGGCATCAACATTCCGACTGGTAAAGACTCGCTGTCAATGAAGCAGAAATACCCGACGGGCGATGTCATTGCTCCGGGTACGGTGATTATCTCGGCGGCTGGTAACTGTACCAATATTCGCAAAGTCGTTGAGCCGGTATTGCAGAAAAACGCGGGTTCCGTTTACTACATCAACTTGTCGAAAGACGCGTTTAAACTAGGCGGTTCTTCGTTTGCGCAGATTAACAATAAGATTGGCACTTCGGTACCGACGATTCAGGATGCGGATTACTTCGCCAAAGCCTTCAACGCCATTCAGGATCTTATCCACGCCGATCAACTGGCGGCTGGTCACGATGTAGGTTCGGGTGGTTTGATTACGACGCTGCTCGAAATGTGCTTTGCGGATATTAACCTGGCCGCTAATTACGATTTGAGTGGGTTGAACGAAGCCGATACCGTTAAGGCACTCTTCAACGAGAACATCGCGGTTGTATTGCAGGCGAAAGACGATGCCGCTTTCGAGCAAGCCCTCAACAAGGCCGGTATTGACGCGGTGAAGATTGGCGCGGCTCTGGAAGGCAACGAAGTGACGTTCACTAACAACGCGGATACGTTCACCTTTGACGTAGCCGAAACGCGCGATACGTGGTATAAGACCTCTTTCCTGCTGGATCAGAAGCAGTCCAGAAATGGCATGGCGCAGGCGCGTTTCACCAATTATAAGGTGCAGCCTTTACAGTACAATTTTCCGGCGCATTTCGACGGAAAAAAACCAGCCATCGACGGGTCCAAACCCCGTCCTAAAGCAGCCATCATCCGCGAGAAAGGGTCGAACTCGGAGCGGGAAATGGCCAACGCCATGTTCCTGGCCGGATTTGATGTGAAGGACGTGCACATGACCGACCTGATTTCCGGTCGCGAAACGCTGGAAGATATTCAGTTTATCGGTGCTGTAGGTGGTTTCTCCAACTCGGATGTGTTAGGCTCGGCCAAAGGTTGGGCGGGAGCCTTCCTCTACAACGAGAAAGCGAAAAAAGCGCTGGACAATTTCTTTGCCCGCCCGGACACGCTGTCGGTAGGGATTTGCAACGGTTGTCAGTTGTTTATGGAGCTGGAGCTAATCAACCCGGACCACGCCGAACACGGCAAACTGCACCACAATACCTCGGGTAAGCACGAGTCGAGCTTTTCGTCGGTCAAGGTGCAGGAGAACAATTCGATCATGCTGAAAACGCTGGCGGGTTCAACGCTGGGGGTCTGGATTTCGCACGGTGAAGGAAAGTTCAACCTGCCGAATACGGAAGACCAATACAACATCGTGGCGAAATACGCGTACGAAGGCTATCCGCACAACCCGAACGGATCGGCCTTCAACACGGCGATGCTTTGCGATGCAAGCGGTCGTCACCTCGTAACCATGCCGCACATCGAGCGTTCCATCTTCCAGTGGAACTGGGCGAACTATCCGAATGGTCGTCAGGACGAGGTAAGTCCCTGGCTGGAAGCGTTTGTCAACGCGAGAACATGGTGCGAAGAGCATACAAAGTAAGGGGCAAGGGCTGCCTTTGCCTTTTGATGCACACAAGCCAATTCGTTTTTATGCAATTACACGAAAGCCCGGCAACGTTGCCGGGCTTTCGAATTTAGTTGGCTTATTCGTTTTCACAATTTAGATCTTGGATGTAATCATTGAAACAGCCAGGCCATCGAAAACCATTATTGAGTACGAAATGACTGGCCTGCTGACCGTACTGGACCAGCCTTTACTTGTATATTTACACGAAAGCGTTAAGTGGCCTGTCGTATTTACAATCCGGAAACTCCTGTAGAATAGATCGTTTCAGTCGGTAAGCTTTAGCTATATGGTATCCGCTCAACAATGTGCTCCCCATCCTGCGTTGACTCCCTTTGTGAAGGCCTATGCCTTCCTGCATGTTCGGCACCATTCGCCCCTGCTTATGCTCCCCCTGGCGCCGGTTCCTGAAACATGCCTCTATTTTTATCCCAGGAGCCCCTTGCAAATTCAGTTAGCCAATGGGCAGCGCTATACCGCGCCTGACAATGTGTTACTGGGACAGGCGACTGCTCGCGTCAATCTACTCATTCCTTCCGACTACTTGATGTTCAAGGTATGGCTGCAACCCGCTGGCTTTTTTCGCATATTCGGGATGCCCATGACCCTGTTTACGGGTGGTCAGGAAGAAATGCAATCCGTACTCGGCAACGACATCAAGCCGGTACGGGAGAGAATCGAACAGGCCCAGACCTTCCCGCAGATGGTAGCCATTATGGACGCCTTTTTACTACAGAAAATAGATACCTGTAAAGTCAAAAGACATCCCATTGATCAGGTCATCTCGGACATGTACACTACGGATACCCGATTTTCTCTGGACCAATTGGCCCACCAGGCTTGTTTGAGCACGCGTCAGTTTGAACGCAAGTTTCTGGAACGAACGGGCGTATCGCCTAAGTTCTATAACCGCCTTGTGCGTTTCAATCAGGCCATGAAACTTAAAAAAAGCCAGGCTACCCAAAGTTGGCTGGCTATTGCCTATCAGTGCGGCTATTTTGACCATAACCACCTCCTGCGTGACTTCAAAGAGTTTATGGGCGAGGTACCTTCCGATTTTTCATTCGGTCAGGCCATTATTTACTGAATAATGTCGTTTTTTTACTAAGGCTGGTCATTGTCCATGTTGTAGGTTTGTCGCTCAATGCAACCCGCTATGAAACCTCAACAGGTTACCCTTACCCGAATCGTCACGTTTATCCTGGTGGCCTACGCGGCCCAGCTGTTCGATCTGACTCCGAAGATATCTCCCTGGGCGGCCGATGTTTCAGGCCCTACCTTCGCCGAGATGCATCGGGCGACGGATTTCTACATGAGCAAACGCATGCCCGTGTTTGTTCAATCGTTTATGCTGTTTAATCTGCTCTTTTTGGGGCTTACCTGGCGAAATTGGCGGTCACTGTCCTTCAGGCTGGTCGCCCTGGCTTTGCTGCTTCAGCTTGTCATAACGATCATCGCCATCAAAACAAACGTAGCCATGAATGCCGGGATGAATGCCTGGGATCCGGCTCATCTACCGGCTAATTGGGAAGTGGTCCGAAGTCAATGGCTGGGGGCGCACAACCGGAATTTTTACGTCAATGTCGCCATTTCTATCCTGGTCTTCCTGGGATGTTATTTCTACTGGATGCGGTCTGGATCGGCAAAACCATCGTCGCAAAGTGATGCCGTGTAGTAACCCTGTGCGCTAGCGCTTTAGAGACAGAGATTGTATAGCCTTAAAGACTATCCAGTCGGGAACTGTCTGGCACCGAGACAATTCTGCCACTTGCCTCCCGCCTTACTCGTACACCTACGGGCGTCTTCTTTGGCTTGCTCTCGCAGGCCAGAAGGAAAAATGTGAGCACTATCAACATTGCTTTCATGACTCAAAGTTACTTAAAACACGCCAGACTCCTGAAACCTCTGTCAGGTCATTCTTTCCATAGAAACGTAGTTTCTTCTCGTGTGATCAGGCTTTCATCGACTAAGCAAAGCCCCTGCGTAGTCGACCGATTGATGGCATCAATACGCTCAGATGGGAATCCACAGCCGGAAATAGGTACCCTGGCGATTCGTCAGGCTCATCTCTCCCTCGAGCTGCGCCGTGAGCTCCCGAATGAGCCGGTGGCCGAAAGAAGCCCGTTGGTCGGAAGCCGCCTGATCCAGTAAGCCGGGGCCATTATCCTGTACTTCCAGCAACAGTTCGCCGGTTGATTCCAGTTGGAATCGAACGAGCAGTGATGGGCGGGTTGTAACAACTGCTGGCTGTCCGTCACTTAGTGCTGGCGTCATGTAGGCATACTTGAAGGCGTTGGTAAGCACTTCATTCAGGATCAGTCCCAGCGGCACCGCCACTTCTACATTTAGCTGCAAATCGGCCACCTCGATCCGGTAATCAAAGGTTTCCGGATCAAAGCCATACCCGACCAGCAGCCCTTCGGTCAACTCGGTTACATACGCTTTGATGGATATATCGGCCAGGTTATCGGTCTGGTAAAGTTGCTGATGAATTAACGAGATGGCCTCCACTCGCCGTTGACTATCCTGCACCGCCTGAATCGCCCGGGAATCATCCAACTGTCTGGACTGCATCCGCAGCAGGCTGGATATGATCGCTAAGTTGTTTTTCACCCGGTGGTGCAATTCATGCATCAGCACCGTCAGTCGTTCAGCCTGCTCGCTAATCTGCTGATTATTTTTCGAGACAGTTTGGTTCGTGGTTTGCAATCGGGCATTGACCCGTCGGATCAGGCGATATTGCCACACGGCAATAGCCAACAGGGCTATCAGCGCGACTAACCCCCCGGCCTGCCAGCTAATTAAAGCCAATTGCCGCTGATTGTCCTGATTCAGCCAGTCGATGCGGGCTTGTTTCTGAGCAACCTGGAAGCGTAATTCTACGTCGGCCAACTGCCGGCTTTTTTCGGTGTTCAGCACCTGACCCGCATAGCGGTTATGAAGCCGTTCGTAGGCCAGTGCCTGCCGATACTGGCCCCGAGCCTCAGCAATCTGCGTCAATACCTCATATATCTGCACCAGAAGTTCATCCTGCCGTTCGGGATCGCCTTCAATAGAGCGCAAAGCCAGGCTGGCGTATCGCTGGGCTTCGTCCAGTCGGCCTAAATGAAGCAGGGGTTCCGGCAGGTGCAAATATTCGTATTTTATCCGCCGGTGGTCGCCCTGCCGCTGGGCATAGGTCAGACACCGGCGAAAGGTTTGTTCGGCCTCCCGGTAATGGCCCGACTTTGCTAAGGTAACGCCGTACCCGTCCAGCATCGAATAGAAGTTATTCCATTCCCGATTAGCCCACAACATAGTCAGCGCCTGGCGCTCAAAAAACGCCACTGAATCGATTTGACCTCTTAATTGAGCCTGACTGGACTTATACATATAATTTCCTAAAGCAAGAACGGGTTGATTGGGCTCATGCACCGACGAGTTGGCCAACTGCTGGTACTGGCGACTCTTGGTCGTGTCGCCCAGGGCCTCGTATTCTGCGTAAAGGTTAAAGCTAATCTGTTGCTGCTGGTCGTAAGCATAAACTGACTGAGCGATGGCCAGCGCCTGGAGGTAGTGGTCGATGGCGCCGATATGATTACCCAGGTTGGATTCCAGGTAACCTAACCGGGCATTGAAGCGAGCAGTCCAGTCGGCTATCCGGGCCTGACGGGCTATCGCCAGACCTTCCTGCATCAGGGTTCGGGCTTCTTTAAAACGGGACTGGTTCGTCAAATCGCGACTGTAGTCAGACAGCGGTTTCAGGCGCTCCACCGGAGGCAGTTTTGCCATGCGTTGGCGGAACTGGCTCACGTCGTCGCCCATTTTCGGCGTTTGAGCCTGGCTGGCAGCACCCAGAAGTAATAGCAAAAGAAATAGTCTGGCGCGCATAGCCATCGGCAAAGGCAAAGTAGCGTAAGAAGTCAGGATTTAGAAGTGACTCAAAGTTACGATTTCAACGGCAACGATGACAATGCTGCCGGCCTTAGCCAGTAATTAGGGACAATTTAAGTGGGTGATGCGGATCGTGTCACGAATCGAAGTAAACGAATCGGTACTGACCTGACGGGTAATGTAACCTTGCTGATCACGGAGGAACGCTACCGACACATCGGCCCGTTTGATAAGTTGGGTGGGTGTCTGGGGAGCTGCATAGCGATACGTTTCGATTCGGCTGGCCAGGTGCTCACTCACGGGAAACTGTTTTCCCCAACTGGGCCAGGGGTATCGGTTGAGATCGTACGGAATGCCTCGCATTCCGTTGGCCAGGTGATTGGACATGGGCACGAAGTCACGCTGGATAAGTCGATAGTACAACTGGCCCCTGTCATCAAATACTTCGAGCTGTACGTACCGTCCCTGTTCGTCGAGCTGGTAGCGTGTCGAGTAGCTCTGTAAGCCACTGTTATTCACTGATTGGCCCCGCAGCCCTACTAATTGCCCCCTGGCATTCGTATTGAGCAGATAGCGATAGACGTGCCGCCCTTCCTGAAAAAAGTCGATCGAGGCTAACCTTCCCTTCTGGTAGTTGTACTGACTGGAATCCTCCTGCCCATGCACCCAAGCCAGGTATCCCTGTTTGTTATAGCTCAGCCGTTGGTCGAGGACAAAGGGGCCGACTCCTTTGTTTTCTTCCCGGGCAGTGCACCGATAAAGGCGCTGGTGCGCATCGAAGTGGTAGGCGTACTGATTGGCGTTGGCATCTTGCCAGATAATTTGTTGGCAGAGCCGGGGAGTTGAAAGGCTGGCTGCCACAGGCGACGCATTGGTTGGTGCTGTCACTTGACGTTGATTGTTGGCCGAGGTGCAGGCCAATCCGGTTGTCAGGATTAAGTAAACTAAATAGCCAAACCCGTTTTTACGCACAGAACTTACGCCAGAAAAATTTCTTTAATTCGAATCAAAGTAAGTCATTTTTTTGAAGGATTCATTGAGCGACTCCTGATGGAGGGACTCTGATGCACTATACCGGGTGTAGGACTCGCCGTCGTTGTCGACAGGAAGTTATCGGAAGTCGATTACCCTACTGAAAGGAAGCTCTAAACTCCAGAGGTGACTGATTCGTTTTTGTCTTGAACAGTTTACTGAACGATTGCAGGTGCTCAAATCCCAGTTCGTAGGCAATTTCACTGACAGTTAACTCACTGGTTGATAGCTTTTCTTTTGCTTTTTCGATCAGCTTTTCGTGAATGTGCTGCTGGGTATTTTGTCCGGTCAAGACTTTTAATAAGCTGCTTAAATATTTAGGCGACAGATTTAAGCAGTCGGCGATATACCCAACCGTTGGTAGTCCTGTTGAGAGTAAATCACCTCTGTCAAAATAATCAATCAACAACTTATCCAGCCGTTCCAGAATTTGATGATTGGCTTTTTCGCGCGTAATAAATTGCCGGTGGTAAAACCTATCGGCATAGTTAAGCAGGGTTTCAAGGTGCGAGATGATAATACTCTTGCTGAATTTATCGATTGTTGACTGGTATTCCTGGTGAATAGTTTTGATGATGTCAACCAATATGGCCTCTTCTTTTTCGGATAAAAACAAGGCTTCATTGACCGAGTAATCCCAAAAATCATACTGCCTGATTGTCGTGGCTACGGGTGTATTCCACAGTAAATCAGGATGGATGAGCAGCATCCATCCTGATTGTTTGAGTTGTACGGCACGCTTATCGATGGAAAGGCTTATCACCTGATTCGGCGATATAAATGACATAATTCCATCATCGTAATCATAGGTTTGCTGCCCGTATTTTAATTTTATTTCATCGGTGTTGGCCACTCGCTTAAGGGCAATGCAATAGAAATCACAAACCCAGGCCGTCGGTTCGCTTAGGTTTGACCTGTCAACGGATGCCAGTTCAAGCACACTGATGAGTGGGTGCTCTGGTTTGGGCAACTGCCTGAACTGCAGAAATTCGCTGATGGTTTTGAACCGCTTCATTGGCTTAGTTTTCCTTTCTTATTTCAAGAACGATTTTGCCCCGCACGTGTTTGGTTTCGCTTTCGCGATGGGCATCGGCTACCTGTTGCAACGGATATACCTTGCTTACCACCGCTTTTACTTTACCCTTCTCGATTAGCTGGGTAGTACCGCTCAATGATGACGTATAGGTTATGCTCCCTCCGCCAACCAGGGTGCCGGTGGCGTTCTTCTTGGCCAGAGCGCTCAGGAAATCGTCCGTAAGGGGTTGATCGAGATGCGAGCATACAAAGATACCGCCCTCCTTTATAACGGTAACCGACCTCAATCTGATGCTCTCGTCGCGGACAGGCGACGCGTTGAATACGACATCTATATCGCGCAGCAGCTCGTCGAAACGCTCGGTAGTATAGTCGATTACTTCATCGGCCCCCAACTCTTTCAAAAAATCAACGTTATGGGCCGATGCTGTCCCGATCACGTAGCCACCCATTGCTTTGGCAAATTGCACGGCCAGATTACCAACGCCACCGGCTGCACCGTGAATCAGCACCCGCTGTCCTGGCTGTACGTTACCCAGATCCACGATACCATTCCAGGCAATAAGCGCGCAGGAGGGGAGGGCACCGGCCTCATTGAAGGTGATAGAATGCGGCATTAACGAAAACTGACTTGCCTTTGCGGCAATGTATTCCGCATAACTTCCATCGCCGGGGAAATTCGGAACCCCATACACTTTGTCACCCTTTTTAAAATCAGTTGCCTCGTTGCCGGTTTCCTCCACAATGCCCGCGGCATCCAGACCCAGGCCCATTGGCAACGTCAGGAAAGGCCGCATCAGCTCATTTCCGCCTTCGCGGAAAATGTAATCGGCGGGATTGACGCTGCTGGCGTATACCTTCACTAAAATCTCATCGGCGGCAGGAACGGGACGTTCTACGTCGGCCAATTTCATGACCTCCGGTCCGCCAAACTCATAAACTCTAATCGCTTTCATCGTTCGTTTTTTTTAGGCAAAGGTCTGCACGACCGCCCAAACAGATTTAGCCGAAATGCCCTTTGGTTTAGTCAAAAGTCATGGAAGGGAGGAGCAGTAGATTGTTCAGGCTTGAACAGGTGGTTTTAAGAAAGATAGCCATATTTGCACCGTCTGCTAAATGAATAGGGCGTAGCTGAGGCAATGAGGACTTATTCAGGCTGCGGGGCCAACGTTTCTGACCAAAGGAGTATTCGAACCGACTTACACTTATTCCTGATCACGCTTATGCTAGACTCGATCATTGATGCCCGCCCTGCTTCGATTGGTAATGGATTCAATGTCAGGCGAATTCTGCCTTACCGACTACGCCGTATGTTGGGACCGTTTATTTTTATGGATCATGCCGGGCCGGTCAGTCTGGGACCGGGGCAACTGACAACTATGGATGTACTACCGCATCCGCACATCGGTCTGTCGACGGTGAGTTATCTCTTCGATGGACAGGTCACCCATCGGGATAGCCTGGGTGTCGAGCAGATTATCCGGCCAGGAGAAGTAAACTGGATGACGGCGGGGCGGGGCATCGCCCATTCCGAGCGGTTCGAAGATCCAGCGATGCTGGCCAATGGTACCCTGGAAATGATTCAGACCTGGGTCGCGCTGCCCGAGTCAGACGAGGAAAACGCGCCTGCGTTCAACAATTATTCACCACACGAACTGCCCATTTTTACGGATACGGGTGTATGGCTGCGGCTGATTGCGGGCGGGGCGTTTGGGTTACAGAATGACGTTAAAACGCATTCGCCCCTGTACTATGCCCACGTTGTGCTGCAACCCGGTGTTCATTTTGGGCTGCCACAGGGCTATAGCGAGCGCGGGGCTTACGTTGCCAAAGGCAGTGTAGAGGTGAATGGGCACACGTATGGGGTAGGGCAATTACTGGTCTTTACAAAAGGTATCGATCCAATCCTGAAAGCGAAAGAAACCTGCACGTTGATGCTGCTGGGGGGCGAACCGCTGGGCGAACGCTTCATCTGGTGGAATTTCGTCTCGTCGCGTCGTGAACGAATTGAGCAGGCTAAAGCCGATTGGCAGGCGGGCCGTATTCCGTTGCCGCCCAACGACAACGCCGAGTTTGTTGCGTTGCCGGAGGATCGATCGAAGCCTGCCGGATCGGCAACCGGAACGCCACCTCCGCAGCCGCTTTCCTGATACTGCCCACATGACTACACGGACAGGATGTTCGCGCTGCGACGAACCCAACAACCGCCATTGCGTGTTCAATACCTATGCAAACCGAACCACAAACCCGTCATAGTCCTGCGCTGCCCGAACTGCGTTTCTCCCTCAATCTGCTTTATGTAGGGCGGTTGTTGCTGGGCATGAAATCGTCAGCGCTGACAACCGACGAGCGGATCGACGCATTCGATGAACGAATCGAAGACATAACCGACGAGTTGGTGTCGACAGAACTGCTCCACGAAGCCGCCATTTTAGCGGGTGATGTTTTGCCGATAACCACGCCAGACTACGACGTATAATCAGCCCAATCCCGTTTATCGCTAATGCCCAACACACCATTTGCCGCCCAACCGTGGGCCGCCCTGTTTGATATGGACGGTGTCCTGATCGCCAATACGGATTTTCACATTAATGCCTGGCTGCAATTTGCCCAGCAACACAACCGGCCACTTACCCGGGATCAATATGTCGAACACATCAACGGGCGTGTGGCCGCCGATGCGATGGCCTATGTTTTTCAGCGGCCCGTTTCGCCCGGTGAGTTGATTGTTCTGACAGAAGAAAAAGAAGCTATCTACCGCGAGTTATACCGCCCTCACCGCCAGCCTACGCCGGGTTTGCTGGATTTTCTGGCTGCCTTGCGGGCCCAATCCGTCAAGCTGGCGGTTGGCACATCGGCTCCCCAAAGCAATGTCCTCTTCACCCTGGATGAACTTCCGTTAAGGCCTTACTTCGATACCGTTGTGGATGCCAGCATGGTTCGGCGGGGAAAACCCGATCCGGAAATCTACCTGACGGCTGCTCAGCGGGTCGGTGTGGAGCCCGACCGGTGTGTCGTCTTCGAAGATGCCCTGGCCGGGATCGAAGCTGGCCTTCGGGCAGGTATGAAAGTTATCGCGCTGGCCACGACCCATACCCGCGACGAACTCGCCGACACGGGTGCCTCGCTCATCGTTGATGACTTCACTGAACTCCATGTTGACGTTGTTAGGGGGTTGATTTTTAGTTGATTGATTTAAGTTGAGGTTGCCTGCCTTGACCAAACAACCCGTGGCTCTACCCGTTCAGCGGCATATTTTGTGTACTTTTGTCGCTGAGTTTCTAACGTTCGCATGAATACACCGCCGTTGGCTGAAACGCCAAACCAACCATTTATTCCCGCCCGCGAGGGTTTTTTCTTTCCTGCCGAATGGCATCCGCACGTAGCGACCTGGCTTAGCTGGCCCCATACCGAAGCCTCCTGGACCAGGGAGCGGCAGGAGCTTATGTTTCCGGCCTACATAGCATTTATTAAAGCCATTGCCGAAAGTGAACAGGTCTGCATCAACGCGCACAATGAGGAAGTGATGCAGGCAGCTAGAGTACGTTTGCTGGCTGCCGGTGCCGATATGAGCCGAATTACCCTGTTGCCTCACCCAACCAACGATTCGTGGTGCCGCGATCATGGCCCGGCGTTTCTGATCAATCCGCAGACAAACGAGCGGATGATCGTTAACTGGGGCTACAACGCCTGGGGCAACAAGTACCCGCCTTACGACCGCGACAATAGGATACCCGTCGAAATCGCCCGGTATCGCCAGCTGAATTACGTGACGCCCACAGCCTCCACTGGGGCAGCCTCCGCTGGGGCAGCCTCCACTGTGGAGATCATTATGGAAGGCGGGTCGGTGGAATTCAATGGGGCCGGAACCGTACTGACCAGTCGCGCCTGTCTGCTTAACCAGAACCGAAATGCGCACCTGACGCAAGCCGATATTGAACAGTACTTACGCGATTACTACGGTGTTCAGCAGGTGTTGTGGGTTGAAGAGGGTATCGTGGGCGATGATACCGACGGCCACATCGATGATACGGTTCGGTTTGTTAATGAGGATACCGTGCTGGCAGCCTACGAAGCAAACCCACAGGATGACAACTATCCTTTTTTGCAGGAGATACACCGAGAACTTCGGGAGATGCGCCTGTTGAACGGCAAGCCACTTACGATCGTCGAGCTGCCCATGCCCGACCCCGTCTACAGCGACGGACTGCGTCTGCCAGCCTCTTACGCCAACTTCCTGATTACGAATGGTGCCGTTATTGTACCAACTTTCCGATGCGATAAAGACCAGCCCGCTTTAGACATCATCGGTTCGTGCTTTCCCAACCGCAAAATCATTGGCATCGACTCAACCGATATTGTGTGGGGGCTCGGCAGTTTTCACTGTTTAAGCCAGCAGGAACCTACTGTTTAAAATCAGAAAAATCCCGTTTCAGACAATGTATAACAACAAAACTTTCCGTTCGGTCACGAATACCAGCAATGGTGAAGTGAGTAGCGAGACGCTTTTTCACTACCACCAGGAAGGCAAGGTCGTTTGGGCCGAGTACACGGGTGGTAGTATCCTGAAAGGTTTTCTAATTGCCGTCGTTCTGGAGGGTGGGTTTTTGGATATGCGCTACGAACACGTAAATACGCAGGGCGAACTGATGACCGGACGGTGCTCGTCCGCACCCGAATACTTACCCGACGGACGGATTCGGTTGCACGAGCAATGGCAGTGGACGAGTGGTGACGGTTCGTCGGGCTCGTCCATAGTTGAAGAAGTTATCCCGTAACGCTACGTTTAGAAAAGCATGCGAATTCGTCTAATCCTGTTAAGTCTACTGGTCGGTGTTTCGATGCAGTGGAGTTGCACCCGGCAACCTTCGCTAACCGCCGAGCTGACACCCCGATCCCTGAGAGCCGTAAATCTGGAGGAAACATTGAGTCGGCGGGATGAACTGATGATGGCGTACTCACTCACCAGCTACGATGCTCAGAACAAGGCCGTGGCTGTCGTGAATGGTGGGTGGGGCGTCGAATCCGTACAGAAGGGTCAGCAGCTCGACCTACAGGCGCCCGCGCAGGAGAACCATACCCCCGCCAAGCCGATTAGCCTGAGCATTCCCCGAAACGGGCGCATCGTCGCTTCGCTGGTGCTCATTGAAGTAGACGACTACAACCAGGCGAGGCAGACAATGGCAAAAGTTCAGAAGGTTCATAACCTGATTGCCGTTCCGGCGGGTTTATTGTTGACGGCCACCGAAGTGCTGACGCCGTTAAAATACGTGTCGGCAGGGCTGGTCGCGTCGGGTGTTGGCCTGCAACTGCTGGACAAACTGGATGACGATGACCTGCTCGGCCAAAGCAGCGTGGAACTGAAAGAAGCGGATATCCGCCAGAAAAACCAGCGATTTATTCAGGTACCCGCTATTTTTACCGGACAGAAATTCAAGGACTCATTCGAGTATCGGCTTGAGTACGACATTACCCTCAAGTCGGTGAAAATCCGGCCCGCGCGCCAATAAGGGGGCTTTCGGAACGTTGCTAATTCATACCGAATGTTTTTCCCCCCGTCTCTGTTTTACTAACATTGTTAACATCACTTTTCCAGACGCTATGCGCCATTTCCCAGGCGGCTTCCTGCTGGCTTTACTCGTAACAGCCTGTAAGACAGCCGCACCCGTTGTTCAGCAAACGCCACCAGAACCCGTTATTCTGACGCTGGGCAATAAAACCTTTACGACCAGCGATTTTTTTCAGTCATTTACCAAAAATCAGCTTTCGTCCGACTCCGCCCAACGGACGGACGTTAAAAACTACTTCGATCTTTACACCAATCTGAAGTTGAAAGTGCTGGCTGCCGAAGCCGGTGGCCGCGATACGACCGAAGCCTTTCGGGAGGAAATGAACACCTACCGAAAGCAGTTGGCGCAGTCGTATCTGATGGATAAAGTGCTGGTGGAATCGCTGGCGGCCGAAGCTTACCAGCGGCTGCAGACGGAAGTCAACGCATCGCATATTCTGATTCCCGTTTCCGAATATGCAACCCCTGCGGACACCCTGACCGCTTATCAGGCCAGTTTGGCTTTACAAAAACAGGCGCAGGATGGGGCGGACTTTGCCAAACTGGCGCGAGAAAACTCCAAAGATGTAAATACGGCTGAGAACGGTGGCAACCTGGGCTACATCTCCGCTTTCGGCGTTGTGTATCCGTTAGAAACGGCTGCCTTTACTACTCCCGTTGGTCGTGTTGCGGCCCCCGTCCGCACGCGATTTGGTTACCACATTATTAAAGTAAACAGTCGTCGGCCAAGCCGGGGGCGGGTACGGGTGGCCCATATTCTGGTTCGCATGAGTCCCTCGGCCGATGAGGCCGGGCAAAAAGCGGCCAAAGAACGAATTGATGGGGCCTACGCACAACTTCAGAAAGGCGAATCGTTCGAGCAGGTGTGTCGGCAGGTGTCCGACGATGCCACCTCTAAAGCCAATGGCGGAACGTTGCCCATGTTTGAACCCGGTCGGTGGGTACCCGCCTTTGAAGATGCGGCTTTTTCGCTGGCAAAACCGGGCGATTATTCAAAACCCGTTCGAACCAACTACGGCTGGCACATCATCAAACTTATCGAGCGAAAGCCGCTGGACGCTTACACAACGCTGGGGCCTTCGCTGCGGCAACGCGTAACGACGGATAGCCGTGCCGACATTCTTCGGCAGGCAACCGTACAGCGCCTGCAAAAAGAATATGCCGTGCAACCCGATCTGGCAATGCTACAGACCGTACTGGCAAAAGCCGACAGCACCTTACTGCATGGTCAATGGCGCTTTACTGAACCACTCGACCCGGCCTTGCAAAACAAGACTCTTGTCCTGATCAACAAGCAGCCCTACAGCGTTAATCAGTTTTTTGATTACGTTCGGCAAAAGCAGCAGCCTCCGCGTAATCCGGCAGTAGCGACCACACCCGGTAGTAATGCCGTACCGTCGACAGTCGATCGGCCGGTAGGCGGCTCCCCAACAATTGCCATGCGTCGGCTATTCGATCGGTTTGTAGGCGATCAACTGATTGCGGTAGAAGAAGCGAATCTGGATAAAAAATCGCCTGAATTCCGGGCGTTGCTCAACGAAATCAGAGACGGTGTGTTGCTGTCTCAGGTGATGGAGCAAAACGTTTGGGAACGCTCTATGGCCGACTCAACGGGTCAGCGGCAGTATTACGAGCAGAACAAAGACAAATACCGGTTCCCCGAACGGGCCTTGGCTACGATAGTGGTTGCGCAAAATGACAGCTTACTAAAGCAGGCTACCACGATGCTCAGCGGACGCCCACCGTATCAGCTTCGACGGTCGGCGGCTCCGATTACGTTTGCAAAAGGGCAAACGGCGTTGACACCAGCTCTTCGCGAAACCCTGTTTGATGTACTGGTGGTGATGAGCGCCAACCCTGATTACATCGTTGAGGTAAGCGGTTCGCATGACCCTACTGAACGCGATTCGGTATCGGCGGGGCGGATCAGGCAAGTGGTCGGTTACCTACAGAAAAATGGCGTTTCCCTGAACCGTATTATGGAAAAGGATTTTCAGGGGGCACGACCGGGGGCTACCAAAGATGCCCAGCGTAACATAGCTTTCCAGTATTTCAGTAATTCGAAAGACGACATCGCGAAAGTAATTAACAGTCGATCAGGGGCACCAACGACAACGACACCTCGCTTTACCGACAGTCCGGCTGTAATCATCACGACGGGCCTGTTCGCTCGGGGCGAAAATCCATACCTCGATAGTGTCACCGACTGGAAAGTGGGGGCAACGTCTTTTCGTCGTGATAACAAGGCCATTTCCGTAGCCATTGAGCGCATTGAACCGGCTCGGGTCAAAACGTTTGCTGAAGCACGGGGGACCGTCATCAACGAATACCAGGCAACGCTCGAAAAACAATGGCTGGCTCAGCTTCGGCAGTCCTATCCGGTAAAAGTCAATGACGACGAAATCCGGAAGCTGGCGAAGTAAGTTTTGTTATGCGCCTGCTGTGCTCCTGCGGATTCGGCTGCATGACCGGCAATAAATTAACTCTTAAAATTGCTTAAAACGCAGAGTAACAACCATTCTCTGCTTATCTTTAAAACATGAAAAAAGTAATCAGCAGTGCGCTTGTTATGTTGGTCGGCTGGTTTCTGACCGCACCCACTTTTGGGCAAGGCCAGGGCGTTAGCCTGAACAGAATCATCGCCAAAGTCGACAACTATTATGTGCTTCAGTCCGATCTGGAAGAAGCCTATCAATCGTACGTTGGCCAGAACCAGACACCCCCACAAAAATGCCAGTTACTGGAAAGCCTGGTTATCAATAAAATGATGCTGGCTAAAGCTGAAATTGACTCGGTGGTGGTCGAGGAAAAGATCGTGGATAGCGAACTCGATTCCCGGATGCAATACATGATTCAGCAGTTTGGTTCCGACAAAAACATCGTGGAGGCTTACGGCAAAAGTCTGGAAATGCTGAAAAGCGAGCTACGGACGCAGGTGAAAGACCAGAAGATTGTCCAGAAGATGCAGCAGAAAATTACGAGCGATGTGAAGGTGACACCCCGCGATGTTCGTAAGTTTTACGATGGGATTCCTAAAGACAGCCTGCCATACATACCAGCCGAAGTCGAAGTAGGCCAGATTGTGCGGTTTGCCAAACCAACGAAAGAACAAAAAGAGGTACTGCGCCAAAAACTGCTCGACTTTAAGCAACGGGTCGAGAAAGGCGAAGATTTTGCGAAACTGGCTAAGGAAAACTCCGAAGACGTTGGCTCGGCCCAGAATGGGGGCGACCTTGGCTTTGCTAAACGGGGTATGATGGTGGCACCGTTTGAAGGGGCAGCCCTCAAACTAAAGCCCAATCAATTATCAGACGTGGTTGAATCGGACTTTGGCCTTCACCTTATCCAGTTGATTGAAACGCGCGGAGCCGAGTACCACGCCCGGCACATTCTGCTTCGACCAGACTACAACCGGCTGGATATTTCGGGTCCGACCCGTTATCTGGACAGCCTCCGGAATCTGATTCAAATTGACTCCCTGAAATTCGATAAGGCCGCTAAAGAGTATTCGGAAGATAAAAACACGGCCGATGCTGGTGGATTGATTCGCGACGCTCAGTCCGGCAACAGCCGGTTGACGATGGATGGAACCATGGAATATGCCATGTTCCAGATGCTCGATACGATGAAAGTCGGCAACATTTCGGCGCCATTGCCTTACCGTACCGAAGATGGAAAAAGTGCGGTACGATTATTGTATTTTAAAAGTAAAATCCCCCCGCACACGGCCGATTTCACAAAGGATTTTGAGAAATTGCAGGCCATCGTGTTGAGCAACAAAAAGAACCGTGCCATTGATGACTGGTTCAGAAAGTCTATCGCCGATGTGTATATTACCGTTGATCCTGAGTACCACGGGTGTCGGATATTTGGCACTACGCAGGGCAGCGCAGCTACGCTGAGTGGTGGTGGAAACTAAGTTAATGATGAATTGGAAATGATGCCCCGTATTCTAATCATTTCCAATTCATCATCCCTGGTTGCCGACGCAACTGCGTTATCGTTCTTGATTTATCATTCCTAATTAGAATCCTGTGCCCTACTCATCGGATGTTGCGGCTGCCGAAGCCCTTACAGTTTCCTATCAGAAATTAAAAACTGAAATTTCAAAGGTCGTTATTGGTCAGGATGATACAGTTCGGTTGCTGTTGACCGCTATCTTTTGTCAGGGGCATTGTCTATTGGTCGGTGTACCGGGGCTGGCCAAAACACTGCTGATTCAAACCATTGCGGGTGCGCTCGATCTCGACTTCAACCGAATTCAGTTTACGCCGGATTTGATGCCATCCGATATTCTTGGTTCCGAAACACTGGACCAGGAGCGTAATTTTAAATTTATCCGAGGTCCCATTTTTGCCAACATCATTCTGGCCGATGAAATCAACCGGACTCCTCCTAAAACGCAGTCGGCTCTGCTCGAAGCGATGCAGGAATATTCCGTAACGATTGCCGGTCAGAAATACGGCTTAGGTCGGCCGTTCTTTGTACTGGCTACGCAGAACCCAATTGAGCAGGAAGGTACGTACCCCCTGCCCGAAGCGCAGCTGGACCGGTTTATGTTCAATATATACCTGGACTATCCTTCGTATCAGTCGGAGGTGGACATTGTCAAAAACACGACGTCGGACAAGCGGTATGATGTGCAGCGGGTCATTACCGGCGAAGAAATCCGGGAGTTTCAACAGCTGGTGCGTCGGGTGCCCGTGGTGGATAATGTGATTGAATACGCCGTTTCGCTCGTTCACAAAACCCGGCCAAATACGGAAAAGGCAGCGGGCGATGCCAACTCGTATCTGGAGTGGGGGGCAGGTCCACGGGCTTCACAATCACTGATTCTGGCCGCCAAATGCAATGCGCTGCTGTCTGGCAAATATTCTCCCGATATTGAGGATGTTCGGGCGGTAGCGTTGCCCATTCTGCGTCACCGGGTGGTGCGTAACTTCAAAGCAGAAGCGGAAGGCATCTCGGTTGAGCAATTGATCAAGCGTCTACTGTAAAATCACCAAAACATTATAAACGAACGGGCCACCTTTACGCAAAGGTGGCCCGTTTACATATCGTATTGATTCAATAGGTAAACCCCAGATCAATAGTCGTCTTCCTCTTTCAGATTGGTCTTCCCTAAGAAATCATCTTCGCCCATGCCCGTCGACTGATCATCCACGCCGGAAGCGTCCACATCGTCGGCATTTTCACTCACCAGGTAGCCATCCTTAAGATCTTCTTGTCCGGTGTCCCAGGTTTCTTCGTTTTTCCTGTTGGGTTGTTGATTCTCCATAACGCGTTGTCGGTTTCGTTTACTGTACAACCCGAAATGAGTCATCAGGTTTGATTGATGTCAGGGTTTCAGTGGCCAAACCGATTCAGCGTCTACCCGAATACCGACCGACTGGCCGATTTGTAAATCAGCACGGGTAGTCAGCAAACGCAGGGATACATAGCGTGACACCTCGATCTCCAGTTCATAATGGCTACCCTTGAAAAAGAGTGCCCGAATCGTTCCAATTGCCCCTCCGTCCGAGAGACGAACATGTTCCGGCCGCAGACAAACCAGCTCATTGGGATTAACCGTCTCAGGTAAGTTCAGCATGGGCAAGTGCTTTGCTTTCAGAATATTGACTGGACCGGTCATGCGGGCGGCATAAGCCGTAGCGGGCTGTTGATACACATCTACCGGAGTGCCCAGCTGTATCAGCCTACCATCGCGCATAATACCCAGCGAATCGGCAATTGACAAGGCATCCGTCGCATCATGGGTAACCAGCAGACAGGATGTTGGGGGCAAGTCACTACTGTCCTGACGGACCATGTCGAACAGTAAGTCGCGGACAATGAGTCGGTTGGGTAAATCAAGATGACTGAACGGCTCATCCAGTAATAAAACGGCGGGCCTGTCGGCAATGGCGCGGGCAATGGCCGTACGCTGCTTTTCGCCACCCGACACCTGGCGCGGCAGCCGACTCTGTATCTCCGTGAGCCGACAAAGTTTCAGCAATTCGTCGACTCGAAAATCACGGTAGCTTTTCTCGAAAAAACGAAGCGCATAACTGATATTTTCTCGCACCGATACATTCGGCATAAGCTGGTACTCCTGGTGCACCAGCCGAATAGCCTTATGTCCGGGTACCAATACCTCCGAGGGGCCCATTACCCGTTCGCCGTTCAGGCTGACGTCGCCGGTATCCGCATCGGTCAACCCCGCCAGCACACTAAGCAGGGTGCTCTTTCCCGACCCACTGGCCCCAACAAGGGCCATAATCCGGCCTGGGTCAAGGCGCAGGGAAACATGCCGGATGGCGGGCACAGCGCTGTAGGCTTTGGTAAGTTTAGTAGCAATGAGCATAAGTAAACCTCCAGGGCTTTAAGAGCCTCGGAGGTTTTAGCGGACCTTTAGAAAATGAAATTCGTGCTCAGAAATTCTGACTTGTGATTTCCCACAATATCATTTAGAATTTCTTTATTCGCTGGCGTGTCTTTCGTAGCTACGGCCGATCGGATGGAAAATGAACGGAGTGCATCTTCAACGGACAGGGTACCCTCGGCCGAGTCTTTCCGGCCTGTGAACGGGAACGTATCCGGGCCACGCTGGCATTGGGCATTGATGTTGACCCGGCTTACCAGGTTGACCAACGGGTCAATGAGCCGGGCAATCTTTTCCGTATCCGTACCGAAAATACTGGCTTGCATGCCATGATCATCCGTAATGAGGTAGTCGATAAACTCTTCGACATCATCGAACGGGACAACCGGAATGATGGGGCCAAATTGCTCTTCCCGATAAAGCTTCATGCCTTCTTTAACGGGATAAACAACCGCTGGTCTGAACAACGATGCCGCTACATCGCCCCCGCCTTCGTTCATAATCGATGCGCCATGCGCTTCTGCGTCCTGGATACAATCGGCTAGGTAGTCGGGTTTACCGGGTTCTGGCAGTGGCGTAATCTGCACCCCATCGGTCCAGGGCATACCGGGTTTAAGCTTACTGACTTCCGAACTAAAGCGTTTTAAAAACTCGTCCGCTACGGACCGGTGTACCCAAACAATTTTTATTGCCGTACAGCGCTGACCATTGAACGACAGGGCTCCCAGCAAACATTCTTTAACGGCAACATCCAGGTCGGCATCGGGCAAAATGATTGCTGCATTCTTGGCATCCAGGCTCATGATCGACCGGAGCCGATTCAGTTTCGGGTGTTGCCGCTGCAGTTCATCAGCTACCCGGCTGGAGCCGATCAGGGTTAACACATTTACCTTTCCCGACTGCATTACGGGAGGAATAACATTGGCACCACGGCCGTAAAGCGAATTGACAACGCCTTTCGGGAAACTGGTGCGAAAGGCTTCGAGCAGTGGATAATGCAGCAACGAACCATGTTTTGGGGTTTTGAACAAAATGGTGTTCCCCATCAAAATGGCTGGAATAAGCGTTGTGTAGGTCTCATTCAATGGGTAATTGAAAGGCCCCATGGCCAGTACAACCCCCAATGGCGACCGCCTGATCTGACCAATTATTCCTTCTTCAATACGAAAACGGGAGGAATTGCGATCCATCGTCTTGAGTGTATCGACGGTATCGTAAATGTACTTAACGGTTCTGTCGAACTCTTTGGTCGAGTCGGCCAGGTTCTTGCCAATCTCCCACATAATCAGGTTAACGACCAGCTTCTTTTGCTCAATCATTTTACCGATGAACGTCTCCATGCATCCGATACGGTCGGCGACCGACATTTGTGGCCATTCGCCCCGGCCATTATCGTAGGCGTCTACGGCTGCTTTCAGGGCTTCTAGGGCCTCTTCCGGCCCCGTAACGGGAAAGCTACCCACCAGTTTACGTTCCAGTTTCCCGTCGGCTCCTGGAATACAAATGGGAGAATAAACATCGGAAACGGGTCCATCCCACGCACGCATTTCGCCGTTGAGCAGGTATTCGCGCTGATGGATGGGTTCGATCCGGTAGTCGGCCGGAATCTGATCTTCCGCCGGAAAAAGTTGACTAAGTCCCTGGGTGCTCATTGTAGAAGAAACAAATTGGAAAAAGAAACACGGGCAAACGTCGCCATTCGCCCGGCGAATTCCAACCCGGCTGAAAACAAAATTGGCCGATCCTCGGAGAGAATCGGCCAATTCGGTCTTCCTATTCGCTTACATAAAATAATCTAATACTCATCTTCTAAGACGGCTCCCTGAATTTTACCTCCTAGTCAGTCCTCAAATTTAACCGTCGTCATTTCCCAGGCCCGTTCATCAAAAGACGGTATATCGACATGAACTGCCGATACATCACTGGGTTCGACGGGCGTTTTTAGGAGTTGTTGCCATTCCTTTTCCAGTTGCCTAAGGGGCGTCGAAAAAAGGTTGCCATCAAAGCCATCCACAGAGAGTTGAATTACATGGTCATCATCAAGAATCTCTGCTTTGACCAGTTGTTTACCCTTGGCTGGAAGCGAGCTCATGACATCCAGAGCAAATTCCAGGCTAGCGAACCACCAGGAGAAATCCTGAATCTGGCCAAATTTGTCAATTGCGGTAAAGGTTAAAAACATACAAGTCGGTTAGTTTAATGCTCACAAAAATTACAGATATCCGCGTCTATGCAAATTTTATTTACTATTTGGTAACAAAAGGTCTACAGAAGATAAATCATTATAAATCTATAATTTGATTTATGGGGAAAAATTTAAACAATTGCCCGAAAAGTAATGGGTAGTAAGCTAATAGTTGCAAAATATATGCCAATAAGGCGGATTGACAGTAACAAATTAACTTAAATTGTTACCAATACAAAATTTTCAAAAACATAGATTGCGTATCGACTCAGATTGATCCTCCGAAGTGCTACAGTTGCATTCGTTAAGATATCGTGCGCTTACCAGCTTGTACGCAACCCGAATTACTTTTTTAGGGTTCTGATCTGGGATGTGAAATCTGGTGAACGAGGCCGGATGCCATCCCGCTGCACAACACCACGATCAGACAAGACTTGACAAAAGAGTATGGAAATTGGAATAGATAGTTTCGCTTCAAATCTGCTGGAAAACGGCACCAGTACAACCATTAGTGGCCGGGAGGCCATGAGTCAATTACTCGACCGGATTGATCTGGCCGATCGGCTTGGGCTTGACGTATTCGGTATTGGAGAGCATCATCGTCCGGAATATCTGGATTCGGCTCCGGCCGTTATTCTGGCTGCTGCAGCAGCCCGCACCAAGCGTATTCGATTGACCAGCGCGGTAACCGTGCTTAGCGCAGCCGACCCCGTGCGGGTGTTTCAGGAATTTGCAACGCTCGATCTTATTTCGCAGGGACGGGCCGAAATGGTTGTAGGCCGGGGTTCTTCCATTGAAGCATTTCCGCTATTTGGGTTCGATCTCAACGACTACGATGCGCTGTTTGCCGAAAAACTCGATCTGCTGCTTACCGTTCGGGACAACGAGCATGTGCATTGGTCCGGCAAATTCCGGCCCGCCCTTACCGGGCAGGGTATTTACCCAAGGCCCATGCAAAATCCCCTTCCTATATGGCTGGGCGTAGGGGGTACACCGGCCTCTTTTGTCCGGGCCGGGGCGCTGGGCTTACCGCTCATGGTAGCTATTATTGGGGGCGATACGCACCGGTTTCGACCACTCGTGGACCTCTATCGCGAAGCGGGCCGCCGGGCGGGTTATGCACCTGAGCAACTGCAGGTAGGGCTGCACTCGCTCGGCCACGTGGCTGAAACATCGCAGCAAGCCGCCGATGAGGCTTACCCCGGGTATGCCCGTACATTTAACAAACGTTCTCAGGAGCGTGGTGGACCGCCCGTCAACCGGCCACAGTTTGACGCACAACTCGGCCCACTGGGAGCCTTGCTGATTGGTAGTCCCGAAGAGGTAGCCGCTAAGATACAACGGCACAGTAAGGCGCTGGGTGGTATTTCGAGGGTGACCTTCCAACTGGATGTAGCCGCTTTGCCCCACGAGAAGCTCATGCAGACAATTGATTTACTTGGTAACCGGGTAGCGCCTTTGCTACGGTAAGTGTTGGCGTAAGTGGCTATCTAGCTGTAACCACGTCAAGGCTTGCTGTCTGGAGGGGATGCCTGCGTTACAGCACCTTTATTTTTAAATTTCTGAAATAGATCGGAGCCCCGGCATGCTTACCCTGCAGGCCGATATAGCCATGAAGAGGTAGGTCGGCCGGGGCTTTGCTAAGCCAGGAGGGCACTTCTGAGCCATCCGGATTCGTTTTGGCCGAAGTGAAGGCGGATAGGTCGATGGTGTTGATCAGTTGATTGTTGAGCACGATATAGATCATTTTGCCCTGACAGGTAACCGTGTATCGATTCCACTCATCGGGCTTTTTGACAATCTGCTGTTTAGTGGCTGCCTGATGCCCGAAAAAAGCACCACACTGCCAGGTTTTCGGCGACTCGGCCCATTGCTTGGCGTAGTCGTCGGCAATCTGAATCTCGACCGAGTTTGGAATCCAGTTCGTGGTGTCGCTGGCATGAACAACGACGCCACTGTTGGTGCCATCGGCCGTCTTGAAGAGTAAATCGAGGATGAAATCGTCGTAAGGTATGGCAGTCCAGATAGCCTTATCCGCAGTAGCGGTCAAAATGCCTCCATCGTCCATACTCCACACGCCTTTGGGAAATACGGCATCCGAAAGATCACTGGCAAACAAGGGCCTCCAGCCACTCGACGCCGTATTTGGATGACCTTTGGGTGCCACACTGGAAGTGGATGTCTGGGCAAGTACCTGAATGGCAAACGCCATCAGAAAGCCCGTAAGCAGGAATAACTTTCTCATGCAGGAAATTTAGGCAATAGGGTACTAAACAGGAAGTCGTCAGAAGACAAAGAACGATAAGTCTCTGTTTTTCTGACGACTTCCTGACTAAAATAATGGGCTAACCACTACGCTACAGTGCTTAAGGCAAATGGCTGATGGGTCTGCTGATCACCCTGGCGAAAGCTTTTCATGATCCAGCCGCCCCCAATCACATCGTCACCGTCGTAGAAAACGGCCGCCTGACCGGGCGCGATGGCTGATACTCCTTCTTTGAAGAGGACTTCGATCTTATCCCCATCCTGCGTAATCGTCGCTGGCGTGCCGGCGTCCTTATAACGCACTTTAGTAACCGTTTCGAGAGGTCCGTCGATGCGGTCGTATTTCTGCAGATTCAACTTGCTCACGATCATGCCGTCCCGGAACAAGTCTTTATCGACTCCCAGGACCACTTCGTTCGTGTCTTTTCGAATCTCGGTGACGAACATCGGTTGCCCAAATGCCATACCCAGCCCTTTGCGTTGCCCGATGGTGTAAAATGGGTAACCCTGGTGTTTGCCCAGTACTTTGCCAGAACCTTCCAGAATGAAATTGCCCTCTGCTACGTCGGCTTCCAGGCCCGGCATCCGCCGTTTCAAAAAGCCCCGATAATCGTTATCAGGAACGAAACAAATTTCGTACGATTCCGATTTGGTGACCAGCTCCATAAAGCCCCGCTCTTTAGCCATCTCGCGAATTTCGGATTTCCGCAAGTGACCCAGCGGTAGCTTGGTCCGACTCAGACTCGCCTGCGAGACACCCCAAAGCACGTAGGATTGATCTTTAAGCGAATCGATGCCTTTGGAAAGAATAAATCGGCTGTTTTCTTCTCGAATGTGGGCGTAGTGACCCGTTGCGATCGACTCACAATCGAGCCGGTCGGCCCGTCGCAGCAGGGCATCCCACTTGATGTGCGTATTGCACATAACGCAGGGGTTAGGTGTCCGGCCTTCGAGGTACTCGCCCGTGAAATGGTCGATGACGGCATCCCCGAACTCTTCCCGGATGTCCAGAATGTAATGGGGAAAGCCGAGGTTAACGGCAATGTTCCGGGCATCGTTGATGCTGTCCAGGCTGCAGCAGCCCGTTTCTTTTTTGGTTCCGCCGGAGGAGGCATAATCCCAGGTTTTCATGGTCATGCCAATGACCTCATAACCTTCTTCGTGTAGCAGTACGGCTGCTAGTGAAGAGTCGATGCCGCCACTCATGGCGACCAGAATTCGTCCGTGTTTGCTCATATCTGCCGGGGTTCAAAGCCCCGCGATTTTAGTATTTTAGTTGGCCCGTCTCTTTTTGAAACGACATACAAAGATACGAACACGAATTGAAGGGGGCTTAGTTTCGGCTTTTCAATTCATTTATCATCTCGAGCCGTGATCGTATCGCTCCATCTTTGGCAATGGAACAGCGCTTCTTATTGGAGTAGGCAAGAAAACGTTTGGTGTCAATAGCAAATGTCTGATTTTTAGTATATTAAAACGTGTTGCCGGGCTTGTGAGTTTGACTGAGCGAACAGATTTTTACTCACTTCGCAGGGATTTGACCGGGTTCATCAGGGCGGCTTTGATGCTCTGGAAACTCACTGTCAGCAGGGCAATAGCAATGGCAATGAACCCTGCCAGAACGAACACCCACCACGAAATGTCGATTTTGTAGGCGAAATCCTGAAGCCATGTATGGGTGGCCCACCACGCAATGGGCGAGGCAATGACAATGGCAAGCAGAACGGGTTTCAGGAAATCTTTCGACAGCAGCGTAACAATACCGGGAATGGACGCACCCAGTACTTTGCGAACGCCGATCTCCTTTTGTCGTTGTTCGGCGGCAAACGCACTCAGGCCGAAAAGGCCCAGACAGGCAATCAGAATCGCCAGGGCAGCAAAGGCCATGAACAGGTGCTCCGTGCGTTGTTCGGCGCGGTACATGGCGTCAAAATCGTCACTCAGGAAGGAATACGTAAAAGGGCGGTCGGGCGCAATCTGCTTCCAGGTTTTCTCCATTGCAGCGAGCGCCGAAGCTACATCCGCCGTGTTAAGACGGAAGGAAACGTTGGCCAGATACGGTTCGATATGGCCGCCCAAAGGGGTTGCGTCCAGTACCAGTCCTACCGGTTCGATGGTATTCCGGAGGGATTCATAATGGAAGTCCTTCACCACGCCGATTATCGTCAGTTTCTCGCCCCCTGTTTTATGAATGCTCTTGCCAATTGGGTTCGAATAGCCAAATCGTTTGGCTGCACTTTCATTGATGAGGACAGCTTGCTTATCCGCCATGCGTCCGGCCGCAAAATTCCTACCCATCAGGAGGTGCATGCCCAGCGTGGCTATATAATCCGGATCGACCTGCCATTCCTGCATGCCGACCGACTGCTTTGGGTCCGTTTCGTTTCCCGGATACCACATGTCACTCCAGCGGTTGGAAGTAACTGGCAGAAAACCACTGACCGTCCCCGTTTTTATGGCCGGACTTCGTAGCATTTCCTGCTTAAAAGTAGTCACTTCCTGTTCCGTCGATTGAGCCGTGTTGATCACAACGACCTGCTCTTTATTGAATCCCAGCTTCTTTGTCTGGATGTACTGCATTTGCTGGTTAATCAGTAAAGTGCCAATAATGAGCAGAACCGACAGCGAAAATTGAAAAAGCACTAAGTAGTTGCGTAGACTTTGGCGGCCGGGCATCACCCATACTTTGCCCGTTAACGCGGTGATTGGTTTGAACGAAGACAGGTACAGGGCAGGATACAAACCAGCCAGGATACCGACAGCGCCCGAGCCAACTGCCAGGTAAAGAATGGAGGATGGGCTAATTAATTGGCTGAACGGTATGTTTTTAGCTGCCAGTGAATTAACCGTGGGCAATAGGAAATAAACCAGGCCCAGGCCGGCCAGCAAGGCAAAAAAAGTGGTTAATATAGATTCCGACAGAAATTGTAAAACCAGTTCCGTACGGGTCGATCCCGCTACTTTGCGAACGCCTACTTCCCGCGCCCGTTTGGCTGACCGGGCTGTTGTCAGATTGATAAAATTAAAGACGGCAATCAGTAGAATGAAGAGGGCGATCAGTAGGAACAGATAAACGTACGCGATGCTGTTGTTCGGCGAAAGCTCGCCATCGCGGTCAGAATGCAGGTGAATATCGGTCAGGGGCATCAGTGAGTAGCGGAAGTCATTGCCCGCTTTTCGACTCTCCGCCAGTGAGGTATTGAAAAATCTCCGCAGGGCCGGATCGACGTACGTTTGAAGGATACGTTCGAACTTGGCTTCTACCGTTTTCGGATTCGTACCGGGTCGGAGCAGCACATACGTCGTGAACATGTGGTTTCCCCATTTATTGACTTTGGCATCATTTAACTCATGCAAGGGCAGTAAAAAGTCAGCCTGAAAATGCGACTGGGCAGGAATGTCCTGAATGACCCCCGTTACCCGCCTGACATCGTTGTCGTCAAACGTTAGCACCCGATTCAGGGCATCCGTCGTGTTGAAGTACTTTTTGGCCATGCTCTCCGTAATGACCACCGACTGCGGTTCTGCCAGTGCTTTCGTCGGATTGCCCGCCAGCATAGGCAATGTAAACACGTCAAAAACAGTCGAGTCGGCATAGAGCACACCTTTCTCCCGAATGATGGCGTGATTACTTTTTACCACATGGCTTGTTATCACCCGGCTGCCGTGTTTGCCCAGTCGGGTGGCTTGCTCCACTTCCGGAAAGTCCCGTTTCAGGGTTTGGCCCATGGGCGTAGGTGACGTTGCCGTGTGTAAGGCATTGAGCGAAAAGCTGATGTCGCTGTTGATCCGGTAGATCCGGTCGGCTTTTTCGTTGTAACAGTCGTAATGCAGTTCGTCCGTCACGTAAAGAATACTGAGCAGACTCACGGCCAAACCCAGGGCCAGCCCGAAGATTGTAAGCGCCGAATAGCCTTTACGCTGCATCAAATTCCGCCAGGCAATTTTTACATAGGTCCGTATCATCGTAGGGCTGAGATAATATTGAGTTGGGTAGTCCTGTGATTTTCCTGATTGAGCCAGCGGCCGCAGCAACTTCAGGGCTGCCAGCGTATACCGCCAGCGGGCGCGTCGTTCACCCACCGTTTGCACCCAGTAGCGGTAAAGCTCGAGCAAATCGCCCTGTACTTCTTCCTGCGTATCGGGGTGGCCAAAGGTGATTAGAAGCCAGTTGGCCCATCTCGGTGGTTTATTGGACATACTTATTCAGACCGTAACGATTTGACCGGGTTCATCAGGGCCGCTTTGATGCTTTGGAAGCTCACGGTCAGTAGGGCGATGCCCACCGCCAGCAGACCAGCCAGCGCAAAGACCCACCAGGCGATGTCGATCTTATAGGCGAAATCCTGTAACCACTGGTTCATGGCGTACCAGGCGAGGGGCGAGGCAATGACCATGGCAACCAGCACCAGCTTCAGGAAGTCGCGCGAGAGTAAGGCGACCACGCTGGCAACGGACGCGCCTAACACCTTGCGAACGCCGATTTCTTTGGTTCGCTGCTGGGTTGTGAACATGGCCAGACCAAACAGGCCCAGGCAGGAAATGATGACGGTCAGACTGGCAAAAATGCTGAACAGTTGTCCAACACGCTGCTCCGCTTTATACACGTTATTAAACCGTTCGTTCAGAAAGGAATACGCAAAGGGCGTATCGGTTTGGGCTTTCCAGGTCTGCTCCACCGTTTTCAACAGGCCAGGAATGTCGGCCGTCTGGACGCGGAGGGCCATCTGGTAATTGTCGGACCCGTAGAACATGACCAGCGGAGCAATGCGCTGGTGCATCGACGCGAAATGAAAATCGTTGACCACGCCCACAACCGTATAGGTCCGTCTACTCTCGAGGCTGCCGTTGCCAACGGTCGTAAGTTGCTGACCAACCGGGTTTTTCCAGCCGAACTGCCGGACGGCTGCCTGATTAATGAGCACCGCGGTACTATCGGAAAAGGCTTTCGAAAAGTTGCGCCCCTGAGCAATACCGATACCCAGGGTGGGTACGTAGTTTGCGTCGATGTAGTAGGACTGCTCCCGATACGTGACTGACTCGCCAGCCCCGTTTTTCAATTGAAAACCATCGGTTGCCTGATTAGAGGCTCCGGCGGGTAAGTAACCGGCCAGCGTAACGTTACGGACAGACGACAGCTTAGCCAACTCAGCTTTGAGGGCATCGGCTTTATCCCCAAGAGAATACGTATCGTGAATAATCAGTACCTGGTCTTTGTCGAACCCGACTTTCTTGTTCTGAATGAAATGGAGCTGCTGGTACACCACTAAAGTGCCGATGATCATGCTGATCGAGACAACAAACTGGGTCGTAACGAGGGTATTGCGTAGCCAGCCGCTTTTGAAGCCCGACCGAGTTGCTCCTTTCAGAACACGAATTGGTTTGAACGCCGAGAGGAAAAACGCGGGGTAGCTACCGGCTAATAAACCAATCAATAAACTGGCGAACAGAATGCCCGGCATCATCCAGCCAGTTGTGAGCGAACTGACGGAGAATTGCTTGCCGGCAAGTTGGTTGAAACTTGGTAGGGCTACCACTACGATAGCCAGCGCAACGAACAGGGCGATAAAGGTGACCAGGACCGATTCGCTCAAAAATTGTCCGACCAGTTGCTGTTTGACGGAACCCAAGACCTTCCGGATGCCGACTTCCTTGGCTCGTCCGGCCGACCCCGCCGTACTTAGGTTCATGAAGTTAATACAGGCCACCAGCAGGATAAACAGGGCGATGGCGGAAAAAATGTAGATGTAATGGATATCGCCGTTCGGCTCTATTTCATTCTCCAGGTGCGACCGAAGGTGAATGTCCGTAATGGGCTGAAACTGGTAGCCAAATCGGTCGCCTTTTCTATGGAAGTCGGCCAGGCTTATCCCCAGCAGGCTCTGGATTTCCGGACCCATATATTTGCTGATCAGTTCGGGCATGTTCGCCTTCAGGTTATCAATCGAATAGCCGGGACGCAGGACCACGTATGTATAGACTCCGCTGGACAGCCAGGTTTCGCGCAATTGAACCGAACGGATGGACGCAAAAATGTCGTAGTGAAAGTGCGTATTCAAGGGGACATCCTGACACACCCCGGTTACCCGAAAAAGTCCCTGTGTGCCCAGCGTCAGGGTTTTACCGATTGGATCCTGCTCCCCAAAATATTTACGGGCTATCGTTTCGGTAAGTACGACCGTGTTGGGTTCGCGCAGCACCGTCTTCGCCTGGCCTTTCAGTAAGGGTATGGAGAAGACTTCGAAAAAGTTGGAATCGGGGAAAATGACATGCTCTTCCTTGAACCCTTCCGTCGCGTTTTTGACGATGAACGTCCCTCCGTTGTGTAGCCGCGTGGCGGCCTCCACCCCTGGGTAATCATGGACTATAGCCGGGCCAACCGGAACGCCAACCGGAACGATATTGATGGCTTTACCGCCAACCTGTCCGTCCATCGTGATACGGAAAATGCGGTCGGCTTTGGCGTGGTAGCGGTCGTAGCTTAACTCATGCTGAACAAACAACACAATTAACAGGCAGGTAGCCAGGCCAATCGCTAATCCAATAACATTAATGGCCGCAAATGCTTTATGGAGAATGAGATTCCGCCAGGCGACTTTTATATAATTCTGGATCATGTCGGGACTTAGAAAAAAGGTGGTCGTATAGTCGGGTACGTGTTGTGGTTTCGCCAGTGGCCGCAGTAGTTTTAACACACTCAGGCAATAACGCCAGTCGGCCCGCCGTTTGCCCTGGGTCTTGACCCAACACGCATACAGTTCGAGCAGGTCTCCCTGCACTTCTTCGGCCGTATTGGGGTCACCCCACCAGATCAGGAGTTGGGTGGCCCAGCGCGGTCCGCCGGGTCGGGGCGGCCGGGATGACGGGTCATCCTCGTTTCGGAATTGGCGTTGGGACATGGCCGTTTATTCGTTACGTAAACTCTTTACCGGGTTCATCAGGGCCGCTTTGATGCTCTGGAAACTCACCGTCAGTAGGGCGATGCCCACCGCCAGCAGACCAGCCAGGGCGACAATCCACCAGGTCAGTTCCTGCCGATACTCGAATGTCTTAAGCCACTTATCAACGGCCCACCAGGCTACAGGAGTAGCTAACGCCAGGGCAATCAGGACAAGCCGAAGAAAATCAGCCGATAACAAGCCGATAATGTTTTTGATGCTGGCTCCCAGTACTTTACGGATGCCGATTTCTTTGGTTCGCTGTTCGGCGGTAAAGGCGACCAGCCCAAACAGGCCCAGGCAGGAAATTAGAATGGCCAGCACGCCGAAGTAATTGACGAGCGAACTAACCTGTTGTTCACTCCGATATAGCTTCCCGTAGGCTTCGTCCAGGAAGTGGTAGGTAAACGGATAGTTTGAATTAAATCGTTTAGTTAACTGTTCGAGGTCAGCTATGGCCTGAGCCGTTTGACCAGCACGAGTTCTTACTAAGATGTAATGGGCATATTTTGACCCAAAGCATACCACTAAAGGGCTGATTGCCTGATGCAGGGAGTTCAGATGGAAATCTTTCATCAGGCCTATTATCCGGCCTTTGCCCATCGAAAATTCGATTTCTTTGCCTACCGGGTTTTCGATTCCCATCAGCTTTGCGGTGGCCTCATTGACGAGATAATTGGATGAGTCGGCTGGACTACCTGGCCGAAAGTCGCGCCCACCGAGCAGCTTGATGTTCATGGTCCGGGTAAATTCGCCACCGACGAGCATGGCCGATACATTCGTTTCCAGCGTAGGATCCTTGCCCGCCCATGTCAAATTGCCGGCTGTTGTCCAGGTGACATTGATGGGCAGGTCGGAGGCCGCCGTAGCCGCAGCCACCGACGGCAAACGCGTTACTTCTTGCCGGAATACCTCTGCATTCTTGGCGTTAGCGATTTCGCCTTCCATGGGCACATAGACCACATTTTCCCGGTCGAGACCAAGATGCTTGCGCTGTAAGTAATTCATTTGCCTGCCCACCGCCAACATGCCGACAATCAGAAAAACGGACAGCGCAAACTGAACGACCACCAAAACTCGACGGAATGTTGCCGGACCTGAACCAAACTGTAAATTCCCTTTAAGGATTCGAACGGCCTTTAATCCCGATAGAAATAGCGCCGGGTAACTGCCCGACAGAAAGCCCGTAAACATGACCAGGCCAGTTAGGCCCAGCCAAAGTACAGGCGTCGACAAACTGAGCGCTATCTGTTTGTCAAATACCTGGTTAAATGTGGGCAATACCAGCCAAACCAACCCCACGGCCAGCACAGCCGCCAGCAGACTTGTCAGCAGCGATTCGCTCAAAAACTGGCCGATCAATGCCGGGCGCATGGCCCCCACAACCTTCCGTACACCTACCTCCCTGGCGCGGGTAGATGACCGGGCTGTTGCTAAATTCATAAAGTTGATACAGGCGATCAGTAGGATGAATAGCGCAACTATGGAGAAGATACGGACATACTCAATGCCACCGCCCACTACCTTGCCGTTCTTATACTCCGAGTACAGATGCACATCCGTCATCGGGTGCAGAATGGGGTATTGTACGACGTCAGCATCACCCGGTCGTTTGGCATGACGCGGATACATGTTCTTCATAGCCGCTTCTGCCTGGGTAGCGGTTGTGTTTGGTTTCAGACGGAGGTAGGTCAGAAACGAATTATTTCCCCAGTTTTCCATCCACTCTTTCTCCTGCACTTTCCAGTTGACCATCCATTCGAACTGGATCGTTGAGTTGGCTGGGATATTTTCAATAACGGCCCCCACTTTATAAAATTTATCATTATCGAGTTGGAGCACTTTGCCCCGTGCCTGGCCCTGCGGAAAGAATTTTTCCGCCAATTTTTGGGTAATAACAATTTGGTCAGGTTGCGCCAGGGCTGTCTTTGGATCACCGTCTATGGCGGGCAGTTCGAAGACACGGAAGAAGTCGGCTGTTGCGTAACGGCCGAATTCCTTGGTCGCTTTCTCACCAACTTTAATGAGCGTTTCGCCACCCCAGTTGGTTTTCGTGGCGGCAGCCACCTGGGGTATCTCGCTGGCGATGGCTTCCTGTAAGGGCCCAGGCGTTGCATAGTTGGTACCGACTTCCCCTTTGTATTCCGCCTGTACACGCACGAAGAAAACGCGTTCTACATCCGGTAAGAAGCGATCATAATTTAGTTCTTCGTGTACCCATAAACCGATGAGTAGGGCACAGGCCATACCCAGGGCCAGCCCGAAAATGTTGATACCTGTGTAGAGTTTGTTCTTGGCCAGGTTCCGCCAGGCGATTTTGAAATAATTTCGGATCATATCAGGGTTTAGGGAAAAGGGTATAGCATAATCGCTTGCCGATTGGGAGCTGGCCAGCGGCCGCAGTAGTTTTAATGCACTCAGGCAGTAGCGCCAGTCGGCCCGCCGTTTGCCCTGGGTCTCGACCCAATACGCGTACAGTTCGAGCAGGTCTCCCTGCACTTCTTCGGCCGTATTGGGGTCACCCCACCAGATCAGGAGTTGGGTGGCCCAGCGCGGTCCGCCGGGTCGGGGCGGCCGGGATGACGGGTCTCCGACATGTTGGAGGTGGTTTGGCTTTTCCATGGCTGCCTTAGGGTCAGTTGCCCATCAGTTGTAATGTCTGAGGAGGCAAGGCACTCCACAACTCCTCCCGGATTTGCTTGACTTCCTGCAAGGCTCTCCGTCCGGAGGCCGTAACCGTAAAAAAACGCTTTCGGCGCCCACCGCGCTCCGCCGTAGCTCCGCCCATCATTGACGTTAGAAAGCCCTTTTCGGCCAGGCGCTGCAGAGTGGTATGAACAGTGCTGAACCCAACAGAACGCCCCGTTTTCTGCTCGATCTCCTGAGTGATAGTAACGCCATAAGCACTTTCATCCAGCACCGCAACGGTGAGCAGAACGATCTCTTCAAACTCGCCTAAAAAAGCCCGTTTCATAGCAGGGAATTATTTTATACGATTATGTCGATCAAATGCGGTGCCAACCTGAGAGAAGTCATCATACCGCGCTCTGGAAGCATTTTTGCCAGAATAGGTAATTGGTCCGGTGTCCGCTATTGGACACTGGACGTACTGAAACGGACAAGGCCATCCGCGCGGATGGCCTTGTTGATGACAGAGGCATAAGTTGATATTTTTGCGTTTTTAGACCCTGTCGAGATCGCGGTGGCCAGTTGACCCGCTCATAGAGCCAAACAGAACTGGTCAATTCAGGATGGCCTATCCTTACTCGATGTGTTGTTTACTCCGCATTTTTCAGGGCTTCTGATAGGTGCACATGAGCGATTTTCCAGCTTTGCACACCAACAGCCACGACGGCCGTGGCAAATACCAGCGCGTTGGCGATGACAAACGGTAGCAGGCCCGGTCGGAACGGCCCCGTAAATTGCTCCGCGTTTTGTAAGACTACCTTGACACCCACATAACAGACGACGTTGGCAAGCAGGCTGGCTATGCAGAGCAACAGAATGAACTCGCGATTCACCAGCACGATGATCTGCGACACGGTAGCACCCAGCACTTTTCGGACACTCACTTCTTTTACCCGACGCACGAAATGCTGCGTAGCCAACCCGTACAGACCCATGCAGGCAATTAGTAAAGCCAGTCCGGCAATGTAGCCAAAACTAATAGCTAACTTCTCGATGGAAGTGTAGAACGAATCGAACACATCTTTCTGGTAAAAGTACGATGCCGTTGAGTGGGGAAAATTCGCTTTCCATATTCGCTCTATATCGGCGGCTACCTTAGGTCCGCTCCCCGGCTCGACTTTTACAAGTAGATACTGAAACTGAGGCACGGCTGCGGTTCGGAATAAAGCGGGCCGTGCTGCTCCCGATCCATACAACTTAAAATCATTGACAATGCCCGCGACTGTTACTAACTGACTGTCGAGCCGCATGGCCTTCCCAATCACGGGCTCTTTCAGGCCGTGTTGCCGCCTGAAGGTTTCGTTTATCAGAACCGACTCCGCATTATGATCGGTTTGCGCTGCATTGAAGAGCTGCCCTTTTACTAGCTCCAGTCCCAGAGTTTGCAGGTAATCAGGACCTACCGCGTAAACGATCGTTCGTTTTTCTTTACCGTCTATCCAAATCTCGCGAAAATCCATCGACTCGCCGACATGTGTTTCGGCACCAGCCACTGCCCGCACTGATGCGTTGGACCGGAGTTCGTTTTTCAGGATTGCGTACTGAGTACTGTCCGTCAGGCGAACGGCCAGCGTGTGGTCGGGGTTGTAGCCCCAGTACATTTGCTTCCATTGCAAGCCCGCGCCAGGTACCACCACACCAATGATAACGGCTACGAACGCCAGTGCAAACTGGCCTACCAGCAGCACCCGCCCAACAGTTCGCTTCGTCCCAAATTGCTGCTTGCCCGCAAACACGACGATAGGTCGGAATGCCGACACGTACAGAGCCGGATAGGCGCCCGACGCAACGGCCGTGAAGAGCAGAATACCTACCAGAAATACCCATAACGATACATTCTGGCTGAAGGATAACGAGATGGTCATAACCATGACGTCGTTGAAGAGCGGAACCAGAAACACGCTCGTTACGACTAGCCCCAGCGTAAGCGCGATAGCACAAAGTAGTATATTTTCGACCATGAACTGCACGATCAGTTGCTGACGGGTACCGCCCAGTACCTTCCGCATACCAATTTCTTTCAGGCGTTTGGTAACGCCCCCCAGGGAAATATTCACGTAATTGATACATGAAACGGCCATCATAACCAGTGCCATTGTCGAGAACAGAATCGTTGCCAGGGGGTCGTTGGCTTCGGCAGGCCGCCGGTATACGGTGTGGGCATTTGGTGCGGGGTTGCGGAGGTTATCGAAGACAAACGACTCGATAGGCTTTTCGGGGTTCCGGGCATTGTATCGGGCCACGTAGGGGGTCAGTTGTCCGGCTAACTTTGTCATGTCGGTCTTTTGATTCACCTCCACAAAAACGGCCCGGATATGCGTACGCCAGTCCTGATTTTTGAGGGCTGAGTGAACCGGGTGGTAGCCCGTCAGCAGGTCGAAACGAATGCCGGCGTTGTTCGGGAACGCCCTGGCTACGCCACGCACGACAAACTGTTTTTGTTCGTGGTTGCCCGTGGTGACTGTAAATGGCTGGCCAATAGGGATCTGTCCGGGAAAATACTTTTCGGCTAGATCGTGGCTCAGAATTAGGGCGGTGGGGTTGCTGAGGGCGGTCGAGTCGCCGTATTCCAGCGGAAAGGTAAAAACCCGGAAGAAATTGGAATCGGCGTAGGTGATCGTCTCTTCGATGATGCTCTCTTTGTAAAACACCGTCACTCCCTCGTGCTCTACCCGGACGGTTTGCTTAATCTGCGGAAAATCGGTAGCTAAAGCGGCTGCAATAGGCGCGGGTGCATCGCCGAACGTCCGCAATTCAGATTCATCTTTCTGGGTATATTCGACCATGAAAATTCGGTCGCCGTTGGTATGAAAATTGTCGAGAGTCCAGAAGTTTTTCAAAATCAGAAACACGGCAATGCTACAGGCAACCGCAATGGACAGGCCCACTATATTGATAAACGAAGCCGTTCTGTTGGCGATCAGATTTCGCCATGCGATGGTAAAGTAGGTACGAATCATATCGGGATGTAAATGAAAAAGGGCTGGCTGATCCGACGCTGGGTATTCGTTTGGTATTCGTCGGATCATGGATGGCCGCATCAGGCTGAGCACATCGCGGACGTAGCGCCCCCGCGCTCGACGCAGCCCCACCGACCGGACCCGCTCCTGGAACAGCTCGTCCAGGTCGCCTTCCAGTTCTTCTACCCGGTGCGGGGCGCACAACCAGCGCAGCAGCCTCGTGGCCCAGCGGGGTGGATTGGCAACAGGTTTCATACTTATTCGGCCCGCAGGCTTTTGACCGGGTTCATCAGGGCGGCTTTAATACTTTGGTAGCTTATGGTTAATAGAGTCACCAGTAAGGCACCGGCACCCGCGCTCGCAAAAATCCACCACGACAGTTCGGTTCGGTACTGATAGTTCTGGAGCCAGTCTGATAAAACATAGTAGGCAATAGGGGTCGCCAGGCAGAAGGCAGCAAGCACCAGTAAGACAAACTCTTTCGAGAGCAGCTGCCAGACGTTGAACACCGAGGCTCCCAGCACTTTCCGAATGCCAATTTCTTTGGTCCGTTGCTCGGCCATGAACGATGCTAGTCCAAATAAACCCAGACAACTAATCAGAATGGCTAGAATGGTAAAGCCTCCTGCCAATCGACCAATCCGCTCTTCGGTTCCGAATTTCCGGTCATACTGGTCATCTACGAATTTGTAGTCGAAAGGAGCATCGGGGCTATATGTTTTGACTACCTGTTCTACTTTTGCCAAGGCTTCATGGGTTGATAGCTGCGGGGCAAGGCGTAAGTTAATCGTATTGACGTTCTGGTAATTAATCGCAAAAAAAGACGGAGTGGCGGGCTTGAACGGATCTTCTTTCACCATGTCCTTGATGACACCAATCACGGTATATTCCCTGTCATCTTTCAGAACGATTTCGCCAATCGGCCGTTTGAAGCCCATCAGTTTTACGGCTGCTTCGTTCAAGATCATCGAGGTGCTGTCTGTCGGAAAATTCCGGGAGAAATCCCGCCCTTCCTTTACCTGCCAGCCAACCGTGCTGCCGAAGTCGTGCGTTACATAATTCGACATCACCAGCGGCTTGCTACCCCTTTTTTTGCCTCTCCACGAAATGGCAGTTGTGCCATCGTACTGCACCGTCACCGAATTCGCCGATTCCGACATATTGGTCACGGCCCCTGTAGTAAGCAGATCATTGCGCAGGGCCATGTAATGCCCGAGCAGTTCGGGGGTGCTCATCGGGACCTCGATCAAATGACTGCGGTTATACCCTACGGGGCGATTTTTAGCGTGTTCGATCTGGCGGAATATGATGATGGTGCCGATGATGAGTGTAACGGAAACCGTAAACTGAAAACCGACCAGCACTCGGCGTGGAATAGTGGCCGAACGACTGGTACGCATGATACCTTTGAGCACTTTGATGGGCTGAAACGAGGATAAATACAAGGCTGGATAACTACCCGCGATCAAAGCCGTTAGTAGACTGAAACCTAGTCCGGCCAGCCAGAACAGCGGATTAGTCCACAACATGACTATTTTTTTCTCGGCTACCTGATTGAAAAACGGTAAGGTAAGTTGTACGAACAGAATAGCCAGCACAAAAGCTAACATAGCCATCAGCAGTGATTCGCTGAAAAACTGCGTAATCAGTTGACTCCGCAACGACCCAATCGCTTTCCGAATACCGACTTCCTTAGCACGTTTCTCACTTCGGGCGGTACTCAGGTTCATGAAATTAATGCAGGCCAGTAGCAGCACAATGAGGCCGATGCTACCGAACAACCAGACAAACGTGATGAAACCGCCTGTATTGACACCATCTTTAAAATCCGAATACAGATGCCATTTGCTCATTGGATGTAGAAAAAACTCAGGTTTGTATCCCGGTGGATTATCCCGCTTCATCCGAATATCCTTGATTTTAGCCGATACCTGATTGACGTCGGCACCCGGTTTGAGCTGGGCGAAAATCTGGTACGAGTTAGAATCCCATTGATCCTGGTCGCGCTTGGCCGCATCATCGTTGGCGGCAAAGAATTTCCAGGGAATCAGAAACAGTACGTCGCTGAACGTATTGTTGGCCGGAAAATCTTTATAAACACCCGTCACCTTCACCGTTTGTTTATTGTCCAGTTTGACTAGCTTATTGACCGGGTTTTCGGCTCCGAATATGGCCTTGGCGAGTGATTCAGACAGGAGAATCGAATTGACATCATTGGCCCCAAACGACGTACCTGATAGGATAGTCGGCGACAGCATCCTGATAAGATCTGGCTCGACATAATTGCCCGTTTTCAGTAGCTTTTGTTCTCCGGTTGCCAGAATAACAGTACGCGTTACCGACAAACCAACCGATTCGAAATCAGGGTATTTACTTCGTAATTCCTGCGCTAACGGAATGGGCAGCACATCATAGGACGCTTTCTCGACATCGAACTTGACAAACTGCCAGAGCTTGGCAATTCGGTCGTAGTTTTTGTTGCTTCTGTCGAAGGACAGTTCATCATAAATCCAGAGGCCAATGAGCATGGCCACCGCCATACCCGACGCTAGCCCAACGATGTTGATGAATGAATACACCCGGCTCCTAATCAGGTTTCTAAAAGCGATGGTCAAGTAGTTTCGTAACATGAGTGGACTCAGGAAGAAAAGTGATGGATAATTGTTGGCTTTTCGTTTCATCAGCGAAGGCCGCAGTAAGCTCAGCACGTCGCGTACGTATCGCCAGCGGGCTTTTTGTAGCCCTACTGATTTGGCTCGCTCCTGGAACAGTTCATCCAGGTCACCTTCCAGTTCTTCTACCCGGTGCGGGGCGCACAACCAGCGCAACAGGCGCGTGGACCAGCGGGGTGGCTGTGGTCTGGTGGACTTGCTCATGACCAGGCTGTTCCAGGAATGGCGTCCCACATTTGATTGCGCACCTGACGAATCTCCTCCAGGGCCCGGCGGCCGTAGGCGGTCACCGAATAAAGCCGTTTCCGACGCCCGCCCCGCTCGGGTGTTACGCCACCCATCTCTGATTTGACCAGGCCTTTCTCCTGAAGCCGGTTGAGTGCCGAATGCACAGCCCCCAGATTGACCGGCCGATTCATCTGCTGCTCAATCTCTGAAACGACCGCTGCCCCATACGCATCGCCCGACTGGATAGCGACGGCCAGTAAAACGACTTCTTCAAACTCGCCTAAGTACGTTCCTTTCATCAGAATTCATTAGTTGTGTATATGTATAACAAATGCCTCGCCAAATCAAAAAAAGAGTCAATCCGCTCAGGAATGGCTCTTTTTTGTAAATTAACCGGAACGCTATTGTCCAGAATCGGACATTTTTTGTACGCTTCTGGACAATGGATTTTTTGCTGAACGGCAGCTTTTATAGATCACAAAACCAAATGTAAAAACTCACATTTCCAAATGTAAAAATTTACGCTTTGTTCAAATTGTACTTAAATGAGATATAAGCCATTTTGAAATGTGGATAACTTTCGGTCTAAAAAGTGGTCAAAATCTCACTTTTTGCCTGTAGGTGCGAGGTCGTCAACTGAGTTAGACGATCTTTTTTTGATCTGCTTAACTAAGAGAAATACTCTATAAGAGCTTAAAACGCATATATTCGCTTCCGTCTTTTTGCATGACCTAAGTAGTAGGCTATACATATCGATGATCAAGAAAATGGCAGTCTGGACAATTGGAATTGGCCTTGTGGTGTTAATTACAGGCATATTGATGTTGGGGTACTCACAAAAAGGGGTTTCTAGCATAAAACCTGTACACTGGATTGCAATTGTTGTAGTTGTAGGAGGGGTAGCAACCTTATTTAAGGAAATTGGCTCATCAGAAAATACCAAGTCAATTAAAGAGACTGGGGAGAAAACGCATAATGAAGTACTGGGATTGAAACATCAGAATGAAGAATTGAAAATTCAAAATGATGATTTACAGTCAAAAATCAATAAGCAAGAAAAAGTTATAGATAAATTTAGACAGGAGAATAATGAATTAGCTTCAAAGCTATCCCAACAAGTTCTTAGAGCTTATAATTACACTACTGGTGGAGATGAGCCACGTAAAAATTACCCATTTATAAAAATTTGGGAGAAATCTTATGAAAAGGAAATTGTGGCATATCTTGAAGGGGGAGAAAAATATCCTATATATGACATTCGAGTTAGAATCACTTACCTTCCTCAGGTGCTAGAAGTAGAATCAATAGATGCGAATGGAGTTAAAAAAATGACGAGTGGATTCCCAATTGAATATAATTTTCGTGAAAATGAGATAGCTCAAAACAGAGAAATTACACTGGGTTGGTTTAAAGTCCCACATGTAGAAAAGTACGCTTTATTAATTGAAATTTCTTCAAGGACAGGAACCTGGATTCAAGATTACGAGGTAACAAATTCACACGACAAGACTAAACCTTTAGTAGAAAATCACCATATTATATCAAAAATATACGAAGGAACATTAGAAAATTCCCAAAAAAGAATATTGATTGGTGAGTATGATAGTATAAAAGATGGTAGAGCTATCCATTTTAAAAAAAAACCTGATATTACAAAGGATTAAAAATGAAAGCTATTGAATTTCACTTATCTGAAAATACAGGGTACTAAGGTTAACAATCAGTATATTAACATAGCCATAATTGTAACGCTATGCAGCAATTCACCCTTGATGAACTGCGAATGCTGGCGTGTGCTGTACCAACAGCACACGCATTGCCCGACAAAATCTATAAGCCGCTAAAGGAGAAAGTAACGAAAGCATTGCAAGAAGCACTATCAAAAGAAACAGTACAGTTTAAAAAGCAATCTATCTAATTATTACTATAGACATTAAAGTTGCGGCTGGTACGCCAACTATTTTAGATGAACCAGACTATTATAAAGAGTTAGACACATTTACTTTTCCGAGCTACCTTTTTAGGGGTTCGTTGGTCAGTTTGCAAGTTCGTGGAGACTCAATGCATCCAACTATTAAGCAAGGCGATTTTGTCATAGGCCGACAGACAGAACAGTTGGGCGATCTTCGTAATAGTGAGGTTTACATTATAGTTTACCAGCAAGACCACAGAGTTCATTTTACGGTAAAGCGTTGCTACTACTTTACTGGAGATGACTCTCTTTCAATACAGCCTGATAATAGCAATTATCCTTCGAGTTCAATCCCTATTTCTGGCATACTAAAGCTGTATCACGTTCAAGGTTGTCTAACTACATAATTACACCTTTTTGAACCGTCAATGAAAGGACAACTTGAACGGATAGAACGAAGGATTGACAGAATAGAAGAAAGAATTGCTAGTTGAATTTTACTAATAACCTATGTAAGCCTAATTGTAAGTCTAAATGCAAGTCTAGTCTCAAATGTAAAAATTAGACTTACATTCTATAGTTAATTGCATTTAACTCATTTCACTTGTATCTCTAATTGTATCCCTAAACCGAAATGTAAAAATTCGCGATACATTTCACCAATAAAGCACTCCTAACATGAAATCAACCCTACTTCTCCCTTGTGTATTGCTTTTTGCAGCCTGTATCTCTAAGACCGTTTCCGAGAGCGATTTAGAGGGCAAAGCCTTCCAAGCAAAGATTCAAATGGATTCTTCTATGCAAAAGAACCCTGTAGCTGTTGGATTCTTATCAATGGCTAAGATGGAGTATAGATTCAAGAACAACAATGAGGGCGTTTATCACGCTGAATTTGGCTCTATGACGAATGAAATATCCAATGACTCTTTGATGATAGAGCAGAAGGACCAAAAAAGGTTCTATTCTTTACATAAGTCTGACAATGGATACGTAATTGACGATGGTAAGACTAAAGTCAATTTGACACCCCAATAAATCGCATTTAAATGGCATTTAAGCACAAAAAAGCCTTGCAGGGCTTAAATTTTATGAATAAGAAAGAGAAGGAAGTACATAATAGATGCCATCGTACTGCCGAATGGGTTATTTGTAGGCTTAACCATCTATCAAAATTTAAGTCTCTTGAAGAAGAGAGGGAGTTTACCCCTTTGCTATACGAGTTCGTTTTTAACAATCCTGACATGGTTGGTAGCTATTATATGGAATGGTCAGAACATATGATTAAAAACGTGATTGGCCGTTTTAAAGCCTAAATCCTTTAAGGCCCGTCAAGTTTTGACGGGCTTTTACTCGCTTTTGCTTTTCAAAATCCAACCTCAATGCAAGCCAAATTCAAATCTTTACATTTGGCGATTTTTGCCCTATTTCGTAACTACCTGATTTTCAGCTTTCGGGCAAAAAATAAAAGAACACTCTTTTACATTACGAATTACCCCCTATACTTTAGCTTCTGGAAATACTAGGTTACTCAGCACTTCGTAAACTCTTGACCGGGTTCATCAACGCGGCCCGGATACTCTGGTAGCTGACCGTGAGCAGGGCAATGGCTAGGGCCAGTAGACCTGATACCGCAAAGACCCACCACTGAATGTCAATCCGGTAGGCGAAGTCCTGCAACCACCGATTCATGGTATACCAGGCTATGGGAACGGCGATGACAATGGCGATCAGAACCAGTTTGACGAAATCCCTGGCCAGTAGCTGGATGATGCCGATTATGCTGGCACCCAGCACTTTCCGGACGCCAATCTCGCGAGTGCGTACCTGAGCGGTATAGGTGGCCAGACCGAATAAACCCAGGCAGGAAATGAGGATGGCGATGGTCGAGAAAATATTGAACAGCAGCCCCGATTGCTCCTCCGACTTGTACAGGTTATTGAAGGAGTCGTTCAGGAACGTATAGTCAAACGGATATTCTGAATTATATTGTTTCCACGAACGTTGGGCGGCTGCAACTGCCTGGCTGGCATCATTGCCCGTTGTTTTGATGTAAATGGCCTGCATCTGCTCGGGGCTGTAGTCGAAAATAACCGGCTCTATTTTCTGACGCATCGATTCAAAATGAAAATCGTTGACAACGCCGATAATCGTTCCGGTACGCTTCCATAGCCTGAATCGTTTGCCAATCGGGTCCTTGATGCGGGCCGTTTTTACGGCGGTTTCATTCAGAATAAAATGCAGCGAATCGGCAACGGCACCCGTAAAATTAGTGCCCTGTACCAGCTTTATCTTGAAGAACGGGATAAAATCTTTGTCGATGGCTACCGGCCGCACAAACATGGTTTCGCCCTGCTCTTTTCCATCCCATTCATTATCACCGGTTTGTCCGCCCAGGCTGACAATGTTCGAACTGGCCCGGGTGACGGCGTTCACGCCGGGCTGATTCAGTAGTTGTGCTTTTACCGCGTCGTAGTGTTGGCCCATGTCGCGCATAAAAAAGCCAAATACATGCGTTTTGTCGTACCCCAGTTCTTTGGAGCGGATGTACTGCAGTTGATTGCTGATAACGAAGGTTCCCGCAATGAGTATGACCGACACGGTAAACTGGACGACAACCAGTATTTTTCGAAAACTAGCCTCATTCAGCCCGGACGATACTTTTCCTTTCAGAGCTTTGAGGGGTTCAAACGAAGAGAGCAGCAGGGCCGGATAGATACTCGATGCGGCCAACGTTCCGATGATAGTCAGGCCAATTAACTGCCAGATGTGGTAGTCCGAAAAATCGAGGATAAGCTGTTTGCCTGAAAGCTGGTTGTAGGAAGGGAGCAGCCCGTAAATAAGGCCGATAGCCAGAGCGGCAGCGAAAGAAAAGAGCAGCGCGGTTTCGATCAGAAACTGGACGAAAAGCTGTCCGCGGGCCGCCCCCACGATCTTTCGCATGCTGATTTCTTTGGAGCGTAGCAACGAACGGGCCGTAGACAGATTAACATAGTTGATACAGGCGATCGCCAGGATAAGCAGGGCAATGATGGAAAACATCCTGACCGTTTCAATACCCCCCTCCGAGCCATCCGCTTTGTAAAGGTGCATGTCGGGCAGGGGCTGAAGCAGGTACGTTAGGTCGGTATCGTCGGGCTTGTTGCGGAGGTGAATCGTGCGTAATTGACTGGTCAGACGGCTAGTGGAAGCACCCGGCTGGAGCAGCAAATAGGTGGTGTAGTTGAAATTGCCAAAGTCGTTATTTTGGTTTCGACCATCTGTACTATTCTGATACATTGTTTCGAACAGTAACGAAAGCGGCAGGATCATGTCGGCCTGAATACTCGAATTTTTGGGAAAGTCCGCCGTAATGCCGCTCACCTTAAAGGCATTCCCCTTCCCAACAACGAGGACTTTCCCGAGTGGGTTTTCGTCGCCGAAATAGCGCCTGGCGGTGCTTTCTGTCAGCACAATCGAGTGATTATCCGGGAAAGGCTTTGCTGGGTTTCCCTGTTTGAGCGCGAAGTCGAACACGGAGAACAAGCTCGGATCGGCGAACAGGGTGTGTTCCTCATTGATGGTTTTATTTTTGTATTTAAACAGCGTGTAGGTGCCGTTGTACGATAACCGAACGCCGTCTTTTATATCTGGCAGTTCTTTTTTGCCAAGCTCGGCAATGGGAGCAACGGTCGATGTCCAGATTTGACGGCTGTTGCCTGTGCCAGCCCAGTTTTCGAGCCGGTATATAGTTGTCGCCTGATGGTGAAACCGGTCGAAGCTTAGTTCATCCTGGACCCAAAGCAGGATCAGAATACCCACGGCTAAGCCCGCGGTCAGGCCTGCCATGTTGATCAGCGAATAGAATCGGTTGTTCAAGAGGCTGCGCCAGGCGATTTTTATGTAATTACGTAGCATAACAAAGGATAATAAGAAGGTAGTTGAGTTCTGTTTTTCCGGGTGCTGGATGGCGAATGGCCATCCGGCCCGGGACCGTCCAGGCCGTGGCCTAATAAATCCCAGCACGTCCCACCAGTAGCGCCAACGGGCCCGTGCTTCCCCAATTCGCCTGACCTGCCAGACAAACTCCTCGTGCAGATCGCCCTGCACTTCTTCTAGTCGGTGGGGAGCACAAAAGAGCCTGAGTAAACGATCGGCGAAACGGGGCGGGGTAGGGGCGTTGCTCATAAACTGATAGCCGGGTTGAGTGGGTTTGGCAACCGGTTCCACAGCGTGACCCGCACCTCCTGAATTTCCTGCAACGTCCGACGTCCGTAGGCGGTTACCGTAAACAATCGCTTCCGGCGACCACCACGCTCAGCCGTGGGTTCTCCCATGTCTGATTTCAGCATGCCTTTGTCTTCCAGCCGCTGTAAGGCCGCGTGAATTTGATTCAACCGCACCGAGCGACCGGTCTGTTCAATGATTTCGTGGGTGAGCGCCACGCCATACGCCTGCCCTTCCAGCACGGCAACGGTGAGGAGAACGATCTCTTCAAACTCGCCCAGGTAGGTCCGTTTCATGGGGTTTAATTAGTTCTATATTTGCTGATCAAATGCCTTGCCAGAACTAATAGAGTACTTTCTGAGAGTAGAAATCGGGTTTTGGCTGAAGTGCAGGTGTCGTGAATGTCCGATTCTGGACATCGGCCCGTCCTGAACCGGACGCTGGCGACTGGGTTGACATCCTTTTTAAAAACACCGTTGGCTGTAAACGACACATCGCGGTGGGTAAAGTTGGTACTACCTGTCCTTTAGTGCAGGAACATATCATTCCTTTTCCATGACATCCTCAATAAAATCGCTGATCTGCGGGGCGCTCCTGATGCTGAATGTACTCCCGTTGCTGGCTCAGAAAGGGCCGGAAGATAAAGCGGGCTGGAAACTCGGTTCTCAGGCCTATTCGTTTCGTTTGTTCCCTTTCGCGGAAGCCCTACGGAAAATCGATAGTTGTGGGCTTAAATACGTTGAGGCATACCCCGGCCAGGTTATCGGGGCTGGTTTGGAGGGTAAAATGGACTTCAACATGAGTGCCTCTACCCGGCAGGCGGTTAAAAAGCTGATCAAAGACCGTGGGCTTACGGTGGTGGCGTATGGCGTTGTCAGCCCAAAAACTGATGAAGATTGGAAGAATGTATTCGAATTTGCGAAGGACATGGGTATCCTGAACATTAACTCGGAGCCAACGCCGGAGCAAATGCCACTGGTGCGGAAACTGGCCGACCAGTACAAAATTAACGTGGCGCTCCACAATCACCCCAAACCGTCACGGTACTGGCATCCCGATACGGTGCTGGCCGCCATTGGCGGGAGCAAATACGTTGGTTCCTGCTCCGACATTGGTCACTGGGTGCGTTCGGGCCTGAATCCGGTCGAGTGTTTGAAAAAACTGAACGGCCACGTGCTGGGTATGCACTTTAAGGACGTGAAAAGGGATACGCCGGAGGGGAAATACCACGACGTTATCTGGGGCACGGGCGATTGCAACGTTGAGCAGGTCATTGCCGAACTGAAGCGTCAGCATTTCAAAGGCCCGATCTCCGCCGAGTATGAGTACCACTGGGAAAACAACGGTCCCGAAATTGCCGAAAGCGTTACCAATTTCCGGGAAATTTATAACCGGGTGAAGTAGAGACGCATACTGGCGTCTCACATGCGTCAGCAATACGGATGTATGGATTTCTATGCTTGTTGCTGACGCATAGGAGACGCCAGTATGCGTCTCTACATTATTCGGATCGCAAGCTGTTAGCCGGGTTTATCAAGGCGGCCTTCACGCTTTGGAACCCTATGGTTAACAGCGCGATACCGACAGCCAGAACGCCGGCGAGGGCAAAGACCCACCAGCTGAAGTCAACTTTGTAGGCAAAGTCCTTTAGCCATTGGTTCATCGCCCACCATGCTATGGGCGAAGCCAGCGCCAAGGCCACGATCACCAACTTCAGAAAGTCTTTGGACAGCAGAGCAACAATACTGCCCACCGATGCACCCAGCACTTTTCGAACACCAATTTCTTTGGTCCGTTGCTGGGCCATAAAGGTTGCCAGGCCAAACAGACCCATGCACGAGATGAGAATGGCAATGGCCGTGGCGGTATTAACGAGCTGGGCCGTTTTCTGCTCTTTCTCGTAGAGTTTGGCAATGGAATCGTCCAGAAATGTATAGTCAAATTTATTGTCGGGGTAGACGGTCTTCCACTGTTGTTCCATACGGGCCAGTGTCGCCTTTACATCGCTGATCTGGTGACCTTTGGTGGCCAGCTTGACCCCAATATTCCGCGATCGCTGTGGCATATAACCGATAAACACGGGTCCGATCTTTTCGTGAAACGATTGTTCGTGAAAATCAGCTACTACCCCGACAATTGGGTACTTTTTGTCCTGAAAGCCAATTAGTTGATTCAGGGCGTCGGCTGGTTTCCTGAAGCCAAGGGCTTTGGCGTAGGTCTCATTGATGACAAATTCCCGGAGCGAGTCGCTCTTTGCATAATTTCGACCGGCTACCAGGCGCAACTGATACAGGGGAATGAAATTTTCGTCGCCTATTTTGGCCGACACGTCCATCTCCACCTCTTTTTTACCCTGGTATTTCAGTTTGGTCACCATGAAGGACGAACCCATGGGGGGAAACCATTCCATCGTAACGCGCTCGACGCCCGCGAGTTGCTTTAGTTTCTGCGCCAGTACCAATCCCTTTTCATCGCGACCGGGATGGATGGAAATAATGGCATTCGTTGAAAAGCCCCGGTCCTTATTGCGCATAAAATTGAGCTGTCGACTGACCATCATCGTGCCAATAATAAACACCAGCGAAACGGTAAACTGAAACACAATCAGCCCCTTTCGGAAATAGCCCTTCTGCCCGTTTTTGTGCGCTGTCTGTCCTTTCAGCGTGATCGCCGGAACGTAGGACGAAAGTACCCAGGAGGGGTAAAAACCCGCCAGAAGTGACGTAATCACCGTAACTGCCAGTAGGAAGGCCAGCGTCTGCCAGCTGAATAAATCGAACGTCAGGCCCTGGGGCGTCAGGGATTGAAAAGCAATAAGAATCGGCTTAACGAGCGCCAGCGAAAGGATGACGGCCACAATGGTTAGCAACGTTGTTTCGCTCAGGAACTGAAAAATCAGATTGGATCGGCTACTCCCCATCACTTTTCGAATGCCGGTTTCCTTTGCCCGTTGCGCCGACTGCGCTGTCGCTAAGTTGATGAAATTGATGGCGGCAATCAGCAGAATAAAGGCGGCAATGGCCATCAGGCCGTAAAGCGTTGGCAAGTGGGCCTTCCGGGAATAATTATCATCGTACGCATCGTTGAAATGAAGGTCGGACAGGGGTTGTAAAGCAGGCGTAAAGGAAAGCTCCATCCCTTTCGTGAAATGGGCTTTGCCAAAACGCTGGAACTGCGCAGTGAGTTGGGCGGGTGTTGTTCCTGCTGGCAGTTTGACAAACGCCTGCGAAGCCGACCAAAGGTCGCTCCATTGGTTCAGGTCTATGCTCTGTTTGAGCTGGCTCGCCTGAATCGTGGCAAAGGAAATGAAATCAGTAAAGACAAAATCGCTTGGTTGTGCCCAGTCGTTTACGATACCTGTCACACGCATGCGCACAGAATCCTGATAGATGACCTCCCGGCCAATCATTTGCTCAACGGGTAGTTCGCCAAAATACAAATGGGCTTTCCGTTTGGACAGAACCAGGTCAAACGGCTCCCTCAACGCGGTTTTAGGGTTGCCGGCCAGCCACTGGTACGTGAATATGTCGAAGTACTGCGGCTCGACCACCACAATCTCATCGTGCTTGCTGCCCTCAAATCGCTTCGGCTTTTCCTTCCCGTTCGGGACCAGCACCTCAGACGAGATATTGTGAAACGCGGTTACCGTTTCCAGACCCATGATCTCTTTTCGGATGGCTGCCGGAACGGCATTCGGGACGAACCCCACCGGATGTTTCTCGCCCGTTTTGCCGTATTGGGCTTCGCCCACCAACCGGTAAATTCGCTCACCGTTCGGGTGAAATGCATCGTAACGCAGTTCGTAATTTGTGATCAGGTAAATGACCAGACAGGCTGTTACGCCCAGCGTAAGGCCAAACAAGTTGATAAGCGCGCTGGCCCGGTGCTTGGCCAGGTTGCGGAGCGAGATCTTGACGTAGTTGCGTATCATAAATAAACTGAGTAACCCTGGTGAAGGATGGTGAACGACGCCTGTACGTTTCAGCGCGAAGGGTCGCATGAATTGGAACACATTGATCCAGTAGCGCCGATTGGCGGTCCGGATACCGACCGCGCTCACATCCCGGATGAACCGCTCGTGCAAATCGCCCTGCACTTCCTCCAGTAAGTGGGGAGCGCAGAACCATTCGAGCAGGCGGTCGGCCCAGCGGGGTGGTTGGCCGTTGCCAGGTAATGGAGAATGATTGGTCTTCATATACTGATAGCGGGTAAGGCATTCGGAGAAATCGAATTCCACAATTGATCACGCGTGGCACGGATGTCATGCAGGGTGCGGCTACCCAGCGCCGTAACCGTAAACAGGCGCTTCCGCCGACCACCCCGTTCGGCGGTTGCTTCGCCCATGCGCGAGGCAAGCATGCCCTTCTCTTCCAGCCGATGCAGGGCCGCATGAACCGCGCTGATGCTTACCGACCGGCCCGTTTGCCGGTCCAGCTCATCGGTAATCGCTACGCCATAAGCCCCTTCGTGCAGGACCGCAACGGTCAACAGAACCACTTCTTCAAACTCACCCAGGTACGTCCGTTTCATGCCAAAAGAATAAGATTAACTTTTGTAGAACAAATGCTTTGCCAAAGCATTAAAACCGTTTTTCTGATCTGGATTGGCCTGTTTGGTCGTTTAACACGTGTCCGAAATCGTACACGGCTGTCCGAAGGTGAACAATCCGGACGGGAAGAGCGTAAGACTATGGGCGTGTGTCCGTAACTTTGCGGCCACATACAATCCTTGTCACGGCTTACGGCTACCTATTACTATGGCTCTCAAAACGCTGGTTAAAATCTCGAATGTTACGAACCTAAGCGATGCCCGATACTGTGCCGGTATGGGTGTCGACATGCTTGGCTTTTCGATGGATACGGATTCACCGGACTATGTAGAGCCAGCCAAGTTTGCTGAAATAAGGGGCTGGCTCGCTGGTGTACAGATTGTTGGCGAAACCAGATCGACAGATCCTGAAGCCATTGAGCAACTGCTGGAAACATACCAGCCCGACTTGCTACAGGTCGACGAAGCGGCTTTGCTGCCTTACCTGAGCACGCTGGGTATATCGGATAAAGAGCTCCGGTTTATTCTTCGGGTCGATGTGGCTCAGCTAACCCTCGACCAGCTTGATACCTTACTGCAGACGGGGGCTGCCAATGCCGATTATGTGTTGCTCGAGAGCAACGGTCCCGTCAATATGGAGGATGACCTGAAAACACTGCTGCAACGGCCGTCGACCCGCTATTCCATTTTGCTGGGAACGGGCATCTCTGCCGAAAACGTCCATGAGTTGCTGGCCGAATTATCGGCGATACGCGGGATCGCCTTAAGCGGAGGTATTGAAGAACAGCCCGGTAACAAAGAGTTTGGTGAGCTGATGGACATTCTCGAAGCCATAGAGGAGGAGTAAAATCCACTACTATGTATTACCTACTATCATTGAAAACATACATCCATCCATAAGCGCGTCCATTCTTCCTATTCTCCTTTCTTGGCAGGCATTCATCGGCTAGGTTTACATCGGTTTTAGACACTAGAAGCCATGAACAAACGCTTAGAACGGATTGCTGACCAGGCCCAGATTGGGGGCGTATGCGCTGGTTTAGCCGACTACTTTGGTATTGATCGCACCCTGGTGCGCGTGTTATTTGTCATCGGGATTTTTCTGCCCCATTTCCCGGCGATCATCATTTATGTTATCTTGTGGATCGCATTGCCGGAGCGTCGTTCGACAGGCGCTGTGCTTCAATCAACCGTTTACGCAAACCCTATTTTCATGAATCCTTACAATCCCAATAAACCCGCATCGCCCGACCGCAGTCTCCTTGGTGGGGGAATTTTGATTCTCCTTGGCGTCATGTTTTTGATTGACCGCTACTTCGACATTGACTTTGGCGATCTGTGGCCATTTATTCTGATTGCGATCGGTTTATGGTTGATTTTTCGGGATCGTATCCGGACGCCCTTTGACCCGAATCAGCACGATCCGTACAAAAGTGATCCGTATAAAAACGATCCTACGCACAACGACCCAACGAATCCAACCAGCGGAACACTATAAGTGACGTATGGTGTAGGGTATAGGCTGTATGATGTCCTACCGGATTCAGTGCACCTGTAGCCTACATCTTATATCCTACATCTGACAAGTCTTATGCAACGAAGAAACGGATTATTCTGGGGGATTTTTCTGCTTACGCTGGGGGTGCTTTTCCTGGCCCGGCGGGCAGGGGTTTTGGACGTCGACTGGCACTCGCTCGTGAACCTGTGGCCGGTGCTGCTGATTCTGGCCGGTGTTAATGTGATTCTCGAACGACGCGGCAATCCGGCGGCTTTTATCACCACGGTTATGCTGGCCGTCGCCGTACCCACAACCCTGTTCGGCTTTCTGTCGCACAATCGGGACCGCGATGAGTTTCATATGCGCTGGAATCACGATGATGACGACGATAACAACAACGAAAGCGATTCAGATGATGACGACGATGACAACGGTACTGCTGACCGTGATAATGAAGATGATTATCGGTCTGAACGGGATCGCCGGGATTCAGAAACCACCGAAGCGCATACCAATACGTTTTCCGAATCGATGGAAGGCGACACCCGCGAAGCTGTACTGAAGTTGTCGGGCGGAGCCGGGCGGTTTTTTATCAGTGAACCAACCTCCGAACTTATAAAAGCTGATACCAGGCAAACGGTTGGCACGTACTCGATGTCCGTGGATCGCGACGCCACGACGCACATTCCGACCATTGAACTAAAGCCGAGGGAAGAAAAACAGGATATCGACTTAAAAGACGGGAAGTTCGAAAACCGGGTCGATGTTCATCTGAACGCAACGCCGATCTGGACGATGGACGTAGCCCTGGGTGCTGGTCAGGGTGATCTGGACTTAAGTGCCTATGCCGTAAGAAGTTTGAAACTAGGCGTTGGTGCGGCTGATCTCGATTTGAAACTGGGCGCCAAAGCCGATCAGGCCGATATAAAATTGGATGTGGGTGCCGCTTCGGTTACGGTTCGTGTTCCTAAAGAAGTGGGCTGCCAGATCAAGAAAGACGGAGCCCTTAACCTGGAACAATTAGACGATTTTACCGATGTCGGTGGGGGCGAGTTTGTCAGCCCTGGTTACGACACAGCCAAAAAGAAGATGACCATCCGCTTTAATGGGGGCATCTCCCGGTTTAAAGTAATACGGTACTGAACGTGAGCACCGTACGGGCGGCCCGTACGGTGCTCACCTACAATGATTTTCGAACGACCAGGTGGAACGGGTTCTCAACGTGTTCCACACTGGCGTTTAAGACCAGTTGGGCGGCTGTGCGTCCCATTTGGGCAAAATCGGTGGAAATGACCGTGATGCCATCCAGTAAAAATTCTTTCAGGGGTGTGTCGTTATACGACAGAATTCCTACCTCCTGACCAACAATGTAGGGGGTTATTTTAATCCGCTTGATCAGCTCAACCAGATCTTCTTCCATCAGGTTAATGTAGGCATGCTGGGGTTGAATGACTTCGTGCTGAATGTCGTTGATCACCCGTGTTTTCAATCCATGTTCGTAGCAGAACTTATAGAATCCGTTCAGAATAGCCTTCGGGTGGTAGCTGTAGGAGGGGAAGAGCATGCAGAGCGTGGTGTATTTTTTTAGGAGCGGCAGGGCGTCCGTTAAAGCCTGATACAGGTCGCGCTCGAAATTTTGAAAGACGGCCCCATAACTGCCCGTTATCCCTTCCAGCAACTTATCCAGAATAATCAGCTTGTGCTTGGGCAGGCTATTGATCAGGTCGTCGGCTTTTTCGCCCCCTTCGAAAAAGTGCCCGATAATCACGTAATGGGTATGGTTGCGGGCCTGCCGCTGGATCAGGTCCCGAAACAGACGAAAGTCATTGTTGTAAATAAAAAAATCAATCGCTACGCCCGGTCCCAACAGTTCCACGAACGAGTCGTAAATGATTTTCTTGTGGGCACTTAACTTGTTGAATAACAGGAATATTTTTAAGTTATTTCCGGTTGGCGTGTAGTTAATGTAAAAGCCTTTCCCCTTAACGGCTCCAATTATTTCCTTCTCTTTCAGGAGTTCGTAGGCACGCTCAATGGTGCCTTTCGACACATCAAATTCCGCACAAAGTTCGTGGATGGACGGGAGCTTGGCACCCGGTAGAATATCCCGGTTTTCAATGCCTTCCACAATTGAATTATAAATCTGCTGGTACTTTGGCGTGTTTGAGTAGTCGTTAATCTTAATGTGATAAAGCATGGCAAGGTAATGTTGACATTGGGTTGACTAAGAAGTCAGTCGGCGGATGAATGTACTCTATCTGGGTCAGCGTCGCTTGTCTATACTTCATTTTGTCGCTGACACGCGTCACAAAGGCTTATCCGAAGCGAATGATCTGTAACTGCCTGAATACAAAGAGCATACTTTGAGAGGTATATCAAAAATACCAAGAATATTATCCAAATAATGATAGTAATGGGTATGTATGGGAAAGTTAGCGGGAATCAGCTTGTAATATTTGACTATCAAATTAGCTTTTTCCTAAGCCAGTCTATTCCTAACCTCTAGTACACAACCCTCTTACACTCATGAAAATACTTTATCAGTTCGTAGCACTAAGCATGGTAGCGGGCTCATTTACCTGCTTTGCTCAGGAGCCCGGCCAAAGTCAGCCCCGAGAGCGTACGCTGCCCCGTGAGTTGATCGCTCTGAATATCCTTAAGCCTGCAGACAAGGCTGCCACGGATATACCCATAACGGGGAAGGTAACGGACGAAAAAGGGGAGGGGTTGCCGGGCGTTAGTGTGGTTGTGAAGGGATCGACGCAGGGAGCCACGACCGATGGAACCGGTAGTTTCCGAATCAATGTACCCGATGCCAATGCAACGCTGGTGTTCAGTTTTGTGGGGTACGGAAGAAAAGAAGTCGTGGTGGGCAGCCAGACCGCGCTGACGGTGGCGTTAGCGCCGGATGATCAGACATTGAATGAGGTTGTTGTCGTTGGCTACGGCAGCCAGCTGAAAAAAGAAATAACCGGAGCCGTACAAACCGTAAGTGCTGCCGAGATCAAAGATTTGCCGGTTTCGCAGATCGGACAAAAATTACAGGGCCGGTTGGCCGGTGTTCAAATCAACCAGACCACCGGCAAGCCCGGTCAGGGAATATCCATTCGTATCCGGGGGCAGGTGTCGGTTACGGCGGGCAGCGACCCTTTATACGTCGTTGATGGGTTTCCAATAACGGGGAACATTGCCCAACTGAATCCCGATGAAATTGAAGATTTGACCGTTCTGAAAGATGCCGCTTCGACGTCGTTGTATGGATCGCGGGCGGCCAATGGCGTTGTCCTGATCACAACGAAAAAAGGAAAGCCCGGCCAAACCAACGTGAGTTTCAACACATACGCGGGTGTGCAGCAGGTGCCGATGAGAGGCCGGGTTAAAATGCTGAATGCGGTTCAGTTCGCCCAGTTCAAGAAAGAGTTTTACGAAGATCAGTTGCAGCCTGTGCCGGATATCTTTCAGAATCCGGCTCAATATGAAGGCAAAAACAACGACTGGTACAATGCATTGCTTCGGGTAGCGCCTATTCAGAGCTACAACCTGAGTGTATCAAACAACACAGAACGGTCGAATACGTCTTTGGTCGCAGGGGTATTTAATCAGGATGGGGTTGTCCTGAATAACAAGTACAAACGGTATTCGCTCCGGATGAATTCGAATTACAATTTATCGAAGAGCGTGGCTGTTGGCTTCAACGCAGCGCCGTCCTATGTGTTCGATAATACACCCCGAACCGATGGCGACCGGGGAACGGGCATACTGTTCAACGCGCTTCATACCTGGCCGATCATGCCTATCTATGATGCGAATGGCCAACTGACCAAATACAATACATTGCCCAGCAGCACGGGCAACATTTTTAATTACCCAAACTGGGTACGGGCTGCCAATGAGTTGACCAATGAAACAAGAAATACGAATCTATTGGCCAATGCCTACATTCAATATCGGCCGATCAGTGGGTTGACGCTGAAATCGACCATTAACATTGAATACCTGAACTCTAAGTTCTTCTATTTCAACCCGTCGACGGCTACCAGTTCCATCAATGTGCCGATACCAACAACGGCTTCATCGACCCGGCAGAGTCTGGAGAACGTGTCCTGGCTGAATGAAAACCTGGCGACGTATTCGCGGAGTTTCAACGACCACAATTTCGAACTGCTGGCTGGCTTTACGAACCAGAAATTCCGCCAGGAGTTTACCCGGATCTCGGCCAATACCTATGCGGATGACCGATTGCCAACCATTCAGGGAGCACTCAATATTGATCGGGCGGGCGATCCGTCCAACACGAGAAATGATATTCAGCAATGGACGCTGACGTCCTATCTGTCCCGGTTGACCTATAATTACAAAGGCAAATACCTGTTCACGGCGGCCATCCGGGCTGATGGCTCATCCCGCTTTGGGGCCAACAACCAGTTTGGTACGTTCCCCTCAGCGTCGGTGGGCTGGGTCGTCTCAGATGAAGATTTCCTGAAACCGATCCAGCAGGTCTCGTTTGCCAAAATTCGGGCCAGCTACGGGGTAATCGGTAACAACAACATTGGTAACTACACCCAGTATGCGCTGGTCAATAACACGACGAATGCCGTTTTTGGCGGCAATGTGGCTACGGGTGCTGTTGTCACGTCGCTGGCAAACCCAAATTTAGGCTGGGAAACCACGCGCCAGTTTGATGCCGGTCTTGACCTGGGTTTGTTTAACGACCGTGTCCAGTTCGTTTATGATTTTTACACCAAACGGACGACGAACCTGCTGTATGCGGTGCAGATTCCGCAGGAATCCGGCTTTACCAACTACAACGACAACATTGGCGAGATTAAGTTCTGGGGCCATGAGTTCTCGCTAACGACGAAAAATACCACGGGTCGGTTAAAATGGACGACCAATGCCAACATTTCCTTCAACCGGAATGTGGTTGTTGCCCTGGCTCCCGGTATCGACCGGGTATACGGTGGTACGGGTTTCCACATTACACAGGTCGGCAAGCCCTTTGGGCAGTTCTATGGTCTGGTGAAGGAAGGGTATTACAAAACGGCCGAAGAGCTGCGGACGTCTCCGGTCATTCCGGGGCGCTCGGCCATTGGTACCATCAAGTTCAAGGATGTAAACGGTGATGGCGTTATTACGAACGGGGGGGACCTGGATGACCGGACTATTTTGGGGAGTCCCTTTCCAAAGTTCACCTACGGCATTACCAACGACCTCAAATACGGCAATTTCGACTTATCGATCACCGGTTCCGGCTCCTATGGTAACCAGCTTTGGGTACGCCACTTGTACAGCACCGCTAACCTGGACGGGGTTTTCAACATGGTTGAGGGCGTAAAAGACCGCTTCCGTGTGCAGAACACGATGGTAGACATCAATGGTGTCAAGACGGGTGTTGCCACCAACGTGATTACACAGGGTTCCGGTCAGTTCGGCGCAACAAATAATGGCGGGAACTTCACGGGTATCGAGCGCGACTGGCATAGTTCGCAGTTCCTGGCCGATGCGTCGTTTTTTACCATCAAAAACATAACCCTGGGCTACAGCTTCGGTCCGCTGAACAAGTTTTTCCGGTCGGCCCGGCTCTATGCGTCCGTGCAGCAGGTCTACGTATTTACAAAATACTGGGGCGGACCAAACCCGGAAACCAGTGGCAACGGAGCTGGCGACGGACCAGGCGATAATTTGAGCCAGGGTGTTGACTACTCTAACTACCCGGTCCCCCGCACGTATACGGCGGGTATCAACCTGAACTTCTAAGTCACCAGGCTTATCAAACTCATTTTTACTAGTCTAATTTCCTCTATAAAATGAAAACAAGACTTATCGCTACCTGGTTGTTAGGCCTTGCGCTGACCGGATGCCAAAACGATTTTTTGACGGTCATACCGGAAACGGCCCTGAGTTCGGCTACCTTCTTCAAAACCGAAGCCGATTTTCAGCAGGCAGTCAATGGGGCCTATGTGCCGTTTCGACAGATCTATAACGAACGGGCGTGGGTGCTGGAAGAAATGCACTCCGACAATACGTACTATGCCCGTAATACACTGTATGGGGCTGTTGACCCAACGGAGAACGTAGCTGATTTCGCCGTTCCGACGGCCAACGGGGTTACGGCGAATGACAACGTACTGCAACAGTTCCGGCTGGATTACGTAATTATTTCTCGGGCCAATCAGGTTCTGTCGATGATCGATGGCACGGGAATCACGTTCACCAGTGATGCTGTCAAAAATAACCTCAAGGGCCAGGCTCAGTTTCTCCGGGCGTTTGCCTACTTCGATCTGGTTCGTTTGTTTGGGAAAGTACCCCTGCATTTGACGCCGGTTACGGGTCGCGAAGATGCCGCCTTGCCCTTGTCGACAACGGACGAAATCTATGCCCAGATTGAGAAAGATGCCGCAGCGGCCAGTACCGCTTTACTGGGTAAAGCTGCTCAGGAAGCCGGTCGAGCCACATCGGGAGCGGCCAAAACGCTGCTGGCGAATCTATACATCACGCAGAAGAAGTGGGGACAGGCTGAAACCGTGCTGCGCGATGTAGTCTCTAAGAACGAGTATTCACTGATGCCTGATTATAACGACGCGTTTTCGTACACGAGTACCAATAAAAACAATGCGGAGTCGGTGTTCGAGATTCAGTACATGGAAGGCTCGGCCGGGTACAATGGCAACCAGATCTACCGGTTTCTGCCGTCGCCTATCACCGCAGCCGAGATCGCTCCCATCGTAGGTACGTCGAATCCGCAGCCTACTTCGCAGGAAAGCAATAATATTCCGACGCCAGACCTGATTGCCGCTTATGAAGCCGGTGACAAACGGAAGGCTATCTCGATTGATACCGTTACGTTGAGCACCAGTCTCCGGGCAAACAAGGTGTATCCGTATATTAAAAAATATGCCCGACCACACTCGCTGAACAACAATACGGGTCAGAACTGGCCAGTGTATCGCTATGCCGAAGTGCTGCTCTTTTTGGCCGAAGCCTTAAATGAGCAGGGCAAAACGGGAGAAGCGGCTGGTCACCTAAACAAGGTGCGCGCTCGTGCGGGTCTGGCACCAACCAAAGCAACGGCGCAGGCCGATATGCGGGAAGCCATCTTTAAGGAAAGACGCGTTGAGCTGGCCTTTGAAAACAAACGCTGGTTTGATCTCACCCGAACGGGTCGCGTGAAGGAGATCATTGGGGCCTACGGCGCTAAGGTAAAAGCCAATCCCGCCGATTACTATTTCCCGGCGGGGGCCGTTCCGCCACCAAATGCCTTTACGGTTCTGGACGATTATTATGGCCTTCCGGCCGTTGAATCGGCCTTAACACCTTATTTCTGATAATTTGACGTGATGTCAGTTTTAAGAAACTGACATCACACGAAAGCAATTTTATGCATACCCAAACGGACGTCATGAGCCGGAAACAAACGCAAATTCGCTCTTTTTTTATGTTCAATGTAGGTTGGTAATACTGAATAAATAGAAGCAGAATCGATTCGGCTCTGCTTCTTTTCTTTCATTTATCCGCCAATGACGGGTCGGTATATTGCCTGGTCAATGTGCTTTATACCGAGAAGTACACGCCTGAATATCGTTCGAAATGCCGCCAACGAGGCATTGCTACAAACTTATATACTCAATAGAACTATGTTGTTCACGTACAAACCAGCCAAACTATTACTAGCCGTTGCCGGGTTCGCTCTGATCGGAACGTCCTGGATTAGTATGCAGGGCGCCAATTCGACAAATCCGGTTGCTGACAACCCCAAAACGGATAAATTAAAGCTACTGCCTGGCTTTAAAGCAGAGCACTTATACAGCCCCTCCGACAATAAAGAGGGCTCCTGGGTGGCTATGGCCTTTGACGATAAAGGCCGCATGATCACCTCTGATCAATACGGATTCCTGTATCGACTCGAACTGCCGCCAATCGGCTCGGGCTCCTCACAGCCTAAAATAGAGAAACTGAAAGTGGGGGTTGTGCAGCCCGGCGATACAACGGTGGGTATGGGCTACGCGCAGGGGTTATTGTATGCCTTTAACAGCCTCTACGTGATGGTGAACAACTGGCAAAACAAGAAATTCGATAAAGGGAGCGGGCTCTACCGGCTACAGGACACCGACGGCGACGACCAGTACGATAAGATAACCTTGCTAAAAGCTCTGAAAGGTGAACCGGGTGAACACGGTCCGCATAGCATAAAACTCTCTCCCGATAAGAAATCAATCTACATCATTGCCGGTAACCATACCGATGTGCCGGAAATGGACGCGTATCGGTTGCCGCCGAACTGGAAAGAAGATAACCTGTTTCCGCAAATAAAAGACCCGCGCGGTCATGCAAACAACCGAATGGCTCCTGGTGGCTGGATTGCGAATATCGACCCTGAAGGGAAGCGGTGGGAGCTGATAGGAGCCGGTTTTCGGAATGCATTCGATATCGCTTTCAATGAAGCCGGTGATATGTTTGCCTACGATTCAGACATGGAATGGGATTTTGGTCTACCCTGGTATCGGCCAACCCGTATTTGCCACGTTACCAGTGGGGCTGAATTTGGTTGGCGAACAGGAAATGGCAAATGGCTCCCCGCCAGCCCGGATAATTTGCCACCCGTCTTGAACATTGGTCAGGGCTCCCCAACGAACCTTGTTTTTGGCGAAAATGCCCGCTTCCCACAACGTTACCGTCAATCACTGTTCGCCTTCGACTGGAGTTTCGGGATCATTTATTCGATCAATCTGAAACCCAAAGGTGCCTCCTACGAGGCTGAACGGGAAGAGTTTATCTCGGGATCACCGCTGCCGTTGACTGATGGGATGTTCGGCCCCGATGGCGCGCTGTATTTCCTGACGGGCGGGCGTCGTCTGGAATCGGATCTGTACCGGATAACCTATACCGGTACCGAATCGGTAACGCCTGTTGCGAAGGCTCCCGTATTGACAAAAGAGCATCAGCTCAGAACCCAACTGGAACAGTATCACCACGGGGCCAACCCAGCCGCTGTCGCTGCTGCCTGGCCCAACCTGAGCCATCCTGACCGTTTTGTGCGGTATGCCGCCCGGATTGCGGTCGAACATCAGCCCGTAGCGCAATGGCAGAACCGGGTATTCACCGAGACGGATCCGCAACGCCTGATCCAATCGGCGGTGGCGCTGGCCCGCCAGGGCGATGCCACGCAGAAAAGCAAACTGCTCAATGCTCTGGTGACGATCAAGTACGATCAGTTGCCGGAATCGCAGCAGTTCGATCTCTGTCGCGCCTTCGAACTGGTTTTACTGCGGATGGGTATGCCCGAAGGAGCCGACAAAGAAAAGGTAATCGCCTACCTGAACCCACATTATCCCGCCAAAACAGCCTTGATGAACCGGGGGCTCAGTAAGGTTCTGATTGCGCTGGAAGCCCCGGGCGTGGTTACTAAAACGCTGGCCCTGATGGATATAAAAGATGAGCCGGGTAGCAAAGACCTTGGCCTCGAAAACAGCACGGCGTCTTCCGACCTTATCTTGCGCAACCCGCAATACGGGCTGGACATCGCCAGCATGCTGGCCAAAGTACCGCCCCTGCAACAGACGTTCTACGCCGTTATGCTGAGCCGGGAAGATACGGGCTGGACGCCGGAACTTCGGGCAAAATACTTCTCCTGGTTTGCGAATGCCTTCAAATACCAGGGCGGACGCAGTTACGTCGGCTTCATTGACCGGGCGCGTAAACTGGCGTTGAACCACGTACCCAAAGACCAGTTCGAGAAATACAATAAATTATCAGGAGCCGATTTGCTATCGGCATCGGGCAACGATTTTGTGAGCGACTACGCCCCCAAAGGTCCAGGCCGTCCGTGGAAGCTGGACAACGCTGTAGCGGTGCTCGACAGTGGATCGACCAGTCGGAACTTTGACACCGGCAAAAAGATTTACTCGGCCATCTTATGCAGCCGTTGCCATTCGATGGGTGGCCAGGGGGGCGATATTGGCCCTGACCTGACTCAATTGGGTACCCGCTTCTCCAATAAGGACATTCTGGAAGCCATCATTCATCCCGACAAAGCTATCTCCGACCAATACGTGTCTACCATTTTCACCCTGAAAAACGGGGAGTCAGTATTGGGGCGTCTGGTCAATGAGGATAAGGCGAGTTATTCCATTTCCCAAAATCCATTTGCCCCTGATCAACTACGGAAAGTGGCTAAGAAAGACGTTGTGTCGAAGAAAAACTCAACCGTCTCCATTATGCTGCCGGGTCTGATCAACAGCCTGAATCCCGATGAGCTCAAAGACCTAGTTGCTTACCTGAAATCGGGTGGTAATCAAGAAAATGAAGTCTATAAAACGGCTAATGGCGGATCGAAAGGCAAATAGTGATGTAAGAAGCCGGCCTGCCGCACCATCACCTTACTAAAACAAATCGATAGAATGAGAAAAATCAGCATCAACGTTATGCGTCTTGGACTTATGCTGGCTGTGAGCCTGACGGTAAGCCTGGCGACGTCCTGCGTGGCACAAAAGAAGAATAAAGACGGGTTTACTCAAATATTTGATGGGAAAACGCTGAAGGGCTGGGACGGTGATCCAACCTATTGGCGGGTGGAGAACGGGAATCTGGTAGGCGAAATTACACCCACAACGCTGCTGAAAACCAACAACTTTATCATTTGGCGAGGGGGCGAACCCGGCGATTTTGAGTTTATCGGCGAGTTCAATATCACGGCCGAGGGGAACTCCGGCATCAACTACCGAAGCGACCAATTGACCGACGTACCGTTTGCCCTGCGCGGCTATCAGGCCGACATTGATGGGAAAAACCGCTACACCGGCCAGAATTATGAAGAGCGCAAACGGACAACGCTGGCGTATCGTGGTCAGAAAACGACGATTCCGGCTTACACGGGTGCTGCAACTCCCGAAGCTGTGCGGGCCAATGTCAAGAACAATGCCTGGGGAGCGTTGACAGTAACGGGTTCGCTGGGAAATTCAGATTCGCTAAAGACGAAAATCAAAAGCGAGGATTGGAATACGTTCAGGTTAGTCATAAAAGGGAACCATCTGCAGCATTACATCAATGATGTGCTCATGAGCGATGTCACCGACGAGGATACCGTTAACGGCAAAGCCAAGGGCCTTCTGGGAGTACAGGTACACGTTGGGCCTCCCATGAAAGTACAGTATCGCAACCTGATGCTGAAGCAATTATAATTCACAAGGAAATGTCTCTGAATCCTTTGAATGGGGCTTTGTCACTACTTAGAGAAAATCCCATTCAGAGGGTTCAGGGGTAATAAATCGACTAATTTTGGCTCAACAACCCTGGACAAATAAAGTCACCAATCCAGCGCAGGTAGGCGGCATCGAAACATCCGTACTAGATAATGGAACGGGCCGCGGCACCCGCATTGCCTGGATGAATACCGGAACGGGTCTCCGTTATAAAGTGGTCATCGACCGGGCGATGGACATTGCCGACGCTTTTTATAACCAGTATAGTCTGGCCTGGCTCAGTCATACGGGAATCACCCCGCCCCAGCCTTTCTCGGATAAGGGTGCTGACTGGCTCCGCACGTTTGGGGGAGGGCTGCTCATCACCTGCGGACTGTCGCACGTGGGTGGTCCTGAGCAGGATGGCTATGGCGAACGGGGCTTGCATGGGCAGATAAGCAACAGTCCCGCCGAAATTGAATCCATTATCCAGCCCGATCTGTTGACTGGCCAACTCGATATGAGCATCACCGGCCGCATCAGGGAAACAAAGATATTTGGCCCCAGTCTTGAATTAAGACGAACGATAGCGGGCAGGTTGGGACAACCGTTTATCCGGATTCACGACGAGGTTATCAACCGGGGCAATACACCAATGCCGCACATGTTGCTCTATCACTTCAATTTTGGCTGGCCTCTGGTCGATGAAGGTACGGATATTATCTGGCAGGGAGATTGGGCGGCTCGTGAAGGTGGGATCAATGCCGACATCTTTAACGAAGGCAATGATTTTCGCAAATGTCCAGCTCCCTTAGACACGCACAGCGGTACAGGTGAAGCCGTCGCATCGATTGATGCTACCCCCGATCAGTCTGGCCAGTGTCTGGCTGGCCTGCACAACGAAAAGCTGGGCCTTGCCCTGGCGTTACGGTTCCGAAAAGACCAGTTGCCCTGGCTGATCAACTGGCAGCATTGGGGAAAAGGAGAATATGTAACGGGCCTCGAACCCGCAACCAATCCGCTCATTGGTCAGGCCAAAGCACGCGAACAGCAGGAACTCCTGTTTTTATCACCCGGAGAAACCCGGTCATACGATCTCGAAATTGAAATTTTACATGAGAAAGCCGCTATCAACGACTTTCTAACAAAACACCGCTAGGCAGATCACTAACTAAACCCTGTATGGAAACAACGACAACATTCAGTTTGATAGAAAAAGCATTGGAGCAGGGGCAGGGCGTTCTGCGGCTGACGCCAACCTGGGTTCCCCGGTCATTTTGCGTACCTGGACGCCGAATTAAACTTCACCCCGACGATTATTATGTGCTGGGGGGCGAACGGGGCGGCATTGATGAACGCTGGTTCTCCTCAACGACACCCGCTAAAAACGGCCCATTGACGGGGGAACATGAAGGCTTGAGCCATGTCGTTTTCAACGATGGGGGAGCCGAAGTCCAGTTTTTGCTGAAAGATGCTGTGAACGAACTGAAAGGCGAACTGATCGGCGATCGTTTATGGAATGAATACGGTGCCTGGCCTATGTACTCCAAGTTTTTCGATAACATGGGACCTCTGCCGCACCACCTGCACCATAATGATGAACAGGCAGCCCTGATTGGCCAGTTGGGCAAACCCGAAGCGTATTATTTTCCGCCCCAGGTCAATAACCACGGTGGCGATTTTCCGTATACGTTTTTCGGTATCGCTCCCGGCACGACAAAAGAACAGATAAAGGAGTGCCTCCAGAACTTCACCAAAGGTGATAACAAAATCACGAACTACTCGTCGGCCTATCGGCTGGAGCCGGGAACGGGCTGGGATGTGCCGCCGGGATTGCTGCATGCACCGGGTAGTATGTGTACCTACGAGCCACAGAAAGCCTCCGATGTGTTCGCCATGTATCAGTCGCTGGTAAACGAAGCGATCATTCCGGAAGAGTTGCTTTGGAATGGCACGCCGAAAGATCGTATTGGCGATTTCGATCAATTGATGGAAGCCATCGACTGGGATTTGAATGTCGATCCGCAAATGATGGCCAATCGGTTCATGAAACCACTGCCCGTACGGCCGCTCGAAGAAATGGAAGGCTATGTCGAAAACTGGGTGTGTTATAAGTCCGATGCGTTCAGTGCCAAAGAGCTTACTGTTTTTCCCGGCCAGACTGTAACCATCAGAGACAGTGCGGCTTATGGGCTGATCATGATGCAGGGACACGGCAAGTTAAACGACTGGGACATTGAAACCCCCGCTCTGATTCGGTACGGCCAGTTGACAAACGACGAGTTTTTTGTGAGTGAAAAAGCGGCTATGGCGGGCATTACCATCGTGAATGCCTCAACCACAGACCCGATCGTCATGCTGAAACACTTCGGCCCCGGCAATCCTGATTTAGTGTTGTAAATCGTTGAGACACCGAGATTCGTAAATCCTAAAAACCACCTCCTCATGAACGAGAATAACTATCCTAAACTCCACAACGCGACCTGGCCCGGTATTGTCGGCAAAGGTTCGGACTCTGAGCCACCCATTCCCTTTGATACAATGCTCGAAATGACGGCTGCCGCCGAGGTGGATGGCGTCAAATTCGACGGTGTTGATATCGGCCTGCTCGATCCCCATATCAATATTGACAGCACAGATGACGATATCAAGCGTCTGGTTGATAAGGTATCCGGTTACAATCTGGAAATTGGTTCGCTGGTAGCGCCTATCTGGGCAGGCTCGGCAATGGGCAGCCAAGAGGAACGGGCCACATTTATCGAGATGGTACGCAAAGCCTGCCACTTCGGGCAGCGATTGCGTGAACTGGGTATCCGGCCCAGCGGGGTTGTGCGTATCGACTCGTCCAGTTCGCCCCAGGCCTGGGATGCCGACCCGCAAGGCAACTCCAAAATCATTGCGCAAACGTTTCGGGAAGCCTGCGACGTCGCTGCCGATTTCGGTGAGAAGTTAGCCGCAGAAGGTGAAATCTGCTGGGGCGGTATGCAAAGCTGGAAAACCATGCTCGAAACATTGGAAGCAGTTGATCGCCCGAATATGGGGTTTCAGGCCGATATGGCGCATACCTTATTGTATACCCTTGGCTATAACCGCGAACAGGATCGTATTCTGCCCGCCGATTTCGACTGGAGCGATCGGAAAACGCTGGAAGAAGCCCTTAAAACGCTGACAAAAGCGCTCCGACCCTGGACCATCGACTTTCACGTTGCCCAAAACGATGGTACCGTGTTTGGCTCTGGATCGCACGATAAAACGGGCCGGCACTGCCAGGCACTGGACCCAAATGGAAAGCTCGACGTTGTTCATGATGCCGGTTACTGGCTGCGCGATGAAAACGGTGTACTCACTAAAGCCTTTAAGCATATCTGTTGGGATGGTTGCATGTTCCCCAATACCGTGATGAATAATCAGCAAACCTGGAATGATATTCTGGGAACGATGATCAAGGTTCGGCATGAACATGGCTGGCATGAATAAACGGTAAACCGAACACCCTAAACCGACTACCCAACAACATGACACCCAAGAAAGAAATACGCATTGGTTTAATAGGGGCTGGCTTGATGGGCCGGACCCATTCAAATGGATATAAGCGAATTGGCGATTTTTTCCCAGAGCTGGAATATCGCCCGGTTTTGAAAGCCGTTTGTTCGCGCAATGCCGAAAGCGTGCAGAAATTTGCCGATCAGTGGGGGTATGAGTCCATCGAAACCGACTGGAGAGCGCTAATTGCCCGCGATGATATCGACGCCGTCGACATCTGTACGCCAAACGACACCCATGCCGAAATTGCCATTGCCGCAGCCGCAGCCGGGAAGATGATTCTGTGCGAGAAGCCGCTTGCCCGAACCCTCGCCGAAGCCCAGCAAATGGTTGACGCTGTAGAAAAAGCGGGCGTTCAGAACACCGTCTGGTACAACTACCGGCGGGTACCCGCCGTTACGCTGGCCAAGCAGATCATTGATTCAGGCAAACTCGGCAAAATTTTCCACTACCGGGCTAACTTCCTGCAGGACTGGACGATCAGTGCCGATGTGCCACAGGGCGGAACCGGCACCTGGCGTATGGATGTCGACGCGGCTGGCTCGGGCGTAACCGGCGATCTGCTGGCTCACTGTATTGACACCGCCATGTGGCTGAACGGGGCAATCACGGACGTATCGGCCGTGACAGAAACGTTTGTTAAAGAGCGGATGCACCAGGTAACGGGGAAAGTTCAGCCAGTTGGTATCGACGATGCCTGTATTTTTCACTGCCATTTTGGCAACGGCTCGCTGGGGCTTTTCGAAGCAACCCGCTACGCCCGTGGTCATAAAGCGTTGTACACGCTGGAAATCAACGGCGAACATGCATCCATACGGTGGGATTTACACGATATGAACCGCCTGGAATATTTCGATCACTCGGATGATTCCATTGTTCGGGGCTGGCGATCGATTCTGGTAACGGACAGCGATCAGCCGTATATGAAACGGTGGTGGATACCCGGAACCATCATTGGTTACGAACATACGTTTGTGCATCAGGCTGCTGATTTCTTCAAAAGTCTTGAAACTGGTGAACCCTGCGCACCCACGTTCCTGGATGCGTTGCAGACCCAGAAAGTTTGTGAAGCAGTGCTGGATTCGGCAACGTCCAGAAGCTGGAAAGAGACCGGCGCTACGGACGTATAGAAAGGTTTCACCAGGTTCTAAAAAAGGGGTTACGTGGCTGTAACCCCTTTTTTATGCGTTAGAGAGAACCCATTGCCTGCCTTGCTGTATGGTATAAATACCTAAACTTGATTTTGATGATAGCTGATAATGCAGTAGAAAAAAGGGTGTTCAGGTAAAAAAAATAACAAAAATTCGGCTGTCTATGCAAAGAAGTCTCTAATTTGTATGCGTTACCACAACTACCCGATTCAATACGTCTATGATTCAAAAAATTCTTCATTCGTTTATGCTGGTGCTGTCATTGGGCGTGCTGGTTGTTCAGGCACAAACAATTCCTACACCCAAAGAGCACTTTGGTTTTGCCATTGGCGACGATTACCACCTAGCGACTTATACTCAAACCGAGGCTTATTTTAAGAAACTGGGGACTTCTGACCGGACTAAAATGGTCGATATTGGTCTGACCGAAGAAGGACGCCATCAGTTTATGCTGATTGTTTCGTCGCCGGAAAACATCAAAAAGCTGGATAGGTATAAGGAAATATCCCAGAAGCTGGCCCGCGCCGAAGGCATCAGCGAGGAACAGGCCCGCGCCCTGTCGAACGAAGGCAAGGCCATTGTCTGGATTGACGGTGGTCTGCACGCAACGGAGACGGTTGGCACACACCAGCTCATCGAAACGGCTTATCAACTGGTTAGCCGCAAAGATCCCGAAACGCTGAAGATTCTTGACAATGTGGTTATCCTGCTGACGCATGCCAACCCCGATGGGCAGGAGATTGTGTCGAATTGGTATATGCGCAATCCGACGCCCGAGAAACGTACGCTGGATAACTTGCCCCGTTTGTATCAGAAATACGTTGGGCACGACAACAACCGCGATTTCTTTATCATGAACATGAAGGAGTCTCAGAACATCGGTCGTCAACTATTCGTCGAGTGGATGCCGCAGATCATGTACAACCACCACCAGCGTGGGCCAGCCGGTTCGGTTCTGGCGGGACCTCCTTACCGTGACCCGTTTAACTATGTATTTGATCCATTGATGATAACCGGGATCGATGCCTTGGGCGCGGCCATGATTAACCGCCTGAATGCCGAAAACAAGCCGGGTTACACACGCCTTGGCGGTTCTGTTTTCTCGACCTGGTATAATGGCGGCCTGCGTACCACCACGCACTTTCACAACATGATTGGGCTGCTTACCGAAATTATCGGTAATCCGACCCCCGAAGATGTACCGCTGGTGCCGCAACGGCTAATTCCGAATGGCAATACGCCATTTCCGGTTACACCGCAAAAGTGGCATTTTAAGCAGTCGATCGATTACTCGCTTTCGCTGAATTACGCTACCCTGAACTACGCAGCCCGACACGCCGATGAGTTGCTGTACAACATCTATCGGATGGGCAAGAACTCCATTGAGCGGGGCAGCGGTGATTACTGGACCTTATCGCCCAAGCGAATTGACGCCATCACCCAGGCCTATCAGGCTGCTCAGAAAAAGGCCACGCCGGGTGCCGGTGCTTTAGCTAACCCAGACCAGAACGGCTTACTGCCCCGGGGTGGTGGAATGCCCATTAAATATTACGACACAATAATGAAAGCGCCCGTTCTGCGCGATCCACGCGGATTCATTATTACGGCAGACCAGCCTGATTTTCCAACGGCCGTTAAATTCGTCAATGCACTGATAAAAACGGGTATCCAGATTCAGCAGGCGACGACCGATTTCTCGGTGGCAGGCAAGAAGTATCCGGCGGGTTCTTATGTTGTAAAAACCGATCAGGCTTTCCGACCCCATATCATCGACATGTTTGAGCCGCAGGATCACCCCAATGATTTTCAGTATCCCGGTGGCCCACCCGTTCGTCCGTACGATGCGGCTGGCTGGACACTTGCCTATCAGATGGGTGTGCAAGCTGATCGGGTTCTGGATGGTTTCGATGGTCCGTTCAAGAAATTGCCTTATGGCGAACTGCAATCCCCGAAGGGCCACGTAGACGGTTCGGCCGGGGCTGGTTACGTATTGGGAGCGCGGGCAAATAATTCGTTCATCGCGGTCAATGATCTGCTTAAAGCTGGCGTCGATGTATATCGCCTGCCAAATGGGGTAGGGGATAAGTCGGGCGTTGAAGCTGGTTCGTTCTTTGTGCCTGCATCAGCAAAAGCAAAATCAGTACTCGATAAAGCAACCAGCGAACTGGGATTAGATGTAGTAGGCTTGGCCAAAAAACCAACGACATCCATGATCAAAGTTTCGCCGAAGCGCATTGCCCTTTGGGATACGTATGGCGGTTCAATGCCGTCTGGCTGGACCCGCTGGTTGATGGAGCAATATCATTTTCCGATTCAGCTCGTTTACGCACAAGACATTGATGCCGGCGATTTACGGAAAAAATACGATGTAATTCTGTTCGTAACCCGCGCCATTCCGGCTGTCGGCAATGCGACTGGTGGTCGGGGCGAAGGGGAATACTCGGCCTCGCGGGAGCCCAAAGCCGAAGAGTTACCGAGTGAATACCGGCCGTGGCTTGGTAAAATTACAGCGGATAAATCAATTCCCAAATTGAAGCAGTTCATGGAAGCAGGCGGGAGTGTGGTAACCATCGGTACGAGTACGAACCTCGCTTATCACCTAGGTTTACCCGTTAAAAATGCCCTGGTTGAGATGAGCGCTACCGGCCAGGAGCGCCCCTTACCGGCGGAGAAGTACTATATTCCGGGGAGTATTTTGCAGGTGAGCCTTGACTCAACGCAACAGGCTACCTGGGGTATGCCGACAAAAACGGATGTTTATTTCGATGCCAGTCCCGTATTTAAAGTGGCACCGGATGCCATTGCCAAAGGTGAAGTGAAACCACTGGCGTGGTTCTCGACGGCTAAACCATTACGTAGCGGCTGGGCCTGGGGACAGGGGTATCTGCAGGATGGTGTCGCTGCGTTTATGGCGCCGGTTGGTTCGGGCAAATTAATTGCCTTTGGTCCCGAAATAACGTTCCGTGCTCAGGCGCAGGGTACATTCAAACTGTTGTTCAACCAGCTTTATGCCTTGAAGACGCCGTAACGCAAACGCAACTAATGAATTAATACTCAAACTAAAAGCCTGACCGAAGTTCGGTCAGGCTTTTAGTTTGATAGTGAGTAAGGTCTAGTTCTGGTTGTTCAGTTTGTTCAGAAGCATTTTATTGAACATCTGTTCTGTTTTATACAATTCGGCCAGCTGTTGCGCGCTGATAACTTTCAAAAACCGGCTCATGTATTCTTCATCAAGGTCGGCCAGTTTTTGCTTCGTCGCATTGACTTCACGGAGGCCGTTTACCAGTTGATTTTCGTTCAGGTTCGTGCGTGAGGGTTCATTGGTCAGTTGCCGAACCCGGCGGTTCAATTCCTGCTTTTTAGCGTTGTAATCATTGTAAACTGCCCAAAACTGCGGGGCCTGATCAGTGGTCAGGTTGAGTCGATTGGTAATCAGGCCAATCTTTGCGGATTCAATTTTCTGGCGTCCATTGAGATCGCTCTGGGCAGTAGCGAGTTGAGTCGTCAGCGTCAGGGCAATCATCCAGCCAATCCATGCGTGTTTCATCGCGGTAAAGTTAACCATGCTAAATAAATCAGGAGCCTACATTCGGGTTGTCCGAAAGAACCTCATCCTTAATATGCTGCTGAATGTCGGCGGGTTGTACGTTCAAATACTGAATGGCCGTCGTATCGTTTCCCAGAGAAGAGTGCAGTTGCTGGCTATCGGCCAACTCATCGGCATTGACGCCCTGATCGTCAAGGTAAGCCGTAATGACTTCATCACTGACACCAGCCAGTGCTTCGCTAGGCAGCGATTCCTGGCGTTGGGGCAATGTTTGCCAAACTAATAAAGCAATCAAACTGGCACCAACCAGTGATGTTGCCGTGCGTTGCCACGACCAGCTAATACTAAACGCTGGTTTGGGCTTGTGCATAACACGCGCCTGCACTCGAGAGGGCAGCGTGTCGAAATAGCCATCTGGTGCCGCAAACGGATGTTGCCGCATCGGGTGTTCTGGTGGTAATTCGTCAAGCCGGAAGTTATTGTCCTCGTTCATGGTAAGTGGTGTGTGTATTACACGATTCCAATTCGGTTATAGGTGTTTGACAGCGTCAACTGGCCTGGGTTTAATCGGCTGTATCAGTTTTTTTGATAAAATCCTCTATCTTTTTTACGGCCAGATGGTAAGACGCTTTCAGCGCACCAACGGATGTACCGGTAATGTCAGCAATCTCTTCGTACTTCATATCATCGAAATACTTCATGTTGAAGACGAGTCGTTGCTTATCGGGAAGTTTGAGAAGCGCTTTTTGTAGTTTCATCTGCACTTCTTCGCCGGTAGGTTCACTTCCCGATGTGACATAGCTGGAATTACTTTCCAGCTTTTCCATCAACTCACCTTCCACATCGCCGATGGGCAGAAAAAAGCGTCGGCGTTTTTTGTTGAGGAAGTTCAGGCACTCGTTGGTCGCAATGCGGTACACCCATGTATATAACTGACTATCACCCCGAAACTGTTCCAGACTATTCCAGACTTTGATAAATGTTTCCTGCACCAAATCATCGGCATCATCGTGGTCGATGACCATCTTGCGGATATGCCAATAAATTTTCTGTTGATACTTGCGCACCAGCAGATTAAAGGCGTAGTTCCGGCTTGATGGGTCGCGGTATTTGGCGAGGATTTCTTCGTCAGTCATTCTTCGTTTAGTAGTTAGTAGGTAGGAGCGGGGAGGAAGAATGGCGTTGCACCTCCTCGCTCCTACCTACTAACCCCTTTATTTTCTGGCCATTGCTTTTTTCACTTGCTCAACGATCTTGTCGGCTGTGAGTCCGTATTTCTGCATAAGCTGGTCAGGTGTTGCGCTCTCGCCGAAGGTGTCATGCACGCCGACGTATTCGAGCGGGGCAGGGTAGTTACGGGCCAATACCTGCGCAACGCTATCACCCAATCCACCATTGATCATGTGCTCTTCGGCCGATACGGCACAACCCGTTTTCTTCACCGACGCCAGAATAGCCTCTTCATCTAACGGTTTAATGGTGTGAATGTTGATAATGTCGGCATCAATTCCTTCTGCGGCCAGTATTTCCCCCGCTTTGATGGCTTCCCAAACCAGGTGGCCGGTGCAGAAAATGGAGACATCGTTTCCTTCATTGACGGTCCATGCCTTACCAATCTCAAATTTCTGATCAGCAGGGGTAAATACCGGAATCACAGGACGCCCGAAGCGCAGGTAAACCGGCCCTACGTGGTCGGCAATGGCGAGGGTAGCCGCTTTGGTCTGGTTATAATCGCAGGGATTGATGACGGTCATGTTGGGTAGCATTTTCATCATGCCCAAATCTTCCAGAATCTGGTGAGTGGCTCCATCTTCGCCAAGGGTCAAGCCCGCGTGCGAAGCGCAAATCTTAACGTTCTTGTTCGAGTAAGCAACCGATTGGCGGATCTGGTCATACACCCGACCGGTAGCAAAGTTGGCGAATGTTGTTGCGAAGGGAATATGACCACCGATGGTCAGCCCCGCCGATACGCCAATCATGTTGGCCTCGGCAATACCACACTGAACGAAGCGCTCCGGATTTTCTTTGATGAAGACGTCCAGCTTAAGCGAACCGGCCAGATCGGCGGTTAGCGCAATGACGTTTGGATTAGAACGGCCTAACTCGGCTATGCCCGCGCCGAAGCCCGAGCGTGTATCTTTTTTCTCCGTGTATTCGTATTTTTTCATAGTGTAGAGACGCAAAATATTACGTCTGTTAATTCGCCGAAGCGAGGGTTTGCAATTTGGTCAAAAAATAATGGGCACTTGAACAATTTGGGTGTTGAGCGGCTTTTTCAATGGTGAAACCATACTTCAACATTCGGCTTACCAAGATACTTTTACTGCCTACACCACGACTGGTTTTTGAAAGAAGCAGTTGCTGAAGTGTCGAAAATGGATTGACTTCTTGTTCTGGTTGATCAAATTCGAAGGTCGAATCGTTAAGTAAAGCTTGCAAAGTTGGTGTATCACCTAGAAACCAAGATTCAATCTGTTTAACTGCAACAATAATAACTTGATCGTCACGCTCACTGATGCGCTGTCGTGTCAGTGAGATACAACTATCCGCAGCCAAGTCCGTTACAATAATTATTTTCTGAACATTTCGATCAAGTAATTCCTGACGTAAGGCTTCGATGCGATGAGGAAGCAAATTGCCATTGCCTTTTGCGTCGATGACTGGCAGTAAGCATTCAAAACCATTTAAGCTTAGCCATTGCTGGAAATTAGTTGATTCAATAATGTTTTTCTCAGTTTTACCTTCACAAATGAAACCAATTCTTACCACGGAAGCCCACCTCCGAGAGCATTCATTAGCCAGACTTCATCCATTCTTAAGCCATGAAAGTCATGACCTTTAAATTGTTTAGTCTGGGTAGCTCCTTTTACTTTATCGACAACAATGATTTCGTCGGCTGTTAATTGAGAAGCTAAGGTTTGCGAGTGTGTGTTTAACCAGATGAAATGGCCTTGTTGCTCACAAGCATATCGACAAAGATTAACCAATTCTTTAATTACATCTGGATGCAATCCATTTTCCGGCTCTTCAATACAAAGAAATTGTGGTTCCTCGCTCTGGTAGATGGCAGTTAAAAGGGCAAGAATGTTGTAAGTGCCGTCAGAAATGAGGTCTTTGGTGAAGTATTCTGGAGAGAACTCTTCAAACCAATGTAATTCGTCACGGTCATCTATCTCAACCGCTTTAAATCTTGGAATGAATAACTCAAGCCATTCGAAAATTTCGCTTTTTAAGGTAGTATCTAGCAAAATACGTTTAAGCACCTTTTCCAGATTTTTTGCGGAGAGCGATAATCGCTTATCATCAGTTAAATGTAATTTCTCTATCTCTACCTTTCTAAGGAAAATTCTTGAGAAGCTTTCGTAGAACTGGTCTACAAACTGAAAATCTCCATACTTGTAATCTGGTTTTTTTGTCTTAGCTACAATATTGACTTCCCTTTCTTCTTGATTATGCTCTAGAGAAACCGTTACTCCACCTAGATCAGCAAAAAAAAAGACTTCGTCGGCTCTATTATTCCTATTCAAAAATGCAGATTTACCACCGAACAAGCTCTCGCTTAAACCGCCTATTTTATTGTAAAGATTCCAAAACTCCAAAGCCTCGAAAATATTCGATTTGCCCGACCCGTTGGGGCCAACAAAGACCGTGAACGGATTCGGCTCAATGAGCTCGATCCGTTCAATGGACTTGAAATTTTCGATAACCAGGCGTTTGATTTTCATGTGTCTGTATACCAAACAGCATCTTGCTGTTTGCGTCAATCAATAATCCGTTACGCCAATCGACAAAGGCAGGCCGTTCAGTGCCTGCGTCAATTGTTCAGCGTTGGGAGCCGTACCGTGCCATTTGTAGTTACCCACCATGTACTCGACGCCGAAGCCCATTTCGGTATGCATCAGGATCATGGTTGGTACTTCGGGATTTTCCTGTGCCTTCTTGAGCGTCCGGATCACATCTTCAATGTCATTGCCTTCCATCTCGTCGACAAACCAGCCGAATGCCCGGTATTTAGCTGCCAGATCGCGGTTGCTGTTTACATTGTCGGTAGTGCCGTCAATCTGAGCGTGGTTAAGGTCGATAATGGCAGTCAGGTTACCGAGTTTTTTGTTGGGAGCAAACTGAGCGGCTTCCCACACCTGGCCTTCCTGCTGTTCGCCATCGCCCATCAGAACATAGACATGGCTTTTGTCGCCATTCAGTTTTTTGGAGTAAGCCGCACCACTGGCTACTGATAAACCCTGTCCCAGCGAACCCGATGCAATACGGACGCCTGGCAGATGTTCGGCTGTGGTTGGGTGCCCCTGCAACCGGCTATCGAGCTTCCGGAACGTAGCTAGTTCCGAGATGGGGAAATAACCCGCCCGCGCCAGTACCGAATAGAATACGGGCGAAATGTGGCCGTTCGACAGAAAGAAAATATCTTCATCCCGACCATCCATATCGAAAACGGGATTGCCATCGGCGTCTTTTTTCCGGTTCATCACATCGAAATACAAGGCGACTAAAAAATCGGCGCAGCCCAGAGAACCGCCGGGGTGACCGGAATTAACGGCGGCAACCATGCGAAGAATGTCACGCCGAACGGCGGTAGCAGTGTGTTTGAGTTGGTCTATTTCCATGTAGTAGTGCGGGTAGAAGCCCGCTTTTTTAATCAACGATGGCGATTTTCCGCCTGCACAGCGTTTGGTGTGCCACGGCGAAATGGTCGCGTTAAGGTAAAATCTGTTCTGCGTGGTTTTTGGTATCTACTTTGTTAATGATGTTCGTGATCATGCCCTTCTCATCAATTAGAAACGTCGTTCGGACAGTGCCCATATACGTACGGCCATACATGGACTTTTCTTTCCAGACATCGTAAGCTTCAGCCACCTTCATATCCGTATCGGCCACGAGCGTGAATGGCAATTCGTATTTGCTGATAAACTTTTGGTGAGACTTTTGATCATCGACACTCACGCCCAGAACCTCGTAGCCTGCCGCCCGCAAATCCGAATAGTTATCGCGAAGGCTACAGGCCTGAGCCGTACAACCCGGCGTATTGTCTTTCGGGTAAAAGTACAAAACTACTTTTTTACCCCGATAATCAGACAGTTTGATAGGCTGACCCTGCTGGTCAGTGCTCGTAAAGTCAGGGGCAAGGTCGCCGATGTGTAGGCTCATCAAATTACTGGTTTGTGATTCAGCGTTTTTGGGTCGTCGTCAGTGCGCCAACTACAAACCAAAAACGTATTCCTGTTTTATCGTCTTTTTCGACTCTTTTTCGGCGCTGCTTTCCGCTTTACCGGCTGGCGGGGTACATCAATGGTTGTGCTGTCGGAGCCAATGTTTCCCGCGCGATCTTTAACCTGAACCAGCACTTCGGCACCGTCTTCGAACGGCTCGTCTGGATTCAGCTTGTCCGACCACAATAAGGCCCGTTTGTAATCATATTGCATAAGTACCCACTCGCCATTTACCAGCGCCCGAAATTCAGCAATGCCGGATAGGTCATCCCTTATTTTGGCGGTAATACCTTTGGGCGTTGCGCTCAAAATCTCGACCGATGGCGGATTCGCATCGGTCATTAACTGGAAGCGCCCCAGCGAACGGGTTTTGAACTCAATTTTGCCTTTAGTCCATTTGCCACCCAGAAAGCTCTCACGGCCGCCACTCACCCAATACGCTTTGGTTCGCATGGTATCGATCGCGATCGGGTAGTTCGGTACATACTGAACTGTTAGGTAATCGTTGAGTGGAATGGTTGGTTGGTTAATTTCGACTCCTCCTCCCGGCAAGGGACGCATGGCCAGATGCAAGGTATCGAATAACGTTTTAGCGCCAAACTCCAACCGGGTGTTTCCATCGCTAATCACTTCGGCCCGGCCCGGTATTACTCGCTTTTTGAAATTCGTTCGGATCACCCCCCGGCCAAACTGAACCGAGTCAGGCAAAGTCTGCCGCAAATCTATAAGATAAACGGCTTGGTTGTTACGAACATAACTAACCGGCTGTTCCACAACGGTGCGGCCCGTGATAAGTTTAGCGATCGGCGCATTGCCAGCCACGATATTTCGGACCGTTAACTTCAAAACATTTTCGTCGGTGGTAACGGTAGCGGCCGGTTCTCCACTGGTAGATTCCGGTGAATAACTTGCTGGCTGAACGGCTATTGAATCTGTCCGGGGGGCGTTCGTCGCTGCGACTTCCGGCATGACCGTAAACGTCAATTTAGCGGAATGGTCAAAGGCATCGTAAAGAACCAGCGTTATCTCGTGCGATTGCCCGTCCAATAGAGGCAAACGGCCCCGGTAAGCCGCATTACTTTGTAGCTTGTATAGGTTCAGGATATTGCCGTCTGCAATGTAAGCCCGGTGATAACGCTGGCCGGTCATCTGCTCCACTTCGTAGTTTTCGTGGATATTCATAAACCGGGTTTGCTCATTCGGGAAGCTGTTCATGTTGTAGGCAAACACTTCCTTCCCGTCGAGTCGAATTTCCAGGCAACTGATGCCATTCCGATAGGGAGAGCCACTCGTTTTGTCGTACGCCAATACCTCCAGTCCGATCAGGCCCGATGCGGTGATGGGCTTCGTTATGGTATACGAGCCATCTGGCTGGCGAACCGGCGCGTAACTAACGCGCTGGTACTCACCATTGATGCGCGACGTAGGCGTCATCGTTTTCATGGCAATCCGTTCGAAATAAGGGGGTACGTTGTCCTGAATTTCCGAAAAACCATACAGCAAGGGATTGATCAGATTGTCTCTGGCATCCCGTATTTCGAAATGAAGGTGCGGCCCGCCCGAGCCACCCGTATTGCCCGATGCGGCTATCACATCACCCTGCCTGACCGGAAACTGGCCCGGCTGGGGGCGGAGGTCAATTTCAAAGGTTTTTTTCTGGTACTGCTGCTCGCGTAAATACGTGCCGAGTGTATCTTTCAGCGTCTTCAGATGGCCATAAACGGTGGTCAGGCCGTTGGGGTGCTTAATAAAAACGACATTGCCATAGCCTCCCGTAAAGACCGCGATTCTCGACACGTAACCATCTGCAGCCGCGTGGACATCCAGCCCTTCGCGGCCACCGGTACGAATATCCAGTCCTGCATGAAAGTGATTGGGTCGCAAATCACCCATACCGCCCGACAGAGAATTGGCGCCACCCGGCTGGATTGGGAACGTAAAATAACCGTCTTCGATCGTGCCGGGTTGAATATAGCCAGGCTGGGTGGCCGATTTTGCTGGCGTCGAAGCAGAACTTGTTTGCCCAATGGCTAATCCCGAACCACACAGAGCAGCGACTACCAGCGTATAAATTAGTGTTTGTTTCAAAAGTAAAGTCAATTGGAAACGGCAGCGCTGGTTAGGCCCCATAAGAGCCTAACCGATCAGGAACGCTTATTTTACGTCAAACGTGAGCATGGAAGTGTCTTCAATAAATGCCGTCAGTCGGTCACCAACCTGAACCGGCCCAACGCCTTTGGGCGTACCCGTAAACAAGATGTCGCCCTGTTGCAGCAAAAAATACCGCGATACAAAGGAGATCAGGTAATCGATCTTGAAAAGCATCAGGCTCGTATTCCCTGTCTGGCGGGTTTCACCATTGATGTCCAGTCGGAAATTCAGGTTCTGTAGATCAGGAAAACTGGTTTTAGGAACGAAGTTCGAAATAGGAGCAGAGCCATTGAAGCCTTTCGCCAGTTCCCACGGTAAGCCTTTTGCTTTCAGTTTACTCTGCACATCACGGGCGGTAAAGTCAATACCGACGCCAATTTCATCATAATATTTATGGGCAAATTTCTCGTCGATGTTTTTCCCGACTCGATTGATCTTCACCAGAATTTCAACTTCGTGATGAACATCTGTAGAAAAGTCCGGGTAGAAAAAAGGCTCATGTTTCAAAGGAATGGCCGTTTCGGGCTTCATGAAAATGACCGGGTCCTCGGGTTGTTCGTTGTTGAGTTCCTTAATATGTTCGACGTAATTCCGGCCAACGCAAATAATTTTCATAGAGTAACGCGGATCTATTGCCCGCATCTGTGCAGACAGGCTGTCTGCGTTACATTAAACCAATACAAATGCCACAAATCTAAGGACTAAAGAGGGGCTGACCGCATCGGTTTATAAAAATTTGAACAATTCTAGTACTTTCCACGTCATATAACGTCAGAATATACTACCATTTAAAAACACGCGAAAATGAGAAAAGTAATAGTTATCATGTTGTCACTCGCTTTTGCTGTTACGGCTTGCGAGAAGGTACCCTTAACGGGTCGAAAGCAACTGATTTTGGTTCCTAATAATGACATGCTTTCTATGAGCTTTACGCAATACAAAGCATTCCTGGATACAAGTAAGGTTGTCAGCACCAGCAATGGTGATGCGGAGATGGTCAACCGGGTTGGTGATCGTATCCGTCGGGCCGTCGAAAGTTATATGAATAGCAATGGGTACGGCAAACGACTGGAAGGTTTCAAGTGGGAGTATCACTTAGTGCAAAGCAACCAGGTAAATGCCTGGTGTATGCCCGGAGGTAAAATCGTGGTTTATTCCGGTATTCTACCATACACCCAGAACGAAGCGGGTTTAGCTACGGTGTTAGGGCATGAGGTTTCTCACGCTATTGCCGAGCACGGTAACGAGCGCATGAGTGAAGGACTGGTTGCCAATGGCCTTCTTCAGGCGGGTCAGGTAGCAACCGGTATCGGTACATCTGGTAAAAGTGCACAAACGCAGGCACTATTTCAGCAGGCATTTGGTGTTGTTGGTCCTCTGGCTTATCAGTACGGCGTTGGCTTGCCTCACAGCCGTAAGCAGGAATCGGAAGCCGACCATTTAGGGCTGATCTTTATGTCGATGGCAGGCTATGATCCGCGGGAAGCGATTACGTTCTGGACACGAATGGCCAAGGCAGGTGGCGGTAAAGCACCCGCTGAGTTTCTGTCGGATCACCCGTCAGATGAACGCCGGATTGCTGACTTAAAAAAGTTACTTCCCGAAGCCCAGAAATTTTATGCCAGTGCCCGGTAAGGTATTGGGTATATGACAAACAGAAAAGCCGGAGTATGCACTCCGGCTTTTCTGTTTGTATCCGACAGCAAGAGGCTGTGAAGTAATTACAGTCCTGCAACTACCTGACGCACTTTTTCAGCCGCTTCTTTCAGCAGAACGGCTGATTGTACTTTCAGGCCTGATTCGTCGATGATTTTCGCACCTTCTTCGGCATTTGTACCCTGCAGACGAACGATGATTGGAACCGGAATATCGCCGATCGCTTTGTAAGCTTCAACAACACCCGTTGCCACGCGGTCGCAACGAACGATACCCCCGAAGATATTGATTAGGATCGCTTTTACATTCGGGTCTTTCAGGATGATCCGGAAACCAGCTTCCACCGTTTTGGCATTGGCACCACCTCCTACGTCGAGGAAGTTAGCGGGTTCGCCACCCGACAGTTTGATAATATCCATGGTTGCCATGGCCAGACCTGCGCCGTTTACCATACAACCGACGTTACCGTCGAGTTTTACGTAGTTCAGGTCGTTGGCAGACGCTTCTACTTCGAGCGGATCTTCTTCGGCCAAATCCCGCATCGCTTTCAACTCAGGATGGCGATAAAGAGCGTTGTCGTCCAGATTGACTTTAGCATCAACGGCCAGAATCTTGTTGTCCGACGTTTTCAGCACCGGGTTGATCTCAAACATGGAGGCATCCGTGTCGACGTACGCTTTGTAAAGCGACGTAACGAATTTCACCATTTCTTTGAATGCATCCCCTTCGAGGCCAAGGCCGAAAGCCACTTTGCGGGCCTGAAAAGGCTGTAGGCCAACCGCTGGGTCTATCCACTCCTTGACGATCTTTTCAGGTGTATGTTCGGCTACTTCTTCAATGTCCATACCACCTTCGGTACTGGCCATGATTACGTTGCAGGCTTTCGTCCGGTCGAGCAGAATACCGATGTACATTTCTTTCGGGTCCGATGGCCCTGGATAATACACATCTTCAGCGATGAGCACTTTATTTACCCGTTTTCCCTCCGGCCCTGTCTGGTGCGTAACCAGCACATTACCGATGAGGTTCTTGGTGATGTCGCGTACGGCATCTACCGATTTGGCCAACGCCACGCCACGCTGCTCAGAGCCGACGATCTGGCCTTTTCCGCGCCCACCCGCGTGGATCTGCGACTTAACCACAACAAACTTCTGACCTGATTGAGCGATCAGGAGTTTGGCGGCTTCAACGGCTTTCTCGGGCGACTCAGCGACAATGCCCTCCTGAATGCGGACACCGTACTTTTTGAGAATTTCTTTGCCCTGATACTCGTGTATATTCATGACAACTGCAACAAGGAGGATTGGAAATCGTATTTTTGTGCGGCAAGTTAAACAGGAAATGAGGAATGAGGGTTGACGAGTGAAGAATAATTACTCCGAATTCATTATTCTTCACTCGTCAACCCTCACTTTTCATTCTTCATTTTTGATGCAGTCAATCCTTCACACAACAGATATTCGCCGTAACTACGGCGATTTGCCCGTTCTTAAAGGTATCAATTTAGCCATCGAACCGGGCGAGGTTGTGTCAATCGTCGGCGCGTCCGGAGCCGGTAAAACTACACTGCTACAAATTCTTGGCACACTCGACCGGCCCGATGCCGGCGAGTTGCACATTGCTGGTCAGAACGTTTTTACGCTCAATGACCGTCAATTGGCGCAATTCCGGAACGAGCGCATTGGGTTTGTGTTTCAGTTCAACAATTTGCTGCCCGAGTTTACCGCCATCGAAAATGTATGTCTGCCGGGTTTCATCGCTGGCAAAGATGAGCAGGCGGTCCGGCAACGGGCCGAAGCGCTGCTTACGACGCTTGGTCTGCAACATCGCCTTACCAATCTTCCTTCGCAGTTGTCGGGCGGAGAGCAGCAACGGGCCGCTGTGGCGCGGGCATTGATCAACGAGCCTGCTATTGTTTTTGCCGATGAGCCTAGTGGAAACCTTGATTCGCGCAATGCTGAAGAACTCCATCAGCTATTTTTCCGGCTCCGGGATGAACTCGGTCAGACGTTTATCATTGTAACCCACAACGAAGGGTTAGCCGCCCTGGCCGATCGAACGGTAACCATCCGGGATGGACTTTTATTCACTTAATTGTGAAACGTATACGGTGATACTTACAGCTCTGTTGAGTAAATACACTCAAGATTTAGTGGTATTTTGAGTATTCAAATTTATTTAAACGCCTGTTTGTCAGTATATTGTCACTTGAGTTTAAAAAATTATTAAGAAAAAGAATCAAATTTTCGTAATTTTGTTTTATCATTGTGTCGAAAAGAAAAGTTTTTCATAACGTTGAGTAAATCAGAAAGCCAAGAGAGTGTCTCGCTTGGCTTTTTTGTTTGCCTATAATCGAAGATAGTCCGAAAAGGCACATAAATATCGGTAAGCGTAAACTAAAAAGTCCCCAGTCAGATTGACCGGGGACTTTTTAGTTTATAAAAGGCTGCTGAATTACATCATGCCGCCCATTCCGCCACCGCCTGGGTGACCGTGGCCACCACCGGCTGGAGCTTCTTCTGGCTCGTCGGCGATAACGCATTCCGTCGTCAGCAACAGACCAGCGATAGACGCTGCGTTTTCCAGAGCAAGACGGGTTACTTTTTTCGGGTCAATAACACCAGCTGCAAACAGATCTTCGAACGTGTCGTTTTTCGCGTTGTAGCCAAAACCACCCTGACCATCTTTCACTTTGTTTACGATAACGGAACCTTCGCCACCGGCGTTAGCAACGATCGTACGCAATGGAGATTCGAGAGCTACGCGGATGATGTTGATCCCCGTTTTTTCGTCTTCATTGATCGAACTGATCGCATCCAGAGCTGAGATCGCGCGGATTAGCGCAATACCACCACCCGTTACGATACCTTCTTCAACGGCTGCACGAGTTGCGTGCAGGGCATCGTCAACGCGGTCTTTCTTTTCTTTCATTTCTACTTCGGTAGCCGCACCGATGTAGAGGATAGCCACACCACCCGACAGTTTGGCCAGACGTTCCTGCAATTTCTCGCGATCGTAATCTGATGTCGTGTTTTCGATTTGGGCTTTGATTTGGTTTACGCGACCCGTGATATTGTCTTTCTCACCAACACCATTGACAATAGTTGTATTGTCTTTGTCGATCAGGATTTTTTCAGCCTGACCCAGGTATTCGATCGACGCATTTTCCAGTTTGAAACCACGCTCTTCGCTGATAACCTGGCCACCTGTCAAGATAGCAATGTCTTCCAGCATCGCTTTCCGGCGATCGCCGAAGCCAGGTGCTTTCACGGCCGCTACTTTCAGCGCACCACGAATTTTGTTAACAACCAGCGTAGCCAACGCTTCACCATCCACATCTTCAGCGATGATTAACAGAGGGCGGCCTGTTTGAGCAACTTGCTCCAGTACGGGCAGCAACTCTTTCATCGACGAAACTTTTTTCTCCGAGATCAGGATGAACGGACGTTCCAGTTCAACTTCCATTTTCTCGGTGTTCGTTACGAAGTAAGGAGACAGGTAACCCCGGTCAAACTGCATACCTTCTACGGTTTTAACTTCCGTTTCCGTTCCGCGAGCTTCTTCAACCGTGATAACGCCTTCTTTGCCAACTTTTTTCATGGCTTCGGCAATCATCGTACCGATTTCTTCATCGTGGTTAGCCGAGATAGTCGCTACCTGCTCGATTTTACCGAAATCATCACCGATAGTTTGCGCCTGTTCAGCCAGGTTTTTAACAACAGCAATAACGGCTTTGTCGATACCACGCTTCAGATCCATTGGGTTAGCACCAGCCGCTACGTTTTTCGCACCGATCGAGTAGATCGCCTGCGCTAAAACGGTAGCCGTCGTTGTACCATCACCAGCTGAATCAGCTGTTTTCGACGCCACTTCTTTTACCAACTGAGCACCCATGTTTTCCATGGCGTCCTTCAGTTCAATTTCTTTGGCTACTGTTACACCATCTTTGGTGATAACGGGTGAACCGAATTTCTTGTCCAGAATTACGTTCCGGCCTTTAGGACCAAGGGTTACTTTTACCGCATCGGCAAGGGTATCTACACCCTTCTTAATCCGCTCGCGAGCTTCGGTATCAAAAAATATTTTCTTAGCCATGATTGGTTAATAATGAATTATGAATGAAGAGTTATGAATAACAGAATAAAGCGAATCCGCCGAATAGTCTTCACGGGTCACGCTACATCCTTCACTCAATTAAAGGATTGCGAAAATGTCGGATTCACGCATAATGAGGTACTCTTTGCCATCGACGGTGATTTCTGTACCGGCATATTTGCCATACAGCACCGTATCGCCCACCTGAACCGTTAGGGGCTCATCTTTCTTACCTGTACCAACGGCAACGACTGTTCCACGCTGTGGCTTTTCTTTAGCTGTGTCAGGAATGATAATTCCGAACGACGTTTTTTCTTCGGCCGGTGCGGCTTCTACCAGCACCCGGTCGGCCAGCGGTTTCACGTTCACTTTAACGCTTTCCGTTTCTGCTACCATGATAATGAGTTGATTAAGGTTTTTAACTGTTTGTGTTTTGTACTTACACGACGGTTCTTGATCGCCAATTACTGTGCCAATACGTTGAACTGCCAAATTTTCCGGTTTAAGTCTGCCATACTGCCATTAGCTCTATTCATTAAACTTCATTCGGCAGATGGCCCCTTTTTAACGAACAGAATTTGGCCGTTTCCCAATCATTAGTTAGTTTAACAAAGTCATATACCTAAAAAATTAAGTAATCTGGTTTATGAAAAAATTACAACCTGACTGGTTTACGCAAAATTGGCTTGACGCCGAATATCAGAAGTATGTCGTGATGGCATACCTACAGGCGGTTCAGAAGAACTTCGTGGAACACAAACTTTGTCCGGACCTGCCTGAACTGCGAAGTCATTACGACGCAGGTATTCGTTTTTCGAGGGGCAAAGGTACGTTAAATGCGGCTTTCCCCAAGCGGGTTAGTCGAGTTACCGGCCCGCCACCCCGAATCGAATACAAATCTGAGGTAACGGACCCATCATTTATGGAGGAGGTGGACGCGATCATGGGATTTGCCTTGCCGCGCTTTCAGGCTATGCTGACCGAAGGACAACAGCGCTGGCTTGATATTGCCAATTCGTTGATACTGGCTCCTGTCGGTTTGTTGCCGCTACGTCCCAAGGAGGGCTATTTACTGCTGCATACGACTGATCAGACTGAGACGCATGTATATTATTTTTGCCTGACACTTTATTCGGATCAGGAACCGGGCGGGCGGTTGGTGCAAATGCGTTTTGTCGAGGCCGTCCGAAAAAGCCTGGTCAATACCGTTGAGAATATTAAACTTGATCTCATTCGGCGGCATCGACACCTGCCCAATCCGGCCACGTTTATGCTGGAGAGTCAGAAAAGTTATCCTATTCAGGAAACGTTGTTGCCCATTGCCCGGCAATTACTGGTTCAGGCAGTGGCCTAACCATACAGAAAAAGCCGTGCTCAAAAGGGCACGGCTTTTTCTGTATGGCGTACAGGTTTACTTCTGGGGTGTCAATGCCGAAGTCGATGCGCCTGGCGTCTGGGCACCGGGAGCTGCCTGGCTAGGGGCCGCCCCGTTGGCTGCGCTGGGAACGGGTGTTGGAGCAGCCGCGCCTGGTAAGGTCTGGGTTTGTGCCCGATCGACGTTGGCGCTGTTGATGCCGCCCACCTGCGTGCGGTCGATCATGATGTAAGACGCCAGCGACAGCACCATGACGGCGATACCAAGGCCCCACGTGATTTGCTCTAGCAAATCCGTTGTTTTCTTTACACCCATTAGCTGGTTAGAGCCTAAGCCGCCAAATTCGCCAGCCAGGCCTCCGCCTTTTGAGTTCTGAACAAGTACAATTAGAATCAGAAGAACGGTGAGAATACAAATGATGACAATAGTTGCCGTTATCATGAAATCAGTAGCTACCGGATCGCCGGTGCGTTAAACAGTTAAGACAGATAGGTACCAGCGAATAGGAGTGTTTTCACGATTCAGTCGATCCTCCGTCCGCACTCGTTAATTCGCTAATTTTTGCCGCAAAGTACGCTTTTTTTTCTGGGTTTTTCACTATTAGTTTCTCATAGATTTCCCGTGCTTTGTCAAGTTTCCCCTGCTTCTCCAAAATCCTGGCAAAACTTTCGGTTACCAGACTGCCACCAACGGGCTTAGTGCGTTTCGTTAGGTCTTCCTGCGTATGAGGTTCCCCTGGTTTAGCCCGCACGGGCGAAATGCGGGGCTCTTTCTTAATGAAGCTATCGATCAGGTCCAGCTGGCGCTGGCGTTCAATATCGGCGGGAGAGAGTGTTGGCTGAACGGGTGTTGCTTCGGCAATTTGAACGAGATCGTTCTGCAGGTTTGTTTCGATTAAGGTTGGGTCTTCGGGGGTAGGTGTGGTAGGAATAAATTCGGCAGGCTGCTCCTGCTGGCCGGGGAGTCGCAGCAGCGGTAATTTGGGGAATCCATGGCTAAGGCCCGCTTTCGACTTAAAAAGGGCATAGCTTTCCTGCTGATAATCGTCGGGAACCGGCACATGCCTGGCCGACAATTCGTTTAGTTTGGTCAGCAGGTTTTCCGACCATTGAAATTCATTCTCAATCAGCTTCCGTAACGCATTTCGACTTAAGGCGTGGGCCGCAGCCTGACGAACAAAGGAGACGGCCTGGCTCCGCTGATGGACCGATGCCGCTTTAGCCGTTAAGGTGTGCAGTGTTTGACAATAGGGATACGTCTCCAGACTTTCCTGTAACTGCAAAAAGTCGGTAGGAGCGAGGTCGTCGGGGTGAGTGACCCAGTATGAGAATGTTTCTTTATCGAGGGCGAGCACGAAGTATGTTACGATTTACGATGGAAAATTTATCCCTGTTCCGCTGAGCGATGCAATCTGCGAAAGTACCCTTTTCAGGCGTAAATTGTCAATGGTGGGCCGTGAATCTTTTACCAGTCGGCCGCAGTCTTGTTGAAAATATCCAGAACGATCTGGTCCAGAATTTTAGGCACCAGCCGGCTTTCGTTCTGACTTAATGTTTGACCCTGTGGAAAATCCTGATAGAAGGAAAAAGACTGTTCAAAGTTCTTTGTTTCGTCCTTGTTATTATAAAAACGGGCCAGAACGGTGATTTGCAGTCGGTTAACACCCGCCTGATCCTGGGCTGTCGGCGCAACGGCCAGCAGATCGTAGCCGGTAATGTTCCCTTCCAGAACCATATCCCCGTTGTTGGGCACAACCTTCAGGTTTGTATAGCGTTGGTAGTACTCCTTTAATCGTTCGTTGAACGTGAGCGGTAAGTTCGCGGGTCCGCCCGCCGTGGCCAGGGTAAAGTTATTGACCGTAACCGTTTTGATGGCTGGTGAGAGCGTCGTTCCCGTAAACGAATAGACTCCACAGGACGAAATAAAGAGTGAAGAGTTTAGAATGAAGAATAAGATGAGCAGCCCTTTCCTTTTGCTATTCTTCACGCTGGATTCTTCCTTCTTCATTAATTTACTCTTCATCAATTTCATATTGTTTGATTTTCCGATATAACGTACGCTCCGAAATACCGAGTGCCTGAGCGGCATACTTGCGCTTGTTGTTGTTGCGCCGAAGCGCTTTCAGAATCATTTCTTTCTCCTGCCGCTCAAGCGAGAGCGAATCATCTTCTTCCGTTTCGTGGGTTACGTCTTCTACTTCCGTGAGGTCGTTCACGTCACCATCCACGTCGTCGTAAATCTGCACGGGTGGATGGCTGCCATACGTTTCCGAAGCTGGTGCCGTAGCTCGTGGTGGAGCCGCTTCGGGTCTGACGCTCCCGTTGACGGGTGGCAACAGGCGTGCTGTGTTGGTTTCGGCCAGCGGTCGATTGTCGGCATCGGACGAAATCGAATCGAATAAATCTTTATGTGTGTGCAGAATCTGCCCGCTATCCTGGCCGTCGCCCATCAGCACATCGCGAACGAGCTTTTTAAGGTCATTGACATCCCGGCGCATATCGAACAGCACTTTGTAGAGCAGATCCCGTTCGGAGAAGTTGTCGGCTCCTGCACCACCGTTTGCCTGCGGAAACAAGGCGACTGTCCGGTTAGGCGTCTGTTGTTGCGGAAGGTATTTCGACAAGGTTTCCGGGTCGATAGGCTTATTCTGTTCCGATTCCAGAATGGATACCTGCTCGGCAATGTTCTTCAACTGCCGGATGTTTCCCGGAAACGGATACTGCACCAACACCTGTTTGGCAGCGTCGGTCAATTGCAGGGGTTTTATGCGATAGCGTTCGGCGAAATCGGTCGTGAACTTGCGGAACAGCAGTTCGATGTCCATTCCGCGTTCGCGCAGGGGGGGCACGAAAATGGGCACTGTGTTAAGCCGGTAATAGAGGTCTTCCCGGAACTTACCCTTCTCCACCGCTTCCATCAAATTGACGTTGGTTGCGGCTACGACCCGTACGTCCGTTTTCTGCGTTTTCGACGACCCTACCCGAATAAATTCACCGTTTTCAAGCACGCGAAGCAGCCGGGCCTGCGTTCCCAGGGGCATTTCACCAATCTCATCCAGGAAAATGGTGCCTCCGTTCGTCGTTTCGAAGTAACCTTTCCGGGAGTCAACAGCGCCGGTAAATGAGCCTTTTTCGTGGCCGAACAGTTCAGAGTCGATGGTGCCTTCTGGAATGGCCCCGCAGTTGATGGCAATAAACTGACCGTGCTTACGGGCACTCAGGCTGTGGATGATCTTGGAAAAAGACTCTTTACCACTACCACTTTCGCCCGTAATAAGCACCGTCAGTTCGGTAGCGGCTACCTGCATCGCTACGTTGATGGCGTAGTTGAGGCCGGGCGCGTTACCAATTATACCGAAGCGCTGTTTAACGCTTTGAATTTCCTGTAGATTCATAAAAAGTTTACGGTATTCGGTACCCGGTTTTCGATGGGTTTCCTGCTGGATAACCTGGTTTGTCGAAAACCGAATCGTGTAAACGCTAGACTACCTCTCCCCGTAGCGTTGCTGACGTACATTCGGTCACTAATACGTTGACATACTGGCCTTTCTGGTGATCTCCTTTGGGAAAAACGACCATTTTATTCTGGTCATTGCGGCCGCAAAGAAAGTCATCAGAACGTTTGGAGGGGCCTTCGATCAGTACGCGTTGTACCTGCCCGATGTGTCGTTGGTTCCGTTCGGCAGAGTGCCCGAGCTGACGAGCGATAATTTCGTTCAAACGGCGTTTCTTTACGTCCTCCGGAATATCATCGGCGTATTTTTTTGCCGCCAGTGTACCCGGCCGTTCCGAGTAGGCAAACATATAGGCGTAGTCGTAGCGAACGTAATCCATAAGCGACAGTGACTCCTGGTGTTCTTCTTCCGTTTCGGTGCAGAAACCTGAAATTATATCAGTCGATATGCCACAGTCGTCACCCAGAATCTCCCGAATACGGTCGATCTTACCGATATACCAGGGCCGGTCGTAGGTTCGGTTCATCAGCTTCAGCACCCGGCTGTTGCCGCTTTGGGCAGGCAAATGGATGTAGTTGCAAATATTATCGTACCGGGCCATGGTGTGTAGTACGTCGTCGGTAATATCCTTTGGATGCGAAGTCGAGAAGCGAACCCGAAGATCGGGATGGATTCGGGCGACCCGTTCGAGCAGAAGAGCGAATGTTGTCGTATTAGGAGCGAGGAGGGAGGAGTCAGGAGTTACTGATGCATCCGTTTTTGCTGACGCTTCAGCAACTCCTCGCTCCTCCCTCCTCGCGTCTAATACCCACTTATACGAGTCCACATTCTGCCCCAGCAATGTAACTTCCCGATATCCCTGATCGAAAAGATCCTGGGCTTCGCGGACAATGCTGTGGGGATCGCGGCTTCGTTCGCGGCCCCGTGTGAAAGGGACGACGCAGAAACTGCACATATTGTCGCAACCACGCATGATCGAAACAAAGGCCGTTACGCCGTTGGAATTCAGGCGAATAGGCGCGATGTCGGCGTAGGTTTCTTCGCGGGAGAGAAAAACGTTAACGGCTTTCTGGCCCGATTCAGCTTCCTCAACCAGTTTAGGGATGTCGCGGTAGGCGTCGGGGCCAGCCACAATATCCACTACTTTTTCTTCTTCGAGGAGTTTGGTTTTCAGGCGTTCGGCCATGCAGCCAAGTATGCCGACCATGAGTTCGGGTTTCTGGCGTTTGAGTCCGGTAAGGTGCTTCAGCCGGTGACGAACTTTCTGCTCGGCGTTGTCGCGGATGGCGCAGGTATTCAGAAAAATAACATCCGCTTCGGTAGCCGATGAAGTGGTTGCATAACCTGCATTACGCATGACGGCCGCGACAACTTCGCTATCGGCAAAGTTCATCTGGCAACCGTAGCTTTCGATATACAGCCGTTTTTTGCCTACAGCCAACTCATCTTCCGATGTACGGGGGAGGTCAATTTGCTCTTTGTCGGCAGGTTGCAGTATAGTCAGTTCGGGTATGAGCGTCATAATAGTCTAAAATCGATGATCATGATCCGTTGCCGATCAAGGGTCGTGAATCACAGTTTGCTTACGAAACCGTAAAATTACGAAGAAAGCCCCGATAATGCTGTCATTTTGGCAGTTTTTGACGTTAAAATACCTTAACTAAGAGAGGAATAAACGGATACCAGCGTGCGGGCAGGATCGTCTAATCCTGGAGTGTGCACAATCGGCCTCCCTGGCCGATGAAGAATCGGACCGAGGATAGTAATTTGGTTAATTACAACAGAAAACGACAAACCTAGCTAGAAAGGATAGCCAATTCCGAAGTTAATGACCAATGGGTTGGCACCACTTGTCAACTTGCCCAGAGAGAATTCGGGGAGGATAAATCGATGGTCTACCAATTTATTATCAGAATCTAAGTAGCGCCGGGCGGGGTCCCAAACTTTGATGCCCCCATCAAAACGAACGACGAAAAAGGAAAAGTCAAAACGCAATCCGACGCCCGTACCAACCGCAATCTGCGGGAAGAATGTATCGAACCGAAAGACAGAGCCCGGTCGGGAGGGGTTATTTGTCAACGTCCAGACATTGCCGGCGTCGATGAAAAGGGCACCGTCTATATCGGCCCCCAAATGAAACAAGCGTCCGCGCAGTTCGGCAGAACCTTCGAGAAGCACGTTGCCCGGCTGCTCGAAGAGATAAATAAACTGATCATTATCCTTGTTGATGGCGGGTACAGAAGGGTCGGTCTGGTAAGGAAAGGCGGAACCGGGTCCCAGACGACGGGGCAACCAGGCACGGACGCTGTTGCTGCCCCCCGCAAAAAAGAATTTTTCGTACGGAACCGGGCCGCCATCGGGGCCATACCCATAGGCAACCCCCGTGTTAATGCGAAACGCCACGGTCGTACGATTTCGAATAGGAACGTAGTGACGGAAATCAACGTTGCCCCGCAGAAACTTATAGAACTGTAGCCCGATGCCAGTCCTTTGGTCACTCCATTCTGAAATGATTCTGTTCGGTAAAAAGTTGAGTGTCGTTCCACCCGATTCAATTACCGCCCGAAGAAAATTAGCTCGTCGGTTTTGGCCTGGAACATTCGTGTTGTATGTGTAGGCAAAGCTAAAACTTGAACTTAATGAACGTCGGAAACTCAAATAAACGGTACTGCCTTGCCTTCTTAATGAATCTAACTGAGCATTGAAGGCTTCGGTAATAACGGTTGATGTGCCATTGCCGGCATTGATCAGGTTAATATCGGCGATCAGAAAGTTGAACTGTTTGGTAGGGGTTGTTTGCCAGGTATAGGCCATGGTGGCCCGAAGAAGCGACCGCCGGAAGTCGGGCCGAAACGTGTTATTAAAGCTCAGACTGATTTGGGTTCGGGGCGCAAATCGCCTGAAGGCAAAGCGAACAGGCCCCGGAAATAAAATTTGCGGAAATGTCAGGGAACTACTTATCCCTAATTCCTGGGACCTATAAACGACATTATTAAGATTATTCGGATCAGAGACAAAGCCCGTTTGTGCTTCCAGTCCATACCGGAGTGTCGTTTCGAACGTTTCCAGGCCACCAAACATATTCCGGACCCGGAATATCAAACTGCCAAATCCCCCCGGATAGCCTATGCCCTGGTAAAGCAAACTCGTGAAGCCTCCCTCGGCTGTTGCTTCGTATTTGTCTAATGGCGTGGCCGTAATGAGCGTTTTCAGTCGGCGATTCGTGGTATCGATGAAGTTAAGATTGACAAATTTGAATTGGTTCAGCAGGAAGAGTTGCCGCTGGGTATCGCGGTAATTCGTCTGGCTATACAGTTGGTTGGGACGGAGCAGAATCTTCGAATCCAGCAGGCGCACGGATAAGTTACGCCCGCTGAGCAAATACCGAACGCCATTGCGATTAACGGTATCAAATTGGGTGACAGGCGCCACGGGTATATTTATGGCCCCCGTTGAATCCAGGGATCTATCGACGGCTGGCAGCGATTCGGCCGAACTGATCTGCATCTCTACTTCCCCAATGTGATAAATCGGGTGGGCCGACTGCTCCGGCGGATTCATGATTTGAAGCGTGACATCGACATTGCGCCGTAGGGAATCGCCCGGTTCAAGGCCGTCGCGGAAACGGCGATCGTTGCCCCGGCGAACTGTATCGACATCGGTTGCCCGAACATACTGCCGGGAGAAGGTGTAATAGCCCTGATCGCGCAATAACGTTTCGATGCGGAGCCGCTCACCCGACATGTTCTCAAAATCGAACCGTTCTCCTACCTTAAGTTTCGATTTATCGAACGATTGCCGAACGATGGAATCTACCCGCGGATCGGCAATTTCGTAGACGATGTTGCGCAAATAAAAGCCCGCGTTTTCCGTAACCAGGTAATTGACCCGAATCTGGCTTCGGCGCAGGGTATCGAGCGTATAGGCTGTTTTTGCGTTGAAAAAACCTTTATCGGACAGGTACTTCCGCATCTTCGCCACATTGGCCTGCGCGTCTTTTTCGGAGAAATAGGAGGGTGGTTCGCCCAGGTTTCGCATGACCCAGTTCCCCTCTTCGGCTTTCTGACGAAGGCGTTTCAGTTGACGGCCATAGCGCCGATTTAGCTTCTTGAGTTCTTTCGGTTGATTGGCGACCAACTGGCTTTGCTGTTCAAATTCGTTAGTTTTGGCCTGTAAGTTGCGCAACGCTTCATTCCGGTCGTACCGGCGCTGGCCGAGTTGGTACAGCCATAGCTGCGTGGTGATAGGCAGGCCAAGCAGTCGCCGGTTCGGCTTTTGCGGAATCAGGCTCAGCAGGTTTTCGCTGGATATGGCCCGGTTGCCCCGTACCGTTTGTGACGTGAGGATGTAGCCGTTTGTCTTTAACTGTTTGGAACTCAGACAGCCAGCTAACGAAACGACCAGTAGCAACAGACTAATTCGCGATGTAGCGTGTAGGGTAAAGGATGCGTAGCCCGCCAACCAATCATATACCTTACATCCTATACCATACATCTTGATCATGCTTTCTAAAAATAGACTTAAATATATTCAGTCGCTGCACCAGAAAAAATATCGGCAGCAGCATGGCGCGTTTTTGGTCGAAGGGGCCAAGAGCGTTCAGGAGGTGTTGCAGTCCGACTTTCAAACGGAACTGCTCGTGGCGACTGAAGAATTTTACAAAGAAAACGCTCACCTGACAGATCACCAACGAACGCCCGTCGAAATCGCGTCAGTGGCCGACCTTCAGCGGGCCGGAACCCTCGAAAGTAATAATGCAGCCCTGGCTGTGGTCAGAACGAAAGAGAACCGCCCTCTATTGGCCGAACCCGATGAGATTGTCCTGATTTTAGATGATATTCGTGATCCGGGTAACCTGGGCACCATCCTCCGCATTGCCGATTGGTATGGCGTGCGTAAAGTCCTGTGCTCCGAAACCACCGCCGATGTGTACAACCCCAAAGTCATTTCGGCCAGCAAGGGGTCGTTTACGCGGGTGAACTGGTGGTACGGTGATCTTGAACAGGTTTTACAGCAGTCGACGCAGGCCGTGTATGGCGCTTTTCTAAATGGCGAAGACGTTCATACGCTGGATTTTGGCAAGTCGGGTTATCTGGTCATGGGAAATGAATCGAATGGAATACGGCCTGAGACAGAACAGTATGTTACCCAGCGGGTTACTATTCCCCGTTACGGCGATGCTGAATCACTCAACGTGGGCATTGCGACGGCTGTGTTGCTGGATAACTGGCAGCGGGTCATTACGGCTAAATGAGTTTGACTGAAATTTTACCAAGACAGAGATCCCGCAACGGCGGAGCCTCTGTTTTGGTAAAATATGACGGGAGTTCCGGGTTTAGAGGACTTTATGTATCACATACTTCGTTTATTTTTATTGGTAGCGGGTAGTCTTGCTTTCTTGCCGACCGATGAAAAGTCGGTTGGGCCCGTTGTTTATGGACAGTTTCTGGCCGATAAAGAAGCGTTTCAGCAATCACTACAGCAATTAACCGGGTATGTGACGACCGATGTACCTGCCGATTCACTCCAGGCCGCCTTCAAGCGAAGTCGGCTGGCCTACAAGCGTCTCGAATGGTTGCTGGATTATTACCAGCCATTTTTGGCTAGTCACGTCAACGGCCCCCCGGTTGTCGACGTTGAAGGAACGGAGCCGGGGCAAACGCCCATTTTACCGACGGGTCTGCAAGTGATAGAGCCATTTTTGTTCCCCGCTTACGAACCGTCCCGAAAAGCAGATCTCACCCGCGAATTAACCGTATTGCTGGCCTATGCGTCTCGTCTGGAGCAGGGCATTCCCGCCGATCAGTTAACGGACACCAACCTCCTGGATGCCATGCGGCAGCAGCTATTCCGACTGCTCACCGCAGGAATCACAGGCTACGATGCACCCGAGGCCAAAACGGGGCTGTCGGAAGCGGCTTTGAGCCTTCACACCCTTCAGGATGCGTTTAAGCCGTATGCCAACCGTTTGTCTGTACCAACGTCTGCCCAGCTCGATCAGCGCTGGACAGACGCGATCCGTGTTCTGGAGACGGCGGCTGATTTTGCTGTTTTCGATCGGGTTACCTTTATCCGGCAACAGCTTTACCCACTTTGTCGGGCGTTGCAAGCGGCCCGGCAGGAACTCAGGATTCCGGCCGCTGCCACCAGTCGTTTTCTGTCGCCAACCGTGGCCACGCTCTCCGACTCGGGCGCTTTTCGGCCTGACTATCTGATTAATTTTGGATCGTTCACCAGCACTCCGCAGAAAGTAGCTTTGGGCAAGACCCTCTTCTTTGAGCCGTTGCTATCGGGCAATAATGCGCGGACGTGCGCTTCGTGCCACCAGCCCGAGCGGGCGTTTACGGATGGGCGACGTAAAAGCCGCTCGTTCAGTGGTCGGAAGCAAGTACTTCGGAATGCGCCGACGCTCATCAATGCGGGTTTGCAGAATGCTCAATTCTACGATTCCCGAGCGTTTTACCTCGAAGATCAGGCGCATGATGTGCTTAGCAGTGCCCATGAGATGCGCACATCGCCAGATGAAGTTGTGCAGAAACTGGCGACTAGTACGGCCTATAAAAAAGCCTTTGCCCAAGCTTTCCCGGCTGGATTAACTGCGGCAAACGTACGTAATGCGCTGGCGTGTTATGTTCGTAGCCTGACGGGGCTGAATGCCCGCCCGGATCGTTACCTGCGGGGCGAAACGGTAGCATTGACGGCCAGTGAACAACTGGGCTTCAACTTATTTCTGGGGAAAGCCCGGTGTGCTACCTGCCATTTTTTTCCAATCTACAATGGGTTTGTGCCGCCCCATTACGAAAAGACGGAGAGCGAAATTATTGGCGTACCGCTTTGCCGAAAAACAAAACATGCCAAACTCGATACGGACTCGGGGAAATATAACACGTATCAGAAAAATCTGCATCGGTTCGCTTTCAAAACCCCTAGTGTTCGGAACGTAGCCCTTACCGCGCCCTATATGCACAACGGCGTCTATCAAACGCTGGAACAGGTCGTTGATTTCTACAATCGGGGTGGCGGCCGGGGAATTGGTATTCGGCTCGATGGACAAACCTTGCCCGAAACAGCTCTCAATCTGACGAAAGGAGAGCAAAAAGCCCTGGTCGATTTTTTGAAAGCTCTGACGGATACGACAGGACTGAGCCACCGCCCCGCTCGACTGCCAACGATCGATGGCAGCACAAACCTGAACCGGCGAAAAGCCGGTGGTCGGTATTAGGAGGAACACTTACTATCTTTACGGCAAATTTTCCGTAACAACCGATGAAAAGAGTCCGCAAATTCTACGACGACTACAAACCGTATATCTTCTCCGACGGGTGGTACTATGTGTTTATCGTCGTTTTCATTCTGATCATGTTTATCTTTTTTTCCTGAGTGGCTAATCGCTCGGCCGTTCTGGCCATTATAAATCCGCTGTCTGGCACCACGACCGTTGCTCAGAAAGCCCTGCTTCAGGACGCTTTCATGCGTCGGGCGGAGGCTCTCGGCTTTGCCCCCGAAGCCATTTTTACAACGCATCCGGGCCACGCTACCGAATTGGCACAGGCCGCTGTTGAGCGGGGCGTCAATCGGGTGCTGGCCATTGGGGGCGATGGCACCATCAACGAAACGGCCCAGGCGCTCCGGCGCTCGGCAACGGCGTTGGGCATTGTTCCCATTGGTTCCGGAAATGGGCTGGCGCGGCATCTGGGTATTCCGCTGGTTCCCCTCAAAGCCATTGAGCGGGCACTCAACGGCCGACCTGTGGTTATTGATAGTGGTGAAATTAATGCGCACCCCTTCTTCTGCACGGCCGGGATGGGTTTTGAAGCCTACGTGGCTCATGCCTTTGCCCGGCAGCCCGTACGAGGTTTGCCCACGTATATTCGCACGGCGTTTCAGGCCTTCCGGCAATATAAAGCGCATTCATTCAGGGTTGATGGGCAGGAGCGGACAATATTTTCGCTAACGTTTGCCAATGCCGGTCAGTTTGGCAATAATGCCTGGATGGCACCCACCGCCAACATTGCCGACGGTCGGCTGGAGCAATGCGAAATTCGCCCTTTTCCCGTGCAGGCGGCCGGTATGCTTACCTGGCGTTTGTTCAACAAATCACTCAACCAGTCAGCTTACTGGCACGGTCAATCCATTACCAACGCAACGGTGCAGACTGAGGGCCCTCTACTAATTCATGCCGATGGTGAACCCCTGACACTCGCATCTGGTCGGGCCGATGTACGCATCTTGCCGGGAAGTTTGCTGGTGCTGTTGTAACTCTCCTCAATTCATTCGTGCAACATAATGCTGAAAGCCCGATATTTGCCCCGCAAAAACCATTCTGACAACAGGCGTAAAATCGCCGGGTGTCCTTTCTTCAGATGTCTCAAAAAGTAGTTCTTGCCTTTAGCGGAGGTCTCGATACCTCCTTCTGCGTTAAATATTTGTCCGAAGACCGGGGCATGGATGTGTATTCGGTGCTGGTCGATACGGGCGGCTTCTCGGATGACGAACTCAAAGCCATCGAGGAGCGGGCGTACTCGCTGGGGGTGAAATCCCACGTGACGATTTCCAAAACAGACGACTACTACCAACAATGCCTGAAGTTTCTGGTGTTTGGTAACGTGCTGAAAAACAATACGTATCCGCTTTCGGTGAGTGCCGAACGGATTTTCCAGGCCATTGCAGCCGCCGAATACGCCCGCGAAATTGGCGCGTCGGCCATTGCCCACGGTAGTACTGGTGCTGGCAATGACCAGGTGCGCTTCGATATGGCATTCCGGATTATTGCGCCCGATGCCGAAATCATTACGCCCATCCGCGATTTGCGTCTGTCGCGCGAAGCCGAAATCGAGTACCTCAAGGCGAAAGGAGTTGATCAGGAGTGGCATAAGGCCGCCTATTCGATCAACAAAGGTTTGTGGGGTACATCGGTTGGTGGAAAAGAAACCCTGACATCGGATCAGTTTCTGCCCGAATCGGCCTGGCCAACGCAGGTAAGCAAAACGGAGCCGGAGACCATCACACTTGTTTTCCAGCACGGAGAAATCAAGGAGGTTGCCGGTGAGAAATTCGCGAATTCGGTCGATGCTATTCGGAAAGTGACCGAACTGGCCGGACCGTTCGGTATTGGTCGTGATATTCACGTTGGCGACACGATTATTGGTATCAAAGGCCGGGTGGGCTTCGAGGCACCAGCGCCGTTGATTCTTATAAAAGCGCACCATGCGCTCGAAAAACACGTGCTGGGCAAGTGGCAGCTGTACTGGAAAGAGCAACTGGCCAACTGGTATGGCACCATGCTCCACGAAGGTCAGTTTATGGATCCTGTCATGCGAAACATCGAGATATTCCTGGCCGATACGCAGGCGCACGTTTCGGGTAAGGTCCATGTGTTGCTGGCTCCTTACCGTTTTCAGGTGCTCGGTATTGAGTCGGATCATGACCTAATGTCGTCGAAATTTGGTTCTTATGGCGAAATGAACAATGCCTGGACCGGAGACGACGTGCGGGGCTTCTCGAAAGTGGCCTCCAACCAGGTGATGATCTACGAGAAAATCAATAACCAGTAATTAGTGATTGGGAAGACAAGAAAATATTGTGCGCCCCGAAGCGTATCGTATCCGTTGCAGCTACTCGATGTTGCCGTAGATGCCTACGCCCGTGGCTACCATAAGCGGAGAAAGCCTGTAGAGGTCGATACCAATGCTCCCCGGTTTTTATTAATGATGTCAGGGCACCTAGGCGATGCCCTGACCTTGTCTTACCTGTTTCCGCTCATTCAACAAGCCTATCCTGCCTGCGTAATCGACGTAGTGGCGGGGGATTGGTGCGATCCTATTCTGGCCAATAACCCCTACATCCGCCGGTTGATTCACCTCAACCACGCCAACACCAATCGCCGGTCAATCAGTAAGTTCGCCAAGTGGCGTGATCATATTCGCACCACAGAAGCCGCCATCGAGCTCTTAACCAAAGAAACATACACGGCGTCGGTGGATGTCCGATTCTCGGATTCGCCGATGCACTTCCTGCTGCCCTCGATCCGGGTGCAGAAAGCCGTCGGTTTTGGCTCGCGGGGGTTTGGTGGTTTGCTGGATGAGGAGTTCTTTTTGCCCGATGGTGAGTTTCATCATCTGGACGTTATGCTGGACGTACTGCGCTCGATCGGCGTGCAGGCCAGTTTATCGGATATCCAGCCGTACTTCAATTTTCCGGAATCCGCCCGCGTAACCGTTCGGCAAAAATTGCCTTTTCTAAATGCCCGACCGGTGCTGGTTTTGTTTCCGGAAAGTGGGGAGGCCAGCCGTTTTTTGCCTACTAGTTTCTGGCAGCAATTGGTAGAACAACTGCTTGACGAAACGGATTTTGTCCTGGTAGGTTGTGGTCAACTGCCGCAAACGACGCAGTTGATGGACCAGTTGGCCGAAGCGTACCCCGATCAGCGCGACCGAATTCACAAAGCGGTGAATCTACTGTCTTTAGCGGAGGTCGCTGCGTTGGCAGAACAGGCAACGATTGCGTTCACGCTGGAATCGTTACCTGCCCATTTGTGTTCTATTTTTTGCCCGACCGTTTCCTTTTTCAAAAACGGCACCGGGCTACAGTTTTTCCCTCTGGCGAACTATCCAGAGCTTGTATTTCATAACCACCAATTCAGCCGTGGTTTGACCATTGACCGGCCTGGTTTTACGAGTGTCTATGTTGACCAGTTCAACGAAGACGTAGCGAATCAGGCCCTGCAATGGCTGCAAACGATGGTTGTCAAGAAAGCATGACAGATAAAATCTCAGTAGGTATTATTGGCGGAGCGGGTTATACGGGTGGTGAACTGCTGCGTATTCTGATCAACCATCCATTTGTTGACGTCGCGTTTACGCACAGCAAAAGCCAGGCAGGAAAACCAGTCTGGTCAACACATACCGACTTACTGGGCGATACCGACCTGACGTTTTCGGGTCAGGACATAACGGAATTACTGGCTCAGGAAGGCTTGGACGCTATCTTTTTGTGTTCAGGCCATGGGGCTTCGGCTACGTTTATGGCCGATCATGATGTCTCGGACGATGTGGCGGTCATTGACCTTAGCGCCGATTTTCGTGATGAGCACGACGACTTCGTGTACGGTCTTCCGGAACTTAATCGGGAGCGTATTCAGGAAGCGATGCGCATTGCCAATCCCGGTTGTTTCGCCAGCAGTATTCAACTGGCCCTGTTGCCCCTCGCCAAAGCTGGTAAGCTCACCGCCGATGTACAGGTGAGCGCCATTACGGGCAGCACCGGCGCGGGCCAGGCCCTGGTACCGACAACGGGCTTCACCTGGCGGAACAACAATGTATCGATTTACAAAGCCTTCACGCACCAGCACCTGGCCGAAATTAGGCAGAGCGTGAACCAGCTCGATCCTGATTTCAGCTCTGCGATCAATTTTGTGCCTTACCGGGGCGATTTCACCCGCGGTATCATGGCCAATGTATACACGCCATTTGCCGGAACCCTGGACGATGCGAAAGCTTTGTACCGTACCTATTACGAAGCGCACCCGTTTACGCATCTGAGCGATGCCCCGGTGGATATAAAACAGGTGGTCAACACCAACAAATGCCTGCTTCATCTGGAAGTACACGATGGACAGTTGCTGATCACCAGTGTTATCGACAACCTGACGAAAGGCGCAGCAGGTCACGCTGTTCAAAACCTGAACCTCGTTTTTGGCTTACCCGAAGACACGGGATTACGCCTTAAATCAGTGGCGTTTTAGCCAACGAAGACAACTGTTTTTTGCCATTTCTTTTACCAGGGTCAACCCAGGACTTGTCCATCGGAACGATGAACTAATCCCCGGTCGACCTTGTCTTTTTAGATATGGCAAAAAAAGAAATTCCACACGCTGCCCCAACGGACGCGAAGGATCAGGTGAGCTGGCGCGAACGCTTTGCCGCGTTGGGTAACCTGCCTGCATTTTTTAAGTTAGTCTGGCAGGTTTCGCCCGGTTTGTTTCTTGGCAATGCTGCACTGCGTTTAATTCGGGCGGCTATTCCGGCGGCTACGCTGTACGTCGGCAAATTGATTATTGATCAGGTCGTTAGTCTTTCCCGGCATACGTCCGACGATTCTAATTACATTTGGTGGCTCGTTGGGGCTGAATTTGGGCTGGCGATCTTGTCGACGGCCCTGGCCAGGGCCGTTGCCTTAATGGATGGGCTGCTGGGTGATCTGTTCGCCAATCAGACCTCTATTCGGCTGATGGAACATGCGGCCACACTCGATCTGGAACAATTTGAAGACGCTACCTTCTACGACAAACTAGAGCGTGCCCGACGCCAGACGACCGGCCGGACGGTGTTGTTGTCCGGCGTATTTGGGCAGGTTCAGGAACTGATTTCGGTTGGTTTTCTGGCGGCTGGTCTAGCGGTTTACAACCCCTGGTTATTGCTGCTGATTCTGTTAGCTGTAACTCCTTCGTTTATTGGCGATAATTACTTTAATCAGCGCAGCTATTCGTTGTCCCGTTCCTGGACACCCGAACGGCGCGAACTCGATTATCTCCGCTTCATCGGGGCCAGTGACGAGACGGCTAAAGAGGTTAAGATCTTTGGGCTATCCGGTTTTTTAATCGATCGTTTCCGGTCGTTGTCCTGGGAGTATTATCTGAAAAACAGGGCAATCGCTATTAGTCGGGCCGGGTGGGGAACGCTCTTGACGGCGCTCGGTACGGCGGGCTATTACGGTGCTTATGTCTGGATTGTGATGCGGGCCGTCAGCGGCCAGATTTCCCTGGGTGATCTAACCTTTCTGGCCGGTTCGTTTCGGCAGGTACGGGCTTCGCTGGAAGGAATTTTGCTCCAGTTCAGCAGCCTGACCCAGGAAGCCATTTACCTGCAGGATCTATTCGATTACTTCGCTATCAAGCCGCTCATTCATTCGCCTAAAACAACACGCCCTTTTCCGAACCCAATTCGGGAAGGATTTGTGTTCGACAATGTTGGATTTAAATACACCAACTCCGAACGCTGGGCATTGCGAAATCTCACGTTTACGCTTCAGGCTGGCGAGAAACTGGCACTGGTCGGCGAAAACGGGGCCGGTAAAACGACCTTGGTCAAGCTACTGGCCCGGCTCTACGATCCGGTTGAGGGCCGTATATTACTCGATGGATATGATTTGCGGGAGTATGACCTGATGGAGCTTCGGCGTAACATCGGCGTCATTTTTCAGGATTACACGCGCTTTAAAATGTCGGCGGGAGTCAATATCGCTGTTGGTGATATCGACGAACGAACGAACCAGCCGCGCATCGAAGCATCAGCGCAACGGAGTCTGGCCGATATTGTCATTGCCAAACTCGCTGGTGGTTACGACCAGCAGCTGGGTCGCTCGTTCGGTAAGGGCGTCGACCTGTCGGGGGGCGAGTGGCAAAAAGTGGCGCTTGGTCGGGCCTACATGCGCGATGCCCAGTTGATCATACTGGATGAACCGACGGCCGCGCTCGACGCCCGCGCTGAATACGAAGTTTTCCAGCGCTTCGGTACACTGACCGATGGTAAGTCATCGGTTATTATTTCGCACCGGTTCAGCACTGTCCGGATGGCCGACCGCATTCTGGTTTTGGAAAACGGGACCCTGCTCGAAATCGGAAGCCATTATGAGCTTCTGGAAAAAGACGGCCGCTACGCCGAATTATTTGGCTTACAGGCGAGGGGATATCAATAGTAATGGGTGTAATATTGGGCACGAATTTGAAGCATCGCGCCATTTTACAAACGTATAAACCTTTACTTGATCATGAAAAAACTCACGCTTCTTCTCGCATTTCAGGCCATAGGCGCTGCGACTATGGCACAGACACCTATTATACCATCGGCCGAAATACAAATTAAAACGGCTGTGTTGGCGGCCCCCGCCGACAAGCGCGATGGGGCTACGGTGTATGGCTATTCCGATAAAAATCAGTTTGTCATTTTGCGGAAGGGAACGAATGAACTGGTGTGTCTGGCTGATGATCCGGCTCAGAAAGGGTTGAGCGTGTCGTGCTACCACCGTGATTTAGATCCGTTCATGGAACGGGGTCGGGTATTGAAGCAGGCGGGTAAAAAACCAGCCGAAATCCTGGCCATGCGTGAGCAGGAGGTGAAGGCTAAGAAACTGAAAATGCCTTCGCATCCGTCAACACTGTTTTCGTACACGGCAAAAGATGAAAATTATGACATGGCTACCGGAGAGGTTACCGATGGCTATCTGCGTTATGTCGTTTACATTCCCTATGCGACTGCCGAAAGTACAGGCCTGCCCCTGAAGCCCGAAGCGCCCGGTATGCCCTGGATTATGGACCCTGGCACCCACCGGGCACACATTATGATCAATCCGCCGGTGTCCACGACGGCTGCTCGTTAATGGGTATTGGCTAATCTCTTGCCCATCGTTGAGGGTCGAAGCCGCAATAAGCCACCAGGGCAAAAGAAAGGAATCGGATCAATCAAGATCACAGATGCATAGGCCGCTTATGACCCGATATAGTGAAAAGGCACTACTGACATTCGTTATGTATTTTCTGTTTGTCGGCTCCAATGGGGTTCGAAGCCAGGTTATTGATTACTCGCGCATCAAAGCATCAGGAGGTGCCCATAGGCCAGCGCTGGCACCAATAGCACCAGCGGATTCTGCGCGAAAAAATAAACCCAGCGTACTGACGATCAAGGTCTTTTCGGGCGACATTACCAGGCCGTTGACATCGGCCTTTGCTGTTATGACGTCGCGAGTCACCAACCGGACCGAACGAGTTGCCATTGCGAATGGGCAACTCGTTCGGGTATTCGAAAAGCCTGATAACCTGTCTATTGACGTGAGTGCCGCAGGGTATAAGTCGGCCCAGCGCATCATGACAATCACGCTCTCTCCTCAGGGTAATCGGTACGAGTTCGATGCGCAACTGGATCGGATGACTATTGGCCTGACGGTATCGGCCGTTGACAGGACAACAAACAAAATTATTCCCGACGCCCGCTTTACCATCAGTAGTAAGATTAGTGGCATGACATCCATCACCCTCACCCCCGATGCGACCACGGGTTTGTCTAAAATAGAATTACCGAGCAAAGGGACCTACGTGGTGAGCAGTATAGCCAAAGGGTATGCTGATTTTGTGAAGCCGATAAAGTTGGACAGCGCCCAGAATGAAGCGCGGTTTATTCTGACAGCCAGCCTAAAGCCAGAAACGGTTAAGCCCCAGGCCTTGCCGGAAATATCAGTCGTTGGTAATGCGAGTCCACCAGGTCCGCCTATCGACAAGCCCACTATACCGACTCCGGTAGACAAACCAATAAGCTCAGAAGTTCAAACGGCCGTCAGGCAACCATTTGGGGCCATCGAAAAAGGGAAGCCTATTCAGTTGAATAATATTTACTTCGATCAGAGTAGCCCTGTGCTACGGCCGCAATCATTTACGGAGCTAGATCAGCTCGCTGCTGTTCTGTTAGCCAATCTAGCTCTACAAATCGAGATTCGGGGGCATACCGACAATCAGGGTGACTTTGATCTGAATGTAAAGCTTTCGCGGGACCGATGTCAGGCAATTATTGACTACCTGCTTGGCAAAGGCATTCAAAAAGCACGATTGAAAGCGGTTGGCCGTGGACCCATCGACCCAATTGCCCCCAATAACAACGAAGAGAACCGCCGGAAAAACAGGCGTGTGGAGTTTGTGGTTATCTGAATCCAGATTTGGTCGATCGTACTGATTTGGCTCATCCTACTTCGGTTTTAAACGCCGGAATTATGCAAATCAATACGATCGTAATCGAGTTAATGGTTTATTCAGGCCTTTGGTTCAGGTCCCCGGAACGCATCCTTTTTGCTCACCGCTGGTAATTTAATGGGCTTGCCTTCCCGAGCCGACTGATAAATGGCTTCAATGATTTTCTGATCCTGGAGGCCTTCCTCGCCTGGGGTAAACGGCACTTTGTTTTCCAGTAAACAGTCGGAGAAGTGATCCATCTCGGTAGCGAAATGATCCTTGTCGGCAATTTTATGTTGGATAATCTGATTCTCGGTTCCCTGTGCCTGGCTGGTTTCTAACTGCAAACCTGTGTACGGAAAAGCGGGATCCATTTTAATCCAGCCGGTGTCGGCCAACACTTTGTAATTCTTGTCGTCATGGTGGCCGTAACTGGTGGCGCAACTGGCCTGCACCCCACTTGGAAACTTCATGAGCCAGTTCACCTGCTCTTCCACCTCCTTAAACCGGGGGTCATTGGGCGTGCTGTGAACGTTGGCCACAACTTCTGTGGGTTCTTCGCCGAGTACAAACCGAATGGTATTCAGACAGTACAGACCCACATCGGGTAAGGCACCACCGCCCGCCAATGCTTTGTTGAACCGCCAGTGTTTTGGGTTGTCCGAGTTCTGGCCGTTGTTGGCCATAATGCTCTTTACTTTACCGAACTGTTCTTTCTGGACCATGTCGCGCACCATTTTGTTATGGGGCTCGTACTGTATCCGGTAGGCGATCATCAGTTTACGGTCCGCTTTTTTACAGGCGTCGATCATGGCCTGACATTCCTGAACCGTGTTGGCCATCGGTTTTTCGCAGAGAATATGTTTACCCGCCTGCGCTCCCCGAATGGTGTATTCGGCGTGCATTCCGTTAGGCAGCACGATGTAAATGGCATCTACCTCTTTGTTATCACGTAGTTTGTCGTAGTCGGCGTAGCTGTAGCAGCTCTCTTTTTTGATACCATACTGGGTAGCGACCTTCTGCATTTTTTCGGGGCTACCACTTACTAAGGCCACTACTTTCGACTTTGTGCAGGAGCCGAAGGCCGGTAAAATCTGGTTGAGCGTTAGGTGCCCCAGTCCCACAAGCGCGTAGCCTATTCGCTTATCGTCGGGCATGGGCGTCGGCGTGGGGCCTTCCTGCTGTTCTGTTTTGGCCTTAATCTGTTCCAGCTCAATGGGTTTGGTGGAGTCGGCTGGTACTTCGGCCGGGGGCGATGTGGCGGGTAGTTTAGGAACGGGTCCGTTCGATGTGCTGGCTGTCTGCTGGGTAGCGTTCGTCGCTTCAGGCTTTTTTTCACACGCTGCCAGCGCCGTACCCAAAGCGCCAACCGCCAAACTACGCCCCGTTAATTGAAGGAAGTCCTGACGAGACAGCGCCGAATTTCCAATCAGGTTAGTCACTAAATGATCAATCGGTTTCATAACGTAAGTTGTTTACGTCAGAAACCGATTGTCAGAAGGGGTTGTTTAGTCTATTTATTTAATCGGCGAGTAATCCGTTGGTTTCATGTAAACCGACTCAACTTTGGTTGTTAGGGAGCCACCCGCTTCCTTTTCCGAGGCATCTTTGGCCGCAATCCATTTGGGGTCTTTCCGAAACTCGTCGAAGTGCGCTTTTCCTTCGGCTTCGCTGGGGTGCGCCAGTATATAAACCAGTTTGGGTTGGGCCGATGCATCTTTCTCCTGAGTTACCCAGTAGGCCACGTTCGTCATGCCGTGCTTACTAAATAGTTTGATCGTATGGTCGCGGAATCGGCTCAACAGATTGGGTAGTTTGCCCGGTGTTGCGGTATAAGTGCGTAATTCAAACGTCCGTTCAGGTGATTTTTGACTGAGTTTTAGCTTAGGTGATATATCGGCCTCAGTCATGAAAATCTGATCGACATGGTCAACCAGCTTGCCGTTGGCTTCGGTCTTGGCGACAACAGCCTTCCATTCCGGGTCACTGCCGAAGGCTTTCCAGGAGGCATCGCGGGCTTCCCGGCTTGGATACGCCAGAATGTAGATCAATTCTTTCCGGGATGTATCGGTCGGCGTCCAGTAGCCAATGTTTTCCATGCCGTGTTTTTCGAAAATCTTGGTCGTATACTGGCGGAAACGGTCGACAATTTCGGCGTACTTGCCGGGTGTTGGGTAGTAGATCCGGACTTCATAGAATTTAGAGCTGGGCGCGGATTTGTCCGGCATGGATTTGCCCGGTGTTGATGACTCTTGATTAGGCATGGCAAACGTGGCCGTGCAGAAAAGCAGGCTAATTAGAACTAGTGAATACAGTTTGTCTATCATAATATTGTAGAGAGGAAATAACAACGTGGTCTATACACAGAAGCGGCTCAAGTTGTTTTTCTAACCTCACCCATCGGGTAAAAAAGGACTTTATTCCTGTCAGAAGCGCCGATGTCCGCTTAGAATGAACTCTTTCATATGCCCTCTGTTATTTGGTTGGGTTTCGAAGAATTTATCTATTTTATTAATAGATTGCTGGAATACCTTATTTTTGTTGGCCATTCATCGTTTTATCCCAATTTTATACGTTATGCTGAGTCGCGTTGCCAATTCTGTTTACTGGATGCATCGATACATTGAGCGGGCTGAGAACTATGCGCGCTTCATGAGTGTGAACTTCAACCTCGCCCTCGATCTACCACCCAACGTAGATCAGCAGTGGGAGCCGCTGCTGATCGCAACGGCTGATCATGACCAGTTTACGAAATATTATAAAGAACCCACGCGGGAGAATGTCATTCAATTTATGACCTTCGACAAGCGTAATCCAAACTCCATTGTGACGTGTTTGAGTTATGCCCGGGAAAATGCCCGTACCATCCGTGAAGTCATTTCGAAAGAAATGTGGGAGCATCTGAATCAGTTTTATCTGATGGTCCGCGACACGTCGCCACAGCAGCAGTGGGGTGAAATTCAGACGCAGAATTTTTTTACGGAAATTCGCAACAGCGTCCAGCTTTTCTATGGCATTATCGACGCAACCATCACGCGAAATGAAGCCTGGCACTTTGGCCGGTTGGGCCGCTTCCTGGAACGGGCCGATAAAACCTCCCGCTTTCTGGATGTGAAATATTTCACGCTGTTGCCGCAAATCGACGCTGTAGGGTCGACAATCGATCTCATGATCTGGTCCGCTGTGCTTAAGTCGGTCAGTGCCTACAACATGCACCGGCAGCAGTATCGGTCGTTGACTCCATCGAGCATTGTCGAGTTTCTGATTCTGGACAAAATGTTTCCGCGGGCGGTAGCGCATTGCATCCGGCAGGCCGAATTGTCGCTCTACGAGATCTCGGGCAACAACATCACCAGCGGCTTTGGCAATTCTGCCGAGCGGGCGCTTTCTAAACTTCGGACAGAAATTGAGTTTACCGAAACCGCGGATATTTTTCAATCCGGTCTGCATCAGTACCTCGATAATTTTCAGACCCGTACCAATGAAATTGGCAGCGCCATCTTCGAAACCTACTTCGATTTAAAACCAGTCGAGGTGTAATGCCAAGCTAAAACGAGTCTGTTCAATAACTCGCTCATCGCTGGAAAATGGTCAGCGATGAGCGAGTTCGTTTTTCTACATAAACGAGCTCATCGCCGATTCATTGACAAGTTCTTCGGCATGTTTTTTTCCCAGATACCGGTCAATGAAATAGTGTGCTACATACAGCAGGGGCGTTAGCACAACGGCCGAAGTGGCCTTGTATATGTAGTTGATGATGCCGACGGCCATGACCTGGGAAAGCGACCAGTTGCCAAAAACATAAAAGGCAATACCCAGCACAACGAAGGAATCAACGAGCTGAGAAACGAGGGTTGACCCAGTGGCGCGCAGCCAGATTTGCCGGTTGCCCGTAATTTTTCGGAGGGAGTGGAAGACGTATACATCCAAAATTTGCCCAATCAGAAAGGCCGTAAGCGAGCCGATGATGATACCCAGCCCCTGCCGGAAGATCATCTGAAACGCATTGTTGATATTGATGGGGTTGCCTGCCGCGTCTTTTGCGTTTACATCGAGCCAGAATTGCGCGGGCGGGAGGTTGGTAACAGCGTAAATGATCAGGAAGCTAAAGCCAACGAATCCGGCTGTCAGGAACGAAATGCGTCGGACGCCCGCCTTGCCAAAATACTCGTTAATGATGTCGGACGTGATAAACACAAACGGCCAGATCACGGCACCCGCCGTTAAGTTGAAGTCGAGGACAAAATCGCTGAACAGGTGAATCTGGGCTGGTTTGGTGCCGAGTAAGGTTTCGACCGAAAAAATTTTAACGCCAATAATTTCGGCAACGAGCGCATTGGTCAGGAAGACCGCGCTCAGAAAAATATAAAGATTTGTACGCTTATTGGTAAAGGAGGAAGCCATGAAGTTTACGGTTTGAAATGTAGGCTTAATCGGCAGTCGTTTATGAATCGTGACTGACAGATCACAAACTACAAACTTTTATTCATTTTCGCTTGTACACCCCTGCCGTGGCTGTCTTTTCATACCGGAGCGACAGGGCCGGGGCACGCTGAAACAGTTTGTCCACCACGTTTTCCCGATCAATGATGTAATCGGGCGGGTCCTGCCGGAAGTGGTCGAACACATTGATGACCGACTCATAGTTGTCCAGATTCTTCAGGTCATATTTGGCCAGATCCCAGTTCAGGTAAGGTGTTGCCAATTGATTTTGGCGGTAGGCGCTCAGGTCTTCCCCAATGATGAGCACACGTCGGTTCGTAATGTTATCCGGTAGAGGAGAGGGGCGTACCTGCAAACTGCTCAAACGCCCCAGGTCGGCACCCGGAATCAACCCGAACGCGCCCTGATAGAACAGCAACAGCATGAGAGAAAAGGCACTGACAAAGATGATCTCCGCTAACCAGGCTTTACGAATATTCTCGAAGTAAAAGTAAGTGAAATAAGCCATGGGCGGGACAAAACTCAGAAAGACCATAGGCGCCAGGAAGGGCATCAGGACGATGGTCAATACGGCAATAAGAAACCAGATCGACATGATTTGCTGGATTCGCTGCTGAAAATTAACGTACCGCCCCGCCCGGTTGAACAAGCTCAGGAAGCCGAGTATACCCAATCCCAAGGGAATAAAGAGCGAGGCTATGAGCGACTGAAAGTCGGACAGCGAATATTGCCGAACCCGAAATACCGACGACAACAGGTTCCGGTTGAAATCGTCAAGGCTATCCATCAGGTAGTAGATCAGGACGATAGCCGCGAAGGGAAACAGAAAACCAAAGAGCGATAATGAATATTGTCGGAAGGTAGCCCCCGTGTAGAACAGTAGCGACAGAATGGCCCACAGAATAAACAAGGCAGAAGGCAGGTAAAAAAGAGCTGCAATGCCAATGTAAAAGCCTACTTCAAATACTTCGTCGGTAGCCCCACGACGGTCCATCTGTTTGATGAGGGTTCCGAAGGCCAGCAGCAGAAAACTCGTTGACATCAACACCGGCGAGAGCGTCAGACAGTCGAACGAGAGGTGCATAAAGAGCATGTAAATCAGCCCCGGCCAGAATGATCGGTCGGGGTATACATCCCGGTTATTTGTCAGGTAGTTAAAGTAAACGATCTGAAATATTGACACCAGCGTGGCTGCTGCGTGAAGCATCAGGGGCGACCGGCCAAAGACACTGTGTATTCCCCAGTAAACCAGCGCCGACAACGGGCTGACACTATCCCAGATATCCCGGTACAGCAAATAGCCCTGATTCATTTGCTCGCCAACGATCATCCAGTTCAGTTCCGGAATCAGCAGCGGAAATGGATGGAGCAGTAAGGGCAGGCGAATAAGAATCAGCAGACCCATCAGACTGACGTACTGGTAGGGGAAATAAGAGTGAAAAAAGCGTAGCAAAGGGTTGTGAAGCAGTTAACAGTTATCCGTTTCGCAGAGCAGTTCACGGCAAATAGGAGACTATAGAAGCGACTTATTGGCCACTGTTCCCGGTAAAATTACGGTCATTTTCGGCAGAACGGAAAAATGGGCGGATATTTGCAGAATTGACGCCCGAACGAATGTAAACCATTCGCCCGAATGGACCGTTCAGGTAGTATCCAAGTACCGATAGTATGGAATCGAAACGACAGCAGAAAGTATCCCGGCAGTTACAGAAAGATCTGAGTGAGATCTTTCAGCGGGAAGTGCCGCATTTGTTCAACGGCGCATTTATTACCGTAACCAGTGTCCGGGTATCGCCCGATTTGAGCGTTGCACGGGTATATCTCAGCTTTTTGGCGTCCAAGAATAAGCAGCTTTTGCTGGAAACGATTCAGGAGAAGGGAAAAGTGATCCGGCAGCACCTAGGCGACCGCGTTCGGCACCAGCTCCGTATTGTGCCTGACCTTAGCTTTTTTCTGGACGATACGGCCGAGTATGCCGATAAAATGGACAAGCTTTTCTCCGGCATCAACATCCCACCCGCCCCGGCGGAGGACGATGAAGATAATGAGTGAAAGAGTGAAAGAGCGAAAGAGCGCCCAGGAAGAGCCGCTTTTCGCTCTTTCACTTTTTCGCTCTTTCACTTTTACAAAATGAACCTCCCCACCTGGATTGCCCGTCGGTATTTTTTCTCCCGGAAGAAACGCAGTTTCATTAGCTGGCTGTCTATTTTGTCGATGCTCGGCGTGGGCGTAGGCACGATGGCGCTGGTGGTGGTGCTGTCGGTATTCAACGGAATGGAAGAGTTGAACCGGCAGATTTTTAAAACCTTTGAAGCCGATATGACCGTTGCGCCCAAACAGGGTAAGCGGTTTATGGCTTCGCCTGCCTTGCTCGCACAGCTGCGCCAAACGCCGGGCGTTAGTTTATTGACGTCGATTGCGCAGGATAATGCACTGGCCCGTTATGGCAATGCCCAGACCGTTATTCGCCTGAAAGGGGTAGACGATAACTACGTTCAACGGCAGCAGCTCGACTCGGCTATGCTCGAAGGTAAGTTGATGTTTCGCCGGGATGGTGTTAATTATGCGATCGTTGCTGATGGTGTTCGCAACGATCTGACCATTTCCCCCGTCGATATATTAACGCCCCTGGAAATCCTTTATCCTGAAAGCGGACAAACGTTCAATGTGCTTAATCCCAGTGCATTCAACCGCGAAGCGTTGACCGTAGCTGGCGTATTCTTTATCGAATCGAAATACGACAATTTTGTGCTGGCCCCCATTCGTACGGCACGGGCCTTGTTTGGCTACAAACCCAACGAAGTAACGAGCCTGGAAATCCAGCTTCGCCCCGGTACCAATGAAGGGCAAGCCCGGCAGGCCTTGCAGGATGTGGTTGGGAAAGACCTGGTGGTTCAAAGCCGGGACGATTTAAACGTCGACCTTTACCGAGCGATCCGCGTGGAAAAGCTGTTCGTAGCCCTGACGCTTTCGTTCATCATTCTGGTCGCATCAATCAATATATTTTTTTCCCTGTCCATGCTGGTCATCGAGAAAAAAGCCGACATACGAATTCTGTATGCGCTGGGGGCTACGCGGCAGGTGGTACGTCGTATTTTTCTTGCCGAAGGGGCAATCATCGCCCTTACCGGAGCCCTGGCTGGCTTGTTTCTGGGCGTCGGTATTTGTCTGGCGCAGGAAAACTACGGCTTTATTCGCATGGGTATGGCCAGCTCGATCGTCGATGCGTATCCGGTACGTCTTGATACCAGCGATATTTTACTCACGGGCCTATTAAGCATTGTCGTGACAATTCTAACATCCTGGTTTCCCGCTCAACGAGCCGCCAATGTTCAGTAAATGGACGTTCTTTGGGCCGGTTGAAATGCCCGGCGGACTACTAAGTTGAGATGGTCGTTCCTTCAGCCACATGAACAATGTAGGCTTTGCCGCCTTCCCGTTCAATAGCTTCGGCGACGGCTTCGGGCTGTTGGGTCGCATAGGCGAACATGCAGCCACCCCCGCCTGATCCGTTGATTTTCCCACCCAACGCCCCGGCCGACATGGCTGCATCGAGCATGCGGTCAATTTTGGGCGTCGAAATACGCTGGGCATCCCGCAGGTTGGCCTGATGATCGTTCAGGAGTTGGCCAAAACGGGCGTGATCAAAAGCGTTTGCCGAATCAGCTGAAGACCGCAACAGGCTTAGTGCATCCCGCAGAATATCCCGGTTCGACAGGTTACCCTTCAGGAGAATGTACTCATCTTTGGTCAGGAAATCCTTGAACTCTGATACCTCGGTCACGCTTAACGTGTCGAGGTCAAACTGAGGACTGATGGTTTTTAGATTCTTGATAATCGCCAGCATACCAAACTTGACACGTTGCAGAATACCAATGGTGTCTTTGGGTTCCTGCGAATCGCCAAGCACAAACGTACCAAGTGGTGGATTGAGAGCCTCCAGTCGAATTGCCGGCTGCGATTCCAGGTAAATAACATGGCCAACGGCGGTTGAGTAGTGATCCATCATGCCGCCGGGTTCACCAAATTCCAGAACCTCCGCCCTATATCCGAGTTCGGCCAGTTGTTCTGCTGAAAGCGTACGGGGCTGATCGGCCAGTTGAGTCAACACCGTAAGCCACGTGATGAGCAAGGCCGACGAACTGGATGTACCTGAGTTGATGGGTATGTTTCCGTGCACATCACCTTCGATTCCTTTGGTAAACGTGAAGCCCTCACGCAGTAGCGCATTTACCGCCGAGCGGAAATAATCGCGCGTTTGCGGATAAGCAAGCGGCTCCCCATCGAACGGAATGTTTACGGAGCTACGAATGTCGGGCAGATCAAGGCGAAAGCCCTGTTGGTCCGATGGATGGGCGTCTACCTGAATTCGGCGCGAAATAGCGGCTGCGATAACGGGTAAACCTAAGTAATCCTGATGTTCACCAAAAAGGCAAATACGGCCGGGGGTAGAGACGATCATAAGAAGGCTAATTACCAGTTTGTCTTCTTATGGCCCGCCACGGCGTAGTACAAGATAAAACCGAATAAAGGCAGCAATAGGGCATAAGCCATTTTGGGGCTAACGGTATCCGTCAAATAGCCGTGCAGGAGCGGGAGTAGAGCGCCACCCGAAATGCCCATGATCAGCAGCGCCGACCCTATTTTGGTGAATTTTCCGAGATGATTTAGCGCTAGGGGCCATACGGCGGGCCACATGGGCGAGATAGCGAATCCGAGCAAAGCGACGCACAAAATGGACGGAAATCCATCCGTCAGAATAGCGCCCGTTGTCAAAATTAACGCCAGAATTGATCCGACGCGCAATGCCATTTGTTGCGAGATAAAGCGCGGAATTGCTACAATGCCAAGAATATACCCGCCCAGCAAACCGTAAAGCGTGTAAGTTGTGAAATACTTGGCTTCATCGTTGGAAAAGCCGATGGCGCGCCCGTAGTTGATAATTGTATCGCCCGCTATAACTTCGGCTCCTACGTAGCAGAACAACGCCAGCACGCCCAGAATCAGGTTTGGAAACTGCCAGACGCTGGTGCGCGAGGTTGTACCGATGGGTTCGTCGTCCTGCTCTTCCGATACTTCCGGAAGGTTTGAGAACCGAATCAGAATAGCCAGTATAATGAGTACACCTGTCAAAATCATGTACGGTGTCACTACTTTTTCCAGGGTGGCCGTACCAGAAACGGCATTAGCACCCGTTAGCAACAGCCCACCAAAAATAAACTGACTGCAAATGCCCGCCAATTTATTCGCTACGCCAAGGAAGCTGATGCGTTGAGCAGCACTTTCACGAGGACCAAGAATCGTGGCGTAGGGATTTGAGGCCGTTTGTAAGACGGTCAGACCAATGCCAATCAGAAATAAGCCCACCAGAAAAAGTGGGTACGAAAGAGCTTTGGCTGCTGGTACGAAAATAATCGTACCCACTGCCATAACCAGCAGACCCATCGACATGCCATTTTTGAACCCCGTTCGCTTCAGAAGCGCCGACGACGGAATGGCCATCAATGTGTACGAGATGAAAAAGGCAAAGGCGACCAGGTTAGAACCGACGGTGCTTAAGTTGAAGGCTTGTTTAAAAAACACAATCAACACACTGTTGACCCACGTGACGAAGCCAAAAACAAAGAAAAGGGCGCCAATAATAAGTAATGGGCCGGTGTAATTTTGGGTTTTAGGCGGAGCAGTAGGTGTCATTAGCTAAGTTGAAGATTAAAGGCAGGCAAAGGATTTTAAAAATTTTTACAAATTAAAAATAGAAATCGGTATTTACTCGAAAAGGCAGTTTACTATTTGTGAATTCTTACAACTGAGAGATGTAACACCGAGAAAGCTCCAAACCTACATCAGTTAATCACAAACGAATAAACGCCTATTCGTCATCATTAATAGTTGTCGTTCAGCCCAAAGATTGGCTTGTTCGTTTTCCACTTACCCCGCGTGAAATCAGGAATCTCGATAGGCTTGCTCCCTCCAGCAATACTCTGTTCCGACAGGGGGCTGATGGCGCTCCAAACGGCGGCATCATACACATCGATGGGCACGGGGCCTTTCGCCTTTATGGATTCGATAAAAGCGCGGAGGACGAAGAAGTCGATGCCACCATGCCCCGCGTTTTCGGCGGTTTGGGCGTGGCGCTTCCAGAGCGGATGATCGTATTTTTCCTGATAAGCTGCGAAGGGCTCCCAGCTATGCGGTTTGGACGAGACGCCTTCCAGGTAGATCATGTCGTTGTCGTCCATCCAGATACCATTCGTTCCCTGAGCCCGGAACCCAAGTGAGTAGGGCCGGGGCGAGTTGGTATCGTGAATGATCACGATGTTTTCCCCATTGGCGCATTGAATGACCGTTGTGACAACGTCGCCAAGCTTAAAATTTACTTTCGCGTTGGGGTGATTCGGGCCACCTTTGTCGACTACATATTTATGCAACCCCCGGCTTTTGGTCGCCGTTGAGGTGAGATGCGTAAACCGATTGCCCCGGTTGATGTCGAGCCAGTGCGCCACCGGGCCCAGGCCGTGCGTTGGGTATAAATCACCGTTTCGGTCGACCGAGTGCTGGGTACGCCAATGCGCTTCCGAGTAGCCTTTTTCGCCAAATTCAGCCCCGACACCCGAAATCGACTTGCCATCGTTGAATTTAATGTTTCGCAGGTCGTGCTGGTAGCCGCAGTGGGCGTAGGTCATTTCGCCAAACATCCCTTTCCGAATCATGTTCAATACGGCCAGCACATCGCGCCGATAACACACATTCTCCAGAATCATGCAGGGCGACCCCGACTTCTCCGACGCGTTCACCAGATCCCACGATTCTTTCAGCGTTACCGTTGCCGATACCTCTATGCCGGCATATTTGCCCGCGTTCATCGTGGCTACGGCCATGGGCACGTGCCATTCCCAGGGCGTGGCAATCACGACGCCGTCAATGTCGTCGCGTTTGAGCATGTCCTTGAACGCTTCATCGCCCTTTCCGTAGGCCACCGGCGCTTTGCGTCCCGCTTTTTCAATCATAGCGGTTGTTCGACTGATCGCTTCGGGAGCGGGGTCACAAATGGCCACAATGTCGACGTCATCGCGGTAAATGGCTTGCTCAACGTGACTGCGCCCGCGCGAACCCACACCAATAAAGGCTAATCGAACCTTAGAGGCTGCTGGCCGGGCGCCCGTCAGAATAGCGGGGAATACGGAAGTTGTTGCTATAGATGTAGCTGCGCCTGTGAGCGCGGCTGTGCGAATGAACTGGCGCCGGGTAGGTGTCTGCATAGCGGATTCGGTACGTAGAGTGGGGTTTACAGACCAAAGAACGCTGTTTCACCGCAAAAAACATACGTCCATCTAATTTTACACAGGCAAAATAAGTCGGCGGCACAAGCCCCAGCCTCGTGCCATCAATCCCTAGTAATGCCACCACCTCGACTTTGGATAGGATACGCCTATGACTACCGGTTCGCCAATCAGTGGCGTCGTATAATTTAGATTTTGCTCGGCGGCCCGTTTTGTAAATCGCTCAATGGGTTCTGTCCAGCCATGATTGGCCAGCGAGAACTTGGCCCAGTGTACGGGCAAGACGGTTTTGGCGCCCAGGTCCTGAGCAGCCGTGGCCACCTCTTCCGGAAACATGTGAATATCAGGCCAGTCTTTGCCATACTGACCACATTCGAGAATGGCCAGATCGAACGGGCCGTATTTAGCGCCAATTTCCTTGAAGTGTTTTCCATAACCCGAATCGCCACCCAGATACAGCGAATAGCCGTGGATCTTCATCACGTAGGCCGTCCACAGGGTTTTTCCGCGTGTCAGGCTGCGACCTGAAAAGTGACGGGCCGGAACCGCCGTCAAGTCCAGATTCGTGTCAACATGATGACTTTCCCACCAATCGAATTCCACAATTCGGTCGGCCGGAACGCCCCACCGTTCGAGGTGAGCACCTACACCGAGCGCCGTGTAGAACTTTTTGACTTTAGGAATAAGCTTCGTGATGGTCGGGTAATCGAGGTGATCATAATGATCATGCGATAGGATTAACAGATCAATGTCGGGCATGTCTTCGACACTATACACATTGGAGCCGGGATAGGCCTTACCAAAGTACGAAACAGGTGAGGCATTGCCACTAAAAACCGGATCAGCCAGAATCGTGACACCCTGCGATTTTATCAGGTAAGATGAGTGGCCGAACCAGACAACGGTTGGTTTATCGTCGGGCAATGCCTTTAAATCTGTCTTCACCGATGGAATCGGTTTAGCTGGGATGTTGTCTTTGTCTTTGTTGATAAAATCCCTCATCATACCCAAATAGGAGGCATTTTCAAGCATAACCGTCGTTTTCTCCAGGTTTTGAAAAGACCCATCCCGGTAATTGGGGGAGCGTTGAATATGCTCCAGACGGGTGGCGGTCGGATTACTCCCGAAGGTACTTTGCTGCATGAACAGGAAGGTGGTGGCAATCAGTCCGGAAAGAATAAATAAAGTGAGTAGCATAGGTTTACGAAGGCGTTTCATGGGGGCACAACCGCATCCCATACCATCTGGTTCCGCATAGCCCGGCGGAGTAGATGAGTGGGAACAATACCGGATAAGCGGATGTTATTGACCTGGAATGCATCCCGTTTTGTTTAATCTTTCGAAATAAACGTTGAACAAATAAACTGGATGCTTGTTAAATCATTGCATACGAATGAGCGATTTAGCTACTCGCTCGGCTGTCTGCCTGTGTTGTACACAAACTTTGTAACGACAGGTTGATCGAACCCTATTTCGATTTCTTTTATGACTAATTCCCGGGCAAGTGCCCCACGAGTTGCGGTGTTTCGAAAGGAACATTTCAACGCTGCACACCGTCTGAATAATCCCAACTGGTCGGACGAGAAAAACACACGGGTATACGGCAAGTGCAATAATCCGAACTACCATGGGCACAACTATGAGTTGATCGTGCAGGTAACCGGCCCAATCGACCCCGAAACGGGTTATGTGATCGACATGAAGGCGCTCGGTACGCTTATTCAGGAACACGTTACGGACCGCTTCGACCATAAGAATCTGAACCTCGATACCGAAGAGTTTGCTGACCTCAATCCATCGGCCGAAAACATTGCCATAGTCATTTACAACATTTTACGCAATCAACTAAGCGAGGGCTTAGACCTTAAAATCAGACTGTATGAAACTGAACGGAACTTCGTCGAATACCCCGTCTATTAGTCAACCTACGACTGGTAGTAATCAAGACGGTCATGCGCTGGAAAGTCATCAGACTGATTCGGTGGGCATGGCTGCCTGGGAGGTCGACGAATTAGTCGATGAAATCGGGGATGCGCACGGTGCATCGTCCATCGATACCCCCATGCGTCCCGATGCCTTTGCTATTGACGACGATTTAAAGATTGATCTTATCGAAGAGCATTTTCGTGAGATTATGGGAATACTGGGCCTCGACCTGACTGACGATAGTCTGAAAGGGTCGCCCCGCCGGGTCGCTAAAATGTACGTGAATGAAATTTTCAGTGGCCTGAATCCTGCCAATAAGCCTAAACCTACGTTGTTCGATAATAAGTTTCGGTACAACGAGATGCTTGTTGAAAAAGACATCACCGTTCAGACGTACTGTGAACATCATTTTGTGCCCATCATCGGTAAGGCTCATGTTGCCTACATTTCAAGTGGTAAAGTGATTGGCTTGTCCAAGTTGAATCGGGTTGTCGAGTACTTTGGCAAGCGGCCTCAGGTTCAGGAGCGCCTGACGATACAAATCGCTGAAGAACTGAAACGCGTACTTGAAACCGAAGATGTAGCCGTTATAATTGATGCCAAGCATCTTTGCGTTTCTACGCGGGGTGTCCACGATATTAACAGCTCTACGGTCACGGCATCGTATGGCGGCAAGTTTTCCGAAGAAGCAACGAAACAGGAACTCCTCCGGTACGTTACCCAGCCGAGTGTGAGTATTTAATCTCCTGTATGTTTGTGGTTTGCCGTTCGTAGTTGGCTGATGCATACCCATTTTTTTGCACAAGCCAACTACGAACGACAAACCACAAACTCGTTTATGCAGGGTAAACAGATTCTTATCATTGGTGCCAGCTCAGGCATTGGCTACGCGCTGGCTCAACAGCTTCAGGCAGAGGGCGCAACGCTATTTACCGCCGGTCGTACACAACCAGAGGGCATCCCGTCTACGCACATGACCTGGGATGTTACTCAAACCCCCGCACTAGAAGCCTTTAACCAACTGCCCGACACGCTGCACGGCCTGGTTTATTGTCCCGGCAGTATTAACCTTAAGCCTTTTCAGCGGCTGACGCTGGATGATTACCGGCGCGATTTAGAGGTCAATGTCTTAGGGGCCGTGGGGGCTATCCAGGCGAGTTATGCCGCCATCAAGAAATCCAAATCGGGTAGCGTTGTTCTGTTCAGTACGGTAGCGGCCAAGCTGGGAATGGGTATGCACTCGTCGGTGTCTGTGGCGAAGTCGGCGGTTGAAGGGTTAACTAAATCGCTGGCGGCCGAACTGGCTCCCTTCAATGTTCGGGTGAATGCCATAGCGCCCTCATTGACTGATACGCCCCTGGCGGGCTTCCTCCTTGGGGATGACACGAAGCGAGAAGCGGCTAACAAACGGCATCCGCTTAACCGGTACGGCTCTCCTCAGGATATAGCGAGTATGGCGGCCTATTTACTCACGGATCAGGCTAGTTGGATTACAGGCCAGATTATCGGGGTAGATGGCGGAATGGGGAGTTTGAAGTAGCATACAGCACCGTAAAGGCCGGCGCTTATGAATCAGGAAGTCCATTGCGCCGAATTTTGACCCGGTTATAGATTACCCTTACCAGTAAAAAGGCCACGTTCGAACGTGGCCTTTTTACTGATAAATACCAATGGTACGCTTCGTAACCCAATGGCTCTAAATAGCGTCCTTTTTCTGTATACCGTCAACGTTCCGCCAGATGCCAAGCGGATTGGCATTCTGCAAAGCAGGAGGTAAGAGTTCATCCGGGAAGCTTTGATACGTTACCGGCCTGACAAAGCGCAGAATGGCCCCTGTACCCACCGACGTTGAGCGGCTATCGGATGTTGCCGGGAAAGGGCCACCGTGCGTCATGGCTTCGCTAACCTCGACACCGGTTGGGAAACCACCGAATAATACACGCCCGGCTTTTGCCTGTAAAAGAGCGATCCAGTCGACGGAGGACGCCTTTAACTCATCGGCTGTGGCATAGATCGTTGCGGTAAGCTGCCCTTCCAATATGGTCAAGCATTCGGCCAGTTCGTCTTCCGTTTCGCACACCACGATGAGCGATGACGGGCCGAATACTTCTTCGCTCAAAAATTCACTGCTTAGGAAGATAGGAGCCGATGTCCGTAGGATGGTGGGTCTTCCCTGCGTTTGGGTGCTATCGGCATCCGTGTCGGCTTCGGCCAGTACATGAACACCAGGAACGACCCTGTTCTGCTGCACACCTTTCTGGTACGCCTGACAGATGCCGGCATTTAGCATCGTTGCCGGAGCCGATGCCCGGATTTTCGCGGCAACTGTTTCCAGAAACGTATCAGTATTCGGGGAGTCGAGCAGGAAGGTCAGGCCCGGATTTGTACAGAACTGCCCCACGCCAAGTGTTACCGAGGCCGCCAGGCCAGCGGCTACTGTCGTAGCGGAATTGGGCCCATCTGGCTGACTAATGGCTCCAGGGAGAACAACGACCGGATTGACCGCACTCATTTCCGCATAGACCGGAATGGGCTCAGGCCGCTCTTGAGCTACGCGCAACAAGGCCAGACCACCCGCCCGGGAACCTGTAAAGCCAACTGCTTTTACCGCCGGATGGGCAACTAACTGCTGAGCCACTTCATTATCGGCGTGAAGGAGCGAAAAGACGCCATCGGGCATCCCCGTTTTTTCGGCGGCTAACACAATGGCCTGCCCAACCAGAGATGACGTTCCGGGATGCGATGGGTGTGCTTTTACAACAACCGGACAACCGGCTGCCAAAGCTGAAGCCGTATCGCCACCCGCTACGGAAAAGGCCAGCGGGAAATTGCTGGCGCCAAAGACCACGACTGGCCCGAGTGGTACCAGCATCCGGCGAAGATCAGTACGCGGCAGAGGCTGGCGATCCGGCAGCGCTGGATTGATGCGAGCGTCTACCCACGAACCTTCGCGTAATAGATTGGCAAACAAACGCAATTGCCCCGTTGTCCGGCCTCGCTCGCCCGAAATCCGGCCCACTGGCAGACCGCTTTCGAGAACGGCCCGTTCGATGAGTTCGTCACCAAGTGCTTCCAGTTCGCTGGCAATCGTATCTAAAAACTCAGCCCGTTGGGCGGGCGTCAGTTTCGCATAGATCGGGAACGCTTCGGCCGCTTTGGCTACGGCCAGATTGGCCTGTTCGGCAGATACATTGGCAAAATCATCCTCAAGATTTTCGTGACGGGCAGGGGCAAAGGCGCGGAACAGATTACCGTCGCCCGAAACCGGTTCATTGCCAATAAAACTGACGGTGATCGTTTGTTGCGTGGTTGACATACGTTTCTAACAATGAATTAAATGAAGTAGCGCGGCCGGGTGGCCGTCGCCACGGTTCAGCCGGGTGGTGGAAACCCACGTAGCCGCCCGTCATTTTTGACAACACAGGATACTACTATAGAGGTTTCCACCACCCGGCCGCGCCACAGTAAATTTAAACGGTTGGACCAACCCGCTCCAGCAGCGCTTTGGACTTGCGAATACCGTCGTACTCGTCCAGCTGGCTACCTTCGTATTCGATACCGATGATGCCTTTGAAGCCGCTATCCTTCACAATTTTCATGGTGCGGTTGTAGTCGGTTTCCACGCAGTTACCATTCGCATCGAAGTCGTAGAATTTAGCCGAGGCTCCTTTCGCGAAAGGCATCAGTTCGGCGGTTCCCTTATAGCGGTCGTACTCCTCGGCGCAGGTATGGTTATCACCACGCTTGATGCAGAAATTTCCGAAGTCGGGGAGCGTCCCTACGTTTTTCATGCCCACTTGCTTCATGACGCCCGAGAGCCATTGCCCGTTAGACGAATAACTACCGTGGTTTTCAACGATGACGTTGATATTCATTGTTTTGGCAAATTCGCCAAGTTTGCTGAGGCCATCAACGGCCGCTTTAGCCACCTCTTCGGCTGTACCCTGTCCGGCGGCATTGACCCTGATGGTTTTACAACCAAGATACTTGGCGCATTCAACCCATCTGTGGTGATTTTCAACGGCTTTTGTCCGTTCGGCCGTATCCGTTGCGCCCAGGTTTCCTTCCCCATCGATCATGATGAGGTTGTTGGTAATGCCATTGTCCTTGCAGCGGGCCAGCAGGTCGTTGAGGTATGTTTTATCCTGTGCCTTATCCTTGAAGAACTGGTTAACGTACTCGACAATGCTGATATCGAACTCTTTGCGGGCAATGCCGGGAAATTCTAAATTCGTGATTTTCTTGCTGAACAGCGCTTTGTGCAGCGACCACTCAGCCAGCGAAATATCGAAGAACATCTTTTTCGTAGGCGCTTCGGCAAAAACGGTTGGCATAAGCGCCATGCCAGCTAAGGAGCCAGCAGCTTGTTTCAAAAAAGAACGACGATCGGTGGTCATAACGAAACGGGTTTTACAGAACATGAGTTTTGGGAAGCAAACGCTGCTTATCTGACAAAGAAACAAAGCAACCGTAAATTACTCATTCGATTTGCCGACTGACCAATGGTTTAGCGGGACAGAATTGTTTTCTTTCGTAATTTGCCCGGATCTCTATCGCCTGACCAATGATTACATTCGATACCATACAGGAAGCCCACGACCGCATCAGACCCTATATTCATCGCACCGCCGTGCTGACAAATCAAACGATCAATGACCGGGCGGGCGCCGAGCTGTTTTTTAAATGCGAAAACTTTCAGAAGATCGGGGCTTTCAAAGCAAGAGGTGGGCTGAACGCGGTGCTGCAAGTCGCTCAGAACAAAGAAGGCTCCGCCATTACAACGCACTCGTCCGGTAACCACGCCCAGGCTGTAGCCTTTGCTGCCCGGCAGGTGGGTATGCCTGCGTACATCGTGATGCCGCGCACGGCTCCTCAGGTAAAAAAAGACGCTGTTCGGGGATACGGTGCCGACGTTATCGAATGCGAACCAACGCTCGACGCCCGTGAGGCTGGTGTTCGTGCGGTGATGGCCCGGACAGGGGCCGTATTGGTACATCCCTTCGACGACGATCGGGTGATCGCTGGGCAGGCTACGGCTGTCAAAGAACTTATTGAAGATAATACCCAGGACCGTCCGTTCGATGTCATTCTGGCACCGGTTGGTGGGGGAGGGCTGCTGAGCGGTACCGCCCTGTCGACGCACTATCTGTCGCCTATGACCCGCGTTATTGCCGGGGAGCCCGAGGGAGCGGCTGATGCCATTCTGTCGTTTCAGACGGGGCGAGTTGAGAAAGCGCCTTACATCAATACCATTGCCGATGGGTTGATGACAAGCCTCAGCGAACGGACGTTAGCCATCATTCGCTCGCACGTCACGGATATCCTGACCGTGTCTGATCCCGACATTATTGCGGCCATGCGGTTGATTTGGGAGCGGATGAAAATTATCGTTGAGCCATCCTGCGCGGTGCCGCTGGCAGCCGTGTTAAAACACAAAGATCAATTTGCGGGCCAGAAGATCGGTATTATACTAACCGGTGGAAACGTCGATTTAGGAAAACTGCCATTCTGATATGTTTACTATTCATTGGCTGCTTCCAGGGCCTGACGCTCAAGTTCTGCTGATAATCGAAAATTGGTACTCTTGATTTTTTTTAGGATTGGTTTGATGGAAGGAATGGCTCCATTCAGCTTTGCTTTAATGATGACGCCGATTGTTCCCGTAAACGTAAGGCTAAGCTGTTGAGCTATTTTTCTGGCTTTGTAGTCGTCAAGGATAATAAGGCTATTTGGTATTTCCAGGGCCAGCGCAATAGCGCTTGATTCACCTTTGTCAATTTGTAACTCCAGAAGCTGCTGTCTGGATTTATCGTTTACCGGCATAACTTCCACCCACGCTGGAAGTGGTTCGCCATATTCGATAGCGATGTCGAGCGTAGTTATAATTTGATGTTAGACCGTATGTAAAAGCTCAAGTTCGCCAATGTTTGTTAAAAGAATGAAGCAACTCGTATCAGCAATAATTGTCTTAGGCATTGGCAACGTCACTGGCTAAATCCGATACAGGAAAATTAAATAATGACACATTGTAGCTGCCCATCAATTCAGCGAATGTTCGTTTAGTTAAACCCGCTACGTCTGCTGCCTGACCAAGTGAAAGTTTTCCCTGTTCATACAGTCGCGACGCGACAAGCATCGCCAGTTCCTGGGAATCCAGGTCCAGGCTGTCAGGTACGGTAAGCGTTATCGTTTTCATAAACCAAATATACTATATTCTTAGGCTCTTTAGGAAAACTGCCATTCTGATATGCTTACTATTCAATCTATTACGCCAGAGCAAACCCACCCATTACGCCATTCGGTACTCTGGCCCGATAAACCTCTCGACTATGTAAAGGTTGACGATGACGCTGCTGGGTATCATTTTGGCGCGTTTGAAAGGGGAGAGTTGATTGCGGTGATTTCTCTGTTTGTGAACGGACAGGAGAGCCGTTTCCGGAAGTTTGCGGCCCATCCTGATCACCAGCGGAAGGGCATTGGAACCAAATTAATGAATCATGTTATTGCTGAAGCCCGACGGTTGAGGGCCACTGTACTCTGGTGCGACGCTCGGTTGGATGCCGCCGATTTCTACCGGCGATTCGGTATGGAAGCCGCTAGCGAAGTATTCTATAAAGGCCCGATTCCGTATGCGAAATTTTCGCTAACCTTGTGAGCGCCTTGTGTAAGGTGAACCCCTAAACCTCTGTAAACGAATGAAATCAATTCTCACTGTTCTATTGGCCGGTAGTCTGCTTACCCTGGCGACTGGGGCAAAAGCCCAAACGGCTTCGGCTGATTCTGTAAAGGCCTATGTCGGTTCGTACACCTTTGCCAGCGGTAGTCCTATTCAAAAATATACCATTACGACCGAAAAAGGCGAGCTGTTCGGGGAGGCCGATACCTATGGTAAAAATAAGCTGGTCAAACAGGCAAAATCCGATACGTATCAGTCTACCAGCTCGTATGGGTCAATCATCACTTTTGTTCGGGATGCGGCTACAAAAGCGGTAACCAGCCTGACTATGGCTATTCAGGGAACCGAGTTGACTGCTAAGAAAGAGAATCCATAACTAAACGACTGCGCAATGAGTTGACAAAAGATAAAATCAACTCAACCATGAAATCATCAACGCTTTTCTTTGCAGTTACCACACTGCTGGCCAGTGCCTGGTCCTGTAGCCAGAAAAAGGCTACCGATCAAACAGGCGAGACCGTGGCTACGGCTGATACAACGATCAGTCTGCCAGCGCCATACGCTACCAAGTCGACCCAAAAATTTAGCAACATCGTTGAATGGCCTGCCGGTAAAACACCCCAGGCCCCAGCAGGCTTCACGGTGACTGAATACGCCCGGGATCTTCAGAGTCCACGCTGGATTTATGTCGCTCCGGATGGTGATGTTTTTGTTGCCGAGGCCAATACGGAACGAAAGGGGATCAAAAATGCCGTCGTAAATGCCGTAACGGGCAAAAGCAAATCGGAGCGGACCGAAGCCAGTGCCAATCGCATCACCCTGTTGCGCGACACCAATAAAGATGGGAAGCCTGACCTTCGGGAGCCTTTCCTGACAGGCTTGAATCAACCTTTCGGTATGTTGGTGCTGGGCGACAAGTTTTACGCAGCCAATACGGATGGGTTGATGCAGTACGATTACAAACCTGGCCAGACGAAGATCAACACGGCGGGGAAGAAAATTCTGAACTTGCCCGCCGGTGGCTACAACAACCACTGGACACGGAATCTGCTGGCTGGACCCGATGGAAAGAAAATATTTATATCGGTTGGGTCGGGAAGTAACGTAGGCGAACATGGTCCAGAAAATGAAATTCGTCGGGCAAACATTCTGGAGATCAACCCCGACGGAACCGGCGAGCGGATCTATGCCAGTGGCTTGCGCAATCCAGTAGGTATGGGTTGGGAACCAACGTCAAAAAAGCTCTATACGGCAGTGAACGAGCGCGACGAACTTGGGGATGACCTGGTGCCCGATTACCTGACCAGTGTTAAGGAAGGCGCTTTTTATGGCTGGCCTTATTCGTATTATGGTCAGAATGAAGACCCACGCCGGAAAGGTGAACGGCCCGATCTGGTGAAAAAAGCTGTCGTCCCTGATGTTCCCCTGGGAGCCCATACGGCGTCGTTGGGATTGGCCTTCTACGATAAAACGGCCTTCCCTGAAAAGTACCGCAATGGGGCTTTTGTTGGGCAGCATGGTTCCTGGAACCGGTCCCAATTCTCCGGCTATAAAGTGGTTTTTGTACCTTTTCAGGGCGGCAAGCCAGGAAAACCAGAGGATTTTCTGACGGGTTTTCTGACCGGAAAGGATAAAGACGCGTATGGTCGGCCCGTAGGAATAGCCGTACTTCCCGATGGATCGATGCTGGTGGCCGATGACGCTGGTGGCCGAATCTGGCGGATAGCGGCTAGCAAGTCGTAGGTAAAACGCCTAAAGAATGAAAGAGATAAGTGGCTGATACGCAAACTACTACCTGTGTGTCAGCCACTTATCTTTTTATCGTTTGTATTGTCTAGAACTGATACAGTAGCCGAGCCCGTAGGCCAAGTGTTGCTTTCGTCTGCCAGTTGGGGTCAGGTTGCATGAACTGCTCTGCCTGAAGAGGCAGTGTCAGAACAGGGCTGCCCTGCAAAACCCAGTGGCGGCTTTGCCACTCCAAACTAGTACCGAACGCAACCGTAGTGAGCACGTCAACTGACCTCGAGCTACTGAAACTAAGCTCGTCGTAGTTCCGCTGGGGAATCAGCAAGGAACAGTAAAAAGTTGCCGTTTCGGTACTTGATACATTCAGCGACGTACCAACGGTTGGTGATAAGGTTAGGGTAGACGTAAGCGGGATTCGATACCCAAGATTAATCGGAATTTGTATACGCGTCGTTCGTGTGTCAATATTCAAGATCTCACGACGGGGATCGACATTACGGGCAAATTCTTTTCTGAAGTCTCGTTTCATGCGCCGGTCAAAATCAAAATCGTTTATGAATCTACCGCTGTAGGTAGCCTGGCTGAGCCCGACACCTATTGACCAGTTCTTTTGGGGTCCGGCCAATACTTCCGTGAAGACGCCGGCACTAAGCACTTTAGAAGCCACTTCGCCACCCAGCCCGGCCCGAAAACGACCCGCTAGCTGGTTGATGGGCTGACTCTCCGGAGCCTGCTCCACCGCGCCAGAGACCACCGTTGTCCGTGCCGGGCGTATCCGCTTTGCCCGCTGGGCAAGCTGACCGGTCCAGTTGATCGTCGGCGTTGCTATAGATTGCATGTCGATTAGCTCATAACGGGCCGTTATCGATGGCTCGGCTGAACCAGCCTTGGTCGATTCGGTTGAAGCAGGCGTTTTGTTGACACTATGATTAGCCTGCGTATTCTCGGAACGAATAGACGAGCTCGCTGGCCGCGTCCGTAGGTCTGGTGATGCGACTTGCTCGGTCGTCGCTCGATGGCCAACGTACTGATCCGACAAGCCACGCTCCCTGGGACGTTTACCCGCCGAGGTCGTCGCTGTTTCTGATGAATTATCGGCACGTTCACTAACTATAGAAGAAAAAGTAGAGGGTTTCCCATACGCGTTTGTTTTCGGGTTATTAGGTAAATTATCCGATTGATTTGGTTGTACCGTTGATTCTGATGGTTGATCCGTCGTCGCGTACCGCTGACCCGTTGGTTTTTCCGAACGGTCAACGGAACGATCGTCTTCCGGAGGAACTACGTGGGAACGGGACGGTACAGAAACATAGCGAGTGACATAAACCGTATCCCGCTCACCACGACGACCGGTTTTGGTATCGGCCGACGTAAGTAACGCTTGGTTGCCTGCCTGGGGCTGCTTTTCAGTCGCTTGTGTCGCAGCCATCGTGTCGGTAGCCGGAACTGAGGGCGTTAATTGCGTTGAAGCTGTTTGTTGCGTTGGCCGCTTGCTTAACTGGCCGATTGTCTGACGCAGACGATTGATCTCGTTGTGCTGCCAGAAACCATAGCTCACCAGCACAACGGCACCCACGGCAGCCGCAGCCATCAGCCAGGGCTTGGCGGTCCATATGCTACCGCTAAAGGGGTTGCCCGACGGGGGGATGCCTGGCTGGGGAATTCCAGTTTGCAGCGATGACTGCATCCTGGCCCAGTCTTTTTCGGAAAATTCCGGCCGAATACTTTCCAGTTTTCGCCGGATAATATCGGAAAAGCGGTCAGTTTTCATGATACGGAATAGTGGCTGTTTTACGGTAGTGAGCTTGTTTGATAAGTACTTGTAACTTCTGCCGGGCGCGGGCAAAGTTGGAGCGAACGGTTGCCTCGTTATGGCTCAGGATACCCGCAATTTCGTGAAGGCTATAGCCGTCTACAACGTGCATCATAAACACAGTACGGTAGGTTGGGGTCAATTGCTGCACCAGCGCGAGTATTTCCTCGGCCGCAATTTGATCAACTACGTCATCATCGAACGCTACCTGCTCGCCCGACTCCAGTGACGCGTGTTGCTCAAAACGATGATTCTTTCGGTAGTGACTGATGGCCGTGTTCACTAAAATTGTGCGTAACCAGGCTTTAAACGGTAACGTTTCATCATAACTGTCCAAATGCTGAAAAGCTTTCAGAAATCCTTCGTTCAATACATCTTCTGCCTCTTCAACGCTCGAGGTGTAGCGCAGACAAATGCTCTTCGCATACCCAAAAAATTGCTTGAAGAGTGTTCGCTGCGCACGTGGGTCGCTGGTACGGCAGGCCCTGATGACGCTAATCAGGTCACTTTCGGCGAACGGAGATGATTTTCGAAAAAACAAAGTTCGGTCGGATTTTTACGGATACATTCCTGATTACAGCCTTAGTACGCATTTTCGTTAGATAATGTTGCACCTAATAGTCAAGTTATTAACTATTTTTTTTGCTGCGAGCAACACTTATCGACAACTGCACGTACAGGCTATAAATGGGCATACTCATCTCATTTTGGTTAGCTAATGAACGTTTTAGTGATTGGTGACGAACATACCTACGGCTATGGACTGTCGGAAGGGAACCTTAGTTATATCGGTCATTTTATTCGGCATATCAGTCGCGCCGGACGAGCGGTATCTGTGGAAGCCTATGCGCATTTGACGATGGCCCAAACGATCGCTACCCTGTCTCAACTGCCGTTGAATCGGTATGATCTGATTATTCTTCAGCTAGACCATACCCTCATTCAGGGGGCTACATCACAGGCCGCTCAATCGTCGGGGCTTACCATGCCAGCTTTTCCTGCTTCCGTTGCCTGTTCCCGGCAGACAGCCAGCCGGAAAATTAGCGATCAACTGAAAATGGTAAGGGATGCGTTAATGTCGTTCATCTTCCCCGGTCGCGCTACTTCGTCAATTTCAGTGTTGCTTAAGCAACTGAGGCCTTACCGTCATAATGTGTTATTGCTGACCCCTTTTTCGCACCTCGAACCGACTCAGCACTGGCTGCGCAAGCGAGGTCGGGCGGTGCTGCTCCGGGAAGCTGATAAACGATTGGTAAGTGTTTTCGATACCGACTCCGTCATTCGGCCGCGTGAGGAATATTTCCTGCCAAATGACAAAGAGCACCTCAGTGCCGTGAGCCATGAGCTATTGGGTCGATCCTTGTTCGACTTTTACCAGTCAGCACCGACCATCGTTACGATTCAGGCTTTCCGTAGGGAGTAAGTACAGGAAAGCCCTTCATTGGCAAGCCGTAACGCCTGCCTACAAAGAGCTTTCTTCTATACGGTCAGGATTTTATGACCGAAAAGCTGGTTTCTTTCGCAGCGCATCATAGCGCAACAAGGCTTCCAGGTAGTAGTAATCGGCGTAAATGATGGGGGTATCAACCTCGCTTTTCTGCGGCTTGTGTCCCACACTGTGCTTCAGAATAAAGTTGTTATTCTCGCCAAGGTTGGCTTTGTAGGCCGGGCTGGACAAACTCTCCAGCATTTTCACTGCCGATTGATAATAGGTTTTAGCCGACGGACCACCGTAGGTGCAGAGCTCCAGCAGAGCCGCAGCGGTAATCGCACCGGCCGATGCATCCCGTTCTTCGTTTGGGATATTGGGAGCATTGAAATCCCAGTAGGGAATTTTGTCGGCGGGCAGGTTGGGGTGGTTCAGGTAGAAGTCGGCGATGTGACGGGCGTGCTCCAGGTACTTTTTGTCTTTCGTTTCCCGATACATGACCGTGTAACCGTACAAGCCCCAGGCCTGTCCCCGTGCCCAGGCCGAATTGTCGGCGTATCCCTGTGCCGTCTTTTTGGCTGCTACGGTACCATCCGGGTTGTAGCACACGACGTGGTAACTGCTGTAGTCGGGCCGATAGTGATTCTTCATGGTGTTATCGGCATGCGTAACCGACAGGTCATAAAACGCCTTGTTCCCTGACGTACGTGCCGCCCAAAACAGAAACTCCAGGTTCATCATGTTGTCGATGATAACGGGATAGTCGTAGCTCTGAAATTTATTCCAGGACTTGATAACGCCAACTTTTGGGTTGAAGCGTGTCGATAACGACTTGGCACCCGTCAGCATAATAGGCGGGTAGGCCGCATTTTTGGTAAGCCGATAGCCGTTTCCGAATGGGCAATAGAGCATAAAGCCGAGATCGTGCGTACCGGTATTATATTGTTCTTTAGCTACGGCCATTGTCCACTTGTTAGCGGCTTCTTTCCAGACTGGCGCTTTGGTTCGTTCGTAGATATGCCAGAGCGAACCACCAAAAAAACCACTGCACCACCAGTCCGACTTGCGGTCATCAGGTGATCCATCGGGCTTGGTTGACTGCGGAAACCGGGTCGTGTCGGGGTGCGACTTCAGCATGAGCGCGTATTGCTGAGCGGCAAAATCGAATTCTTTATCGACGTTGATGGGTGTTTGTGCAAAGGCGAACTGGGCCAGTAGCAGCAGACAGACGGGTAGGTAGCGTTTCATGCGTAGTTAGTATAGAAAGGCGAGTCGATAGTTCGTTCTTGGCAGACTCGTTCAGATACTAAGCAAAAACCTCCCTTTTTTTAATCTACTACGCTCTTTTTTCGCCGAATAAACCATCAAAAAGGGGTGATTTGCCTGAACAAATCACCCCCATTACTCAATGTATGTCTGGTCCTAAACGTGCATTTCCAGCTCTTCTGGTTTTACATCGTCGTCCGTTTTGACCGTTTCTGGCTGAACGTCTTTCCGGCGGGTCATGTAAGTGTAAATAACCGGAACGACGTAGAGGGTAAGGACAAGCGAGAACATAAGGCCACCCACGATAACAATACCGAGTGGAATCCGGCTTTTGGAGGCTGAACCCAAAGCCAGGGCCAGCGGCAAGGCACCAAAGGCGGCCACGAGTGTTGTCATCAGAATAGGACGCAGGCGAAGAGCTGCCGATTCGGTAGCGGCTTCAAACTTGTTCTTGCCGGTCAAACGTTGTTCATTGGCAAACTCCACGATCAGAATACCGTTTTTCGTGACCAGACCTACCAGCATAATAATCCCGATCTGACTGAAAATATTCAGAGTCTGGTTGAACATCCAGAGCGAGAATACGGCTCCGGCAAGAGCCAGTGGTACGGTAATCATGATAATGAGCGGATCGATAAATGAATCGAACTGCGCTGCCAGGACCAGATAAACCAGAATCAGCGCCAGACCAAACGCGAAGAGCGTATTGGATGAGCTTTCGGCATAGTCACGGGAAGGGCCGGAAAGAGCGGTTTGGAAACTTTCGTCGAGCGTGCGGGCGGCAATCGCGCGCATGGCTTCCACACCATCGCCAACTGTTTTGCCGGGGGCTAGCCCTGCTGATACGGTAGCCGATTTAAAGCGGTTATAGTGGTACACCTGGGGTGGACTGCTCACTTCCTGGAACTTGACCAGGTTATCTAACTGGATCAGTTGTCCCTGACTGGAGCGTACATAGAACGAGGCTAAGTCTACAGGCGCATCACGGTCAGCCCGGTCTACCTGCCCGATAACCTGGTATTGTTTTCCGTTCATCAGGAAGTAAGCCAACCGCCGGTTACTCAGGGCTAATTGCAGGGTTTGGGCCACATCCTGTACCGAAATGCCCAGATTCGTCGCTTTCTCGCGGTCAATACTGATGTTTAATTCGGGCTTATTGAATTTCAAATCAACATCCGAATTCTGGAACGTAGGGTCTTTCTGTACTTCGTCGAGAAACGTTGGCAGCTTTTCGCGCAACTTCTCAAAGTTGAGGTTCTGGATCACAAACTGAACCGGTAGGCCACCGCCCCGGCCAACCTGAATCGTTTGATCCTGGGTAGCAAACATCCGCGCTTCGGTGAACTTCTTCAGGTTTTTATTCAGGTAATCCACAATATCCTGCTGGGATCGGGTCCGCTCGCTGGGATCGCTCATGTTAATCATAACGAACGACGAGTTGACGGCACCCGCTCCCGAAAAACCAGGCGCTACGACACTGAAGGCCAGTTTTGTTTCAGGAATGGAATCCATCACCAACTGCATGACCCGGTCGGTGGTGGCAGCCTGCGCTTCGTAACTGGTACCTTCGGGCGATGTGATCGAAACGCGGGTACGGCTGCGGTCTTCGAGGGGAGCTAATTCGGACTTGAGCAAGGCCCCCAGCCCGAAAATCAAAAGCAGACAAGCCCCAATCATGACGAATGCCCAGCCCCGTTTCAGCATAAAGGTATCGAGCGAGGAGCGGTACGAATTGTCCAGCCACTCGAAGAAAGGTTCAGTTTTTCGGTAAAACCAGGAGCGGCCGTGATTCTTGCTGGTCAGCTTAACACTCAATACCGGCGTTAGCGTAAGGGATACGAAGGCTGAAATTAACACGGCACCAGCCACCACGATACCAAACTCACGGAACAAACGACCTACGAATCCTTCGAGGAAAATAATCGGCAGGAACACGATAGCCAGCGTAATGGAAGTGGCGAGTACGGCAAAGAAGATCTCGTTGGATCCTTCCCGCGCGGCCTCTTTGGTATCCATGCCCTGCTCAATTTTCTTGAAAATGTTTTCCGTGACCACGATACCATCATCCACCACAAGACCCGTTGCCAGAACGATTCCCAGCAGGGTCAAGACGTTGATACTGAAATCGGCCACGTACATAATGAAGAAGGCACCGATGAGCGATACCGGAATGTCGATCAGGGGCCGGAACGCGATGAGCCAGTCGCGGAAGAAAAAATAAATGACCAGTACGACCAGAACAAACGAGATCAGCAGGGTTTCGCCTACTTCTTCAATGGCCCGCCGGATAAAGATACTACGGTCGATACCGATGCTAACGATAATGTCGTCGGGCAGGTCTCGTTTGAGCTGATCGAAGCGTTTGTAAAACTCATCGGCAATGCTTACATAGTTAGCACCGGGTTGTGGAATCAAGACCAGAATAACGCCCACGGCGCCGTTTTGCTTCGAAATGGTTTCTTCGTTCTCCGCGCCCAGGGTTGCATATCCCACGTCTTTGAACCGCACGATCTGGTTACTCGTCTGGCGCAGAATCAGGTTGTTGAAATCATCCTCTGTGGTGAGTCGGCCTACGGCTTTAACTGTCAATTCGGTGTTGTTGCCATACACTTTGCCACTGGGTAACTCAACGTTCTGCGCATTCAGGGCTGCCTGAATATCCTGCGAGGTGAGCCGATAAGCCGATAGTTTAATTGGGTCGATCCATAGGCGCATCGCTTGCCGTTTCAGACCGTAGATATTCGCCTGACTAACACCGGGGATGGTTTGTACGCGCTCCTGAAGTACGTTTTCTGCATAATCGGATAGCTGTGTCGGGTTGCGGCTTGTGCTCTGAACGGTCATAAAAATGATCGGTTCCGAGTTCGCATCGGCTTTCGTTACCACCGGCGGAGCATCAATATCCTGCGGAAGTTGCCGCTGGGCCTGGGCTACTTTGTCACGCACGTCGTTAGCGGCCTGTTCCAGATTGGCATCCAGGTTAAACTCGATCGTGATCGTGCTGGCCCCCAGCGCACTACTGGACGAAATCGTTCGAATGCCTTCGATACTGTTCAGCGACTTCTCGATGGGTTCAGTAATCTGCGACTCGATAATATCGGGGTTGGCACCCGTGTAGTTAGTCCGCACCGAAATGACCGGCGGGTCAATAGCCGGGTATTCGCGAACGCCCAGAAAGGTAAAGCCAATGACACCGAAAAGCACAATGATGATGGACATCACCATGGCAAATACGGGACGGTTAAGACTAAGCTCGGGTAGACTCATCTTGATTGTTTTTGTCGTTTACATGTACTGTTTTTCCTGCGCGGCCGACGCAGACTGTGCGCGCAGGCCAGCTTTGAGAAAAACTCAGTTACTCGCTACTTTAGGACCCGTACTTGGTATGGTTATTACCTTGCCAATCTTAACCGGCGCATCCTGTTTAAGGAATAGCAACCCTGTCGTAGCAACGGTATCTCCTTTTTGCAGACCTGACAGAATCTGAATCGTACCCGCTGTCCGGAGGCCGGTTTTTACGTCTTTGAAAACTGCTTTGCCGTTTTTAACCAAAATAACCTGATTGGTTCGGGTTTGGGGAATAACGGCCTGGGTAGGTACCACTAAACTCTGCTCATTTTGAATCGTTAAGGTCACCCGGGCAAATGTGCCCGGCCGGAAGAGGGGTTGCCCGTTACCGGCTGTTGCATTGTCTACCCGAGCCCGAATGCGAAGGTTACGCGTCTGCTCATCGACGCCCGGTTCAATCGCGTACACGATGCCCTGGCTTTGCTGATTACTCCCGTCTACGACAAACGAAATCTTGCTGCCCGTATGTACAGATGGGCCATATTTTTCAGGAATGGAAAAATCGAGCTTAAGCGACGAAATCTGTTGAAGGCGGGCAATGAGTGTGCTTTGGGAAACCACGGCACCGGAACTGACGTTACGAAGACCGATTACCCCCGAGAAGGGAGCACGGATTTCAGTTCGCTGCAAATTCGCTTTGACCAGTTCGATATCGGCCAGCGAAGAGCGGAGGTTCGTTGTCACAATGTCGTATTCCTGTTGACTGATACCGCCCCGTTCCAGTAGTTGTTTGTTCCGTTCTTCGGTACGCCGGGCGTTATCCGCCTGCGCCTGCAATTTCTGAAGTTGTGCCCGTAGATCCGTATCAAAAAGTTTGACCAGCAAATCTCCTTTCTTCACCGGCTGACCTTCCTGGATGTTGAGTTGCGTAATGCGTGCTGAAATTTCGGGATAGATGTCGACCTGTTCTGATGCGAGCAGGGAACCGCTGGATACCACGTCTTCCCGAAGTTGTTGTGAAATAACCACGAATCCATTTACACTGGCTGGTGCCCCTCCTCCACCAGGTCCACCTTTGCCGCCACCGGCCCCACCTTTGGCATCTGCTGCACCTTTACCACCACTACCTCCTCCGGGCCCCGATGCGCCGGGAGCTGGATGTAAAATCTTATTATACACGATTATCCCGCCGAGTACCAGAACGACGAGACCGATAGCAATCCATCTTTTCACAGGAATATTTTGTAGAAGGGGTCTTTGGTTTTAACGACCGAATGATCGCATTTGTTCTCTAACTGCAAAGCTATCAAGGTTACGGACTATTTCAACCGCCAGATAACTGATTCTGAACGGTTTTTCTATGGGTTATTCAAACGAATTGACCGGGTAGATAGCGTTTTGTACCCGTAGAAATGCTTATGAACCTAGCGTAAATAACTTTGTTTGTTCTGGTATATAGCCGTTTTTTCTACTGGTTATGAGCCATGTATTAAAATTAAGTAAGCCAAAAACGGAGAAGAGCGCTATATATACGTTTCAGGAAGTACTTACGGGCATTAGGTGAAAAAAATATAGTTTGCCAATGGGCCTAAATCTTGCCAAATGGCCGGTAGCTGATCAGGAGTCCATGACCATCAGCAATTCGCTGATCATCATGGCAGTCGCCCCCCAGACCCGGTACCCCTGAATCTGGTAAAAGGGCGCGTCGACCAAGACACCCCGAACCTCGATTTGACTGTCGCCAACAATCGTCTCGTCCAAAAGGGTATCTAAACTCACTTCCACAACGGCCTCTACTTCGCGTGGATCGGGGTAGAAATCAGGCCGGTAGGGGAGTACACCGACAACGGGCTGGACGTAAAAATTGCTGGGCGGAATATAAAGCTCCGTCAGCAGGCCAAGCACTTTCACATCCGATACGCGAATGCCGACCTCTTCCTGCGCTTCCCGCAACGCCGTGCGGGTCAGGTTCTCGTCGATTCGCTCCATACGACCGCCCGGAAACGCCATCTGGCCGGCATGAACGCCGTCGTATTGGGGCCTCAGAATCAACGGCAAGTAAATGGAGTTCTGGTAGGGGTAAAAACAGATCAACACGGCACTCCGGCGCGTTCGCTCATTCGGTTTGATGCCAAGCCGATACCGCGCTGTCGACGCCATCTTTTTGTGGGCGGCCTCGCCCGGCAATGGCTCTTGCAACCGTTGGCGGAGATGGTCGGCGAAGGTATGGAATGAAGTGTCGATCATTATTGGTGTTCGATTTATGGTTTACGTCGGTGCCGCCACGATTTGTCCGCCAGCCCACCGAAAACCATGAACCTATTTATACAACTTAACTAATTCTTCGGCACATCGTTCACCATCCATAGCGGCCGAAACGATGCCCCCCGCATAACCGGCTCCTTCGCCACAGGGAAACAGCCGACTTACCTGGACATGCTCACAGGTTTCGCGGTGGCGCGGAATCCGTACCGGCGATGAGGTCCGGCTTTCAACGCCAATCACCTGACCATCGTTACTGAGATAACCACGCATTTTACGGCCAAAATCACGTAGCCCCTGCCGAAGTGGCTGCGCAATGTGATCGGGCAGCACGTCGCTCATATCGACCGATGCCAGACCCGGCTGGTAAGAAGTCGGGAGTAGTTGGATAGACACCCGACCGTCTACAAAATCGGCAATGCGTTGGGCCGGAGCCGTTTGCCGACCATCGCCCATCTTACAGGCCCATCGTTCCAGATCCTGCTGCAGGGCCAGTCCGGCCAGTGCTCCTTCATCCGCATACGGTAAGAGATCTTCATCGGCAATGGCGACCACCAGACCCGAATTGGCAAATTGCGAATCCCGACGTGAGGGCGACATGCCATTAACGACCAGCTCTCCCGGTGCTGTGGCTGCAGGGACAATGAAGCCGCCCGGACACATACAAAACGAAAAAACGCCCCGTTCTACCCCTTTGAATCGAGTTTGAGCGACCAGACTGTAGGAGGCCGCCGGTAAATAATCGCCCCGTTCGGGTCTGTGGTACTGAAATTGATCGATCAAACGTTGCTGATGCTCAATGCGAACGCCCATGGCAAACGGCTTGGCCTCGATACGGACCCGACGAGCCTGGAGCAGATAAAAAATATCGCGTGCCGAATGCCCTGTCGCCAGAATTACGCCGATCCCTTCCAGCGATTCGCCATTGGCCAGCACAACGCCCTTCAGGGCCGTAGGGCCTGCTGGTGATTCGGCCAGAATCAAGTCGGTAACTTTTGTATCGAACCGAACTTCGCCCCCCGCGTTCAGGATACTTTCGCGGAGGTCAGTGACTACGTTGGGTAGTTTATTGGTGCCGATGTGCGGGTGCGCATCGACCAGAATTTGTTCGGTGGCCCCGTGCGCCACAAAAATTTCCAGAATACGCCGGACATCGCCCCGTTTGGTCGACCGAGTGTATAGCTTGCCATCCGAGTAGGTCCCGGCCCCCCCTTCGCCAAAACAGTAATTGGATTCCGGGTTAACAATATGGTCTTTGTTGATAGCTGCCAAATCGCGTCGGCGGGCGCGTACATCACTGCCCCGCTCCAGCACAATGGGCTTTATACCTAACTCGATGAGCCGAAGAGCCGCAAAAAGTCCGGCAGGACCGGCCCCCACGACAATAGCCTGTTGCGCCCGGCTGACATCCGTCTGCGGTTTCTGGTACTGGATAAGCGGGGGTGGCATTTCGCCCGCAAAGACATCGGCATCCACTTTTATCCGTACTTGCCGGTTACGCGCATCAATCGACTGCCGACGTTTCCGCACCACGATATCGGCGGTGTCAGGCAACGAGAGGTGATCTAAAGCCTGTTCCCGAAAAGCAGGTTCGTCAAAAGCCAGTTCGGGAGGCAGGTTAAGTGAAATCTGGTGAATCATCGTCAAAAATGGCCGTTACGGCTGGTCGGCAATTAATCAGTCAAGAAACTGTGTCGTCGCAAAACCGAATCTTCAAAACCGGTTAATGCGTATCAACAGTCTGGAAACCAGGAGGATTTTAAGCCCGCATTGGTTTCTGCAATTTAGTAACAGGTGAGCATCTGTTTGGGTTCTTTTCAGGCTATTTCAATCGGATTCGTTACGATAAGGGTATCTACTCACTGCTGTTTCGCCGGTTATCTGCTGGCCAATAGGGTAGAAATCAAGCCTGAGTGCCTATTGTAGACTAGTTAACGAGCGAAAATAACAATGAAGTATAGCCTTTTCGGTTGTCTGTTGCTTTTCAGTCAGAGTCTACTGGCTCAGCCAACGACGCCCTCATCCGAACGACGTATGCCCTGGTCGCAACGCATGGTGTCGACAATCATGGCCAACAATGCCGATTCCATTGCGTACGTGAAAGAAGGTAAAGATGCCCACTGGGAGTATGAAATGGGTGTCATTCTGCAGGCAGTCGGGCAGGTTTGGTATCGCACCGCCGACGATCGCTATTTCCAGTATATCCAGAAAAACATGGATCGGTATGTGACCGCTACGGGTGATATCCAGACGTATAAACTGGATGAGTACAACATTGATTATATCACGCCCGGTCGATCCTTGCTGATGCTTTCCCAGCAAACATTGCCCGGTAAGGAAAAATACCGTAAAGCGGCTGACTTATTGCGGAAGCAGATCGCCCAGCAGCCGCGCACCAACGAAGGGGGCTTCTGGCATAAGAAACGGTATCCGTATCAGATGTGGCTCGATGGCCTGTACATGGCCGAACCGTTTTACGCAGAATACACCCGCTTGTACGGCAAGGCCAGTGATTATGACGATATCGTCAATCAATTTGTGTGGATGGAAAAACACGCCCGCGACGAAAAGACGGGCCTGCTTTATCACGGCTGGGATGAAAGCCGGGATCAGAAATGGGCGAATAAGCAAACGGGGAAATCGCCCAATTTCTGGAGCCGGGCCATGGGTTGGTACGTCATGGCATTGGTCGATGTCCTGGATTATGTGCCGCAGTCGTATCCACGCCGGAGCGAGTTGGTCGCAATTCTTCAACGAACGTTGCCCGCCATTGTCAAGTACCAGGATCCAAAATCAGGTTGCTGGTACCAGGTTACGGATCGGCTCGGCGATAAAGGCAACTACCTGGAAGCCTCCGGTACGGGGATGTTTGTGTATGCGCTGGCGAAAAGCATTCGGATGGGCTATTTGCCCGTGACGATGTCGTCATCGGCCAGGAAAGGCTATGATGGTATGCTGAAAAACTTTATCTCGACCGATGCCAACGGTCAGGTCCATCTGGAGAAAACAGTGCTGGTGGGTGGTTTGGGCGGTAATCCCTACCGCGACGGTAGTTATGCCTATTACCTGAGTGAACCGTTGCGTCAGGATGATTTGAAAGGGGTTGGTCCGTTCATTATGGCCAGCGTTGAGATGGAGATCGCCAGTGAGCAGACAATTGGTCAGGGGAAAACCGTAGCCGTCGATAATTACTTTAATCACGAGTTTCGGAAGGGGATCGATGGCGAACAGGAACCGTTTCACTACACCTGGGAAGATCGGCAGCATTCCGGTTTTTTCTGGTGGGGAACCATCTTCCAGAATCTGGGAGCGAAAACCGCAACGATAGCGGGAGCACCAACCGTGGCCTCGCTGAAAGGTGTGGACGTGTATATCATCGTTGACCCGGATACGCCTAAGGAGACGGCCAAACCAAATTATGTGAATGAATCGGACATCAAGGCCATTGGCCGTTGGGTAGAAGCCGGTGGTACACTGGTGCTGATGGCCAACGACACGTCGAATTGCGAGCATACGCATTTTAATAAACTGGCCGCTCGGTTCGGGATGCAGTTTCTGCCGGAAAACCGAAACATGGTTCAGGGAACACAATGGGATCAGGGGCAAATAACCATACCCGCTGGAAATGAGATTTTCCCTAAAACCCGGACAGTATATATTAAAGAGCTAGCTCCACTCCACATTAAGTCTCCCGCAAAGGCCGCCGTGACCGATGGGGGCGATATCATCATGGGGGTAGCTTCCGTTGGGAAAGGACGAGTTTTCGCCGTAGGTGATCCGTGGCTTTACAATGAGTATGTCGACGGTCGACGAATTCCTGCCAAATTCGAAAACTTCGGAGCCGCTAAGGAATTAGCAAGCTGGCTGTTGAAACACAAATGAGGTTGCGCCTGTAAAGCTCCTTCCTGGGTTCGAGCGGTCAGCCAAACCGATCGGTTTGGCTGACGCGAGTAGGGTTCATGAGGACACGAACCCTGGAATCAATCCACTGGCAAAACTGTATCCAGTCCCCACTGGGTCATTACGTCGTTTCTGAAAACTTCCATACAGGCCTCGTCGCGCATCAGTTTATTCCGGGCAGCTATCCACCGATCGACGCGGCTATCGGAATACATCAGGCGCAGGCGAGCTTTCGTGAGGTTGAGGATTTTACCCCAGTGAAATGAAAACGGAATCGATTCGGCTTCCAGGGTGTTCCAAAGGACTTCACAAAACGCGAGGGTATTTGTCGAGAAGACGCCATCCAGCTCAATGACGCAGGTAGTCGGAAATCTGGTAAAGCCAAGAAGGGCCTCCGTTCCTTTTACATACCGAAAAGCCACCACGCCCGTAAAAGGACCGTTGGTGTCATTGAGGGAGAGGATAATGTCTTTTACTCGCACTACATCCGCTAAATCGACGCCGATGGCTGTGCTGAGAACTTTGCCATGAACATCGGTATTGGAAAAAATTTCGCCATGTGTACCCATCAGGTTATCGTAGGGCTTGTATTGCGAGTTGGTCAGGGCGGTTACCAGCGCCGGCACCAGCGCTGGAATGCCCTGTGTGATGGTTCCGATAAAGGTTGGCGCGTCATCGCCGGGACCGATGGTGGGCAGGGCAATGGCTGGTGGTGTGTACTGATCCGTATAAGGCCGCTTATACATAGTGGTTACAAAAGCACCCTTGTTCAGATCATACAGATTGAATAAGGTCTGAAAGTGATAGGGGCGCTCATCGCCCTTCGGTAAGGACGATCCGGTAAAGTCGAGCGTTTGCATAAGCGTTAACAGCGCATCGTCAATGAGCATCCGTTCCCGGTGGCATTCGTACAGAAAAAGGGGAGCCGTTTCCAGCATAACCCCGTGCATAACCCCAAAACTGCCAAAGCTGACCAGAGCCGCATTGAATAGCTCGTCATCCCGAACCAATTCGGCATTCAGCTTTTTTACAAACGACGCTGACGCGACCGGATACGATGCCTTCTCCAGCCAGACGTGCCGGGTGGGGCTGACGATAAGGTGTATACCCACCACAAAATTCGACATGGAGCCAACGTCGAAAGCGGACCCATGCGTGCCCGTAGACAACGCACCGGCAATGGTTTGTCCATTGCTGGCTCCCGATGTCAATAGCGAGCGGTTCCGTTTGTGCAGCCGCTCGCTGATTTCCTGCACCGACACCCCACACTGGCAGAAATACAAATCATCGGCGGTTTTCGGATACTGTTTATGAACGCTGGCCGACGTAACCCGGATCGTCATGTTCAGCAGCTTCGTGTTTAGTAAAATACCATCGGTAGCCGAAATCCTGGTAAACGACCATTCACCCCCGATCGCCCGGAGATGCCGCTTTTTTCGAATGGCTTCGTCAATCAGGTTCTGGATACCTTTAGTCGTTGTGTTGTAATCGTCGACTACGTTTCCGGTGTCGTCATTGGCCAGATTGTATAAATTTTCAATAGGCTGCGTGTAGGTCTCATGACGTGGAGACCACTGTCGCTGACCGGTCGGGTGAATAATCATGGTCTGTAAGAGGTTGATCGACTAGTTTTATAATTCGCCTTCGCGAGGGCAGGGTTTGGGGCACTTCCACTCCAGTTGAACCGGACTCCAGATGCCCAACGTGGCAACGGTAATGACCGAATAACCAAAGTTGCTGGTGATCCGAACTTCGTCGAGACTTTTCAAATGAAGCGCGTCGCAATCCGTGGCAACCACATTGTTCTGAACCAACCCCCAGAAAAACGAATGGGCCGTTTTTTTCTGGTAACCGGTTGAGGGATCAAATCTTGACGTGGCAATGCGATAATGGTAGCAGCCCTGTAGCACGAAGAGCAGCATAATCAGGTAAACCGGACGAACAAACAGGTGCTTGGTTGGGCTCATGACAGGGACAGGTTTTGGGTTGATTGAAGGGGAGCAGGCGCGTCAGGCAGCCCGCCTTCCCATGTGGCGTATAGATACCGGTCTATCCGGCTTGTCGGCCATTTAATTGAGGAAAAGGCTGGGCATACTTAGCGAGCGGTTAAGCTGCTCGCACAAGCTTAGCGATTGATAATTAAGTGTATACGTTATCTCGTATTGGCACGAACGTGAAATCTGCAGGGGTTTGACTACCTGATAAAAATCAATATTTTGGCAACAAGCCCTGGCTTTTTGAGTTAACCCAGTATGCAATCAACCTCCCTGAATTCGTCCCGAAGTAAGGTTGACTCGTTTGAGTCGCCCGACTTCTACTGTCTCGATGATCTGCTGACCGCCGAACACAAGCTTGTTCGGTCGGCCGTACGTAACTTTGTCAAGCGCGAGATTACGCCCATCGCTGAAGAGTATGCGCAACGGGCCGAATTTCCCCGCCATATTGTCCCGAAGTTCGGCCAGATCGGGGTCTTTGGGGCTACCATTCCTACCGAATATGGGGGTGGTGGGCTCGATCAGATTTCCTATGGGTTGATGACGCAGGAAATTGAGCGGGGCGACTCAGGGATGCGCTCCTGCGTATCGGTACAAAACTCGCTCGTGATGTATCCTATCTGGGCGTTTGGGTCGGAGGCACAGCGGCAAAAATACCTGCCCCGTCTGGCCACAGGCGAATTGATCGGGTGCTTTGGATTGACCGAAGCGAACCACGGTTCCGATCCGGGTGGTATGGAAAGCAATTTTATCGAGCGAAGCGATTATTACCTGTTAAACGGCTCGAAACTCTGGATCACTAATGCTGACATTGCCGATATTGCCATTGTCTGGGCAAGAAATGATCAGGGTAAAGTGCGCGGGCTAATTGTGGAACGGGGCATGGAAGGATTCACCACGGCCGAAATAAAAAACAAGTGGTCGCTGCGGGCCAGCACGACTGGTGAATTGATTTTTCAGGATGTGCAGGTTCCTAAGGAAAACCTGCTACCCGAAGCGTTTGGTCTGAAAAGTGCGCTCAAGTGCCTGGAGCAAGCCCGTTACGGCATTTGCTGGGGCGCTCTGGGAGCCGCTATGGAGTGTTACGAGGTAGCCCGGCGGTATGCCCTCGAACGGATACAGTTTGGCAAACCCATTGCCAGTTTCCAACTGGTACAGAAAAAACTGGCCGAAATGCTTACCGACATTACGCAGGGACAACTGCTGTGCTGGCGACTTGGAGTGCTTAAAAATGAGGATAGAGCAACGGTGGCGCAGATTTCAATGGCCAAGCGCAACAATGTTGAGATGGCCTTGCGGGTAGCCCGCGAAGCCCGTCAGATTCTGGGCGCTATGGGTATTTCGGGCGAATACCCGATTATGCGCCATCTGATGAATCTCGAATCGGTAAGTACCTACGAGGGTACGCACGATATCCAGTTGCTGATCTTAGGCGCTGAAATAACCGGAATCCCCGCGTTTAAATAATAAACGGCTTGGCTTCCACAACATCAGATTTGCCTAATTGACACCTTAATAGCCGTCAGCGCTAATTGATTTTACTTTATCTTAGCCAGTTAAAAAAGGAATCTGATGGGTGAGATGACGGGCACAATAACCCTTTTCGACGCTGATGTGGCTCTTGAAAATGAGCAGCTTCGGCTTGCTCTGCAAGCCGCTCAGGTAGGAACATGGGATTATAATATGGAAACCGGTCAGGCGCAGTGGTCAACGATCTGCAAGCGGTTGTTCGGATTGCCCGAGGATGCGTCAGTTACACCGGCCGTGTTGCTGGCACAGGTGCATCCAGATGATCGGGAGCGGGTTGCGGAGGCCAACGCCAGCGTATTGAGTCCGCATAGTAACGGCGACCATAATGTTATCTTTCGTACGCTCTGGGAGGGACATGCGCCCCGGTGGATTCAGGCCAAAGGCAAGACCAAACTGAACGACGAAGGACGTATCCTACGCTTTAATGGCATTGTGTTCGAGGTTACCGAACTGAAACAGGCCCAGGAAGCGCTACAGCAAAGTGCCGACGTGCTGGAACAACGGGTTGCTGAACGAACACAGGAACTCAAAGAGACTAATATACAGCTCAAGAAATCGAATGAGAGTCTGGCTGAATTTGCTTACATAGCCTCGCACGATTTGCAGGAGCCGCTCCGTAAGATTCAATCGTTTGGGGACATATTGAGAGATCAGTATGAAACGCAGTTGGGTGAGGGAACCATGTATCTCGAACGGATGCAGAGCGCAGCTCGTCGTATGTCGACACTCATCAAAGATCTGCTCACGTTTTCCCGCCTTTCTACCCGTCAGGAGAGTACTGAGATGGTATCGTTGACCGATGTCTTTTCCTATGTTCTCCATGATCTGGAATTAGTAATCCAGGAAACGGGAGCCGTAGTTACGGTCGATTCGTTGCCGAGCGTAACGGGTGATGCCTCGCAACTGGCGCAACTCTTTCAAAATTTAGTGAGCAATGCCATCAAATTTGGTCGTCCGGGAATAGAGCCGGTGATCAAGGTACGCAGCCGACGTGTAGCTGCTGAGGATCTGCCGCCAACCGTGCGGCCCGTTCGAGCGGCTGCGGCCTATTACTGCATCGACGTAGCCGATAACGGGATTGGCTTTGACGAAAAATATGTAGAACGCATATTTCAGGTTTTCCAACGACTGCACGGTACCAGCAAATACGCTGGTACGGGCATTGGCCTGGCCATTTGTGAAAAGGTAGTGGTGAATCATGGTGGAGCCATTTCGGCCCGCAGCCAGCCCGATCAGGGAACTACTTTCAGCGTATACCTGCCAATATAAATAGCTTATGTGATCGAGCCGGATAAGCGCGGTTGTCCTGATCAGCGTGGTTAAGAGCTAAACGGCTAGGAGTCTAGTAGGCAAAATATGATTGATATGAAGAAAATACGCGGAACCCTATTGTTGATGTTACTCGTAGGAGTTTGCTATGGGCAGCAGAAAACATCTGCTTTTTTTATGGCTGGTACGTATGCCACCCCCGACTGGGAGAAGCTAACATTTAACGGCACAAAATCGGGCAGGGGCATCACGTATTCCTACCAGAAAAATGAGGAGGGTCATAAGCTGGACGTACTCGGCACCAAAAACGTAGGCAATCAGAAAGCCCTGATGGTCAAAATCCGGAACACCAGTAAGATATATCTGATTCTGCGCGATCGAAAAAAGGAAACGTTATCGATGGTCAGTGAAGACGGCACCTACAAAAAGACATTTCCTCTGGGCTACGAAGGGCCTGTTGACGGACGGGGAACCTACTGTGCTACCTGTGCCAATGAGCCGGCTGATGCGTTTCGTCTGGTCGATTCTTTCTTTTTATAGTTTGCCCATACAGCGCCTGCTTTTCTGGCACGCTGTTCATCAATTTACCTTCAACTCCACTTCGTCAGCGCGTCTGGCTTTTTCCCAAATGCCCGATGTGTTACCGCGCCAGTAACGCAGGAAACCTAAAATGGCGCAGACGTTCATAAAAGTAAAGTAGAAGGGTACAAACAAGGCTTTGACCCGGATTTGGCGGTGCTCCAGCCGGTAGCCCAGGTAAGCGGCAGCGTAAAAAAGGCATTGACCAACAAAAAAGAGCAGCCAGAACAGATACGTAGGCGTTATCGCTGGCGGAACAGGCAGGAGCAGAGCCAGGTTGGCCAGCCAGATGAGGGGCAGGCAGAAGGGCGTTACTGCCCAACGCAATACCCGGTGCGATACGTACTGAAAGGTAAGCCAACCGTATCGAACAACGTTCAGTAAATACAGCAGCCGCATAATCGACTGAAAGCCACCGGCAGCAATGCGTACCTTGCGTTTTTTTTCTTCCTCGATCGAGAAGGAGGGACGCTCCAGCGCATAAGCATCAGGCTCATATTCAACCCGGTATCCTCGTCCGGCGATTCGGAGCGAGATGATAAAGTCGTCCAGCAATGTATCCGGTTCAACCGTTTCGTATAAGTTGGTTCGTACCGCAAATAATTCGCCCGCTGCGCCCACAACGGTATGTAGCTGCGCATCCTTACGTTTCAGATACGACTCATATTTCCAGTAGATTCCCTCGCCCGATCCCGCAGCCGATTCACTATCGAGTACCTCGATGCGTTTTTCGCCTGCCACCGCGCCTACCGACTCGTTTCGAAAATGACGCACCAGGTTGCGAATTGCCCGGCTGTTGAGCTGCGTGTTCGCATCGCTAAAGATCACGATTGGCGTCCTGACGTGCGTTATGGCTCTATTCATGGCGGCTACCTTACCCGCCCGTTCGTCACCGCCCAGCACGGCAATCTGGTGGTCGCCACCCAGGCGTAGTGATTCCAGATAGGCCGTAGAGCCATCGGTCGATCCTTCGGTTACAAACAGAAACTGAAGCTTACCCGCCGGGTAATCCAGTTCCCGGGAGTTCTGGAGCTTGGCCGGCAGGCATCCCATTTCATTATAGGCTGCCATAACCAGTGTCACCATCGGCTCATAGGCATCGTCATCGGCCAGAGGGCGAGGCCCCTTGATTATAGTGCGAATTTTGACCAGTAACGTAATCAGAACGCCGTAGCCCAGGTAGGTGTAAGCCACAATGCCCAAACAGAGGAGAAGAAAAAACTGCATGATTAGTAGCAATTGAAGAATAGGGAGCCGTCGTTTGCTACGTTCCGGCAAGCCACTGCTTCTGAAATGGGAAAATCAACGCCTTCACCAAAGGAAGGGAATCGGAAACGTTCCGCTATCGTGTAAAGGTTACTTTCATCGGATACGTATCAGGTCCTGACTAAACAAAACAAACAGCACGAATTTATACGTTCTCTTTCTGGAATACCGCCTTTACCGTTCTGATCAGAATAATCAGATCTGTTTTGAAAGAGTACGTCTTTGCATACAGCGCATCCAGTTGAATCCGTTCCTGATCAGATACGCCCGCCTTGCCTCGTTTGGTCACCTGCCAGAGTCCCGTTAGACCGGCGGGAGCGGCAAAACGGCGGGCATAGGCTTTCGTGGTCAATTTTTCTGCTTCGTAGGGGGGGAGTGGCCGGTTGCCAACAAACGACATGTCGCCTTTCAGAATATTGAAAAACTGTGGTAACTCGTCGATGCTGGTATTGCGCAAAAACTTGCCGAGCCGGGTTACCCGAGGATCTTCCTTGAACTTCATGAACATGGCCTTGGCATGGCGCATGCGTTGAACCTGGATCTCACAGACCTGCATATTGTCCTGGAACAAAGGACGCTGACAGCTTGTGTTGGCCAGTTTACAGGACTCGCACAATTCGTCGGGGGCCTGTTCGGGCTCGGCTGATTTGTACATGTTCTGCGAGGCCATACCCGAAATCAGCTTATCGGCTCCGGTGCGCATCGTCCGGAATTTGTACATATCGAATAGCTTGTAGCCCATACCAATGCGCCGGGACTTATAGAAGATAGGCCCTTTGGAATCAAGGCGAATCAAAATCGCTACGACGATCAGGATGGGTGATACGGCTACCAGAAGCCCAAATGACAGGATGATGTCGAAAAGGCGTTTGCCAATCGGAATGCGTTGTTTCTTCGCATTCTCCAACTCATGTCCGATCTCGTTGTATTTTTTTCGGCGAATCAGGTACGTCAACCGGTTTCGGAGGGCTGTTTCATCGAATTCAAGCGGGAAAACGTCAATCGTTGGTCTACCTTCTGCCTGAATGTTTATGTCTGTTTCAGCTTCGGAACTGAGCAGCATCGTCGAGAACTCATACTGGATTCGGTTCGAATCGACGGTATTCAAAAACTTGAGCCCTCCGAGGTTATCATTGATAATGACTAGATCGACGGCTTCCCCGGCCTGTAGCCGCCTGATGGCTTCTGCTCGGCTGGATACGGCTGTCAGGTGAACCATTTTCGAAAAAGTCTGGGCAAAGTCAAACGATCTTACCGGATCGCTTTCTACATACATGACGTGGAAATCGCTTTCCTGAGTTGTGGATTCCAAAAACATGCTAGTTTAGGAAAAGGGAAAAGGCCTATCGAAGTGGGCTCAAGCGCGTCGAGTCGAAATCGGAGCGAAAATTCTGGCGTTCAGCAGTCCGGCGCAGCAGAGCTTTGATTTTGGCTTTTACCTCCAATGGGTTAAATGGTTTTACAATAAAGTCATCGGCTCCCTGCTCGATGCAGCTAATTTTTAAGGCACTGTCTTCCATACTCGACAGCACAATAATGGGAACATTCCGATACAGTGAACCTGCTCTGATCAGATTGATCAACTCCTGACCATCCAGATGAGGCATCCGTAGATCCGTGAGGATGATGTCCGGGATGTTTCCTTTTTCAAGCCAGGCCATGGCTTCAATGCCGTTTGTGCAGGAGCTCAGTTCGAATTCTGCGCTGAATGTATGCTGGATGATCTTTCTTATATAGACGTCATCATCAACATGTAAGATATGATATCGATTTTCCATCAGGATGTAGTTTAATAGAGAATATGAGGAAAGCAGTCAAATATAGTTAACTTATAGTTTATTAAATAGTAAATAAATAAATAAAAACGGCCCTTATTGATTAGAAGGCCTTTTTTGCGAGACAAGATGCTTTACGCTCTATGTCAGTTACATAGGTAATGCATTCTTTCACGTATGAATAAACCATAATTAGCTAATTTTTTATAATTAGTTACATGATTTTTGGTCAAGCGATAGCGCCTGCGAGCCTGGAGTTCCTGCGCGTCACCACGTGATTTTCACAAAATCATCAATGACTTTTAGTTACAAAAATATATAATTGTAAACAAATAGATATTTTAATATGTTAGTGGTAACTAAAGTCGACAGATTCATGGCAGCTATGGTTTGGAGGGTCTATAAATTGATCGTGCAGATACTGTTTCAATGGGTGGTCACCGCATGTTTTGATCGGGCCAACTCTGATAAGTTGCAAACACAGATTAACAAACTTCATCGGCTTAGGCAGATCGTTACCTCTATACAACACTACTATAGCCTGCATCCTAATTTCGTTAAGGATACCTACGGCACGCTGGAAAACTACCTTCAGCAGCATACCGCTGAGTCTGACCGGGTTTTACTAACTCAGTTAAAGGTTATCAAGCCAATCCAGAGTGCCAGGCTTCATCATTCAGTTTTAGATATTGCTTAACCCATAGATACGGCCGTGCCTCTGACCGCAGTTTGCGAACTACAGTCAGAGGCATGTTTTTTGAGGTCAGACCTTTAACGGTCGTTTTCGCCAGTTAAACAAAACTGTGCAACCTTCTCCCGGCCCGGTAATTACCTTGATCGCCCCGCCTTGCTCTTCCACCAGCATTTTAAGGATATTGAGGCCAACTCCCGTACTGCTTTCGTGCTGCGACTGGCCGCTTGGCTGGAAAAGCCGAAAGAGTTTGGTTTGTTGTTCGGTGGTCATGCCGGGACCATTGTCGCGGACGTAGAATTCGGCGAAATCCCCTTTATCATGCCAGCCAACATCAATCCGTCCCTGGGCTTTATCATTGTATTTGATCGCATTGCTCAGCAGGTTTTGAAAGACTTGCTGTAACTTCACTTTCTTGGTCAGCAGGACCGGCATTGGCTCAATGACGTTCACCTGAATATGTTTTGGCGGAAAGAGCAGGTGAATGGTTTGCGCGACTAGTTCAGAAACGTCTATCTCTTCGAACGACTGCTGATCAACGCTCTGTCGCGAATAGTCCAGGATAGTACTGATCATGGACGACAGGTGATAGCCGGTCTCTTTCAAATCGGCCAGGTAGCGAGCCAGCTCCTGCTGACCGATTGGCTGATTCTCGTTTACCCCTTCGATCATATATAACAGGGATATCAGCCCTGTAAGTGGCGACTTGAGGTCATGAGCAACTATATAGACGAACTTTTCAAGCTGTTTATTAATGGTAGCCAATTCGGTTGCCGACCGCTTTAGGGCCTGCTGGTAGAGCCACAGCTGTTCAAATACGTTTACTTTGGCTTTGGTAATGTCGCTGTCCAGCGGTTTGGATAAATAATCGACAGCCCCTTCTTCAAAGCCTTTCAGTACATACTGTTCATCTTTATTGATCGCCGTTACGAAAATGATGGAAATGTCGCGGGTTTTCGGATTGGTTTTCAAGAATTTGGCCACTTCAAATCCATCCATGTCGGGCATTTGCACGTCCAGCATAATGAGGCCAATCTGATCGTTTTTCAGGGCATATTTCAGGGCTTCATTGCCCGATGTTGCTTTAATAAACTGCCGGTTGCCATTGTCCAGGAGTTCTTCCAGAACGAGAAGATTTTCGGGTCGATCGTCGACCAAAAGAATGGTAAATGGAATTGGTTGCTTCGTAGAAGGAAACGTCATACACTACTAATCAGGGGTTTGCCAATAACAGGTGTTCATTCAGGTGGGGAGGGTATAGAGGATGTATAATTGTTTGAATAACTAGTTGGGTCGGTATGCGAGTGCGTTCTAGCGGGTGCGTCGATAAATTTTGTTATCGGCACAGATGGGTTCAAACTGATCTTGCACGTCTGCAAACAGGAGCGATTCTTTCGAGCCGATCGCCAGGTAACCCAACGAAGCCAGACTGTCATGAAAAAGCCGGATAACGTGGTTTTGCAAATCTTTGTTGAAATAGATAAGCACGTTGCGGCAACAAACCAGTTGGAACTCGTTGAAGACACGGTCGGTCACCAGGTTATGCTGGGCAAACAGGATCGAGTCTCTCAGATTTTTATTCATAACGGCCTGGTCGCCTTCCAGGGTGTAATACGTTGACAAGTCAGTGTTACCGCCGGCCTGTTTGTAGTTAAGGGCGTACTCGTCGATGTACTGGGCCGGAATGAGACCCAGCCGGGCCTTTTCCAGATTGGCCCCATTGAGGTCGGTGGCGTACATCCGACAGCGTTCCAGTAGGTTCGCTTCTTTCAACAGAATCGCCATCGAGTAAACTTCCTCGCCCGTAGAACAGCCCGCGTGCCAGATTTTGATGATTGGATACGAGGCTAACAGGGGAAATACTTTTTCACGGAGATTGGTATAAAAAGGAGGGTCGCGAAACATCTCGGTCACGTTCACCATGATGGTCTGTAAAAACCAGGCAAAGAATGTCGCGTCGTTGGCGAGCTGAAACCGAAGCGCGAAAATCGTCTGAATATTGACCAAACTCATACAGCGCAGGATTCGACGTTTAAGCGATGCCTGCGCATAGTTGGAGAAATCGTACCCATAAACGACCCGCACAAGCGTCAGAATATCATCCAGCTCGGCCGTACTCAGTTCAACATCGGGTTTCATAATTAGGCGGGTATCCAGTTGTGCATTCGCTCCAGTAACTGGTTGGTATCGATTGGCTTGGTGATGTAGTCGGAAGCTCCGGCTTCCAGGCATTTTTCGCGATCGCCAGCCATGGCTTTGGCCGTGAGGGCAATAATTGGCAGTTTGGTAAAGCGGTTGTCCAGGCGAATTCGTCGGGTGGCTTCATAACCATCCATATTTGGCATCATAATATCCATTAGAACGAGGTCTACCTGAGGTTGCTCGTCCAGCGCATTGAGTGCTTCCTGTCCATCGCTGGCAGTAATGACAGTAAGTTTCTTTTCTTCGAGCAAGGTGCTGATCGAGAATACGTTACGCATGTCATCGTCGACCAGCAATACGGTTTTTCCGGCCCAGTCCGCCTGCGCTGGTGCTGGCTGATTGCCCGGCGTGGGCAACGGTTCCATAACGTTTCGCTCCTGAACCTTATAGAGGAAAAGCTCCAACTGATCCATGAGCCGGTCCTTAGCCTGAACGGAATCGTGCACAACGGTATCCGACAGTTTCTTCAGCTGCAATTCGTCGAAACTGGAGAGTTCATTGTCGAGGTAGATAATAACCGGAATCTGGTTTTCCATCATGGCATCTTGCAGTTGGCGTAAAGTCAGGATGCCCCGATCCAGGTCTTTGCCAATGTCGGCGATAACACAGTCATAGGCCTTGTCATGCACGCGTTGCAGCGCTTTGTCATCCAGTACCGCATAATCGCAGGTAATATCGAAGTGTCGTTCGTTGATGAGCTTGGTTAGTGAATTGTCGGGCAGGTAATCGCCGGATAGAACCAGCACATTTTTCAGTTGCTCGGCAAAGCGGTTACTGATTCGCGTAAACGCATCGTCCAGGTCCTGTTTTTTCAACGGTTTCTGAATGTAGGCCAGCGCTCCCGGCAGAGCCTGTTTTGGCTCGTCGCTGGCCGATATGACATGAACCGGAATGTGCTTCAGGTGTGCATCATCTTTCAGAATTCTCAATATGCTTACGCCATCGAGTACAGGCAACTGCAAGTCGAGGATGATGGCGGACGGCTCATACCGGCGGGCGTAGGCAAGACCTTCGTCGCCCTGTAAGGCAATGAGCGCCTTGTATCCTTTTGACCGCGAGAAGTCCCGGACGATGCTGGCGAAACGAACATCGTCTTCAATAATGAGCATTACTTTATCGCCTTTGCTGAGGTTGTCCCGGTCGTCGGCCACGGTATTCTGCTGCGCCACGGGTGTTGGTTTGCTGTCCGCATTGGCTGATGTGTTCCAGTAGGCCTTATCAGCTTTGATCTGTATCGATTCGGTCGGCTCCGAATCAGGGCCAGCGAGCGGCAGCCAGATCGTAAAGGTGCTTCCGGTACCTTCTTCGCTTTCCAGGGTAATTTCGCCACCCAGGCGTTTGATCAGTTCCCGACTAATGGATAAGCCCAGGCCCGTTCCGCCGTATTTACGGCTGGTTGACCCATCGACCTGCTGAAAGGCTTCGAAAATAAGCTGCTGTTTATCGGGCGGAATGCCAATGCCCGTATCCGACACCGAAATAGCCAGCAGGGCGTCTTCGCGCCGGAGCTCCTGTCGGGTGAGCGAAGCATTAGCCGCAATGGAGAAGGTTAACGCAATCCGGCCGTCGGTAGGGGTAAACTTGAAGGCGTTGGACAACAGGTTTTTAAGGATCTGCCCCAGCCGAAGCCGGTCGGTGACTATTTCCTTCGGGACCGATTCCTGGACGGTTGTCAGGAGTTGCACTTTTTTCTCTTCGGCCACTACCGTAAATAGCTGGCTCAAATCCCGAACGACACTTTTCACCGAAACTGGTTCGTACTGTACGTCGATGTGACCTGCCTCAATTTTGGCCAGGTCCAGAATGTCGTTGATGAGATCCAGCAAATCGTTGCCCGATTTATGAATGACGTTGGCATATTCGATTTGCTTTGAGGTCAGGTTGTTGGGTTTATTGTCGGCCAGTAGTTTAGCCAGAATAAGTACACTGTTCAGGGGGGTCCGTAGCTCGTGCGACATATTGGCCAAGAAGGCAGATTTGTACTTACTGCTCACCTCCAGCTCGCGCGCTTTTAAGGACAGGGACTGCCGCGAAATTTCGACCGTTTCGTTTTTCTCGACCAGTTCCGCATTGATCTGCCGGAGTTCTTCCTGCTGAACCTTCATTTCCTCTTCCGATTCCTGTAAACTTTCGGCCTGCCGCATGAGCGATTCATTTGACTGGCGAAGTTCTTCCTGCTGATTCGCTACCAGTTCGTTCTGCTGTTGTAGCTGTTCGAGCAGAGCCCGCACCTGCACATGCGTTTGGGACGAATTAATGGCAACCGCTAATGGCTCCATCAACCGTTTGAGCAGGGCTATGGCCGTTGGTTCCAGCGTTCGAAAGGCGGCTAGTTCGAGTACGCCAATCAATTCCCGATTCTTCCGATACCACAATGGAACCAGCACTAACTGACCCGGCTGAGCCTCACCACTACCTGATTGTAGTGCCCAGTATCCAGATGGAATCTGGTTAATTATCATGATTTTTTGACCCTGGCTAGCCTGACCTACCAGCCCTTCATCCAGGCCAAAGGAGCAGGACACATCAGCCGGTAAGCCAATAGCGGCAACGCGCTCCAACCGGCGTTCGGCAGAATTGAACAGGTAAACAGCGCCTGCCGGTAAGTCGAGGTGATCGACCAGGGTAGTAATGATATTTCTGGCTATATCCTGCGGGCTCTCCTGCTCCTGTAAACTTTGGCCAATGGCCGATAGACCAGTAAGTTGCCAGTTTCGTTCTTCGCTCTCCTGATTATAGGTTTGCAGCTTCGCAAGGTTTTCCTTCAACTCCCGTTCGGCCCGTCGACGTTTTCGGAATTCTTCAAAAATGACCAGAATCAAAATGGCAATATTGACGACAGCTATCAGGACAGCTACCCACATGGCGCACTCCTCTGTGTAATCCGTATCCGCTTCTTTTTCCTGTCTTTCCAGCAAGTCGTGCTTCGCCTGCTGCTTAATCTGGTTCAGTTGTTCCCGAATTGATTTTAGCTGGGCAGTATCGCCTGACAGATAAGCCATTGTTCCTCGTTCAACCTGGTTGAACCGATTGAACTGATATGGCTCAGAGGCTAGCAAATCCTTTAGCTCGCTTAAATTTCGTTCTATGGTCGATACGGTGAAGTGGGCGGGCGAACGTTCAGCGGCAGAAGAGGGCGTAATAGCGTTTCGCGGACTGCTCTTTAACTCAAGTAACGCCACTTCGAGGCTGGTCAGATGTGCAGTGATTTTTTCAATTTGTGTCGAATGAGCCAGAAGCGCATCATGTCGGCGAAAAGCACTAAAATAAAGTAGAATGATTACGGGTACTGTTATAAACGTAAGGGCAGCGCCAAGGTATATTCGGCCCGTTAGTGATTTAATCATCTACTATTGTTCATTATTATAAACAATAAAGATACTTTATCTTAAAAACAAAAACAAATTGATTTAGTTAAAATTGCTTATATGTTATCGAAATAAATTAAGTAGTTATACTTAATGGCTCCGAAAAACCCTAAAAGGCAGAAACTTAGTAGACCTTGGTCAGTGAATTTAAAAAGGCAATCAGGCCGGGCACATCCAGAATATAGTCTACCTCATTAGTCAACATGGCCTGTTGCGGCATAAAACCAACCAGGGCTGTTTCGGGCTGCTGAACCACCAGTGTACCGCCTGTTTTCTTTATCGCTGCCATTCCCTTGCTGCCATCCGCATTGGCCCCCGACAATAAAATGCCCACCAAACTAGGCCCGTAGACGTCAGCGGCTGATTCGAACGTAACGTCGATGGAAGGACGGCTGTAGTTTACTTTTTCGGAGTCATCGAGGGCTGCTACTTTGTTCTGTTCAATCAATAGATGGTAGTCGGCAGGGGCCAGATAGATCGTGCCTGGCTTAATCACATCTTTATCATCTACCTCGCCGAGTGGACTCGTTGTTCTAAGCGCAAGCAGATTAGCCAGGGTAGAGTCAGCCGTGTTTTTACGATGCACCACAATGATAAGGGCAAACGGTAAAGGGACGGGCAACTGGGGCAGCAGACTGAGTAAGACTTCAATGCTTCCCGTTGAGCCCCCAATCACAACGGCTTCACAAGGATGAGTCAGTTTATTTTCCGCCATATCTTTTCGCTACCTATTTGCTTGAATCGCGGCTGTAACGTTGAGAATTTCAGCGTTTCTTTCGCGCCCAAAGCGAGATACCCCAACGTACCGAGACTTTCCTCGAAAAGGCTCATAACCCGCTGCTGAAGGGCTTTATCAAAGTAGATCAGCACATTTCGGCACATGATCAGGTCAAATTCGTTGAACGACCGATCCGATACCAGGTTGTGGGTCGAAAAAACCATTTTTTCGGCCAGGTCACTTCGAAACTTGACGTAGCCGTACTGGGCTGTGTAGTACGACGAAAAATCGTTTATGCCGCCAGATTGTATGTAGCTTTCTGAATACTGCTTCATGGGAGCCATGGTAAAAATGCCTTTCCGGGCAGTTTCCAGAACTTCAGGATTCAGGTCCGTTGCGTAGAGTAACGATTTGTGAAGTAAGTTCGCTTCACTGAGTAGAATAGCCATCGAAAAAACCTCTTCGCCCGTGGAGCAGCCTGCATGCCAGATTCGGATAAACGGTTTAGCCGACAAGGTGGGCAGCACTTCGGTGCGGAGTGTTTTATAGAACAGCGGGTCCCGAAACATTTCGGTCACGTTGACGGTGAGTTCTTCCACGAAGCGCTTTAAATAATCCGCATCCGACCGAACTCGGTAGCGCAACTCGGCGAAGCTCGGAAACTTGTCCAGAGTCCATATCCGATTGATCCGACGTTTCAGGGATGCCCTTGAATAGTGGGTGAAGTCGTACCCGTAAATATCGAGCAGATCGGTCAGTAAAAGATCAACTTCTGGCTCTTCAATCATGGTCGTTGCTTAAATATCCGATAGCAGCAGCACCAGCCGATCGACATCAATTGGTTTGGGTATATAGTCTGTAGCGCCCGCCCGCAGGCACTTTTCCCGATCACCCAGCATGGCTTGGGCAGTTACGGCGAAAATAGGCGTGCTGGCTCGGTTATCTAGATTCTTGATACGTGGAATGGCTTCGTAACCATCCATTTCGGGCATCATCATATCCATAAGAATCGCGTCGATAACTTCGTTGGTTTGTAAGAGCTCAATCGCTTCCTGAGCGCTACTGCAAGCTATACAGTAGAATGATTTTGCCTGGAGCGTCGCCTTCAGCGCAAAAATATTTCTGGGATCATCATCAACGATTAATACCCGTTTTTTATCCATTTTGTTACGTGTTCTTCTGTTTGGATACAAAGAGATTTTACCTACCTTACGCTACCCGCTTTGCCCCGCTGAGCCCGGAAATCAGTGAGCTTTGCTTATTTTCTGTCATATAGCCAGACGCGCAACAGTGATATAAGTTGGTCAATATCAACGGGTTTGGTGATATAGTCGGAGGCTCCGGCCTGAATGCATTTTTCGCGGTCGCCGGTCATGGCTTTGGCCGTAACGGCAATGACCGGAAGGTTTTTCCATTTGTAATGTTCCCTGATTTTCCGGGCCGTCTCGTAGCCGTCCATTTGGGGCATCATCATATCGAGCAGCACAACGTCGATGGCGGGGTTTTCGTCCAGCTTTTGCAGCGCTTCCTTTCCGTCCAGGGCCGCCACAACCGTCATGTTATACTGTTCAAGGGCTTTCGAGAGCGAGAAGATGTTGCGTACGTCATCGTCGGCGACCAGCACTGTTTTCTGGTTGAGCACCTGGCCCAGCGCACCCAGTTTTTTCGACATACCGGTTTTGTCGGCCGATTGTTTATTCTCCTCAACAAGGTGCAGAAACAACGATACTTCGTCGATCATGCGTTGGTAGGAGTGAGCCGTTTTGACAATGATGGAATCCGCATATTTCTTGATTTTCAGCTCTTCCGACATTGACAGGCTTTTGCCCGTGAAAATGATGATCGGTACCGATTCCATACCTGGGTTTTTCTTGGCTTCCTCCAGGGCTTCATAGGCGTTTGTGTTCGGGATGCCCATATCCAGAATCACGCAGTCTACTTCCTTGCTCTTCAACGCGTCGATACCTTCCGAAATGTTACTCTTCAGTTCCGACGTAATGTTGAACGTTTCCAGGAAATAGGCGAGGGCCTTGGCGTGCTTGGCGTTGTCTTCGATGATCAGGACTTTCTTGGCATCGCGATTTAATACGTATTCTATTTTTTTGAAGACTTCATGGAGCTGTTCGAAAGCTACCGGCTTATCCACAAAGTCAATGGCTCCTTTCAACAAACTCTCGTTCTTCATCTTGTGCGACGACATGATGTGCACCGGAATGGGTCTGGTTTGTGGATTGGCTTTCAGCGCATCCATTACCTGCCAGCCACTCATGACCGGCAACTGAATGTCCAGCAGAATACCAATCGGTTTGTAGGTAGCCGCCAGTTTAAGGCCTTCGTCACCCTGAACGGCCACAATGCCTTTGTATCCTTTCTTTCGGGTATAGTCCAGCAGCGATTTTGCAAAATTTGTGTCGTCTTCTACAATCAGAATGGTCTTGTCCGTCTCCGTTATCGAGTGACGATCATCGGGAATGGCATCCGGAATCGTGGTGCTGATGTACTTCTCGCCGTCAGATGCCGCAGGGGCAGACGAGGCCGGGCTTGTGGCGTGATGCTGGGGAGGAGTGTTCGGAGCCGTGTGGCGAGGGAACACGGCATCCGAAACGGCTGGTTGATGGCGTGATGTTTCGGACAGTTGAGCCCTTACAATCGGAATGAATACCGTAAACGTTGCCCCTTCGTTTACCCGGCTGCTCAGCGTAATTTCGCCCCCCAGTAGTTTTGCCAATTCGCGGCTTATCGAAAGGCCCAGACCAGTGCCCCCGTATTTTCGTTTGGTGGAGCCGTCGGCCTGCTGAAAGGCTTCGAAAACAAGTGGCTGTTTTTCGGGAGCTATACCAATTCCCGTATCCCTGACGACAAAACAGAGCTTGTCATCCTGCCGTTTGATGGTTAGAGAAACGCTACCAGCGGCCGTAAATTTGAGTGCATTGGCCAGTAGATTTTTAAGGATCTGCCCCAGCCGCATTTTGTCCGTGCTGACAACGGAAGGAACGCTCGATTCCACGTCGATGGCGAAGGCCAGGCCTTTCTCCTTGGCCATGATCGCGAACAGGGATTGCAGCTCATGGGTAATTTCAGCGATCGCTACCTCCTGGTAGTCCAGCTTCATTTGGCCGGCTTCGATCTTCGACAGGTCCAGAATTTCGTCAATCAGCCCCAGTAACCCGTTGCCCGACGATTGAATGACCCGGGCATATTCCACCTGATCCGTTGAGAGCGTTGCTTCGTGATTTTCGGCCAGCAACCGGCTCAGTAGCAGAATGGAGTTGAGGGGCGTTCGAAGTTCGTGGGACATGTTTGCCAGAAATTCCGATTTATACCGCGTCGTTAACTCCAGTTCGTCGGCTTTCTTCTGAATTTCATCGTTTTTCTCTTCCAGTAGCATGCCACGCTCTTCGAGTTCGATGTTGGTTTGCTGCAATTCCTCCTGCTGAACACGCAATTCCTCTTCCGATGCCTGTAATTTCTGGGCCTGCATTTCGAGTTCAGCGTTCAGGTTTTCCATCTCCGAATGCTGCGCCTGTAACTCTTCGGCCTGGGCCTGGGTCTCCTCCAGAAAGTTTTGCAGCTTCAGGTAATCCAGGGCGGAGTTAAGGCCAATGGCGATCATCTCCCGATTCTGCTCCAGGAAGTTTATCTCCAGTGAGGTTGGCTTCTTGAGAAAGCCCAGTTCAATAACACCCAGGCACACATCACCGTAAATGAGGGGAACGATCAGCAGCGCCGTCGGCCGGACATGCCCCAGCGACGATGTTATCTGGCTGTATTCGGTAGGCACGTCCTGTACCAGAATTGTTTTCTGACGATCGATAGCTTGTCCAACGAGCCCTTCGCCAGCATGAATAAAGGCGGGTGCCTGATGACTGGCATGACTACCGACCAGTTTGAAGATTGTCTCATGATCGAGCAGATAAAGAGTACCCATCGGGGCGTTGACGTACTCGGCAATCGTATCGATCAGGCGAGTGGCTAAACGGCTGACGTTTTTCTCGCCCCGAATGGCATCGCTCACGTTGACTGTACCAGCCTGAAGCCAGTTTTTATCGGTCAAATCCGCGAACGTTTGTTGCAGGGAACCTGCCATCTGGTTCAGCGCCTTCGAGATACGTCCCAGATCATCGTCTTTCGCATCCTGGCTGCGCACCGAATAATCGCCCCCGGCAATCTCCTGGGTGATATCCTCCATGAGGGCAATGCGTCCGGTGGTTTCAATGTATTTTTCTTCGGCCAGTTGTTGTTGCTTCAGCCGGTCGTCCAGGTCATTCTTAATTCGTATATAGGTAAGTGCCGTAATCAGGATAGAAATGAGAGCCGCAACGACCAGCAGAATTGGCGTGTAAGTGATGTAAAGCTGCTGCTTTTTGATACGGTCCTGTAGCAGGGCATTTTCCTCCGTTTTTGTCTGGTTAATGGTTAGCCGAAGGTCGTCCATGATCTGCTTGCCCCGTACCATTTCCTGATGCCTGGCCACCGTGTCGACCATGAACGATTTATTCCGCCTGACCAGGTCGATGACTCGCTGCATCTGCGCAAACTTAGCTTCGTACAGGGCCTTTATCTGAGCAAGGTGTTTTTGCTGGGTCGGATTATCTGCGGTGAGGTCGACCAGTCGGTTATGGCTGGCTTCTATCTTTTCGAGGCTACCCGTATAGGGTTGTAAAAAAAGCGGATCGAGCGTAACCAAATACCCACGCTGCCCCGTCTCGGCATCTTTGGTATAGGAGATAATATTTTCTGACTCGACCAGTACCTGATTGGTATGATTGACCAGTTCTGAGTTACGAATGAGCTGCTGAATGCTGTAGTAAGACGCCGAAAGACTAATCAGCAACAGCAGGGTCGAAAAAGAAAAGACGGTCTGTAATTGTCGGATAACCGAGTTTGTAAATTTTTTTGGCATGAGGAGTAGGTTACTAGCGACTTACATAACAGATAGCTGACTGGTTTGGCTGACCGGTAAAACAAGTATAAAACGAGCTCCTTCATTGATCCGGCTCTGGGCTGAAATGAGACCGTGGTGTTTGTCGATGTTCTTTTTCGCAATGGCGAGGCCGATACCGGTACCCTCGTACTGCGTTTGGGTATGCAGCCGCTGGAAAATAACAAAAATACGCCCCAGAAACTTCTCGTCGAATCCAATTCCGTTGTCCTGCACGATGATTCGACAAAACGCCCCCGTAGGACTAGGCTCGCCATCAATTGCCTTGGTGTCAATTCGTTCGGCCCGAATGGTTATAACGGGCGGTACCGATTCTTTTGCGAATTTGAGCGCATTACTGATCAGATTTTGGAAGATCTGTCGCATGCGTGTTGGGATGGTGTCAATAACGGGAAGCTGATCAACATCGACAACGGCCCGCTTTCGTTGCAGGGCGTCGTCGAAGTCCAGCAGAAGTTCATCGACCAGGGCATTGAGGTTTGTTGGCTGAAAGGCTTCCGGTACGGAGAGCTGTGAGTAGGCGAGCAGATCATTGATGAGTGTAGACATGCGCGCCGATGACCGGATGGATCGATCAAGATACGAAACGGCGTCGGTATTTTCTTTGAGGTATTTTTCTTTGATCGTATCGTTCAGCAACTGTATTTTTCGGAGGGGCTCTTTCAAGTCGTGCGATACAACCCAGGTAAATTGCTGCAATTCATGGTTGGTTTGTTCCAGTTCAGCATTTTTGAGCATGAGCTCATTCGTGCGCAGCTCCACTTGTTGCTCCAGCAACTCGGCCGCCAGCTTTTGCGGATGAATGTCCGTAAAGGTGCCAATCCAGCGGTTCAACACACCCTGTTGTTTGATCGGGATGATGCGTAACAGATGATAGCGAAAGTCGCCCGTGTGCAGGCCCTTCAGGCGCACCTCGCGTGTCAGTTCCGTGCCAGCAATAAAAGCCTGGTTCCAGTCGTGCCACACATCGTCGTCGGGGTGGGCTTCCGGAAACGTTGATGAACTGCTCGCGTACTGGAACCAGTGTTCGTTGACGTACTCGATTTTACCGTCGGGGTCCAGGGCAAAGGCCATCTGGGGTAGGGAAGACAACACGATCTGCAGGGATTCCATTTGCTCCGTCAAGGCCTCCTGCGCCTGTTTACGCACCTCAACTTCTTTCCGAAGGGAGTCCTGAACCGCGCGTAGTTCCTGCTGTTGGCGGTAGAGCTTCTCGAGTGTTTTGACTTTTAAGACCAGAATGTCCGGATCGACGGGTTTGGTCAGGTAGTCAACTCCGCCCGATGTATAGCCCTGGGTTATGAATTTTTTTTCGGTGTTAACCGCCGACAGGAAAATGATGGACGTATCTTTCGTTTTGCTAAACCCGGCAATGGCATTGGCTACTTCAAACCCGTCCATGCCGGGCATTTGTACATCGAGGATGATGACGGAGTAGTCCGTTTTCAACACTTTTTTTAATGCCTCTTCACCCGATTCGGCCGTGTCGACCGAAAAACGATGTAGTTCAAGAATTTTCTTTAGCGGAATAATATTCTCGGGCCTATCATCAACAAGAAGGATCATGGTTAACCGTTGAAAACGTTAAAAGTGAACGTAGCCAGCAGGCTATCGAACGTTGAGCCATATGGTCAGAAACGCGTTTTTGCAATTCTTCGGTGAAGATAGAGCCTTGGTTTGGGTGTTTCCAAATCTGGCCAGTATCGACGTGAGGGAATTATCTGGCTCAAAAATACGTCTGTTTTCAACGAATGCGCCTACATAACGATGGATATGGGTAAACACCCGTCTCTTTGGGGGCTGATTACCCTGCCTGGCTGGCCGCCATTCTGGCCCGTCAGGAGACGTGAACAACCTACTCATCATTACTACATTTACTATACGAAACAACCATCAACAATCGGTCTATGCAATTACTTTACTCCTACCTGCGCCAGTACTGGGGCTTACTGATTCTGGCCTTGTTTCTGGCCGCCATCAACCAGGTTTTCTCGTTACTCGATCCGTATATTTTTCGTAAAATTATTGACCAGTATGTCGTTAAGCCCGGCGGAAGCATACGCGACATTAATTTCTGGGCCTTCCTGAGTGATGGTGCCGGGCTGCTGATCCTCCAGGCATTAGGTGTGGCGATGGTGAGTCGTATCGCCAAAAATTTCCAGGATTATTACGTCAATGTCATTACACAGCGGCTGGGTGCCCGGCTCTACACCGACGGGCTGCGGCATTCGCTGGAGCTGCCGTATCAGGTATTTGAAGATCAGCGGTCGGGGGAGACACTGGGTAAGCTCCAGAAAGTGCGTGCCGATGTGGAGAAGCTGATTCAGTCGTTTGTTAATGTGTTGTTCACATCCGTCGTCGGAATCATTTTCGTGATGTGGTATGCCAGCACGGTTTACTGGCCCATTGCGCCGGCCTATTTTCTGACGATTCCGCTGTTAGGCTTCGTGAGTTCGTTGCTGAGTAAGAAAATTAAGGTTGTTCAAAAAAATATTGTGGCCGAAACGACGGCCCTGGCTGGTTCAACGACGGAGAGCCTGCGCAACATCGAGCTGGTAAAAAGCCTGGGTCTGGCCCAGCAGGAAACCGAACGGCTGAATGCAACAACCGGTAAAATCCTGAAACTGGAGTTGAAGAAGGTCCGGTACATCCGGTCGCTGTCGTTCATCCAGGGAACGTTTGTCAATTTGCTGCGCAACGCCATTATGCTGCTCATGCTGTTTTTGGTGGTGCAGGGACGGATCACCGTTGGCGAATTTTTCTCTCTCTTTATCTACTCATTCGCCATTTTCGGACCGTTGCAGGAGTTGGGTAACATCATCAATATTTATCGGGAGACGGAAGCATCGCTGGCCAATTTTCAGCAAATTCTCGATACACCGAGAGACACAAAACCGGCCCACCCGAAACCAATCAATAAAATACAAACCCTGGCTTTCGATGGAGTGCGGTTCAAACACCTGACGGCCAACGCACCGGCGCTGGACGGTATTTCGTTTACGGCAAAACTTGGCGAAACTATTGCCTTTGTGGGGCCATCGGGCTCGGGGAAAACAACCCTGGTAAAGTTGCTGGTGGGGCTTTATCCGCCGTTGGCGGGTAAAATACTGTATAATGACATTCCCGGATCGGAAATAGACCTCGATGAGCTGCGCGAACAAATTGGCTTCGTTACGCAGGATACGCAGCTCTTTGCGGGTACCATCCGCGAAAACTTACGATTTGTTGCTCCTAACGCCACGGATGAGGAATGCCTCACAGCCCTGCATCAGGCCGCTGCCGATTCATTGCTCAGCCGCGCCCCGCAGGGACTCGATACGGTCATTGGTGAAGGTGGGGTCAAGGTTTCGGGTGGGGAGAAACAACGGCTGAGCATTGCCCGTGCGCTGCTCCGCAAGCCAGCGCTACTGGTGTTTGACGAGGCTACATCCGCTCTGGATTCACTTACGGAAGAAGAAATCAGCAAGACCGTTCGCCAACTGTCGGGCTCCCGGCAGCACATAACCATTCTGATTGCTCACCGCCTGAGTACGATTTTGCACGCGGACCGGATTTTTGTGCTCGAACGGGGACATGTGGCCGAGGAGGGCGCTCACACGGAACTGTTGCTGCAAAAGGGTCTGTATTATGCCATGTGGCGTCAGCAGATTGGCGAACGCAAAGAAAGCCAAGTGTCTGGTCAGGAAGCGTTATCGGCGAATTAAGGCGTCTTTCTGATTACGAAAATAGGGGATGTGTTACGTTAGCGTTTGCCCTTAGCCTCAACCGGCTGCCCTGAACAAACGCGGCAAAGGTAAACGAGTTCTACGGACCATCCGCGATCAACATTGCCAACCGAAAGGGTGATTTGCGTTCGCGGGGTGAGCCAGATGGTATTTCGGGTATCGCCCAGGAGAACGGGTTTTCCCCGGCCGTATTTTTCAGTCATCTGCTTGTCAAACTCGACGGAGGCCGCGAGAACATCATCTTTCGTAATCGAGGCCGTTGTGTAGTAATAATAGGAAGCGGAAAGCAGCGAATCTCCATTGAACGCATACTCCAGGCCTACCATTCGGTCGTTCAAGGGTACCCGCGCATAAATTAACTTCTCTTTTTTGGTAGAGGTGGGTTTTGTCGGTTCGGCTTCCTTAACCTGCTTGGGCGTGAAACCCCAACGAACGGCGCGTACATCGGCCGGCTGTTGTCCGTAAAGAAGCCCTGTTGCTGGTAAAAAAAGAACGAGTGCAGAAACGGCTGCCTTAAGAAAGAAATTCATACGTACGAGTTTAACTCCGCATTAGAAACGAAGCCGTAACCAGGCGCATTGCCCTGGTTACGGCTTCGTTGTTTGTACCGACGATCCTGAGAAATAACCCGTTTATTGTTTCACGATCACGCCATCGGCAACAAAAGTGAGTGCTTTTTCGGGTTGGGTGATTTTCGCAATTTCTTCTTTCGATTTACCGGCGTCCTCGGCAAAATGGCGCAGGTCGGCAACGGGTGTGGTGGTGGTTTCGGCGGTACCTTCTACAACGACGGTTTTACCGACAATGTCTTTAGGAACAAAGAAACCATAATCTTTAAACGTCACGCGCATCGTTTGGCCATCGCCGGTTTTTACCTTCATCCAGCAGCCTTTTACTTTGCACACCGACTCAACCGTGCCTTCTACCTTGGCGGGCATTTCTGTTTTGTCGGCCATTTTAGTGGTCAGCTCGGTTGCCGGAATGGCTCCTGCCGGCGTAATTTTTTTGCCGTGGTAACTCAAATCGGTTTGGGCAAACGCGCCAAAGGATGCCGCAGCGAGAAAGGTAGTAAGCAGTAAGTTTTTCATGGTTTATTCGATACGTATGAGGGTTCCTGTATAGTTGCCGGATGCGGCCACAGGGGGCAGCTGGTATTGGCTATGTAACGTCAAATTTACCATTTTCAGCGCATTACCAAAATCCTGATCAACGTCGATGGCCAGAAATTTTTAGTAATGCGCTAGCTTACTCAGGAAACTAGGTCCAGTATAGTATCGGAGCATTCGGAAAGCGCTTCGCCCATTCGGCGTAGAAAAACGCTTTCATTTCCTTCATTTCCTCCGGGCGATATACATATTTTGTGCCCCCATACTTATTTCGTTTCTCGGCGCGCGATGTCTCGTCCAGATCGAGTGAGGTATTCGGATACCATTGCAGCAGCACATCTTTGGAGCCGGGCGTGAAGCGGTGGCTGATGAATTCGACGGTCATGTCTGATGGACCAAAGTCAAGTACGTCAGAAATGCGGTCAAGGAGGGCCGTGTACGCTTCGCGCCAGTTGGGAATGGCCATAATGGGGGCAATGACCAGTCCGACAGGATAGCCGCCACCGCCCAGTGCTTTCGGCAAAGCCAGCTTACGAATGGCCTGCAGCCGGGCTTCTACAGAAGCCGTACCTCCTTCGAGCCGGCGGGCTATATCGTCGGTATTGAGGCTTACACGAGCGCGGGTGTGCCCATTGTGGGGCAGGTTAAGAAGGCTATCGACCTGATCGTACTTCGTGACGAAGCGAAGTTCGGCCATTGATCGGGTACCGTAGTACTGAATGCACTCCGCCATACTGCCCGTCAGGTGTTCGATACCCAGCACATCGGTATAGCAGCTTACCTCGAAAGTAGTTGGTCGGGCCACCGAATCGTTAGATTTCTGCCAGGTGCGGTTAGGGGGATAGGTGCCTTCGTAAGCAGCCGTACTGGCTAACATCTTCGGCAGGTTGGCATAGGCCCGAACAACCGGTGGCCCGGAGAGACTACCTGCCAGATAACAATATTGACAATGAGCAGGACAGCCTTCGGCCAGATTCATTTGCCAGTCGGCCGAAGGGGGAATGGGTTGCAACCGGAACGCGCTGGGTGGCGCGTTCACTACCGCCAGTGTATTTTTGGCAATGCGGTAAGTCTCCCGTTCATCGGCCCCGCGTAAACCCGTAATGCGGTTGTTTTTCGCGATCTTAATTGGCAGATCGAGTGCGGAAATGCGCTCGTACATCGCCTGCCCAAACGGTTCTTTCAGCGCATCAGCGGTGAAAACAACGCGCTTCGGCATCCAGAGACGGGCCGATTTAAGGAAGGGTTTATCGGCTGGTTTTTCAATTGAATCAATCGTCATAACGGAGTAAAAGGAAACAGCGATGAGGTTGAAAAAGAACGTCTGCCACCTGTATAGATAACAAAGAATTGTACCGGATGAATCCCGCAAGTAGGAAATGATGTTGTTTCTAAGTGTCTATTAATCAAAAACTTAGAAAATAATTTTAATCGTTTTATTGGATGGTTTTAGGCCAGAGAAGAATCGGAAAGTATTAGTTTATTCAGGCGGAAAATGGCAATTACTAAGCTTACTAATTAGACGGGCATACGCAGCATCGAGTTGATTTGTTTGACTAAATTAGGTACAACGTCGAACTTCTATCAGCCCGCTGCTTTAGCGATGGGTCAGTAAAAAATAGCCCAGTATGTTAACCGTTTCAACGGTTTGTTTGCGCTAAAACCGTTGAAACGGTTGATTTATTCTGTTTCTTTTCCCTAGCCCACAGCTAAAGCAGCGGGCTGATAGAGACTAAATTCTACGTTTATTTATGTCAAATTAATAAACCCGGCGTAGGGCATTTATTAGATCATATACGCCGGGTTGAAACCCGGTTTTTTTTAAATCTTAGTTATACTCGTGACTCTAAACCACACAAAAGATGGAAGCAGAAAAAACAAACAGTCAAAATCAATTAAATACAACTAGTCAAGCATTTATTAGCTGGGTCGATGGGTTGACCGACGAACAGTTCTGGGCGAACACAAACGGAAAATGGTCCGTTGCCGAGGTCATCCAGCATTTATACTTATCCGCTCGCCCGGTGGCTCGATTACTAACCGGTCCTCGCGCAATTCTGGATCAATGGGGAAGGCCAACGGCATCATCGCGGCCATACGAGGAGATAAAGTCTGCCTACCAAAATGTATTGGCGACGGGTGCTAAGGCTCCTGCAACCATGTCGCCCCGGTCAGACGATAGGCAGGTAAGCCGGAGCGAACTTATGGAACGATTCCGGGCTATGTATCAATCGCTGGTTGAAGCCCTCAAAAACTGGTCTGCAACCGAACTGGACAACTACTGTATACCTCATCCGGTACTGGGTAAGCTAACTGTGCGGGAAATGATTTATTTCACCAGCATTCACACGGAACACCATCGGGAACTACTTCAACAGGTATACAATCGGGTTCAACTGAAATAGCCCTTCTCTGCGCTCACGGGTCAATAACGCCGTAGTTGCAGGGAAGGGCCCGATACTCTTTATAATGCAGACTAATTTTTTCGGGTCTGTATGAATTAGCGGGCTAGCTTAACACCCCGACCGGCAACCCGGCCAAAATAATAGTTGATGCCAATTTTCAGGCGACCACCTTTGCCCCGGCTAACGGTCGGGTCAATTTTGTTGTAAAAGCTGCTTTCGTAAGACACCTCTGCGCCCAATCGGTGCAGAATCCAGGCCATCACCCCAATCTCCAGACCAACACTGGTGTATTTATATTTCGTATCGGCGGGCGTGTTTTCCGAAAATTCACGGCCACTGTTTAAGCTGGCACCAATGAAACTACTGATACGCGTACGGAAGGGGTAATAACGGGCAAACGCACCCACCTGCCGGGAGTGGTACTTATTCCCCACAAGCCGGTCAGCATCGTAACGTAAACCAGCCGCGAAGCCTGGCTGAAAGAAATAGCCCAGGCGCGTGTTGATTCCCAGATACACTTGTCCGTTGGTGGCACCCATCCCAAGACCGCCACCCAGAAAAAGGTTATTGGGCTCAAACCAACTGAGTTGGTTTGCCTGCTGATAACTGATGGATTTGTTGATTTCCTCATCCATTTTCTCGCTGGCCTGGTCGGCTTTCTGCCGCACATCCCGTTTCGTTTGCTCATCAAGGAGCGGCCGTCCATTCCTACTCGAATCTGACCTGTTTTGGGCCATGGCACAAATACTTAGGCTAGTCAGTAGCGTTACAGTTGTAAGTAATTTCTTCATTGTCGTTGAGTTAATACTATAAAAAACGTCGTTGTATTAACCACGCAGCCTGGATAAGGTTTCTCAATGATGAAGACTACATGAAAATGAACCAAAAATCAACGCCTTCCCCGAACGGGAAAGGCGTTAGAAGAAAATGATAAATGATGAGCCCTTTATTTTTGTAATTGCTCGATCAGCGAGCCGACCTGCTCAACGGATACGGCGGGAAAATTGGCAATCCGAATCTGTGAATCTTTGAACTTACCATACCCACTGCCAACGATCATATTCGCTGATTTAGCGGCCGAAATAACATCCGTCGAGGATAGGGGCTTATCCTCCGATCCGACATTGGCAACGATAACCGTTTGTGAACGATGGCGTTCCTGTTTGACAAAAGTCTCGTACCGAGCTGAACTGTCCAGAAACTTGTACAGCATCCGGGCTTTCTCTTCGGTTTGTCTGCGAATCGTGTCAATGCCGATTCGGTTGAAGTCTTCCGCAATTTTGCCGAGTATATAAATGTATAAAACGTTGGGCGTAGCGGGTGTCTCAAACGTTTTGTAATGCTTCCAAAGCATGGGCAATGTGTTGTGGGCCCCAATGGTCATCGCATCGTTTTTCTGTAATCGTTCGGCTTTGGCCAGGCAAGCCTGGTTGGCAATCCAGACACCCAGACCGGCGGGCATGCCAAATGCTTTCTGAACGGAGAAAAACGCCGAGTCAATCAAATTAAAGTCCAGATCCGGGAAAGGAGCCGACGAAACGGTATCGACACAAAATAACTTCTTGGGGTATTTGCGCTTGAGCTTATGCATCTCGGCAGGCCGCATCTGTACACCCGACGAAGTTTCATTGTGGGTAAGGCAAACCAGTTCGGCGTAGGCAGGTACCTCGATTTCGGCCGCATCGAACCCTTCGCCAAATGGTTTTTCCAGAATATGAGCGTGCTTATTCAGGGCATTGGCGTAGTCGTAGAATTTTTGCGAGAACGAGCCGTTGACCAGGTGAAAACTTTCGTGTTCAACACAGTTGAGCAGCACACGTTCCCACACTTCCGAAGCCGAACCGGTAAAGAAAATGCCGTGTGTAGCCGGAATGGTCAGCAACGTACGCAGTTGCTCATCCGCAAACTTATAAATGTCCCGAAACCGCTGACTCCGGTGCGAAATAGAGCCGATTTGTTCATCCATTGCCTGCTGCAGGTGCTGGTAGAACGTTGGGTAGAGTTCGGCCGGGCCGGGCGTGAAGTACGTGTTTTTCATAGGTCAATGGTTGAATGATAGAGTGATTGAATGATTGAGTAATTGCTATTTCACGCAACTAATCAATCATTCAATCACTCTATCATTCACTAATTAATACAATAGCCTAAACTTGATTGTGTTATCAATGTCCTTTAATTCCTCGACGACCTCATCGGCATACTCCTTCGCAACGTCCGTGATGACGTAACCGATTTTTTCATTCGTTTTGAGGTACTGGCCGTGGATATTGATATGGTATTTGGCAAAAATCGTGTTCATTTTGGCCAGAATACCCGGCACGTTGGCGTGAATGTGCAGCAACCGGTGCGCCCCCTTCAGCAAGGGAAGCTGTAGTTCGGGGAAGTTTACGCTGCCGTAGGTGCTGCCGTTATTGATATATTCGAGTAGCTTGCTCGGTACAAAATTACCAATGTTGGCCTGAGCTTCTTCCGTGCTGCCGCCAATGTGCGGGGTCAGAATTACGTTTGGCAGGTTACGCAGGGCGCTCATAAACTCCTCGTTATTGGTTTTGGGCTCCTGCGGAAACACGTCAACCCCCGCACCCGCAATTTTGCCGCGCTCGATGGCATCGACCAGTGCCGGGATTTCGACAATGTGCCCTCGCGAGAGGTTGAGGAAGATGACGCCATTCTTCATCAGGCCGAATTCGCGGTAGCTGATCAGGTTTTTGTTTTCCTTTCGCCCGTCGGTATGCAGGCTAATGATGTCGGCAACGGCCAGCAGTTCGTCCAGTGTTTTACATTTCCGGGCATTACCCAAGGCCAGCTTATCGACAACATCGTAGAAATAAACTTCCATGCCCAGGGCTTCTGCTACGACCGATAACTGCGTACCGATATTACCATAGCCAACAAGCCCGAGTTTCTTACCGCGTACTTCAAAGCTGTTTTTGGCCGATTTATCCCAGCCTCCCTGGTGCATCATGTTACTCTTTGGTACGATGCTCCGGATCAACATAATAATCTCACCAATGGCCAGCTCAACCACCGAACGGGTATTGCTGTAAGGTGCATTGAAAACGGCAATGCCTTTGTCGGTGCAGGCATCCAGGTCAATCTGGTTTGTACCGATGCAAAACGCACCAACGGTCATTAGCTTATTGGCATGTTCCAGCACGCGAGCGGTCACGTTCGTCTTTGACCGAATGCCCAGGATGGATACATCGCGGATGGCTTCGATCAGCTCATCTTCATCCAGTGCCCCTTTCCGAATCTCGACATTAAAGCCCTCCTGTTCAAATAATTGAACGGCTATCGGGTGCACATTTTCGAGTAACAGAACTTTAATCCGGCTCTTCGGATACGATTGACTGCGGCTCAGGTTGTTGTGATACAAAAATTCATCGAGCGAAGGGGCAATGTGGTCAGCCTTTTCGACTACCCGAGGGCGCATAACGTTCTCCGTGAAGGCATAAAACCGGTTAGCCAGCCCCGACGCTTTGATTTCATAATCCGTATAGCCGTCACCAATCACGTATACTTCCCCATCGAGTTGCAGATTCCGGATTACCTGCGATTTGCCCCCGTTGGCCGACAGCGGATTTTCCGTGTCGAACCCGACAATGGCTCCGGTCTCATCGAACACGAACGTATTGGCAAAAACATGCTCCGCCCGAATACCCAGCGACGTAACAATTGGTACAATAAATTCTTTAAACCCATTCGAAACGATGTAGATTGTTTCGGCATTTTCGGTCAGAAATTGCCGGTTGCGTTGAAACGAATCGGAGATCTTGCCCATCAGGGTTTCAACAAGCGCAGGCAACTGGCTTTTGTGAGCTTTGAGCAAGTTAAGCCGCAGGTTCAGCGAATCCGTAAATGAAATTTCGCCCGACATGCCCCGGTCGGTAATGGCTTTAATTTCGTCCAGCACATCGTTGCGATCAGGGCGGCCCGTCAGCGAGATTTCACCCAGCACGTCGAGCGCTTCGACCTTGGTAAAGGTGCTGTCAAAATCAATGATGTAATAGGTTTGTTCGAGTGGTTTGGTGAGCATGATCTAGATTTGGTCAATATCCGCATCTTCCAGCGGGTTACTGTCTAAAATGTGTTTAATTGCCTGCTGGAGAGGTGGTAGATGAACGGTTATTATGCGCCATATGATTTCATAATCAAGACCAAAATAGTCGTGTACCAGAATATGACGAGTACGAATGATACGCATCCACTCGATAGTTGTGTGCTGATCCCGAAACGGCTTGGGAACCCGGTTAGCGGCTTCACCTAAAACCTGCACGTTTCGGACAACTGCATCACGAGCCATCCTGGTATTTAGAAAAGACTCATAGTCCAAACCAGCCGTATATTCCCTGATGGCATCGATTGCTTCCATCATATCAGTCAACAAAATGTAGGCTGATCGCTTAGACATAATATAACTGCTGCGTAATGTAAGGCATTAAGGTAGGCTTTATAGCTTTCCGGGTTACCAAATCAACTGGCTTCTGGAGCAGGCTCTCTAATTCAATAGATAAGTCAATGAATTCAAAACCAACAGGCTGTTTAAATTCCACTAAAATATCCACGTCACTGTTTTCCGTTGCCGTGCCGTCGGCATAAGAACCAAACAACGCCAGGGATGCCAAAGGATAAGCGATAAATAAACGCTCTTTGTTCGCTTTCAGCAGCGTTTTTATGTGCTCTGCGTCCATGTCACTTGTTAAAATTGATTCATCAAGAATGCCAACGCCCGCTCCTCCGACCAGTACGTACCCTGAATGCCACCTGTTTGGGGGGGAAACCCGCAGTGACCTCCCTGCTCAGGGAACTCCATCCACACAGTAGGGAGTTCCCGGCCCAACGCTTCCGGAAAACATTCAGGTGATAAAAATGGGTCGTTTTTCGCACTCACGATCAATGTTGGAATGGTGATGGCTGGTATGAATTGCAGCGAACTACTCCGGGTATAATAGTCCGTTACGTCCCGAAAACCGTTCATTGGGGCCGTAAACAAATTATCAAATTCCCGGATACTCCGCGCCTTCCTTACATTCTGTGTTGGAAAGACACCCGGCATGGCGGCTGCTTTGTCCAGTACTTTCCGTTTTAAGGTTCGGTTAAACCGGTGGTTGTATACCAGACTGTCCCATTGTTCGAGCCGTCGGGCGGAACCCATCAGATCGACCGGCACCGAGAAAACGACAGCTTTTTTAATGGCTGGATGTAGGCTTGATTCCTCGTGTTCGCCCAGGTATTTCAGGGTAACGTTGCCGCCCGCACTGAACCCCATGAGGTAAACCGTCTGATAGCCCGTCGATAGGGCGTGTTGTATGATGAAGTGTAAATCGCCGGTTTCGCCAATATGATAGAATCGTTGCTGGCGGTTCATTTCGCCACTGCATGAACGATAATGCCAGGCCAGGCAGTCGAATCCATGCCGTGTCAGATGCCGTACCATACCGGCCAGGTATTGGCTGGCTGAACTCCCTTCAAGGCCATGCGAAAGAATAACCAAAGACTTTGATCCGCCATCCGCATAGCACCAGTCCAGATCCAGAAAGTCATCATCCGGTGTCTCGATGCGTTCGCGAACGTAAGGGACCTCTACCTTGCGAAAGAGCGAAGGAATGATGGTTTGCAGGTGGCCGTTCCACAAGCGGATTGGCGGCTTATAACTCGATAGGGCAATCAGCGGCATTACCGAACGCGGGCGATTGAAGCCGCAAAGGTAAAAGTTCTGACGTTAGAAGCTCAAAAAACCTTAAAAAACATGGCTTTACGTTCGCTCACAGGGCCAGTTCTTTTTCGGATACGATCGTCAGCACGTCGGAATCGTTCAGGCGAACGGCCAGACCCAGTGTTTTGGGGACTTCGTAATGAAAATAAAATTTCATCGTGTGAATCTTGCCTTCGTAGAAAATCAGGTCGTCACCCTGGGGGTTTTGGGTCATCAGCGTTTGTTTGGCGACAACCGCCTGTTTCAACCACTGCCAGGCCAGCACGACAATTCCGAATAGCTCCAGAAACAGCGTCGCGTCGGACAAATAGCGTTCAATATCTCCTTGCTGCGCGTGAGGTAGCAGGCCCGTCATAACGTCCTGTACGCGTTTGAGCTCGGTCGCCAACTGATCTGCGTAGGGCTTCAACTCGTCAAATGTACTAGCTTCAGCAATTAACTGGCTTATTTCGGCAAACAAAAGCTGGGGCGCTTTTCCGCCTTTCATGGTCATTTTCCGGCCCAGTAAATCCTGCGCCTGAATACCCGTGGTGCCTTCATAAATGGGTGTGATACGAATATCGCGGTATAATTGCTCGACCGGGAAGTCTTCCGTGTAGCCATATCCACCGAATGTTTGCAAACTTTGACTGACCGACTGCACCCCCATTTCAGAAGGATAGGATTTGGCTACGGGCATCAACAAATCGAGTAGTAGGAAGGCGTTTTCTTTTTCTTCGCCCTGGGCCACTTCTCTGATGTCGTAAAGGCGGGCTGCCTCCAGAAGTAGCGAGAGTGATCCTTCCGTAACGGCTTTCTGAAACAGCAACATTCGCCGAACGTCGGGGTGGTTGATGATGGGCGTCTGGGGAGCATCTAGCTGGGTTTTGGTATTCAGTCGTCTACTTTGTGGTCGTTCTTTGGCGTAGGCTAGCGCGGCATAATAGGCCGCCGTAGCAATACCGGTTGCCGTCATGCCAACCCCAATGCGGGCTTCGTTCATCATCTGAAACATATACGAGAGACCCTGGTGGGGCTCGCCAACGAGATAGCCAATGGTATTGTTATTCGATCCCATGGTGAGGTGCAGGGCCGGTACGCCTTTCTGCCCCATCTTGTGGTAAATGCCCGTTGACACGACGTCATTATCAACAAAACCGTCCTGTTGGTCGGGCCGGTATTTGGGAACAACAAACAACGAAATGCCTTTTGTGCCTTTGGGGGCCCCATCAATCCGGGCCAGCATCAGGTGAATGATGTTGTCAGCCGCATCATGATCGCCCGCCGAGATAAATACTTTCTGTCCCCTAATCTGGTACGCTGCCACACCGGCCTGGCTGTCGGGTAGGGGCGTCGCCGAGGTCGTCACATCGGAGAGCGACGATCCCGCCTGCGGTTCGGTGAGGGCCATGGTCCCCTGCCAGGTGCCGCCCAGCAGGTTGGGTACGTAAATGGCACTTAATTCCGGAGAGCCAAACGAGGTGATGAGGTGAGCGGCTCCGGAGGTGAGGCCGGTGTACATCATCCCGTTGTTAGCGGCCATCAAAATAAAGGTCACACAGGAGTTGATCAACTTCGGTAATTGCTGTCCACCGTGTTCGAACGAGAAGCCGGCTCCAATCAGACCCGCGTCACCCATTGCTTTCAGGTAGTCCTTAATACTTGGGTGAATCGTCACCTGCCCATTTTTAAGTTCCGGCTGGTTTCTGTCGACATCCTTCAGGTACGGATGCATAAGTGTATCAGCAATATAGATAGCTGAATCGATCACGAGATTGAAGGTTTCCCGGTCGTGGGCACTAAAATAATCGTATTTAGTCAGTTCGTCGGCTTTGAAAACGTCGTGCAACAGAAACTGAAGGTTGCGTTTGCTAAAATAAGTTGTTGCCATACGGGCGATGCGTCTGCTTAAAGGGCTACTACAGGTAAAGGGTCTGTTTGCAAGGGCAACGGCGCTGGAAGAGAAGCGCATTACCCAGAGACGAATGTACCGCTTACTACGTATAAAAATACCAAACTTTGCCTGCACTCTTTACTCATATCTCAAAAAACTATCGTTTACTTTGTGGCGTATAGACAGTAGTACGTTCAAAACAAATCCAATCATTAACACATGAAAAATCTAATTGCAGTTTTTACGTTGCTCTTTGCTACCGTATCGTGGGCACAGGCGCAGGATAACAAAGCACCGGCAAGTCCTAAAATAACCGCAGAAAGTCCGGATAAGAACATTAAAGTCGTGTATGGCCAGCCTTCCAAAAAAGGCCGGGTTATTTTTGGCGCCGATGGCTCGAACAGCCTTGAGAAGTACGGGAAAGTATGGCGGACAGGGGCCAATGAAGCAACCGAAGTGACGTTTAAAAGCGACGTAATGTTTGGCGGTAAAATGGTCAAAGCAGGTACGTATACACTTTATACCATCCCTGGCGAGAAAGAATGGAGCGTTATTCTGAATAGCACACTGGGCCAATGGGGTGCTTATGACTATGAAAAAATCAAAGGTACCGATGTCGCTACGGTCAAGGTACCGGTTTCGATGACCAAATCACCCATCGAAAAACTGACGATCACCCCGGCTAACAGCAGCATTGCTATTGCCTGGGACAACATGACCGTTTCGGTGCCTGTTATGAAACACGGCTGAGATAACGGCCCCGAGATTAAAAAAACGTTATTTGTTTGATTAAAAAACCCGGTCCGCACAGACTGGGTTTTTTAGTTTTATAACGCCTGAACAGGGTAATACTACTTATTTCGTCTCCTTTCGAACGTAATCAGCCAGATTAGGGTCGTAAATACATTGACCAATGACCGTTTACGAATTAAATCGTTTGTAAGTGGTTAACAAACAAACGTTTATCGCGTTATTTGTAAAACGCTCTAACCGATAGCCGATGATGAAACGCTACTTCCTGTATGTATTACTCGGATTCGCCGTATTGCCTGCCTATGGACAGGGTATTACGGACTACTATCGGTTACCGGAACGCAGCCAGCAATACGACCGGCTACTTACCCGATATGGTGGACCTTACATCAAGAGTCGTTGGTATGCGTCTCTTGATGGGTTTATTCGTACAGACCGGGCTAAGCTCGATAACTCATTCGACGGCCTTATTCAGAGTGACGTAGTGGGTAAGCCAGGCTGGGGAGCGGTTGTCGGCTGGGTCTACCGGGAGCGGTGGGCCGTTGAAGCGGGCTATGCCCGGATGCCAATCCACACACAGGTCTCGGTTATAAATGCCAGTTATCCCCTGATATTTCGGTACAGTAGCAAGCAGAATACGTTTGTCCTGCGCGGAAAACGCCTGATCGTATCAACCAGCAAGCCCTGGTTGCGGTCGGGTTTCTGGTTGAGCGGAGGTATGTGGATCGTGCCGAACAGTGGACAGCAGGAAGGCCGGTTTTCGCTCATCGGTTACCGATATGACGGGCATCGGGAAACGCCGGATACGCTTCGTCTGGCCAGTCAAACCCAGGCCAATGCCAAAATGACTGCTATGGCCGAACTAGGGGCAGAATACAATATTCGGCTCAACAATGCCATCGATCTGGGTTTCTCCGTTCGTAAGTTCTGGGGCCTGAGTAATGCCCTCACCACCGACGTGACGTATGCGGTCAATTACCCAATCATACCAGGCGGAAGCCCCAACGCAGGCAGCCATACATCCGTGCAAAAAGCACAGTTGCTGGGAGACGGTAGCGGCATGAGTTATGGCGTTACCTTACGCTATACGTTCGCTACCCGGCGACAATTGTCCAATGCGCTGGAGGTACACGGGAAAACTCCGCGTATTCGTTGACATTGCACCGTGGCCAAACGCATCAAATAGTCTCTGGAAGCTATAGAAGGGTAGGTCGAGAGCGGCTCGGTTGGCCGTTCCGATTGCCTGCGCGGCTCGGTTCTCTCACCAGCTTGGGTTGGATCGTATGATTATCGATCTGGTAAGATGATGGATACTGGTAACTAGCCCCAATCCTTTGTACATGCCGTCTTCTACAAGCGTGGGTAGTGTGCCAGCCCTACAGGACCACTTGCTGCGGTCAACATTAGTCATTTCATTTTCATCATTAGCAGGAAGATTAACTGAATCCACGAGGATAAACGCTAATTTTCAACGTTGAAGTTAATAACCACCTAACTAACGATTGCTACGTATGAAATGCTTTGCCTGGGGAATGGTATTTACGAGTTTGCTGACCCTTCAGACCGCCTTGGCCGAGGTGCACTTGCCCAATGTTTTCGGCTCGCATATGGTTTTGCAACGCCGAAAACCCGTGCCGGTTTGGGGCTGGGCAGAGGCTGGCGAAAAGGTAACTGTAACCCTTGATAAGCAAACGAAAACGGCTAAAGCTGGCAAAGACGGAAAATGGCGCGTCACTCTCGATGCGATGGAAGCAGGTGGACCTTATCAACTGTTGGTGAAAGGGAAAAGTAATACCATCACGTTTGACGACGTACTGGCTGGTGAAGTGTGGATCTGCTCCGGACAATCGAATATGGAATGGCCGCTGGGGTCAGCCGCTAATGCCAAAACGGAAATTCCGGTGGCGAACTACCCCACCATTCGCCAACTGCTGGTGAAGAAAGACATAAGCTTAACGCCCAAAGACAATATTGAAGGAAGCTGGAGTGTGTGCACGCCCACAACGGCACCTCAGTTTACGGCCGTCGGGTACTTTTTTGCCAAACAACTGCAGAAGGAACTCAATGTCCCGATTGGCCTGATTAACACGTCCTGGGGCGGTACGCATTCTGAAACCTGGACGAGTCGCGAAGCGATGAATCAGCATGAGGAGCTCCGCTTAGTAGCCAGTAAACTGCCCACTACCAGCGAAGAGGTGATTCAGCGCGGAGCCGCCCGTACGCAAGCGTTGATAAAAGCGCAGCAGGGTAGTCTGCCGTCAGCCGCCGACGAGCAGAGTTGGGCGAGTGCTACATTAAACGATAGTGATTGGAAAACCATGAACATGCCCGGCGACTGGGAATGGGGCGGACTACCCACCCTGGATGGAGTCGTCTGGTTCAGGCAGGACATTGTTATCCCGGAAGGAGCCAACAGTCAGAAAATGGTGCTTTACATGGACTCCGTTGCCGACAATGACTCCACCTTTGTGAACGGCCAGTTAATAGGCAGCACAAAAGGCGGGAAGGCCCGCGCTTATGCCGTGCCCGACGGCTTACTGAAACCCGGCCGGAATGAGATTGCGATTCGCGTTACGGATACCGGCGGGAGTGGGGGCCTGATGGGCCGCCCCGAAGAACTAAAACTCGCCAACAGTAGTCTGACTATTCCGCTGGCGGGTAAATGGAAATACCGGGTGGCCAACGTATTTGCCTCGTCGTACAAGCCGGGCCCCAATACCTTCGCTACGCAGTTGTTTAATGCTATGATAAATCCGCTCATACCGTATGCTGTTGCGGGGGCCATCTGGTATCAGGGAGAATCGAATGCAGGGCGGGCCTATCAATATCGCAAAACATTTCCGCTGATGATTCAGGATTGGCGGCAGCATTGGGGCTATGACTTCCCATTTCTGTTTGTGCAGCTGGCCAGCTACAATGCCGCCAATGGCGATAGTCGGCGGGGTAGTACGTGGGCCGAACTCCGCGAAGCCCAGACCCAAACGCTTCAGCTACCTAACACGGGTATGGCGGTTACGTCAGACATTGGAGAGCGAACAGATATTCACCCAAAAAATAAACTGGATGTGGGAAATCGCCTGGCCGCCGAAGCCATGCGGGTGGCCTACCATAAAAGTGCCGAGAATGGTAATGAAGCGTCGCGGGGACCACAGGTCAATAAAATGACCGTTGAGAACGGTCGGGCCATTCTAACATTCTCAAACGTGGGAAGTGGATTGGTGGCAAAGGATAAATATGGTTACCTCAGAGGCTTTGAAGTTGCGGGTGCCGACCAGAAATTTTATTACGCCAAAGCCGAGATCAAAGGAAATTCGGTCATCGTTCACGCTGATTCGGTAGCAACACCGGTCGCCGTTCGGTACGGGTGGGCCGACGATAATGGCGACGTGAATTTGTACAATCAGGAAAACTTTCCGGCCATACCCTTTCGTACAGATACGTGGAAAGGGATAACCGAAGCCGCCAAGTTTGGCGAACAGTGATGTATGGCTTTAACTGAAAAAACGGACCAGGTATAGACTGAGAGTGAGTCTATACCTGGTCCGTTTTTTTTAGCAACGTACTCGTGCTATTTAGGCAGTTATATGTCTCCAGTCAGCGCACTATCTTATGAATGATTAGTGTATTCGGGACCACGCTACTGACCGGAGAGTTCGTGCGGTTATGGATCAGTTTTTACTTTCCTGTTTCCGCATGGGCATGCTGTCTATTGTCTGGAAGAGATCTTTAGCGGCAACAGGTTTTGCATAGGTTTGTTTGATGCCGCCGTCTTTTCCAATCAGCCAGGCCGCAAAGCCATCGGATGGGTTCAGTTTGAAGTCATGCATAAGAAACTGGCGGTCGGGTTCCATCACCAACGACGCTACGAGCACGATCACGTCTAAATCGCGTTCGGCCAAACCGTCTCTTACTTCATTCAGCGCTTCCTGCTGTTCAATTGTATAATGCTGTGCATCATCGCGTCCATAAACCAATAACACACGCCGATGATCTTTCTTTTCGGTTAATATCGCTTTGAGCGATTTTTGCTGATTCGCTACACTTTCCATAGTAAGGGTAAATCCCATAAGGAGGATTGTCAAAGATATCAACCAAAAGCGTCTCATAGTGTTTTCTGTCATGCAGCCGCAAGGCCGGTTTGTATATAAACTAATGGACTACTTTCGGGCTTCCTGTTTACAGATCCTCCAGTCGTTCCAGCATTAAAATCGAGCCTTGCGGAACGATAACGTACCGCTCACCCTCGTAGTCCAGCTCAATGGCATTGCGTTGCAGGTAAAGAGCCACATCCCCTTCCTGCGCCTGCAAGGGCATGTACTTAACTTTCTCTTCGGTTTCTTTCCAGGGCTCCTCATCGGCCGCTGCCGGGATCGGGTAGCCGGGACCTACTTTAATAACGTATCCTGACTGAACCTGTTCTTTTTCCTGCACCGTTGGCGGTAAGTACAAGCCACTGTTGGTCCGGTCAGCGGGGTCTTTCGGTTTAATCAAGACCCGGTCGCCTACAACAATCAGGCGTTTCAGTTTATTATCGGCGGTAATTCCAAGCATTGGTGTAAGTCGTTAATCTGTTGTCGTCAGCGATTCGTCAAAAATCGGGCAAGTTTGGCGTGTAAGCCAAAATGGCAGTCGGGTCGCGTAAGAGCCATTCGTTACGGCACCGGATCATAGCCATGACCGCCCCACGGATGACAGCGGCCAATTCGTTTGAGTCCCAGCCAACCGCCCCGCAAAGCGCCGTATTTACGAATAGCCTCTACCGTATATTGAGAACAGGTGGGCGTGTAGCGGCAGGCATTGGGAAAGTAGGGTGACACAATGGCCTGGTATCCCCGAACGAGCCCAATTAAAATTAACTTCATCATAAACCGCTAAACACGAAAACGGCCAAAAACTTTCCCGCAATTCCTATCTTTGCTCAATATCGGTAATCGGTTTTGTGTTTGGGGTTATGGCAGGCTAAAGCATGACGTGCTGGCACCGATCCGATTCTCACAACCGTAAAACCGTAAATCTGAAACTTATTTCTTATATGCTTCAATACGTTATTTGGGAAGTTAATCCCGAAATTTTTCACATCGGCTCGTTCTCGGTGCGGTGGTATGGCCTGCTGTTCGCGCTGGGTTTCCTGATTGGCATGCAGATAATGAGCTATATTTTCAAAAAAGAACATAAACCCGTTGCCGATACCGATAGCCTGCTTATTTACATGGTTGTGTCGACGATAGTGGGTGCCCGGCTCGGTCATTTTTTGTTTTATGAGCCGGAAGTACTGCTTCATCATCCGCTAACGGTTATCACACCGCCTTTTGCGGGGTTGGCCAGCCACGGCGCTACCATTGGCATTTTGATCGGCTTGTGGCTGTATTCCCGTCGGAAAGAAAGCCGGCTGACCAATCAGACATTTCTGTGGGTAACGGATCGCATTGTCATCGTGGTTGCCCTGGCAGGTGCCTGTATTCGCTTCGGTAACCTGATGAACTCCGAAATTGTCGGCCGTCCCACGGATGTGCCCTGGGCGTTTGTCTTCATGAATAACAGTGAATATGCCAAAATTCCTCGTCACCCGGCCCAACTGTATGAGTCGCTTTCCTGCCTGGTTCTGTTTTTTATTCTGTTGTGGTTCTGGAATCGTGCGAAAGAAAGAACACCACGTGGAAGTATGCTGGGAATTTTCCTGATCTGGATTTTTGGTCTGCGGTTCTTTTATGAATACCTGAAAGAAAATCAGGTTCCGTTTGAAGACAGTTTACCCCTGAACGTCGGGCAAATCCTGAGTATTCCAGCCGTGTTGATGGGCGTCTATTTTCTGGTACGCAGTTACCGGACACCCGTTACATTGACCGCATCGGAGCAATCAAGAGCAGTCGAATCCTAGCCACTTACCCGTTTCCTACACAGGTTAGCGGAAGATATAGGCTTCCGTAAAAATTCCTGTAGGGAACGGTAAATGGTATTGAAAATGGTAATGTGGCCCATAAAAAGACGGGAAGCCGGAAAATGCTGTATTTTTGAAGGTAGCTTACCTCAATCATACACTTCATTCGGTGAGCCCGTCTTTTTTTATGTCACGTCAATTTTTGTCCGCCCTGTTGGCGGGTTTGGTCGCTTGTAGTGCGCAGGCGCAGGTCCCCGGCCGTCAACTGCACTGGTCTGCTGATGGCAATGCGCTGGCCACGGTAGAACAGGGGCAAATCGTCAAAACGGATATTCGAACCGGTCGAAAAACAACGCTTTTACCCAACAGTCAACTGCGCCGACCCGGCACGGATCAGCCTATGGCCGTCGCTGATTTTGCCTTCACCACCGACAGCGCCAACGTTCTGATTTTTACGAACACCGCGCGTGTCTGGCGGTACAACACCAAAGGCGATTATTACCTGATCAATCGGGCGAGTGGGCAGGCCCGGCAACTGGGCCAGTCGGATAGTAGCAAGCGCCCTTCCCAGTCATTGATGTACGCCAAACTATCGCCGGATGGGCGTAGCGTCGCCTACGTGAGTGAGCATAACCTGTTCGTTGAGGATGTCGCCACGGGTAAAATTACCCAGCTTACAACGGATGGAACGCGCAAACGCATTAACGGCACTTTCGACTGGGCCTACGAAGAGGAGTTCGGTTGCCGGGATGGCTTTCGCTGGAGTCCCGATAGTAAGCAGATTGCCTACTGGCAGGTAGACGCCACTAAGATTCGGGATTATCTGATGCTGAACACCACCGACTCGATCTATTCGCATGTGGTGCCGGTAGAATACCCGAAAGTGGGAGAAAGTCCATCGCCAACCCGGATCGGGGTGGTTTCCGTGTCGGGTAGCCGGGATGCCGTACCACCAACGACCTGGCTCAGTATCCCCGGCGACTCACAGCAGCATTACCTGATCCGGTTGGAGTGGCTTCCTGCTGGCGGGAGTGTAATTGTACAACAACTGAATCGGAAGCAAAACGAGAGCAAACTCTTCATTTGCAATACGGCAACTCAATCCATCAATCCAATTTATACCGAAACCGACAAAGCCTGGATCGATGGGAAAGCCCGCTGGAGCCGCGACGATCCGAGCGGCTGGGAGTGGCTGGAGAATGGGAAATCCTTTATTTGGGTATCGGAAAAAGACGGTTGGCGGCATTTGTACCGGGTTGGTGTGGACGGTAAAAAAGAGATCAATCTAACGCCGGGGTCGTACGATATTGCCACAATCAGTCATATTGATGAGCCTACCAATCAAATCTATTTTATTGCCTCGCCCGACAATACCAACCAGCGGTATCTGTACCGTACGCGGTTGGACGGGAAAGGCAAAGCCGAGCGCATAACGCCGGCCGGGCAGGATGGTACGCACGGCTATACCCTGTCGCCGAATGGCCGGTTTGCCCAGCATACCTTTACCAATTACCAGACGCTCCCATCGCGTGAGTGGGTGAGCCTTCCCGATCATAAAGCCGTCAATGAATCGGAGAGCATTGCTGCCCGAACAAAGCCCGTCGCCAAATCGAACGTCAGCTTCTTTAAGCTCACGACCGAAGACGGTATAGCGCTCGACGGCTGGATGGCGAAACCTACAGATTTCGACAGCACGAAGAAATACCCGATTGTTTTTTATGTGTACGGCGAACCGGCTGGAAGTACCGTAAATGATGACTTTTCCATCGGGCAAAACCGTCTGTTTCAGGGTGGTATGGATAAGGCGGGGTATATTTATGTAGCACTCGATAACCGCGGCACGCCCAACCTGAAGGGGGCAGCCTGGCGCAAGTCGATTTATCGGCAGATTGGCCGGATCAACATCCGCGATCAGGCAATGGGTGCCCGGAAATTATTTTCCCAACATGCCTACATCGATACCAGCCGGGTGGCCGTTTGGGGCTGGAGCGGGGGCGGGTCGACGACGCTGCATCTGCTGTTTCAGTATCCGGATATTTACAAAACGGGCATTGCGATTGCCGCCGTTGGTAACCAGTTATTTTACGACAACATCTACCAGGAACGTTATATGGGGCTCCCGCAGGAAAACCGGGAGGATTTCGTAGCGGGCTCGCCAATCACGTACGCCAAGAACCTGAAAGGTAATTTGCTCTATATTCACGGCACTGGCGACGATAATGTGCATTATGACAATGCCGAAGTGCTGATCAACGAATTGGTCAAGTATAATAAGCAATTTCAGGTGATGCCGTATCCGAATCGTTCGCACGGTATCAGTGAGGGGCCGGGAACATCGCTACACCTGCAAACGCTCTATACGAATTACCTGCTGAACCATTGCCCGCCGGGCCCACGCTAACCGCCAGCTGCATTCATGAATCGACTCCTGTCTTTAGTTTTACTGCTGGCGATGCCCGTTCTGGCTCAGGCACAGAAATACGAATTTACGCACGACGATACCCTGCGCGGGTCGATTACGCCCGAACGGGCGTGGTGGGATCTGACCTTTTATCACCTGACCGTTCGCGTGCAGCCGACCGATAGCACATTGAGCGGCTCAACCCTCATTCGCTACCGAGTACTTAAACCCGGCCAGACGTTACAGGTCGATCTGCAGCGTCCGTTACGGGTACTGCGCGTAGAACAGGACGGTAAACCGCTTGCCGTCCGGCAGGATGGCAATGCCTATTTCGTAACCTTAACGAAGCCACAAAAGCCCGGACAGACTGAGGCTGTAACGGTGCAGTATGCCGGGAAACCGCGCGTGGCAAAACGGCCACCCTGGGATGGAGGACTCGTGTGGTCGCGGGATAAAAGCGGAAACTGGTTTATTGCCACCGCCTGTCAGGGTTTAGGTGCCAGTGCCTGGTGGCCCTGTAAAGACCATATGTACGACGAACCGGACTCGATGGCCATCAGCGTGACTGTTCCGGAAGACCTGATGGATGTCTCGAATGGTCGGTTGCGCCGGGTGACGACGAATCCCGATCACACCCGCACCTTCGACTGGTATGTCGTTAACCCGATCAATAACTACGGCGTCAACCTAAACATTGGTCGTTACGAGCATTGGTCGGAGGTGTACAAAGGTGAAAAAGGTCCGCTTTCGCTGAACTATTATGCTTTATCGGACCATGTCGACTCTGCCAGAACACAGTTTAAGCAGGTTCCCAGGATGCTCAAGGCGTTTGAATACTGGTTTGGGCCGTACCCGTTCTACGAAGACGGGTATAAGTTAGTCGAAGCGCCCTATTTAGGTATGGAACACCAGAGTTCAGTAACCTACGGTAACCGTTTCCGAAATGGTTATCTGGGCCGCGATCTTTCCCATACGGGCTGGGGGTTACTCTGGGATTTTATCATCGTTCATGAGTCGGGGCACGAGTGGTTTGCCAACAACATTACCTACAAGGATGTGGCCGATATGTGGATTCATGAGAGTTTTACCAATTACTCAGAATGCCTTTTCACGGAGTACTACTACGGTAAAGAGGCTGGTGCTCAGTACGTAATCGGGTGCCGGGCCAACATCCGGAACGATAGCCCAATTATTGGCATCTACAACGTGAACCACGAAGGGTCAGGAGATATGTATTACAAAGGAGGAAATATGCTGCATACGATCCGGCAATTGGTGGGCAATGATTCAACCTGGCGGCAGGTCCTGCGCGGACTGAATAAAACCTTCTATCACCAGACAGTTACGACCAGCCAGATTGAACAGTACATGAGTCAGCAAACGGGTCTGGCACTAAAGCCCGTATTCGACCAGTATCTGCGAAATACCAAAATTCCGGTACTCGAATATCGTCCGGTGGCTGGTGGGTTTCAATATCGCTGGACCAACTGTGTAACTGGTTTTGCTATGCCGGTCCGTGTGTGCGTTGGCGAATCAGGACCTTATTATTTAGTACAACCAACGGCTCAGTGGAAAACACTGGCGGCAAAAAACGAAACTGTCCTCAGCGTCGATGCTAATTATTACGTACTCAGCAAACGGGCGGACTAACGGCCTCTAACGCTTAATCAAAAGATTGGCTGGACGACAGCGGAAAAATGTACCTTATCGGCGGTTATTCATTTAAGCCATCCTCAGTTTCATAACGACTATGCAAACAAACTTAACCCTGCTTTGGGCTGGATTACTGTCAGCCATGCTGCTTGCCGGATGCGGAGGCAACAAAGACGAAGCGAAGAAAGACGACGAGTCCGTATCGACCCTGGGGGCGGTATCGGCCATAAAGGAGATGGCTGCCCAGGCCGAAGAAATGCAGAAAAAGGGCCCCGTCGAAACCGTTGATTTTCGATCGTTGAAGGAATTGCTGCCCGCCGACGCCGATGGGTTGCCCCGCAAAGAAGCAACCGGTGAAAAAGAAGGAACGGCTGGCTTTACTATATCAACGGCAACGGGTAAATACGCCAATGCAGAAGATACCGAACGTATCGAACTCTCGATCATTGACGGAGGAGGTTCCGCCATGATGATGGGGCTAGCGGCCTGGTCGATGCTGGAAGTGGATAAAGAAACAGGCGACGGGTACGAAAAGACCAGTAAAATCGGCGAAAATAAATCCTACGAGAAGTATGACAACGGCGACAAAAACGGCGAAGTGGCTGTGTTGGTCAAGAAACGGTTTGTTGTGTCGGCCAAAGGTCAGGGTGTGAGCATGGACAAAATCAAAGCCGCGCTAAACGATATAAATCTGGATAAGCTGAACAGTTTGAGTAAGTAAATGATGTCTCATAGATACCCTTAGGCAAAAGGGTTTTTTGTCATCCCGACGACAGGAGGGATCTTTGGTAAACTGGAAATTTAATTACACCCAAAGATCCCTCCTATCGTCGGGATGACAAAAGGTGCATTTCAAAGGTTTGATTATTAGGGTTTTAATTCAGCGTGTAGCTATTGTTTCTGCTGCTTACTCGAACTGCGTATAAAGCGATTTTCGATCAATCTTATCCGGAAGGGGGCCTTGCCGGGTTAGTTTCATCTTGGCTAATGCCGCGCCAACGTGGGCACAATTGCCTGGAGCATATCCGTCCAGATAGGCCGTCAGGAAGCCGGCCCAGTAGGCGTCACCAGCTCCCGTAACATCGACAACATCAATCTTTTTGCCCGGTATTCGCGCCTGTTTAGCGCCGTTATCATACGAGACCAGACTACCGTTGGGGCCAAGGGTTAAGCAGATAAGCGTAGCCCCCATCTGGTGAAAATCGCCCAGAATGCGTTCCGGCGTTTGGGTTTCGCCATAAAGCCGTTCGGCATCATCTTCGCTGATTTTTACCAGGGCACCCGCTGCGCAGTAATCGCGCAAAACGCGCCATGCCTGTTGGCGGTCGGGCCATATGCTTGGTGCGTAATTGGTATCGATGGTAACCTGACAACCAGCAGCCTGCGCCCGCCTGGCTGCATCTACAATCGTATCCTGCGCTGGTTGTCGGCTCAGGGCAAAGCAGGTTGTGTGGAAGAGCTGAACCTGGGCTAGTAATGAATCGGGTAGTTGCTCCGGCTTGATCTGGCAATCGGCATGGCGGTAGGCGACAAAGTCGGGTGTACCCGCTGTACGCGAAACCAAGACGATACTGCTTGGCTCCCAAGGGTCGGAAGTAATGAACTGGGTATCCACCCCTGATTCGGCAATTTGTCTGGTCAGGTAAGTGCCAATATTATCGTTGCCAACACAGGCTACCAATGCAGTCGGGTTCCCTAATCGAGCCATGTTCGAGGCCATATTCGCCGGACTACCCCCCTGGTATCGACGAAAATCCTGTGCGTCGAGCAAACTGTTCGATACGTGGTGGCCAATCAGATCAGCTAATAATTCGCCGACAGAAAGGAGGGCGTAGGGGCGCGGTGGTGTTGTCATGTCTAAACTTTCTTCTGACGGATAAAGCGTTTGCGTGGACAGAAAAATCCAGCATATGAGTTGATCAGAAGGCCAAAGAAAGGAAAAAGTTCACTATTAATTCCCACCCGGCTCAATCGGGAAAGCCGCTTCTTCACTTTGCTTCGTTTCTTTTACCAGAAAACAGGCACCGGCCGCCAGCAAGAGACAGACACCGGCCAGCGCAAGTGCGTTACGAGGGTCGCTCTTTAGTAAGGTTGGGTAAAAGAGTTGCACCGTCAGGTTGTTGACAATCTGCGGCACCACGATAAAGCCATTGAAAATGCCCATATAAACACCCATTCGCTCGGCGGGTACGGAACTGGAAAGCAGCACATAGGGCATAGACAAAATCGAGCCCCACGCCAGGCCGACCATTGTCATGCCGATAAAAAAGGCGTACTTATCATTCGACAGCAGCATAGACAAAAAGCCTAGTCCACCAATGGTCAAAAAAACGGCGTGCGTAGCCCGGCGACCGATCCGGCCGGCAATGGCGGGCAGGAAAAACGAAATGGTAAAGCAGCCCACATTAAACATGGCAAAGCAAATATTGCCCCATTCGGTACCTTCCTGAAAACCCGGTGACTCGGGCGTGGGCGCATTGAAGGCATGACGGGCGACGGCCAACGTCAGATACTGCCACATCAGCGGCAGGGCAAACCAGGTAAAGAATTTGACCCACCACAGCTGCTTCATGGTAGACGGCATTTCTTTGAGGGCCTGAAAAATTTCCGCAAATGCCCCGCCAACACCCCGGCTCTCCGTTTTGACGCGTTTGAAGGCTTCCAGGTCTTCGGGAGGATACTCATCCGTCGTGTAGATTGTCCATATAACGGCAAGTAATACAGCCAGGCCACCAATATAGAAAGGATACTTAATGCTATTGGGAATAACACCGGCCGCTACGACAGCCGTTGTTGTGAGGCCCAGAAGCCGGAAAATAGTTGGCATCAGGTTGGCCATGGTTTGGCCGAACCCGACGAAAAAACTTTGTACCGCAAACCCTAAATCGCGTTGCTGATCATTAAGTTTGTCGCCAATAAACGCCCGGAACGGCTCCTGGGTGATGTTCAGGCCCGTGTCCAGAATCCACATCAAACTGGCCGCCATCCACAGCGCCGATGAGTTGGGCATTAAAAACAACGCCAAACTGGTAACGAGCGCGCCAATCAGAAAAAACGGTTTCCGGCGACCCCATCGTTTAGACCAGGTGCGGTCACTGATCGAGCCAATGATTGGCTGAACGATCAGGCCGGTTATTGGACCGGCCAGCCATAGGATCGGGATATTAGCCTCATCGGCCTGCAAGTACCGGAAAATGGGACTCATGTTAGCCTGTTGCAAACCAAACCCGTACTGTATGCCCAAAAAGCCGAAGCTCATGTTCCAGATTTGCCAGAAACTTAGATTGGGCTTACTAGTGGCAGAGGGTTTCTTGCTATTTCCAGTTTGCATGGATTGTCGTATATTTAACAGGCGGGGCGTTCTCAAGAATAGTCAACAATAATACGTACTGATTTGCAGGATACGGAGATATACTTATCTTATTTTTTCGAAAAGACGTACTTTTGAGCATGATTCCGAAAAGGTGGCCGCTCCTAATTACGGTACTTGTATTTTTTAGTCTTCCTTCTTTTTCAGCCTCTGCTGCTGAATCGGCCGACTCGACTCAAAAAGTCTCTGTTCGATCCATTATCCTCAAAGGAAATTACCGCACCCGTGATCGAATTATCCTTCGGGAGATGACTCTTCATATGGGCGACACTGTTCGGCTGGGCGATCTGCCGGGGCGGGTAGCCTGGGATCAGCGTAACATTAACAATACGACTCTTTTTATTACGGTGGATATGACCACCCGGATTACCTCGCCGGTTGATTCAACGCAGTTCGCCCAGGTCGATCTAACCATTACGATGAAGGAACGATGGTACTTCATTGCGTACCCTGTCTTTGACCTGGCTGACCGTAATTTCAATGAATGGTGGTATGACCGGGGCCACGATTTTCGTCGGGTTATTTATGGGGGGCACCTGAGTTACCGCAACGTGACGGGTAACAACGACCGGCTTCAGGTTGTCATTGAACGGGGATTTTTACAGCGAACGATACTTTCCTACTCGAAACCCTACATCGATCTGGCCCAGAAAATCGGCCTGCGCGTTGATGTAGGCTACATCACCAACAAGGAAATTCCCTACCGCACCCAATTCGATAAGTGGGTTTATGTGAAGTCGGAAAATGTGCTTCGCGAGCGGGCTTATGCCGCCGTGACGCTTACGCACCGGCGGGGGCTCTACCATTACCATACCTTCGATACCCGGTATACCCGAAATACCATTGCCGATACCATTGCCCGGCTCAACCCGGATTATTTTCTGGATGGCCGAACGGAGCAGCATTTTCTGTCGGCCTCCTATAACTACCGGTACGATCGGCGCGATAATGTCGTCTATCCACTACAGGGTACCCTGGTTTCGGCAGGCATCGGCGTATCGGGATTATTACCAAAAGACGACTTTCATTTTCTGGATCTATCCGCATCGGCTACGCGCTACTGGTCATTGGGCGGACGCTTTTACCTGGCCGGTAACCTACGCGCCCGTTCTACCTGGCCCACCCGGCAGCCTTATTTTAACCTGCGGGGATTGGGAAGCTCGGCGGATATGGTACGTGGCTATGAGCTTTATGTCGTTGACGGGCAACGGACCTTCATCTGGCGTAACAGCCTGCGCTATCAGCTTTTCAATGTTCGTAAGCAGCTCAACTGGCTTCATGTACGGCAATTCAATACTGTGCCTATTTCGGCTTATCTGACGGTCTTCGGCGATACGGGCTATGTTAGCAGTTCCTACGCTGAGCAGTACCAGAGCCGGTTGGCCAATAAACTGCTTGCCGGTACGGGGATGAGTCTGGATGTCGTATCGTTTTATAACCTGGTTATGCGGTTTAGTGGTACGATCAATGCTCAGGGTAAGGCTGGCTTCTTTTTCAACCTGGCGCAGGAACTGTAAGTGAGCCGCTTGTTGAGCGATACGGATGAGCTGTCACTATATTGCCGCCTGATACGCTTTCATGCTTGGTTAGAATACCGTTGTTCGTTTTAAAAGCTTCACCACCAGGACTGATCATGGCCAATACCGTTCCCAAAAAAGAAGCCTCGAAGAAGCCTTCCTCCAGTTTGCTGAGCCTGCTTAAACCCTATACCCGGCTGATTCTATTGCTGATTTTGTTTGCGCTAATCAGCAATGGCATCAATCTGGTACTACCCATGCTGATTTCGCATGGCATCGACGACTACTCGGCCGGAAAGTTTGTGCTGAGAACGATGGTCGTTGAGTTTCTGGTGGCCGCGTTCCTGATTTTTATCTTCACCTACCTGCAGAGTATTATCCAGACCTACGCTTCCGAACGCGTGGCGCGCGACTTACGCACCCAATTAGCGGCCAAAATCTCCCGCCAGAGCTTTACCTACATTCAGCACACAAATCCATCCCGGTTATTGACCAACCTGACTTCGGATATCGATTCGGTCAAGATGTTTGTCTCGCAGGCAATCGTCTCCCTTGTTTCGTCACTTTGCATCATTTTGGGGGCCAGCGTTTTACTGATAAGCATCAACGGATTACTGGCGCTGGCTGTGCTAACCATTGTCCCCATTATCGGCATCACCTTTTACCTTGTCCTGAAGAAAGTCCGGGTTTTGTTCAAGCGAAGCCGGGAAGTGATCGACCGGCTCAACAAAGTCATTAATGAGAGCATTTTGGGTTCAGCTATTATTCGGGTGCTTAACTCGCAGCAGCTTGAATACGACAAGTTTCTGGCGGCCAACACCGATGCCAAAGACTTGGGACTGGCCATTTTGCGGTTGTTCGCCGGGCTTATTCCCGTTATCAGTTTCACGGCTAACATGGCGGCCTTAACCATTCTGGTGCTGGGCGGCCACTTTGTTATTACGGGCAGTATGTCGCTGGGAGATTTTGCTGCGTTCAACAGCTATCTGGCGCTGCTCATTTTTCCCATTATCGTTATTGGATTTATGAGTAACGTTATTGCTCAGGCATCGGCGTCCTACGAGCGGGTGAATGAGGTGTTACAGGCGCCAGAAACAAGGCAAACGGGAACAATCGATGGTTTCTTAAACGGGGCCATCGACGTCCGGAACGTATCGGTTTATTATGGCGAAAAGCCCGCCCTGAAAAACGTTTCCTTCACCGTTGAAGCGGGTAGCCGAACGGCTATTGTAGGGCCTACGGCTGCGGGTAAGAGCCAGCTTCTGTTTCTGTTGACGGGATTGATCAAGGCAGACGCCGGTAGCGTAAACTACGATGGCGAACCCATTGCCAGTTACGACGAAGAAGCCTTCCATCAGCAGGTTGGGTTCGTCTTTCAGGATAGCGTTATCTTTAACTTAAGCATTCGCGAAAATATCGCCTTTACGGATACGGTAACGGATGAATCGTTGAATAAGGCCATTGATACGGCCGAATTGCGGGGCTTTGTGGATACGTTGCCGGATAAACTTCAGACCATTGTTTCGGAACGCGGAGGCAGTCTGTCGGGTGGTCAGAAGCAGCGCATTATGCTGGCCCGTGCCCTGGCCCTCAACCCGAAGGTATTGCTTCTGGACGATTTTACGGCGCGCGTGGATACCAGCACCGAGCAGAAAATACTGGCCAACGTGCAGCAGAATTACCCGAATCTGACGCTGCTTTCGGTAACTCAGAAAATCGCACCCGTCGAAGATTACGACCAGATTATTTTGCTTATGGAAGGGGAAGTGGTTGCCAAAGGAACCCACCCGGACCTGATGAAAACGAGTCCCGAATACGTTCAGATTTATCAATCCCAACGCAGCACGAGCCAGTATGAATTACGATCTTAACCAGGCCGCGGGGCAGAAAGAAGAAAAAAATGCCACCTACAAAGCACTTCGAAAATTACTGGCACTCATCAACGACGAACAGCGAATATTGATACTGGCCTTCGTCGCTATTCTGGTCAATTCGTCGTTGACGCTGGTCGGCCCCATGCTGATTGGCTATACCATCGACAAGTACGTTCAGACAAAGCAGTACGATGGTGTGTTGCGTAATGCCGGTATTTTGCTGGGGATTTATGCCATCGCGTTCGTTACCAACTACGTACAGACCCGCCTGATGGGGGGTGTTGGGCAGCGAACACTTTTTAAACTTCGGAATGCGGTATTCAATAAGTTACAGGAATTACCGGTTGCGTTCTTCAACCAAAATAAAGCGGGCGACTTGATTTCACGTATTAACAACGATACGGATAAACTGAATCAGTTTTTTTCGCAGTCGCTGATGCAATTCTTGGGCAGTATTTTTATCATGACCGGTGCCGGGTTGTTTCTGCTATTCATTAATCTGCCACTGGGCGCTGCGGCCCTGTCACCCGCTATTTTGATGTGGGCCTTCACAAAGGCAACATCCGCCTGGGTGAAGCGAATGAACGCGGCTAATCTGAAAAGCGTGGGTAACCTAAGCGCCGAAATTCAGGAGAGTCTGAACAATTTCAAGGTCATCATTGCCTTTAACCGACGGGATTATTTCCGAAAACGGTTTGACGAAGTTAACCAGCAAAGTTACCGGACATCGATCGGCGCTGGTCTGGCAAACAACGTGTTCACGCCCGTAATTGGTCTGGCAGCTAACTTCGGCCAGTTGATTGTGCTGGCTTTTGGCATCTACTTAATTTCAACTGGTCACTTTACGATTGGTTTGCTGATCAGCTTTCTGTCGTACGTCACTAACTTTTACAATCCGCTTCGGCAACTGGCCGCTTTGTGGGCTAACTTTCAGGTAGCACTGGCGGGCTGGGATCGCATTTCGCATATGCTGGCCTTGCAAACCGACCTGACTACGGTTGAAAACCCATTGACGACCGCTTCTACGGCGCTCTTGTCGTTTCAGCATGTATCGTTCAGCTACCCGGATGGAACAGAGGTACTCCACGATATAAATTTTGATCTGGCCATGGGCAAGACTTACGCACTGGTTGGCCCAACCGGGGGCGGAAAAACGACAACTGCGTCACTGATCGCTCGATTGTATGACCCAACCAGCGGTACGGTTCTGCTGGCTGGGAAAGATATTCGGTCATACAGTCCCCAGGAACGGACACGTAAGATCGGCTTTATTCTTCAAGAGCCGTTTCTATTCACAGGCAGCGTTCGGGATAATATTCTGTACGGAAATGAAGCCTACCAAAACTACTCCAATGAGCAACTGGCCAACGTCATCCGGGAGGCCAATCTGGATGGTTTACTGGAACGGTTTGATGAGGGGCTTGATACAAACGTTCAGACAAATGGCGACAGCATTAGTTTGGGTCAAAAACAACTCATCGCCTTTATGCGGGCGGTTCTTCGTGATCCGGATTTGTTGATCCTCGATGAAGCGACGGCCAATATCGACACGGTTACGGAGCAATTGCTGGACGAAATCCTGCAGAAACTACCGGCAAAAACAACGCGTATTATTATTGCCCACCGATTGAACACCATTGAACGTGCGGATGAAATATTTTTTATCAACTCAGGCCAGGTAACGCAGGCGGGTTCGCTCAACGATGCGGTTGGTATGCTGCTGGATGGAAAGCGGGTAAGCTAAACGAAGTAAAAGTTAGCCGCCAAACGTACCTTTGCGGATAGATTGACGCTCGAAAATATATGAAACAAATAGCTCTACTAACCCTAGTAATAGTACTCGCTTATTCTCAGCAGGCTTGTCGTGGCCGTCAGCAGACCAGTTCGCAATCGGCTGATTCATCCACTGTCGCATCCAATACGGAGACTGCATCGGCCCCCGCCATCACCGGGCATTTGGCCGAACTGGGCCTGACGTCTACAAGTCACTGGCATGGTATTAATCTGGGAGACGATTTTTCGAAAGTGAAAGCCACCGAAAAAGGGGAGCCATTCGAGAGTGATGCCGATCATATTGGCTACACACTTGAACTGACAAACCTGGAATCGGCCGACGTTCTATACTACCAATCCGCTAAGAAAGTATCGGCCATTAACGTCGATTTGTTTCTGAACAGCCGTCAGTCAGTCACTACGTACCAGAAGGAATTGAGTAGTTATTTTTCAAGTCGCTACGGTTCGCCCAAACCCAGCATGGGCGGCACAGGATGGACAGGGCCGAAAGGCGAAACCGTTTTGTTAAAAGACGTATCGAAGGGGAAAGATTTCGGTTTGACGATCAAGATGGCTCCATCAAAAGGGGCAACCACTGCTTCCGTTAAATAACAGCTAGTCGATTCGTCTTCCTGTATAAAATGCAAAAGCCCCAACCAAACGGTTGGGGCTTTTGCATGAATGTTACGTTACGCTATACCTGATGCATCCAGCCAAAGGTGTCCTCTACTTTACCGGTGCGCAGGTCGGATAAATAATCCTTGATGCGAACGGCGAAGGATTCTTCGGGTGCGAATTCGGGAAGCATGTAATCTTTCCCATTATACCCGATGAGCGAATAAGGGGAGGAGCCGACCGCTGTACCAGCTCCGAAGGCTTCGGTTAATCGGCCCGTTTCAATGGCCCCAATGACTTCGTCGATGGAGACAAGGCGTTCTTCAACCTCGATTCCCCAGCTACGGGCAATTTTCAGAATCGAATCGCGGGTAACGCCCTTCAGAATCGAATCAGACGTGGCAGGGGTCACCAACTTTCCATCGATCATAAACATGATGTTCATCGTGCCCGATTCCTCAATGTATTTATGCTCGCGGGCATCCGTCCAGATCAACTGGTCGTAGCCTTGTTGCTGAGCCAGCATGGTTGGATACAACGAACCGCCATAGTTCCCTGCACATTTGGCATAGCCAACGCCACCGGGTGCCGAGCGAATGTATTCCGTCTCGACTTTAAGTTTTGGTGGGTTTGTATAATATGCCCCTACCGGACAGGTGAAAATGCAGAAACGGTACGTTTTCGAAGGCGCTACACCCAGGAACGTATCCGTCGCAAACATATATGGACGTACATACAGGGAGCTGTCGGGCGTACCCGGAACCCAGTCGGCATCTACGCGCAGCAGCGCTTCAAGGCCGCCGATGAATACCTCTTCGGGTAGCGTAGCCATACACATACGGCGGGCCGACTCGTTCATCCGCTCGAAATTTGCGTAAGGACGGAACAGGAATATTTCATTAGCCTCATTTTTGAACGCTTTCATACCTTCAAAAATAGACTGACCATAGTGCAGCGACGACAGAGCAGGGCTTAGCGTAAAATTGTCAAACGGCACAATCATCTGATTCTGCCATTGACCGTCTATAAAATCGGCCACAAACATGTGATCCGAGAAATGTTTTCCGAAAGGCAGGTGATTGAAATCTACCTCCTGAATGCGAGAGCGCTCCGCTTTTCGCAATTCAATTTGTAATACGTCCGTCGTCATAACAGCTTATAGTTAATACGTTAGCCCGATTGTGAACCAGCAGTGGCAAAGCTAAAAATTTAGATTGAGTAAGTTAGTTGTCAAGACAACTTTTTTTTCTTCGTTATTTTTCGTTCCTTGAAAAGACATAGGAACCGTTAAGTTCTCGGTTGCCAGGTTACTTCATCCGCGTTCAACTCCTGCGCCATTTTGCGGCTTAAAACGAAGAGGTAATCCGACAGACGATTTATATACTGCAAAACTAACTCGTCGACGCCGGTGCTGCCTTGCGCTGTGGTATTGTTGAGGGCAATGATCAGGCGTTCGGCCCGGCGGCAAACCGTTCGGGCCAGGTGGCAGAACGACACGGCCTGGTGACCGCCGGGCAAAACAAAAGCTCGTAATTCAGGCAGTTCGGCATCCATCGTATCCATCGCATCTTCCAGCAACCGTACATCATCCGGTGAAATGGCAGGCATAGCCCGTTTAGGGGCTTTTTCGGGATCAGTGGCCAGTTCAGCTCCAACGGTAAACAAGCGATCCTGGATCTCTTTCAACAGTTCTTTACGCTCAATGTTGACTGGCTGATCGCGAACCAGACCAATCCACGAATTAAGCTCATCTACTGTGCCATAGGCATCGATTCGTAAATCGGCTTTGCTTACCCGACGGCCACCAATTAAAGCTGTTTGCCCCTTATCACCCGTTTTTGTGTAAATCTTCATAGTATACCGTAAACCAAAATGCTCAACAAATGGCTAAGCTAACGGATTTACCGCGTTCGAGCCTTACCTTTGCGCCCTGATTTGAATCGCCAATGGTTATAGCTAACCAAATCGTACGGAGTGAAGAGCTGTAGCAACGGCTCAATTATTCATTCCACTGTAGTGCGGGCGGCCCGTGCCGTCCGATTTCGTTTATTTACATGAAAGTAGGTACTTTTTTCGTCCGTGTCTGGCGCATCGTGTCCATCGCCGGATTCCTATTCGCGCTGTTCAGCAGTTATATTTCGTATCCTGATGCGGTTGCTGTTCGCTTCGATGAGCTGAATCACCCTATTCAGACACTCGACCGGGAGGTTATTTTTTATCTGGCAATCGGTATTTTTATACTTACTAATACGATACTTAATCTGATTGCCCGGCTGTTCCTTAAAGTTCCGACGGCCCAACTGCCCATACCGAACCATGCCGTTTGGGCGGCTAATCGCCCTCAGTTAAATAAAGTCTTTACAAACTGGTTCAATGCGCTGATGGCTGCTGTCAATACGATTCTGGGCCTGGGTTTGTTGGTACTGTCGTTCCTCAACCGGTCTGATCGCCCCATTCGGTCTATTGAATATGCTTGGCTATTGCCGCTCAGTACAGCCATCATTATTGTGGTGCTGGTTTCGTTGCCCGTTCGTTTGTCCATGAAACCCGGTGACGATGACTGAACGGAATGAATTATGGCTGAGTCAGTTCCAATATGATCTTCCCGACGATCGTATTGCCCGGTTTCCACTGGCCCAGCGTGATGCATCGAAACTGCTCGTTTATCAGGGCGGTCGGATCAGCCATCAACAGTTTTCAGACTTGCCGGATTTATTGCCAGATGATAGTTTTCTGGTTTTTAACAATACCAAAGTTATTCCGGCGCGGTTGCACTTTACCAAGCCAACGGGAGCCATTATTGAATTATTTCTACTGAGTCCCTTTCCCGCCGAGCAGCCAATATCGCTGACGATGGAAGCTACTGGCTCGGCAATCTGGCAGGGCATGATTGGCAATCGCAAGCGCTGGCGGCCGAACGAGACGCTGGAAGCCATTCTATCGACACCCCTGGGCGACGTTACGCTAACCGCTGCCTGGTACGACTACGATCAATCGACCATTCGGCTTAGCTGGCAACCGGCAGAATTCACCTTCGCGCAGATCGTTCAGTATGCCGGAGAAATCCCGTTGCCACCTTACCTCAAACGCGATGCAACCGACGCTGACCGAGATACGTATCAAACGATTTATTCAAAGCAGGAGGGCGCCGTAGCCGCTCCTACTGCCGGACTCCATTTCACGCCCGCCATATTCGACGCCATCAGCAAGCGGGGAATTGGCTACGATTACCTGACGTTGCACGTGGGAGCGGGTACGTTCCAGCCCATCAAAACGGACGACGTGCGGCAACACCATATGCACACGGAGCAGGTCGTTTACACCGAGCTAATGATTCGACACTTGCTCGACCACCTGGATACGATCATTGCGGTAGGAACAACATCCATGCGGGCGCTGGAAAGTTTGTACTGGATGGGAACCAAACTGATTCGAAAGGAAACGGATCCATTCCGGCTCGACCAGCAATATGCTTACCAGATTCCGGTAGCTCAGCAGCCAAGCGTAGCGGATTCGCTGCATGCCGTTCTGGCTTATCTGAAGGATATGCATTCGGAATCTGTTGTCGCGCAGACGGGTATCTACATCACACCGGGCTATCGAGTTAAATTGTGTAGAGGCATTGTCACAAATTTCCATCAGCCCGGCTCAACCTTGATTTTGCTGATTGCAACCCTGATTGGTGGTGACTGGAAGCGAGTTTATACCGAAGCACTCGAAAACGAGTATCGTTTTTTGAGCTACGGAGATTCATCCCTGCTTTTGCCATAAACGCTTACTTTTGCGAACTCAAAGAGCGAAACCGGACCGCCAAAGTGGAATGAATGAGTGGTTTTATGCCATCTCATCAAAGCGCTCTTTCACTCATTCGCTCTTTCACTCTTTATAAACATGAATTTCATTGACGAACTCCGCTGGCGTGGTATGTTGAACGACATGACGCCCGGCACTGAAGAACAACTTCAGAAAGAAATGACGGCAGGCTACATAGGCTTTGATCCCACGGCAGCATCGCTCCATATCGGCAATCTGGCGACGGTTATGTTGCTGGTTCACCTTCAGCGGGCGGGTCATAAGCCTTTCGCTCTGGTTGGAGGAGCCACCGGGATGATTGGCGATCCATCGGGTAAAGCTTCCGAACGTGAATTTCTGTCGGAGGAAACTCTGCGACGCAATCAGGAAGGCATTCGTCAGCAACTAACCAGGTTTCTCGACTTCGATTGCGGAGCCAACTCCGCCGAAATGGTTAATAACTACGACTGGTTTAAGGAAATCTCGTTCCTCGGTTTTTTGCGGGAGGCCGGTAAGCACATTAGCGTCAATTATATGATGGCTAAGGATTCGGTAAAAAAGCGGCTCGAAACGGGCATTTCGTTTACGGAGTTCTCGTATCAATTATTACAGGGGTATGATTTCTACTGGCTTTACAAGAACAAGCAGGTACGCTTGCAGATGGGCGGCTCCGACCAGTGGGGCAATATAACAACCGGAACGGAACTGATCCGCCGTAAAGAAGGCCGGGAAGAATACCAGGCGTTTGCATTAACGACTCCGTTGGTCACTAAAGCTGATGGAACGAAGTTTGGTAAGTCTGAAAGCGGTAACGTTTGGCTGGACCCAGCGCTGACCTCCCCTTATCAGTTCTACCAATTCTGGCTAAACACCACTGATGCGGACTGTCCTCGTCTGATTCGAGTGTTCACACTTCTGTCCAAAGATGAAATTGATGAACTGGAGCGTGAGCATGCCGAAGCACCCCATCTCCGCATTTTACAGAAAGCCATTGCTAAGGAAGTAACGATCCGAATCCATTCTCAGGCAGGTTATGATTTAGCCGTAAAAGCGTCGGAAGTGCTATTTGGGAAAGCTACACTGGATACGTTACGGTCTATTCAGATCAATGAATTCGACATCATTTTTGACGGCGTACCACAAACGGAGATATCAGCTGAAGAGCTAGCCAATAGCAAAGACATTACTGACTTGTTATCCGTGGCTAGTCGAGGAGAAGTATATGCATCGAAGGGAGAAGCCCGTCGGGCAATAACGCAAAATGCAGTTAGTATCAATAAGAGTAAGGTAACCGATCCGGCTGCATCGGTTGATTTGGAATGGCTTCAGGAACGTTATTTACTAGTATCGAAGGGCAAGAAAAACCACCTGCTGAAAAAAGTTTAAACATTTTTCGAGCTGTAACTCGCTGAGGTTAGGGGCGTTGCCAAATAATGTTTGGCGTAGCCCCTAACTATTTTCTGAGCAGGTCTTGACAAGCGCCCCAAAAGCCCCTACCTTTGCACTCCCAAACATCGGGAATGAGTCGAAAACAAAAGCGAAAGCCTCTGATAGCCAGCTCATTACGTGCAACCCACTGAAAATCAATCGCAAAATTTATTTTCAGTTTTACTTGACAAAACAAAAACAGTCTCGTACCTTTGCACTCCCAAACAATACAGGAACTTGATCAATTAGCGGTAACACGCTTCTGGTCAGGCAGTTACAAGGAAAAAGAAGAAAAAAGAATTAAAAACATTTTTCACTTTTTGCTTGACAATCGGGAAATAAGGCGTACCTTTGCACTCCCAAACAACGAGACACGATTTAACTCGCTTAGATCTCTTCTCAACCACGCTTC
>NZ_BAAHBR010000017.1:965523-1040654 GCF_054776575.1 Spirosoma humi
TCTCCTGATTCTTAAAAGTAAGGTAGTGGACGCAAAGTAGACGCAACCGTAGTATAGGGTGTAGGGCTTAACTAAATTGATTAGGCTTCACGATTCAGAATAGGTTCTTTTTTTATCCTTTAATTTTAGCAGAATGGTTAGTGATAATCCCCGGACCAGTCCTGATGAAGAGAAAGACATCGATGACCCATACATCCATACCCGCTCCACGGAGGAATTTATGGAAACGGTCGGATAGGCTGGTCAGGAAGAATCTGATAAGGGACAGGTTTTGACTAGTGTGTGGCTTTTAGTTCGCTAATCCTTAGCTGTGTATTCAATTAGAACAAAGGGCTGTTTACAGCCTTTTTCCTCCTACACGATTGCCGTTTAAAAAAACGTTGCTTATCACAACCTTTCATAGCGGTAAAAGCCATACCCTAAGGGCTTCGGTAAAGTAAATAGCACCTCTTGATCAATACTGATCTTCTGCCGAAACCGTTTACCCTGTCCTGTTAGGTGGGTGAACTCGTAGGTTCCCGGCAACAAATTAGCGAGTTTTATCCGGGCTGTATCAGACTTGTTTTTCTCTCGAAATATCAACACATAACCTACTGCTTGCTGAACCATACTGGATTGAAATCCGGTCCAGCTTGTTCCTGACGGCTCATTGCCAATCGGGAAGATCTGACCGTCGTGCCAGGCCTGCCAGTGCTTCTTATAAGTTTTAATTAGATTGGCGGTGTCGAATGCGTCAGCAGGCAGGTTCCGGGCTTCCAGCCAGGCCAGCGGTTGAGCGGGCATAGTAACCGCAAAAAGATAGTCGAAGGAGTAATGGGCCGGACTAAACTCATCGCTCCGCGCATACCGATCCTGGTTTCGCCATTTATTTAAAAATTCAATTTGCAATCGCTGTGGTGGCAGGTACCTAGCAAGCATCCACAAATTTCGTAGGGTAAAATGGGGATAATAATTCGCCCAATCGGTGTAGCGATTCTCCAGAAACAAGTTGCCGTATTCGTAAAAGTAATGATAGCCAAACCGCCGACCGGCCGTCACATCCAGGTTAAATACGGCTTCGCCCCTCGTACTGACCATCACGGTGTCCAGCATTTTTCGAAAATTGATTTCAGCCTGTTTGTCGGCAATTCGTACGCCGTCAATCTTCCACATCCGAATACCGTATTGCTTGTATTGATTGATCATGACCTGGGCATCTTTATCCCAGTATTTGAAACTACTATCGACACTCGGGTTAAACCATGTCGATAAGGTAATACCTCGCTTTTTTCCTGCTTCGACGATTCGATTGAACCCCTCCGGGAATTTTTTCGGGTCAGGCAGCCAATAGTCAGGCTGGCGCCAAATATCTTTGAAACTACCGCCCTGAAAAGCAGAGTTGGCGCTTTTCCCCTGTTGCCAACCATCGTCGAGCTGAAAATGGGTGATGCCTAGTTTTCCGCCTAGCTCCAGTTCATGAAGCACAAATGATTCGTTGATATTTTTATCCTGCCCCCTATCGCCCCAGGTATTGAGCAAAATCATTTCATCCCGATTCGCTTTACGCACCCGTACTTGCTGCTGATAGGTGCGTAATGCGCTCAATTGTCCCTGTTCTCCACCCGAGCTAACACCCAGCACAAGGCTGTATCCCCGCACCCATTCATTGGCTTGTAAATCGCTTGGGGACAGGCCAATTCCCGTAGCACGCGCTTCCCCGATTTTCAGCGAGAAATCGAACCCTGGGTAGGCTAATTGCACGCTCGAAACGGGAGCTTCCTTGAGCCAGAAAAGACCCGCATTCGTTCCGACTTCATCCAGAAACATCAAATTACCCCGCATCCGTACCTCCTGTCGATAGGCCAGCCGGGTATATTCCTGTACAAGCGTATTGTTCTGGTCGGTAGCGTCAAAAAACTCGACAGACTTTCCTTTCCAATGCGGACCGGGCAGCGCCAGCCGGTCCATAACCACCGTGTTCGACGAGCCTTCCTTTTGAGCGGCCTGCGTTTCGATATTACGCAGATCGTAGGCCAGCTGGGCCGACTGCTGCCAATTGGGAGCACTGCCTTTCAGGTAATAATCGCAGGCGATAACCGGACAGTTTGGATAAATTCGAAAGATGCGCTTTACCCATAGTGTTCCTAGTGCCACCACCATTTCGGCTTCCAGATGGGCGGGAGAAAGGCCCGTTTCTGCCATGGCTTTAACCGTAAAACTACCACTAGCAGGATCGCCTGTTTTAACGGGTAGGGCAAAATCCGGTCCCAGGCTACCCATTACCCATTTTTTGCCCGTTCGTTTATCGGTGATGGATAACGAGGTAAGATTCCCGTCTTTAAATAAATACGTTCGCTGAATCAGCGAGTTACCCAGAATTAAGGTATCTCCTTGCCGGGTGGCCTGACAGGATGCAAGCTCAGACTGGCCCCAACTTTTTTCGAAAAGGCAAAACAACAGGCAACCGATAATAAGTAAAGGTTTCATAAATAAGTCATTGTGCAACAATCGTTTTTTGTAAACCCAATTGAGTAAACGTAAAAGGGAACAGACAGCCGTTGTTCCCTTTTACCCTGTATTGCAACCGGAACGCCAGATTAATTAATATCCCGGATTTTGCTGAATTTTCGCTTTATTAATATCAATCTGGCTTTGCGGTATTGGATCAACCAGGTTGTTTTCCGTGAGCGTATTCACTAACCTGATTTGGTCTTTTTTGCCGTTCAGCACCGTTATCGCGCGATCGGTTCGAACCAGATCGTACCAGCGCTGGCCTTCAAACGCAAACTCGACCCGGCGTTCCTGTTCCATAGCCAGCCGAAAGGCTTGCTGCGTAGGAATATCGGTCGCCGTTTTGCTGGCCAGACCAGCGCGGCTACGAATCTTGTTCAGGTAGGTAAACGCATCGCCCGTAGCCTGGTACCCAACCTCGTTGAGGCTTTCTGCATACATCAGTACTACGTCGGCATAGCGAATAACCGGAATGTTATTGCCATTGTCGTTATTGGTAACGGGCGTATCGTAGTATTTCTTCACAAAGTTGTAGGGAATGGTCTGCCCACTGGCGTTCACATAGGACGTAGCGAGCGAAACATCTTTACGCTTATCGCCCGTTTCGTAGGCATTGATCAAGTCAGCAGTAGGCTGATTGTTTCCTCCGCCCCCGAAGGCAATGACCGCATTGCCCGAATTTTCCGGGGCAAAGGAATTTGGCCATGCATTACCTTCACCCGCGCCACCGGACTTATACTGCACATCGAACACCGACTCTTTGTTGTTTTTGTTGCTGACCTTAAAAACATCGCCGTAGTTTGGTAGTATGTCATAAACGCCCAAATCGATTACTTCTTTGAGTTTGGGAACTGCCTGAGCATACTTCTTTTCAGTCAGGTATACTTTACCCAATAAAGCCTTGGCTGCTCCCTTCGTCGCTTTGCCGACCTCAGCGGCTGGGTAAGAAACAGGTAATCCCGTTTCGGCTTCCGTTAAATCTTTTTCAATTTGTGCGTATACATCCGCTTTGGGTGATCGTCCATACGTGTAGCCTTCATCGGGATTCGAGATAGATTTCAGGATCAGCGGCACGTCACCAAAGGTGCGGACCAGGTTGAAATACACCAAAGCCCTCAGGAATTTTGTCTCCGCTATCGAGCGATTTTTCAGTGCTTCGTCCATAGTCACCCCGCCAATTTTATCCAAAATCGTATTAAAGCGGGCAATGGCCGTATAGCTATCATTCCAGCGTCCGGAGATAAAGGGGTTCGTCGTTCGGATATAAAACCGATCAAACTCATCCTGATCGGTTACGGAGCCGGATGCGGGTGGTACCGTGTTATCGGAAGCAACGTCACCGAAAACGTAACTGTTGCCAAAGACACCGCCCGATTGTAACGACGCATAAGCCCCATTGACGGCATTTTTGATATCGTCAGCGGTTCGGTAAAAATTGTCGGCGGTGGCCGATGAGATCGGTTTCAGGTCCAGAAACTCGTTGCTACACGCGCTGAGAACCAGACTTAATGCCAGCGAAATGTATAGTTTAGATGCGTTCATTTTTTTTCGTCATTTCGGTTTAGAAACCCAGATTGATACCTACGGTGAACGTTTTTGCCAGTGGATAATAGCCGTAATCGACACCGCCGGTTAGCGGCCCTTCGTAGTTGCTCACTTCCGGATTGTAGTTCAGGTATTTCGTCCAGGTGTGTAGATTCTGAGCTGATACATAGAGACGTGCCTGCTGGATTTTGGCTTTGTTCAGCAAGGCTTTCGGTAGTTGATAACCCAGGCTAAGATTCTGAATGCGCAGGTACGAACCATCTTCAACCCAACGGGAAGAAACCGCGTTGTTGTTGCCTGTTGTACGGGCGTTCGCTCGGGGTGTAACGCCATCGCCGGGGTTGCTCTCCGACCGCCAGCGCGTCAAAACCGTCGTGATTTGGTTGGCATTTCCTTCCAGATTCTCGAAGAAGCGACGGCTTAAGTTCAGGATTTGTCCACCCTGGGTGCCCTGAAGGGCAATGCTCAGATCAAATCCTTTGTAGCTAAAGCTATTGGTCATGCTGTAAATGAATTTGGGCTGGTTGTTGCCAATAATGGTCCGGTCGTCGGCCGTAATTTTCCCATCGCCATTTACATCTTCGAATTTTACATCGCCCGGTCTGGCCGTTGCATCATGCGGATAGCGATCCAGATCGGCCTGATTTTGGAAGATACCGAGCTGTTTGTAGCCGTAAAAGCTTCCGATCGGCGATCCGATCTGAGTGATGTTCGTTTGATCGACCCCGCTATTGCTTCGTATCGGGTCACCCGTTGGCCCGAGGGCTACCACTTTATTGCGGTTGAATGACAAGTTGGCGCTGGTATTCCATACGAAAGCGCCGGTCATGTTGCGGGTGTTAATAGCAAATTCCCAACCTTTGTTTTCCATCTTGCCGATGTTTTTAACGGCCGACGTAAAGCCTGTTAGCGAAGGTACGTTAACCGCCAGCAGCAGATCTTTGGTTATCCGTTGGTAATAGTCGACAATCAGATAGATGCGGTTATTGAACAACCCTACATCAATACCGGCATCCAATTGCTGGCTCTTTTCCCAACCCAGCAGGGGGTTTCCCAATGAACTCGGTGCTAATCCATTGGCTAACGTATTGTTGTAGCTATAGTTGTCGGGCCGGAGGGTGGCGGCATAGGGATAATAATCGGGACTACCGCCCGAAATGAACGCATTGTTTCCCGAGAAACCGTAGCTAACCCGAAGTTTGGCTTCCGACAATGCGCTAATACCCTTCATGAAACTTTCTTCACTGATGCGCCAGCCTAACGAGCCAGCGGGAAAGGTACCCCAGCGATTTTCGGGACCGAAGATGGACGAACCATCCCGACGCACGGAGAAATTAGCCAGGTATCGACTTTTATAATTGTAGTTGATCCGGGCGAAATAGGATGCCGACGCGTTTTCCCGGCGGTTAGACGTGATGGTAGACGTTGTGCCACTCGCACTGGCGTTCAGCGTTTCTACCACGTCGTTGGCATAAGAGCTACCCGTCCCCAAACTGTACTGATACTGATACCGAGTCGACTCCATTCCGACCAGTACTTCCAGGTTGTGGACATCGTTCAAGGTTTTGGTGAAAGTCAGGGTTTGGTTAAACAACCAGCCGAGTCCTTGCTCGGATTCGGCTCTCCCCGTGGCTACGTTGGGCGGCAGCAACTGGTTGAGTGGAATACGGGATGTGCGATATCCATTCCGACGGTATTCCGTAAAATTGATATTGCCCGACGCCCGATACCTGAACGCTTTCAGGAAATTATATTCAACGTAGGCGTTGCTCAACAAATTAGCTTGCTGGTATTGGCTATGGTTCTCAGTAATGTTGGCAATTGGATTCGTAATACCCGGATAGTTATACGGTGCGGCCAGTTCGGTCTGCGAGGAATAGGTTGTGCCATCGGCTGCGTAAATCGGTGCCATGGGCATGGCCGATAATGCAGCATTGATGATCCCGTTGTTAGCCCAGTGCCCATCGGCCGTAACTTCCTGCTGTTGCTTAAACGACGGGTTTAGGTTCAGACCCACTCGTAGTTGGGGTGTAATATTGACATCGACATTGGCCCGTAAGGTATAGCGGTCAAGGGTGGAGCCCTTGATGATTCCATCCTGTTTGAGGTAGCCACCGCTAATCAGGTAACGGGCTTTATCGGTGCCGCCCGAAACGCCAAGTTGATAGTTACTGATCTTGGCCGTTCTAAAAATCATATCCTGATAGTCGTGATACGGCAGATTGGCCACCCGCGTTGGATCATCAAAATTGAACCAGTCATACACCTCTCCCCGGGGATAGCGGTAACGCAGGTAGGAGGTTGGTCGAACACTGTTGGGATCATTAATGCTAGCACCCGGCACATTGTCAATGTAGGCGTTGTTCGAGGATTCTTTGCCAAACTCGGCAAATTGCTGTGAGTTGAGTAGATCAATTTTTTTGGTCACCTGCTGAAAACCTGTGTAAACGTCCAGGTTGACATTGGTTTTGCCATTTTTACCTCGTTTGGTTGTCACCAAAATGACTCCGTTGGAGCCTTTGGAACCGTATATAGCCGCCGAAGACGCATCTTTAAGGACATCAATGCTCTCAATATCGTTGCTATTCAGCAGGCCAAATACGTTGGCATCTACGATGTTTCCGTCCACCACGATCAGCGGTGAATTCCCCGCACTGATCGAGCCAAACCCTCGGACCTTGATGGCGGGTGTACTACCCGGCGTTCCATTATTCTGTTGAATAACCACCCCGGCTATTTTCCCCTGCAAAGCCGTTGCCGCATTGGATACGGGCATATCGCGTATCTCGGACATAGGTACCGAAGCAATAGCCGCCGTAACGTCTTCCCGCTTTTGGGTACCGTATCCCACGACGACCACTTCATTGAGCGTTTTATCGTCGTTCAGCAGCTTGACCGATAGTTGACTGCTATTACCAAGCGCCACTTCCTGGGTTTGGTAACCAACAAAGCTGAACACCAAAATGGGCGACCCGCCATCGGGTACGCTCAGTCGGTAGCTACCCTGAGCGTCGGTAGTCGTGCCGCGTTGGCTGCCTTTAACAATGACGCTAACGCCCGGAAGCCCTTCACCGGTATCATCCGTAACCGAGCCAGTAACAATCCGGTCGGCCGTAACGCTCGCTGGGCTTTGACTGGTCTTTAACAGTAGTGGCAAGTTTGGACTGATCGAGTTCAGCAGAATGCGCTTGCCCGTTACCTGATAGCTCAGTTGTAGCGGACGTAGAAATTTATCGAGTACAACAGAGAGTCGTTCGTTAGCGACCGTGATCGAGACTTTCCGATTGGACTGAATAATTTTGTCGCTGTACATAAATTCAACATCGGCTTCGCGCTCAATCGTCTTCAGGAGATTTTTTACCGTTATATCTTCCAATTGCAGACTAATCTGGCGGTCCAGGGGCGATTGGGCATCGACAGTGGTCGCATACGTCATACCCGCAAACAGCATCAGCAAGCAGCCTTGAACGAGGGACGTTCTCAAGAGACCCTGAGCGAAAGTTCGTAGAGGTCTATTTTTTTTCATATGGTTTAATTGTGTGTAAAAGGATTAGAAAATAGAATCAATAGCACCCCTGGGCACTAATGACAAGTTGAGCGTCAACGATTTGGTAAGATGCTTTTATGGTTTGGCAGATGAGATTAAGTTTCTCCAGCAGCGGTTCGTCATGAAACTTTGCCGTTAAGGTGCAATGCTTGAGCAGTTGTTCGTCGAAGACGATATCAACACCGTAAGCGTCTTCCAACTGGGTGAAAATTTCGGTAACCGGGGTTTCGTCATACACGAAAACATCGTTGGCGAACCGGTGATTAATGATGACTGGATTGGATATAATTGTTCGGTGAAAGTGGCCTTCCTGACGGTTGAAAACCACTTTTTGGTTTGGCGTCAGGATAACACCAGGCACATCGCTGTTTACTTCTTTTTTTGCCCGTTGCCAGTCGTTTCTGGCAAAGACAGACACCTGCCCCGTTCGCACGGCAACCTGCACATTCGCTTGATTTTCGTAGGCCTTAACCGTAAAACTGGTCCCTAAAACTTTAGTCACCACTTCATTGGCATGCACATAAAAAGGTTTCCGTGGATTTTTTTGTACATTAAAAAAAGCCTCTCCCATCAAGTAAACCTCCCGTTTGTCACCCTTAAACTGCTTGTCAAAGCTGATGCGGCTGTTAGGCTGAAGCGTAACCTGGCTGCCGTCCGATAAGTGTAAGGATAAAGGATTTCTTGTTGTATTGACCTTCTCCAGTAAAGCCATTGGCGCGCTCTGGACCAGTTGTGCATAAACGGATCTATTCGACGCATTTCGGTATACCCATATCGACATACCAATACCGGAGATGAGCAGGAGGATGGCCGCGACTCTCGCTAACCACCCAAATTGAGCGGGGATCGATAGTCCGATTGAGCGCCGTTGGTGCGTGTGGAACCGAATCTGATCGACTTGATGATGCAACGCCTGTTCCGTGATTTCCCGGTATGGTTTGACCTGTAAACCGGTTATGAGCAAACTAGCCTGCTCAACAACCTCCCGTTTATCAGGATATTGGCTTAGCCAATTCTGCCAAAAGGCCCCCTCTTCTGGTGAGCTTTCCCGGCGAGCCCATCGATTAAATGACTCATCGAGCAAAAAATCAGTTAACTGGTAATCCTGGTAGTTTTTCATGAAGGAATAAGCTAAAACCTAGCTCTCTAGTACCAACATGCAGTCACCCTACCGATCCTACTGGGTAAAATGAAATAAAATATAAAAATAATTTTTGTGTAATGATTACCGGCACCTGAGCTATGCGCAGTCAATCAATAACTCGAGTAAGACCACGAAGGAAGCCATATCGCCCTGCCAAGTGTTGCGCAGTCGTTGAAGTGCTTCATGGAGGATATTGTACACCGACTGCCGGTTTAGGGCCATTACCTCGGCAATCTGCTCGTGAGTCAGGTTTTGGTAGAATTTAAGAAAGATGACTTCTTTTTGCCGTTTGGATAGTTGATTCAACAACGCTTCCAGTTGCCGGACTTGATCTTGGGTAATCTGCTGATTGATAAGCTGGGACTCAATTGAAAACTCGACCTCAAAAAGATAATCTTCCTGTAACGACTCCCAACCCGAACCCCATTTGGCTCTTCCCCGAAATATGCGACGACGGAGGGATTTAAGGAGATAAAATTTAACAAACTCTGTTTCGTTAACGGTATTCCGACGCTGCCATAGTTCAATGAATACATCCTGTATACAATCCTTTACGTATTCGTCATCAGCATCCAGGCGGACGCCATAGCGATATAACGGTTGAAAATAACGGTAAACCAGCTGATCAAAGGCAACCGCATCGCCTGTTCGGAAACGTTGCCAAAGTGAGGTATCGTCCAATAGATCAGCTTTCATGAGTAGGTCAGCGCTTCTAGTGGAAGTAAAAAACGCGTTAATCTACTCGTAAGAACAAACTAGGTCTGAATCATTCAACCCATTAACTAACATGCGTATATAGACCGCTGGGTTTGGCGATTGATTGGGATTAATCGGCATTTTAAGGCTTTTTGCCCAACTTGTGTTCATTTATATGTCCGAATAAATACAGGACAAGACAAACATGAAATCGTTCATATAAAGACTAAAGAGTAGTGGTATATGAACGCCGTAAATGGCTGTAAATTTAGGGATTGTACGTGTTCAATTATCTTTCTCAAATCTTCAGGAAAACCCTCCCCTAGCTAAGCCAAATTAAGGCATATGTGTTGGTAGAAGGGGGCATGGACTTGAGTCGATCAATACACAGCTGTGATGTTATGAGTTATCATGACGAAGATAACTTAGAGCCTTATTGAAATTAATAACAACGCAAAGGGCAACTTACATAGTTGTGTAAACCGCCGTGAAGACCAAAGAAAAAACCGGCCAGCATCGCTGCTAACCGGCTAATTTTCATGGGCTTATGTTTGAGCGGGAAATGGGTCTCGAACCCACGGCCTGCAGCTTGGGAAGCTCAAGTCAAGTATGTTAGATAGATTTTGTTGATAACGTATCGAGTTGATTTTAAACTAATTGCAAGAATGTTATATGAATCATATTTTGTTAGCTTTGGTTAATTTTGTATGTTTGTGTAAACCAATGTGTAAACCGGTTTACGTGAAATGGCAAAGTCAACTGAGCATAAAGAAAGTCAAGCAGCTGTCAAGGTAATCTATTTTACCTCTAAAACTTTGTCAGATGGTTCCCACCCATTTATGCTACGCATAACCAAAGATCGTAAGCGTAAATATATTTCAACAGGGCTGACGATACACCCCAAGTTTTGGAATGAAGAGACAAATACATTTAGGAAAAGCGTACCCGCAGTAAAGCGAAAAGTCATCGAAGAAGCTTTGCGGAAATGGGAGGAGAAATACATTAATGCAGCTGAAACCTTAGCTGAGTCCGATGAGGTACACGATGTTCGTTCTGTAGCTACAAAAGTTAGTAGTGAACGGCTGGTTACCCGCAAATTCAAGCTGTTGGCATATTTTGATGAACTGATTGGCCAATTTGATAAAACGGGCAACGTAGGTAATAGTAAAGTCTACCGGGACGTTCAAAACAACCTACGTCGATTTATTGGTGAAGGCCAGGATGTATCATTTGATGGCATAAACATCAAGTTCTGCAACGAGTGGGAAATCAAGATGAGAAGTGAGGGATTGACCGAAATTACGTTATCGGTGAAGTTCAGGACGCTTCGAGCGGTACTGAATAAGGCTATTGCTAACGGTTATGCAAAACCCACCAGCTACCCGTTTGCTAGGAATGCCGCCGAAAAGAATAAATTCCAGATAGGTAAGTTTAACCTGACTACTACTAAGCGGGCGATCAGTAAAGCGGATATTCGTAAAGTTGAAGGTTATAAGCCATCACCCTATGAAGGCCCTTATGCCAGCCTCCGCGACACCAGCCAGCGTGTACAACTGGCCAAGGATCTATTTCTATTTTCGTATTACTGTGGGGGTATCAACTTCGTTGATATGGCTACGCTCCGCTGGAAGAACATCGGCACAGATTTAGAGGATAAACCGCGTTTGTCATATATACGCCAAAAGACAGGCGGGAAGTTTTCTCTTCGACTAATGCCAGTTGTACTGGCTATTCTTGAACGGTACAAGGGCGAGGACGTTTACCCCAACGCCTACATTTTTCCTATCCTCAACACGGCTTTACATAAGACCCCCACGCAGATGCATAACCGGTGTTCTAAAATTATGGGGCAGGTTAACCAGGATTTAAAAACTATAGGTACAGCAGTTGGCATTACAACTCCCTTAACCACTTACGTCGCAAGGCACGCTTTTGCTTCGGCCCTAAAACATTCCGGCGTTTCTACAGCCGTTATCAGCGAAGCAATGGGTCATACTGATGAACGAACGACCCAGATTTACCTATCTGAGTTCGATACCGATTTGGTTGATGCTGCTTTTGAAAATCTATAATTGATTATTAGCCAATAAGATCAGGCTAGAATATTTTGACCTAATTATGTCATCTATAGAAACTCCCCTTTTTGATAAACTTAATGAAACTATTGACTTCATTTGGTGTAGAACTGTACCGTTGTTTACTCCCCAGAAGTATAAAGAGGAATGTGAGAAGCCGTTAAATGAAAAGGATTGGTTCCTTGTACACTTCATAGCTTCACTACCTGAAGCACCCGGGTTAGCACCTCCGTATGAACGTACCCGTTTTTATAGGATGGCCGATAGATGGGAAGGGCTTCTTGAGTCTGAATTGATACGTAGAGAATTAACTAAGGCAGTTGCATCATGCCCAACACTAAGGCAGGTTGACTTACTATGTGCAGAGATAGAGAAAACTCGAGATAAGATTACAGAAATTACATCCTTTATATTTAATGATATGCCCAATCTGACGGTTGGTTGGATTGAAGCCTTTCAAAGGGCTATAGACAAGTTCAATGACAAAAGTTGGGAAAAGTCATTCTTAGAGCGTACTGGCAGGGCTGAGTGGAATATAGCTGTCTACCGGGATATTTATTGGCCAGCTGTAATAAAATACTTGAAAAGGCTCCCTAAATTGGCTTTAGGTATACATATTTACACGCTTGACTTAAAGGGCTTTAACGCCTATGGCGTGTATAATCCACAGGAGTCTTCGTTTAAATTACCTGATCAAAGGACTACAAGCCTATCAATTATTTTGAGTGACAAATTCAAAGACATCTTTGAGCAAGAATGTGACGCCTATTCTTGTCTGGCCTTTTTGAAACGGCTAAACTTGATTAAAAAGGATGGGACTCACCAGATCGGAGCTCGCCAAAAGAATAGTTTGATGGCTTTCGTTGAGGCTTTGCAACAAAGACAATTACTTCCTCCTGCTCGTCCAACTTCTGAGTTGACCCAAATATTTGCTCAGCAAATAGGCTTGCCATATAGCAGGCCAAGAAATGAATCAATAATAAGTTACGACGACGCTCTACGAGGCTTTATACGTAGGCTTAATGCTATTTCAATAGATCGTCTTACGTGGACGATAATGGACGATAATGGACGATAGCTGGTTTTTAACGGCTGATAAGCTAGCTGACTTTTGTATCAACCAAATTAAGCACGGTGATGCAAAAGTCAGTTTTAATTATACTTGATGGGCCAAGCTTAGAAGCCCTAATCTTTGATGCCGTCGATAGAGCAATCAAAATCAATCAATCTACCCCCGCCCCAGAAGCCGATCCTTACGGCGATTTCAAATGGCTAACCGCCACTTGCTCTGGCGTACCAGCAAGTACCCTTCGTATCAAGTCCGCAGCAGGTGAGATACCGGGTGTTGTCAAGTTCGGTAAACGAGTTCTCTACGAGAAAGTAGCCGTTTTAAACTGGCTAAGAAGTCAGACCCGCCAACCCATGCCGAGTGCGGCTAAACTTGAACAGGCCGCAGAAGAGCAGATCAGCCGTCAACTAGCCAAGAAAGGCAAGCGCATATGACACTCTTTCAAATTTCCGTTGCTGTTCGAGAGGTCGGCGGTCAAGTATGGCATGTTGATTTCGCCAAATTTGGATCGCGTATAAGGGCTAAGGTTGGCTATTTTCATGTTCGACTTATCTTTCTTAAGCCAGGCCTAGAAGACTACGATATACCAGAAGAAGCGAACAGCCTTCTTTACGTCGTTAGCACTCCCGGCGATCTTAAAAACTGGTTGTAAAAAGTCTGCCAGTTAAGTAAAACTCAAACCCGCCTTGTACCTAGGCTTTAATAAAAAATTTTATGGAAAGTCAGACAACTGCTCCTGATCGGTTCACTGCAGCCAATGGTGACCTTTGGATTAGTATAGTTATTCGTGGTGTAAAACACTATAGGGTTGTTTTTAAAATAGTAAGTCCTTTGAATCGTACGGGGAGATTGGCAACAGAGAAAGAAGCATTAGAAACTTATTTAAAAACAAACTCTACGTTCTCTGTATCAGATTTAAATAAACTAGATACAGAGAACGCAAATGAGCATATAAGTAAACACGGTTCTAATTCAAGTAGTAGTAGGTTTTCTGCTATCTATGGCGAGGTTGTCACTGAAATGGATAAGACTCAGGAGCCTAACAGCCCACAAGCTAGCTCTCACCAGAAAGCCGAAAGTAAAGAAAAAGATGAATGGCTCATCTCATTATTGGAACGTGAACAGCTACTGAGTGATATTGCTACAAAGCCTGTAGTATTCAGTCCTGCCTTAATAAAACGCGGTGAAGCAGGTATCATTGGCCGAGGGACAATCAATATTATTCAGGGTGCTTATGGAAGCCATAAGTCAAGGTTAGCCGAACTATTTGCATCTATGATGTTGGCTCGCGATGATGAAGATCCCAACTTTTTGGTTTTTTATAAACAGACACAGGAAAAGTTTTGCGTCTGTTATATCGACACTGAGCGCAATCTGAATGAAGAATTACCCTCCGCCATACAGAATATAAAGCTGAATGCGGGTTTTGCACTCGAAGCCCAACCTAAAGACTTTCGATTTACATCCATCAAAGCAATCGAACGGCCCTATCGTTTCGGTGCCATCGAATGCTTTTTAAGGGATGTACGTGAAAATACGAAATTGCACCTTTTTTGCCTGATTGATGTAGTTACAGATGCAATTGGAGACTTTAATGACTCTAGAGAATCAATGAAGTTGTTTGATTTCCTGGGAAATCTCTGCGATAACTACGACGCAACCTTTATGCTTGTTATTCACCAGAATCCAGGCACAGAGAAAGCTAGAGGACATACCGGAACAGAAGCTGCCAATAAAGCCAGTACCGCTCTCCAAATTGCGTTAGAGCGAGATGCCAACGGAAATGAGACTGATATAATAAAGTTGCGATACTTAAAATTAAGACGAGGCAAACGTCCGGAAGCTGTCTTACTACAATTTTCGAAGGAGGAAAATCGCTTAGTATTAGCGGATGCCAGTCAGGTGGCCGCACATAATAATCAGCGAAAACATAAAGCTGATATTGAAGACATAACCGACCGTCTGGTCAGTTTATTAACTGAAGGCCCAATGCCCAAAGGCGAAGTACATAAGAAATTACAAGACGAGTTTGATGCTAATAACTCAACTATTCGGGACCGTCTAAAAACTATCAAAGAAGAACGACCAGCTATGTATAATGAAGATGGTCGCCCGGTGGTGCTTGGAGAGTTTCGTAAGGGTAGAGATCAGTTTTATCAGTTGAACCCAAGTTGTTGAAAGTTACTGCCAACTGCCAAGCCCCTTATAGGGGGCTTGGCAGTTGGCAGTAAGAAAACTAGCCTGCCAAAATCTATTTGGCACCTACATTAGCAGTCAGCAGTATGTTTAGCCCTTCCCTTGCCGACCAACTCGAAACGGACTTTGGTACGGCCATCCTGTCCCAATTAGCAAGGCAGTCCCTTACTCGAAATCAGCAACTCGTCAGATTATTTGACCAGACCCGTAATAGTGCGGAACGATACTATATCTCCAATAAACGCGGTAAACCAGTTATCTATAACCATCAAACTAATGAATGCTGGTATCCAATTACTGCCTATGCAAAAGCTTATAATGTTGATTTTATGACGGCTTTGTTCGATCTGTACCATCTGTACTATGGTATCGACCTTAATGGAAAGCGGAATATTGGAATTACATCTCCATCTAACGTATATAGACCACGTGAGCAGTCGATAATGATGCCATTGCCAAAGGTTGGTTATTTGCCTATTGATCTGTATGAGCGCTCTCAAATATTGTTCGAACGCAATGGCTTATATGAATATCTGGGTTACACGTTCAGCTTCTCGGTGGCTAACAAGGCATTTTCACGTTACCGTTTGGGTACGTCAAACTATTGGCAATATTTAGGTTACCTATCCACCTGTCTACCTCAATTTGACATAGATGGCAACCTTAGACAGGTGAAGATTATCCCCTTCGATGCTATGAATGGACGTAGAGTAAAAATAGATCAGGAAGCCGAACACTGGGATCAAACAGAACAACGGTTCAAATCTACCAAATCTGGCGAGAGTAAGATCTTTTTCGCTGGTAAAAGAATAGCTAAACAGGCTGGTATTACTGACATACATTTAAAACAGTGTCTATTTGGCGAACACCTACTGAATAAATACCCTAACAAGAAAGTCGCTTTGGTTGAAGGAGAGTCAACCGCTATTGTATGTTCATTAATATGGCATGAATACGTATGGCTGGCAACGGGGGGAAGCTCTGGAGCGGGTTGGACGAAGCCCGAAACATTCAGCGTTTTAAAAGGGAAGGACGTGGTCTTATGGCCAGATACTGGTAAGCTTACCGATTGGCAAAAGAAAGCCGAATTCTTACGGCCATTAGTCCAGTCGTTATATGTGACTGACTACGTACAGCAGAATGCCCTGACTGGTGAAAATAACGTCGACCTACGCGACATACTCATGCGGCCCCGTTATCGCCCGGCTGACGGAAGCGGTATGACTTTTGGAGAAGTCTTATGATAAAAAAGCAACTACTCATAAAGTAGAACTAACCGTAAGATGCTCCACGAAGTAAAAGGACCAGTGGTTGTCGTGCGAATTCCCAATAATGCGATCAGTGTGAAGGTAAATATATCACCTTTCCCAAAAAGGTAAACTATCAAAGGCTTAGACCCAAAGTTCAGATTTTAGCCACAACTCGTAAGACCTTATCGAATAGTTTAGTCGATGCTGGTTATGGTAAAGATGAACCAGGAGCCTTTCCACGACTGATTTAGCCGAAAACAGTGATCTATTTGATATGCTGGAATACATTTCGTTTGCCCGCCAGCCTATCTGCTGCTCCAATCGCGTAGCTGAAACTACCATCTTCGTATTATTGAGTCATAATCAAAACGAGTTCCTCAAATTTGTATTGAATAAATAAAAGGCGAAGTAGATTGGAAAAAGACACTTAGTTTATTTCAGTTAAAATACTATTCGCTGGACGACTCCAAAGCCTGTCCGGGTACCATCGCCAATATATACGCTACCTACCCTAACTTCCAAAAGTATCTTTATCATAAGAAGGTGGTATAACTAAAAAGAAACAAATACTAAACTGTTTAAATCAGGCTAATTTAAGGCGTTAAACTTCTCAATCATGTCCTTATTTGAATAACGATCGACCTGGCCGTTTTTCAAGAAAAACGCCTTTATGGGATTTTTTTTCTGACGCTTCCGTATGATATACTATACTGAACACCCCCTTCCGAAATACATGGGTGAGGTTATTTGATTGATTATGAGTTACATATACAAATAGGCCGGAGATTTGTGAATTTGGTCTTAAAAATAGGTCTTGCGGCAGTAGTTTTAGTATGATAAGTATGGTTTGACCTGCCATTGTCTGACCTCAACAACTGCAAGTCAACCGGGAGATCCAATAGCTAATATCAACTCTCATTAGTAACTTTGCCATAAAACAATACCTAACAACACCAGATACTAATGGCATAAAGCTCTTCATGTTAAGACCACTTCTTCATGCCCCGCTTTAACCCTGCACTTAACTAAACAAATTGGCAAAGCTACAACTAGCCTATAAAGGGTAATTCAGCTATCAAACTGCATTTCTGGAGAGACCTTCAGATAATTTGTGGTCATATATGACCGCAAATATGTACTTTGATGGTCATTGTTTCGAGATGTATATTGATTGTTAAGTTAATAGGTGAAAATGTCAAGAAATTATTACGAAGGCCTTAAACTACCCCTTGAGGCAGTAGTTTTGACAAAAAAAGTCAAACCAAATAGATCTGATTTAGCCTTGGAGTAGTCAAATTGAAAAGAGAGCAAAACGATTGTCTCGATTTCTTATTCAAGCAATCTTGTTGATTCAACCCCCAACCAAGAGGAGCAGTTCGTCCTAGAAAATCGAACCTCCCTACCATAATTCGCCAAGCGGAAAGCTCGATAGTTCCGTCAGGGCTGTTCGTTCTGTAGACAACTATACTAATATACTGTAAAAATCAGTTTACGAGCGATGCCGGGTACTACCGGTTGAAACCCCCCCGGTCATACTCCGTTTTTTTACTACCCCCCGGCTTATTGAGCTTTTAGCTACAAAAAGGAAAAAATTTTTGTAGCTAAAAGTTGTAGATACTCTTTTACAAGTTGACAATAGCCGCCTTGTTATCTAATCAGGGAGAAACTTAGGGTGTCTTGTCCTTATTTTATTCGGACGTTTAATTGAACGGTTTTAGTAGCTGATTACTTCTCGTTCAGTTAGTGATAATGTTTGACCTTTTTTTGAACGATAACAAATGAACTAATCTGCACAAAAGAACCAATATAGTTACATCTTTAAGCCGATTGGGTGTTTGGCCAATGCCCCAACAAAATGTTAAGTGGACTTACTATATTTTATTGACCACGACTATAATTAATCTTAATAAACTGTCCAGTAAAATATAGCAGGTTCATTTTTTTGAACGATCTCCTTTCTAAGCCAATTGAACCTAAAGAATAAGCTATCAGTAGTTCACAGGTAAGTCAAATTAGCTATGGACCTCATGGACTGGTCATTCGGTGGTTAGGAAGTGTTGAGCCACCCAATGACCAGCGCCTAGCCGTTAATTAGAGATGTATCAGCTGCGCAGGAGCCGAACGCGTTTCCGTAACGGTGGAAGAGTCGACCAGTACAGCCACCAGCTTAATCGTTTCGCCCCGTAGCTCGGGGTGGCTGCGAAGGATGACAGCTACGGATAGCTTCGTTTCGAACGACCCATTTGTTGCCTTCACTTGGCCAACGACCAGATCGCCGTTGGGCAGGCCTGTGGTCACCAGCAGTACATTTTGCGTGGGTTCTGCGGGTTGTATACGACCAAAAACTGCAATGCTCCGGTTTTCCTGCTTGGCGCTCATGTCGATACGCCCGCGACGTTTGGGTTTGCACCGGGCGGTCAGGCCCCCGATGGGCGTTAAAAATTCACCTGGAATATTCCCTTTCGGATCGGGCTGGGTGTACTTGCGTTCGAGAAAGCCCGCTACCCGTACCTGAACGGGCGGTATTTTCAGATAGCGCTCCATGGTCATCGGAGCGATTACGACTAAGTTCAGTATGCGCTCGCTGTTGCCATCTACCCACACCCATTGGTGAGGTAGCGCTACCAGAAAAGAGTCTTTTACCTGCCTTCCGACGAGGCTGGGCATCAAGTGGATTCGTTCCCGGCGAGGGGAGGGGTTGCGAATCGCAACAGGCAGCACAACCGGTTCTACAGGGCTGCTGCTGGGCATGTCGAAATCGAAGATATTTTCTTGCGCCTGGTTATTGCCGCCCGTGATTTCGCCAAGCTGCTGCGATAGGGATACCTTCAGGCACGTATGCTCGCCAACCAGCGGTACCCAGTTGGTTGCCGCATCAAAGAAACCACCGGCCGCCACCGTAGCCACTGATACCGTTTTGAGCGGAGTCCAGGAGCCGTTGTCCCCCACGCCCGGTGGCGTAATCGAATAGAACGTAACTAGGGCGTTAGTAGCTGGGTCAACCCCATCGTTATGGATCCGGCTGATAAATCGGTTGATGGTGCCCACCAGTGGTTTATCCCCCGAGCCCGTTGGCCGCCCTTCGCTATCCGACAGATTGGTAAAGGTGCCCATCGGTGGTCGATCAATCCAGATATCAGGCGTCTCGAAATCGCTGTTCCAGGGCGTAATGCGCAGATCAAAGCGTCCGGCGGGGTCGTCTCCAATGACCTGTGCCCAGGCTATTCGTACGCGACAGATTTGCGGCCGGGCCTGTATATTGTCGTTGAGGACGCTGATTGTCAGCGCCCGTAGCGGATCAACGGCCTGCTGCCCCTGGGTTAGTACAACCGGATCATGGGCCAGGGTGATGAACCGAGTCTGCTGATTGTTGTTAACCGTATCAGTCAGTACGCGAGTAACCACGACTCCGCCCTGGTTAGGGGAGGCCCCAACCGGAATCTGGGTATCGAACACCTGCGCTGTGGCTCCCGGCTGCTGGCGTACTTCGACGTAATAGGCTAGTGAAGGCGTAATCATGATTTTCAGTACGTGATGTTGGCCCTGCGTACTGTTCTCGGCCAAACCGTGTGCAATCAGATCAACATCAATCGAGTTAGGATTCCGATCCCACTGCACCCTCCGGATATTGGTCAGGCCCGGTATGCCACTGTTATCCGCATCGATATTACCGGGATTGTTATCGATGAGCCAGCCTAAATTTTCCAGGTGAAAGCCGGAAAACAGTGGATGTGAGTCGTGATTGCCCATGATATCGAAAGTCTGGGCTGTTGCTTCGCTGGCGTCAATCAGATCAGAACCATACACGTCTTCACCCAGCGTAGCACTGTTAAATACTGGATCTACGATGTTGTGACCAACTTCGTGGCAAAGCCTTCCCCAGTCCGATACCTCGCCTACGGTAATGAAGGGCGTATTCTTGTTGAGTTGAGCCGAAATGGCCAGCCCGTTTCCCGCATAAGAGAACGTTTGTTTCTCCATGTTGCCCCACCCTCGGCAAAAGGCTCCATTGAGGAAGCCACAGACAGCTACCATATCAAAGCTACCGTTATTAATGGCGGTCAGGTTAGCGTTGACGGCTTCGGCGGCAACACGGTCAATGTTCCAGAAGTTATCATAACCAACCGGGTTGCCATCATCATCGAGCACCGGATTACCGTCGGCATCCAGTTTTGTTGACCAGTAATAATCGGATAATGCGCCACTCAGTGTAGTCCAGTTGGCGGACACTGTGGGGGCTAACGTACATTTGCCAAAACTGGCCTGATTATAATAGGTAGTGGCTGCCGTCCATTGATCAACAATTGTCTGCCGGATGTTGGCGGGTACTGCGGTAAGGTCATTGGGCGTCACTAAGGCCACAAATACTTTTATGGTACCCATTTTGGCTAAACCGGGTTGTCCTGACGATCCCTGGCTTTTCAGGACAACCGGCGGCCCGTCGTCGTAGTAGGTTGTTGATTTAGCCAGTTCAAAATCAGCCGGGCCGGTGGCGGAGTTAACACCCACGGTTACCTCTACTTTACCCGTCTTGGTATTCTGACCCGTCAATACCCGCATCCAGACCGGCGTTCGCTCCAACACCAGGGCCGTCTCGCCCCCTATTGTTACGGTGATGGGTGTGTTAACATCGCCAAAATCTGCTCCCATCAGTTCGAGCATGGTACCCGGATAGCCCTGCCGGGGCTGAAAGTCGGATACCTCCAGCGGATTAGGTGGCATTTTACTAAGAATATCTTTCCAGAAATCGTGATTTCGTTCCTGCCAGTCGCGCAGGACTGGATTTGTTTTCATTTCTGCTAACGCCAGTTGTGCGTTAAGGATCGACTCGGTTGGCATGATCGGTGTTTGGTTTGGTGCTGTATTTGTCGGGAAATACAGTCCTATTGGCAACACAACAATCGTTTCATTTAGCCAGTGGTTAGCCTTTTTATAAAGCGGAATAGCTGGAGGTAGTTGAGACGGCTTTGTAGACGCTCTATACAAAACAGGATCAGACGCAGGAAACTCTCTCCACTGCAAGCACAAGCGGTAAGCACATTGCCGAAATCCCTATTCTATCTTTTCCCAATATCATTCGGACGTTTAACTAAACGACTTTTTGGTAGATAAAAAATTAGTATTTAATATCGGTAAACCGCAACATACAATCCTTTGTAAGCTTAGTCAGGAACCAGCCTATAACAGTTTAGGTGCCACACTGATTTAGCTCAATAATTACAGATTGCATCCACAACCTTATCATTAAATTAAGATGAGTTTGAGTTAGTGCCCCGTTATAACTCACCCCGCCTATAAAAGTCAACAATCTTCTCGCGAAGGATCGTCTCGTATTGAAGCTGAATCAAATTAACCGACGCTCGGTCAACATTGCTTTTCGCCAGATTGTACTCTACGGCGTTTAATAGACCGGCGTTATATCGGGCTTCGGCAGCATTAAAGGACTGCCCTAGTACCGAAACCTGTTGTTTCAACGCATTATAACGGTCGTAAGCGTTTTCTAGCTGATTGGCGGCCTGATCAATAGCCTGCCTTAGGTTGCGCCGGACACCTTCGGCCTGTGACTCGGCTAACTGCTGCTGTAATCGCGCATTGGTCGTTCGATAGCGTACCTGAAAACCATTCAGGATCGGAATGCGGATGTTTACACCCACGCTTTTATACTGATTATTGTCGAGCTGGTGAAAATAGCCAATGCGCTCCGTCGCCGATGTTGGGGCCAGCACTTTTACCGGATATGACTGCCCAGACACATCGACAAAGCCGGTTGTGGTTTGCTCAATCATATCTGGGCTCAGTATATTTTGCCGGGCTGCGCTTGAGAACGACGTTCCCCAATTCGCCGTCAGCGTCACGCTTGGATACGCGAGCCCTCTGGCCAGATCAATTCCTTTCTGTGCAGCTTTCGTCCGGAGATCGGCAGCCAGCACCTCAGGCATGAACGTACGTGCCTGACTATACAACTGGTGCGCATCGATTAAGCTGGGTTGTATCGATATCGTGTCCGATAGTCGCACAAGTTCTAATGGCGTGGTGGCGGGCAGATTCAGTACCTGCAACAAGGTCAGCAGGGCTGCATTCAGGTTCGTTTTGGCCTGTACACGCTGCATACCATCGATGGCCAGTTGACTTTTAGCATCATAGAGATTAAATGGAGCGACCGTACCCATCTTCACCAGCTTTTCGGTTCGTTCAACCTGAGCCTGCGATACCGCTACCTGAACCGCACTTGCCGCTAATAAATCCTGAGCTGATAGTACCTGCAAATAAGCCAGCAGCGTGTTAAGTGTAAGGTTGTTTTTAATGGCTGCCACGTCAAATTGACTCGCCTGGGCGATCAAATTTTGCTGGAACAAGGTATTCTTGACCTGAAATCCGTTGAAAATAGTCCAGTTTAATCCCAACCCTGCGTTGCTGGTTGCGATTTGAGCGTTGGTGATGCCATTCGTGTACGGATCGACGTTGCGCCCAAAATTCATTCCCTGGTTAGTAATCCCCGAAATTACTGGCAATTGACTCTTTCGGGTCTGCTCCATGTTGTTATCAGCCACTTGCTTTTGCAGGACTGACTGCCGCAGTGCTGGCTGATTTTCCAACGCCAATGTAATACACTGTTCCAGCGTCAACGTAGTTGAGCGTGGTTCGGCGGATGTTGGCAAGGCGGATAGGGGACCTTGAGCCCAAGCCGGGTTAAATAGGCTCAATGCGAATAAGAGTAAGCATATATGTTTCATGCGACCAGGGCGGATTTAGAGTCGGTGTTGTCAATTCTGGAAACGGATTGATCGCCATTGGCACTAATCTGGAGTAGATCCAGTGGCGACTGGGCCATCGTAGTAATGGTTAGTGGCATCTGGGAGGCCCAGAGCTTGTAATAAGCGGTTTTCTGAGCCAGTAACTCGAAGTGTGACCCTTCTTCGATTAGTTTACCTTGTTCGATGACCACAATTTTGTCGGCATTCATCACGGTGCTTAATCGATGTGCAATGAGAATGACGGTTTTGTTGTGTTCCCGCAAGTGCTGAATCGTTTCCTGCACGCACTTCTCCGAAATGGAATCGAGCGACGAGGTAGCCTCGTCCAGAATCAAGACGTCGGGGTTTTGGTACAGGGCCCGGGCAATAGCAATTCGCTGCTTCTGTCCACCCGATAAACTTGCCCCGTTTTCGCCGAGGTAGGTATGAAAACCATTGGGGAGTTTCTCGATGAAATCCGTGATGCCGAGTCGCTGGCAGATGGCTACAATCCGCTGCATGTCGGGTTGGTATTCGCCGATGGCAATATTGTCGATTACGTTTCCAGCAAAGAGGTCGATCTTCTGCGGAACCACGCTCACCCGACGCCGGATGCTGTCGTTACTAATGTGCTTAATGTCGTAATCGCCTATGTGAATGCTACCGCTCTGGAGCGGATACAGGTTTTGCAGCAGTGACAGCATCGTGGACTTGCCCGACCCGCTTTCGCCCACAACGGCGGTGATCTTCCCACGGGGTACCGTTAAGCTGAGGTTATCGAATACCTGCGTACGGGTTCCGTAGCGAAATGATACGTCGGTAAAGCGGATATCGCCAATCATCTCCGGTTTAAGTTCGATCTTATTCTCGGTTTCTTCCCGTTCCAGATCCATAATTTCGAACAAACGGTCGGCGGCAATGAGTGCGTCCTGCACCGTTCGGTTAGCCCCGATTAGTTGACTCGCCGGACCGGTGAAATAGCCGATGAGGGCGTAGAACGATAGCAGCTCACCTGGGGTAATCTGGTTGTCGATAACGAAGCCTGACCCCACCCAGAGCAGTACGATGGTGAACAGACGCGACACGATTTCCGTCGCGTTGCCCGACCAGACCGAGTTGCGGGCCGAGGTGAAAATGGTTTTGAGTAGTTTGATGAATCGCGTCTCCGTTTTGACATTGGCAAACTCCTCCAGGCCGAACCGTTTGATGGTACCCATCGCGTTCAGCGACTCGACCAGCTGTGACTCCAGTTCGGCGGCATCTTCCATCAGCGTCCGCTGATATTTCTTATTCAGCTTATTGACGATTAGGTAAATAACCCCGTAGAAAGGAATGACGGCCAGCATGATCATCGCCAGTTTCCAGTCATACGTGAACATCATACCGAAGGAAAATAACACGATGAACACGTTGACAACCAGGCCTGTAGCCGCATCATTGATGAACGCCCGTATCTTCACCGCGTCGTTGATTCGGGAAATAATTTCGCCCACCCGCATCGTATCGAAGAATTGCTGCGGCAGTTTCATCAGGTGTTTATAATACCCCAGAATCAGCCGCGCGTCGATTTGCTGCCCCGTCTTGAGCGCAAACATGCTTTTCATACTGCCGATGAAGAGTTGCAACACCAGAATCAGAACCATCACGATACTGAGCAGGTTGAGCAAATTCCGGTTGCCTTCCACAATGACGTTATCGACAATCTTCTGTACATAAATCGACGTCGACAGACCCAGCACCGTATAAATCAACGCACCAAAGAGCGCCTGTATCATCACACTGCGGTGTGGCCGTACCAACTGCCAGAAACGTTGCGTGGCAGACACTTTCTCATTGCCGGCCGTAAACTGATCATCAGGCAGCAGGAGAATCAACACGCCGGTCCAGATTTTCTTAAACTCCTCGTGGGTGTGTTTTATGAATTTGCCCGGTCCAGGGTCCATCACAACAATGTGTTTGTCCGTCACATCGTAGATGACCACAAAATGGTGCAGGACTTCCTTTATAATGATGTGAGCGATAGCCGGTTTGGGAATCTTGCTCAGGCTCTCGAACGTGCCGCGTACGCCCTTCGCCTGGAAACCCAGCCGGTGAGCCGCTTCGATCATGCCCAGCACATTCGTTCCTTTCTGATCGGTCGACGCCATCTGCCGGATGCGGGCAATGGGCATCATGAGTTTATAGTGCGCCGAGATCGACGCCAGACAAGCCGCCCCGCAGTCGGTAATATCGTGTTGTTTGATTATCGTTTTCTTTGCCATGATTTCTTAGGAGGGAGTTTCGTTTATTTCGTGGCTAAGGCAGGCGTGTTCTTTGGATTGAGCCAGTCATCGGCGTTGTCGTAGAGAAGGTCGAACAGGGTGCGACGCGTCACCACAAATCGTGCCCGTACGGTCATGCCTTTTTTGAGATAGCCTTTGTACCCTTCCTTAAGCGCGAGGAAATTCTGGTCGAGCTGACACTTGATCCGAAACACGGGCGTATCGTTCATTACAATAATGTCGTTCGATACTTCGGTGATTTTGCCCTGCACCATGCCCCACTGATTGTAGTCGAAGGCGTCGACCTGCATGCGGGTGATCATACCAGGTCGCAGCAGGCCAATGTCTTTTGGCGATACGTAACACTCGACCATCAGGTTGGAATCGGGCGAGATCACGCCGAGCACTTCGCCGGGCTGTACGTAGGAGCCGGCATAACGGCCGCCCAATTGACTGACCGTGCCATCCACGGGTGCCTTGATTGTGTGTAGTTTTTGCTCGTTGAGTAGTTGACGTTCCTGGGCGCGGAGTTCATCGAGGGCAAGCTGATGTTGGTTGAGGCTGGCCTGCCACTCGCTCACCTGCCGTTCTATCTGCGATGCGTATTGGGCGACCACCGTATTGTAGGTGTATTCTTTGTCCTCGAACTCCTGCTTCGCCAAAACTTTGTCCTGGTAAAGCTGCTGGGTGACGTCTAACTCGCGTTTGCGCTTGGTTTGCGTCTGGGTGTTCTCGGTGAGCAAAAACCGGAATTGTTCGTACTGCTGGCGTACCACTGGTGATTGCAGACCGGATATTGATAACAGGTTTTGGCGGGAAGCGTGTACGAGCCGGTCGAGGTCGTGGATGTTGAGGTTTTTTTCGCTTTGCTGGGAGCGGTTCAGCCGGAGTTTACTGTCCAGTACGTCGGTCTGGAGCCGGATCATGGGTTGGTTCCGGTGTACCGGTTGATTGTCGTGAACGAGCACTTCAGCGATGATGCCTGCCACAAGGGGGCGAAGTTCATTGCGTTCGGCCACCGTGCGAACCATGCCACTACTCTGCACAGATACCTCGGTATGCACGAACGGTAGGGCACAGAGGGCTGCCACAATGGCCAGGGTAACGGAGCAATAGATAAGCTGCCCCCGAACCGTAACCTGGGGCAGATAAGCCTCCGTCGTGTGCTCAATGACAGTAGGCGGGTGTAGTTGATGTTGCATCGCGTTGACGTTTGGGATAAAATCTTATCTCAAAGGTCGGTCGATGCTATACGAGGTTCAATAACAGGTAGTTGTACTTTATAACGGTGGGGAATACCGTATGCGATCGGGTTGTACTGTTGGGTAAAATGACCCGTAATCTACTCTTGGCATTCTATAAACACGAATGATAAACGCAACTCCAATGCGGAGCTGCGCTTTAAAAGCAGTAAGGATGACTAATAAAAACCATATGTGTTGCTTAACAATGTAGTCTGTGCAGTTGATTATTGAAAAAATCTAAACGTGATGCTATTTCGCTTTTGTAAGCTATATCATCATACTTATTATAACCAGACTAATTTTATAAAATTAATGAGAGCTACACTCAAAAAAATCACTTCAAAGGCAATCCTTTTGATGTTAAACGGTACAGGATGACCTGTTTCACTTTCCGTGATCTTCTTTTTTATAAAGAAATTCATAAAAAGCGAAATAGGGACAATTATTGAGAGTGCTTCTTTTAAAGCACTTTTATCATTAAATGTATAAGTTATAAAAAGCAAAACTACTGCAATTATACTAAATATTCGATTGTAAGTTAACGTTTTTTCTAAGTTCATGGCAAGGTTTTTTTAAGGAAGACAGGTTGCTACTTTAGCAACCTGTCTTCGCGTGATTATTCTAAAGTAGACCTATAAAAAGGCAATAATAGTGGCTGCAATTTGTAGAATTGCTCCAGCAGCCCGACCCGCTTCGTAGGCAGTCATTCCACCATCAACCAAGGCCATATCGTTGAAATTCATCTCGTTCAACTCGAGTACGGAAAGATCTAAAACAGTAAGAGTATTCATTGCTTTGGATTTTAAAGGAAAAAATGATTAAACAAAAATGAAGGAAATATTAAGAAAACCCGAAAGCATCCATGAATCCGCGAAAGAATTCGCCAATTACGCGACCTGCTTCTCTGGTTGCTTCGCTACCACCATTAATAGAGGTTAATTCTTCTTGGCTTAACAGTTTCATAGTAAAAGATAGTTAAATAGTGAATAATAATTTTTTTATTTACGAGGATTGCTAAAACCTTCGCCGACTCCAGAAAAGAAATCAGAAACATCCTGCTTAAATTCCGCCCAGGAGTAACCACCGTCAACTTCGGTCAATTCAATGGCTTTCAATTCAACTACTTCAACTTGGTCAAGATTAAAATTAGTCATGATTTGGTTTATTAAAATGGTATAAAACAATGTATACACTATTCCTTCCGGCCACGGCTTACCCGGGATGCGTTGGCCAGGAGGGCACTCTCAATCTATACCACAGAGCTCGTCTCTTGCTAGTGAAAACCGTCTGCCTGATCGTTATCTACGGGATCTGTGCCCGATAGCTATCAAACGTATTACAGGCATCTTCCTTGAGTTATTCGGCAGATCGCCAACCCTGTGTCTATTAATTAATTCGCAATTGATACCTCCAAGCTATTGAACTAGATGGAGTATGGTCGGTCACGGCATTATGCCTGTGGCCCTTTGTAGCTAAGCATATCCAGGACGGCATCGGCAACAGCCTTTGCCGCTTCGTACAGCCAGTTGCCGCCTGTTAGTTCCCGTTGCTCTTTTTGAGTTAGCTCCTGAGTTTGGTTATCTGTTTGCATACGTTTATTAGTTTATTCGTATTTCTGAAATGGACGATTTGATCCATTATTTTGAAAGTCATCGCAAACGTCGAGAACTGTGTCGGCTGCGCGAGCCAGGTCATTGAGCCAGTTTCCACCTTCAATGGTCCCCAATTCCGTTTTCGTTAGGTCTATCAGCATGTTTTTTGAATTGATTTACTAGGTTAAACTACTTGTTAAACAGGTACTTCGTTATTATTTTTCTATTACTATCTCTTCCGGCATCACATCGACGTGGTATAATGGGCCAGGCACTTCATGCTTTACCTTGTCAGGTCTGCCTTTGCCTTTGTTCACATATACCGAATCGTCCAAGGGGACAATCAGTACGGGTTCTGAAGAGGTTTCTTGAGATGCCGCCTGGACGGGTACCACAGGAGAATTCTCTTTGCAGGCAGTCGCCAGGAGCAGTAAGCCAGCTACGACCAATACATTTACTTTAGCCATGATTTCTGGTTATTTTTAGTTTATTTGTAACATAAATGTCTGATAAATAAGTCATTAGCTCAATAGCTATTGGTTTTACTTTATAACCTCTAGTACTAATTTATACTGGGTCTGCTATGTTGTTGAAAGAATTCCCCCGTCAATAGAGCAGGGGAATTGCCCAATCTTACCCCACCAGCTTGATACGTTATATGGCTATTGATTTTTCTGCGATTAATCCCTCTCGTTCCACCAACTCTTTACGCTTATCGTTCCGGAAAACGTGCTTTGTAAATGAGGGATTGAGATGATAATTAGCTTACTCTGTATAGTTACTATGCGTAGTTTAGTCTTAATGAGTTGTTTCGCTGGACTACAGTGTACCTGGATCAATTGGTAACGGTAATCTGATAGGAGGGAACTTGATCGGGGGAAATTTTATGATGGGAAAAGGCCGGGGAAAATAGATATCTATCATCACTGGTACGTCATCACTACCGCCCGTTATTTGTGGTAGTTCGACTTCGCTCAACGGCGCTAATTCGTTTAACTGTATTAATGTATTTTGCATAATGTCTCGATTTATTTAGTGTGTGTATTGTCTTAATTCCTGTTAATTGTTTCCGTTTTGATGGGACAAAGTTGTGCGATAAATAATCAGCTATCAACAACAAAATATTGTATTTTATTCGATTAGGTTATAATGGATAACTACTATTATATGTTCAGCTATAGTGAGAAAAATTTATCCATTTCAGTAAAAATTTTTCTGCTCGTAATTGAGTTGCTATTGATTGACTAGGCAGCTTCGTCGTAGTAATTTGCTGAATCATCCATCGATAGGTCTATTTGGCCAAATAGGTCGCCAGCAGATACGAGCCAATTGTCATCGAACGAGCCAGCTTCGTGGGCCATAGAGTCGAAGTCATTATTCATCCAGACTTCAAAAGAGAATTCGGAGTTGATACGGTTTTTCATTGCTTTTTAGCTTTATGGTTAACATTGATTTGGAATTGATTTTTTGTCCTGTTTGATGCAACAAAGGTTGCCTACCATTGAGCCGGATTCAATAACAATCAGTTGTATCATAACCCATTGAGATATAGTTTATTCAGATAAGTTATATAGAAATTATTATCAGTACTAAATCGTCGTTCCCGGAGGAGAAATTGGTAATATCTTCATTGATAGGCACGTTCTTTAAAGTCAGTTTTTTTGTATATGGCCTTACTGCTATGTCTCATTAGAAAGCCATATACCATAAAGGAAGTACCGTTTATCAGGGATAGAAGGCAGTTAACTCGTCATTTATCGATGTAATGGGTGGGCGTACTGATCAATCAGCTTGGTTAATGACACATTGGTCGATGAAGTGAGCGCATTGGTCGAAACAAGTTTCTGTTCATGTCTAACTAAGATTGATTTGTATCGATCAAATGATACAAACTTTTCAATCTATACTATGAACCACATTGCTATCAAAATCCGCAAGCTTCGGGAGATTCACGGCTATCCCCAGGAATACGTTGCTTTTCAGTTAGGCGTTAGCCAGGCCGCTTATAGCAAAAAGGAGACGGGTCGGACCGAGTTATCCTTGACCGTTTTGCAGCAGGTAACCTCTTTGTACGGCATTAGTCTGGTCGATCTGCTCAGTTTACCACTCAACGATTTGATTATCGCAGTGTTGCAACAGGATAAAAAGGTGCACTAGCCACATTCTACGAAGCCGAAAACATCGTACGAGAATGTCAGTACGATGCATTGCCGTACTAATAATAGTAAGCAGTTATGGCTGAACTGCAGACGTTTCAATCGTCGGTTCTGCTTCCTTATTGGTCGAAGAAAACGAGGCATTGGTCGATATAATTTCCCCGACCAGTTTCTGAGAAGTTGCTTTGTCCGAGCGAGCGATAATCCAAATCTGGCTATCATCCTATTTTACTTTATTTCCCCTACAAACATGAAGTTACTAATCGATAAATTGACCAAGACGTATCAAAACGGGCAGTCTGCCGGTTCGATTCGTGCCCTGAACGACGTATCGTTAACGATTGAGCCAGGGTTGTTTGGGCTGCTGGGCCCGAACGGGGCGGGCAAATCAAGTTTGATGCGTACGATTGCTACCTTGCAATTACCCGACGAAGGACATATAGTATTGCAGGATGTTGATGGTCAGGATATTGATGCTGTTCGTCAACCGGACGAACTGCGCCGGGTGCTGGGATATTTGCCACAGGATTTTGGGGTTTATCCGCGCATCGATGCCATAACCCTGCTGAATCATTTAGCCGTCTTGAAAGGCATTCATAATCGGGTTGAGCGTAAAGAGACAGTCGAAACGCTGCTCCATCGCGTTAACCTGTGGGACGTTCGGAAAAACAACCTGAGCGGCTATTCGGGCGGTATGCGTCAGCGGTTCGGTATTGCCCAAGCGCTGTTGGGTAATCCCAAACTAATTATTGTGGATGAACCAACGGCGGGCCTGGACCCTACCGAACGCAACCGATTCCTGAATTTGCTGGCCGGGCTAGGTCAGGAGGCCATCGTCATTCTATCGACCCATATCGTCGAAGATGTGCAGGAACTATGTCGTCGGATGGCGATTGTTAATAAAGGGCAGGTATTGCTAACGGGTCACCCGCTTGAAGCAGTGGCCAGGCTTGAAGGGCAAATCTGGAAAAAGTCCGTGCGTCCGCAAGAAGTAGAGTCGATGCAGCAACTACATGTGGTCATTAACGAGCGCATGATTGCCGGCGAACCGGTCATCTACGTGTATGCCAAATCGATGCCCGGCTATGGATTTGTTCCCGTTGAGGCTGGGTTAGAAGAGGTTTATTTTACCGAAATAACCGGTGCTAAAAATGCCGATCGTTTCCGGTCAACGGCGCATGCGCTAGCTGCCTAACGGTGTAATATATACGCAATGCGTCTGATCTGGAAACTCTTTTCGTCCATCCGTTTTCCCTCTGTTCTATGAACTGGTTATCCATTCTCAGTTTCGAGTTTCGCTATCGCCGAAACCGACCCGCAACCTATTTGTTTTTTGCGCTACTGCTGGGCCTCAGCTTCGCGACGGTTACCACTGATCTGATTCAGGGTTTATCGGGCGGGGCCGTGAAAGACAATGCAACCATGGTCGTGGTACGCATTAGCCTAATTCTCTTTATGATGATGGGCGTCCTCATCAGTTCGGCGATCATGGGCGTGTCGGTCGTGCGCGATTTCGAACACCGCACCGACGCGTTGTTTTTTACAAAGCCCATCCGTCAGTGGGAATTTTTAACGGGCCGTTACCTGGGGGCCATGTCCATTCTGTTGCTTACATTGGCTGCCATTCCGATGGGATTGATGCTGGGCGAGATCGCTCCCTGGCGCAATGCCGACCGATTATTACCGTTCAGAGCGGCCACTTACTGGCAGCCCTACTGGACGATTATTGTACCAAACGCACTGATTGTTGGCAGTATTTTCTTCACCGTCGGCGCGCTCAGCCGCAAAATGTTGGTTGTCTTCACACAAGGCATGGTTTTTCTGATGCTCTACCTTTTGTCAGGCACCTTACTTTCCCAGATTGACCGGCGCGAAACGGCGGCTCTGCTTGACCCATTTGGTTTGAGGGCAACAGGGTACTTAATGCAATACTGGTCCATCAGCCAGCAGAATAATCAGCTACTGCCTTTGTCGGATATGCTACTTTGGAACCGCCTGTTATGGCTAGGCATCGCCGGATTTGCATTACTGGCCACTTACCAATTCTTCTCTTATCAACCGACAAATGGGCTGCTTAAACGTAAATCCGACAAAAAGGCCGAACTGGATGCTATTGCGTTACGTCGCCCATTGGCAAAAGTCAGACGTAGATACGGGCAGGCTGCCTGGTTTAGCAATCTTGGGCATTTGACCCTGTTTTACGCCAAAGTGGTTATGAAAGACCTTCCCTTTCTGGCGTTAAGTATCGGTGGATTAGGCATGTTCCTTTTTTCGGCCTTCGATAATACGGGTGACTGGTACGGATCCAGAACGCTACCTACTACCTATATGATGTTGCATAAAATGGGATTGTTCACGGGCTTGTTTCTGTTTATCCTGATGGTCCTGTACGTTGGCGATCTGATCTGGAAAGAACGCGACGTACGAATCAACCTCATTAGTGATGCATTGCCCGTACCAAACTGGGTTCCGCTGCTGAGTAAATACCTGGGATTAGGCCTCGCGTTTTTCCTGATGATTACACTGGCCATCGGGCTGGGTGTCCTTATGCAGGTCATTCTAGGTGGCGGAGCACTGATCGATTTGTCTGTTTACGCCAAGAGTCTCTATTGCGGGTCGTTGCTAGGGATGCTGACGTTTATGCTCCTGGGCTTTTTTATCCACACGATGGTCAATAACAAGTTCGCCGGACATGCTCTGTTGATCCTGTTTTTTGTGGCATTGGGCGTTTTATCGTACCTCGGCATCGAACACCGGTTGCTCCTGTTCGACTCCGCTTCCTTAGGGACTTATTCCGACATGAATGGCTTTGGGCATCAAGTAGCTTCTTTCTCCTGGACAACGCTCTACTGGTCAGCCTTCAGCGTAATTCTCTTTGCCGGAGCGGTGGTGCTATCGGTGCGAGGGTCGGAGGAGTTGATGAAACTGCGTTTGCGCATGGGTCGCCACCAGTTAACGCGCCCCGTGCTGACCGTTTGCCTGGCGATGCTGGTTGTGTTCGTTTCCAGCGGCAGCTACGTTTACTACAACACCAACGTACTTAATACGTATAAAAACAGCAAAGCGGTCGAAGCTGAACTAACCCGCTATGAGAAAACCCTGAAGAAGTTTGCCGACCTGCCCCAGCCACGCCTGACCAGCGTAACAATGAACGTCGATCTGTTTCCGCTAACCCGCGATTTCTCGGCAACGGGCTGGTATATTCTTAAAAACAAGACGACACAACCCATTCAGGAAATCCATCTGCAAACATACCGAGCGGATGAGATGCATGTAAAACAGCTACGGCTTTCAGTCCCGAACCGGGTCGACAATCAATACGTGGCTGATTTCGCCTACCATATCTATCACCTCGACCGGCCATTACTGGCGGGGGATAGTGTACGGCTCGATTTCGATGTAGTCTATCGAACCAAGGGGTTCAAGAATGGTCAGGCTAATATTGATATTGTACAGAATGGCACGTTTTTTACCAACGATTACTTCCCGAGTATTGGGTACAATGAGCGCTACGAACTGCAGAACGACGACAAACGAAAAGAAAATGGCCTGAAGCCAACGGAGCGAATGCGTGCGCAAAACGATCCGATAGGACGGCGACAGAGCGTATTTGGGGATGATGCCGATCAGATTCGGTTTGCCATGACCATTAGTACCACCCCTGAACAAACGGCTATTGCGCCCGGCTACCTCCAGAAAGTATGGGCAAAAACAGGGCCTGATGGTAAACCCCGGCGGTACTTCAGCTACCGAATGGATTCGTCCATCGCCAATTTCTATTCCATTGTATCGGCGCACTACCTGGTCAAAAAGGAGCAGTACGCTGGTAAGTTCGGGAAACCGATCAGTCTGGAAATCTATTACCATCCTGGCCATACCCATAACCTCGACCGTATGATGCGGGCCATGAAGGCGTCGCTGAATTATTACCAGGCGAACTACGGCCCTTTCCAGCACCGCCAGCTACGCATCATGGAATTTCCCCGTTACCGAGGGTATGCTCAATCGTTTGCCAATACGATTCCGTTTGGCGAGGACATGGGCTTCGTGGCTGATATTGATGATGCAAAAGATATCGATATGCCATTTTTCGTAACAGCACACGAAACCGCCCACCAGTGGTGGGGCCATCAGGTTACGGAAGCCAATGTAAAAGGGAGCGCCATGCTATCCGAATCTCTCGCCGAATACAGTGCGCTGATGGTGATGAAACAGCACTACCCGAAAGAACGAATGCAGTCTTTTCTGGGCTATGAATTGGATTACTACCTGAGAGGGCGTCAGGCAGAATCCCGGAAGGAGCAGCCCCTCGCTCAATGCGAAAATCAGTCGTACATCCATTACAACAAAGGGGCGCTGGTACTCTATGCCTTACAGGATCAATTGGGTGAAGCATCCATCAATAAGGCATTAAAGAACTACCGCAACCGATGGAATACGGCTAAAGTGGCCCAGACAGGTGTATACCCCACGGCCTATGACCTAACGGCCGAGATACGAGCCGTCACACCGGACAGTTTGCAGGGGCTACTAAATGACTGGGTCAATACGATTACTCTGTATGAACTCAAAACGGATCAGATCGTGGTTAAACCCGTGGGAAAATACTACGACGTGACTCTAACCGTCGAGGCTCAAAAAGTATGGGCTGACAGTCTGGGCAACGAAACGCCACGTCCCCTGAACGAGTGGATGTGGGTGGGGGTATACGCGCCCAAAGTAAAAGGAATTCAGCAGGAAAAGCTGTTGTATTACCAGCGGCACCACATCACGAAACCTAAGCAAATAATTACCGTGCGTGTCGATCAAAAGCCCGAACGGGCAGGTATTGACCCACTTAATCTGCTCATTGATCGTCATCCAAAAAATAACATCATAAGCATAGATTCATAACCATTTTGGCTTTTTTACGCAAGCCGCAACTGGCTGGAATCCGCTTCACTCGGATTCCAGCCAGTTGCGGCTTTTATGTATAACTACTGTGAATAAATAATAACTCAATCAACTGAATTACAAGTGATTGTTATAGTTCAGGGGCTTCAGAATAGCCACCTTTGTTATATTCATAGAGCGCTAAAAAATCTATTAATCGATCAAAAAAGCCATGGAAAAAGCGATAAAAGACAAAGTAAACGTACTGCGTGACGCATCGGGTAACCAGGAGGAATTTATGAAAAAACTGGCCGAGCTAGATGAAAAAGGTCAACTCACCGACGACGCGCTAAATATGGTCAACGGCGGCAGTGCCTGGCCAAGTTTACCAAAATGGCTTGGATTCTTCCTGGAGTAATTGACGCAAATAAAAGAGTACTAAATACCGAAATAAAATACAGTCACAATAACACAAATCAATCAAAGAAATCATGAAAAAATCGATGAACAACAAGATTAAGGCCTTACAGAGCAAGGTAGAAAATCAGGCCGAGTTTATGAAAAAACTGGCCGAACTGGATGAGAAAGGGCAGCTTACACAAGACGTGCTGGATCAGGTTAATGGCGGAGCCCCTTTGAGTGCGAAAAGCCCTATTGTTGACCTGCCCGTACTGGGTATCTGGTTCCCACCAACATTTCCTGACATGACCCTTTAATTCCTGACTCATGGCTTCCTTACTTTGTCCCAGTTCAACCGCGAAACCCGGTGCTGCTCTTTTCGGCGTGCAGGACGCATCCGGTCATATTCAATACCTCGATGAACCGATCATTGTCGATCAGACATTTGTCGACACCGCCCGGCAGCAGAGCCGTGCCCCGGAAGAGCGCTTCCGTTTCGCCAGTAACTGCGCCAAAACGGGTTGTGGTCATTGGAATTCGGAAAGCGTGGGTTGTAGTCTGGTAGGCAAGATTGTGGAAGCCATGAACCGAAAGGCAGAAGCCACCCTGGTTAGCTGCGCCATCCGGGATCGTTGCCGGTGGTATCATCAGGAGGGGGCGAGCGCTTGCGCCAATTGCGACGAAGTGGTTCGGAACGTTCGGACAATGGAGTTGGTCGCTTAGCTATACGGCATCTACCTATTGCCAAGTATCATATAGCATATGGCTATTTCGCCTTGCACATGTTCGTGTGCAAGGCGAAATTAGTTAATTGAATAACCAGTAAGCTTTCGCTAATACCGTATACGGTGATAATGGCCTTAAATTACTACTTAGAGAAAAATAGATGTACATTTGACTTTAGTCCTTCACTCCTATTATGGCGCTTACTCTGCGATGTTTTATCATTGATGATGAGCAACCAGCCCAGGCGGTACTAGAAAAGTTTATCAAACGGGTACCCTTCTTGGAATTGGTTGGTCATAGCTATAATGCCGTGGAGGCACTTCTAGCCGTTCAGGAATTAAAACCTGATTTGATCCTGCTGGATATCGAAATGCCAGAAATGACAGGTATCGAGTTTTTAAAGTCCCTAAATGCGCCACGCCCTCAGGTTATTATGGTAACGGCCTCGCCACAGTATGCGCTGGAGGGGTTCGAACTGGATGTACTTGATTATCTTCTAAAACCAGTTGCTTTTGATCGCTTTTTGAGGGCAATTAATAAAGCCGTAACGAAATTACAGCCATCCGTCTCACTACCCGGTAACGGACCGGCATTGTCGGAGATTCCAGCTAACCGTCCAGCGACAAAAACCGGGCAGTCCGCTGGAGAATCGGCGAGTTTCTTTCTGGTTAAAGAAGAAAAGAAATTGATTAAAGTACTACCGGAAGAGATCGTCTTTGTGGAAGCAATGAAAGATTATCTGGTCATTCATCTACCAGCCCGAACCATCACGACCCATATGACCATGACGAAAATAGAGGAAATGCTGCCATCAACGCAGTTTTTACGCGTCAACCGGTCTTACATCGTTCGCAAAGGAAGTATCCGGGAAATTGACGGAAATCTAATTACCACAATCGATGGAAAACGCGTACCGATTGGTGTAACGTACCGGGAATCTGTGTGGAAAGCGATGAAAGAAAACCTGATGTAAAACTGGTGAAGCGTACTCTTCTTGATCGACTCATTGCCAAAACGGGTCATCTTCCTCTCCTGGCACGCCTTGCACTTCATGCGATTACCATCCTGCTGATCGCTGGCATTGACGTAGGCATCGTTTACCGGGCCGTTGGGGTCGACTGGCCCGTGCTGATTTCATTGGTTGCTTTATTGGTTAGCCAGAACATACTCGTTTTTTATGGAACCGTGTACTGGGCGTTACCTAAATATTTTTACAAGCGCCGGATAGGCTGGCTTACCTTCATTATCCTGCTACTTTTCTGGGGGCTTTATCTACTTAACCGGACGGCTATTTTTAGTGTAGAGCCGAGCCTGCCCAAATCAAGTCAATACATAACCCGTATACAATCTATTATTGGACCAACGGGCCTCTTCGGGTGCTTTCTATCGCTGCGGGTATTCTTCTGGAATTTTGCGTTTGCTCTGGTGGCTCCACTCATTCCACTAAGCATCAAAATTATGCAGGAAACGATGGTTTTCCGGCAAAAACAATTTGACCTAAAACGAAATCGGTTGTTATTGGATCGGGACAATACCTTGTTAAAGATGAATTTTCTGAAAGCACAGGTTAGTCCCCATTTTTTGTTTAATACACTCAACAGCATTTACTCCCGAATGATTGATGTCGATGATCAAGCGGCTGATTTGGTGTTGAAGTTGGCTGAACTGATGCGGTATAATCTGTACGAAGCTAACGTGCCGAGAGTGCCGCTCAACCGGGAGATCGATTACCTGATGAGTTATGTAACGCTGGAGCAGGCGCGGCATGGCGACCAACTAACGGTATCGTTCAATTCGTCTGGCCCAACGACTGAATATTTGATTGCGCCACTCGTACTCAGCGCATTCGTTGAAAATGCCTTCAAACATGGCATTACGTCGGCAGCTGGCGGTGCCTATATTCTCATTAATGCGCATCTGGAACGAAACGTCCTGCACTTTGTCGTCGAGAACAGCCTTCATAGAAAACTTGCCCTCACTACTGTTCGTCGGTCGGGAGGAGTGGGGTTGTCCAACGTTCATAAGCGGCTGGATATTCAGTATTCCGGCCGGTATACGGTTACACATGACATAACCGATGACCATTATAGGGTTGAACTTCAGCTTGACTTGGATGCAGTTTCAGAAAAAGTCGGATCCGACCCAATGCTCGCTTCATGAAGTTACGCTCCATCCGTTCCTTACTCACGCGAATTGTTCGCCGACTAACGGTTTGGTTACTGATAGGTATCAGTATATACGTGTTTAATGGTGTATACATTCGTCCCGATGAACGACCCATTAAAAACCTGGTTTTCTTCGCCATGTATAGCCTGGTTATTCTTATTTATGAAGTAAATGTGCGTTGGTTGTTTGTGCGTTACCTTTACAATGCTCAGTGGCTTCGGTTTTTTATTGGGTCAATTGCACTGCTGGGAACGGTTCATATGCTAACGTATATTACCTATCCTTTGCTACAATCGGTAGCGCATATAGCCGAATCAAAAATTGTAGCCGTACTGCCCAGGTCTTCTCTGTTTTATTGGTACAAAATTCACCACCTGGGCGTGTTAGGATGGCTGTACAATTGGGAAGCTGTAAGCCTTATTTTGGTCAATCCCTATTTTTATGCCAGTCTGTTTTTACTGGTGTCCTTATTCCGTTATTATTTGTCGTTAGGCTTTGATGTTCGACAAACAGAATTAATTAATCTGGCCCTTAACCAGGAAAATAACCTGTTGGAACTCGACCTGCTCAAAGCGCAGTTGAATCCGCACTTTTTGTTAAATGCGCTTAATAGTATTTATGCCCGGGTAATTAACGCGGACGAGCAGGCGGCTAATTTGGTACTGCGTCTGGCTGAACTAATGCGATATAACCTTTATGAAACTGAAGCTACTATCGTTTCGCTCGATCAGGAATTAGGGTATATCGAAAACTATTTACAGTTGGAACAGGCAAGGCACGGACAGCGGGTCGAGATTCTTTTCAGCAGTGAAGGCACGCACGAGAAACTATTCATTGTTCCACTTATTTTACTGGCATTTGTCGAGAATGCCTTTAAGCACGGTATCGGCGGGCAACAGCAGGAAGCGTATGTGTGGGTAGAAGCGCATGTAGAGCAGACGAACACGCTCGTCTTTACGGTTCAGAACAGCTTGGCGACGTCTGTTGAACGAAACTTTCCGGATCAAAAATCAGGGGGAATCGGCCTTCCCAACGTCCGGCAGCGGCTGGCATTGCTTTATCCTGATGCCCATCAGGTTGATGTGGAGCATTCGGCTGATAGCTACGTGGTTACACTCACACTCCAACTCGCCTCTGCGCCAGTTGAGACACCCCGATCCTAATTGTTTTTTCATTGGTCGAAAAAAAAGTGGCATTGGTCTAAGGAGTTCGTGCACCGGTCTAAGAGAGTTGATTCCCTTTCGGCTACCCCCTATATTTAATTCATCAATCAGCCAGCACACAGCGCTGAACGAGATGAACAATTTAATTCACCCCAACCCTAACTCTTTTCTCCCATGCAAGTGCAACAAGTTCAACCAAACCGCCCTTCAATCAAAGTACAACGCGTTGTCAATTTAAACGCCGTAGGCGTTCGGACAGGCTCCACCAAATCAGGTCTTCCCTGTTGGCTTACTATTACTGATTTGTGAGAAGCCGGGTAAGTCTGATTGCTTTGTCTCAAAACCAGATGCATTACGTCTATTGAATGACTAAAATTCACCCCAGAAGAAACATTACCCTATCGATATGCACTGTTTATTAATTAATTACGATGGTGGTAGTGAGTCGTTGCTAAGTCAATACATCCTCCGGGCCGGTTGCCAGAAATTAACTTTGGCAACCGGCCCGGAAGGGTATATAAATCATGAGGAATGGTGGTTAAACTGCGATTTTGTTTTTCTGCACCTTAGGTATCCAGATGAGATTGTTCATGACGAACTAGCTTCTCAGCTGATGAATCATCCGTGTGTCGTCATTACCTCACCTTTTCCCAAGCATCAGTTTCCGAATCTGTTCATGCAACCGTTTACCTTCCTTACCGAACCGTTTACGTTCAAGAAATTTACAGGGTGCATTGAGGCATACCAACAGGAAGTGCGTAGGAAAATATAAGTAGCTACATCATATATTTTTTATTTATAGAGTGGTAACTTTTTGTATTAAGATTAGGTAAAATGTTACTCATTTTCACATCTATGCCAGAATAAATGAATATATTGGAAGGTGTTTTACCCACCATCCAATGGTCCAACGTTTCCATTTCTTTGTTTTAAGAAGAACTGTTTTTTCGCTCGACGCCCTTCAATCGCTTTACGAGTCTTTGCAAAATCGGGATACTACCCTCCCCGATACCATCAGGCAGTGGTTTACCAATCCGATACAACGACAGGCACTGGCAACGGCCTCGCCCCGGCTGTATGATCGCGTAGAGCGATGGCTGGCGGGGGAGACGCTCTCCGACGAAGCCAAGCTAATCAATACGCTGCACAAGTACTTGATTCGAATGACTACCCGCAGTACGCCCTACGGTCTTTTTGCTGGGTATACATTGGGGTCCGTCGAAAAAAAAACGTCGTTCATTGCCGGACCAGTGGACCGCATAGCTCCTCATGCTAGGTTAGACATTGAATACATTCAGGCGATTAAAGACTGGCTGCTGGCCCAACCCGACATACGCGCTCAGTTAACGCTACACCTTAACACAACGTTGTATCTGGCCGGTAACTACTTCCGATTTATTGAACAGCAGCATGAACCAGACGGGCGAACCTACTTTATAAGTGCTGTTGGCCGCGATAACCTCCTGACCGATCTCTTTGCCTTTGTTCAGGCTGGTGCTACGGAGGCCCAACTAATCGATTTTTTAAACGATCAGCATCAGGTTAGTCAAGACGACGCGATCGACTACGTTAATGAGCTGATCAACTGTCAGCTATTGGTGTTTGAACTTGAGCCAACCCTTACTGGCGACGCCCATTTAACCGTTTTTGCTGAACGTCTATCCAGGCTTGTTGCTTCCCCTGCTGTAATCAACGCCCGCCGGGTGCTGACCAGAATCAATGAACTAATCACCCGCCGACCGTTGGCGCTGAATGCCCTGCCACAGTACCTTGCCGAACAAGGAATTGCTTTACCGCATACGGATTTCATCCAGATCGATACAGCCCTGCCCGCTGATACCTGCCAGTTGAGCGAGCGTTGGCTCGACCATTTTAAGCAACAACTGAACGCTCTGTTGGTCCTGAACCGACCGTATAAGAACAATGTGCTTGACGAATTCAGGCACCGGTTCTATTTACGATACGAAGCGGAAGAGGTGCCGCTGGCATTTGCCCTCGACCACGAAATGGGTGTTGGCTATGGGGATACATCGACACTAGGAGTGGGTAATGCCCCCATGCTCGATACGTTGAGCTTATCAGGAATAGCAAAAGACCAGGATGCTACACTGACCAACTGGCAGCTGTTTGTGCTGGATCGGTATACTGAGGCATTACGATATGGGCGATCTGAGATTGTTTTAACAGACGACGACCTGGGTAAAGTAGGTAATCCGCAGGAGGCAATGCGCACGTTACCAAGCAGTTTTTATGCCTTCGGTACACTGCTTTCCTCTTCGGCTGATAGCATTGACCGTGATGATTACCTCTTCTCGCTAACGTCCTGCCTGGGGCCATCGGCGGTTAACTTGCTTAGCCGTTTTGGAGAAGCGGATCCTGCCCTGGCTGAACAGTTGAAACAGTGCGCCAGACTGGAGGAAGCAAGTCACCCTGACGTAATTTTGGCCGAAATTGTGCATTCGCCCGAAGCAAGAGCGGGCAATATCTGCCATCGTCCTACGCTCTATCAGTACGAAATACCCTACCTAGGCCGCGCATCAGTAGCACCAGAGTATCAGATTCCGTTATCAGATCTATACCTGTCCGTTCGAAATGACCGACTCGTGCTGCGATCTAAACGACTGAACAAACGAATAATTCCAAGGCTGTCAAATGCCCATAATTTCAAGGGCGGATTGCCCGTTTACCAGTTTCTAAGCACACTCCAGTACCAGGATGCGTACCTGGATATTCGCTGGAACTGGGGTCTGCTGACTCAACAAACTTATCTTCCCCGCGTCCGATACCGACACATTATTCTGAGCCGAGCTAATTGGCAGTTGACCGCCGATCAGTTCAAAAAGGGAGGTTTGGCCGACACACGCCAGAAACTTCAGGATATGGGATTACCGGCGCAATTTGTCATTGCGCAAGGTGACAATGAGCTAAAAATCGACATGGCTACGGATGTTTCACTGACGTTGTTTTTGCAGGAGATACGCCGGGCAAAGTCTATCCGCGCTGTTGAATGCCTGGCCAAACTCGACCAGTGTCCGGTTCGCGATAACCAGGGGCAGACCTACGTTCATGAGTTGGTGCTCCCTTTCCATAATCCGTCGGCCCCAGCCTATGCACCCATCAACTCCGCTACGTCCGACATGCCACAACGCCGTTTTTCGGTTGGTAGTGAATGGTTATACCTGAAAATTTATGCGGGAGAAAAGGCGTCTGATGCCGTGCTAGTTAACCAACTGTACCCCGCTATTCAGGAGTTGCTTCAGCAGCAGACTATTCAGCAGTTTTTCTTTGTACGCTATAAAGATCAGGACCCCCACCTGCGACTCCGATTTCGGGGAAATCCATATATCGAATTTTATCACTACGTAATCCGGCGTATCGAGCAGGTACTACATCCGTATGTACAGAGTGGTTTGGTCCATCGAATTCAGACCGACACGTATCAGCGTGAACTAGAACGATACGGAATGGACAAGATAACAATTTATGAACAGTTTTTTTGCCACGATAGCCTCAGCACGCTTCAGTTTATGCAACAGACTGGCGATGCTTTCGACGAGAACCTAAGGTTTGCCTTTGCAGCCCACAAAATAGACAAACTACTTGTTGGCCTGTCCTCAACCATCGATGAGCGGTGCACGATATTGACTAACATGAAAGAACAGTTTTTTACAGAATTTGGCGGCAGCCCGGCGCTTAGGCAGCAGTTAAATGACCATTACCGAACATACAAACCCTTATTGGAACAGGCCTTGAATCGACCATTTTCGCTGACAGATGGTTTCGAAAATTGGGTTAATGACCAGCAGTCATCCCTTTCGAAATTAGCAGAAGCTCACCAGTTCGACCGCATACCTCTTTTAAACAACAGCAGCAGTATGATGCATATGATTGTCAACCGGCTATTTCCATCAAAACAACGGGCGTATGAACTTGTACTTTATCATTGTCTAGCTAAGGTTTACGATTCGCAACGCGCCAGACAACGTCAGGAAATGGTGATTGGAAGCACTAGCTTAACCGACATTGTAATGAAAAAATTATAATTGCTAATAGTCTCTCAAATCAGTCGTAAAGCCAAAAATTGGTAGCTATTTTATCAATCACGTCCTAAGACTGAATGTGTCTTGTCTTGCTTTTACTCGGACGTTTTTCTGAACGATAACCAGATAGGAGGGAAGTGGCGGAAAACAGGCTTTTTCGCGTCCAATAAACCCGTTCAATTTAGTCGTTCAGAGTTTTGAATCTCCACACCGTTTACTTGGACGGTTTTAAAGCATCCACTGCGTTAAAATATGATCTGGTATGAATTTTTGACGAGTCAGAATTAGGTAATTAAAATCGATAATTGTGTGCCTGCTGAATAACTTATTGTTACTTTTATTATTTACCTAATTTCTTTTTTGATGGTTTTACTCGGTTCATTCGTTTGGTTAAGTCAATACCAATAATTGTTATTTGCTCAATCTTAGGGTAACTAGCTGATAGTTTTCCCCAATGTTCTTGCAATGCGGTAATAAGCTCTGAAAATGTTGCTTCTGTCCTGCTATCTGGTAATTGCCAACTTGTTTTTTGCCCCCGATATACCAGCACGAATATGCCTCGATTAGATTGATTGTCCCGTAAATAGTCTCTACATAACTGGTTCTCTAGTCTTTCGAAGAAATCTGGGCCACTCCAATTATCGGCTAGCTTGAGTTCGACCGGAACCGGAGCATCAAAGAGAGAACTATGAAAACGACAGTCTGGCCGTTTTGCGTCGGCAAATTCTTCCTCCTGCGTAATCAGGTATTTACCCATGGAACGGCCTCGGCACCAGTTGGCTATAACTCGTCTAATACCAACTTCCTCCTCTTCCAATGCCAGTGTCGATGAATCGCTGCTATCACTTTCTTCAAGATTATGCTTAAGATCTAACAGCCGTTGAACCCCTAAATCAAATAGTTCACGGTGGTTGGCGGGTGTGCAGTCCAATGTTTTCGCGAATTCGCTGAATTGCTTAATTGTCCAGGGCGAACTATCTGCATCCATTTCCGCCCGCTCTTTGGCATTTTTCTTCATCCACTTTCGATAACCTTCAGCTGGGTGTATTTTGGCCAATTCCATCATGGCTAAATAGGATTCTTTACCCGGCATAGATTTAAGCATAGAGAACAAATTGTCACGGGCATCCTGTGCATCATCGCGTAATCCAAGGGAATAGACTCCTTTGTTGGCTCTATCAATATCCGCTTCAACCCGGATATACTGATGCATCAACTGATACAGGTTCTTCAGGTGAGTTGGTGATTTAAAGGTTTCTCTTACGCTAGCCCCTGAACGCCTTCCCCCAAGAAGGGCCACAATTGTTTGCATGGCCAGCTTTGTGGCTTCTTTTTGATTTTCGCCATAAAGCTCAGCCAGACGATCCGAAAAGGTCCTTACCGCCGATTCAGGCTCCAGGCTTATCCATGTGGAATACCAATAAGGAAGATGTTGCAAAGAGGTTAGTGTATTACATTTTTTGTCAGCTAGTCGAGCGAGTTCAATATCTGTGATCATTGAACTTCCCTGAACTATTTTTAACATGTATTGTAGATTAACTATGTTCGTAGGCTCTTTTTCCAGCCTTTCCAGAAGTGGTCTAGCTATACTATCCCATAACCACTCACAATCCCAGCTAACTTTATTTAATATATAAGTATAATCCTCCCCTTCTGGAATTTTTTCTAGTGCCAATTCCCAGCTAATTTCTTGAATAATTAATTGATTAATGAGCAAGGGAAAGTACTTATAAAGCCTTGGAAACCAGCTTGGAAACCCACCAAATGTGTGAAAAGCGTACCGGCAAGCTCTCTCAACCTCTTCACTACTCAGGTTTTGTGGCCAGTCCGTCGTTTCAGTTGATTCTAATTCAAGTCCTGACAATCCAAATTCAATTCCAACTGAATTGGTATCTTTTTTGCCTTTTTCCGATCGGAGCGAAGGGGTATAAGTCCGCCAAAAACTTAACAAGCCATCATGAAAAGCGTTGGTAACTTCTATGCCGTAGTCTTTTATTAAACTTTGCCAATTTCGGCTAGCTGGTTCTGCTGATTCGGCTTTAGAAAGACTTCGTAGGCGTTCATAAAGGTAATACTGAGCTTTAGAAACTGCTCCCTCATTTAAACCATTTGCACGCAGTTTTACACAATTCTCGTTCAGCCATTTTACGTTTTGGTCGTGAACCAGCCGACGCTTCTTCTCTTGCCCTTTTTCTTGACGCTTCCACTGAGCTTCTCTTTTTTGCCATTTTTTATAGTCTTCAGACGGAGCAGGTGGATTCACAAATTCGTCTAGTCTTTTCTTTAGCTTATCTTCATGTTCTACTGTCTTTTTAAGCTCGGTTAACCAGTCCGCTGGATTTCCATTTTCTTTATATAATTTAAATGCTAGTGATAAGGCGACTAGTCGATCAGCCAAAAGTGAACGGTTAGAAATATCAGTTAGTATAAGCTGAAAATCAGTACTCGAAAACTTCCAAAACCCTTCAATACCAGAGACTTGCCAAAAGTAAGTCAGTGCTTCTTTTTCATGCCGTTCAAAATAATTACGAGTTTCTTCAACATCCTTCCAAAAAAGAGCATGGTTCAGTTCCTGCCATTCAGATAGGAGCGCTGGAATAGTGTGACTGGGTGCCCAAGTCCTATAACTTTCATGCGAACTAAATGAAGGAGCCTGAGTGAGGGCAAATAAACTGGCTGAAGTGAATACAGTTGAATGTTTGTTGATAATTAACTTCTCTATTGCTTTTAGGCTGATGTGCATTAACCAGCCATATTGCTGCGATATCTCACAATATCTGCGCTCAAAAACTGGCTGACAACGTAAAAGTGTATCTACTCCTTTGACTAGAGTAAATACAGCGTCCAGATCTGCACGCTTAACAAAATTCAATAAGGAATAACCAAGCGGATCGGAATCGTATAATTTTTCATTCTGTGTGTTCGCTAACGCTTTTGAAAGCCAAGCGGCCGACTCTTGAGAGCCATCTGAACTATTGACTAACTCAGCCAAGAGCCTCCTATCATGGAGTGCTTCATCCGTGAGTAAATAAGTACAAACGGCATTTAATTCCTCTTTCGTACCCACTTCCTTTACCACTCGTATAGCGGCTATCCGGGTATGCCTTTCAGCATTATGATCTAAGGCGAAATCCAAGGCTATTGGTAAGGCCGTTTTCATTTGCCCCTGCCAAACCAGATCAAGCAGATAAGAGGTAACATCTGAATTTTGCTTATATTCTTCCAGCAAATGGATAATATCATTTGCCATATCGGGTAGAGCGAAACGCTTCACGGCAGTCAACTGCTCAAAGGACCTGTAAGATGAACTGGAAGCTAGTTTTTGACAGACTGAAGCGAGTATTTTTCGTCTTAAGGCAATAGGGATTCTGCTTGGATCGCCACCCTCCAGAATCAATTCTGGTTCAAGCTTATAAACTTTTAGCAATAACTGCTGATCGAATAAAACCAGCCATGACAGAATTGGCCTCATGGAAGGTATGACTACTTCCTGCTCATACTGAGTGCGAATAAACAAGTGTTCAATTTTCTGCCTAGACCCCTCATTCTTTAGTTGTTCAGAAAGCCATTCCGCCGTTAAGTATTCCCGCACCGATCGGTGATGAAAGCGGACCGTACCATAGATAGCTTCATCAAAGATCGGACGGCTCAACAAAATCTGACAGTCTGTATCATCCCAATCGGTTAATATTGACTTTACATCGATGCCTCTCAAGTTATTAGTTCCATCAGGAATTCGAATCGCGGATTCATGCATCAAAACGGATGCTGAAGCCAGCAGACGAGCGCCCTTTTGCGCTTTTTCGATCGTAAACGGCTTTGAATCCCGTCTGTCCTGATCACGTTCCTCCAGCCTGCGCTGTACGCTGTGCTCCATCAATTCAAACCTCGTTCCTATTCGCTGCTTATCATCCCAGAATGCTAACAGTTCCTCTAGGTCTTGAGGTCGAGTGGTAAATGCCCAGGCATCCTGTCTTTCAAGTTCGCGTAAAAAATCAGCACTTTTTTTTACCCCTTTCGTAGTGTACAAACGTAGTAATTTGATTGCCCGTTAAATCAGCTAGTGAATAGACTTTGAAGCCTTCCTTCTTCTCTTTAGGGGTATTATTCAATCCGTTTTGCAGAGAAGATGAACGGGCTTCTTTTAACGATATATCTTCCTCCTCTATCTCAATTTTATTTTCTTTGGAAACTGTATAGACAGCGGGAAATTGAGTTTCGCAGAACTTCAAATCGGTTTTTGGTCGCCACGCAGATATTCGTGAGGTAATGACAATATGTGTCCGTTGAATAGCTATCGATATGCGTGAAGACAGTTTACGAATTGCCTTTGTAAAGTCCTTCGGATCTTTTAGTCGTGCTTCATCAACGGAATCAAGCAATAACCAGCCTTCCTCGTTTGAATTTAACCAGTTCTGAAATTCCTGGTACGTGCCCTCTTCAAAAGCGCTCTCTAAATCATCGGCTACATGCTCCAGGCGCATGAAAAAAGCAAATTTATTCTCTGTTCGGAGCGTCTGAGTGGCGTGGCGAATTTCTTGTGTTTTGCCTGCACCTGCCTCGGCGAGTATTACAACACGATACTCGTTTACTAGTTCTTTCCAGCCGAGCGAACCGCCTGCCTGAAAGCGATTAAATTCACTTAAATCGATGTCGCCATCTGTTGACCCATCAGCATAGTCAATCGGTACCTGGTTAAATAAGCGATTAAGATTTATGAAGTTTTCCAAAGCTTTATACCGCTGCAATAGCTCAAAATCGGTTATATAGGATTTATTTCGTTTAATCTAATTTTATAGGAGGTACGATCAAGTATACACTCGTAAAGCTTGATGGGTGTTGATTCAGCGTTATTTTTTATAAAGCTTACAATCTCCATTTTTTGTGTTGTCGAACACTTGGCCCCCAACACGATCCTATCCATACAGTCAATGGGATAGTTAAATAAATAGATTTGTTCTCCTGGTATCTGTTTGACTAAATCAGCCTCATTCAGTAATTTAATGATTCGCCACTCCTCCTCATATTCCCATTTGAGGCTTTTCTTCAAAAAGATTTCGCGTACAAGCATGGCGATAGCTTCCTCTTCGGATAATTCAGGATTTATTAAAGCAAGGCTTGGCCTTTGATTGGTATAAATTACTTTTTGTAGACAATTCGTTTGATCACGCTCCGTTTTACGCTGGCTAAAAAAAGGGTGTTCTGATTTAAAGCCAATGGCAAAACCTTTATGAGAATCGGCGTAGTGAGACCACATCAATTCGTTATCTGGTTTTTCCGATAAACAAAGGAGGCCAAACCGGCTGTTCATATCTCTCTGTAATGTATCCTGAAATTGTTCTTTCATGCCCTCAGACTCCAAACCCACAAATTCGTTAAAGATCGACATCAATAAGGGTTGGACAATCGCTAAGGCATCTTCAGATTTTGTTGATTGAAGCAATGAGCTAATCTCAGCAGGTAAATTATGTTCCTGTATGATTTGGTCGATGTTTTGACCAAAGTGAGCGAAGAACTCCTGCTCAAAGTTTGACCCTGTGAAGAGCGTTTCACCAAATGAAGTTATTTTGCTCCTCTCTACCAGAGCGTCTATGTGCGGTGTTACTTCAAATGGATCATTAAAGGAGCCCGGTTGCGTAAATCGGAGCATACCACTGGTTAAGACTTCGAAACGCGACAAATATTTATATAATATCATTTAATCCTGTGATTCTTTTCTCGGATGATATAGTACAAGGGCCTAGACAAATGAAAATAGGTCTCCCGAAGCGACTTAAATATACTACATTTACAGATACAATACAGATACAATACGGATATGACATTCGAGAATAAGCTTCAGTTTGACTTTACTACCATGCAGGAGGTAATCCGTCGAATTGGGTTAATTGACACATTTAGAGGTAAATGGGGGGCTATCGAGCAAAAGAATAATCGTTATCTAAGAGAGCTACGTAGAGTAGCGACCATTGAAAGTATTGGATCATCGACGCGGATTGAAGGAGCAATCCTGACCAATGAAGAGGTTGAAAAGTTAATCAGGAATGTAAAAATTACTGAGTTCAAAACCCGGGATGAACAGGAGGTTTACGGTTACTATGAAGCATTAGATTTGATTCTGGATCATGCTAAGGAGATTGAACTGTCAGAGGCTTATGTCAAGCAGCTGCATGGTATTTTACTCCGTTACAGCAACAAGGATCAGCGGCACCGGGGTGGTTATAAAACGCTATCGAACCAAGTAGTAGCCAATTATCCAGACGGGAGTCAGCGGGTCATCTTCAATACAACAGCTCCCCATCTGACTGAAACAGAAATGTATGAGATGATTAGCTGGGTAGGGATTGCCTTAGAAAACGGCAAAATTCATCCGCTGCTAGTCATTGGTCTATTTGTCTATGAATTCTTATCAATCCATCCTTTCCAGGATGGCAATGGCCGGTTGTCACGTCTGATGACCACACTGTTGCTGCTAAAAATGGGGTATGATTTTGCTCAGTATGTATCCTTCGAGAATGTAATCGAACAACGTAAGGCAGACTATTATCGGGCATTGATGGCAGGTCAGCAATACCGTAGTACGGAAAAAGAGGTGGTAGGAGAATGGATGGTTTTCTTTTTAGATTGTCTGCAAACGTTGACAAGTCGATTAGAAAGCAAATACGCTTTGTACAAAGATAAAGGAGGGTATCTAAACGAGCGCCAACATCAGATACTAGCAGTGCTACAGGATCATCAACCCGTAAAGGTTAGCGACTTAAGTGTTTTGCTGCCGGATGTATCGATAAACACCCTTAAAAAGGATTTGCAATACATGGTACAGCAAGGGATACTTGAGCGCCTTGGCGAATTGAAGGCAACAGTGTATCTGGTAAAATCTAAGTAGGCTGTGTAATCGCTACCACAAAATATGGTTCCACTCAGGAACTTAAAATCTTAGACAAGGCTAGCATCCGGCCCAGTCGGCGATGTACTGGTAACAAAGCAAGCGAGGGGTCGGTTAATAAAAAAGCCAGCCATACTGGATGATTTACGTTTTGCCACTGGATGAATTTACCCCTGCCTGCCTCACCTCAACCTAGCCCGCCAATTTCACTTTGGGAGCCTCTACGCCAAACCCTGTTCCGCAGTATCTGGACGGCAGCTCTGATTTCTAACCTGGGTACCTGGATGCAGAATGTGGCCGGTGTCTGGCTGGTGACGACTTTGTCTACTTCAGCAACCCTAGTGGCCCTGATGCAAACAGCTACCAGTTTGCCTGTCTTTCTGCTCAGCATCCCCGCTGGCGCCTTAGCAGATATCGTTGACCGGCGTAAACTGTTATTGGTGACTCAAACCTTTATGGCCCTGATTGCCCTACTGCTGGGCATTGTCACCCTCACGGGATTGATAACCGCACCTATGGTTGTCGCCTTTACGTTTGTGCTGGGCATTGGGTCCGCCCTCAATGGACCTGCCTGGCAAACGGTTACCCCTGAAGTGGTTTCCCGTCGACTCTTACCCGCAGCGGTCACGCTCAACAGCGTCAGTGTGAACCTGGCCCGGGCAGCGGGACCCGCGCTGGGCGGTCTCATCATCGCTTACTATTCCCCTGGCTATTTATTTATCCTCAATGGCTTATCGTTTCTAATTACAATACAAACCCTGTGGCGATGGACTCGTGATCCGGTTGTGCCGACAGTACCCGAGGATTTTTTCAGCGCCTTGCGGGCGGGCCTACGCTATGTGCGTTACTCGCCTTCCTTGTACGTCATTCTTATTCGAGCTTTTGCCTTTACCTTCGGAGCGAGTGCTATGTGGGCTTTGCTATCCCTGGTGATTGCCCGGCAATTGCACCTGGCTGCCGGCACCTATGGGCTCATGCTTTCCTGCATTGGTGCAGGGGCGGTGACGGGGGCGCTAGTACAGGGAAAAGTGGGCCAGTGGCTTACTCCCAACCAACGGATTATCGTAGCCGGTCTGGCTTTCTGTCTGGTCAATGTCTCACTGGCCATGCTCACCTCCTTAGTGCTTTTGTCGGGTGTTATGTTTGTGGCCGGGCTGGCCTGGTTGCTGGTCCTGACCAGCTTCAACGCGTCGGTCCAACTACAACTACCGAAATGGGTGCAAGCCCGGGCGCTAAGTGTGTATATGTTGGTCTTTCAAGGCGGTATGGCGCTGGGTAGTTTGGTCTGGGGTGCTATGGGGGAAGCCATTGACTTACCCACAGCCTTGGTCGCCGCAGCTGGATGGTTGCTGGTGAGTATGTTCCTGGGTATACCGTTTCCGATTCGATCCACCGAAGAGCTCAATTTAACCCCCGCTGATCACTGGGCGGAACCCGACGTACATATCCCCGTTGAGTACGATGATGGACCTGTTGTGGTCATGATCGAATATGAAATTGAAGCCAGTAATCGACCCGCTTTTTTGGCGGCTATCCAGCCTCTGCAGCGGCTACGGCTACGCGATGGGGCTTCAAGAATCGGTATTTTTACCGATGTGGCCCTTCCGGAACGGCAGGTTGAGTTTTTTACCGTCTCAAGCTGGGGCGAACATTTACGGCAGCATGCCCGCTTTACCCAATCTGATCAGTTGCTTGAAGCGCGGGTGCGTGCTTATCATGTGGGGACAGCACCTCCTAGGGTTACTCACTTTGTCGCCACGCAAGTGGATGAGCTGCTGACCGGCAATGTGGTTAAATTTGAAAGCCTTGTGGACCATCCGTAACTCGTAGCAGTTGTTCATGTGAGACCAATTATTTTCAAGTTGGGACACTAAAAAGGGCCAGCTTGTTAAAAAGTCAGCCAGTACCGTCGTAGCAACAAACGCATCGGTACCACATTAGGAAGACTAAGTCCGCTTTTCACGCTTTATGTAAGTAAAGCCACTCAGGATGATTCAAACAACAGAAGCACTGACTTTACTAATTACGAAAACTCCCTCAACCCATTTATCGATTAGTTATTCGTTCAGTCAGTGGCCACCATATTAGAAGTGATCTCGCTAGTTATTGCTAATCCAATTATGGTAAGTCGTGGATTAAACCAGTATCTTTAGAGTATCCTTCAACTAGACCTTATGGAAGACCAACCCCAGTTTCCGGAGCTAACTGACGCCGAGCGAAAGGTCATCGAAGACCTCATGCCCGATGAAATGAGTGAGATTATTACATCAGGCATAAAACGACGTCATTTCCTTAGACTCATCACCTTGACTGGTACCAGCTTACTAACTACCCATTTCCTGGGTATCGAACAGCTGATGGCCCGAACCACCGCCGGGGTGCCTGTTCCCCCAACCGATGTCGAGAACGGGGTTAATGTGTCCTTCAAACTAAATGGCCGTGCGCAGAGCCTGTTGGTAGATTCCCGCATGACACTACTGGATGCTTTGCGAGAGCGCCTAGCACTGACGGGCTCTAAAAAAGGCTGTGATCAGGGTCAGTGTGGTGCTTGCACAGTGCTGGTAGATGGTCGACGCGTGCTGTCCTGCTTAACGCTGGCCGCCACCTGTGAGGATAAAGTCGTGACGACCATCGAAGGATTAGCCGATGGCGACACGCTGCACCCCCTGCAAACGGCATTTATTAAGCATGATGGATTTCAATGTGGTTACTGTACGCCCGGACAGATCTGTTCGGCAGTAGCCCTGCTGAGTGAAGCCAAGAACGGCGAAGCCAGCTACGTCACCCAGCAGGTGCGCCAAACAGGCAAACCAATGAGGCTTTCCGATGAAGAAATTCAGGAACGCATGTCGGGCAATATCTGCCGCTGTGGAGCCTATCCCAATATTGTGGATGCCATCCGCGAAGTACATGGCGACAAGGCCGTAGCCCAGGTTTGGCAATTTGCCGACGGTACGATTTGATCCTCTGACCCAATCTCATTTATGAAACCATTCAAATATTCGAAGGTGGGTGAGGCAGGTACGGCCATTACCCTGGTCGCATCAAATCCCGGCGCCAAGTACTTAGGCGGTGGTACTAACCTGGTCGACTTGATGAAAGAGGATGTGATGCATCCAACAGAACTGGTCGATGTTTCCCGGTTGAAACACGCCGATATTGAAAAGACGGCCAATGGCATAACCATCGGTGGTATGGCGACCAATGCCTTCACGGCCAATCATGAGTTGATTCGGAAAAACTATCCGCTGCTCTCGATGGCAATCCTGGCGGGGGCCAGTGCGCAGATTCGCAATATGGCCACCAACGGTGGTAATCTCAATCAGCGTACCCGCTGCACGTACTTCTACGATGTGGCCATGCCCTGCAACAAACGTCAACCAGGTTCGGGTTGTGGTGCGTTGAAGGGAATCAATCGCAATCACGCCATATTTGGCTGGTCAGAAAAGTGCGTCGCGGTTTATCCATCCGACATGGCCGTGGCCTTGGCCGCGCTGAATGCCCGGGTGCACGTGGAAGGCAACAATAATGTCAAACGCACCATTGAATTCGCCGATTATCACCGCCTGCCCGGCGATACGCCCGAAAAAGATAACACCCTCAAACCCGGCGAACTAGTCACCTCGATCGAATTACCGGAAAATGAACTGGCTGACCGCTCGTACTATCTGAAGATTCGCGAACGCTCATCCTATGCGTTTGCGCTGGTGTCCGTTGCGGCCGCATTGTCTCTGGAAGGGAATCAAATTAAACAGGTTCGGCTCGCACTGGGGGGCGTGGCGCATAAACCCTGGCGGGCAGCGGTCGCCGAAAAATGGCTGACGGGTAAAGAAGCGACGGAGGCCAACTTCCGGGCAGCCGCCGACGCCGAGCTTAAAAACGCCCGACCCCTGGAGCATAATAAATTCAAGGTGGCGATAGCCAGAAACGCCATTACACGAGCGTTACAGGGAGCCATGCAGGGCGGGGTGTACGGCCTGGAAGGTAGGGCTGAAAACGGAATGCCTAAGTAATATTCCTCAAAAGACAACCCAGCAGACCATGAGTGAAATTGGTAAACCAATCAGCCGCATTGATGGCCGGATGAAGGTAACGGGTAAAGCAACCTATGCGGCCGAATTCAACCAAGCCAACATGGCGTATGCTTTCCCCGTCCGGGCAACGATTGCCAAAGGACGAATCACCACCCTGGATGACGCGGCCCTCAGAAAAGAGCCGGGTGTGCTTGCCGTCATCAGCTATAAGAATGCCCTGAAGCTGAAACCTCTGGACATGTCGGCGCAAGCCAAAGCCGGGGCCGCGTTTCTGGGGGAAAACCTGCCGCCTTTGCAGGATAGTCAGGTGCACTACCCTGGCCAGTTCATCGCCGTAGTTGTCGCCCAGAGTTACGAGCAAGCCCGGGCAGCCGCCTATAAACTGAAGGTACGCTATGCAGTAGAGAGAGCAGCCACCGATTTGAAGACCGCGCTGCCCACCAGTAAGAAGCCCAAAATGTTTATGGGGGAGGAAGCCCAAGTGAGTGAGGGTAAAGCCGCTGCCCCATTGGCCAGCTCGGCTCATCGGGTGGATCATGCCTATTCTACGCCGGTCGAGCATCATCACCCCATGGAACCCCACGCCACCGTAGCCGTTTGGGAAGGGAATAACAAGCTTACCCTCTACGATGCGACCCAGGGCGTGGGCCTCACCGGTTCCATCGCGGCTTATTTTCTGGGTCTTAAACCCGAGAATGTGCACGTGATTGCTCCTTTCGTGGGCGGTGGCTTCGGCAGCAAAGGTCTTTGGTTGCACACCCTTTTGGTCGCCATGGCGGCTAGGGCCGTGGGTCGCCCCGTCAAACTGGCGCTGACCCGGCAGATGATGCAAACTAACGTAGGGCATCGGGCCGCTACCATCCAACGGGTGGCTCTGGGCACGGATACGTCCGGGAAATTGAGCGTCCTCCGGCATCATACCGACACGTACAATAACCTGACCGAATTTTTTGAACCGAGTGGCAAACAGTCGCTGGTGCTCTACAAAGCGCCGTTGCGTGAGGTTACCTACAACGTGGCAAAACTAAACCGCGGTACCCCTACGTTCATGCGGGCCCCCGGTGAGACACCCGGTACATTTGCCCTTGAATCGGCGATGGATGAGATGGCTTATGCGCTTAAAATGGATCCCATTGCGTTCCGTATCGCCAATCACACGGGCCAGGATCCCATGAAAGGGCATGACTTTTCGAGTGAGTATCTGCTGGACTGCTACCGTATTGGGGCCGAAAAATTTGGCTGGTCAGCTCGCAGTTTGGAACCCCGGCAGACACGAAAGGGGAACTACCTGGTCGGCTATGGCATGGCCACAGCTACCTATCCCGGCGGCCGGAGCGCGGCATCGGTCAGGGTAGCCATGAGGGCTGGCGGGGAGGTAACCCTGATGACGGCCTCCATCGACATCGGCACGGGAACCTATACCGTACTGGCGCAAACGGCGGCCGATGCGCTAGGCGTACCAGTTGACCGGATTCAGGTAAAGATCGGCGATTCTAGTCTTCCGCCAGCTCCATTGGCGGGCGGCTCTCAAACAACGGCCAGCATTCACCCGGCCGCGATGGAAGCCTGCGTTTTGCTGAGAAAAGAACTGGTAGCACTGGCGGTAGCCGACCCCGCTTCGGCGCTCTATGGCCGCAAGCTGGACGAGATTGGGTACGGGGATAGCCACCTATTTGTTACCGGTGAGCCCAAGAAGACCGATTCGTACACCGCCATTCTAAGCCGGGCTAAGCGGACTGAGCTGGAAGCCTGCGCGACCACCCAACCGGTTTCGGGTGCGGGTCTCACGGTACCCAGTGCTCTTTGTACCCCCCGGCAGGCTCCCGCTGAGCAGAACAGCGATGATAAACACTATGCCTTCCATTCGTTCGGTGCCCAGTTTGCCGAGGTATGGGTGGATGAGGACTTGGGAACGATCCGGGTGAAACGCTTTACCAGCGTACAGGATGTGGGCCGGATCATGAATGAAAAAACGGCCCGTTCGCAGATTATCGGGGGCGTCATTTTCGGCATTGGTGCAGCCTTGATGGAAGCTACAGAGTATGATAAACGCTGGGGCAACCCGGTCGTTCGCACCCTGGCCGACTATCACGTGCCGGTCAACCTGGATGTGCCACCCATTGATGTTCATTTTATTGGCAAGCCCGACCCACATATTTCTCCCATTGGTGCCCGGGGTATTGGCGAGATCGGTATCACCGGTGTGGCCGCGGCCATCGCCAACGCGGTGTTCAATGCTACCGGCAAACGGTTGCGAGATTTGCCCATGACACCCGATAAATTGGTTTAAAAATGGGAAGTGAATAGGCCCTTAAGGATCATACCAACAGCAGGCCAAGCGATTGAGTAATGCAAAATTCACCTAAAGTGAACAGAACGTCTTTCCTTCAAAGGGCCAGCTATATGCATAAATGTTTGAGCAAAAAGCCCCGCTGGTCACCCCAGCGGGGTTGAAGAACTATAACAGATACCGAACGTTCCGTTAAATGGTAAATGACAACTAGCTAATTCCAGGCTCAGTGGTAGCGGTTGGGTTCGAGACGGAAAAGTCTATTTCAACCCTTCATCAGCGTATATACTTGTATAACGTGGTCTTTGAGATATGTAACTTGCTCGCGATTGGCTCCACCAAGTATTTAACTTCTTTGTAGAGGTTTTCACCAATGCGGGCTTTTTATCCAGCTATTTAGAGAGCTAACACAAAGGAAACATCGCGGTAAAGACAGCTCGTGCTTTTTAGCGTGACAATGACAATTCGTGAGTGGCTTTCATGACATGCATAGCTCAAAACACTTTTATCAAGGGAGCGTTATGGCAAATTTTTGTTATATCGATCAGTCGCTTACGTAACGACCCAACCTGCAATCAGTATACCATAATCCCTAAAATGAAGTCATTTTTTATTTACTCGATTCTTTTACTGACTTCTTATCATGCCTTAGCACAAGCGAAACAGGAAATTTTTTTTGCTGATGTAACCATCTATACGGAGGCAGGCAAGTATTATCTAACCGGCTCCAGAGGGGGAGATGGAGGGCCGCCAGGATTTGCCTTATTAGAGTCAAAGGACCTCAAAACATGGGCCGTGCCTGCCAAGGCAAACGATTCACTGGGGATAATCCTCACTAAAGGTGACCACACATTCGGCACAAAAGGCTTCTGGGCTCCTCAAATTCTCAAGGATAAGGGTGTCTATTACCTGACCTATACGGCCGATGAGCAAACCGCATTGGCCCAGTCAACCTCGTTACTAGGTCCTTACCGACAAAAAGAAGTCCGCCCAATTGACGGCTCTGAGAAAAATATTGATTCCTATCTTTTTAAGGATACCGATGGTAAATACTACCTCTACTGTGTACGCTTTAACAAAGGCAATTACCTGTATGTCGCCGAGTTTGACCTGAAAACCGGAACGATAAACGCTAAAACCCTAAAACGATGTTTTGAGCAGACTCAGGCCTGGGAGGCAACACCTAACTTTAAATCCGCCCCCATTATGGAGGGACCTACGGTGATAAAATTGAGGAATAAATATTACTTGTTTTATTCAGCCAATCATTTTCAAAACATTGATTATGCGATTGGCTATGCGGTGGCTGATTCGCCCTACGGGCCTTGGGTAAAGTATACAGGAAACCCCATCATTCATCGGTCGATCGTTGGCGAGAACGGATCAGGCCATGGTGACCTGTTTGAAGGACTAGACAAGCAATTATATTACGTCTACCACATTCACAACTCATCCGACAAAGTAGGCCCTCGCCGGACACGGATCGTGCCGGTCGTCGAACAATGGGATGAACAAGCAGGTGTTTATCGGTTTAGTGTCAAAGGGGATGAGGTCATTGTACCGGTAATGGCTAAAAAATAAGGCGTGTTGTTCCTCGCTGGTTAAAATTACTTAAACTCATTTTACTCGTTAGCTGGTACCAAGTTTTTGGAAATGGCAGAATCGAGTCAGTTTAATAGTTGTCGCTTTTTCTCAACGACCGTTGTGATAATGTTACAGATTAAAGCAATTACCTTAAGTTGGCGATCGGTTACTTATTGACAAGGCAAAATGTCAGGCCTCGTACGGGCATGTTTATAGAAATGTCAGCTTTATCTTGTCAACTCTGCCCATCACAGCGAATCTTGTTATAACGACACGGGCGGATTCTTTAAATGTAGACAGATAAAACCCGTAGTAAAGCTAGGCCGCTGACCTGAGCCATCTCCGTTGATTCATCAACTTAATCTAGTCTACATTTTACCACTTAGCTATATGGAATCGGTAAAGTCATCGCATCCATGAAGAATAGTCAGTCTATTGTTGATCAAGGTGTATATTCCAGCATTACTTCAGAAGTGCCTGGGGTAATGTAAAAAGGTAGAAATTACTAATGCGTCTAATCACTATTCGATACCTCACGTTTATTGCTATATTTTTACTATCGGTCAGGCTATTCGCCCAGACCAAGTCCACCCCAACTGCTGGCTGGCTAAACCAGTACAATGAATACCAGGACTATGGTGACGTCTATGTGGTCAAAAAGATTACGCAGGCGTGCCGTTCCTACCAAACCTTCCTTACGGATAAAAACGGACACAAATTAACCCCAGCCTACCGTGACATTGGCGACTTCGAAGAAGGGCTAGCCGAGTTTGTCCCGATGCAACTTAGCCGGCAAGGGCAGGGTCTGCACGGATTTATCGATAAACGGGGGAAGGTCATTATCGAGCCTAAATACATCTCCACCGACATATTCCGCCAGGGCAAAACCTGGGTCATGTACCCCGCCGACTTACACTACGGGCTTTCCTACATTGATAAGACCGGAAAAGAGCTGTATAAGATCCCCATTCAGCACTATCCAAACGATTACCTGATCAAAAACGCGACAATCGATCATACCTGTAACCACGACACCAAGGAAGATGTGCTGTGGTGGCGAAAGGGCGAATTCTTTATTCTCAACTTCAACTTTACCCCCTTTGTCACCGAACAGATCCAGCGATCCAAACACGTTACGGCCTTTAAATTCCAAGGGAAATTTGGCATCATCGATCCTGATTTGGTGCTGAAAGTTCCGGTGGCGCTCGATGCCGTTGATGTCGATTACACCTATTCCGGTCAAGGTATGCAACGAGTACAATATGGGACTAAGTACGGATACGTGAGTCCCCTTACGGGTGAACTGATCGTTCCCTTCGACTATACCGATACGCGTAAACCCACCAACGGTCTATTTTGGGTCAAGAAGAATGGGAAATGGGGTTGTATTGACAAAACCGGCCAGCTGCGCATTCCCCATTTGTACGATGAAGCGACCGGCTTTACAGCTGAAGATAGATCGGCAGTGGCCATACATGGTAAGTTTGGCCATATTGACAAGTCGGGCAAGGTGCGCACGCCGTTAACCTTTGATTTTGCCTCGTATTATCAACATGGCCTCTCGATGGTTCGGATGAAGGACAAATATGGCTTTATCGATACGACCAACCGGTTGATTATCCCACTCATCTACGACGAAGCGTTCCCCTTCGACCGTGTCACGACGATCGTTGAGCGTTACTGGCTTCGGTATGAACTTTCTCTGGATGGCACGGAGCAATTCATTGGCTTCTCCTACAAGCTGGATGCCGTATTGATTATACTTGGCCTCCTGCTCTTTGTCTGGCTCAACAGTCTGTTTCTAAGGGTGATCAGTAAGTTTAGGCCCGTGCGGTAGAGGTGCTAAAACGGGTGATGAAACAGCATAGGCTCATCCGTGTCAAGAACCTTAATTGAAGGGTCGTTTAATAAATGTGAAACTTGGTTGACGCAACAATTAGCAAACCTTTGTTCAACGGCTTGGCCACCTCGGGCAGTCAAGCCAAATGTACCTACTTGGTGAGAACGTTGTCCTGATCAATAGTGATTCGAGTACCATTGATCAGAATGGAGCTTCCTTGCATAGAGAAAGTACCCAATATCTCTAAGTTTCGGCAGACGGCCTCTGCCATACCTGAATCCAGCAAAACGGTATGCTCAGGTTGAATAACTACGTCGTCCAGCGCCGTTGGCAGGCGGCCACACGACCAGGTCGAAGATGCATTCCACGAACCAGTCGTAAGACTGGTGCACGTCAAAAGAGTTGGCCCATTCAGCCGTACGATCCAAGCGTCTGAATAGCCCCGGTTGATTGCCACGTCACCATTGGCCGATTCGGCTGCTCCCACAACAATACACCCGCCGTCGGTAGTGGATAACACGGCTGTGGCATCTTCGCCCTTTGAGCCACCCAACGCCTTTTGCCAGATCAGCGTACCCGAAGAGCTCAGTTTGATCACCCAATAGTCTGTTCTTCTTACGTAAGCATCGGCTGGGGGGTGATACCCCGTCACATCGCCATCTGCGGACTCTATAGAACCGGCTACCACGTATTCGTCTTGGTCAGTTACCGCAATGGATGCTGATACATCGTCGTTGAAACCGCCTAATGCTTTTTGCCAAATCAACTGACCGTCCTTATCCAGCTTTAATACCCAAAAATCATGAAAGCCAAAGAACGTATTGCCGTAGACGGGTGGTATTGTCCCATGATACCCTTTCACATCACCATCGCCTGAGCTGGTACGCCCCGACACAACGAAGTTTCCGTCAAAAGTTCTAGCGATAGACATAGCCCGGTCGTCGTATGAACCACCATAGGTCTTCTGCCATACTTTGTTCCCGTTTGAATCTATCTTGACGATCCAGCAGTTAAAGCCTGCGTATGTCGGTGTTACATCACCGTCTTGGGAGGCTGTATAGCCCGCAATCACGTAACCTCCTTCCGGCAGAGAGATGATTGAACTGGGCTGTTCGTTGCTGGAGCCGCCAAATGTCTTCTCCCAAATTAGATTTCCAGCAGAATCTAGTTTGATAACCCAAATATCGTACAGGCCCAAACCAGCGTTACCTGGCTTTTTCACCCACCCGGCCACCACGTAGTTTCCCTCTTTGTCAACGGTTACTGTTTGGGTGGAGTACTCTAAGCTCGAACTGGCGTTAAACGTCTTTTCCCATACTTTTCCGCCATTTGCATCTAATTTGAAAACCCAGGGCGATCTTTTTTGATCCGCAGCACTGCTAATAGCTTCGGCTGCAACTACACATCCGCCACTGCTAAGCGTAGCCACACTCAAAGCGCTATGATAGCTGTAGAGATTGTTAGGAAACAGCGCATAACTTTTAAACCACACTTTGTTACCCTGCTTGTTAAGTTTTGACACCCAGGCGGCACTCTGCACCTTACCCGCTAATGGATCGGTTGCCATATCACTATTGGTGGATGACGTACTGCCTACAACAACATAAGTAGAGTCGGTAAAGGCAGCGATTGCGCTAGCGTTATCCGTATAATTCCCCCCTATACTGACCTGCCAATTTATCGTCGGAGCGGGTTGAGTAAAGGATTGAACTGGGGTAACCCTGTCAAGCGTAAAAGAGGGCAAATGAGCAGCGAAACCGAATGAACCCTGTACAAAAGAAAGGAGTATTATAGAAACGAAGTGAAACGAGTAGACTAATGGCATAGAGTGAATAATTGAACCAACAAATTTATAAAATTTATGAGCGCGTTGGCCTGCTTGATCTCCTTACTATAAGTAAATAGTTTCACAGAATTATTTGATTTATCGACTAGGTTTCCTCATTCAACACTTACGTTAAGAGCAATACATGTAAGTCATGTCTATTTGGGCGAAAGAAGAAGGAAAATAACGAGTCACCGTGATTAGTATTCAATAAGTTTGAGTTGAAAATCAACCGCTTATCGGATCTAAACGTCATCTCATTGATCTTAACACAAAATGCATTTGATGAATATTAAATAGAGGACACCTGCCGTTTTCTAAGCTATGACCATCGGATCTTGAACGGAATCGCCGATTTTAACCCCTCGTTGGCGTAGGTATTTATACAGTGTGGTTTTCGAAATGTGTAACTCGCGGGCGATGTGTTCGACGGAGTATTTACCTTCTTTGTAAAGGCTTTCAGCGATACGGGCTTTCTGCTCGGCCGCCTTGGATAGCCCTTTGCGCCGGCCTAAAAGTTGGCCCCGGCGTCGGGCGGAGGCCAGGCCAGCTAGTGTACGCTCCCGGATCACCTCTCGTTCAAACTCAGCTAGACTGGCGAAAATGCGGAAAACCAGCCGGCCTTGCGCCGTGGTCGTGTCGATTGGATCGTTTAAACTCACTAATCCGATACGTTGCTCCTCAAGCTGAGTGACAATCTCGATCAAATGATTCAAGGACCTACCAAGACGATCCAGCTTCCAAATCATCAATGTGTCCCCCCTCCCGGATGATTTCGAGAAGCCGGTTTAGTTCAGGCCGTTCGGTCTTAGATCCACTGGCTTTCTCCTGAAAGATTTTCGAGCAGCCTGCTGCTTTAAGGGCATCTAGCTGAAGAGCCAGGTTTTGATCCTGGGTAGAAACACGGGCGTAGCCTAACTTCATGATGTAGTAGTATCTATCTCACGTCAGAGACGTGAACATGAGAAATCTATTGTCGATCTAGAAAGCAGGTTGTTGGTATTGAAGGTACAGAATTATTTGGTTTCCAAGCTAACAAAAAGAAGGTCAATCATAGGGCTATGGGAAAGGGGATGGTCTATCTGTTCAATTCATCATCATTCACACATAGAAGCGTACATAAAAAGGTTAAAAACGGTGGTAAGTGAACTGAGTAAGAGTTTCATAATCAATAGTTTATATCAATTATAGGTCTCTTAAAAAAATCGTTAACGAAAACGCTCCTCTAGCTGAGCCAAATTAAACCATATGTGTTGATAGAAGGAGCCATTGGCTTGAGTCGATTAATATACAGCTGTGACGTTATGAGTTATTTTGACAAGGATAACTCAAAGCCTTGTTAAAATTAATAAGAACGCAGAGAGCAACTCATGTAGTTGTGTAAACCAGGGTGTAAACCGGCTTAGGTACCAAAGAAAAAAACCGGCCACCATCGCTGCTAACCGGTTAATTTTCATGGGCTTATGTGTGAGCGGGAAATGGGGTTCGAACCCACGGCCTGCAGCTTGGGAAGCTGCCGCTCTACCAACTGAGCTACTCCCGCGTCGATTGGTAAAACAAAGGTGGCAATTTAAATTTAAATGTCAAGACTGGAGAGTCATATGGTTGTCAGTAATAGTTCAATTTGTTTGTAAGCAAAGGCAAGCTGCTCATCCGTGGTGCAATAGGGGGGCATCAGATACAGGACGTTGCCTAATGGACGCATTAATACGCCCCGGTCAAGTAAGAAATTGTAGGCGGTGTCTCGTATGTCGTTAAAATAAGAGGTCTGCTCACCAACATTTAAATCGAACGCAAGCAACGTGCCATGCTGGCGAATGGTATCGACGGATGCATACGTAGCTAGCCGTCGTGTAAAATTCGCGTGGCTTTGCGTAATACGCTGAATATTAGCCTGGGTTTCAGGTAAGAGGAGCAGGTCCATACTGGCGAGGGCAGCCGTGCAGGCGAGTGGGTTCGCCGTGAACGAATGCCCGTGAAAGAGCGTCTTGTGCTTATCATTGGACAGAAAGGCATCGTATATATGGGCTGCACAGGCCGTAACGCCCAGTGCCATAGTTCCGCCAGTCAAGCCTTTCGACAAACACATGAGGTCTGGTTTCTCGTTCAGATGATCTGAAGCAAATAATTTGCCCGTGCGACCGAAACCAGTCATTACTTCGTCGGCAATGATAAGAGCACCCTGGCTACGGGCCAGTTTGATCAACTTATCCAGCACATGAGGTTCGTACATGACCATGCCACCGGCGCCCTGAACAAGAGGCTCGGCAATAAATGCAGCTACATCGCTGGTAAACAGGGCTTCTGCCTGTTGCAGAACGATTTCTTCCTGCCCCGGTACGGGTACGGGTAGATAATCAACGTCGAACAAAAAGGGGACGAAGGGGGCGGTGAAGGCACTGCGACCACCAACCGCCATAGCACCGAAGGTGTCCCCGTGATAGGCATTCTCAAAAGCAACGATCCTTTTGCGGGGCATCCCTAAGTTATGCCAGTACTGAAACGCCATTTTTAGCGCCACTTCTACCGCAGTAGACCCGTTGTCGGAGTAAAATACCTTCGACTGATTGGCGGGGAGGATAGCCAGCAGCCGCTCGGCTAGCTCAACGGCGGGTTGGTGAGTGAAGCCCGCGAAAATTACATGTTCCAGAATCTGGAGTTGTTCGGATACCCGTTGGGCGATGTGCGGATGGGCATGGCCATGAATGTTCACCCACCAGGAGGAGATCATATCCAGGTATTCCCGGCCATCGGCACCGTAAAGTATTGAGCCGCTGCCCCGCACAATCGGAATCGGCAAGGGAGCTGTTTTCATTTGCGTGAACGGATGCCAGATTACAGCCTGATCGCGTTCGGCTAAGTCATTCATGTGAACGTTGATGCTTGATAAAGAAAGGTTTGCCATTCAGACAAAACAGAATTATAGGCCCCATTTTCCCTGCGCTTTCATGACCTGCTCGATCACGTCGCGCACCGCGCCACGGCCACCGGCCTTTGGCGATATATATTGGCAGACAGCCTGAACTTCAGCAACGGCGTCGGATGGGCAAGTACTCAAAACGGCGGACCGATTTAAAATTGGGTAGTCGGGGAGATCGTCGCCCATGTACAGAATTTCGGACTCGTTCAGGCCGTCGCGGGCCATATAGCCCAGGTATGCATTCACTTTCTGATCGGAGGGGCCACCCATAAAAATGTCTTTGACATTCATCGACGTTAACCAGCTACGAAGACCATCAGCATTGGCCGCCGAAATAATACCAACGCGAAACCCGGCTGTCAGTGCCTGCTCAATAGCGTATGTGTCGCGGATGAAAACGGTTCGAAACCGCTCACCCGAGGCCAGCAGTGAGACACCGCCATCGGTCAATACACCATCTATATCAAAAATAAAGGTCTTGATCTGTTTGAATTGCTCTTGTGTATGAGTCATGCTGCAAGTTTAGTGAAAACCGCCCGACAGTTGCGTATTTTTGTCAGATGACAACACATAAGCCTATTCCGACTGAAGGTACATCGGCTGGATGGTCCCCGGCTGGATGGTCCCCGGCTGGATGGCCCCCGGCGTTTTTGGCGCAAATGCAGGCGCAGCTGGGGACCGAGTTCCCCTCGTTTGAGGCCGCCTTGGGGCAGCCGACGCCTGTAAGTATCCGGATGAATCCGCGGAAGGTGGCCGAGCCGGGCTATGACACAACGGGCTTGGCGCAAGTGCCTTGGTGTCCGCAGGGTTTTTACCTTCCCGAACGGCCAAGTTTTACGCTCGATCCATTTTTTCAGGCGGGGGCTTATTACGTACAGGAAGCGTCATCGATGCTGTTGCACGAGGCATTGCGGCAAACAGTCAACCTCAGCCGTCCTCTGCGTGTACTGGATTTATGCGCAGCGCCCGGCGGAAAAAGTACATTGCTGGCGTCGGCGCTGCATCCCGACAGTTTACTGATTTGCAATGAAGTGATTCGCAGCCGGGTGTCGGTACTGCGCGAAAACCTGGATAAATGGGGTTATCCGAATGTGGTGGTTAGCAATCACGATCCGGAAGATATGGCCAATCTGGCCGGTTTTTTCGATGTCGTGCTGGTCGATGCGCCCTGTTCGGGTGAGGGGCTTTTTCGGAAAGATCCCGATGCCATGCAAGAGTGGTCGGAAGCGAGTGTCGACTTGTGTTCAGCCCGGCAAAAACGGATTCTGGCCGCGGCTGCCCCTCTGCTGGATACCAATGGTGTGTTGATTTACAGCACCTGTACCTATAATGATACCGAAAACACCGAGAATGTTCGCTACCTGACCGAAAACGGTTTTCGAAATCGGCCACTGGTTTTTCCCGCCGACTGGAACATCGTGGAGAAACAGGCGGGCGATCCGGAAACGGGCGATGCCGTTGGGTACCAGTGCTATCCGCATCGGGTACGGGGCGAAGGTTTTTTTATCAGCGTTTTCCAGAAAACGGCCTTCACGCCGGTGGTGAAACTGGATGCCCGTACCTTCCGCACCATCCGGGCGCTTCGTCCGCGTGAAACGGCATCGGCGGCCAAATGGCTCGAAAAACCAGCCGACTTTTCGCTTTGGGAAAAACCCAATGGTGATGTGATGGCTCTGCCGAAAGCGCTGGAGAAAACGTTTCTGTTTCTGGATAGTGCCCTGAAAAGTAAAGGATTCGGGCTGGAAATGGGCCAGTTTAAGGGGCAGGATTTCATTCCATCGCACGCGCTGGCGCTCAGCATGGCTGTCAATCAACAACTCCCCGGCCTGGAGTTGAGTAAGGAGGATGCGCTCCGGTACTTTAAGAAAGAAAATCTGGTATTCGATGAGCCCGTTAAAGGCTGGTTAGTAGCTCGTTATCAGGGTATGAATCTGGGCTGGGTAAAAGGCGTTGGTACGCGCGTCAACAACTATCTGCCGAAAGACTGGCGAATCAGAATGGACATAAAAGAATACGTATGAAACGGTTTTTCCTGATTGCGGGCTTGTTGGGGGCGGTTATTGTTGTGGGGTATCTACTTGGACCAACGGCCCATTCGGACAGTATTAAGGAGGAAAACGTGACGCTCGACCCTGATCTGGTAAAACTGGAGCAGCGCCTTGATGAGTCGGAGAAGAAGGCTAACGTACGCCCTGATAATGAAGCCCGCATTGTGTGGGCTGATAGCCTGCACAAAGTCAAAACGCCGTACAGCATCGTGTATATACCGGGTTTTACGGCTTCTTGGGCCGAAGGTGACCCGGTTCATAAGCAGATCGCGGCTCATTTTGGCTGCAATCTGTACCTCGCCCGTACGGCCGAACACGGGATAAACTCGCCCGATGCTTTACAGAAACTGACTCCTTCTGCCTATGTCGCGTCGGCTGAACAAGCCCTGGCGATCGGGAAATTACTGGGAGACAACGTCATTGTCATGGGCACATCGGCCGGGGGAATGCTTGCGCTTTATCTGGCCGCTCATCACCCCGAAATTGATGGATTAGTTTTGTATTCTCCCTGCATTGCTACGGCCAATCCAGCTCTTAAGCTGGTCACAGGTCCGTGGGGTAAGCAAATTCTGGATCAGGTTTTCCAAGGCGAACACGTTGTGAATACGCACTATAGCGGGGGCCGTGCCCGGTATTGGTTGCCGCAGTACCACACCAACGGACTCATTACGTTGCAAACGATGCTCGATCAGTTCATGACGCCCGAGCAGTTCCAAAAAGTGAACCAGCCGGTTTTCATGGCGTATTATTACAAGGACGAGGAACATCAGGACAAAGTCGTATCGGTGCCTGCCATGTTGGCGATGTATGACGAACTGGGGACACCAGCGGATAAAAAACAGAAAATGGCCTTTCCCGAAGCGGGCGAACACGTGATTGCGTCCCGTTTTACGTCGCATGACTTGAAGGGCGTCTATGCCGCCACCGAAAAATTCATGGCGACTATTTTAAAATTACCCCCGGCTCCAGTATCAAGACCGGCGCTGGCTCTGCAATCAAAACGTGGTACGACCAAAAAATAACCTAACTTTGCCGCAATTAGTGAGGAATGAAGAGTGAAAATGAAGAATAAAAATTAACACTATGTTGATTTTACCTACTCTGGTAGCCTTCTCTCGATTTTACTCTTCACTCTTCATGGTTCATTCTCATTAAAATTATGGCCTACGGATTACTGAAGGGAAAGCGTGGCATCATATCCGGTGCCTTAGATGAAAAATCAATCGCCTGGAAAGTCGCGCTAAAAGCGAAAGAAGAAGGCGCTACGTTCACGCTGACCAACGCACCGATTGCGATGCGTATGGGAGCTATCAAACAACTGGCTGAACAGTGTGAAGCCGAAATCATTCCGGCCGATGCTACATCGGTAGACGATCTTGAAAACCTGTTCACCAAATCAACCGAGGTATTAGGTGGAAAAGTTGACTTTGTGCTGCACAGCATCGGCATGAGCCCAAACATCCGTAAGGGAAAAGCCTATACCGACCTTAACTACGACTGGTTTAAGCAGAGCATCGATATTTCGGCGCTGTCATTCCATAAAATGATGCAGACGGCGTATAAACTGGATGCGATCAGTGAGTGGGGTTCGGTGGTGGCGCTGACGTACATGGCAGCCCAGCGGACGTTCCCGTTCTATACGGATATGGCCGATGCGAAGGCTGTTCTGGAGTCCATTGCCCGTAGCTTTGGCTATCGGTATGGTAAGTCGCATAAAGTACGGGTGAACACCGTTTCGCAATCGCCAACACCAACAACGGCGGGTGGAGGGATTGGCGGCTTCGACAAATTCTACGATTTCGCCGATAAAACGGCTCCGCTGGGCAACGCAACCGCCGACCAGTGCGCCGACTATTGCATCACCCTGTTCTCCGACCTGACCCGTATGGTCACGATGCAGAATCTATACCACGATGGCGGTTTCTCCATGACCGGCATTTCAGAAGAAGTAATGGCATTGGTAACGAAAGAATAGTCGAAGAATAAAAAAGAAACGGAGAAGGGGAATAAGGAAATGCACCAGCATCCTCCTTATTCCCCTTCTCCGTTTCTTTTTCTAGCGTTAGAAGCTAATCGTCTGCGTCAGGTAAGTTGCCTGGTCATCACCATTGATGCGGACGACAGCCTTTACCGGCGTTGACGTCCAGTCGATGGTAATCAGGCCATAATTAAGTTTGGACACAATGTCGCCAACCCGATGACGGTTTGGTTCTTCGTGCGGTGCCGAAACGTGGGTAAGGCCACTGCTGGTAATGTCGAACAGGTCGTAAGACAGGCCGGGGATACGAATTTTAGAGGCCTCGGCCATGTGCCGATCACCACTGATGAACAGAGCCCCTTTAGGCTTCGTTTTGGTTAGCAAGTCGAGTAGCCGTTGGCGAGACGTGGGGAAGTTGCCCCATTTTTCGTAGACATGTTCTTCGGGAAGAACCTGAATGCCGCTACCGATAATATGCACATCGGCATCGGATTTGGTAAGTTGCTGTTCCAGCCATTTCCACTGCGTTTCGCCCAATATATCACCGGATGGATCTGGAACGTTGGCCTTACCGTCTTTTTTCAGCGGATCACGGAAGTAGCGCCCATCCAGCAAAATTACTTTGACACGCTGACCTTTTGGGCCGTACGTATGAACGGAATAGCCGCCTTCCTGCGTGCGCAACGGACTGGTTGCTGGCACATCCAGAAAATCCAGCATCAACTGCTGGCTTTCTTTCCGCTTTGGGTATTCTTTTCCACCGTCATTAACGCCATAATCGTGATCGTCCCACACGCCGATGATGGATGTTGACTGGCGTAATTGCTGATAGACCGGGTTGGCTTTTTGTTTAGCGTATTTTGTCCGTAGCGTGTCCATGCTTTCTGAATCGCCGTAAATGTTATCACCGAGCCAAATCCACACATCCGGTTTTTGAGCCACAATATCATCCCATAGCGGTTGAGGGCGTTTCTGGTCGCTACATGAGCCAAAGGCGATTTTGGTGACGGGCTTTTGTTGGGCTACTGAAACTGTACTCGGCTTAGGCGTGCGGCATCCGGCCAGCGCTAAACAGCCGAGCAGGCCGAGTGTAACAAGTTTTTTCATACGTATGCAGTTGGTTAGTCGGTCGCAAATGTAGAAAAGGGAGCTTGTTTAGTGCGGCACTTCAAGATTTGTTAATACTAAGTGTAGGGCTGCTCTGAAGCGGACAAACCGTTTGCATTAGGTTAATTCTCCCAACTTCGGACAATCCGGCTTCCGTTCTCGGTCGATTCGGCCCGGATAAAATGGTCTACTTCCTGCTGTAATTCTTCCACGTGCGAAATAATGCCGACTACCCGGTTTTCGGAACGGAGGGCTTTCAAGGTTTTAAAGACCGTTTGTAACGAGTCTTTGTCGAGCGTACCGAATCCTTCATCCAGAAAAAACAGGTTCTGTTTGGCTTTCGTTAAGTGCTGAATATTATCGGACAACGCCAGGGCCAGAGATAAAGCGGCCTGGAACGTCTGTCCACCCGACAGGGTCTTTACACTTCGAACTTCACCACTGTTGAGGTAATCACGAACCAGAAAGTTGTTCTTCTCGTCCAGCTCCAGCCGCAGTTGATTATTGGTCAGTTTGAAGAAGCGCTCGTTGGCCGATTCGCACAGGTTCTTCAGATAGACAGACGAAACGTAATTCACAAACCCTTGTGCCCGGAACATCTCGTCCATTTTCTTCAGATCCGCCCGGCGCAAATCGAGTTCGTCATGCCGTTTCTGGTGTTCGATCTTTTGTTGCCACTGCTTTTCGAGCGATGCCAGCACGCTGGTTGCACGGCCATGCTCTTTGTTCAGCGCATCTTTCTCCGCTTGCCATGCGATTAACTGTTGCTGAACCTTCGCTAATTCTACCGGGTCGAACGGATGTTCGGCCAGTTCGGTCTGCAACGAAACGACTTGTAGCTGAAGACCGCTTCGCTTTTCGTTGTATTCATTAATCTGCTGCCGCTCCTGGCTGACGTTCAGTCTGGTTTGTAACGTTTGTTTCACCTGCTCATGCGTCAGACGTTGGTTCGCCAGATTTTGCGCGATGGAAGCTTCCAGAACACCTAGCTCGGTAGCTACTTCGACCAGTTGGTTATTGACCTGCTGAATTTGTTCCTCAATGGTTGCCTGTTCTTTTTCGGCATCACCTCTCTGTTTCGACGTGTTGTCGAAGTGAACTTTAGTCTGATGGTAGGTTTTCGTGAGTGACTCGCGCAGGTCGGCAATCTGGTCAAGTCCCCAGTTTTTTACTTCCTCCAGACGGAAATGTTCCAGCGATTCGGCCGCTGTTTTCAATTGCCCGCTCAATCCGAAAAGGGCATTACCAGCGTCGACAACTTTTTTGGTTAGGTCGTTATGGGTCGCTTCGGCTTCTCCTATCAGTTTTTCGAGATCCTGAATGGCTTTTTGAGCGTCCAGAATCTGTTTCTGCGCGTCGCTCTCTTTCTGAATGGCCTTAATCACCTCGCCTTCCTGGTCCTTCGAGAACTCCGGCCACATAAAATTGTCCTCGTGTTCGGTCAACTGCCGAACGATTTCGGTACGCTCCTGCACGAGCCGTTTGCCGTTATCGTGTTCGCTCCGAAGTCTCGTCGTGAGCTCTTTTATTGTGAGCTGTAGTTTGCTGGTTACTTCTATTCGCTGAATTACTTTCTGTAAACCCGCTTCGCTGCCTTTCACATCAATACTTTCCTCATCGCCTTTATGGCGGTTAGGGTGGTGCGTTGATCCGCAGAGTGGGCACGGATGCCCTTCGTTCAGGGCGTCGGCATATTTTCGTAACTCATCCTGAACGAGTAGTTTCCGGTGTCTATCCTCACGTTCCTGTCGGACTTCTTTAAATTTAGCCAGGGCTTCTTCAATGGCATCCGGCAAGGTTTTAAGCGTTAAGTCAGTCCAATCGGGTGGGAAACCCACTAATGCATCGTTCTTCTGCTGCTTGAGTTTTTCAATAGTTCGGTCGTAATTACCAACAGTTATCTCCAGGTCATCAGCCTGTTTCTTTAGGGGGTTATAGGCCGTGAACCAGTTCTTTACTTTGTAGAGTCGCTCCAGATCGGACGTCCGCCCGATGCCATTGTCGAGAATAAGCTGGTGTTTGGCGCGGGCTGCTTTGTGGCGTTCAATCAGAATCGTCTGTTGGTCGAGTTGTTTGGTTAGCGTATCACGGTTGCGGGTTTGCTGACCGATGGTTTGTTGCAGCGTTCGGATTTGCTGTACCGTATCCAGTTCGTCGATTTTCTGCTGTAGTTCATCGCGGGTTTCATAAGCCTGTTTAGCCGCTTCATACAAACTCCGTAACCCGACCAGCCGCCTGGTTACCGAAACCAGTTGTTGCTGGGCTGTATGTTCCTGATCGATTAGCCGGGTTTTACGATTGTTTTCTTTATCGAGGTTCGCAAAGTCGGCCTGAAAGACGAGCAAACAGGTTTCATAAACGGCCAATGCCTGTTGCCGTTGCTCATAAAGAGGTGCCCGACTGAGGAGTTGTGCCAGTTCCTGTTGAGTCGAAGCCAGCGTTAGGCTACGTTTCTGATTGTCAAGCAATCGGTTTTCGATAGGAGCAAGCTCGTTGATGTCGGCATCTTTTAGCCTTAACGACTCAGAAACAGCGGCAATACTAGCCGTTGCCAACTCGATGGCTTCTGGCGTAACGGCGTCCAGCGGAGATAACAACCCACGAAGTTCGGCTAATTGATCGTCATTTGCTTTGCTCAGTTTGCTCACTCGGGCAGCCAGATCGTATTGATCCAGTTTGAAGAGTTGGTTCATCATCTTAGTCCGCTCGACGGGACTAAGCTCCAGAAATTCCCTGAATTGGTTTTGTGGGATAATGATCGTCCGCTTGAAATTGTCATAGTCGAGGCCTAGTATCTGCTTCGACAATACCGCTATATCCTCTTTCTCGTTGCCAATCGGTTTCCATTCATGGCCCTCCCGGATAAACATGCGTCGTTCGCCGGGACCTATTTCGTGGTGTTTCTTCGGATGACGCTTCGCTTCGTAAACAAATTTATATAACTGCTGATCGGCACCAGCCTGAAATTCGAAGTCGATAATCAGGTGCTTCGATTTCAGATTCATCATATTGTATGCCTGCTTGTCGTTAGCATTCAACCGTTCTGTCCTACCATATAGCGCAAAACTGATTGCTTCCAGCAAAGAGGTTTTGCCGCTGCCGACTTTACCGAAAATGCCAAAAACGCTTGAACCAATGAGTTGCTGGAAGTCAATTTCCTGTAGTTCCTGATAGGAGTAAAGTCCCTGGATGGACAGTTTAAGAGGGATCATTCAGGTTCGGTGGCTAAAATCTCACGGAACAAATGCTGAAGCCGTTCGTTGGGCTCCTGCCCTTTGTTCTTATTCTTAAAATAATTTGTGAATAACGCTTCCATAGGTTGCGTAAGGTCGATGGCTGGCGTTGCTTCCTCCGGAGTTTCTTCTACGTCGCGTACGTCCGGAATAATCGTCACCAGCGATTCATGCGCCTGTTGTAACTGACGCCGTTCATCGCTTGTCAGAAACGTTGGCGTTTGCAGCGTTATTTCGGCGTAACAGTTGGGATTCTCTTTTAACCAGTCAACGGCTTCGTCGACACGTTTGAACCGGGGGCGTAATAATCGTTTTCCGGTTACCAGCGGCACTGGCGTGACGGTTACTGGCTGACCCGGCTCGGCATCAATAAGGATGATGTATTTTTGCTGATCCGCTTCCGCGAAGCTGTAGGCCAATGGGCTGCTACTATAGACGACAGGACAAGGGCCGCCCGCTATCTGCTGAAAGCGGTGCAAATGACCAAGCGCCGTGTATTGAACCTGGGGCGGAATCATGTCGGTGTAGACTACTGAGGCACCCCCAACCTGCAGAATGCTCCGCTCATCGTCCGACTCTTCAGGCTGTTCGCCACCGCGTTTCATGACAAACAAATGGGCCATCAATATATTGATGCCCTGTTCATCCATATAGGTGCTGGCTAAGGCCGTCCAGTGTTGTCCTAAGTGTTGCCTGATTTCATCGTCGAGGCTGAGCATGCCTAGGTACGACCGAAGGCGGGTCTCGTTGGCATAAGGCGTCATAATAATACGAACAGGCGCATCATAGCGAGGAAGTTTCAACTCGACAAACCCTGGAGCCGAACGCAGTAGCTTTGCCTCACAGCTCAATTCATAGGAGCGCACTTCTGTTTTCGGAAAACCCGCGAAAATAATCCCGCACTCGCGCCCGAAATGATCCTGTGCTTCAATCCGGTCTGGGTTGTCGTGATTTCCCGCAATAGCCACTACCGTCCGCCGGCCACTTGCAGTAAGTTCTTTTAGTGTACTATATAATAAGTCTTCAGCCTTTGGGTCAGGATTAAATGTATCAAACAAGTCACCCGCTACCAAAATCAAATCTACATCCTCCTTATTGGCAACCTGAGTTATCTCTGCCAAAACATCTCGCTGCTCCTGAAGACGCTGGAAATCCTGCAATCGTTTTCCTAAATGCCAGTCTGCGGTGTGTAGTATTTTCATTAGATGACAAATTGTATCGGATGAATTGATACAAAAGAGAGATGCAATATAACTCTTAATGCCTGCATAATGGGCAAAAAGACGGTTTGTACAGGGTTTTCGCTTCGATAAGAATGGAGCAACAAGAGGGAATGAAAAAAGTTTGAAAATATTTTTAGCCGGTAACTGATTGATTTTATGCCTCTTGCCAAAGAATGTTTGGCGTGGCCCCAACTATTTTCCAGGCAGGTCTTGACAAACGCCCCAAAAGCCCCTATCTTTGCACTCCCAAACATCGGGAATGAGTCGAAAATAAAAGCGAAAGCCTCTGACAATCAACTCATTACGTGCAACCCACTGAAAATCAATCACAAAATTTATTTTCAGTTTTACTTGACAAAACAAAAATAGTCTCGTACCTTTGCACTCCCAAACAATACGGGAACTTGATCGACTCGCGGTAACACGCTTTCGGTCAGGCAGTTACAAGAAAAAAGAAGAAAAGGTAAACAAAAATATTTTTCACTTTTTGCTTGACAATCGGGAAATAAGGCGTACCTTTGCACTCCCAAACAACGAGACACGATTTAACTCGCTTAGATCTCTTCTCAACCACGCTTCGACCAACGGGTCAGGCGCCAAGTTCTTTGACAAACGGTCAGCACAAAACAACTTAACTTCACGACTTCGGTCGTCGGTTGAACAAGACAGTGGTTAGCGAGTCTAACCACACAATTATTTACGATGGAGAGTTTGATCCTGGCTCAGGATGAACGCTAGCGGCAGGCCTAATACATGCAAGTCGAACGGTTCGCAAGGACAGTGGCAAACGGGTGCGTA
>NZ_BAAHBR010000018.1:0-1978 GCF_054776575.1 Spirosoma humi
GTCTGGAAGGAGACCAGCGAGGGGGTGGGCCGGTTGGGCACGTCGCTGACCTTGAAGGTCACATCGTAGGGTGTGTCCCGGAGCTGGTTGCAGTTGGTCTGCCAGGAGAAGGTGGCCGTGGCGGGCTGGTTCTGGGTGATGTCGCCGTTGATGAGTCGGGCGTAGGCGGGCTGGATGAGTTCGGCCGCTGGCAGGGGCTGTCGGTCGGGACCGATGTTGAATACTCCGCCGAAGCCGGAGATGATGACGCGTTGCCCGTCGGGGTCGGTGGCGTTGACGGGCTGGTTGATGAGGGTGCCGGCCTGGACGCAGAGGTCGGGGATTGGCTGGATGAGGGGTCGTTTGTTGGGGCTGTCGACGACGATGATCTGCATGTCGCGGGTGATCTCGCCGATGAGCACGCCGTTGCGCCATTCTTCAATAATGAAAGCAAAGTTAAACTGACCCAGTTCGCCGGGGGCATCCCAGCAGAGTTCACCGGTGATGGGGTTGATCGAGAAGGTGGGGGGGGCACTGCCGTCTTCGCGGGCGGTGCTGAAACGGGTGGGGTCCTGATAGGCTGGGATTGCCCGCCCTGTACATCCGTTATCTGTCAGACTAGTTGCGGGCACACTCAGCCGGTAGGCGAGGCTATCGCCATCGGCATCGAAGGCGGCCGGGTTGTGGCAGAACTTCTGGCCCACGCGTCCCGAGTCCAGGGGTGGGTTGAGCATCACGGGGGTGGAGTTGGTCAGCAGGGCCGCATTGATGTAAATCGTCGTCGAGACGAAGAATCGAATCTGGTCAGAATTGGCTGCTGGTGGCAGGTTTTTGGTGTCGGCGTTACGGTTAGGCACGGTAACCCCGATGGTATAGGTACCTGGTCCGGGATAAGTATGAATAACCGTATAACTGTTAACCGATGACGTACGGCCATTAATGTAAACGCGGCTACTGCGTCGAACATCAGCCGTTGTCCCATCGCCAAAGCAAATGGTGTAGTTTTCAGCCTGATCAGCGGCTGGTTTGCCTTTCACTTCATCAAAATAGGCCGTAAAGGTAACTTTGTATGTCAGGGAGGTTGTAGAAATACGCTTAGTCGTAATCTCGCCAGCTCTAACGTGGGTTGCCTGACTTATGCTGGGATAGAGTACAGCACCAAAAAAAAGGCTCAAAAGCCCGGATATATAGAGAAACCGCATAGAATTGTCACGTTTTTCTTAAAACGCTTCACCGGGTAAAAAGTGTATCAATATTGGGTCGTAAGATAAGGTAAAAAGAAAAAAGGAGAAAGAGAAATAGCTTATGGCCATTTCTTTCTCCTTTTACCGCTCCTATATGGGCTAATTATTTATCGTAGTGAGGTTTCTTCGCGGATGATCTGGACCCAGCTCTTGATCACCGTCGGGGGGGCGTTGCGGTCCAGCACCGCAAACCGAACCGTCGCCTGGTAGTAGTACAAACCCGTCGGCAAAGCTGAGCCGTCGCTGCCCCGGCCATCCCAGCTCAGCGTCGGCCCCACCCCCTCATACACCTTGGCCCCCCACCGGGTGTAGACCACAAAACTGATCTGCTCGACAAACCGTGGACACTTCAGCGGACTGAACACATCGTTCTTGCCATCCCCGTTGGGGGTGAACACATTGGGCAGCACCAGCGCCGGGCAGGCCTCGTTGCAGACCTTGTTGGAAGGGGCGCTCTCCAGCCCCCGCTGGCTCACCGCCGTCACGTAGTAGCAGCCCGCCACCGTGCTCAGGCCCGTGTGCTCGAAGCGGGTGGTGGGCACACTCACCGAGCTCAGGGCCGCGAGCGTGTCCTGACGGTAGCGACCATAGTAGATCTTGTAGGAGGCAATGTTGGCATCACAGCCGGGTCCCGTGTTGGGACTCCAGCTAAGCTGGTTGGTGAAGCTGGTCTGGTCGCAGAAGCTCTCGGGGCTCAGGCTGGCACAGTTCAGCGAGTCCAGGGCGAGGGTGGGTGGGCAGGGCCGGGTGGTGTC
>NZ_BAAHBR010000018.1:2099-2751 GCF_054776575.1 Spirosoma humi
GTCCCACCACTAGCCGGGCCAGTTGGGGGTCGGTGTACTGGCCCCTTGTCATCACCCGGTAGCAGTAGCTGGAGTCAGCCGAGAGCACCCGGCTGGTGTTGCCATCGGCCAGGAAGCTGTCCGATCCGTCGTCGGTGAAGCTGTAAGTGGACGTGTTGACGGCCAGCTCACGGATCTTGTTGAAGGGGCCGTTGGGCCCCGAGCGGCTGCGGTAGATGTCGTGGGTCTGTTTGTCGTTGCTCCAGGGCACGTTGGCCTGCCAGGAGAGGGTGATCTGTCGGTTGGCGGGGCTGGCCGACAGGCGCACCGAGGAGGCCGGATCGGTCACATCGAGCCGGGTGAGCTGGCCCGTGGCGGGGTCGGTGTAGTAGAACTCGAGCCGGTAGCGGTAGGCGTTGGCCACCGTGTTGAGGGCCGAGGTGGAGGACCCTTTGTCGATATAGACCGTGTCAGCGGCCGAGGGGTTGAGACTGGTGTTGATGGTGGCAATGGGGGTGTAGGTGGTGCCCTCCAGGCCGGTGGCTCGCTGGAGCCGGTACTGGTAGGGACCGCCCAGGTCGCCGGGGTTGAGCCCGATGGGTCGGCTCCATTTGACGGTGATCTGGCCGGTGGTCTCGCGGGTGGAGTCGACGCTGACCTGGGTGATGACCGG
>NZ_BAAHBR010000019.1:0-287 GCF_054776575.1 Spirosoma humi
CTGGCGCAGCCGCTGCCATCACTCACGCTCACCGTGTACACACCCGTCGACAAGCCGCTCACCGAGCTGCCACTCAGCCCGTTGCTCCACTGGTAAGCATACGGCGGCAGGCCCCCGCTGGCACTCACACTGATGGCCCCCGTCGCCTGACCGCAGGCCGCGGGCGAGACACTCACTAAACTCACCACCGGCGCCTGGGAGCCCGGCAGGTTGATCGAGCCGCTCACCCCCGTGCAGCCGTTGGCATCGGTGATGGTCACCGAGTACACCCCCGCCATCAGACCACT
>NZ_BAAHBR010000019.1:297-1317 GCF_054776575.1 Spirosoma humi
GTCCGACACGCTCACCGTGTACACCCCCGCTGACAGACCGCTCACCGAGCTGCCACTCAGCCCGTTGCTCCACTGATAAGCATAGGGCGGCAAGCCCCCACTGGCACTCACACTGATGGCCCCCGTCGCCTGACCGCAGGCCGCGGGCGAGACACTCACTAAACTCACGACTGGCGCCTGGGAGCCCGGCAGGTTGATCGAACCGCTCACCCCCGTGCAGCCGTTGGCATCGGTGATGGTCACCGAGTACACCCCCGCCATCAGACCACTCAGCGTCTGACCACTCTGGCCGTTGCTCCACACATATTGATACGGGGCCAGGCCATTACTGGGCGTAGCCGTGATCTGACCCGTGGCCGAGCCACACTGGGCCGCCGTCACCACCAGGTTGATGGCCAACGGCGTCGTGCACCGGCAATCCACACTGGGCAACACCGCCGAGCCGGTGGCCACGCAGCCCCGGGCATCAGTAATGCTCACCGTGTAGGTACCCGGCACTACCCCCGACAGACTCGCCGTGGTGGCCCCGTTGCTCCACAGGTAAGTGTAGGGAGCCGTGCCCCCGCTGATGCTCACCTGCATCACACTGCCCACCGTCGAGGGACACACCGGCTTGACCGGATTGTAGACCGCCACGATGTTCGATGGCTGACCGATCGTCACCTGACCACTGGCCCGGCATCCGTTGCCATCCACCACCGTCACCGAGTACACCCCCGCAACCAGACCACTCACACTGCTGCCACTGGCACCGGTGCTCCAGAAGTAGCTGTACGGACTACTGCCCCCACTCACCGCCACACTCGCACTGCCGCTGGCCGTCGCATTACAAGACGCATCCACGTGACTCAGCATCAGAGATGGACCACTCACCGAGTTGACATTTACCACGGTCGTGCTCACACACCCCCCCGCGTCACTCACCGTCACCGAGTAAGCCCCCGATACCAGACCACTCACACTGGCCGTGCTGGCCCCGGTGCTCCAGCTATAGCTATAAGGCGCTGTGCCTCCACTCAC
>NZ_BAAHBR010000019.1:1327-7314 GCF_054776575.1 Spirosoma humi
AGGACAAACCGCCTTGACCGGGTTGTAGACCACCACGATGATCGATGGCTGACCGATCGTCACCTGACCACTGGCCCGGCATCCGTTGCCATCCACCACCGTCACCGAGTACACCCCCGCAACCAGACCACTCACACTGCTGCCACTGGCACCGTTGCTCCAGAAGTAGCTGTACGGACTACTGCCCCCGCTCACCGCTACACTCGCACTGCCGCTGGCCGTCGCGTTACAAGACGCATCCACGTGACTCAGCGTCAGAGATGGACCACTCACCGAGTTGACATTTACCACGGTCGTGCTCACACACCCCCCCGCATCACTCACCGTCACCGAGTAAGCCCCCGATACCAGACCACTCACACTGGCCGTGCTGGCCCCGGTGCTCCAGCTATAGCTATAAGGCGCTGTGCCTCCACTCACCACCACACCCGCACTGCCGCTGGACTGACCACAGGCCGCCGGAGCGCTGCTGGTCACCAGACTCAGGTTGCTGCTGCCCGGCACGCTCACACTCAAGGTGCTGGCGCAGCCGCTGCCATCACTCACGCTCACCGTGTACACACCCGTCGACAAGCCGCTCACCGAGCTGCCACTCAGCCCGTTGCTCCACTGGTAAGCATACGGTGGCAAGCCCCCGCTGGCACTCACACTGATGGCCCCCGTCGCCTGACCGCAGGCCGCGGGCGAGACACTCACTAAACTTACCACCGGCGCCTGGGAGCCCGGCAGGTTGATCGAGCCGCTCACCCCCGTGCAGCCGTTGGCATCGGTGATGGTCACCGAGTACACCCCCGCCATCAGACCACTCAGCGTCTGGCCGCTCTGGCCGTTGCTCCACACATATTGATACGGGGCCAGGCCATTACTGGGCGTGGCCGTGATCTGACCCGTGGCCGAGCCACACTGGGCCGCCGTCACCACCAGGTTGATGGCCAACGGCGTTGGACAAGGTACTGGGCAATTAATTACGGATAAGGCTAATGGCGTTGTTGCTGTTGCACTACAGCCATTGGCATCGGTTACAACTACGGTGTAACTGCCTGCATGGAAAGCCTGGGCTGAAACTATGATTGGATTTTGTTGTGTGGACGAATATCCATTGGGACCTTTCCAGCTAAAATTGTAAGGTCCAGCACTACTTGTATTTATAGTAGCGGTCAAATTTATTGAACTTCCAATACATACCGTTCCTGAAGAAACAGTAGCCTGCACCACTGGAGGCTGGTTGACTGTGACTGTTACGACAGCCATTTGAGAACAATTAGGCGCGCCAGCGTCGGTAACAACCACGGTATACGTTGTCGTCCCGGTCGGGCTGACCGTAGCAGTTGGGCTGTTTCCTGCTACACCATTTGGACTCCACTGATAGGTCAGGGCACCTATGTTACCAGAAGCGTTTACCGTTAATGTAGCACTTCCTCCAACACAGATAGTCGATTGGTTGGTAGCCACCGTTGCCGAGAGCGAACAGCAGTTAACCACACTGACGGCGACAGGCGTCGTCGCCGTTGCCGAACACTGGTTAGCATCGGTAACTATTACCGAGTAAATACCACTGTTGGAAGCAGTAGCGTTCGGAATATTTATCGTATTAGTGGTTGATGTCGTTGAAAAGTTAGGACCACTCCAAGCAAATGTGTAGCCTGGTAATCCACCCGATGGTGATGCAGTCAGTCCTATACTTCCTCCTGCACAAACAGTTGTTGACAGTGCAGATAATGTTATACTCGGCTTTGGGTTGACCGTAACGGTCACACTGGCGGGTGATGAACTACAACCCGCAACAGTTTGACTCACGGTATAAACAAAGCTTCCGGCAGTTGCTGGAGGCGCTGTAACTGAGCTACCTGTCGCCTGAGACAAATTAGAGCCCGTCCAGTTGAAGCTGGCACCAACTGCTCCGGTAGCCGTCAGGATAACACTATTACCCAAACAGATAACCCCTGAAGGATTAACCGCAATAGTTGGGGCAGCAGGAGGAGCCGGATCGTTTAAGGTTGCCGAAACGGGGTCACTAGTACACCCACCGGCCGAAGCAGTAATAGAATAGACACCAGCGGTCAGGCCATTCAGGCTAATCTGACCGGAACCCGTTGCCGTCAGATTTTGGGTGACTGCAGATGCCCCATTCTTTAAATATCCAATAGTATACGTTTCTCCAGATACTAGTCCGTTTAATGTCAATATCCCATTCGTTCCTGAACAGGAAGTGGGATTCGTTGATGTAACACTTGCAATAACTGGTCTGTTAGCCAGTGTATATGATGTTGTTGCCGTCGTACTACAACCGGCAGCGCTGGTAGCGATGACGGTGTAGGCATAGACCCCCGCCGAACTCAGCGTCGCCGTCACCGGGTTGCCACTGCTGGCCGTCAAGCCCACACCCACCCAGCTGTAACTGCTGAAACCCGACGTCGCACTCAGGGTGAGACTGGCCGCACCCCCCGATACACAGTTCGGGCCACTAGCCGCAATCGACACCGACCCTGAACTAAGCCAGGAGATAACCACACACGCCCCATCGCTGCCCGTGTTACAGTTATCCCTCAGCGTGTTACAAATCGTCAACGAGCCCGGCTGGATCACCCCCCCCACCGTCGGATAGGTCAGCGTGTAAGCCCCCGTGCTGGCATTCAAACTCACATTGCCCTGCAGCGATGCGGGGCTCACCGTGAAGCTGCCCCACTGCTGGTTGGCCGAGGCCACCACACTGGTGCCCGCCGACAGGTTGGCCGGGTTCCAGTTGCGCAGCACCTGGGTGAAGTAGTTATTGGAATAGGTCGCGCTCGTGGCGCATAGGGTTTGGGTATCGTCCTGAATGTCGGGCAACACCAGGGTCACCGTGTTGAGGGGGGCATTCTTACAGTACCGCTCCAGGGCTGGCTGACCCGCAGCCCGGGGGATCTGTAACGTTATTTCATTATTAACATTACTACCAAAAGTCATTATAGCTGTCCGAATGGGTTCGCCATTGACCAGGATGCGGACCACCGAGGCACAACCCGTGCCCGGAAAAGAAAACAAGGGCACGGCAACACCCGCCGTGACGGGTGTTGCCGTGGTTTGAGGACCCGCCCCATCGGGGTCGATGTCCACCCCCGCCGGGGCCATGCCCACCTGGTGGACCGCTACCCCGCTCAACGCCGGTAAAGCCGCTTGCCCGGCACTAGTGATCTGTTCATTGTCGATCACAAAGTCAGTCCAGGTCCCGTTGATGTTGGTGATCTGGAAGCTGGCATCCCGACCACTACTCCCCGGGGTGGTGAACCCGTTGGGAGTGATGATGGTGAACTGGCCGGTGACGGCCCGGTGCAGGCTGTTGTCTGTAGGGACGTACCAGGCCGTGTACCGATTGGCGGCCACGTCGTAGGTCAATTGGAAATCGACCAGGGGGGTGCGGCCTAAGGGGTCACAGCCGGGTACATTCTGGGCCTGGACAGAAGGTCTGGCCGCTCCGCCCAGCAGCAGCAGCAGCAGAATCCAGGGTCTAAACCACATTACTTTCTCTACAGCTTTCATGGTAATCGCGCATTTACCTTTAAGTACGTGTTTCATGGATCGGTGGAGGTTGATTAGCCCAACTATGGCAATTGCTGGCTAATGATGAAGGACGGATTATTGAGGACATTGCTTGGGTGTTGAATCATGATGTTGTATATGATGTGTGTGTCGTTCTCCTGGCCCTGGAAGATCGTCTTCCCATCCATGTTCACATCCCCGCTGTAGTACCCAGGAAGAATGTAAGAAGGTGTGTTGAAAATATTTCCAGGAGCGGTTATGATCTGATTGAATACTTCCTGAGGATCGTTAAGCTGCCCCTGGTAGATCGTCTTGTCATCCCGGTTGGCATTCCCACCCCACAGGGCATAGTAACCTGCCGCCCACGAAATGTCCCGACGCTCTTTGTCCCCGTATAGGTTCACAACCGTTGGATCTGTCGTGTCATGCCAGATCTGAGCCGGTGTCAACTTGCGGAAGTCCACCGACACATTCACCGATCCCGTGTTCAAACTCACACTCGACTGAGTCATCGCCCCCAGGTGGTTGCGGTGACGAACCGCTACCTGATAAGTGCCACCCGCCACGTGGCTGATGTCCAGACACGAACGACCATCCATGTCCACGATCGCCCCGTTGCGCAGCACCAGACCCGAACGCGTGTACCTGACCACCGAGGGACTGGACGGATCCCGGAACTCCAAGAGCACCCAGTCCACCACCGAACTGTCCCCACGGGACGCCAAAGCCACCGCCGGGTTGAGAATCGTCTCGGCGAAGGGGTCCAGGGCGGCAATCGAGCCAGCCCCACCCGGATAGAAAGTGGTCAGGTAAGGCGCCGTCCGGTAGGGGTCGCTCAGGGGAATCAGGTTCTGGGCCCGCAGCTCATCCCGCATCAGGGGCTCGTTGTTGGCACCCGTTGGGGGGTTGGCAGGCCAGATGCCATCGGCATCGACCAGGGCTCCCTGGAGGTAGACGAAGGCGTTGAGGCAGGAGGCACAGGTGACGGGCAGGATGACGGCCGAGCCGGTGGCCACGCAGCCCCGGGCATCGGTAATGGTCACCGTGTAGGTACCCGAGGAGACCCCCGTCAGACCCGCCGTGGTGGCCCCGTTGCTCCACAGATACGTGTAGGGAGCCGTGCCCCCGCTGATGCTCACCTGCATCACACTGCCCACCGTCGAGGGACAAACCGCCTTGACCGGGTTGTAAACCGCCACGATGATCGATGGCTGACCGATCGTCACCTGACCACTGGCTTTACAGCCATTGGCATCGGTCACCATCACGCTGTACACGCCCGCTGGCAAACCCGTCACACTCTGACCCGTCTGGCCAGTGCTCCACAGGTAACTGTAGGGGGCGGTCCCACCCGTCGCCGTCGCACTCACCGTGCCACTAGCAGAGGCATAACAACCCGCATCCACATGACTCACCACCAGACTTGGACCCGAAATCGAGTTGATGTTTACCGTCGTTACCGCCGTACAGCCCACGCCATCGGTCACCGTCACACTATAAGCACCGGCTAACAAGCCGCCAATGCTGGCTGCTGTGGCCCCGTTGCTCCAGCGGTAGCTGTAGGGAGCGTTGCCGCCCGTCACACTCACACTGGCCACCCCATTAGCCACGCCACAAGTTGCGGCTGTGGCCAGGGGACTCAGGCTAACAGTCGTACCACCCGGCACCACGATGCTCAGCGTGCTGGCACAGCCGCTGCCATCCGACACAGTTACCGTATAAGTACCCGCCGACAAGCCGCTCACACTCGAGCCGCTTAGGCCATTGCTCCACTGATAGGTGTAAGGAGTCGTACCCCCGCTGGCACTTACGCTGATGGCCCCCGTCGCCTGACCGCAAACGGCCGAGCTCAGGCTCACCAGGCTGATTATTGGCGCTTGTGAGCCCGGCAGGTTGATCGAACCGCTCACCCCCGTGCAGCCGTTGGCATCGGTGATGGTCACCGAGTACACCCCCGCCATCAGACCACTCAGGGTCTGACCGCTCTGGCCGTTGCTCCACACATATTGATACGGGGCCAGGCCATTACTGGGCGTAGCCGTGATCTGACCCGTGGCCGAGCCACACTGGGCCGCCGTCACCACCAGGTTGATGGCCAACGGCGTCGTGCACCGGCAATCCACACTGGGCAACACCGCCGAGCCGGTGGCCACGCAGCCCCGGGCATCGGTGATGCTCACCGTGTAGGTACCCGAGGAGACACCCGTCAGGCCCGCCGTGGTGGCCCCGTTGCTCCACAGATACGTGTAGGGAGCCGTGCCCCCGCTGATGCTCACCTGCATCACACTGCCCACCGTCGAGGGACACACCGGCTTGACCGGATTGTAGACCGCCACGATGTTCGATGGCTGACCGATCGTCACCTGACCACTGGCCCGGCATCCGTTGCCATCCACCACCGTCACCGAGTACACCCCCGCAACCAGACCACTCACACTGCTGCCACTGGCACCGGTGCTCCAGAAGTA
>NZ_BAAHBR010000020.1:0-221862 GCF_054776575.1 Spirosoma humi
AGGTCAATGTCAAAGACTTTGGGGCCAAGGGCGACGGGAGCACCGATGACACCCAGGCCATCCTCAATGCCATCAAAGCCACCCCAACCGGGGCCACCCTCTACTTACCATCCGGCACTTACATTGTCACCAACACGCTCACCCTCAAGAACAGTCTAATCGTTAAGGGCGATGGACCCGGGAGCACCTTCATCCGTTGTGGGGCCAACTTCTCGAGCGGCTCCTATGGCCTGCTCTACATGCAGAACCTAACCAACCTAGAGGTCAGGGATCTGGCCCTGGAAGGCAACCGCACCTACCGGGGAAACTACAGCGTGCCCATCTACGGACGAGCTGCTACCCAGCTCCGGCTCACCAACCTCAAGCTCAACTTCCCCGGCTACGACCCCCTGGACCTCCACCTGAGCCAGTATGTCTTCCTGACCAACTGTGAGATCATCGGCAAGCTCACCTTCCTGGGTAACTGCTCACAGCTCTTCATCGATCAGTGCCACTTCAAGATGACCAACGACACCGAACTGGCCCTGCATTCCTGGGGGGGACTGGGGGTGAGTCTGACCAACTCGAGCTGTGAAGACCTCGATAACACAAACCCCAACGATGGGGCGGGATGGGGGCTGGGCCGCTTCTTTGTGGGCAATGGGGCCTGGGGCGGCATGCGCGCGACCTACATTGGGGGCAACACCACGCGCGACCTGGCCCCCCGCCCCACGGGCGTGGACCAGAACACGGGCGAGCAGTTGCTGTGGGAGGGCATGAGCACCGACTGGACCGGCACGGCCAGTGCATCGACCCCGTTGACCACCACCCTCAATGGCCTGTCAGGCAATATAAGTAACCCGGACTACCTGCGGTACGCGGTCATTATCAAGGGCAAGGGGCTGGGCCAGTCGCGCCGGATCGTGGGCTACAACGGGGAGAGCATCACCCTGGAGAAGGCCTGGAATGTGCCCCCCGATGGCCAGAGCTGGATCTCGATTGGCCGGTATCTGGATCAGGTGGTGGTCTACAACAACCAGTTGGATGGCAAGCAGGCGGCCGTGGAGAGTGTGGCTCACAGGGCCTCGGCCGGCATTGAGCCGTTTGGGGGGGTGTTCAACTTCATTGCCGACAACAACACCATTCAGGAGACGCGGTATGGGCTGGCCAACTGGGCCCTGGAGCATTCGGGTCAGTTGGACCCCAACTATTTCAGCTTTTATGCCAACAACAAGCTCATCAACTGCCGATGGGGAATTCACAATGCAGTAGGCATCACGAAAGCTTTCGGCACGGGTATGCTTGGAACTGTTTTTCGAAATAATACGGTTAGCAACGCTCGCCAGTCCGGCATTGCCAACTCACTGGGAAAGTCCGTCTTACCCACCAGCAATAGCTTCATTTATGAGCACAATACCATTACAGGTGTACCCAATGGCTATACAACGAGTGGTGATGTAGGCCCTTACGAAATACCCTTAACTGGTAACGAGATAGAGAATCAGTTTTTCTACAAAAATACGATAGCTGGTTCAGCAGGGTATGGCCTCAAAGTAACGCCCAAGATAGCCTTGCGCGAAAACAGTATTTCTGGTTTCCCAACCCCCTATAATGGCAGTCTACTGGTTCTCGAAGCTCCCATACATGTCATTGACATGAGTGGCTGGATTGGAGGGGAAAATATAAAAGCAGGCTTCCAGCTATGGAATTCTGGAGTTAATTCAATGGCCTGGACGGCCTCATGCAACGTACCCTGGCTAACCTTGTCGGCCACCAGTGGCACGATTCAGGATCAAAATGGCAGTACTACCCTTGAATTGAGTGCAAATCCTAGCGACTTTAAAACTGAGGGATACTTCTCAGCTACAATTACAGTGATAGCTGGAAATCAGACTAAAACATACACTGTGGTATTGAAACTATTGGCTGATGCAGCGATAACTTTTTTAAACACTCGCCCTAATCCATCACAGGAAAAAGTTACAATCGAATTTACACTCCCTGAAGACACAGATGCTATGCTTCAAATTTTTAATACTTACGGAGTTTTATTAGAAACTCTATTCGATGGACATTCAGCCATTGGCGAAAGTCATATCCTAGAGTTTGATGGAAGAAAGCATCCAGGTAATGTCTATTTATGTAAACTTACCTATGGACAAAAATCAATAACTAAAAAGTTAATTTTAAACAAATAGAATTATCTACAGCACAATTGATAATCAGAAATATCGCTCTTATTATTTTCCCAGTCGTTAGTGATAAAATTTAATTAGCCGACAATAAGTTTTAATCATAATTAGCGCGTAAATCGCTAATCGTTTTACTTCTTGAATCTCAAGATCGATTTTATTAATTGTTTTGTCTGGTGCTCTAACAAGCCTATGCCTTGTGTTAAACGAAAACGAATAGATTCATAAGATCGATTCGACTTCCACTTTCCGTATCGATCCATAACCGGTCCGGTTAATGCTTCCTCCCAAATAGTAGCAATAGTTACTTCATTATACTGTACTGCTTTTTTGTTTCCATTTTGAACAAGTTTTGAATATAATTCGGGATCATTTTGTAGTCGGCTAACCACGGCTAAAACTTCCTGCGGATTCGTCGCCAACAGGTAATCTTCATCTGGATTACCAACTTGTTTATAAGCTGAATCATTTCCCCCAACGAAAGGTATCTCGGCATGCCATGCATTAAAAAGCTTGCTAGGCGGTTTGGTATCATACGGATTTGAATTAAATCCCCGCAAAGCGATAAGAACATCAATATTGCTCATATCATGCCAGGATTCGGCCGAAAGCGTTGTAAATTCGATATTATTGGGTTCAAAAAGATGCTTCCAACTCGTTTCAGAACCGGCGAAGTTTCCATTCCACGTCTGTCCGGAGTAAGCTACTCTTTGTATACCTTTTCTATTAATATTTCGTTTGATTAAGCCCGGTTGAATCCACAGTGGAATAAAAAAACTATTCGTTCTTAGTTGATTTTTATTTTGCACAAGCGTGTAATGCGCCCATCTTCTTCGTGGATAATCTGCCTGTACGCAAACAATAAAAAATGACGCATTTCCTTTCAACTTCAGAAGGGTATCAGAATGAACTATATTTACAGCATTCTTCATTAATTTATTAGAGCACTGAACAGATATATTTTTTCTTTTAGAAAGAATCAAAAACGTTTGAAGACACCACAAATAATCACCTCTGTAAGAAATCTCAAAGGCGGAGTCAACATTTTTACTTGTATATTCATACAGCGAATTAACACTTGTGTACTCAGCAAGTTTTGCATCTTCGCAATCAATGACAAAATTGAACATGGTAGACATATTTTTCATTTTCAAGACAATCAATTTATTATCTAGTTTAAAAATCTAAAATAAAGCTCGCACAGCAGAATAAACACATAAAATTGTGTACCAATGACTTATCTTAAACTTATAATGAGTTATTAAAATAGAAATCAACTATTTGCCAATCTAATCACTTATCGAAACCTACTTTAATTTTTCCGCTCAACTACCCGGATAAATATATTGAAAAAGCATTCCTTTTTTGCAGCTTAACAGTAAGATTTATTCTATGTCAATATCTGACAAGTTGTAGCTCGGCATTCCGTTCTTTAAGTGGTTTACACGGATGCCCAGCGCAAACCATCCAAGGGGGCATATCCTTAGCGACTACCGATCTAGCGCCTATTATACAGCCTTCGCCAATCGTTACGCCAGGATGCACAAAAGCTTCAGTTGCAATCCATGCTTTGTCACCAATGTGGATTGGTTTGGTAAAAAGGGGGAAACCCAGCTTCGTGTAATCATGAGTACCCGTAACCAAATGCGCCCCTTGAGATACAACTGATCGTCGGCCAATGTAAATTTTTCCTTGTGAATAGAGAGTAGCTCCATTTCCGACCACACATTCATCCGCCAAGTTCAGATTCCAGGGTGCCCAGATGTTAACGCCAGGATAAACGTGTACACCATAGCCCACCTTTGCCCCGAAACACCGAAGGACAAAGGAGCGCCAGCTATGCATCGGCTTAGGTGAAAATCGACATAATAGAAGCCAAGTCCCTCCCCAAATAACCCTGGCTATGCGGTTTTTGAGCGAAAACGAGGGGCCGGTAAACATATCCTGGTTATGCATCAGCCAAAGTTTGAACGTGTTATTGATTAGTTTGAATGATACTGACGAAACAAATAAGCAAGCAGGAACAAAGCTTGATAGACACTATATATTTGTTTTCAGCATATCGGCGCCAAAGCTGAGTGATTCTACAGACTGAATCGCATTGAGTGCTCCCTCAGCAAAACGGTCTGGGCCCCATTCACGGATTATAACTGAGCCTTTGTTGCCTAAACGTCGGGCAAGTGTCGGATCGACAACAAACTGTTGCAGTAAATTACAGAGCTGGTCAACATTGGTAGGATCAAAACAAAATCCATTTTTCCCTTCCTCTACTAAGTCTTGCGCACATCCTACATTGTCAGACACTAAGACGGCGGCTGCACAGGCCATTGCTTCGTTAATGACCAGTCCCCATTCTTCATATAAACTAGGCAGAATGAAGGCTTCACAATGCGAGAAAAATAAGGGTGTTTTATCAATCTGCTGGAATGGATAGAAGACAACTTCGGGGCCATTTGTTGGTCTTGAAGCACTGTTAAGCCCATTACGAACGTGGAGATTTAAGTCAGTGGCCAGCTGGCGAATAGCGTTCTCTTCGCTACCTTCTCCCACTAGTACCAGCGCTATGGACATTGAATGGTTAAGTTTCACCAGTTGAGCATATGCCTGAATCAGGGTCCCTATGTTTTTCTTAGTAACAAATCGTCCGAGGTTCAGGAAGTACCGCGCGGGCAGATTAGGAATCGGCAAGTCCTGGGTAGGTACGTCCTTCCAGCGTTTGGATTCCTGCATGAAGTAATTTATATCCACGGCATCATACCCCAGAAAAACCCGGGATCGCTTTTGTCCATAGGCGTATGCGTACTCCCGCTGGGGTGTCCCCGCTACCAGGGAAGCATCGAATAATCGTATTATCAAATGCTTAAGCCACCTTCCAACCAGCCTAGCCTGTTCACTCCCATGCCAGGAATCAATCATCATGATTGTTTTGCGGTTGAGAAACTTAGCGCTGACTAAGCAAAGCAGGTTCGGTAAGGGTGAATAACTAGGTAAGAAAACAACGTCGATATTTCTCTTCTGCAACTCTGTCCTGAACGCCCTAGCCACTTTAAACGCATCGTACGGCCCTTCTGGTGGCTTTTCAGCCAACGTAACGACGTCTACTCCCACCGGAAGAACTGGTTTCCACCCATAGATATTACTCGATTTAGAAAACTGAAAGGCAAACAGCTTACTTTCCTGAGCACTTAGAGCAGCGGCTAAAGCCTCGATTCTTACAGCATGATAAGGCCCAAAATCAGAAAAAAGGATGCCTACGTTCATTTGTTATACTAATTTGGAGTCAGCTCGACTCAAGCCTACCATTAATTAAGATGAGATGCTTCCATGCTCAGCATAGGGCAATACTGTATCTGGCGTATGATTTGCCAAAATCTGTTTGTATTGATCCATTGATTGTTCGGGGCTAAACCGTTCACGAATTAGCCTTATGGCATTGTCTGAGGCAATAGACAGAGGATCTCCTCCCGTTGTAAACCATTGCAGTGCCTTTGTTAAGTTATCCACCGATAGCTCTACGACCAATCCCGCCCCATAATCGGCGACTTCAGGTATGTTGCAACCTCTGGTTATGATTACGGGCAGCCCATAGGCCATTGCTTCCAGCACAGCCATGGGTACCCCTTCACTCTGAGAAGGTAGTATGAAGCTATCAGCGGCCTGAAAATGTCGTTCTTTATCGGCACCCGTTACCAAACCTGAGAAGCGAACCATCTTGCTCAAACCACCCTGTTCTATCAGGTTTTCAATTTCGGTTTTATAACGAGCGTCACTATACTCTCCCGCGATCAGTAAGCTAAACGTACGCTGATGAACTGGGAGTAAAGCCATTGCCTGTAGCAATACATGCAAGCCCTTTTTGGGGTGCATACGACCCAAATAAAGCAACACAGGCTGGTGGGCATCGAGTCCCAGGCTACGCTTGGCCTCCCGCTGCTGTGGCTCTGGTATATTCGTTATATTTACCCCATTGGGTATAACCAGCGTGTTTTTCGGACTAACCCACGGCTTCCGAGCATTGTGCGCTTCCGACTTGCTGTTGAAAATTAAACCAGTAGCTTGGTTCAGGTTTTTCTCCACGTACAGTAGTCGGCCTATCTGCTTCCTAAGGGGGTGGCGGTTGACAATATAATCTTCCAACATGCCGCAAACACGGATGTAGACTGGCTTTTGAGGTTGCCAGGCCAGGCGCAACGCAAAGCCATCTATTGGCCCCCAAATGCCCGAGGTAATGACCAGATCATGCTCCTGGATGAGTTGCTTGAGATCACGAGTAGCTTGCCACCAGGAAAGTGTCGGGAAGACCGGGTTTTCGAATTCAACGTACTGGACGTCAGGATGCAGCGGCAAGCTTTGATGACGAGCCGTTGGACAGGCCACCGTAACTTGAACACCCTCTTGATGTACCATGAAATTTGTTAACTGAACAACTTCCGTCGCTGGTCCGCCCGATTCAGGTGCCATACTGGCAATAAGTAGCAACAACTTCATAAGCGTAAAAATTAATTTAATGAATACGTTACAACGGTATAAGACGAGTATCTATAGCTTGATTTAGACTGGTATTGGAAACAGTAAACGTGCATTTATACTAAATTCCTGGCCGTTAAGATTGTGGTTAATTCAGCAATTAACTGGTCTCCGGCGGTGTTCCAATCGCCCAATTTTTGAGCTGCCTGCAAGGCGGCTTCTGACATACGAGCGAGCAGCTCTTTATCATCAGCCATTTGCTGCAACCGTTCTCGTAAAGCAGTTGCATCGGCTGGCGGAACGATAAAGCCTTCTACCCCATCTTTAATGAGATCGTCTCCGCCGGTGTTGGTCGTAATTAACAGAGGTGTTCCAGCCGCCAAAGCCTCCCCCTGAACCAACGCGAGGCCCTCTTCTAAACTAGGAAGTATAAAAACGCTGGCCTGGCGGTACTGTTCTTTAAGTGCCTCATCCTTGAGTGGACCTGTAAAAACAACGCCTTTAGGAATCTGTGTTTGCTCCAAGCCGGTTATGGCCATTTTAGCGCCCACAATGACGAATTCTTTATTGGGATGTTGAAGTTGACGGAAAGCTTCAATAGCATACCGTAATCCTTTACGATAATGAAGTTGACCAACGTATAAAATCCGGAACGGTTCACTGTCCAACTTTGGGGGTTTAGCCGTCGCAATCTCAATCGGCGGAAAGCCAAAATTAACTTTGATCAGCCGCTCCGGTGCAAAGCCTTTGGCTAAAAAAGAACGCTTTACGAACTCAGATGGACACAGAATACAATCGGCTTCCTCATAAGCCTTGAGCCGTAATTTATGGTCCGGCAGGTCGTCGCTATAATTCCCTAAACCAAGCCGTTTCAATTCCTGCTGCATCAGGTCATGCTGCACATCAATATGGCTGTTCACTTCTTCCAGGACACATAACGTCTGTTTGCCTGTTCGATGAAGCCGCCTGGTGGTATTGTACCCCTGCGTTCGGTAATAGATAAACACATCTGATTCTTTTGCCCACGCATAAGATACCTGATCGAGCCGGTAAGCAGACAGGCGGTCGAGTGCAGACGTAATAGTAGCTGGTGAATTAAGCCTTACACTGGCGATGTACAGCGTTTGAAAAAAATCATGCCGTTTCAATTTTGTATCCACATGATGAAGGCCAGCGCGCGGACTTAACCGACTAAATCCAGATACGAATGCATGCAGATGACCGGCTCTATGTAGCGCATCCGCGTATGGGTAATGGTGAGATCGGTTAGGTGCTGTATACGTGATTTGCATTGGGTTTGAACATTTGTATCAGCTTGAAGAAAAGAATCAGAAAGATGATTGGGTATGAAAAGCTCATTAAAGCAAAGAAGGCACGGAACCCCCAGAATGCCAGAAATACCCCTAAGCCTAAAATCCCGACAGAAATGGGTCTATCTCGATGAGTATAGAAAGTGATTCCATCGAAGAAAAGCAAGAACACACCATACAGTAATGCATAAACGAGCAACCCTATGGTACCATTTGCCTGGTAAGCCTCGCCAACAATTGAGTAGGAAAGACTGGTTGTTCCCATAATAACAGGGCCATCTAACGCAAAGGCAGGCTGTTGGGATATATCTTTAGCACCAATCAGAAACGGTTTGCCAGGCCAGATAGATCTTGGTATTGGATTGACAAGAACCGTAAACAAATCGCTAAATCCCTGAAAAGCATAGCGCTTCGGATAACCTTGGATAATCAGGCACAGAAAATACATGTTATTATCCCGGTGCGATTCCGTCGGATCGAAGGTTGTTGCCGAAGCCAGACCATTTTCCCGAGCGGCCCGGGATGGATCGGCAAGAACGCCGAGAAGGTTGCCTCTGAATCGTTCCTGCAACTCCATCACACCAATTAAAACAAATAATATTGCCGTTGCTGTGATCCAAAATTTTAAGCCACGATCCCAATTATAGTAAAAGAGAAAGAATAGAAATGGAGCAACAGTGGACATCATTATACCACGAGAGCCGCTAAGGAAAAAGACAAAACTTACGAGCACCCCCAAACTCAAACTAAGTACCGCCATCGGTTGAAGCTTGTTTTTTGAGGAGACGAACGCAATGGCACCCAACAGGGGAGTTAGCTGCCACACAGAGCTGATAGGAACGAGTATTCCACCCAACGTACCTACCGATTGCCTCACCAGTTCCTCTCCGGTGCGCCCTGCCGTTAGAGCCACCCACATAATGTCGAAAGAACGGTATACGTAATAGAAGCCCATTAAAGGCAAGATGAAACAGACAATAGTAGCTCTTTGGTAGAAAACAGGCTTCAAATTAACTGTCTTCAGTAACGAGAATGTCTGTACAGAAAAACGGCTGATCGATTGCCAGAATAGTATGTAGGCTAAGTTTATAAACAATAAGAAGAGTGTAGTCCAAAATAATGCCTCCATTCTGAGAGCAGGCAGTATATACGCATAGGCATCATAACCTGGTAAAGAAGCCTCAAGATAAAGAAACCATACAGGAGCAATATTGAATGCACTGATGCAACTGAACACCAACAAAAACCGCTTATTGAAAAGGGCGTATAAAACGGGTATTACAGCAATTAATATTGCTAATACAGCACATCCTACAGCAATGTCATTGGATTTAGGAAATAGTAAAGAACAGAATAAATAAACAATGGCGGCCCAATAGTGAACACAAGCGCATACCCATGCCATGCGCTTCAAATGAAGCATGTTATCTATTTCACCTGAATCTGTGACGTCAAAATGTTTTTTTACGGTTACCATAAGCGATCAAAATACGGGTAATGTCCTACGCCGTTTTTTACTCTTTATACCTCCAAGGCCTGTTACTTCTGGGATAAACTAGGTACGAACTTTGACGTTATACGGACAAGCGTATTGACTTCCTCCTTCAAACCCGTTATGAACCCATGCCAAGTGTCATTAGTCAGTTTCAAAGACGTTTTGAATACGTAAGGAATCATGACAATATCGCCAACTAGCGTTGAAACGGCCGCTCCGGCAATACCAAAAAAGTAGGATAACGATAAACACGCGATTGCGGATAGACTAACCGCCGTTAAATAACGAACGGCCAACTTTTCGTGCTGATTACAGGCCACATGTACAACACTACTGGTGAACCATAAGGCATTGAAGGGTATAGGAAGCAGAAACAAAATCAGTAACTGCTGAGTAAGTGGAATCGTATTCCCGGTCCAGAAGTCGTACAAAACCTGTCCGAACAGCGCCAAAAATAAAACGCTAACACAGGCAGCAGTTATCGAAATAGCTACGCCAATCCGGTGCAAACGAGCTACCTGAAACAGGTTACCTGCGCCAAACAGAAGGCTAAGTTCCGGCCAGATAACCTGATTCACCATTTCCAGCATTTGATTGATGGAACGTACCAATGTCCGAACTGTACCAAATATAGTAACCGCTGTAGGGCCCAGGATCAGTTGCACAATTAGCAGATTACCTTGAAAAAGCAATGCATTACCCAATGGAAAGGCTTGAAAAGAAACTCCCTTTCTAAATAGAAATCCATAATGGGCAGAACTTACCTCAGCCCTTGAAAATACGAGTGATGGAAAAGCCCGCCAGCTAAACCATTTGATGGCAAGGAGAAAAACTACATTAGAGACGAGTACAGCCAGTGCCATGTAATCAAAGCGCATGCTGAATTGAAGGATGACATATAGACTAAGTAATTCAAGCCACGGATGGAACGATGACAATACCATACTCATATGCGCTTTGCGAGCGGCCCGAAACCGAACACCGTATGCATCCCCTAAAAAGGAAAGCAACGTAGAAATGACAAAGTAGATTACCGCCCTGGTGAGTTGATCATGCTTTTCGGGAGAAGTCCGAAAAACATTTTCCCAAGGTACATAGGGCACTACCACTACGGCAATAATTGAACCCGCCACCATAATGCCAGCCATCAAGGCAATAACGGTCGCATAAATACTACGGGCCTTCTCCTGTTCTCCACCAGCTACCGATATAGAAATCTCATTTGCGGCTACGCTGCCAAAACCCAGATTAGCCAGGTAAATCCAGGATGGAAATGAATACAACACTAACCACCGCCCGTAGTCTTCTGCACCTAAAGCAGAGAGAAGCAATGGAACTTGTATAAATCGGAATAAGACATTCGATAACTTACCGAAGCCGCTTGCCAGAGAATTACGAATAAGTAGATTCTTGAGTCGCATACGAACTGATTTTATGTACTGTGCCGGCTCCGTGCAGAAAAAGGAGCCCTAACGGTCAATTCTTAGCTTAACCCATCAGATATTTCCCTTTCGATTTCTTCTTAATCTGGCCATACCCGTATCCATACCCGTCTCCATTTTGCTTCTTCGCATCATTGAGTACAATCAAAGGGTTTGGTAAGGTGTTGTTTTTGGCTATATTATCTACTAATTCTACCTGTCCCTTAAGCGTGTAGTTGTAGCGTATTATGAAGATAGTGGTATCCACAAAAGATCTCAGACTAAATGCGTCGGCTACCTGCCCCACAGGAGCCGTGTCAATAACGATGTAGTCAAAACTTACCTTCAATTCATTGATTAAATAGGCAAGTTTTGGTGACGTCATTAACTCGGCAGGATTGAGTGGTAACGAACCAGAACCGGCTACGAACAAATGCTGTACCTTGTCGGCGGGAGTAATGATGTCAGCGATAGAGATGTCATCCGATAGTAAATAATTAGTGATGCCCATACTCTCCCTCACGCCAATTTCCTGCAGCAAGTCCGGGGCACGAAGATCTAGTTCCAGCACAATTACTTTTTTGCCAGTTAGAGCTAAACTGGCTGCCAGATTAATACTGAAAAATGTTTTTCCTTCCCCGCTCATACTAGAGGTAACAAGCAGTACCTGATTTGCTTTATGAGCTGTAGCAGCATTGAGGTGAGCACGTATAAGACCAAACATTTCAGCAATTGGACTGAAATTACCTTTGGTAACTACCACCGTTTTAGACTTATTATGGGAAATCTCACCCAGGATAGGTACCGTTGTCAGCAGCTCTATCTCCTGCTTGGTCTGTACCCGGTCATTAAGGTTGTCTTTAATTCGAATGAGCGCAAATGGTAAGCCGAAACCGAATAATAAAGCCATCAGGTACATCAATTTCGGATTGGGACTAATCGGGTAATCACCGGATGTAGCAGGATCAATCACCTTAGAGTTAGATACCGTTGCCGCTAATGCCAAAGCGGCTTCTTCACGCTTTTGTAACAGATACAGATATAGCGTCTGCTTAATCGTCTGCTGCCGATTGATATCCAACAATTCTCGCTCAATAGAAGGTACTTTTTTAATTCGCTCCTGAAACTTGGTCGAGTTATCCTTGAAATTTCGGCTGGTAATGATGAGGCCATTCTTGATATTTCGCAGATTTTCGAGAATACTGATTCGCAGTTGGCTGAGCTGTTCATTTATATTCTGAATCAGCGGATTATTAGCCTGTGCCGTACGCAGCATACGTTCACGCTCCAACTGCAACGTGTTGAATTTAGTAATCAGATCCAGCAACGTCTGATCCTGAAGGCCCAATGTACTGGGAACCATCTTATATTGAGTTGCATTTTTACTCAGGTAATCTTCGATAGATTCAAGTATATCAATCTGAATAGCCCATTCAGACAACTTTTTATTGTAATCGCTAGCCTGCGCGAGATAATTTGATGCCTGCGTATCGACATTAATTACTTCATTTGTACGTCTGTACTGTTCTACGTTCTTCTCAACTCCATTCAGGGCAGCAGTAATGCGTTTCAATCGCTCGTCGACAAACGACAATGTGTTGGTAGCCAACAGATTTTTATCCTCCAGCGCTTCTTTGTTATATACTTCCAGCAACTTATTCATGATATCTCTCCCACGTTGTGGAAGAGGATCCGTAAAATTGAGGTTAAGCACATTGGCGTCCTTGTTGACTGGCAGCACCGAGAAGTTCCAGCTATATTGCTCTGCCAGCTTCCAGGTATCAAGAAATGTAAACATAAGCTCCGGCGAAGTTGCTGAGAACGGAGTTTTTGACGTCCACAAAACAGTAAACACACCATAGTGTTTTTCTATTTGCTGGCCAAATTGATACGATTTAACTTCTCCATCTGGATCACGCAAATCAAATAAACTGTCGGACTTTATAAAAATAGAAAAGGGTCTATTGTATATGGTCGAATCCAATTTAGTAATAACTATTTTAATCGGCAGGTCATTACCATAAACTTCCGTATCTTTTATCTTTCCTTTTATCCTATAACTAGTATATAACAAGAGCTCATTTAAAACGCGCTGCATCAAACTCTTCGATTTAAGTAGCTGCATCTCGTCATTAATATTTCTCGTTACGCTGGATTTATCATCATTGAAAGCGCTATTTGTCGATATATTTGAACGACTATTATCGGCTTTAATTAATAATGTACTGCTTATGTTATATTGAGGGACAGCATAGTAACGCAGGTATAAATTTGCAGCTGACATAGATAGAAATATACCTATTAAAAATAGATACCAATAGCGGAAATATTTTTGCATGATTACAGACTAAATAATTTACAACTTACTAAATTTATAAGAACCTCTATGACTTGCAGTGTCAACCCTAGTTTATATTAATTCTGGTTAAAACGATAGCGAAAATTGAAGCAATTGAAAGGTAAATGGGTAGATTAACGTTCCGCTTACTGACCTGTAGCGCTCTAGCTTTATCGGGCTCTACATACACAATATCGTTCTGTTGTAGATAGAAATAGGGAGAACTTAGTACTTCTTTGTTATTCAAATTAATTCGGGTCATAGTACGTTCGCCGTCTTTTTCTCGAATAACCAATACGTTTTCTCGTTTTCCAAAACCAGTCATATCACCGGCCAACCCCAATGCCTCCAAAACATTTATTCGTTCTGTCGATACGACAAATGTAGATGGGCGGTTAACTTCACCGATGACTGTTACTTTAAAATTTAGAAATCGAACATTGACAATTGGGCTCTTAATATAATTCTCCGCGAGAATTCCTGTTAGCTTATCGGTTACTTGTTCACGCGTCAGGCCAGCGAGTTTGATCTTACCTAAGGCAGGGAAGTTAATAAAGCCGTTTTTATCAACTAGGTACCCTTCATTCGACTTAGCCGATAGTTCTATACCAGTAGTTATATTACCCGCGGCAGGCAATACTGCATTATTGAAAAAGTTATTTGATTCAGCACTTAAGCTGCTCACGGTAATTCCCAACAAATCATTTTGCTGAACTGCAGGTTCTATATTACTTTGGCCAGGTATTTTATATACTGTAGAACCTTTTAAATCACTAAAATATACTAGATTTCGCTGAGCACCACACGACGTAAGCCCCAGCAAGATTAATAGGTATGTAATTTTCCGACTCATATTTAGTTAATCTAGTTTCAAAATCTGGTTAGGTTTTTACTATAGTAAAGATTAAACTAATGACAGCAGTAAACAGTATGCCACTGCCATTGCTAATTATAAGATTAGATTATAACCAGTAAAAGACTACTACTCATACTTATCAATTAGTATCAGAGAGCGTTGGTACTGGAACGGCAGGCTGGATAATTAAATTGGGTGTTGATTCGTATATTACTGTTGTCTGCTCGCTGGAATTTGTAAGAAATCGTACAGTTTGTTCGAATTCTTTTAAAATACCTTCTTTACTCAAATACTTCTCAGCATACACTCTGGCATTACTCCTATACACATCTAAATCACTATCTAATGCATTTTTAATAGCGGTGCTTAAAGCTTCCGCGGATTCAGGCTCCACTAATATTCCAAACTTATGATTATTGACTACTTCATATAATGTGGTATCTGGAAGAGCCGTTACAACCGGACATCCTCCTGCGGCCAGGATACTTGTCAGTTTGGATGGCATCACTAAGTCCGAAGCTGATTTTTTCTGTAAGACCAAATGTAGGTCGGCAGAAGCCAGCATTGCCGAGAGTTTTTCATAAGGCTGTAGTGGAAGCAATTTCACATTAGTAAGTTGATAATGACTTATCATTTCTTCCAACTTATACTTTGCTCCACCAGAACCAATAATTAAAAAATATAAGTTATTATGCAGTCTTAATGAATTTGCAACCTCAATAATTAACTCTAAACCTTGTTTTTCACCCAAAGCACCAGAATACATAACAACTTTATCTGTTTGCTTCAAGCCAAATGTTGATCGCAATGAATTGGCTTTAGATACGGGCTTTACATAGTTTTCATCTACCCAGTTCGGGAATAAAATGCACTTTTCACTATCAACACCTTTCAATATAACTCTTCCTAGCATGCCTTCACTAATAGTAGAAACTCTTGTACTATGGTTTAGAATAAATTTTTCTGCCTTAAATAGAATGGATAATAAATTTTTATTTTTAATCATCCCTAAATCCTTCGCTGCGTCTATTTGCAAATCTTGAATATGGTATATAAGGGGCACTTTTCGAAGCTTACTATACAACAAAGCTAAAAAGGCTAAATGGAACGCAGGAGCCACGCAGATTACTACATCATGACGTTTTCGAAATATGGCCTTTAACCAATACGGAAAACTAGCTGCAACGAAAGAAAATTCATGAATCATCCGTGTCAATGACGTTACTTTATTAGGCACATATAGGGGCGCACGACTAACTTTAACCCCCTGTATTACTTGCGAAGACCAGCCTTTTCTTTGATAAGATGAATGAACCTGCCATTCGGGATAATAAGGTGGTGCCGTTATAACCTCTACTTCGTGCTTATTATTGGCTAGCCAAGCGCCCATCTCGCCGGAATATTTACCGATACCTGTAAGTTCTGGTGCGTAATTAATTCCGTATATCAGTACTTTCATTTTAAAATCGCTTAAATGAATCCTATTGCACGTTACACTAAATAAAGCAGTGAGTAAGGGCAATAATAAATCCACAATTCTGATTATTGATCCTTCAACAAAAGGAAAACTCAACTTTCACTACGGCAGTTACCAAGCATTTTTATCGCCTTTTACTGTCAAATTCAGCGTTTGAAATAATATTTTCATATCCAGCAAAAAAGTTTGATGGGTAATATAAAGATGGTCATAACGAATCCTGTGCTCCATTTGTTGGATTCTATTTGTTGCACCACGAGAGCCTCTAACTTGAGCTAAACCTGTGATACCTGGCCGTACCCAATAACGTTCACGATAAGCTGATGATGCCCAGTGTAAAGCATCATGAGGAACAGCATGCGGGCGGGGCCCGACAAGACTCATATGGCCAAAAAACACATTAAAAAACTGAGGCATTTCGTCTATGTTGGTTCTCCGTAGAAATTTACCTAAATCTGTTACTCGTTTATCGTCAACATCAGTCTGTTTGAATATATTTTTTGGCGTATTAGTATGAAACATTGTACGAAATTTCAAACATAGAAAAGGTTTTCCTCTTTGACCAGATCGAGTTTGAAGAAAAAAAACTGGCCCTTTTGATTCGATTAAAATCAACACACTCAAGATCGGAATCAACCACGATAGAATGAAGATAATAACTAGACCTGACACGGTCACGTCAATCAGCCGTTTCCCAAAGTCAATGTAAAAAGTTCGTTGTGGTAAAGAAACAAACTTCTGTTCAGGCGTCCATTGCAGGAAAATATTTATTAGCGCTTGGCCATCTTTATGCAAATCAATATCGACAGGAGCATAGTCTACTCCAAATTCATCCGGAATAACTTCTGAATTATTTTGCTTGAAGAGAGTAGAAATTATATTCATAGTTTATGATGGATAAAAAAGTAAAGGCAATTTATAACACGAGCATTAAAAGCAGACATTAATCACAAAACAAACAGAACTTGCTCTTGAAAATTATTAACAATATTATCGTAATAAAAAAAACCTAAGGAGCTATATCGTTATAAATCCGTGATGTGACAGTAAAACAATACTTTTTTACCGCTTTAACATATTTTACTATCTCTACTACTAATGATTACCTAGGTAACATGAAAGATTACTAGATATAATAGTTCAGCTCGCTGCCAACACGGGTAATTTGCTAAATTCTTTTGATATATATTTCGGGCAGTTGAAATAACAAATATCAGTTGAGTAAATTTTGAGCACTTTAATTTCCCAAACAGCACATTTTAATGGCCAACTTAACAGACCAACTCATAATAAAAATTTACATAAGAGTTTAATTAGCCAATAATCGTTATATGAATTGACCGACGGAAGTAGGTTTTTCTGTATCTACCTATCGCCAACCGTAGCATTCTGAAAGTAGGCGAGCTTGATGAGTATCAGCTTAACCCTACGAATAGGGTTATTTGAGAATTTAATCTATGTAAACGTTTAGCTTGTGCGAGAATGAATGCGGAAAGATGTTTCATTAGTGGTAAGATATGGCTTAACTTCCTTGATAATAATCGGTGGGCTCTCTACAAAATACAGCTTGATGAATAGAAAGACTTAGTGCAATACTACTTGATAGAGGTACAGCAAGCAAATCAACAATTTGATTTTCAATTAGTTAACTATTATTAATTACCAATAAACTTCCATCACTGTATAAGGAGGCTATTTTTGCGATAGAAGCAAGTAGGTTCAAGAATAATATTTTCAATAATATGATTGTGTAAATAATAAGAGTATTCAAAGCTGTAAAAAACTCCATTTAGTGTACCATAGAATTCTTTCGGTGTATAGTCCGCGGCTAGTAAATAAAGACATGAAATTAGCTTTAAAAACGAACCCATTATTACCACAAATCACTGATTGTCAAAGCAATATTCCGCTTAGTAAAATTTACATTCATCATATCTGCAAAATGATCGCAGGTAGTCTGTGCACATCCCATGAATGAGTATCAGATTAAGAACGATCTAGATTCGTTTCAGTTGACTGCACTGGCGGACCAGCAGATTTAAACGCATGTCGGCGGAGCTGGCGGACGACAAAGCTACCTCAGAAGGACAATCTATTCCTTTCGCCGTCTGTCACCCCTGCGGCAGACAGTCAATAAACTCCCAATTGGCAAAGTCTACTGCGGCTAAAGAGCAGCAGAATACGGCTCATTGACACTGCTCACGACTGATCCGTTAATGCTATATCACACTGGGTAGTTTCCAGCATAGCTTTTGCAAGCTATACTAACTTACTTACAGACAGGTTGTGAAGCCTGTGGGACCAGTAAGTGCACAAAATATGAATAATATTACATATAATTTACAGGTGATTAAGTATATTTGAAAATTCACTACGAAGAGAACTCCTTGCAGCCTGACCCAGCTTAGAACGTATTTCTCAAAAAGACCTCTTGTAGACTTATTGAGCGTGTTTTTAGTTGAATCACGAATTTGCCCCCGAGTAAGATTTATGCTATTACGGCCCAAGGCTTTTTGTTTTGGGTAGCCTTTATCACCAATGGGAGTTTAGGGTTAACCATGGGGATTAAAAACTATTTTATTTTATTTATTTTTACGGGCCGTTCTATGTGCTTCATATTACACACATGAGATTTAATAGAAAATCCTTCTTACCTGGCCCTTGGACACTCATTCTTTTGATCGGAATTATATTATTCGTAATAACTGCTGTATTAATCTGGACGTTTTTTAAGGGTTGAAATTAAGTTTGACACCTTGCTATCGCTCTGTTATACTGATTAGTTGATTAATCTTTTGGAAGGAACCCAAGAGTAAGTTTTAGGATCTTATCTGGCAATTCAGTCTACGATAATGAAGCCAATCCTCAACACGGCGTGCTTCTTTTAATGATTAAGAAATTAACATTATTGCCACGATCCGCAGTAACAGTTTTTAGCTGAAGCCTCTTCCCAAAATGTTCAATTAGTACCCATTCCGTTTTATTGCCCGACAGCAAAGGCTCAAGATTAAAGTAAGCTACACGTCATTGCATGAAACTCAGATTAGCATGGCAATTTGACAAGCGCCTTAAGCTCATCTGATAGCTTTATCTTGTACTGAAGCACTATGAGGACAGAGTCAATGGACCTCATGGTTACCAAGTAATCATTTGGCCGAGCTATTTCTAGTACAGATTATTGTGCTTAAAACAAGCAGCGAATAGCTAAAAGCAGTAGTTGACATCCTGGACAAACCTGCTTAGCTCAACTTTGTATAAATTGAATTGTGCTGCTTTTTATCACTCGCGATTTTTTACCTGTAGTTAACGTGAAGACAAATTATTCAGCATTCCTGAAAAGGCGACCCCAGTCTTTACCAAGCGGATTAAATTACTGACCATCAATTAATTAATCCGTTAAATAGCAAGCCTTTTACACTAATTATGTCTTTTTAATCAGTACATACCACAGCTACTTTTATTTATCCATACTGTATACTAAATAGTACCGATCTATCTCTTTTAAATGCTTATTATTTATAAAGTCTCTTACTTGGCACTAGTTGTAAGATACATAGTTATAATATATGAAAAAGTACATTCTATTTGAGCAAAAAAGTTTATAAATAAGCCACTTAAGTTAACCATCTGTAAATCAGAACAGTAATTTGCTTTCTATTTAGCGATTCAGTAGTCTTGTACTTAGTCTTTTGCCTATCCTGTTTCTCTTCTCACGATTATCCCAAGTAGCTTTAGAGAAGTTAAGTGAACTATGCCAACTATGAAACATCTTTTTTTCTTGCCTGCTAAGCCGCTCCACGGTGTTATGGCCCTAAGGATATTCGGTCCACGAATAAGTTCACCTCTCAGAATCCTGCACTGAAATACTTATGCATGGCACCCTTTGGTGCGCTAGAGTAACCCAGCGTGGCTGAATCATGCCGAGGATTCTATTAATACGGCTGACTCTACAGGCAAAAAAATACAAAAACATATTTTTTGCTGGCGTCCTGACTCAGGACATCCGTAAAGCGACTACACTTTATATCCTATTTTTCTATACCTAACGCCCACCCATAATCTATGTGGTGGCTACTTAAGCTTATTCTTAACTATCAATTAACGAACGATTTAACACGCTCTAGCGTATGGCTATCACTACTAACCCAAAACGTCGAAAGGCGAACCGAACGCCGATCTTAGTCGTAGAGAATAACGCCGATCACTGGCTCATCATTCGCTCGGCACTGGCTCAGTGCTTCCCCGAAGTAGAACCAATCTGGATGAATCATGGCACCCAAACGTTGTCTTACCTGGACAAGTGTTCGTCTGACAGCAATAGATTACCCCGACTCATTTTGCTGGAGCCTTATTTACCCAGTCAGGAAGACGGCTGGGCCCTGCTAAAATCAATAAAAGCACACCCGCAATACCAGCATATTCCGGTTATTACCCTGAGTCACTCTCGGGATTATAAAGACATTGTAAAGTCGTACAGCTTCAGTGTGGCCGCTTACATCACCAAACCCACAGTTTACAATAAATGGCTCTCGTGTTTTTATACGCTACGGCGCTATTGGTGGGAACTGGCCGTTCTGCCCGCACCGGCTTTATTACCCGATTAAGCGCTCCAGATTTGACAGCGTACCAAATGGAGCCGGTTTTTTAAATTTGACTCGACTCAAGTCTATTTTCTTGAGAAAGTCAATTCTTCCACCCGCGTTCTGCTTATCCAGGCGACCTACAAATGAGTATACATGACACCCGCTGATCGGTGTCATGTATACTCATTTGCGTCTAAAATAGCCTGTACTCATAGCTTAACCTACCTTTTTCTGCTATGTTTGAGCAATACAACCAGCGAAAAAACCACCTCTATGAAATATCGTATTCTGACGGCGCTGCTCATAACGCCTTCGCTGCTTTGGGCACAAGGCGGTTCCTTTATTCTGAACGGGAAAGCATTGGTTTACAAAGCGCCAGCCAAAGCGTACCTGCGCTACATGGAAAACGGCACGGCAAAAATGGACTCGACTCCAATCAGGAACGGCCTGTTTTCATTCAAAGGGACCCTCGAAAATCCAGTACAGGCGACTTTACTGGTCGATAAACAGGGGAAAGGATTCAGCCGGAGCCGACCCATGGCCGTTACGACGCTCTATCTGGAGCCGGGTACAGTTACCGTAACCAGTGCCGATTCGCTCGACAATGCCGTTGCGAGCGGTACCCCGCTGAATGCCGATCATCAGAAGCTGAACGCGATGCTGAAGCCTACTACCGACAAAATGGCCCAGCTCATGAAAGAATACCGGGCCTTGAGGCCAGAGCAACAAAAGTCGAAAGAGCTTGAAGAAGCCCTCGACAAGCGTTACGAAACCATCGAAGCCGACCAGAAGAAAATTCGGGCACAGTATATCAAGGAAAATCCATCCACGCTGGTTAGTCTGGACGCCTTGCAGCGCTACTCGTACACACCAGAATACGCCGAAGTAGGTCCCCTGTTTGACGGCTTGTCGGATAAACTTAAAAACAGCAAGGCCGGTCAGGACTATGCCAAACTACTGGCCTCGATCAAAGCAACGTCAATCGGATCCATGGCACCCGACTTCACCCAGGCCGATACCTCGGGCAAGAACGTCGCGTTGAGCAGTTTCCACGGCAAATACGTCCTGGTTGACTTCTGGGCAAGCTGGTGCGGTCCCTGCCGGGCCGAAAACCCGAATGTGGTGAAGAATTTCCAGCAGTATAAAGACAAGAATTTCACCGTTCTGGGTGTTTCGCTGGATCGGCCGAATGCCAAAGAAGCCTGGTTAAGAGCCATCCACAAAGATGGGCTGGACTGGACCCAGGTGTCGGACCTGAAATTCTGGGACAACGAAGTCGCCAAACAGTACGGTATTCGGTCTATTCCCCAGAATTTTCTGATTGGTCCCGACGGGAAGATCGTGGCCAAAAACGTTCGGGGCGAGGAACTGGGCAAAAAGTTAGCGGAAATTCTGGAGGCCAAACCCTGATCATCAACCGGCATGACGTCACCTACCGAACCAGCCATAAAACCGGCTATTCAGGAAAAATTTGAACACCTCTGGCATTTGGTCGGCAATACGCCTATGCTGGAGTTATTTTATACCGATCGGGGCCAGCCACGCTCGCTCTATGTGAAGTGCGAGCACTACAACCTGACCGGCAGTATGAAAGACCGGATGGCGTTGCACGTGCTGCATCAGGCCTATCGGGAAGGAAACATTCAGCCGGGCGACCGCATCGTTGAAGCCACCAGCGGCAGTTCGGGCATTGCGTTCTCGGCGGTAGGCCGGGCGCTGGGGCATCCTGTTACGATCATTATGCCAGCCGGTATCAGCCAGGAGCGTATCGACATTATCCGGAGCCTGGGGGCCGATATTGTCTTATTTACCAAAGAGGAGGGCGGTTTTATGGGTGCCATCCGGCGGTCGGAAGAACTGGCCGCCAGCGATCCACACGTGTTTTTGCCCCGTCAGTTTGCCAACAAGTACAATGCCGACGCCCACCGCCTGACAACGGGCAAAGAAATCTGGCTGCAACTCCAGGGCGTCGACATTACTCCCGATGCGTTCGTGGCGGGGGTTGGCACCGGCGGCACGGTGATGGGCGTAGGCCGCTACCTCAAATCCCGCAAACCCGACATTCGTATTCACCCGCTCGAACCCGCCGAATCGCCAACGCTGTCGGTGGGCTACAAGACGGGAACGCATCGGATTCAGGGCTTTTTCGACGAATTCATCCCGGATATTCTGAAACTAGACGAACTGGATCACGTTGTACAAGCCAACGACGGCGATTCAATCCTGATCGCGCAGAAGCTGGCTCTCCAGCTGGGCGTAGCGGTGGGTATCTCATCGGGGGCCAACCTGATCGGGGCCATCAATCTTCAGCGCGAACTAGGCCCCGACGCTCGTGTGGTAACCATTCTCTGCGATAGTAACAAAAAATACCTGAGCACGGACCTGGTGCGGGAAGAGCCCATTAAGCCGGGCTATGTAGCTCCGGAAATTGACTTCACCGACTACCGGCCCATCAGCCGACTGTTGGTCGGCCGACCGGGTGTTTTCTGAAAGCAGTTAGACCAATAGTTCAGAGCAGTGCATTTTCAATACCGTCGCCTATCCTCATTCGGCTTTACAGCATCGAATGAGGATAGGCGACGGATTCACGTCACTACCAGAATTACGCTAGCGATCAGCCTCTTTAAGTACAAACGCGCGTTCAGGAGCATGACTGTCATGCAGGGCAAATTCGCCTGGCGTCAGATACGTAAACGCTTTAAAATCGCGTACCATGTTAATTGTAGTATCCCAGTTCCAGCGTAATGCTTAACCAATCTTTACCGGGCTGAACATTACTGATTTTCATGGCCTTATCGAAGCGGACAATCTTACCGGCTGATTACTTTAACCAAAGCACCCTTTGTTACGCGATCATCAGCTTTAAGACCATTCAGCACGCCAGTCTCTTCTACCCGATTGGCCGGTACGCCTAACGCCATTATTACTTCACGAAACGAACCATCGCGGGGAGAGGCTTTCACAAAGACACGCTCGGCTTTGCGATTGAGTTTGTCGGGATCAGAAAGCGAGCGGAAGTTTTCGGCAACCTGCTTGAATGTACCGAAACTGCTGTTAAAATCGGTGGCGGCAGCCAAGCCATGCAGCGCATAAACGGCGTTATTGTACTGGATCAGCCAGGTGCCAATCTGAAGAGCCGTTTTAGGATCTTGTGCCTGTTGCTGACCTTGCTGCTGTTGGGTCTGTTGCCGCGAAATGAGTACGTAGGCCGGATTTCCGTTTATCGTGGTTTTACTGTTCTCCAGAACGTTCAGGCTTAATTCTTTTACCAGATTCTGGGCCGCTTCGTCCAGCGAATTTCCTTTTGCCAGCATCAGGATCATCGCGGATTTACCATCTTTCCCCGCCATCTGAAACTGGCTTGGCGAATTCTGAGCCTGCCAGTTGTTGGGTACGGGGAATTGAAAACGTAACTCAGGATGATAGAAATAGCCATTTTCAACAAATCCCTGCTTAGGGTCCTCGCCATACACAATTCCGTTGATCAGCCGCAGATACGGGTCGCGATCTACGCGGTAAGCCGCCGGATGCTTAGCCTGATAGTCTTTTGCCAGCTCGTGCACGCGCGTGAAACGGTTCCCCGGATCAGGGTGAGTTGACATAAACTGCGGTACGGCCTGGCCTGAATTGTCGGAAAGGCGTTTAAGCGTTCCGAAAAAATCCGCCATCTGGTGCGCATCGTAGCCAATTTTACTGGAATATTCTACCCCCAGGTTGTCGGATTCCGATTCGTGGTCCCGGCTGTACTTTAACGACAGAAGGCCTATTCCCTGCTGAAGTGCTTCGATATTCTGACCAACAACCTGAGGAGCCAGCACGGCTCCCCCAATCAGCGCAATTGTACTCAGCAACTGACTTTTCTGGGAGCGTGCCGCGTGCTTGGCCGTAATATGACCGATCTCGTGGCCCAGTACCCCGGCAAACTCCGCTTCATTGTTGAAGTGAGCCAAAATACCGCGCGTGAAATAAACGTAGCCGCCTGGCACGGCGAAGGCATTCACGATCGGGGAGTCGACAATGTAGAATTGGTAAGGAAGATCAGGCCGGTGGGAAACCTTGGCCATCGCTTTCCCTTTTTCGTTCATAAAAGCCTGCAGATTCTTGTCTTCATATAAACCCATCGTGGCAATAACCGATGGGTGAGATTCTTTGCCGATGGCAATTTCCTGCTCAGTTGACATCATGCTTATTTCGCGCTTGCCGGTAACCGGATTGCGGGCGCAGGCAAATACAACCAGAAATGTACAGGCGATAACGAGTTGTCTGCAGTAGGTGTGTGTATACATGGTGGACTATAAAATAACGTGTAGCGTACCGTTACACCTGAAAAAGTCAGGTATATCTTTATTAAACCTAGTATAAACAGCAAAAAGCCCTTCATTTGTTTAATGTATTTTTAATATCGCTGTTGTTTGAGCCCGGCTTACTACAGGATAATCGACGCACGGCTTACCAAAAACGGGTAAAACAGCCAATGACAAGGTCTTTTAAGAAATGACCCGGACACTGGAGTTACCCCGAACCCATTTGGACGGCTGTTGAGCATACCCGTAGTTTTGTTTAAATTTTAGTATTATTATTGGAAAATTTTTACCTGCGACATTCGTGTGAAGAAGGCAATATCGATCGGTTTGTTTGGCTTACTCCTGCATCACATCCTGGCCTATGTGCTGGTGTGCGTAGGTACCTGGTGGCAGGCCGAACACGATCTTTCTCAACGCCTGCAGGTATATCGCTCCGTCGATAGCATCGTCGAATTTCAGATTCCTCTCAAAGACAAGCCCGATACCAGTGCCATCACCCGCACGACATCGGATGGCTTTACATATCGAGGTCAGTACTATTCAGTCATCAGCCTGAATGTTCAGGGTGATACGCTGTACATTGCCGGCTTTCAAACGGAGAGCGATTCGTTCTGGCACAGTGACCTGCTATCGTTTATGCAGAAGCACGTGACCGGTGCAGGCGACCCGTCTGGTAAAGCAAATTCATTACTAAAATTTTTGCTGAAAGAGTACTCAACGACCCCACGGGTTGCCTTCTGTTTTCAATCGCCCCGTTGGTACAGCGACATTCGGATTCCCGAAAAGCCGTTTCTTCTCTATCAATTAGCCTTGCGGGTTTCCTCTCCACCGCCCGAAATCTAACGTGGATCTTCTGTTCGTTGTCTACTATCCAAATCAGTTGCTATCCGGTTTCTGAACGTATTGTCGTACCTGCACTGGTAGCGACAGGTTCGGTGTGAACTAACCCCTGTAGCAGCCGCGAGTCTCGCTGCCGCCAACGCGTGTTGCCATACTCACCCGACAACGAACAGCTTCATTCCCTGGCTACCCCTTCTCCACAACGCTGCTCAACGAGAGCGATTCCTGAAATCGCTCTGAGCTTTCCCTAAACGCTGTCCAGGTGTTCAGGAACGGTGTATCATTCTAATAACGAACACGTTAGTCACCGCTACCGGACGTAGCGATCGTGACTAACCTCAACATTGACTTACATCATGCCTCATATTCCTCTACCGAACCATTTGCCGGGTATCACGGGCCTGCTCGAATACCGGCTCGATACGGCCATGCCCATTCGTGAACTGACTCAGTTATTATTACGGGGTGAATCGACGCTAACCCAGGGCGAACGCGAGCTGATTGCCGCTCTGGTGTCATCGCGCAACAGGACTAATTTTTGCAACGCTGCCCACACAAAAGCCGCCGATCTACTGCTAGGTGAAGATAAAACAGCGTCTGCCGTAAAAGCTGATATCGAAACGGCGCCTGTCAGCGAAAAGATGAAAGCACTACTCCAAATTGCCGCCCTGACGCAACAATCCGGCCGTGCCGTTTCATCGGAGGCCATCGCCCGCGCTCAGGCGGCTGGTGCCACCGACCGCGAAATTCACGATACCGTGCTGATAACCGGGCTGTTTTGTCTCTACAACAAATACGTCGATGGTCTGGCAACCGTAACACCCACCGATCCGGCCTACTACGACACGCTCGGCGACCGCATTGTGAACCGGGGCTACAACCGCCCACCTGGCGGTTACCCAGCACCGTCGGCAACACCAACCAACTCATAATCAAACCAATAGTTAGCATCCCTATCCCCTCCGGCACGCCTAGTGCAGGCCGAAGAGGGACAGGACTGCGTAAACGTCTCTAAGCATTTTCAACTCATGAACATAAAAAAGCACGCCTTGCTGTACGCATGGTTCTGGCTCATTAGTACCATCACGCTGGCGCAATCGGTAAACGTAACCGGCTCGGTTATAGACCCCCTTACGCATAAGCCCTTGGCGGGTGTAAGCATTATGGCCAAAGGTCAACCGACAGGTACCGTCACGGATAATGACGGCTTCTTCCGCTTGTCTGTCTCTCGAAAAGGACCGCTTACACTTCATCTCTCGATGGTTGGTTATGAGCCACAAACGGTTTCAGTACCCAATACCAATGCTCCGCTTACGATTCAGTTAAATCCGGCCACCAGCGAGTTGGACGAAGTGGTGGTGGGTGCTTCCCGCGTTGAAGAGCGATTAGTCAGGGCCCCGGTTACGATTGAGAAAATGGATGCCCGCAGCATTCGCGAAACGCCATCCGCTACGTTCTACGAAGGTATCAACAACCTGAAGGGCGTGGATATGGTGACGAGTGGGCTCACCTATCGGCAAATCAACACGCGGGGTTTTGCCAGTACGGGCAACAGCCGGTTTCTACAACTCATCGACGGCGTAGACAACCAACCCGCCGGATTCGGCTTTTCGGTTGGCAATATGTTTGGTCTGAGCGACTTAGATGCCGAAAGCGTAGAGCTTGTGCCCGGTGCGGCTTCGGCATTGTATGGCCCGGCGGCTTTCAACGGCGCGTTACTGATGACCAGCAAAGACCCATTTACATATCAGGGGTTGAGTGTTCAGGCCAAAGTAGGCGTCAATCACTTCAACGACCCCAATACAGGCGCGGCCATTTATAACGACCATGCCATTCGCTACGCCAAAGCGTTCGGCAATCGCTTTGCGTTTAAGCTGAATGCATCCTATATGCAGGGGCTCGATTGGTTTGCCACCGATTATACCGACGTAAATCAGTCTACGCCATCGGAGCAGCGTGGTGCGCAGAATCCGGCCCGCAACGGACTCAATATTTACGGCGATGAGGTGGTCAGAACGCTGACGGGCGCAGGGCAAGTGTCGCGGACGGGGTATCTGGAGAAAGACCTGACCGATTATACGGTCTACAGCCTGAAACTGAACGGGGCGCTTCACTATCGAATTACGCCGAAGCTGGAAGCCATTTACGCCATCAATTACGCCAAAGGGACCGCCAACTATACGGGCTCTAACCGCTTCTCGGTCAATGGCTTTTCGCTTACGCAGCACCGGCTGGAGTTGCGCGGGAAGCAATTTTTTGTCCGCTGGTACAGCAATGCCGAAGACTCGCACGATTCGTATAACACCCGCTCGCTGGGGCAACAGATCAACCGAACGTGGGTGCGCGATCTGAACGGTACCGTCGTGACGCCCGATAAAGCGGACGATACGTGGTTCAGCCGGTACGCGGCAGCCTATAGCGGTACCATCCCGAACGTGAGCGGTAACGACCAAACAGCCGCCCGTACCTTCGCCGATCAGGGTCGATTGTTGCCCGGCACGGCCGAATACGAAGCCCAGAAAAACCGCCTGACGGCTATTCAGGGCTCGGCGGGTGCAGGGATTCTGAGCCAGACCAGCATGTGGCATGCCGACGGTCAGTATAACCTGACGTCGGCGCTCAACAACGTGGCGGATGTACTCGTTGGCGGTAATTTCCGGCAGTACAGTCTATTTACCAACGGTACGCTTTTCGACGATAAGGGCGGCCGGATTCTCTACCACGAGTACGGGGCATTTGCCCAAATCAGCAAAGCATTTCTGGCCGACAAACTAAAACTAACGGTCTCGGGTCGGTACGATAAAAACCAGAACTTTGCGGGTTATTTCACGCCCCGTGCCTCGGCGGTCTACTCGGCAACTGACCGGCACCATTTCCGGGCGAGTTACCAGACCGGCTTCCGTAACCCCACCCCGTCCGATCAGTTCATCAAACTCACTGTAGGTCCTACCGTCACGATTTTGGGCGGTGCACCCAGCAACAGCGCAGGTATGAACGTGTATGAGAATTCGTACACAGCCGCGAGCGCCAATCAGTTTGGAGCCGGTTTCGGAGCCGATGTAAACAAAGTAGGACCGCAACAGGCCTTACTGAATAACAAAGACAAGTTGCAGAAATCGAATGTGCCGTACATCGCCCCGGAACGAGTCAATAGTTTTGAAGTGGGTTACCGAGGTCTGCTCAGCAGCAACCTGTCGGTCGATGCCAATTATTATTACGGCGTTTATACCAACTTCATTCTCAATTCCGTCGTATTACGTACGGAAAACCCGGTACTGGGCTCGGATGGCAAGCCGAACCCAGCAGCTGCGCAGGAAATTCTGAACGGCAAGGCGCATGTATTCCAGCTGTACACCAACGCCCCCGACAAGGTATCGGCACAAGGAGCCACGCTGGGTCTGACGTATCGAACACCAGGTGGCTACCAGATCGGGACTAATGGTACGTGGTCGGCGTTCAACATTCGGAACGCCGACCCCAACAACGTAGCGGCTTTCAATACGCCCCGGTTCAAAACCAACGTAACGCTGGGGCACCGCAACATCGCACCGAACATTGGCTTCAACGTCGCCTGGCACTGGCAGGAAAGTTTCGACTGGGTGAGTTCGTTCAACGCACTCATTCCCGGACGCGTACCGGCGTATCACCTGCTCGATGCCCAGGTCAATTATCGGGTTCCATCGGTAAAAACCGTCGTGAAGCTCGGCGCGACTAACCTGACGAATCAGTATGTCGTGCAGGCCTATGGGTCTCCGGCGGTGGGCGGACTCTACTATGTATCAATCGTATTTGACCAGGGACTTAAATAAAAAGTGAATGAGTGAATGAGCGCATAGGATATGGTCTTCGCTCTTTCGCTCATTCACGCTTTCGCTATATGGAAACAATCATAACCAAACCCGAAACGTTACAGGCCAACTGGTTCGCCTTTGGGCTATGCGCGCTGTCGTATCTGCTGGGCGGAACGGCCTCTACGCTCATGGCAACGTTCCTGCCGGTTGCCATACCGGAGTTGCTGGGCCAATCGGTTTCCGCTACTCAGCTTGGCGACATCGGGGCCTACATCAGTGCGGCCTTTTTGTACGGCTGGATGGCCGGTGGGCTTGTATTTGGCCTGATCGGGGATCGGATGGGCCGGGCGCGGGCCGTTGCCTTCGTTACATTCCTCTACGGGGCGGCCATGCTGTGTACCGTTTTTGCACCGACCTGGCCGTTGCTGCTCCTCTGCCGATTTCTGACGGGTGCGGGGGTAGGTGGCGTGTTGTTGCTGACAACGGTTTATCTATCGGAAATCTGGCCTGAGAAAAATCGGGCGGTGGTGCTGGGCATTCTGGCCGTTATGTTTCCCGTAGGCATTGTGGCAACTGGCGGGCTTAATGCCGGGCTGGTTCTGTGGCGGCAGGCATTCTGGCTGGGGCTGATTCCGGTGTTGGTCGCCCTGCTGATGCTGGCCCGCCTGCCCGAATCGGCCCATTGGGCGCGGCTGCGCCACCAACCGAATCCCGAAAAAGCCTGGACGCCATCCGACCGGACCAATCTGCTGACGGGCGTCGTAATTTTTGGCGCCGTCCTGATCGGATTATGGGGTACATTTTCCTGGATTCCGACCTGGGTACAATCGCTGCTGCCTGCGGGCCAGACGGGTGGTCGTGAACGAGGGCTGACCATGATGCTGCTCGGTATGGGTGGCATTGCAGGCGGCCTGTTGTCGGGCGTTTTGATAGGCCGACTCGGTTCGCGAACGACGCTGCTGTTAACCTTCGCGGGCTGTGCCGGCGGCTGTGCGCTGCTGTTTCTATCGAACCGTCAGTTCTCGCCGGTTATTTATGCCGAAACCGCCTTCGTCGCCTTGTTTTTTGGCATCAGTCAGGGGGCACTGTCAAGTATTATCCCCGCCTTATTTTCCGTTCGTATCCGCGCCACGGCGGCTGGTATCAGCTTCAACATCGGCCGTTTCTTTACGGCGACGGCGGTGTTTTTTGTTGGTATGCTGGTCGCGGGACTAGGTGGTTTCGGGAATGCGCTACTGGTATTTTCCGTCGCGTTTCTGGTCGCCTGGCTCGCTGTTTTTATCCGATACAAGCCCGCTTCTCATTCATAAGAATCCGACGCTGCATGGGTACTCCCGACCACGCAGCATCTAATCAAACTTTTTCTCGCTAAACAGATCTTTCACAAATGGCTCACATTCAGCTTAACAACGATGCGCCCGGTATCCGCAGTCTGGTTATCTACCGACCCGATACGGGCAAACCCCTTTATGAACTGGCTCAGGCGCTGCTTCGGGCGGGTTCGCCCGACAGTACGCTTTCTGACGCTGAACGCGAACTGATTGCCGCGTTTGTGTCAGGCCAGAACCAGACGGATTTTTGCATGAACAGCCACGCGGCTGCTTCGCGCTATCTTTTTGGCGAACAGGCTGACCTTGTAGACCAAGCGCTGCAAAGCCTCGAAACAGCGTCTATCTCGCCTAAACTTCGGGCCTTGCTCACCATTGCCCAGCGCGTAACGACCGATGCCCTCACCGTGACGGACGATGTGGTAGCAACCGCCCGACACGAAGGCGCTACCGATGGCGATATTCATGATACGGTACTCATTGCGGCTTCGTTTTCGATGTATAATCGCTACGTGGATGGCCTGGCCACGCTAACCCCCGACGACCCGGCCGCCTACGCAGCCATGGGGGAACGCATGGGAACGCTGGGCTATGTATTACCTAAACCGAACTAAAACCAACCCAATCCGATGCCTCATATCGATTTTTTGCCCGGACTGCCGGGTATTCGCGGCCCCATGGCGTTCAGCCCCGAGACGGCCCGCCCTCTCAATGATCTCGTTAATGTATTGCTTCGCGCGAATGCAAGCCACCCCGAATCAACACTCCATGAAGGGGAACGCGAACTAATCGCCACGTATGTATCGGCCCGCAACAACTGTTTTTTCTGCCAGACCATTCATGGCGCGGTAGCCAGCCATCTTCTGGACGATACCGACTGGTCACTGGTACAATCGGTGAAGCAGGACTATACCCATGCTGCCATTTCGGATAAGTTGAAAGCGTTGCTGACCATTGCTGGCAGTGTGCAGCGTGGTGGAAAACACGTGACTGCCGAGCAAATTGAAAAGGCCAGAACCGAAGGCGCTACCGACCGTGATATTCACGACACGGTGTTGATTGCAGCCGCGTTCTGCATGTTCAACCGATACGTCGATGGCCTGGATACCTGGGCTCCTGAAAGTCCGGATTTATACCGCTACCGGGCACAGAAAGTAGCCGAATATGGCTACACCCATGAAGATCATTATCTGCCACCGGCCTGACTAGCCTGCAGTTATCATTAGAATAACTTGCTGACAGGCAGTGTTTTTGCCCTATGCAAATCTTGGTGGTGTCGGGTTCTTAAACCCGACAGGCGAGGTTTCTCAAAACCTCGTGCTGCCTGCTAGTCGATCAACGAGGTTTTAAGAAACCTCCCGAGTCAGGTTTAAGAACCTGACTTCACGGAACTTCACCGAATCAACAGGATAATGACCAGTGCAAAAGCCGTCCCTGACTAATCAGGGACGGCTTTTTTGTGATTCCGATATACTCTGTTAGTTGATCGCAACCAGACGAACGGGTGCTTCGGGCTGTTTGGTTGCCAACGTTACTTGGTGTTTGGTCGTTTCGACTCCGTTCGTAATTTCTATGACATATACGCCGTCAGGTAATTCGTTTACATCCAGGCGACTACGGTAGATCTTTTCATTTTTACCAAGATGCTGACTGTAATAAATCTTACCATCCGCGCCTTTGAGCATAACGTCGACTGGCCCCCCTTTTTCTTTATCAAGGCCAATGTTAAGCTTACCATCGACCGATGTGTAAATGCCCGCCTTATAGGCAGCCACTGTTGATGGGCGAGAGCCGGGTTTTCCTTCGGCAAAGGAAGCAACTGATGTAAGAACACCCAGTGACAGGGCAACGACAAATGTTTTGACAAGCGTTTTCATATTTGTATGGTTTTATTTTTTGGGAGTAAATGCTAGTCGGGTTATTCTCGATTGGTGAAACAAAGATATAGGCCACAGACAGTACTATGCATTACAAACTAGCGGAACGGTTTATTGACATGATGAGTGGAAAAAAACATATCTGACTGAGCAAACGGCGCAGGCCGCTTTAGTTAAACTTCTATTAAAAGTGAGCTAGTTACGATCTGTTCGTGTTAAATAGGGCCTGTAAAGCTATTTCCTATACCAAATGAATCGTATGGAAACCACCACAATGGCCGTTCAGCTCGCCCCTTTGGCTACTAAATGGGGCGATGAAGACGTGAAGCACCTGCTGAAGCGTACTACATTCGGGGCCAGGCCCGAGGATGTGGCCCATCTGCGTACGCTCTCTATCCGCAAAGCACTCAACGAACTGCTCTCCGACGAACCAGCTCCCCCCCCACCCGTCAACAATTACAACGACGATAAATACACCGACGACGAGATTCAGCCCGGCGAAACCTGGACGACATCCATCAATTATGATGGCATGAACAACGGTCGTCGAAAAAACTCGTTCAAAGCCTGGTGGCTGGGGTTGATGGTGAACCAGAACTGCAGCCTGCGCGAGAAAATGGTAGTCTTTTGGCATAACCATTTCGTTACGGAGACCAATATGGTTGATAACGCGCTCATGTGTTACCGCCATAATGCCCTGTTGCGCCAGCACGCACTGGGCAATTTTAAGGAGTTGGTCAAGGCCATTACCAAAGATCCGGCCATGCTTAAATACCTGAATGGTACGGCCAGCAACAAAAAAGCCCCCGACGAAAACTACGGACGCGAATTACAGGAGCTATTTACGGTGGGCAAAGGCCCCGGCTCGCATTACACAGAAGCTGATGTGAAAGAAGCCGCCAAAGTGCTAACCGGCTTTCGGAATGATACGACCACCTACGTCAGCCTCTTCGATCCGGGTCGGCATGACAGCAGCGACAAAACCTTTTCGCCTTTCTACGGGAATACCCTTATCAAAGGGCGACGCGGACCAGCAGGCGAAGAGGAATTAGACGATTTGCTCACGATGATTTTTGCGCAGGAAGAGGTAGCGCGGTTTATCTGCCGAAAGCTCTATCGCTTTTTTGTTTACCACCAGATCGACGCCGATACCGAAGCCAACGTCATCACGCCCCTGGCGGCTGTTTTCCGGACCAATAAGTACGAGATCAAACCGGTGTTGCGCGAGCTATTCGGAAGCCGTCATTTTTTTGAGGCCAACAACCGCGGGGCGATCATCAAAAGTCCACTCGACTACACCGTAGGCCTCTGCCGGGAGTTTGGCGTTGCCTTCCCCGATTCGACGAGCTACGTGGACCAGTATGCCCTCTGGCTGGCGGTCCAGAATCAGACGTCGGCGATGCAGCAGAACATCGGTGATCCGCCAAACGTGGCGGGTTGGCCTGCCTACTATCAGGAACCCATGTTCGACAAGATCTGGGTCAACTCCGACACACTCCCTAAGCGCAATGTCTTTTCGGACGGTATGACAACGGGTAGCATTGGCCGTAACGGCAAAAAATTACTCATCGATGTCGTTGCCTACACCCAGGCGCTGCCCAACCCCGCCGACCCAGTCGCCCTGATCGACGATGCCGTTCGGCGACTGTATATGCTGGAACTGCCCGATAAAGACAAGGAGTACATTAAAACCAGCATTTTACTCTCGGGTTTGCAGGATATGAAGTCAGACCATTACTGGACGCAAGCCTGGCAAAACCTAACGGCTAAACCCGACGATACGGTCAACAAAACGAACGTGACCCGCAAACTGAAGAGTTTGTACAAGTACCTCATGAACTTACCCCAGTATCAACTTACTTAACGGCGAAAGAGCGAATGAGTGAAAGAGCGATAATTACCAATTCCGGTTTCATTCTTTCACTTTTTCCCTACCGCACTCATTCACTCTTTCGCTCTTTCACTCTTTGCCTATGCAACGTCGAGACTTCCTGAAAAATACGGCTATTACCGGCCTGGTACTGCCCCAGTTTCTGAATGGGTTTTCCGTAAAAGCGATGGCGCAAACGTCGTTGATACCCATTAGTGGTCATGATCTGACGAATGATCGGGTACTGGTACTGATCCAGTTGAACGGCGGCAACGACGGACTCAACACCGTTGTTCCAATCGATCAGTATGGCGCTTATCAGGCTGCCAGGCCCAACATTGCGCTACCACAGAACAAAATTCTAAAACTGCCCGGCACCGACGCAACAGGACTACACCCGGCTTTGGCGGGGATTCAGCAACTGGTCAATGATGGCAAAGCGGGGATTATTCAGGCCGTGAGCTACCCAAAGCCAAACTTCTCGCACTTTCGGGCTACCGACATCTGGATGACTGGCTCCGACGCGGATAAGGTACTGACTACGGGCTGGGCGGGCCGTTACCTGAACGATTTATTCCCGGGCTTCCCGGATAAATATCCCAACGAAACCATGCCCGATCCGCTGGCTATTCAGGTTGGGTCGGTGGTGGCATCGGCTTTCCAGGGTCCTTCGTTTACAATGGGGCTGGCGATTAGTAACCCCGGCAACTTTTATAATCTGATCGAGGACAAAACCGATGCAACGAGCAATACGCGCTGGGGCGAACAGCTGGCCTACCTCGAAAAAGTAGCGCAGAAAACCGACCAGTATGCCGGGGTCATCAAGAAGGCCGCGCTGAGCATCACCAAACAATCCGACAAGTATCCGGCACCGGGTAAGAACCCCCTCGCCGATCAGTTAAAAATCGTTGCCCGGCTGGTGGCGGGTGGCCTTCGGACAAAAGTATACCTGGTAAGTACCGGCAGTTTCGACACGCACGCCAAACAGGCCGAACCCGATGACACCACGACGGGTGTTCATGCACAGTTGCTGAGTCGGGTAGGCGAAGCCGTTAGCGCATTTATGGATGATCTAAAGGGGCTGAACGTAGCGGACCGGGTCATGGGCATGACCTTTTCAGAATTTGGTCGGCGAATAAAATCCAATGCCAGTGGTGGCACGGATCATGGCGCAGCCGCCCCGGTTTTTTTCTTTGGCAATGCCGTTAAAGCAGGCATCATCGGCACCAATCCACAGCTACCGGCCAACGCCACCGTAAACGACAACATTGCCATGCAGCACGATTTCCGGTCAGTTTACGCCACCGTACTACAGCAATGGCTCAACCTCCCGCCCGACGATGTGCAGAAGGTGCTGATGGGGCAGTTTCCCCTATTGCCAATGGTATAGCGCGGCAGGGCTGCGAATCAACGCGTTAGTAGGCCCGCATCCAGCACAAACTGTGAACCGGTTACGTAGCGGGACTTATCCGATACCAGAAACAGCACCATCGCCGAAACATCTTCCGGTTCTACCCAGGGTACGGGCAGCAGGTTCCCCGCCGAACGTTCGGCAATTTCCTGTGTCGTGGTGCCTTCCAGTTCAGCCAGTCCATCGTTCATCGGCGTATTAACGCCCGTCGGGTGAATCGAGTTGACCCGGATAGTATACGGAGCCAGTTCAATGGCCCACGACTTCGTCAGGCCGACCAGGCCCCATTTCGAAGCGGCATAATGGCTTAGCCGGTTCATACCGCGAAGCCCGGCAATGGATGAATTATTGATGATAACGCCCGATTTCTGCTCCATCATGACCGGGATCACGCGCCGGGCCACCAGCCAGGCGCCTTTCAGATTAATATCGATTATGGCATCCCATTCATCTTCAGGTAATTCATGAACGAGACCATACGCACAGATGCCCGCATTGTTAAACAATATATCAATACGGCCAAAACGCGTCATGGCAACATCAACAGCCCGTTTGATATCTTCATCGCGCCGGACATCGCCCTGAGCTGTCAGGCAGGAACTACCCAGGGATTCTACCTCACGGATTAGTGAATCCAGCTCGCTTTCGGAGCCGAGTGCATAACCGGGATATGCCAATGGTTTGGCCAGATCGAAGGCGACAATCTGGGCACCTTCCTTGGCTAGTGCCAGAGCCACGGCCCGCCCCTGTCCATGAGCAGCTCCGGTAATAAACGCGACTTTGCCTTGTAATTCAGCCATTGGCTACGGTTGAGTTTGGTTGGTTAAGGGCAAATACGGATAGAGATATTCATCAATAGTCACATCCAGCACGTTGTTGAACACATTAGTGGCAATCATCTGTCCTGCAAATGCCACCAGCACCACAATCTGCTGATCGGTGTAGCGGTCGGCAATGGGCGTATACAGTTCATCCGAAATTTCGCCTTTATGCTGGGCAATGGCGCTGCCGAAATCAACGAGTGTCTGCTCGGGTGCCGTTAGCTGAAGGTCTTCGGGGCGTTCACCATTGTCGATAATGATACGCCGGAAAAAGGTTGTGCACAGCGGGCAGTTCGACCCTTCCGAAATAGCATGTGCAAACAGATACGCCTGTCGATCACCCACAATTTTCTTTACCTCTTCGTACAACGGGTACCAGTACATGTACACCTGAAAAGCCAGCAACGAGCGGCCCAGCGTGGCTTTCATATTGGTGATGCGGCTACCAGGGTAATCCGTAACGTGAGCCTTAAAAGCTGCGTCGATAGCAGGCGTCGCTTCAATGGCAGGCAGGGGCGTAATACGAGGCATGGCTGGTTAATACTGGGGTTGTGGTTCGTTATCTGGTTTGGGACTGGCTAAGCCGGTGTGCATCATTCCATAATTGATTTCTTCCGGGTCTTTCCGTGGTCCGTGAGGATCGGAGCGCCGACCGCACCACAGAGACGATCAAGTTACCATTCCGGCGGTCTGTACGAGAACACTCACAATTTACTCAACCGATCGGCGGCTTCCTGCAAAACGTCGTCGTCTTTGGCAAAACAGAAGCGCAGAACGTTGTAGTCGTTTTTCTGGTGGTAAAACACGGATACGGGAATGGAGGCTACACCAATCTCGTTGGTAAGCCTTACGGCCAGCTCGTAGTCGGGCTCGCGGGTAATGGCCGCGTACGAAACGGTTTGAAAAAAACTACCCTCGGCCGGTTTGATCGTGAATCGTGAACCACGTAAACCATCCAGAAACAGATCGCGCTTACGCTGATAGAAAGCGGATAATTGCTGATAGTGCGCTGGCTGTTTCAGGTAATCGGCCAGGGCGTATTGAATGGGCGTGACCGTACTAAATGTCAGGTATTGGTGAATTTTACGAAACTCGACGCTGAGATTTTTCGGGGCCAGGCAATAGCCTATTTTCCAGCCGGTAATGTGATACGTTTTTCCAAATGAACCAACCACGAACGTGCGCTCCTGCAACACCGGATGCATCATGAGTGACTGGTGAGTCCGCCCATCGAACAGAATGTGTTCGTACACTTCGTCGCTCACAATCCAGATGGCACGATCGGCTATTAGCTCCGCGAGTTGGTTCAGGTCGTCAGTTGTCCAGACGTGGCCCGTTGGATTGTGGGGCGTATTGACTAAAATAAGCCTTGTCTTGTCCGTAATCTTCGCCCGCACAACCTGCCAATCGATGGCGTAATCCGGCGAATCCACGCCGGGCGTGGATTCGTCGGATGGGGTGAGCGTCACATAAACAGGAGTACCACCGTTGAGTTCGATGGCGGGCACATAACTATCGTAAGCGGGTTCAAAGACCAGCACTTCATCGCCGGGGCGCACCACGGCTGCCACAGCCGCAAAGATTGCCTCCGTCGCACCCGACGTAACGGTCACTTCCGTTTCCGGATCATAGGCGACCCCGTATTGTTCAAACGTTTTCTGGGCCAGGGCTTCGCGCAGGGCGGGCACGCCGGTCATGGGCGCATACTGGTTGAAGCCTTTCCGCATATACTGCTCGACCAGCGACACCAACTCGGGCGAGCAGTCGAAACCGGGGAAGCCCTGCGACAAGTTGATGGCACCCGTTTCTGCCGCCAGTTTAGACATAACGGTAAAAATCGTTGTGCCTACGTTTGGTAGTTTAGTGGTAAGCCTGGCTCCTGTCCTCTCTAATTTTTGTGTACTCATTCTGACCTGGTTTACATTCTTTCACCGCCGAGTCTGTCAATGATCACCATAACGCTTTTCGCCAGCGGTTACAGCCAGCGCCAGCTTGTTTTGTTTGGGTGGTATCGGGCAGGTGGCGTAGGGAGTAAACGCGCAGGGCGGGTTAATGGCCTGATTAAAATCAAGGGTAACTAGTCCTTTTTCCGTCCCGGAACCGGCACTTCCACTACCAGAGACGGGTTTATCGGCGTACAGGAACCGGCCTGAACCGTAGGTTTCGTGCGCGTTTGTGTTATCGCCGAAGAGAATAAACAGCTTTTCTCCTTCGCCAACGGCATCCAACCGGTACGTTTTCCCCGCCCGTTCAAAAACCAGCGTACCCGCCAGCGGCTGTTGCGAGGTGATGCCCAGTACGTCAATGATCGGGATCGTTTTCGGTGAAGACGGCGCGTCGAAACGCGCTTTCACCCGCCAGCTTTCATCAACCGGGTAGCGGTCAATAGCCTGAAACTCTTTCAGATAAGGGCTTTCTAAATCCCGTAGCCGAACCCCGTATTTATCGCCCCGCTTGATGATGAACCATCGTAACGAGCCATTGGCCAGCACTGTTGGCTTCGTATCCGGCGCAAAAATAACGAGCGGTTCAACAACAGGCTTGCCATCGGCAAGTACCGTTTTAGCCGCATCTGGTACAAAACGCACGTTGCCTTTTTCGAGGTAGAGCGTGCCCAGATCGGCGGGGGCGTCGGTAGCCGGGAAAGCTAGATCGAAATCGGTGCCACGGCCAAGCGAGTTCTTACCCTCGTTGAGCCAAAATAACCCGGCAAGGTTGAGCCAGCCCGTTTCACTTTTAAGGGACTTCACCCGACTCTGGTGCCACTCGTCGATCTGTGCTTTGTAGGAGGGACCATCAGCGTGTTTCCAACCTACGGACACGGCCATTGCTAAAAACCACATGCCAAAAAAGCACCGTGAATAGCCATTGAGTGGCCCTACTGTTTGCTTAATGTGTTGCATAATGAACAGGCTTAAGGTTCTCAATTACGGAAGAAATCGCTTCCGAGTCGAGGGTACGATCAAAGTTTTCGTCCAGAAAATGGTAGGCAATCCGCCGATCCTGACCAATTACGTACAAGGCAGGCGTAAAGGCATCTTCCGAAATACCCGACACGCGCTCCCAGACAGGATAATCTTCGCTGTAAACGCCAAACCGCTGCGCCACCGTCGATTCAGCATCGTAGGCGACCCGAAAATCCAGGCTACCCACCTGACGCGCCAGAATACTGGGCGATTCGTTGGAAAATACAACCAATTCGGCATCAACGGCCAGCAATGTCTGATTGAGCCGAATGAGCGAATTCAGGTAGGGCCGCGCGTATCGGCCCCAGCAAGGGCAGTAAAAACTGACCACCAGAGGGCGCTCATCGACCAGGTCGAGCAGAGACGTTTCGCCACCCGATAATTTCTGGCCAAAAACCGATGCCCGCCAGTCATTCGGTGCGCCGGACAGGCTGAAAAAAGGAGCCAGATCGCCCGTTTTTAGTGGATTGACCGGAACCGTTTTCAAGCGCTGCTGTGTGCTTACCGTACGGATATCGCCCAGTTCATTTTGAAATTCGAGAGTCATAGTTATTTCTGTTTACTGGTTTTTATAGTCAATTGGCCACTAGCCTGTTTTTGGGCAGACGGGGAGCGTGGTTAGTGCACACCATACACTAATTGGAAGTAGCGTTTCTGAACGAGTGAAAAATAGGCCCAGATCGACAAGCTGCCGATATACCCCAGAACAATTAGCATGGGATCACCCAGCGTGGCATACAGCGCCAGCCACAGAACCGCCAGTCGGCCAAATTCCAGGTACAGCACCCAGCGACGTTGCTCCAGCAAAGCGCCACAGTTGATTACTGTCAGCAGAATGAACAAGCTGGTCAGTAGTTGTAGAGAAGCCGGTACCGACCGCTCGATTAGCAGAAAAACGAACAGAATAGCGAGTATGCCAGCCAACTGTCCGCTCACATAACCCCGAAACCGACGACTGCTGTTATGTACCGCCGAGCGTCCCGCAGCATCCGCCGATAAAAACTGTTGTTCCAGCTTTTCCCGAATAGCCGGATCGACGGTATCGGGCCGGCCAAACAGCACGGCTGCTTTCGCACGCAGATCAGGAGTTCGTCGCATCGCTACGACTACTTCGAGCAATCCATGAAAATGCTGCCACAAAAAACTGTGACTGTCGAGCTGTCTCGTCAGCCCATAGACGGGTTCCTCCTTTTCTTCGGCAAACGTACCAAACAGTTTATCCCAGATAATGAACATGTCGCCGTAGTTCTTGTCCAGGTATTGCGGGTTACTGGCATGATGCACCCGGTGGTGCGAAGGCGTCACGAACACGTATTCGAGCCAGCCCAACTTGCCAACGGTACGGGTGTGAATGAAGAACGGATATAGCCCGTGAATCAGCAGCACCCCCGTAATCATCTCAGCCGGGAAGCCGACAATGGGCAGAATGGCCCAAAAGCCTGTACGCACTACCGCCTGAAATACCGTAATGCGAGCCGAAACGGTGTAGTTAAACTCTTCGCTTTGGTGATGTACGACATGCACAGCCCAGAATATGTTGATTTCGTGAGCCAACCGATGATACCAGTACCAGATAAAATCGGTCGCGATCAGCAAGGCAAGCCAACCCCAGACGCTAGCCCGAATATCGAGTAAGGCATAGTGCCGATGCAAGTACTCGTAGACGAAGTAGAACGCGCCCGTCGTAAATGTGTCCAGCAACCGTTCGGCAATGCCGACGTTGAGATTAGCCACCGAACTATTGAACCGGAAATAGGATTTACCCTGCCGTTTCGCCACCAGATATTCCAACCCCATGAAGAACAGAAACAACGGAACCGCAAGAGCCAGCCAATTATACTGCATACCGGAACGATGGAAATTGAGTTGACAAAAGTGAGTTTACCGAAGAATTTTAGCGCCTAGCCGGTGATAAAACGGCGTTTTGCTAGCCGCATTTTTAGGCTGGTAGTCGCCCGTAACCAGCGGGATATACATGACCCGACGACGGCTCTCGGCCCCAACATTCGGCGACTGCTCAACCCGATGCCACAAACTACCGTTGTGAATGGTCAGGTCACCCGCTTCAATATCAAAGCCAACTTCGCGGGGATCGGGCCGGTGGTCGATAAACTGACGTTTACGGAACAGCGTCAGCAGCGTGTTTTGCTTATGCGTACCGGGCAATACACGCAGCCCTCCATTGCTCATCGGGCAGTCGTCCAGGTGCAGTCCTACGTTAAGCATCGGCCGGATACGTTGCCCGAGAAACAGGTCACGCGGACTATCGGTATGCCAGCCCATACGCGAAAAGTTACTTTCGGGCGTGCGGACATAGTGGTTGACAACCAGGCCATCTTTTTCCTCTTCACCAATGCGGCCGCTGTAGGGCTGCAGGAGACTGGTAAGGCCTTTCAGGCGTTCATCCTGCAAAAATTCATGCAATACGGGGCTGAAAAGCGACGTAAACGCAAAACGTTGAACGATACGTTGGCCATTTTCATCACGGCCGTATTTGATCGGGATACCATTGATTTTATCAACATCTTCGGCAATCCAGGCCGCTTCTACACGCTGCAATTCCCGCAGGAACGTTTGCACTACGTCACGACTGACGAAGTTTTTGATATGTAGAAACCCATTTTTTTCAAAGAAAGCCGTTTCCTCCGCGCTTAGGGTTTGTACAGGAAGAACAGAAGCCAAATTACCAGATAATGCTACCATTGGATTGAACGTTAGTGTCGTTTAAATTGATTTGCTCTTATTTTCTATTTACTATACAGATTAAGTATAGTAAAGTTGTTAATAAAAAAGTAAACAATCGTTTACCGTAAAAAAATGACGTTAACTGGGCCTATTGGGACTTGAGCAGGCGAAGAGACTTCACTCAACAACAACACATACCCATCATCATCAGCGCTAGCTGATTGACTACCGGACGGGCTACTGAGCGCAGATTGGCTGGTTGTTGGTCAAATTTCATAAGCTGACGGGCTACGTCGACGAATAGCCGCTTAGTTTGATGGGCAAAGGTGGATAATGATTTTTCTTTTTCCAAATTTTCAGGGGATGATTTGAAATCTCTGGTTCTCACGATAGCCATTTAAAGTAGATACAGCAATTACCGCACTTTGGGGTTAGTATTACTATAGGAAGATATTTTTGCATTTATCTGAATACATGAACTCAAAACCAATTTGTCAATTCTATGAAACGTACTCTACGGACAAGGCTTAGTGCCGCTCTGGTAGGCATTTGGGCTACCTTTCTAATCAGTCAGGCAGCTTTTGCACAAGATCACCGACTTACGGGCCGGGTGCTGTCCGGAAAAGACCAGCAACCCATACCGGGCGTAAACATCTTAGTCAGAAATACCCAGTTGGGTACAACTACAGATGGGAATGGGAATTTTACACTGAACGTTCCCGCCAAGGCTACGCTGGTCTTCAGTGCCATTGGGTATGCTGGCAATACCGTCGAAGTAGGCAGTCAAACCCAGCTCACGGTGACGCTTCAGGAAGCCGAGCAAAGCCTGGGCGAAGTCGTTGTGACAGCGTTGGGCATCAAGAAAGAAGCCAAACGCCTGGGGTACGCCACGGCCATTGTGAATCCCGAGCAAGTAACCACGAACCGGTCCGTTAACTTTATAAATGCGCTACAGGGTAAAATTGCCGGGGTTAATATATCCAGCCTCGGTACCGGGGCCGCCGGTACGAGTAAAATTCGTATTCGGGGCCAATCGTCCTTCTCCGGTCAGAACACCCCGTTGATCGTCATCAATGGCGTCCCTGTCGATAACACCAACTTCGGCCAGAACAACGGGAATACGGGTAGCGATAACTCTATCGGCAGCCGCGACCGTAACTACTCGGACGGAGGTGACGGCCTGTCTTCTATTAATCCCGACGATATTGAAGGAATGACGGTTCTGAAAGGTGGTACGGCGGCTGCTTTATATGGCTCGCGGGCAAAAGACGGGGCTATTCTGATTACGACCAAAACGAAAGGATTAAGTCAGGGAATCGGCGTTACATATAACATGAACTACACCAGCGATCATCCGCTGGATTATACCGATTATCAGTATGAATACGGTCAGGGAGAGTATGGCGTTCGGCCAACAGCACCCAACCCAACCTCGGGCGTCTGGAGCTTCGGGGAGAAGTTTGCCGGGCAGACGCAGGTATTGTTTGGGGGTATAACGGTACCTTACACACCGGTACGGAATCGAATCAACGCGTTTTACCGCGATGGGTCAACGATGACCAACTCGGTTGCGGTTTCATCTGGTAACGAGAAAGGTGGCTTCAACCTGTCCATCTCCAACCTGGATAACAAGGGCATTACCCGCAACAACTCGTTCAATCGCAAAACCATCAACCTGGGTTTCAGCTACAACCTATCGTCGAGGCTAACCGTAACCGGTACGATGAATTACTCGAACGAGTACAACAAAAACCCGCCCCAGATCGCTCAGCAGGACAACAGTACGCCAACCGTACTTTACACACTGGCCAACTCCATGCCGCTCGACCTGCTGGAAGCCAACCAGATCAACCCGGCCACTGGCAATGAGTTCATTTATTCGCGGTTTATGAACCGGACAAACCCTTATTTCGTCCTCAACAACAAATTTGAGAATATCCGCCGGGATCGTCTGTTCGGTAATATATCCGCCCGCTACAACGTGACCGACTGGCTCTATATTCAGGGCCGGGTAGGACAGGATTACTGGTCGCGCGATCAGGATTACAACTTCCCTACCGGTCAGGCATCCCTGGCGGCCGCTCCAGCCGGTTTTGTTAACGGGGCCTATGTGCAGGAAGCCCGTCGATTCCGCGAAGTCAATACCGACTTCCTGATTGGTGCTAACCGCAAGTTCGGCGTTCTTGGCATCGACCTGACCCTGGGCGGTAACCAGCTTTATCGCCGGTCTGATCTGAACAGCGTTCTGGCTACCGACTTTGTTGTCCGGGGTCTGTATACGCCACAGAATGGCCGGGTAAAAGATCCGCAGTACAGCCTGAGCGAACGGAAAGTAAACTCATTATACGCAGCCGCTGAATTCTCGTTCAAAGACGTCCTCTTCCTGAACGGAACCATTCGGAACGATTGGTTCTCGACGCTGTCTCCGGCAAACCGCAGTATTTTATATCCGTCGGTAACGGGTAGCTTCGTTTTTTCACAGGCCTTCAATAAATTGCCCTCCTGGCTGAATTTTGGTAAGTTCCGGGCTGCGTATGCCGAAGTGGGGAGTGATGGCGATGTAGGCCCGTATTCGAACAACCTATTCTACGCGGTCAATGCGAACCTCTTCCCGAACCCTGCCGGTAATGGCCAGCCACTGGGCTATATCACGTCCAATACGGTTCCCAGCACTACACTCAAACCAAGTCGCGTAGCCGAAACAGAATTAGGGTTGGAATTGAAGCTGTTCAACAACCGAGTGGGCCTGGATGTAGCGGTTTATAACAAGATCACCAGCGACCAGATCGTTGCCAAGCAATCTTCTGATGCGTCTGGCTACACGAGTTCACTCATCAACAGTGGCCAAAGCCGCAACCGGGGCATTGAAGTCTTACTGAACCTGTCACCCATACGGACCAAGGATTTCTTCTGGGACATTACCCTGAACGGTTCATACAATAAGACCAAGCTGCTCAAGTTAGTGACCGATGATGATGGCACCCCAGGTAAAGATTACAACAACGATAAATTGCCCGAGCAAATCGTAGTGGGTACGGGCATCTACGTCGGTGAACTGCGGCAGGTAGTCGGTCAGGAGTTAGGCCAGTTGTATACATACGGCTATAAGCGCGATGCACAGGGGCAACTGATCAATGGCAGTGATGGTCTTCCGGTGAGAACGGATTCGCCTATTTCGTTCGGTTCGGCCCTACCCAGGTATATTGGTGGTGTTACCAACAGTTTCAATTACAGAGGCATAACCTTATCTTTTCTGATCGACTTTAAGTTGGGTGGAAAAATGATATCAGGTACCAACCTGAACGCTTTCCGGCATGGTTTGCAGAAAGAAACACTGGTCGGTCGTGGTGAGGCAGACAACAAAATGGTCGGACCCGGTGTCAACGAAAAAGGGGAAGCCAATAATGTGCGCGCGTTCGTGCAGGACTATTATTCGGTGGGTCGCTCCAAGAGCCTGGGCGAGCAGATACTGTACGATGCTGGCTTATGGAAGCTGCGTCAGATCAGCCTGGGCTACGATTTCGGTAAGCTCCTGCCCAAAACCCTGTTCATTAAAGGCGTACGCCTGAGCGCTGTAGCGAACAATGTGGCCATCATTAAAAAATGGGTACCCAATATCGACCCCGAACAGTTTGGCTTCAGCTCGGATAACCTGATTGGTTTGGAATCGACGGGCTTACCTACCACGCGCAGTGTGGGCTTTAACCTGAATGTTAAATTCTAAACGAGTTAGAGATAATCGTTTGACGTTTGCAATGAGCTGACACCCAAAGATTGTCAACTCATTGCAAACGTCAAACCTCAAACGAAAAACTCATTTTCCATGAAAAAAACACTCCTATACATACCGCTGGTTGCCCTGCTTTTCACCACAAGCAGCTGCGACAAAGGATTCGATGAACTGAACGTCAACCCAACAGCGGCAACGACACTTAACCCCGTTTTTACGTTTAATAATGCCATGGTTGGCACGTCCTTTCCGGGTAGTATACTGACCTTCGAGGAGCCCACGGTTCAGCAAATGTTCACGCCGAACTCAGGCATCGTGGCCGGTGGTAATTTTAATATCGACAACCGGGGTCCATCCGGCGTGAATGGGGGGATCTGGCGGCAGTACTACCAGAACGTCATTCGCTATCTGGTCGACGTGGTTAACCAAACCAAGAGCGATGCGAACCGAACCAACCTCTACAACATGGCCCGTATCTGGAAGGCTTATACGTTCAACGTATTGACAGACAGCTACGGGGATATTCCGTACAGTCAGGCTGGTGCAGGGTATATTTCGGGCAACGTATTGCCGAAGTACGACACGCAGGAAAGTATTTATAACGACCTCATTAAGGAGCTTACCGAAGCAACAGCCGCCCTGGACGCATCCAAAGCGACTGAAGCTGGTGAAATTACCTATGGTGGCGACATCACAAAATGGAAACGGTTTGGCAACTCGCTGCTGCTTCGGGTAGGCATGCGTTTGTCGAAGGTGAACCCCACACTGGCGCAATCGACCGTTCAGAAAGCCATTGCAGGCGGCCTTATGCAGTCCAACGCCGATAACGCACTGGTTCGGAATAACGCCAACTACACCAACGCCGTAGGGGCCACGCTTAACTCGACCGAAGCGGCCAACTATTACCTGACCAAAACGTTTGTCGATTACCTTAAATCGACATCCGACCCACGGCTGGTGTCCATTGCGGTGCGCTACGTTGGGGCCAAAAGTGGCCCGGAACAAACGGCGACCCTGGCCACTCGGGATCCAGCCCAGCAGATTGGCATGCCACTTGGCTACGATAACGGCACCATTACAGCCCGTGCTACAACCGACCTTGGTGTTCCCTTCTTCTATGGCTATTCGCAACTGGACCGTACGCGCATGGGCAGCCAGTTTGCCCCCTGCTACCTGGTCACGTATGCGCAAACGCAATTGCTGCTGGCCGAAGCTGCCCAGCGCACCTGGACAACCGGTAGCGCTGCCGATTTCTACAATGCCGGGGTTACGGCACACATGAAACAGCTAGCCGACTATGGAACTACCTCAGCGGTAGCGGATGCCGACATTGCCGCTTATTTAGCCAAAAATCCGTATTCGGCGGCCAAAGGCCTTGAGTTGATCAATACCCAATACTGGATAGCCTCCTTCCTAAATGGGCCTGAAGTATTCGCAAACTTCCGGCGTAGTGGGTTTCCTGTCCTGACGCCTAACCCCTATCCGGGCAAGGAAATAAAAGGCAATTTCATCAATCGCTTGTCGTACCCTGATTCGGAGCAGTCGGTCAATACAGCCAACCGACAGGAAGCCGTTTCGCGGCAGGGGGCCGACAATCTGGACACACGCGTTTGGTGGGATAAGCAGTAAACCGTATTCTTTTCATTTCAAACCAGCAAGCCCAGCCCGTAACGGGCTGGGCTTGCTGGTGTATGGGTGTTTCTTTCGCTGACGCTCGTAAAGACATAGTGCTCAGCCAATAAACGCACTCAATAAACCCGATTCCTGATCCTGTTCAGCATTGCTTTTGGGATCAGGCTTTTAGCTACCGAGAGCATCAACCCCCTCAACGCCTGTGGCAGGATGTTCTTTTGCATCAACGATAGGAACAAGGCCAGACATACTATGCTTGGCTTTAAATTCGGTCATTATCGGTATGCCATGGCAGATTAGCCTAGGTATGTGTTTCTGCAAAATCCCCGACAGGTTCATTCGCTGACTAACGCATAAAGACTACGTCAGCAAAATAACCCTTGCTATCTGTAAACCAACCCGCAACAGTGAAGCCCGTTTGTCTGGCTAATTGCTCGATCTGTACCCGACTGAATTTACGCGAGATCTCCGTATGAATTATTTCGCCAGCTTGAAAGGACACCTCCGTATCCAGCGCCCTGATCGTTACAGTCTGCGCTTGCTGACTGACCAAATACGATCGCGCTTCGCCATTTTCAGGATTGTAGGTCTCGTAATGATCAAACGCATCCAAATCGAAGGTAGCATCCAGCTCACGATTGATTCGCCGGAGCAGATTCAGGTTAAACGCTTTTGTTAAGCCTGCCCGGTCATTATAAGCTGTGTGAATGACCGCCGGGTGTTTTTGCAGATCAAAACCCGTCAACACCATGTCGCCGGGCCGAAGCCGGTCATGCAGTTGCTGATAAAAACCAACGGCGTCATCGGGGGTGAAGTTGCCAATATTCGAGCCCAGAAACAGGACAACCTTGTGGTTATCTGTTTCCTGAGAAAGCAGCTCCAGCGCGCTGAAGTAATCGTCGTGGCGCGGATTTAACTGCAAATCAGGCCACTGCCTGCGTACATCGCTCACAAGGCCCGCAAGCGCATCGGCCGAAATGTCGACTGGCGCGTACGTGAAATCAGTGTGTTGGCCTTCGAAAAAACCAAGCAGAATTTTTGTTTTCAGGCCATCCCCTGCGCCCAGTTCGACCAATTCAAATGGCCGATTGTCTGGTGAAAACTGCCGCAGCATATCCGCTTTGTACGTTTCCAGGATTTCGTACTCCGACCGGGTCAGGTAGTAATCTGGCGAGTGCATGATTTCGGCAAACAGTCGGCTTCCTTCAGCGTCGTAAAAGAACCGGGACGACAGGCGCTTGGGTGTTGCCCGTAAGCCCATTTGCACCTCATTCGCAAAATCCGATAAGTCCGATCGTTGTTTATCAACCACATCCATCACCAGTCCAGTCTCCCCACTTCTCCGCTCAACTTCGCTGGTTCCATGAAGCATGCCCACTGCCTTTAGTTCTTCACTAAACGTATCCCCGTATACTGCCATCGCTTGTCTGGTTGAAAAAAATTGCGGTAAGTGGGTCGGGAATGCCCTTCAGGTGTTGCTACAGATGCCCCGCGCAACACCATCTGTCCACTCATAAACTTGCCGTTGTATTCGCCCACGGCCCCTTCGGCAGTAATAAAACCAGGATAAGGCAGATAAGCGGAGTTTGTCCACTCCCACCGCGTACCCCAGTTGAGTTGTGAAGCACTCGCTTCCCATTCAAATTCGGTTGGCAGCCGCTGGCCGGACCAACGGGCATAGGCATCGGCTTCGTAGTGGCTCACATGGCAAACCGGCGTATCCAGATCAATGAGCCGGAGTCCATCAACGGTATAATGCCACCACTCGCCATCGATGCGGTGCCAGTACAAAGGTGCCTGAATATCATTTGCTTTTACCCATGCCCAGCCATCGGAAAGCCAGTGTCGAAAATCCTGATAGCCACCTGATTCAATGAATGTCAGGTATTCCTCATTCGTAACCAGATTCCCGCTAAGTGTTGTTTTGTTGAGGTATACGTTATGTGCCCCCACCTCATTGTCGAAGTAGAAAGAGTCCCCATCCTGACCATTCGCTGGCCGATAACCAACGGTATATATTCCTTCGGCCAATACGGCATCCGGTCTGGGCCGCTGCGATTGATGCTCCTGAAAAGGCATCTCGATAGCGGGAAGCAACGGATTGTGCCCCAGGATGTATTTAATATCCGTGATGAGCAGCTCCTGATGCTGCTGCTCGTGGTTGAGCCCCAGCAGAATCAGCGCATAAAGGTCGGGAGACAGCTCAGCCGTGTCCAGAAAACGGTTCATCTGTTCGTCTACGTAGGCACGGTAAGCATACACGCCCGCCACCGTTGGGCGGCTGAGGTTCCCGCGGTCGGTGCGTAAGACCCGTTTGCCAACGGTCTCGTAATAACTATTAAAAACGTAGCTAAAATCGGCGTGAAAAATGCGGTAATCAGGCACATTTGGCTTTAGTACAAATGTTTCCCAAAACCAGGTTGTATGCCCCAAATGCCATTTGGGTGGGCTAACATCAACGACCGGCTGCACGACATAATCCTCTGTTTCAAGGCCCCGGCATATAGCTTCGGAATGCAACCGGACGTGGTAATATTGCTGAGTAAGCGTTTGTTCGGCAATCATTCAGATTTGTCGTTATAAGTACTCTGAAAGTCTATGGAGAATACTACTTACTAACCGCTAAATGAAGCACCTTGTTCAGTAACCAGCCATTTGTTCATCGACAAAGCACCAGAGCCAGCGTTCACCTGGTTCGGCTGACGTAACAACCGGGTGTTCACTCGCCCGAAAGTGCTTCGTTGCATGTTTATTCGGTGATGAATCGCAACAAAGTGTCGTTCCGCAGGTCTGGCAGGTACGCAGATGTACCCACGAATCGCCCGTTTTGATGCACTCTTCACAAACATAGTCGCTGGCAACACGGAGTTCCGTGATTGCGGATAAATGGGAGCAAATTGTCGGCTTAACCATAAGAAGAAAGGATGTATGATAGAAGGTACTCGTGTAGGATATAGGCCGTAGGGTGTATTTCACCATACACCCTACAGTCATTAACTGTCTGCCAGGTATTTATGAACGAAGCTTACGGCCATGGCCCCTTCGCCAACGGCCGAGGCAACCCGGTTCATGGCGCCGGCCCGTACATCGCCAGCGGCAAAAATACCCGCGCTACAGGTTTCAAGCGAGAACGGCTCCCGGTTATATCGCCAGACTTGTTTGAAGTCGGCGTACTTCGCCAGGTCACGGCCCGTGGCAATGAATCCCTTGGTGTCTTTGATGATGTCCATTTCAATCCAGTCGGTCAGGGGTTTGGTACCGATGAAAATAAAGAGACCACCCGCCTGCACTGTCCGGCGTTCTTTAGTATCCATGTTTTCCAGGACCAGACATTCCAGCCGCTCATTGCCCAAACCCTCCACGACTTCGGTACAACCAAGTACAGTGATGTTAGGCGTGTTATCGATTTGATCGATTAAATACTGTGACATCGTTTCGGACAAATCGGGTCGGCGCACGCAGATATACACGTCGGAAGCAGTTCGGGAGAGGTACATGGCCCCCTGCCCCGCCGAATTCCCGCCACCAACAACGTAAACGGGCTGGCCTTTGAAGGCCAGGGCTTCGGTCGTGGCGGCTCCGTAGTAGACACCCGCCCCCGTATATTTCTTGAGACTTTCGTTGTCCAGCTGGTGATACGAAACGCCCGTACTCAAAATAATCGACCGCGCTACTACTTCGTTGCCACCACCCAGCGCAATGTGTTTATACTGGCCCTCTGACCGGATGGACACGACTTCCTGCGGAGCCAGGAACTCCACGCCAAATCGTTGGGCCTGCGTGATGGCCCGCCGGGTCAGGTCGGCACCACTCAGGCCGTTGGGAAAGCCCAGGTAGTTTTCAATCCGCGAACTGGTGCCAGCCTGCCCGCCCGGAGCACGCTTGTCAATCAGAATTGTTCTCAACCCTTCGGAGCCCCCATACACGGCAGCCGCCAACCCAGCCGGGCCTGCGCCGATAATGGCCAAATCGTATAACTCTTCGGATGCTTTGGGCTGTAAGCCAAGTTTCTCGCCCAGATCAGCCAGCGTCGGCTGTCTAAGGGCGGTTCCGTTGTCGAGGATAACAATGGGCAAATCACTGGCACTTAATCCATGTAAATCGAGCAGTTCCTGGGCCTGAGCGTTGCCTTCGATATCAAACCATTGGTAAGGAAACAGATTGCCCGCCAAAAAATCCTTTAACTCATGCGAACGGGGCGAAAACTGGTAACCAACCAATTTTAAGCCTGCGGAGGGCGGTCGGTAATCGGAAAACCAGTCGCTCAGCAGATCGTCCAGTACAGGATACAGTTTTTCTTCGGGTGGGTCCCAGGGCTTGGCAATGTAATAATCCAGTTGAACTTCGTTGATGGCCCGTACAGCCGCGTCGATGTCCGAGTAAGCCGTTAGCAGCACCCGTTTCGCATTCGGAAACGCCTTTCGGGCCTGCGTCAGAAATTCAACACCCGTCATGCTTGGCATCCGCTGATCGGACAGGAAAAGAGCTACCTCTTCGCCCTTTTTCTTCAACTCCGGCAACGAATCAAGGGCCTCCTGGGCCGAGTTGGTGCAAAGAATCCGGTATTTCTTTCGGTACTGCTGCCGCAGATCATGCTGTATGGCCTGCAATACCTGCGGATCATCGTCGATGGAGAAAATAATGGGTAGTTTCATAGAAGCAAAATCGGACCGCCAAAGCGGAGTGAATGAGCAAACAAGTGGTTGTGGCGTTTGACAAATCTACTGCTAAAGCAGTGTTGTCACGCACTCTTTTACTCGTTAAACGGGTAAGCAAACACTAAATTCTGTGTGACCGGGCTCCGACTGTACCTTGATAGACCCGTTGTGGTGTTTCATAATGCCTTGCACAATATCGAGACCGAGCCCGGTGCCTTTGCCAATTTCTTTGGTCGTGAAAAAGGGCTCAAATATTTTATCCCGTATGTCTTCCGGAATGCCGGGTCCATTGTCGATGATCTTAGTCAGGACAAACGCTTCTTCCTCCGATCGCCTGTCGGGCTGGCTGATGATGTCGAGTTTGCCACCATTCGGCATGGCGTCGATGGCATTGTCGATCAAGTTGGTCCACACCTGATTCAGCTCGCCGGGCCAGCCACAAACCACGGGCAGGTCATCGGCAATGGTCAGGGTTAAGTCAATCTGCTTACTCTTGATTTTATGGGCCAGCAGGGTAACCGTATTGCGAAGGCCTTCGGCCAGTTGAACTTCCTGCTTACCCACGCCCCGATCCATCTGCGTGTAATTTTTGATGGAGTCGATCAGGGTGGCAATGCGCTTTGAAGCCTCGCCAATATCGGACACCAGCTTTTCGGTCACCAGGTTGTTGACCAGCCAGTTGGCGACACCGGCCAGATTTTCATCGCCAATCTTTTCAAGTATCCAATCCAGATCGTCGACCGTAAATCCGTAGTCGACCAGGGGCCCTGCCAGATCCATATGATCCTCAACGCCATGATCGTCCAACCAATCGGTTACGTCATCTTCCAGACTCGTCCGTTCGAGCAAGGTTAACTGACGCCTGTCGATGGTCGATTGCTGGTCCAGTTTTTTGAAGAACACGTCAGTCACGCAATCGACCTGCCCAGCGGTCAGGTTAAGATTCATAACGACTTTGAAGGCTTCGGGAGTGGCCCGCAAGTGTGTATTGAGTGTATCGACTGAGCGCACAACGGCTGCCACGGGGTTATTGAGTTCGTGAGCCAGCCCCGCCGACAAGCGCCCCAGCGAGGCCATTTTCTCATTTTGCTGCGTCAGCTTCGTATAATCACGGACGCGGGTCGTCATTTGATGCACCAGCGATTCGGTAAGCTCGTAGCAGTTTTTGGCCAGATCAGGCAGGTCGTCGCGGTGAAGCCGCAGTAGCGTTGTTGGCCGCTCGGTAATGAGCCGGTTCGACATGCCTTTCATCCGGGAAAACGGTAGTACCCCCAAAATAGCGTGATCGCCATAGACGATCAATTCATCGTCGGCTCCGTTGGCCCCGGCATCAATACGAAGGCGACCCTCCAGCAGCAATAGTAGATGGTCGACGGGTTCGTGGGGTTTGTAGAGCACGGTCTCTTTGGGATAAGACACCTCTTCGCTCCGGTCAATAACCCATTGTAATTGCGCATCCGGCACATTGGCAAAAGCCGGAAATTGGCGTAGCGTTTCTAACAGATTCATAAAAAGGAGGGCATTAACAGACAGACGGGTAACCAATTATAAAACAGATTGGTTACAGCAGTACGTCTGAACTGCCCACTTCTACTTATCTGATGCGTCTTACTATTCTGCTGCTTTGTTTGCTGGCGTTTGCTTTCCGGAACGACAAACCCGCCTATCGTTTCTATACGTCGGGCCTAAAAACGACCAGCTACACTAAATTGCTGCGCCAGGCAAACGAGGCTGACGTTATTTTATTCGGCGAACTGCACAACAACCCAATCTGTCACTGGCTCGAATTTCAGTTGACCAAAGACCTGCAAGCCGCCAAAAAAGGCAACCTTGTGCTGGGAGCCGAAATGTTTGAAACAGACGACCAGCTGGCGCTCAGCGATTACGTACAGGGCAAAACGACCAGTAAAGAGCTGGCTACCCAGGCTCGTTTGTGGCCCAATTTCGATACGGATTATAAACCCATTACCGATTTTGCCCGTGAGCAGCACATCCCGTTCGTGGCCACCAACATTCCGCGTCGGTATGCCCGGCTGGTTTCCCGGCAAGGATTATCAGCCCTTGATACGATATCGGCCGATGCGAAACGCCAGATTGCGCCACTGCCCATTCCCGTCGACCTGACCTTACCCGGCTACAAAGCCATGATGGAGATGATGGGCGGTACGGACAGCAAATCCGGCAACAGCGCACACGGAGCACAACCCAACATGACGGCTAATTTTGCGCGGGCTCAAGCGGTCAAGGACGCCACTATGGCCTATTTCATTCTGCAAAATCTGAAACCCGGCCAGACCTTGCTGCACTTCAACGGCGATTACCATTCCAAGAATTTTGATGGCATTGTCTGGTACCTGCGCCAGAAACAGCCCGGCCTGAAAATCCTGACGCTCTCTTCCATTGAATTAGTGGATATTGAAAAGCCCGATGCCGACAATCGAAATCTGGCCGATTTCGTACTAGCCATTCCCGCCGACATGACAAAAACGTATTGAGCGCTGTGATTTAGTGGCCGGGTGTCTATTCAGGTCAGGTTTATTGCAAACGCACACGTATCGAACTACCCTTTAGCTCGACAAAATCAGAATCTGTATCGCTCTGTATGGATACTTTTTTGTCATTGACCTGCCAGTTACGGTACTTGCCTTTGGGGAAAGCAAGTTTCACGGTCCAGTTCGGCTCTTTTTGGGTAATCAGTAACGTCAGCTGAGCGCCCGCTTTTGCATAGTCCATGGATACCATGTTGTCGCCTACAGCCACTTTTTCAACACGGGCTTTGTTCCAGATGCTGGGCATTTGCGGCCGAACAACGATTACTTTGTGAGACGCTTCCGGGCGAATCCCGAAAAACTGTTTGATGATCGGTACGGCGTAACTGTACATATTCCAGGCCTGGGTAACCATGCCGTAGTCCGGCGATACCTCGTAAATAGAGCCCGGCAAGGCATAGCTAAACGTTTTGGTCATTCGTTTGAGATAGCCCAACGCTTCATCAGGGTGGCCGTACCGGTTTTCACCAATGGCGGCCACTCCCGTTGGCAGGGTCATCACCGCCCCAGTATAGGTAAATACGGTTTTGTTTACATTGAACGACCCCTCGTCGGTTCCGGCCGATTCGTCGCGGTCGATCCCCGTTACAAACAGCCCAAAAGGATTCGTAAATTTACTGGCCGTCCGAAGCGCAATGGCTGCTTTGTCGGGGTCGGCCACACCCGTTTCCATGGGGGTATTGACCACCCAGTTGTGGTGAAGCACAAAGCCTTTTTTGGTCTCCTCTGGCAACTGGCGCAGCCGTTGCCGGGTTGCTTTCAGTTCTTCGACCGCCCAGGGTTTGTGCAGCGTATCCGCCCGAACAAGGGCCCCTTCCACAAGCGCCAGGGCCTCGGCTTTCGTGCCGATAAAGTCAGCATACGAACCACTTTCGGGCACCCAGAAATCGGTATTTATTTTCGTTTTCAGGATAGAAGCCTTGCGCTGGTACTCCATCGCCAGCGTTTTGTCGCCGAGTTCCGACGCCATGTAGGTCGCATTGGCAAAAGCCTCCTGCGTATACACCGCCACATCGATCATTTCGCTGTTCATGCCGTGTATTTCCATCATGCCGAAACCATCAGGAAGCAGGTTTTTGTCTTTATCGTTTTCCGCCAGCAACCAGGTCATTCCCTTTTTTACCGTCGGAAAATACTTGCGCAAAAAGTCTTTGTCGCCTGTCCATCGGTACACTTCGGCAATCATACTGGCAAACTGGGGCACTTCGTTCAGGTTGCCGGGATTGTAAACCGCGCCGTTCGTCGATACTTCGTGGATAATCCGTCCGTTGCCATTTTCCTTTTCGGAGATTCTGGTCAGCAGATCAACCGAATCATACACCAGTTGCCGGTGTCCCGTTGTGATCAGGCCCGATAATGTATAACAGCCATCAGCCCCAAACCACCACGGGTAATCGGGCAAACCTGCCGACAGCCCCCGACCCATTTCGGGCACCTCCCGAATCAGCCAGTCGGTATTGTATTTTACCCAGCGAAATGCCTGTTCCAGTTTTTTATCCGGTACCTGTACGGCTGCCAACTGGTCAATGGTAGCATACCGCTTTTTCTTATTTGCCAAATAGATGTAGGCATTTTTCTGGACGTCGGCAAAGGTCCGGTTGGCCGCTTCAGCCGATTTGTACGAACCGGCAATGGTAATCGGTAGTTGGGTTTTTCCGTTGGCGGGCACCGTGATCGTATATACCAGCGAAGCTGTGCACCCTTTTCCGGCCGACACAAATTCGCAGCCTTTAGTTTGATGATGCTGGCGGGTAGGACTAGTGGCACCAAAAACAACGAACCAGTCATTTTTTTGATCTTTAGCGATCCAGGACTGCGTTTGTGCCTGCCAGGTTGCCTGGTCCGGCGCATCGACCATGTTGGTCCGTTCGCCCAGCCAGGTCGGGCGCAGATCGGTATGGGCGGTCCAGGTAAACTGCAGCGTGAGCGGCCTGGCTTGCTTATTTACGAAGGTATACTCCACCACCAGGGCTTCCTTGTTGTCGGGCACAAACTGAAATCGCTTAATGTCCAGACCGTTGGCAACCTGTTGGTACAGGTGCTTATTGGCAAACGGATAGGTAATGAACGTATCGGCTTTGGTCAGGCAAACCTGTTGTTGATTGATGGTTATCGACGCTGTAAATCCATCCATCAATTTGATCGGATGATCCCAGATGCCGCCCATTTCGCCCGTTATGTGCCAGCCCAGATCTGGAAACTTTCCGTCCTGATGACCAACCATGTACAACCGATTGCCAGCCGTTACGAACGGAGATGCCAGATAGGTCTTCTTACCGCCAATAGATTCGACCTGCGTCATAAGCCCCTGAAGCGGCTGCTGCGCGGCTGTTTTCGGAAGACAACTCGCCAAAAGGGCAAGGAATATCAAACCCGTAGTAACGAGTTTATTGTAACAAAGCGTCAGTAAAGCCGACTGGCCATGCGTTATCATTGATTGCTCATTTATAAGTAACTCGTTAAAAATAGGTTGGCTTATTTTTTGTCATGCTGACGCAGGAAGCATCTTAAAGTAGCCTAACGAAGATGCTTCCTGCGTCAGCATGACAAAAACCCTATGGGGAATACTCTAAAGCAAATTAACTTGAGTACTTATGTTTGTAAAGCTACATCTTTATACATTGCCCGTCGATTTCGTTTAGCCCCGGTAGTTTACGTTTACAGCCTACATTATTCATAACTCGTCATTCTTTATTAAAGAAACATATTCCGCTACCAGCGCCCAGCAATGGGCTTCGCATTGCCAGCGCATCTGCATGAGTGGGCGGTCGGCAAAACGACGTAACCAGGGTTGTTCGTAGGCCGTTAGCAATCCCGCAATGAAGAAGTGAAAACCGGCAAAATCGTGTTCAATGGCACTCAGATCAATGGCGGGAACGGCCTGCCCTAATCGGTGCAGGGACGTTGCCAGCAACAGCCGCTCCACCCGATTCGGAGCAATCGCTCCCAACGAACGGGCATCGGCAATCAGGCGCGGGCGGATGGGCTCCAGCTCGGCAATCGAAAAAGCCGCCATGAGTCGCGACAAATGGTAAATGATGAGTGAGGTCCGCGCATAATGGGGGGCACATCGAAATGGCGCGGATAAATACCGGCCCGATTCGACAATGAACCGCAGATACGCCAGTGAATCCGTATCATGTTGGTTGCGAGGCAAGGCATACTGGTAAATACAGTACAGCATATTGCTCAACGCGCAGGCATCAAAATCAACGCCCATGTGTTTCCCAAACCAAGTCGAGTAAGCCCGCAACGGCCGATACTCAGGGTAGGTGTTTTGGATGCGTTGCGGCTGGCTCCCGTTAGCGTGCTGCCCCAGTTTGTCTTTCAGCCAAAGGCGTTCGGCTGGCTCAGGTGGGGCGGTCAGGTACACCATGGCCGTATCGTCGATGTCGTCGGGAATACGAAAATGCTCGAAATGGCGAAAAATGTAGCCGTTGGAAAAGTGCTGTGAGGGACGTGTAGGCCAGAAATTATAGGTATTCAGCCCATCTTTATTCCGAAAGCGGGGGTAAGCCATTGCCGCCCGATTCGCCATCCGATCGATCAATTGCTGACTTTCGAATGAGACGACCGGGCGGAGATGCTGCAACGTGAATACCGTTACGGCCGTAAAGAAAACGTTGGTATCCGGCCGACGGTAGAATACCGCTGGGTTATGCCGAAAGGAAGCAAACAGACCCGTTTCGTCCTGCAAATCAGCAATTCGCTGGATGATACTGTCGATGGATAGGACTGCCATATTTTCGCAAAAGTACCGTTTCATACGTTCTCTTTTTCCAGATTAAGGTTGGATATTTGCCGCCTGATTCTCCTGATGTCTTCAATGCCGACTTTGATTTTATTCGACGATCCAGTCATTCGCACAGCGTTGCTGCCCCTTACGTTTACGAGGCCGGTGGCGGGTATTCGTATCGGCACGCTGACGCTGGCCGAAAAATGGGCGAATAAGCTGGAACAAACACCTGCGTACCTGACCGAAGCCTATTTACAGGCCAAATTCCCGCAGAACGCAGGTGCCGATAACTGGTATATCAATGGAGCCGTATGCCCGACGGATGCGCTGGTCGACACCCTGTCGAGCCTACCGCCCAATACAGGCCTGATTACCCACGACGGATTGATTCTGGCCGTACGGACAACAAAGACCCTATCGGCAACGCCCACCGTAAACGACGGCTATCCGTTCCGCACGTTTATGGAACCACTAACGATTGTCCGCAATCTGTGGGACATTTTCGTACACAATGGGGATCAACTCCGGGCCGACTTTGCCCAATTAACAGCCGGACGAACATCCGAACCAATTACCGATCCGTTCACCCGGTGTTACGCGCCAGAAAACATCTTTGTTGAACCCGGCGCTATCATTCGGGCGGCTATCCTGAATGCGGAAGGCGGCCCCATTTACATTGGACGTGATGCCACCATCAGCGAAGGCTCCGTCGTGATCGGGCCGTTTTCGCTCGGCGAAGGCTCGACCGTGAACTGGGGAGGAAAAATGCGTAGCAATACCACCATCGGGCCCTTCTGCAAAGTGGGTGGTGAGGTGGGCAATTCCGTTTTTCTGGGCTATAGCAACAAAGGGCACGATGGCTTTCTGGGCAATTCGGTCATTGGCGAATGGTGCAACCTGGGCGCCAACGTCAACAACTCGAACCTGAAAAACGATTACAGCAACGTGAAGCTCCACTCCTACGCCACTGACCGACTGGAAGATACGGGACGGATTTTCTGTGGTTTGATGATGGGTGATTTTACCAAAGCAGGCATCAGTACGATGTTCAACACGGGAACTGTGGTGGGTGTCAGTGCAAACGTGTTTGGCGCGGGATTTCAACACAAACACATTCCCTCTTTTTCGTGGGGCGGTGCCGCCGAAGGAATAACCCCCTACCGCATCGAGAAGGCGATACACGTGGCCAGAGAAGCTTTTATCCGGCGCGGCAAGGCATTTGACGACGCAGAAGAAGCCGTCCTTCGATCCATTTTTTCGATGATCTATGGGGAATAAAAGGGGGCGTGTCTGGTTGCTCATCATGAATCATTTATCGTTTTTGTGGCGTCAGGTTCTTAAACCTGAGGCTGTGAGGTTCCTCAAAACCGATATTCACGAGGTTTCTTAAAACCTCGCCGTGTCAAATATAAGTATCCGACACCACCACAAAAGAAAGCACTCGCATACATAGTTTCCCGAGCAGTTATCATTCATCCTTGAAACCAACGTGCAATTCTCAGAAATAATCGGCCTCGACGAAACCAAGCAAATGCTGCTGCGGGCGGTGCAATCCAACCACCTGGCGCATGCCCTGCTTTTCGATGGTCCAACGGGTAGCGCGAATCTGGCACTGGCGCTGGCATTGGCCCAGTATGTCAACTGCGAAGACAAACAGCGCGAGGACTCCTGCGGCCGGTGTGCATCCTGCATCAAAGTCCAGAAACTCGTGCACCCCGATCTACACATGGTTTTCCCCGTCACGAATCAGGGAAAGGGGAAAACATCGGAAACGTATCTGACCGACTGGCGGAAGTTTTTGCTCAGTTCGCCCTACCGTACGCTGCCCGACTGGCTCGAATCGGTTGGAGCCGATAATAAACAGGGGAATATTTCGGCCGAAGAAGCCCGGAATATTCTGCAAAAGCTGTCCCTGAAAGCATACGAAGGCGCGTACAAAATTATGCTCATCTGGTTACCAGAACTCATGAACGTGACTTCGGCCAACGCGCTGCTGAAGGTACTGGAAGAGCCACCGGCGCAAACGCTGTTTCTGCTGGTAACAAACCAGTCGGATAAGCTGCTGATCACCATTCTGTCGAGAACCCAGCGCGTAGCTGTCAGAGCATTCACGGACGAAGAAGTAGCTACTTACCTGCGCCAGCACCTGAATCAGGACGAAACAACCGCCCGCCGACTCGCTTACCTGGCCGATGGTAACCTGGCCGAAGCTTTGCAGCTAAGCCAGCACGACACCAGTTCGACCCGGGACGCCGGACCGGACCAGCATGTTTGGTTCGCCGAATGGATGCGGACCTGTTATCGGCAGGATTTGATCGCGCTCGTTAAACAGGCCGACCAGTTTGATGGTTTTAGCAAGGAGAAACAGAAAGGGTTGCTCGATTACAGCATTCGACTGTACCGCGATTTGTTTCTGTGGCAACAGGGAGCTGCCGAACTACTGCGGTTGCCTGATGACGAAATGGCCTTTGTGAAGAACTTTTCCAAGATTTTGACCATCAACCACATCGAGCACATTGTGCATGACCTCAACGAAGCCGCTTATCACCTCGAACGAAATGCCCGCGCCAAAATGATCATGCTCGATATGTCGCTCACATTCAGCCGCTTGATCCGCACGTAAGCGCAAAAAGTTTACGGCATATAGCGTCAGTAAAAAATTTCCATGAAAGCCCGTACACCCAAGCCTAAGCAAATTATCGGCATGACCGATCTGGTTGATTTTCCAGATCTGGGGTTGTTCGACATACAGGCGAAAGTCGATACGGGTGCCTTTACGTCGGCGCTTCATTGCAAAGATGTCCGGCTGGTGAAGTCGGGATTGACAACAAAACTAACTTTTTGGCTAATCGACAAAACAGGGTTGCCAGCCCGGAAATTCCGCAGTGATCACTTCAGTCAGCGGATGATTCGCAACTCGTTTGGGGTCGCCGAATTGCGCTATGTCATTACCACCCGTATCGTTTTATTCGGCCGAACCATTCGGGCAGAGTTCACCCTGGCAGACCGCGAACAACTAAAAAACCCGGTACTTTTAGGTCGAAAACTGCTCCGAAATCGATTCATCGTCGATGTGTCCGAGAAAAATCTGTCGTACGAAGCCAAGATCGCCCGGAAAGCCTGCACGTTATCCACTCCGTCAGAAAGCGAATAAATCGTTCACTACTATTCGCGGACAACTATTCACAACTACTTGATCACTACATCAATGCGAATTGCCATTTTATCGGCCAATCCGAACTTATATTCGACGCAACGACTACTCGAAGCCGCTAATCGGCGTGGTCATGAGGGAGTTCTGGTAAATCACCTGAACTGCCACGTCATGATCGAAGGCGGCAAACCATCCGTGCTTTATGAAGGACAGGAATTAGACTCGTTCGATGCGATTGTTCCCCGCATTGGGGCCTCCGTAACGGACTATGGCTGCGCGGTTGTGCGGCAATTCGAGATGATGAACGTCTTTACAACGGGTAAATCGCAGGCCATCATGCGCTCCCGCAATAAGCTCCGCAGCTTACAGGTCCTCTCCAAAGCGGGTGTTGGTTTGCCCAAAACCATGTTTGCCAATCACCCGAAGAATGGCGACATCACCCAGCTCATCCACCTTGTTGGCGGCCCACCCGTTGTGATCAAACTACTGGAAGGAACGCAGGGCATTGGCGTAGTACTCGCCGAAACAACCAAAGCCGCCAAATCGACCATTGAAGCGTTTTACGGCCTGAAAAAGAATGTTCTGGTTCAGGAATTCATCGCCGAAGCCAAAGGGTCCGACATTCGGGCGTTTGTGGTGGGTGGTCGCGTAGTTGGGGCCATAAAACGCCAGGGCCTGGAAGGCGACTTCCGCTCTAACCTTCACCGGGGCGGTAACGCCGTTGCCGTCGAACTTACTCCTCATGAAGAGCAAACGGCCATTGCTGCCGCCCGAGCCCTGGGCCTGAAAGTGGCCGGTGTCGATATGCTTCCCTCCGACCGAGGCCTTCTGGTGCTGGAAGTCAACTCATCCCCCGGTCTGGAAGGCGTCGAAAATGCCACCGGTATCGACGTTGCCGCCCACATCATCGCCTACATCGAAGACAAAATTCGCACCGACGAAGGTGATACGGTAGGGGTATAATTAAGAATTTTGACTGAGTGACTTAGTGAATAGGCTCAAATAACCAGGTGTCTTCTGTATCCTTATAACTTAGCGGGCTGAGAAGCCATTCACTCATTGATGCATTCCCTCATTCAACCGTAAGCAACATGCCTGCACTCAACCCTGATCTCAAAAAAGCTATCGTTCGCATGCCGGGCGGGGAGAAAGATAAATTATTGCTCCGGCTAATTGCGAAAGATGCCGTACTGACAGAAAAGCTTGAATTTGAGCTGATTGAAGAGGGCAAAACCATCGACGAACGGCGCAGCCTGATTCGGGAATTCATTGACCGCACCTCCCGGCTTCATGCCGATACGCCTGGCTGGCTGATGATGGATATGCGCACGGCAAGCGGTTATATCAGCCGTCACCTCAAAGTAACCAAAGATAAATATGGTGAAGTCGAACTGATGCTGTGCCTGCTCAACACCTTCTACGAGCACAACGCGCACCTGTTGCAGAAATACAACTCCCGCTCCGACAAAGCTGCCGAGTACATTGCGAAACGCACCGATCAGGTGTTGAAAAAAGCCCTGAAACTCGACCCCGACTACCATATCGAGTTTGCCGATGAGATCAACAAGCTGCTGAGCTGGGTGCATTATACCGCTCCCGCCCAGTACGCCCGGCAGTTGAGTTTGCCCAAAGAGTGGCAGGTCTAGTCCCTCACTTTACGAACACCAGCCCCCCTTGGTGTGTTATGTGGCTATACCCACCAACTAATCTGCTGACGTATGAATCAAACAGTTTTAATTACGGGTGGCACAGGCTCCATCGGCCGTCGCCTAACACAACTGCTCAAACAGGAAGGGTATCAGGTGTCGTTATTGAGCCGCCGTAGTGACGGACCATCACCGAACTCCATTCCCGATGTGCGTGTCTATCAATGGGATATCAAAAAAGGACATATCGACCCGCAGGCCATTGCCACGGCCGATCATATCATTCACCTCGCGGGTGAAGGAATTGCCGATGAGCGCTGGACAGATGAGCGGAAGGACGACATTCTGAACAGCCGTACGCAATCGACAGAATTGCTGGTGCAGGCACTGGCGAAAAACCCGCACCATGTTAAATCATTTATGGGTGCCTCGGCCATCGGCTATTATGGGGGCGACACCGCCGATCGGCCGCTTACGGAAACCAGCCAGGGAGGATCTGATTTTCTGGCTCAGGTGGTGCGGGCCTGGGAACGTTCGGAAGAGCAGGTAGCAGCACTCGGTATCCGTACCGTAAAGTTCCGAATTGGGGTAGTACTCATGTCGGAAGGGGGAGCGCTGCCTAAATTAGCGCAACCCATTCGGCTGGGTGCTGGTGCACCGATCGGCTCGGGTCAGCAATACATTTCCTGGATTCACCTCGACGATCTGTGTCGACTCTTTATCCAGGGCCTTTCCGATGAGACCTGGCAAGGCGTTTACAACGCGGTTGCCCCGAATCCTGTTACGAACGAAACCTTAACTCGGGCCATTGCAGAGGTACTGCACCGCCCTATTTTATTGCCGAACATCCCAAACTTTGCGATCAAACTATTGTACGGCGAAATGGCGATCGTTGTTACCGGTGGCAATTACGTACTCAACAAACGGATTGCCGACGAGACGAATTTTGTCTACCAACAGGCCGATTTGCGGACGGCACTGCAAGATTTATTAACGTAAACGTAGCATTGACATCCTGTCTGCACAGCCGCTGAATTGAACCCGTTTACGATCAACTTAGCGGACAGGCGGACAGGATGTCGGAATGCGGCACCACCACGTTACAGGATTAACTCCATTCGCGGTCGGCGGAGTCTTTTGTATTCCAGGTATCGGTTGGAGCAAACCAGGTAGCGCCTTTCTTGAGGAATTTTTTGGCAGCCTCCTCGTTCAATTCGACACCCAGGCCGGGCTTATCGGGTACTCTGACAAAACCCTTCTCAACGATTGGCTTCATACCCGTAACCAGGTCTTCCCAACCAACCACATCCACGCCATGGTGTTCGAGGGCTACGAAATTCTCGGTAGCAGCGGCACAGTGTACGTTGGCCATCATGGAAATAGGCGAACCGGCAAAGTGCATAGCCATCGGAATGCCTTTTTCTTCAGCATAGTCGCCAATTTTCTTGGTTTCGAGCAGGCCGCCCGACGAAGCCAGATCGGGGTGGATCATGTCGATGGCTTTTGCGTCGATGAGTTTAATAAATCCTTCTTTCAGGTAAATATCCTCACCCGTCAGCGTTGGAGTGTCAATGGCATCGGTAATCTGCTTCCATTGATCGGTATAGAACCAGGGCACCAGGTCTTCGAGCCAGGCCAGCCGGAAGGGTTCCATAGCCTTGCCAATCTGAATGGCGGTGTTCACATCGAAGTGACCAAAGTGATCGGCGGCCAAAGGCGTATCGTATCCAACGATCTCGCGCACTTTACCAACGTGTTCAACCAGTCTGTCCAGGCCTTTCTTGGTGACCTGAATTCGGGTAAAGGGGTGTTTTGTGTTGGCATAATTACCGAGTTTGCCCGACTCCCGATCGTTCCACTGCTGCTTTACACTCCAGTTATTGGCGTTGACCAGCATCCCTGGCTGGTCGGCCAGCATCCCGATACCGAAGTCCATTTTTAGGAAGGTGTACCCCTGATCCCGGCGCTTCTTCATGTTTTCGGCAAACCCTTCGTAACTGTTGGATTCGGGCGTATCGGCATACAGCCGGATAAAGTCGCGGTATTTTCCCCCCAGCAGTTGATAAGCCGGAACGTTGTATGCTTTTCCGGCCAAATCCCAAAGGGCCATTTCAACGCCACAAACGCCACCAGCCGCACGGCTCTGGCCACCAAACTGTTTGATCTGTTTAAAGATCTGCTCTACATTACAGGGATTCTTGCCCAGCAACCGACTTTTCAACATCAGCGCATAGTTGGCACTGGCCCCGTCGCGCACCTCACCCCAACCCACAAGCCCCTGATTGGTGTCGATCCGAATGATGGGACTGCTGAAAGGAACCCCATTCAACACGGCAACCCGCATATCGGTGATTTTCAGATCGGCCGGCTTCGAGTCACGGGGCACTTTTTGGGTGATGTATTCCATTTCCTGTTCGGCAGCATACGCGGTTTGCTTGTCGAACATAAAACCAAGGGACAGGCCGCCTAAGCCAGCATTCCGCAAAAAGCCACGGCGGTCAGAGGAATTATCGGAGGCCGACAATCGGGAGAAAATGTTCTTCATAGGAAAAAGGATTCAGAAGTTTATGGCGGTTATAGCGTGTTTCGGTTCAGGTTTACCACCCACCGGGCGCAATGGAGTAGAACGTTGTTCAATAGTTACATAAGTAGGGTTATACCAGTATTTTACTTATGCCGCCGTCTTTTTGATTAAAATTCTCTTGCTCAATCCTTCTTTCATTCATGCAGAACAGTGATGCGCTATTGGCAGGTTGCATTGCCCGCTCAATCAAGCACTTACTCCTCTCCTCAACCCATTAACCCTTACCAAAACCATGTTGAAAAGAACGTTACTAATTGCTACGGCCATTACCCTCATGGGGAGCTTTGTCGCCCAGGCCCAACGGGTAGGCTCGTCGCCAGAATACGTCAAAGCGTTGACCGCCGACTGGAAAGGCGAACGCTTCTCCGACGGCCGTCCCAAGATTCCGGATATCGTTCTGGAGCGGCTGGCCAACTGTACGCTGGAGCAGATCTGGGGGTATCTGGGTAAAAAAGGGTACCGGAATCAGGTCGAGAAAAACTGGATCATTCTCAAACCCGGCGAGACCATGACCGGTCGGGCGGTAACAGCCCAGTTTATGCCGACTCGTCCGGACCTCGACAGCCTGGTGCGGGCGCAGGGTAAAGCAGAGGGCCGCTCCCAGAAGGGAGGTATCAATATCTGGCCAATCGATATCTTGACCAAAGGCGATATTTACGTAGCGGATGGGTTTGGCAAGATTAAAGATGGCACCCTGATTGGGTCGAGCCTGGGCAACGCCATATACGGAAAAACAGGTAAAGGTGTCATCTTCTACGGATCGGTGCGGGATATGCAGGAACTCAAGGATACCAAAGGCTTCAACGCCTGGGTGAAGGGGCATGATCCGTCTTATATTAAAGACATGACCCCAACATCCATCAATGCGCCGATCCGGATTGGAGACGTAACGGTCATTCCCGGTGATGCGGTGTTTGCCAATGAATACGGCACCGTATTTATTCCGGCTCACCTGGTAGAAGGATTGGTCTCAGCCTCTGAAATGACAGCGCTCCGTGACGAATTCGAACGGGTACTTTTGCAGCAAGGCAAATACCCGTCGGGCGAAATTCACGGCGACTGGTCCGACAAAATCAAAGGCGAGTTTAGAACCTGGGTTGGTAAGTATCCGAAGAAACTGGCCATCACGCAGAAAGATATTGACAGCTACCTGGCCAAAGAAGGCCATTAATTAAGCATATACGTTGTAAATTGGTGCGTTGTCGAATCGTAACATGGTCATTGCGGGATCAGGCCCCGCATGTTGGCCGGGTACGGTCCGGCAACGCACTGATTTTAGGCTTACTTACTATTTCACTAATTGACCGGACGAATGAAATTCCGCATTGCGTTTTTAGTATCGTGTATCACAGTATTCTGTATCGACCACTCGTCATTGGGGCAAACTATACCAAAAGACGAACTGGTCTTTTTAACCTCAGCGTGGAAAGGGGATCGGTTCCCGGATGGGCGGCCGAAAATTTCGGACGACCTGGTTGAACGAGCCAAACACATCGGGATTGATGATGCCTGGACCGTCTTAAAAAATGAAGGTTATATCAACCAGTTCGAAGGAAACTGGAAGCTGATCCACGACGACGTACCTGTTACCGGCCGGGCCGTTACGGCAATGTTTATGCCGACCCGACCCGATGTCGAGAAAACGATTAAGGAGCGGGGTATCGCTAAAGAAGGCCGCAAAGGCAATACCAATACCTGGCCCATTGAAGTGCTGACCAAAGGCGATGTCTATGTAGCCGATGCTTTCGGCAAAATTGGCGGAGGAACTCTCATGGGCGCTACGCTGGGCAACGCCATTTTCAGCAAAACCGGAAATGGAGTCGTTTTTAACGGAGCTGCCCGCGACTTACAGGAACTGCAGAATATCAAGGGATTTAACGCCTTTGTTCGGGATTTCCATCCCTCCTTCCTGGAAGAGATGGTGTTGATGGGCTTAAACGCCCCTATTCGCATTGGCAGTGTGATGGTATTGCCCGGCGATCTGGTCATTGCTCAGCGGGAAGGCGTTCTGTTCGTGCCTGCTCACCTGGCCGAGCAGGTTGTCAGCACAGCCGAATTTGTTACGCGTAAGGACCAGTTCGGCTTCGAAATGGTTAAATCGGGGAAGTACACAACTGGTCAAATCGACAGCCAGTGGACCGATGAGATCAAAACGAACTTCCTTACCTGGCTTGGTAAGCACCCCGAACTAGGCACCATGACCAAACCAGAATTAGACAAAGTGATGAGCAAACGAACCTGGTAGGTGCTGGCAGAAGTCGTTATGTAATCAAGCAAACGGGAACGCAGAAATGATCTCCGTTGCTTGATTACTTCAGTCAAATTTGTGTAGCTGAAAATTGATTTCTGGATAGGCACAAAGCCTTAAGTTTACTCTTACACAAAATCGATTAACGATTATTATAACAGACCAATACAAAAATATACTACTATACCTCGACAGTAAAATAACTTGTTATCAATCACCAATTTTTCGCCAGAATACTTTAAAAACATACCCAAAATAGCATAGATCTTATTGATAAGTTATTGACCTGCACTTTGAGTTGACGGGAACGGCCCAGCCCGCTCAAAACCGCAAGTTGCTCTTTACATCGGCCGAAATGCCGTACTGGCGCCAGTGAGTGCTTTCCAATGTTGCTATTGCCTGTTGAAATACGGGTATTGGTTGGAATGAACGTGTCCACGATCATCAAAAACCGTTGGGTATTCAACTAGTGAAAGAGTTGAGCGAAGCGTTGGGCGTGCAGATTTATTTTGGAACAAGAATCTCTCTTATTATGAACCATAAACTTACAGCAGAAGAAATTCTCGATGAATTATTTGTGTAGTTGACCCGCAAATGACCGTATGATATGGGTGGGAGTTGACCGTTATTGAAATCTTTGATTACCCCCCCCTTCTGCTGCTGATTACCCCCAACTACTTAAGAGCGCAAAGGGTGCTCTGTAGAGTTAATTAGCCCCATAGGATGAATTCACAACTAAAATTGATACCACTGAATACCGCTCAGTTGGTTTCTACTACGGATTGGCTGGCCGTTAGACCGGCCTGTTTGATGAATGATTCCAGCAAATTCTGATACGCCTGTATCTGCCCGACCCGGTGAGCATCATCCCAGGCTAGTTCACTGCCCATCAAATTGGCTACTGGTTGCGCCAGTTGAGCGGTTAACTGCCAGTTAGACAATTCAAGCCGCCATCGGCGAGCCAGCACATCGCGGAGAGTAACGGCCATTTCTTCCCGCACCTGGTACACAACTTCGGCTTTGATGAAGGGCTGACGATCCGTTAACTTTTCAGCCAGTAGTAATTGGGTCTGAGCTAGTTGAGCGACGCGCTCCGCCCGATTTCCGTACGTTCGCATCAGGTGCTGGCAAACATCGGCTGGCAAGCCGTACTGACTTTGCAACACCTGCCAATCGTCAAACCGGTATCCCTCGCCACCAACCAGGTAGTGCGTTTCCGTACGACCGGAAACCGGTCTCTTCAGCAGTTCGCCAGCCCGGTCAACCGCGTCCTGGGCCATTAGCCGGTAGGTCGTCCATTTGCCGCCCAGCAAACTCAGCAAACCCGATTCTGAATCATGTTCTACTTCGTGATCGCGAAGCAATGTTTTTGTATCGGCGCGGCTGCTGACGATCAGTGGACGAATGCCGCCAAAACCGGCCTGCACTTCCGTACGCAGAGGCTCTTTTGCCAGATAAGGCTTCACGGTTTCGAGCAGGTAATCAACTTCACCGGGCTCCAAAACCGGTTCCAGCGCCAAATCCGAATAATCGTTGTCGGTCGTTCCCACAAACACGTTATCGCCGAATGGAATGGCAAAAACGACCCGCCCATCTTTCGTTTTTGGAATCAGTATGGCGTAGTCACTTTGCAGCGTTTCGCGGGGCAGTACAATGTGAACACCCTTGCTGGGCCGGATGCGCGGCTCCAGAGCAGGGTTGGCCAGCAACCGGATTCCATCAGCATAAGGGCCTGTACAATTTAAGAATACGGTTGCCCGAACGGTTGTAGTTTCGCCCGTCAATTGGTCCCGAACAAGAGCCGTTTTGAGCTGGCTTTTCTCCCGGCTAAAATCGGTAACAGCCGCATAATTAACGACCGCAGCACTGGCTTCGTCGGCCGAGTGAGCCAGGGCAAGCGCGTAACGGGCGTCGTCAAATTGACCGTCGTAATACAGTACCGCGCTGTGCATCTGACGCGTTAGCATCGGGCTTTTTTCCAGCGCCTGTGCCTGATTAAGCCAGCTGCCTTTGGGGAAGGCATCATGACCGGCAATAAAATCATAGAGCGACAGACCGATGGTCATATACATACCCTCGAACCAACTGAATACGGGCGTTAGAATAGCCAACGGATGCGCCAGATGCGGAGCGTTTCGAATGACGGTCCGGCGTTCGGCCAATCCGTGGCGTACCTGCCGTAGTTGCGCTAAATCAAGTTTCTTGATCGCCTGTTCCAGATAGCGGACCCCGCCATGAATCAACTTGGTAGACCGGGAGGAGGTCTCTCCGGCAAAATCACCCCGATCAATGAGGGCTACGCGGTAACCGCGTAAAGCTGCGTCCAGGGCCGCACCAGCGCCACTGGCACCAGCGCCAATGATACAGATATCAAATGTTTCCTGCCGCAGCCGCTCCCAATTTTTTTTCCGATTCATACGTAAAGGTACACGGTTATTGGCTAACTCAATTCGAAAGACTTATCCGCTTTCCTCTATCTAATCAGGTCTAAAACAGAGCATTTAGTTCATTGTCTAATCCAGCCCTGCCCTTGACCTTAGTTCGTTGGCTAGCCCGAAAAACTTCGGCTACGGCCCCCAAAGAAGCCACTTCGGCCGCCTGACGGCCGAACCGTACGGGTTACGCGCGAAGTACGAATGTTTTCGCCAACGCGCGTCGACTGCTGGTAAAGGCCCGGATTCGCATACACGCCGGAGCCGTATCGACGTTGGTCATTGATGTATTGGGATGAATTGGACCGGCCCAGCATGTACCCCAAACTTCCCCATAGCAATACGTTGGCCAGACCATTGTGGTGCTGCGCCTGGTAAGCATTAGGGTTGTTGAGGTAAGTACTTGTTGATTTATCGGTCTCAACAAGTTTTTTAGCGGCTTCAACGCTCAGCGTATCCCGATGCCCATCGAAATAGCTAACAATAGCCCCCGCCTGATCAGGTCCCGTTTCCACTTCGTCAGTAATCTTAAAATTGCCGGGCGCTGTCTCGGTAATAAAGGTTCGAACCCCTTTCCGGAAGCTGGTTTCGGTTCGTTCACCTTCTTCGTCGGAGTTATTGCTGCCACAACTCTGCAACATAGCGGCCCCGTTGAGGAGCGCCAGACTAAGGGTAGCACTGAGGGTAATGTCTTTTACGCGCCGAAGAACGGCATGCTGACGAAGAGGTGTCATGGCCTGAATAATATGATGTTCAGCCACTAAACTACGGTACTGAGCCGAGGGTTACAACCCGATGCGGATGAACCGTCGGCAAAGTCAACCAGCGGTCATTAGAACGGACGGAAGCTGTTACCAAATAATAGCGTTACTCCTGCCGATACGCTGACTACACTAACGACTCTACGGCTGCTGTAAACCGAACTTTCGGAGAGAACCGATCCATTTGTAGCGGTTGAGGTTAAGTTATTGAAAGTAAAATCGGCGCGACTGTAGTCCGCATTGAGATTGAGTGCCGTGCTCCGGCCAAGGCGATAACGCAGGGTTACGCCTGCCCCCAGGGATAATGCCGTACTCTGGGAACCCGTCGTTTTCACCGACATTTCGGTTGCACCAACATTACCAGCCATTGCCGTATTGGGTAGTACCGCCAGCGCGCGGCCAGCCAGGAGACGGCCATCGATGGAGAATAGGCCCATAGGTATGGATACGTACGGACCAGCCATGACACTGAGAACCGACCAGTTATCGGCTTTAGCCGTCCAGACATCGGATTCATTGCGGTAGAGCGCATCGAGCATGGCGCTGGTGTTCACGGTATTGCGGTGCTGCTCGCCCCGGACCATAAGCCCAACGGGCCCCACGATCCGGTAACCCGTCGCTACGTTAAACGCTACCCCCTGACCAGCCATACAAGCCTGTCCATCAGCGGGTTCGCAACTGGCATACCGGCCAATGGGGAGACTGGCACCGGCTGCAACAGAGAAAAACCCTTTTTTATCCAGATGCGATAAAATAAACGTTTTCTGGCAATAAGCAGCGGTAGTCATCGCCATAGCTAACACCGTGAGAAAGAGCTTCTTCATGGCAAATTCCGTATAGAGTAAAGTACGAAATCTCATTCTACAAATTCAATGCCATATATATTAATGATCGAATAAATGAACCCAAAAGCGAAAGTGCTGATACGAATAGCCAATTCTTTTTACTTATTCACTCTTGCACTTACCCGCTCCGCATCGACGGCCCGATTCCGCTCTTCGTCCATTGCCAGGTATACGCCATTTGTCCAGCCAAAACCATCCTGATTCGGATATTCGCCCCCGCCGGTGGTAAGAGCCGCATGAACGACGTTGTATTTTTCCATCATTTTGCCCGTTGCGCGAAATACTTTGTCGTTTAAAGCCATCCACCGATTTCGTCCTTCGTGCGCGATCTCGACAAAGCCGTAATTCATTAATGACTGGTAAACAACCCATTGCAAGGGCGCCCAGCCATTGGGCCAGTCCCATTGCTGCCCGGTTTGGTGAAGCGTAGTAACCCAGCCACCAGGCTGCAAAAAATCAGCCTTGAGCTGATCATGAACGCGGGCGGCCTGCTGGGGAGTAGCCAGCTTAAAAAACAAAGGAAACACGCCCCCCAACGTTAAAGCTTCCGTTTGCCGTCCCGCCACAGCGTCATAATCATGAAAAAACCCGGTGTCTTCGTTCCAGAACATCTGCTGAATCGCCTGCGCACGCTGGCTGCTCAGCTCAGCAAATGTCGCGTTCGGGGACTCCACGGCATCAGGCTCGCCAGTTGCCTGATGCAAAGCGGTTTCCAGCGAATAGAGCAGGCAGTTCAGATCGACGGACACAATTTCGGCCGCGTGAATGCTGACCATCGTTTTCTGATCACGGAACCAGCGGCTGCTAAAATCCCAGCCCGATTCGCAGGCGGCCCGAATGTGATTGTATAGCTCGGCAGGGACAACGCCAAGTGGTTCGGCACTATGGGCCAATTCGACTTCCTCCCGGTACGATTCCGGTCGTGGCTGCGACGACTCGTCCCAATAGCGATTCAATACGTATTTACCGGCCACCTTCGCAACGCGGCTGTGTAAGATCGTTTCGTCTGTCAGGGCCTCCTGGTCCTGCATCCAGAACGCATGCTCCTTTAGCAATTGTGGCCTATAGGTTGTCCATACCTCGGGACCTTCGACTTCAGCAAGCAAACCCACCATCAAGGCAAAATAGGGTGGCTGCGACCGGCTTAGAAAATAGGTGCGGTTACCATTCGGGATGAAGCCGAACCGATCGATCAGAAACGCAAAATTGCCGAGCATATCCCGAATCAAATCAACCCGTCCGGCTTCTTTTAAACCAAGCATGGTAAAGTAGGTGTCCCAATAGAAGATTTCGCGAAACCGCCCGCCCGGTATTACGTACGGGTGTGGTAGTGGTATGCGCGAGCTGCCAACTATTGGGGCTCCGTCGGCCTGGCGGGTAAGGTGGTCCCACAGCCGGTTAATGTGCTCTGCGGTACTAATGGATGTATCGCTCACATACTTGTCGGCTACTTTCTCGGGCACATTGAAATAAGCGTGCACAAACGCACTCAAATCAAAATCGGGCTGGTTTTTCTGGCTTTGGTATTGGGCAATTACCTCGGCTGGATCCTGTTTAGGCGTGCAGTCTACAAATGTTTTAGAGTCGGCAAAGACATGGTCCAATTGCACATCATTGAATAAGCTACCGAAGAGTTGGTCGGGGGATTGAGGAAGTGCTGAATTTGTCAAAATGCAACGGAGACGTTTCAGATAGTTTCTCTCAAAAGGTCTGGTTACCCTTTTGGGTTCAATGAAAAGAGAAAAAGATCGATGACGCATGGCTGTTCCCCCGTTGGCTGTGTCCTAACAGACTGTGGAATAGCCACTCTACCTCCTGCCACAGCTCTCTTTTTACTTTACATAACCTGGTCCCATCAACAATTGGCCTGGACGCTGGCCCGTATGCCGGTTATTTTCGACAACGGGCGTGCCGTTCACCAGTACCCAGGAAATGCCCGTCGTGTACGCATGGGGCTGGTTGTAGGTCGCTTTATCGGAGACGGTTTTTTCGTCAAACAGAACGATATCGGCGGCATAACCCGGCCGGAGCAACCCCCGATCCGCTAAGTTAAAGCGCTGGGCTGGCAGGGAGGTCATTCGCCGAATGGCTTCTTCCAATGGAATAACATGCCGCTCACGCACGTAACGGCCTAATACGCGGGCGTTGGTGCCATAGGCGCGAGGGTGCGGCATGCCCGATCCGAGCGTAGCTACCCCAGCGTCTGACGCAATCATGGTATTTGGGTAGCGCATAATGGTTTCTACATCAGTCTCCGACATTGTATGGTACACCATCTGTATGTTTTGCAGATTGGCCTGCTCCATCAACTCCATAACGAGGTCGGCTTCCGTAGCGGCCGAATTCTTCCGTCCTAACTTCTGATTGATCGCGCTGATGCTCATACCATTAAAACTGGAATCCGGTTTGTAGCTGGCAACCACGGCATATTCATAGTTTTTGCGCAGGTTTTTCGCCAGAGCGTCCAGCATCTCAGTCCTGATTTTGGTGCGCGAAACAGGATTCCGAAACCGGGCAAGCACGGCCGAATCGCCATCGGCCAGAGCCCAGGAGGGAACAATGCTCTCCAGCGATGTACTGGAAGCCGTATACGGGTACTGGTCAACGGTTACATCAAGGCCCTCCCGGCGAGCCGCTTCCACGAGCTCAACCGTCTCGGTACTTTTCCCCCAAAGCGGTTTACTGGCGACTTTGAAGTGCGATATTTCGACGGGTATCTTAGCCTCCCGGCTAATCAGAATGGCCTCACCGACTGCTTGTTTGACGCTCTGGCCCTCATTACGAATGTGGGAAGCATAAACTCCACCATAGCGCGAGGCCATTTTGGCCAGACTGACTACTTCGGGGGTTCGGGCGTAGGTGCCGGGCGTATAAATCAACCCGGTCGATAAGCCGACGGCACCATCTTTCATGGCCTGCTCCACCAGGCTTTCCATTTCAGCCTGCTCACGGGCGGTTGGTTCACGAAAGGCCATTTTCATGACTTTCATGCGTACTGTATTATGCCCGATCAGCGAACCCAGATTCACCGAAATACCCTGCATCCGCAGGGTATCGAAATACGTGCGGAGGTTGGTGCTTGAGCCTCCACAATTGCCCGTAATCATGGTTGTCACTCCGTCGAAAATAAAGTTTGGCGCACCGGGCTGCACTTCCAGGTCACCTTCCACATGCGTATGGACATCAATAAAGCCGGGGGCAACAATAAGTCCGGTCGCGTCGATGGTCCGCTTGGCATCGGTTGGAGCGAATGTGCCGAGCCGGACAATGCGACCCTTCTGAACGGCTACGTCGGCATATACCCAGGGATTGCCCGTTCCGTCGACGACGCGGCCATTTTTGATAATCAGATCATACGGTTGCGCATACGTTAGACCAGCAATAAAAAGACATAAGAAGAGGGTCAGGAAGCGATGATGCATTGAGTGTATAGCGAGGTTGTATAAAATGGAAAATTAGTTGATCAATGTGGCTGTTTTTCGGCTCAAAACAAAACCAGGCCGACCTAAACCAGTGGAATTTTGCGGCAGTACGGAACAATAACCAGGCCGAAGTGCTCCATTGCACTGATCAGCCGGAAGTATCTGGATAATGGATAACGACTGGCAACCGTCCACTTCCGGCTGGTTGAGCGAAGCCATTTTTCACTCAGCAATAAGTACGAAAACGAGTTGATCAGTTAGCCCATAGAATAAGTAAATAACTAACAAGCAACAGCCTATCTGTCAGACAGCTACCTTTTCGCTACATATCTATTTTTAACGGATAAACACATACGTACATGCTCAAGGAATTCAAAGAATTTGCCATGCGTGGCAATGTTATGGATCTGGCCGTTGGGGTAATTATTGGGGCCGCTTTTGGCAAAATCGTTGATTCAGTTGTCAATGACTTGATCATGCCGCTGGTGGGTCGCGCCATTGGTAATGTCGATTTCAGCAATTTATACGTTCCGCTCTCCGAAAAAATTACCGACGGACTCTCCTTGACCGACGCCAAAAAACTGGGGCCGGTTTTCGCTTATGGCAATTTCCTGACCATTCTGATTGATTTTCTCATTCTGGCCTTCATCATTTTCCTCTTCATCCGCAGCATGAATCGCCTGATGCGGGTCAAAGCTACTGTTGAGGAAGTGCCCCTGGCTCCAACTAAGGAAGAAGTTTTACTAACTGAAATTCGGGATGCATTACGGGCCAACCCGCTTGCCGTCCGGCCATCCGGCATAAGTACACTGGAGGTTGGCGACAAACAGATTCCCTGACGTATTTATCTTTTTCTGGCTGAGTGATGTGATTGTAGCCAAATGACGGGGTTTCCAACAAACGTCATCCGGTTGCAATCACGCGCGGTTTTTCGGTACTTAGCCACTCGTACCGAATTACCCCGGCCATGAATCAACTTTTGTCCCTGCTTCTGCTGGGTATATCGTTAAGCAGCATTGCTCAGCCAGCGAAGCCTATTTTCTCAACGCCCCTGAGCCCACGTCTGGCCAATTACCAGATCGATGTGACGCTGGACCCCGTTTCCAAAAAAATTAAGGGACAGGAAACCCTGACCTGGCGTAATTCATCCAGTGATGTTATCCGGGAACTACGGTTTCACCTCTACCTGAACGCGTTTCGTAATGAAAAATCAACCTTCATGCGGGAGTCAGGCGGACAGTTGCGGGGCGATGTCATTGACCGAAATGCGAAAGAAGATCCTTATGGCTCTATCGACATTGTCTCGATGAGTCGGCGCGGTGGCCGTACAGCAGGCGTATCGGAGCCGCTGGCTTACCAGTTTATTCAACCCGACGACCAGGCAGCCGGAACACAAAACAAAGACGATCATACCGTTATCCGGGTGCCGCTGAGCAAACCCGTTGGGCCGGGCGAGACCATTGTGCTCGACATTGCCTTTCGGGCCAAACTACCCAAAATATTTGCCCGTACAGGGTTTAGCCGGGATTTTTTCCTGGTCGGGCAATGGTTCCCAAAAATTGGCGTCTATGAGCCAGCCGGAACGCGTTACGCAACAGTTGGCCAATGGAACTGCCACCAGTTTCATGCTCATTCAGAGTTTTACGCCGATTATGGCGTGTACGACGTAAAAATCACTACACCTAAAGCGTATTGGGTCAGTGCTACAGGCCTGTACCAGTCCGAAAAATTACACAGCAACGGCACCAAAACCATTCTGTATCATGCCGAAGATGTCGTTGATTTCGCCTGGACAGCCTCTCCCCACTTCAACGTCATTGAAGACAAGTGGAAACGACCCGGAGGAGGTTTCGTCAGCCTGGAACTGGCCATGCAGCCGGAGCACGCTCACCAGGCTCAACGACACCTTGATGCGATCAAGGCAGCCCTGGCGTACTTCGATAAACACCTCGGCAAATACCCATTCCCAAACCTGACCATTGTCGACCCGCCATTGCATGCGCAAGGTTCTTTTGGCATGGAGTACCCCACGTTTATTACGGCCGGAAGCGCCTGGTTTTTACCTGCCGGAGCCCGCTTTCCGGAAGAGGTAACCATTCATGAATTTGGCCATCAGTATTTTATGCAGTTACTGGCGACCAACGAATTTGAAGAAGCCTGGCTCGACGAGGGTTTCAACCAGTATTACGAGGGCCGGATTATGGATGCTACCTACGGGGCTCGTTCATCGCAGATCGACTTATTTGGTTTCGGGATGGGTGACCTGGAAAGCTCGCGGGATAGCTACGTGCATCAGGACAACCCGGCCATTGGGTCGTCGTTCGGCAATACCTGGCAACTCCCCGAAGGCCAGTATGGCGTGCTGACCTACTCCAAAACGGCCACCTGGCTGCGGACGCTGGAAGGGCTGGTCGGTCGGCCGGTGATGGACGAAATCATGCAGACGTATTTCCGCCGATGGCAGTTTAAACACCCCGACGGGCAGAATTTTATCGATATTGTGAATGAGATCGTACCCCGGCGGCTCGGTACCAAATACGGACCTAACATGAACTGGTTTTTCGATCAGGTGCTGTACGGCGACAACGTAATCGATTACGAACTGATCTCGTTGAAAAACAGAACGCAGGCGGGCCGCAAACAAAGTGTTATTACCGTACAACGGAACGGCGACGGAACAATGCCCGTTGATGTGTTGGTGCATTTCGACAATGGCCGCGAGTTAATGTTATTCTGGGATGGCAAGGGCCGCCAGCGCCAGTTCACCGTAACGGAAAATGCCAAAGCGGTCTGGGCCAATGTCGATCCGAAGCAGAAAATCTACATGGATACCAACCTGAATAACAACAGCCTGACGTTGGCACCTTCGTCGGCACCGGCCGCCAAGTTTGCCACCAAATTTTTATTCTGGATCGAAAACTGGATGCAGTGGCTGGCCTGGCTGGCGTAATATTGAGCAACTTTTTTGTATCTTTCAGCAACCGAATCGACTAAAACAGATGAGCATTCAGGAAATGAAAAGCAGAATTCATCGATTGGTAGACGAAATCAAAGATGAAACTCTTCTAGAAGAAATCAACCGGATTTTGTTAGGCAGCGCCGACAAAGACATTCTGGATGACCTGACTGATAAACAACTAGCCGGATTGGAGGAAGCTCGTAAGCAGGCGCAAGAAGGGAAAGGAATGCCATTATCAGATTTTAAACGCAAAATGGAGAGTAAGTGGCCGCAGTTAAAATCATTATAACTCCATTGGCTGATGCTGACGTAACTGGCATAGTAGATTTTTTAGAAGAAACCCGATCACCCGAAGCCGCTATCCGGTTTGTGAACGCATTCTATAAGCAACTTAACCTACTTGAGTCAACTCCAGAGATCGGCACTCCATCACGTAGAGTAGTAAGCGTAAGAAGAACGAACATCGATAAGCACAACGTTCTATATTACGAATTAATAAACGATGCTTTGTATGTGCTACGTGTTATTGATACTCGAAGCAACCCGGATACGAATCCTTACTTAGCATGACCTTTCCTGAAATTACCAGTCTTCTTTCCGTACACTTCGGCCCGGATGCCATCGTGGCCAACACGCAGAATTTACAGCCCTACCTGACGGTTCCGGTTGATCAGTTAGCCGGGATTTGCCGGTTTCTGCGCGATGATGAGCAACTGTTTTTCGATCTGCTCGCCTGCATTACCGCCATCGATAATGGCGTTCAGCTCAACACCATGGAGGTCATTTATAACCTTACCTCTATTCCCTACGAGCACAACCTGATGCTTAAAGTTGTAGTACCGCGCACAATGAGTGGCACAAAACTACCTATGGTGCCGAGTGTAGCCCCAATCTGGCGAACTGCCGACTGGCACGAACGGGAGGCATTCGACCTAGTCGGTATTCATTTTGAGGGTCATCCTGATCTACGACGAATTTTGCTACCCACCGATTGGGTCGGCTACCCCCTTCGCACCGACTATCAGGAAGAAGAGCAATATCATGGCATAAAGACGAAATAAGCCGTCGACTTTTAACGCATTTGTTGACTGTTTTCTGATTTCGGTTGTTATTGCTTTATCTGTATGCCTACACCAATGAAAAATCGTTTCCGGCTCTTTCGTAGTGGATTGCTGAGTACCCTTCTGTTCAGCTCTTGTCTAAGCTTCGCCCAAACCGATTCGGTTATCGTTACGGGCCGTATCCGCCACCTGTCGGCCCGGCTGTACCGGGAGTCGCCCACGGTTCTGGTGAGCCGCAACAACATTCTGCAGGCCAGCCGCGAACTGGTTCGTCCGGCTCCCCTTGGTATCGATGGCACATTTCGCGTCTCGTTGCCGCTTATTTACCCGCAGGAAGAAATGTACTTTAACTACGGGCGTATCTCAACCGCGTTTCTGGCGGCACCCGGCACCCTGACGATTGACCTGGATGCAGACTCGCTGTTCACGGCCGCCGTTCCGTTTCGGTTCGGAGGTGTCAATGCGCAGGTGAATGGCCAGTTTGCCCGGTATAAGGCTTTCGAAGCGTCGTTTCCGGACAAGCCGGATGGCAAAAAACTAACAACACAAATAGGCAACCTATCCAGCGAACGAGCGTTTGAGGCACTCCATAAAGCCTACCAGGCTCCTTTTGTTGCCTTTACCCGAAAAGAAAAAACGTTTCCACTGGTAGCTCGCTGGATTACAACCAGCAACCGCTACAATGCCGCGGCCTTTTTGTACGACAAAGCCACCTATGAAGCCGAAAAAATTCCGGTTTCGTTGACAGACTCCCTCCGCCCGGCCAACGATAACATACTCACGGCGGCCCGCGCTTCGGCCATGAATCGCTTCGCCAGCTACGCCACACAACGGGTAATGACAGAATCGACCAATAGCCGGTCGAACGGGCTCACAGTGCGCGCGCTATCAATTTTACTGGAACGGTATGGCAAGAACCTGACGGCCGACGAACGCCTTCGGCTTAGTGATTATGCGCTGGCAAACTCGGCCAAAGCATCGGATCTAAAATTTTTCGATGGTCTGGTCAGGCGGAATCCTGATACGCTACAGCGACTGGTCAATTACGAAACATTGATTCAGCGCAGTATTCGCCAGTTCGACAGTTTGGCGGTGAATTACATTTCGGCTTACTGGCTCGCGACCTCCCTGCCGGGCCTAACGCTCAACTTTGCCGAGCTGCTGTACAATTATGGTCGTCCGCAGGTGAAAGATCCTGCTCTTGCCCAATCGCTCGACGAGCTGTACCGGCTCGAAGTAAAAGACAGCACGCGCATTCGGGCGGCCATCGAAACCCTGAAAAAGGCAGGTAACATAGTCTCTTCGCTAGAAATCTCGCCCGGTGTTTTCGTCACAAAGTCCACCTTTGGCTATGGCTCTTCGCTTTTTGACAAGGTGGTCAATGCAAACCGGGGAAAAGTAATTTACCTTCTTGTCTTCTCCCCCACCGATGAGGCCGGGCGGCAGGCCGCCATCGACGCCCAACGTTTACGAAATGCCTATAGCTCGCGCGACTTATCACTCGTTTATTTACCCTTACCCGGTACCGATCAATCTTTATGGCCCGAAATTGCCAGCCGATACAACCTCGCCGGTGACCATCTTTTACTGACCGACAATCAGTTAATCGATGCCGTCGAACGGCTCCGTTCCGATAACGACCTTTCCGGAACAGTCATTAATCGAACGGGTAAGATCGTAAAACGAAACGCGCCCTTACCGGGCGCGTTCGATGAAGTCAAAAAGGTGATCGATAAAAACCTGTAGATAACCAGCTTGCGTCTATAATCCGTGCTGATCCAGCAGGTACACCAGAGCAGCCATCGAAGCAGCACCGAGTTCGAGCTCCCGCTGACTTACGGTCTCAAATTTATCTATCGTGGTATGGTGGTAATCAAAATACCGCTGGGAGTCCGGTTTAAACCCGAACAACACCGTTCCCGATTGCGCTAATGGGCCAATGTCGGCCCCACCGCCACCCGCCCCAATTTCCAGCAGACCGTACGGTGCCAGCAAGGGTTTCCAGGGCATGACCTTAGCCCGTTGATCGGGTGTTCCCACAATCCCAAAGCCGCGTGGGGTGAATCCTCCGTTATCGGACTCGACGGCGGCAATGTGCTTTTCATTATTCTTTTTGGCTAAGTCGGCATACTGAATACCACCCCGAAGACCGTTTTCCTCGTTCATGAACATAACCGCCCGAATGGTCCGTTTTGGTTTGATACCCAACGCTTTCAGAATGCGCAGTACTTCAATGGACTGCACACAGCCAGCCCCATCGTCGTGTGCGCCTTCGGCTAAATCCCAGGAATCCAGGTGACCGCCCACTACGATGATTTCATCGGGTTTCTCGCTTCCCTTGATTTCGCCCACGACATTATAGGACTTGGCATCGGGCAATGACTCACAATTTTGTTTGAAATAGAATGTCAATCCTGGATTTTCAGCCAGAGACTTGCTTAGCAAATCGGCTCCGTTGGTGCTTATGGCCGCTGTCGGAATCAGCGGAACACCGGTGCCGTAGCGCATACCGCCCACGTGGGGATTGTCGTCGTGGATGTTGGTCATGGAGCGGACGATAGCACCAACAGCACCCAATTTAGCGGCTTCCGTAGCACCATTGGCCCGCTGATCGACCGCTCCACCGTAGGCTTCGAAGGTATTGATTTTGGTCGGGTCCATGGGGCGGTTAAAAAAGACAATCTTACCCTTCACTTTATCCGCTCCCAACGCCCGCAACTCAGGAAAACTTTTTACTTCAATAACACCCGCTTCGACACCCTTAGGAGCGGTGGCAATAGAACCGCCCAGGGCCGCAATCGGCACCGTCGTTTTTTGTTTGCCAATGCGGATGTAAGCTTCTTCTTTAGCCCCCCGTACCCAATACGGTACCAGCACATCCTGCAAAAACACCCGGTCAAACCCTTCCTTTTCCATTACCTGCTTCGTCCAGTCAACGGCTTTCTGCGCACCTGCCGATCCGCTCAGGCGCGGTCCAACCTGCTTTGTGAGGTAACGTAGCCACTCATAAGATTTGCCATTGGCGAGAGCTTCGTTATAGATTTTCCGAATGGCGACCGAGTCAGCATGTTGAGCCTGTGCGTAGCCGACCAGCACAGTAAAGAGCAGTGTAATTGTTTTTTTCATTGTAGCGGTTGTAGCGGTTAAGCAGGCAATATACAGAAAAGCCCGGCCGCTTTCCAGCAATCGGGCTTTTGCATTCTTCTGTCAAAAACCTTACATATTGATCGCCCGGTTGTCGGTAGCGGCCAGACAGGCTTCTTTAAAGGCTTCGGTATATGTCGGGTGCGCGTGCGACATGCGCGATACGTCTTCGGCAGATGCCCGGAACTCCATCGCAACAACCGCTTCAGCAATCATATCGGCCGTGCGGGCACCGATCATGTGAACGCCCAGAATCTCGTCGGTTTCTTTGTGAGCCAGCACTTTTACCAGCCCATCCACGTCCATGCTCGCCCGCGCGCGACCCAGCGCTTTGAAGGGGAACGAACCGACTTTGTACGGAATACCTTCCTGCTTCACTTCTTCCTCCGTATAGCCTACCGATGCCACTTCCGGCCAGGTATACACCACACCCGGAATCAACTTGTAGTGAATGTGCGGCTTCTGGCCAACGATCGTTTCGGCGATAAAGGTGCCTTCCTCTTCGGCTTTGTGGGCCAGCATAGCGCCCCGAATGACATCGCCGAGGGCATAGATGTGCGGAACGCTGGTACGCAGGTAATTGTCTACCTCAACTTTTCCCCGCGCGTCGGTTTGCAGGCCAGCCGCTTCAAGGTTCAACCCATCGGTGTAGGGACGACGTCCAACCGAAACCAGACAATAGTCGCCGGTAAGGGTGATTTGTTCGCCCTTAGGCGTGTCAACGCTGACAACAACTTCGTTGCCCGTGTTCTCTACCTTGGTCACTTTATGACTGAAGTAGAAATCGGCACCGAGTTTTTTGATGGATTTCTGAAGTTCCTTACCCATCGTTTTATCCATCGTTGGAATCATCGAATCGGCAAACTCGACAAATGACACTTTCGAGCCGAGCCGCGCATATACCGAGCCGAGCTCCGCACCAATTACACCCGCCCCAATCACAATCAAGTGCTTCGGAATTTCGGGTAGATTAAGCGCTTCGGTAGAGGTGATTACCCGTTTTTTGTCAATGGGCATCGACGGAAACGACATCGGCTTCGATCCTGTTGCAATCACGATGTTTTTGCCTTTGATGACCTGCTCAGAACCATCTTCCTTGGTAATCTTGATCGTGTGCGGATCGACGAACGAGCCAAAACCATGCAGCTCATCGATCTTGTTTTTCTTCATCAGAAAGGTGATTCCTTTCGTGGTCTGGTCGACCACACTTGTTTTGCGGGCAATCATCTGAGCCAGATCAACCTGTAGGTCGGCCAGCTTAATTCCATGCTCGGCAAACGTGTGGGCGGCATTATAATAATGCTCAGACGAGTCGAGCAGCGCCTTCGATGGAATGCAGCCTACATTAAGACAGGTGCCACCAAGCGACTGGTATTTTTCGATAATGGCCGTTTTCAGTCCGAGTTGGGCACAGCGAATCGCGCCGGTGTAGCCACCCGGTCCCGAACCAATGAAAATCACATCGTATTCCATGAATGAAATTATTTTTTTGACGTTTGTGGCTTGAGGTTTGTTGATCGCTCGTGGGTAAATTCGTTGCCCGTTCGGCAACCGAAAACTTTAAGCCCCAAACATCAACCTGTTTACCAAGAAAGCATTCTGACTGCAAATTTGGTTCAGATTTTGATTACCCAAACCGATTTGTTAAAAATCGTGTTGGTTCTCTCGTAAGGCTCTCGTCATCAAAGGCCGTTTTGTCTTGATTTATGCGTTTCATTTATCCCGTTTTTCTCTTATCCACTCTGTTAATCAGTAGTTGCAACGACCCGGCCCAGCAAACCCAACCGAACGTTTATTACGATGTGTTGAGCTACGTGAAAGGCCAGATCACTGACTTGTCGGCTCAAAAACCACTCATCAGCAAAACGGTCGCCATCAATGAAAAGCGAAATCAACAAACAACCCGCGCCATCAACTGGACTCGCGAACTGGAGTTATTTACGCAGGCCGATATCAACAAGCCCGCTCTCCGAAGCAGCTACCAGATCACTCGACCCGATTCGCTGACGTATCATTATACCCTAAAAAATTCGGAAGAGCGGTTGACTGTTCGGTCGCTTACTGTGCGACTTGATGCTGCTACGCGTAAACCAAGCCAAATCGAAGCCGTATTGCAGACCAAAAACCCGCTTTATTCTTCCGAGCGCCGTTTATTACTCGACAGCGGACCTGGCGTCAACAAAGGCTGGGGTATCCGGCATTATACGGTAGCAGGTTTCCAGAAACTACCTTATTTCGATAAGAATGAATTCCTGGTTGATGGGCGGGTGCAGTAACAATAGGCTACCGGTCAGGCAATAGCCAGATTTGGAGCCACAGGCAGGATAAAAATAAATGTGGTTCCCTCGCCTTTATTGGAATGAATCTCATAGCGTCCCTGAATAAGATCCATACGAGCCTGAATATTATGAAGGCCCATACCGGTGGCATCGGTTGGGTCCATCCCACAGCCGTTGTCCTTCACGATCATGTTCAGTTCATTGTTGAAACGCCGGAACAGAATATCGGCCTCCGTAGCTTCGGAGTGCCGAAGAATGTTGCTACAAAGCTCGATACAGATCGAATAGAGATTGAATTCGGCCGTTTTTCCCAGGCGGGGCAGTTCGTTATTATCCAGCCGAAACGTTATTTTCTGGGTAAGATTTAGCTTGGTAATCAGCCGGATCAAAGCCTCCGATAAGCCTTGCTTTTCTAATTCGTCGGGTTGCAGGTTGTGCGACAGATACCGAATTTCGGCAAAAGCCTCTTTGGTCATGTTTAGCAGGTTGTAATAAATTTTCTGCTCCCCTTCGGCCATATGTGCCGGATTTAGGGCCGACATGCTGGTTTTGATAGCAGCCAGCAAACCACCTAAACTGTCGTGCAGATCGGCGGCCATACGCTTGCGTTCGAGCGTTTGTCCACGCAGGAGTGCTTCTTCGATTTCCCGGTTTTTAGCCCGCAACTGGTCGTTGGCTAGTTTCAATTCAACCGTCCGGGCAAACACCTTATCTTCCAGATCCCTATTCAGTTCTTCAATCTCCTGCTTCTGATGATTGATCAGCCTATTTTTTCGGTAATAAACTATTACGAAGCCAAGGAGCATGGCCAACCCGCCGACCATAACGACTCGCATCAGGTTAGCCTGCTGAATATCATGACTGAGCTTGTCAATGTGTGCCCGTTGCTCTAACCGGCTCTTCTGCGATTCGGCGCGTAGACGTTCGGTTTCGATACGCTGCTGAAGCTGGTTCATGCGGGTTTCTCCAGCCAATTGTTCATTTTCTGCTTCGGCCCGCAGCCGGGCAATTTCGGCTTGCCGACGAATATTCAGTAGCTGCTGCTGCTGAATAACCCGCTCCTTATCGGCAGCCAGGCGCACCTGATTGATATCATATTTTTTTTGCACTGCCGACAGTTCTTCCACCCGCTTTAGGTTGGTTAAACTATCACGAAGCATACTGTACTCCTCATACATAGCCAGCGCCCGGGCAGGCTGGTTAGCCAGTCGGTAAGCCTGGTACAGCGATTGAGTCGCCATTTGCTGAATCCGTAAAAAACCCGACTCGCGTGCAACGGACACGGCTTTCTCTCCAAACTCAATAGCCAGTTCTGGCTTGTCAATTAACGTATACCCCTCCGACAGCCGTGCCCACACAGCCGCCTGCCCTCCCCGGTCCTTAAGCTGAGTCCAGACGGCAAGTGCATCATTAAAATAGTTGATGGCTTCCAGAGGTTGATGCCGACTGAGGAAAAAATCGCCCAGACGCTCGTTTGTGTAGGCAACATTGACTTGTGAACGCACCTCCAGGGCAATCTTCAAACTGGTTTCAAACTGCTGGCGCGCCAGCTCATACTGACCACGAATTTCATATACTTCTCCTAGCTGAGTAATGGCCTGACTGATGAGTAATTTTCGATTTTTGGGCGTCAATGACGTATTATACCCTAATAGCGTCTGTGAAAGCTGGTAGCTTCGGAGCGCATTATCATATTCTTTCAGTAGCAAATAAATATCGCCCATATTCATCTGAACCTGCCAGCGCGGAGAGCTTTCGCGGGGTAGCTTTATGCATAACTCGGAGGCCCGCTGATTAATGCGCAGTGCCTGGGGAAAATCGCCTTTGATGGTTCGAATGTAATGCTCCTGCAGCATCATCGCCCGCACCACATACAGCGTATTATGGTAGCGCAAAGCCTGCTCTTCTAACTGCCTGGCATATAGAAAGCTGCTGTCGCGTTGCGTGCCCCGCATTTGCTTAAACACGAGTGCCATAAACCGCAAGCCCTCTAAACGTAACGTATCATTTGGCAAATTCCGAGGCAGCCCGCCGGTAATCTGTAGGTGTGTTCGGCCCAGGGTAAGTAAGCTATCCATGTAGACGGCATCGCCCCGCCGGTCAAAGTTCAATTCCGGCAGTTTAGGACACGCTTGTCCGAAGCAGGCCGTATACCAGCCAAGCAGTATGATTCCAGACCAACGTGATTTCATAGGACATGTATCAGCTTACCAGCAGCTGACAGGAAACTCTAAATTAAGTATTTACTACAGTAAATCAACAGGTTGGCTGAAATTTGTCTGCTCACGTATGGCTCATCAACGGCCGAGTCGTAACTTTACAGACAATCTGTTCTACGATCGTTAAAACTGAGCCTATTACTGAAGGATATGGTGATCCGCAAAGGCATTGCTTAAATTTTCATTATCAATTTAAACGAATAGCCCCTCAAGTGAATCTATAGGAAACGATCAAACGTAAGTACAATTAATTCCCTGAATAAGCTATATTTGGTAAAAGCAGGCGAGTTCGGCGCTTTTCCTGAAGAGAAAATAAGTTTTTAGTGAAAAAGCTACCGTTCAACAGATTTTTTGCAACATTTACTTGCAGTTAAGCCTATTTTTTTCTTACTTTTAAGGCTGGAAAAATTAAAAAAATCTAAAAATCCCAACTCCCCATACACTATCGAAACACTGCTCTACGTTACCTAATTGTCTTACTGAAAATGGAAAAAGCCCAGGTAAACGACAGTGAGTTGATTTCCCTGTACATCCGTGGTAATGAAAAAGCCTTTGCCAAATTAGTGCAACGGCACAAATCGAAGATTTACACGACAATTTACCTGATCGTTAAAGATCAGTACATTGCAGAAGACTTAATGCAGGACACGTTCATCAAAGCCGTGGATACGATTAAGTCGGGTAGATACAACGAGGAGGGAAAATTTCTGCCCTGGATTATTCGAATTGCTCACAACTTGGCCATTGACTATTTCCGAAAAGATAAACGCTACCCTAGTGTGGTGTTTGAAGACGGAAGCAGTGTTTTCAATACGCTTGAGTTTGCGGAGGATTCAGTTGAATCACTCCAGATTCGACAGGAAACACACGAGCATTTGCGCGAATTGATTCAGCGATTGCCGGAACAACAGCGTCAGGTGCTTATCATGCGGCACTACGAGGAAATGAGTTTCCAAGAGATTGCCGATGCAACCGGCGTCAGCATCAACACGGCTTTGGGGCGTATGCGTTATGCGTTAATTAATTTGCGCAAACAACTAAGCAAACGTTCGCCGAGTTATGATAAAAACATTTACCCAAGATGATGTGATCCGGTATGTCTATGAGGAGACCTCGCCAGAGGAAAATCTGCTCATTGAAGACTCCCTAATGACGGAACCGGAATTGATGACGTTCTTCCTCGAAGCCCTCGAACTGCGGGCTCTGATGAACAAAATTGAACGTGAACCCCGTCGAAGTACGGTTCAGTCGATCCTGAATTATTCTCAAAACCATCCGGCAAATCCACCGGCTCGCCTACGTAAAACGTAAGCTGCCTGTGGGTTTGCCAGTTTTAGTGTCTTAGGCTTTGCCTGTTCATCCTTTTGGAGTTCAGACAAAGCCTAAGACACGTATTACCATGCAAAAAAAAGAACGGTTTCGGCGTTTTATTGAGTATTTCAGCCAACATTATCCGGAGCCTAAAACCGAGTTGAATTTCGGCAACCCGTATGAGTTGCTGGTGGCCGTTATTTTATCAGCACAGTGCACTGACAAGCGAATCAATCAGATTTCGCCCGCCCTCTTTGCCCGATTTCCCGAACCGGAATCACTGGCAGCAGCCTCATCCGACGAAGTATTTACTTACATCCGTAGTGTTTCTTATCCAAACAACAAGGCCAAACACCTGGTCGGGATGGCGAAGGCACTGATGGAGAGATTTGGCGGAGAAATTCCGGCTACCGTAGAGGAGTTGCAAACCCTGCCGGGTGTAGGTCGCAAAACCGCCCATGTAATTTTATCGGTGGTCTATAATGAACCAACAATGGCGGTCGATACACATGTTTTTCGGGTATCGCATCGACTTGGGCTGGCCCCCCTAACGGCCACTACGCCCTTGGCCGTAGAGAAAGCCCTGATGGCGCACATTCCAAAGCAACACGTCCCGAAAGCACACCACTGGCTCATTCTGCACGGGCGCTACATATGCCTTGCCCGAACGCCTAAGTGCGCAGTCTGTGCGTTGAGGGAGTTTTGTAAGTATTATGAAAAAGTGGTAAGGAGTTAATACTGGGAGCGAGAAATTAGTAGCCATCCGGCGGAACAACGGGTGTCAGCCCGCCTAACTCCTCGCTCCTAATACTTTACTTAGTACTGCTCCGTGGCGGCAAAGAAAAAGCTACTCTCTATAGCTGCATTTTCATCTGAATCAGAGCCATGAATGGCATTAGCTTCCAGCGACTTTGCATATAGTTTACGGATGGTTCCTTCTTCGGCTTGAGCCGGGTTGGTGGCGCCAATGAGCTTGCGGAAATCAGCAACCGCATTTTCTTTTTCCAGAATCATCGGAACAATGGCTCCCGAAGACATATATGTACACAAGCTACTGTAAAAAGGGCGTTCACTATGCACGGCATAGAATTGGCCCGCTCGCTCGGTCGTTAACTGCGTTTTTTTGATTGCTACGATCCGGAAACCCGCTTCTTCAATCAGCTTAATAATTGCTCCCGTGTGCCCAGCTTCTACCGCATCGGGCTTAATCATGGTGAATGTTCGGTTCGTTGCCATTTTAAATGTTTATAGCCAAATTTTATTTCCCCTGCGGGCTGGCCGCAAATGTAAGGCTTTAGCTGGTAAATGCCACGCTATGGCTGGCACAAGCCTTCCTGCGAGATAGCCAGGGTACTATACCGATCAAAGTTATTGGCAACGACGGCCAAATCATCAATCGGAATTAGTATTATTCGTACTTTTGGGTTTCGATTATGGCCAAGGCCATTTCTATATGCAAGACATTGAAGCAATTGGTGCAGTTATCGGGCAAGCCCAAACTGTACTGATTACAACTCACCAGAATCCCGATGCCGATGCGATGGGGTCATCGCTGGGACTGGCGGGCTACCTTCGCAAAAAAGGCCACCACATAACGGTTATTACGCCAACCGATTATTCTCAAAACCTTCACTGGATGGCGGGTAATGACGGCGTAATTGCGTTTGACGAAAAACTACGCGTATCAGTTAGTCAGCTCATTGCCGAAGCTGACGTTATTTTCTGTCTTGATTTTTCGAGCCTCGACCGTATTCGTGAATTAGCCCCGCTCGTACGGCAGTCCCGCGCTCGTAAAATTCTGATCGATCATCACCTGGAACCCGAGTCTTTTGCTGATCTCGCCCTTTGGGACCCAACGGCTGCCGCTACCACTGAATTAGTATTTCAGCTAATTGTGGCGCTGGGTGATAAAGACCTGATCGACATTCCAATCGCTGAATGCTTGTATTCAGGCCTCATGACGGACACGGGCTCGTTCCGGCATCCGAATACAACGGGGAATGTACACCGCATGGCGGCCGAATTGGTAGATCTCAAGATCGATGTTAGCAGCATTCACCGGCGCATATTCGATAACGTAACGATCGACAAATTTCGATTGCTGGGGTATGTCCTGAACGAGAAACTGCGCGTATTGCCCGAGTATAAGTTTGCTTACATTACCCTCACCGACGCCGAACTAAAGCGATATCGGTCCAAAACGGGCGATACCGAAGGCATGGTCAACTACGCACTGGCAGTAGAAGGCGTAGTAATGGCAGCTATTTTAATTGATCGAAACGACGAGATACGTATCTCGTTTCGTTCTATAGGTAATTTTTCGGTGCGTGACCTGGCCAATAAGCATTTCGATGGGGGTGGTCACCGCAATGCCTCGGGTGGGCGATCTAAACTATCCCTGACTGAAACGGAACAAAAATTATTAGCCGTATTACCCGAGTACCAGCAGTTATTGCTAGAAACAGTATAGAAAAATTAAACCAAGTAATCTCTCATGTCTCTTAAAAATTTCGGGAAAGCCGCCCTACTTGTCGCTGTTGTCGCGGCCTGCGGTAAAAACCGCCAACAGGTGACGGAAAACGGCCTGAAGTACACGATCCACGAACAAACCGAAGGAAGCCGGAAAGGTAAAGTTGGCGATATCCTCACGCTGCACCTTACCCTGATGAATGACAAGGATTCCGTTCTGCGCGATACCCATAAAGAAGGTGTTCCTTTCCAGATGCTGCTGCAGGTCCCTCCTTTTAAGGGCTCTTACGAAGAAGGGCTAACCATGCTTGGCAAAGGGGATAGTGCCACCTTTTACGTTAGCGCCGATTCGCTCTTCACACGCGCCATGCAGCCACTGCCTCCGGGCGTGAAAAAAGGCACCGATATCGGTATAGCCGTAAAGCTTTTGAACGTACAAACGGAAGATGAGTACAAAAAGGCCCAGGCGATCGATATGGAAAAGCAAAAGGGTATCGATGCCAAAGTCATTGAGAACTACCTTGCCAAGAATGGTTTGGCAGGTAAGGCTCAGAAAACTGAATCGGGTGTGTATTACGTAGTTACACAGCCGGGCAGTGGCCCAACGCCAAACAAAGGCGACGTTGTCCAGGTGCATTATACCGGAAAGCTGTTAGACGGTAAAGTCTTCGATAGTTCGCGGACAAACCCACAGGCGGGCGGCAAACCAGCGCAGTTCCAGATTGGCGTTGGTATGGTCATTCCAGGCTGGGAAGAAGGTGTAAGCAAGATGCATAAAGGCGAGAAAGCGACACTGATCATTCCATCGACGCTGGCTTACGGCCCACGCGGGAATCAGGGCATTGCCCCAAACTCCGTCCTATTATTCGATATTGACCTGCTCGACATCCAGAAAGGCCAGCCGGGTCAGGGGCAGCCAGGCATGCCACAACCAGGCCGCTAAGCAATCAACTTAACTTTCGAAAGCCGTTTGCAGTTACGACTGTAAACGGCTTTTTTTGTTTATTATGGAACTATGCTTTGCCACGAACAATACACACAAACTAGCGGAAGTCGCAGCCATACTGGGTGATGCCTTTACGCTGAAAACGTTACTGGATATCGGTTGTACCGATGAGCTACCTGAAACCTCGGGTACCATTCCGGGCAACTCGCGCCAAAAAGCTGACTACGTCTGGACGCACTTCGGCGTTTCCTGCTTCGCGGATGACTCCGGACTGGAGGTAGATGCATTACATGGCGAACCAGGTGTCGATTCAGCGCACTATTCAGGCAGCCGAAACCATGAACAGAACATTCAGAAATTGCTGAGTAATCTGGCTGATGAGCACAACCGAAAAGCTCGCTTCATTACCGTGTTTACGCTAGTGCTACACGGCGTTGAGCACCAGTTTGAAGGCATCGTTAACGGGCAAATCATAAAAGAACCACGAGGTGCTGGAGGCTTCGGCTATGATCCTGTTTTTCTGCCAGATGGACATGACCGTACATTCGCGGAGATGACAATGGATGAGAAAGGCCGCATAAGCCACCGGGCACAGGCGCTGGCTAAAATGATTGCCTATTTGAAGGAGCAGGTGATGTAACGTAGTGGTGCAGAATCACCACGTTATAAAAGAAAATGCCCCAGTCTGCTACAGACTGGGGCATTTTTACTCATGTATACTAAAGACTAATAGAACTTAGCCCGGCGATCTTCAACTTTGGCAGCTTCTTTAATCGCTTCATTGATGTAGAAACCAATCCGCGATGTATTATTCTGCTGAATCTGTGTTTTATACATAGTATAATCAGCAATGGCGGGGGCTGGTGTCAGCGCTACTGTTTCGATAATCAGTACTCCTGATTCACCGATAAATGGCTTGCTATGCTTACCAGGCTTTTGTCCGAACGCTTTACCTAACGCGACAGGATCAACACCGGCACTCCGCAGGAAGCCCGTTGCCAGGTTCACATCATCAACAACTTCAACCAGAGCACCAGCACCAAATTTCTGGGCAATACTTTCCAGCGTTCCGCTGGTGTTTCCCAGTTTAGCAATGATCTGTTCCCCTTTCAGTTCGTTGCGAACTTTAGCCGTTAATTCATTCCGGTAGTCATTAACTTCGACTTTATCTTTAGACGTTTTGTTAGTTAACACAGCGATGACATACTGATCACCCACTTCGAATGGTTCTGAAACATCGTTAATGTTTGTCTTATCGTTGAACGCCCACCGAACAATCTGCCGAACTTCCGTACCCGTTAAGGCATTGATTTGATTAGCGCCCTCCGGAATCCGGTCAGCCGTAGCCACAACCAGTGATTTGTCTTCTTTCACTTTAGCATCGAACTCTTCTTTCGTATTCACGTCCGATGCAAACTGATCGGCTTTACGCAACGCTTCGTCGCGGGTGGTTTGGCTTGGCGTAATTGATTTACCAATAGCCGCTATACGGTATAGTACATTCGTTTTAGGTTGCGTAACCTTGATGATGTGGTAACCGAATTCGGTTTCGACCAGGCGAGGAATTAAACCCGCCGATGTTGCCCCAAAGACAGCGGTCTCAAAAGGCTTCACCATTTGACCGTTGTTTTTGAAATAACCTAGGTCGCCACCAACCGAACGTGAACCATCGTCACTGTTCGTTTGGGCCAGTGCTTCAAAGCTTGCTCCTCCCTGAATCTGCTTCAGAATACCTTCCGCCCGGCGACGGGCATCGGCTTTTGCCGAATCGGCAAGGCCTTTGGTTTGAATCAGGATGTGGCTGGCGCGGGCCGTAAAGCTGGTGTCTTTCTTGGTTCCGCTGTATTTGTAAATGAAATACGTATTGCCTTCCCGGAAAGGGCCGTAGATACCCCCTGGCGAGAATGTAGGAATAGCCGCCCGGAGTTGCTCAGGCATTTCACCGGCCGTCAGGTAAAGCGGTACACGAACATCGCTGTTCTGCTGAGCAAACGTTGAATCGTTTGTAGCCGCTCCCAGTCCGCGAGCCAGCGACTTGATCTGCGTATAGAGCGCTGCGCTGTCTTCTTTGGAAGGAGCTACAGAGAAAGTCACATATTGAATTGAACGGCTATCGGTACCCGGATATTCATCTTTATGCTTCGACAGGTAATCCTGCAACTGAGCGTCCGTTACTTTCACCGTCGTATCATTGATTGTGTAGAACGGAACGAACAGCATTTTCACATTTGCTTTCGAGTTCTGAGCCTGGTATTCTTTCTGTGCTTCGGCAGTTGTGGCAAATACGGATAGGCTCATCAATCCTTCGTATTTACTCCGCAACCGGTCAGAAGCCAGATTCTTTTCGAAGCTCGCCCAGGCAGCCTGCTGTTGAGGAGGCAGGTTTTTCAAGCCTTTAAGGTAGCTGATGATTGAGCTTTTGTCGAAAACGCCCGTCTGCGGATTCGTAAACGCCTGACGAACGGCTGGGCTGATGTTGTTGCCCTGTACCATGTCGACAAGTTCTTCAGACGAAACCGTAAGGCCCAATTTATCGAACTCTTTCTGGTAGGCAATGTCAAACAGCATCTGATTCCAGGCCTGCTCCCGAATCTGGGCTAAATCCTGATCAGCGGGTGGCCGCCCGGATTGTTGCTCGAACTGGGCCCGAAGCTCATCTACTTTGGCATTGAACTCTTGATAGTCAATGGATTGACCTGCAATCTCACCAACCTCCTGCTGGTTTCCTCCGAACAGCAAGCTACGGCCGCCCAGCAAATCACCACCTACAATGAACAAGATCAAACTGACGGCAATAATACCGACAGCCAGTCCCGAACGTTCTCTGATCTTATTAATGACAGACATTTCGCTTTTAACAGTCAATTTAGCCCGCAAAATAACAATTTTCCCCGTTGGAATACAAGCGGTAACTGTATATCTATCCTCAAAACTGAGGAAAAGGCTCCACAGTGTTTATAAACAAAAAAAGTGCCGACTTTCTTAAAAGTCGGCACCCTATAAGTAATCAGCAAGACCGATTGTTATAACTAGTTATCGTCCCGCTTCAGTTTGTCGCCTGCTTTGTCGAAGGCGTCCCCTATCTCATGACCTGCCTGCTTAAATCCGGCTTTAACATCTTTCCAGGCATCGGCAGTCGCATTTTGAGCTTTATCAATATCTTCACCTAGCTCTTTACGCTCTACCTCAAGTTTAGCTTTTTGACGTTCGGTTTCTGCCTTGGCTTTGTCGCTCTGTTTGTCAGCTTTTGCTTTCAATTCATCGATTTTAGCATCCAGCTTGTCTTTTTGGACTTTCATTTTGGCAACGGCCTCGTCTCGTTCCCGCTTGAAATCAGCAGCGATTTCGTCCGATTTGGCGTCTACTTTGTCACCCGCTTCGCGCATATCCTCTTTAGCATCGGCGGCCGCATCTTTCGTGTCAGCAGAGATAGCATCCCCCGTTTTTTCGAGAGCATCTTCAGTCCGGGACTCATTTTTGTTGTCGGAGCCACAAGCCTGTAAAAGAGCCAGTGACGACACTATCATTATTGTACCAGCAACATGTTTGATTCGGGTTAACACCAATGGATATTTTTTCATAATCGTCGTGTAGTTTGATTTTCATTAACTCGGCTGGCAAACGATATGCCAAAAAAAGCCAGAGCGTCGGAAAGAAAAACGCTGAAACATTTGCCAAACTAATTTAGTTAGGGGGCTTTTCTCTGCTTACTTCCACTTTATAGCACAACCAATCGGTTTAGTAATGGGAGACTGGACAGGACGTCCGTTGAGGAGATTACCAACCGCTTCATCGACATACCGACGTTGTGCGCTGGCACTGTCTTGTGGACTATCGTCGATAGCACCCATGTATTCGAGGATAAACTGACCGCCGGCCTGTTTCAACACATACACTTCGGGTGTGCGGGTGGCTCCGAAAGCCCGGGCAGTAGTCTGCGTTTCGTCCATGGCATACGCAAACGAGTAGTTTTTTTCGCGCGAGCGGACCTGCATATTCGCAAACGAGTCGTCTTCGTAGGCCTTGGGGTCATTGGGCATGATGGCCAGCACCGGGTAACCTTGCGACGAAAACTTACGATCCAACGCTGTTAGGCGCTCTTCGTAGGCTTTTGAAAAAGGACAGTGGTTGCTCATAAAGACGACGATCAACCCTTTCTGCGACCGGTAGTCGGCCAGCGTAATCTGACGGCTGTCGACGTTTTTCAACCGAAAGTCGGAAACAGCATCGCCCAGACTATACCCTTTTGTATTCTGGGCAACGCCTGATTGAGTCAGTATCAGAACCAGCAACCCAGTTAATGACCAACTCATAAATGATTTCATTGGTAAACCGTTAAATGTTCAATGATTAGATAGCAAACGCCCACAAAAGGTTAATCTACATTATGGCCGATCGAACGCTGCATTAGCCACTTTTTTCCAAGCTAACCATTTTAGGCGTGTATTACCTTAACGATGTTTACGTTTTTTTCGTTTTGGCTATTTGCCCTAACCAATGCAGTAAGTATACCCCTTATTATCAGCAGTTTATTGTTTATAAGTCAACTTGCCGGGACTACCTACTTTATTACTGCCTAAAGTGGCGTAATAGAACTAACGTGCAGAACGAACAACACATCGCTTTAGCGTAATATACGGGATCGTACTTTGTTCCGGGGGCAGCTCCTGTTGATGTATGACATCGAAGACACTGTCTGACACATTAGCCGGTCGGCTATCGAATCAGCACGGTTAACGTCTGCCGATGGCCTTTTATCATCACGTCGAGCCAGTACAAACCAGGCGGCAGGGATTGTTCAAAAATCAGATCGACCCCGTCGGGTTGTCGGTCAATCCGGCCGGACAAAACCTGTCCTGAAGATGATAATAGCCGTATGTCGGCGTCAGTTGCATTCCAGAGCCGCACATGAATTCGGCCGGGATTTGCCGGATTAGGGTACACACGCACTACCGGCTCATTTACCCGGATGATTGTTGATATAACTTCGGACAGATGAAGAGTACCGTCTGTATCAATCTGTTTTAATCGGTAATAGTTTGCCCCAGGGCGAGGGTTAAAATCGGTCACACCATAGTACTGACGCTCATTTGTGGTACCGATGGCTGCAACTTCACTAACCGGCCAGTATGTCTCCAGGTCATAGCTCCGTTCTACCCTGAAGCGGTCGGCGTTGTGTTCACTTGCTGTTGACCAGGCCAATTGAACACGGTCGCCCTCGGGTGTGGCGGTGAACGAAAGCAAGGTGATTGGCAATACCAGCGCGTTGATCTGGATTTCATCCAGTCTGAGTGTACCATTCGATTGCGAAGCATTGCAGGCATATATGCGAAAGGCAATAGACGATGCCTGGTTGATAAAGCCAGCTCCATTAAGTGGTACTGATGCCATTTGGTAATTCTCGCCCGTTCCTGCCGAAAACAGATCGCTCCCAAATCCGTCGACACTCGACCGAACCGTAATTTGCTGTGGCCCTTCTGCTGAGCGCGAGAAAGCGAAAGATAGCGACATGAGTGTAAGTTGAGCCGTGCCCTGAGGCTGCACCGAAAACTCAACGTACTCGCTACTGTTGCAACCCGTAGTTGACCAGTGTTGAATACTGTTCCCTAATCCTGCGTAACCTGAAAAGAATTTATTTAATGTTTTGTTGACACCTGAATAGGTGAAGGTAGAAGCCGTCACTAACCCACTCGATGAAGTCCCGTTATCAGTTCCCTCGAAAGTCCAGCTGGCCGTAAATGGAGTTGTCTGTGCCCAACCTATCGACAGGGTCAGAAGACAGATAAGTGCAGAGGCAGTAAAGAATTTCCTCATAAACAGGCGTATTTGCGTGAAACCACACAGTTCGCCTGCAATCTATACAATTAACAAGTAACCTAGTACACAAATTTACCGACTTCACTTTCTATAGTCACTCGTTTCCCTTCGAAGGACTCTACCCGGCCAATTACCTGAGCATCAATACCAAATGTTCCAGCGATGTCAATGACCCGCTGTGCATTTGCCTCGGGTAAATAAATCTCCAGCCTGTGTCCCATGTTGAAGACCTTATACATTTCCTGCCAGCTCGTACCGCTTTCGGCCTGAATCAGCCGGAACAAAGGTGGGATTGGAAATAGGTTGTCTTTGATGATGTGGAGGTTTTCTACAAAATGTAAAACTTTCGTCTGCGCTCCACCCGAGCAGTGCACCATCCCGTGAATCTGCGACCGGAGTTCATCCAACAGCACTTTGGCTACGGGTGCGTAGGTACGGGTAGGTGACAGAATAAGCTGCCCTACCGTTACATCAGCCGGAACGGTATGTTGCGTGGTTTGACTTTCGGAAGAAGCAAGCGGTAAGACATCCGTTAGCTTTTTCGACCCACTATAAATCAGCGATCTGTCAATGCCAGGATCGAAGCTTTCCGGGTAGCGGTTAGCCAGATAATGGGCCAGCACATCGTGCCGGGCTGAAGTCAGGCCATTGCTGCCCATCCCCCCATTGTAGGCTGTTTCGTAGGATGCCTGCCCATACGACGCTAAGCCAACGACAACATCACCAGCCTGAATCCGGTCGTTACTGATTACGTCATCGCGTCGCATCCGGGCAATAACTGTGCTGTCTACGATAACGGTCCTCACTAAATCGCCGACATCGGCGGTTTCGCCCCCGGTACTGTAAATATCGATGCCGTGCTCGCGCAGCATCTGCAACACGTCTTCCGTGCCGTTGATGATTTCGGCAATGACCTCCCCCGGAATCAGGTTTTTATTACGACCAATGGTCGACGACAGCAGCATAGGACCCGTTGCGCCGGCACAGATCAGGTCGTCGGTATTCATAACGACTGCATCCTGAGCGATACCTTTCCAAACGCTCAGATCACCGGTTTCTCGCCAATACAGATACGCCAGTGCCGATTTTGTCCCAGCCCCATCTGCGTGCATAATGGTGCAATACGCCGGATCCCCAGCCAGCGTATCGGGTACAATTTTGCAGAATGCTTTCGGAAACAACCCTTTATCGAGCTGAGCAATAGCGTTGTGAACGTCTTCTTTACTGGCGGAAACTCCGCGCTGGGCATAGCGATCTGTCATCCTACTGATGAATGATGAATAATAATTGATGACAAAGGTAAGAAAGTGTCCCTAAACCGGCCTCCATTTTGGGTAAACAGAGGCAGGATAGTTTAGCCGAAACCACCATTTCCACCAATGCCTGAAGGCCATTATCAATCGTTCATTACGTATAAACAATTCCCGCTTCGGCCCTCACGGCATCCAACAGGGCCATCAGGTTCAGGCTATCGTCGAGTGACCAGAGCGGGCTTTCGGTTCGTCCCTCGCTTACGCACTGCATCACGTGCCGGGCTTCATAATCGTAGCCATGCGTGGTGCGGGTAAAGTCAAATTCGGTTGACTCCCCGCTTTCCGTGACGAGGGTGATACCCATCGTTTCGTGGAATCGGCTGTGAATCCGAATTTGGCCAGTCTCGCCCTGAATCAGGCCAACACAATCCGTTTTCGCCTGTAACGTGCTGTCCAGCAGAGCCAGTTGACCATCAGCATAGGTCAGCACCATACCACATTGTTCATCCACGCCGGTTGAGCCGAAAATGGCCGCGGCCTTTATACCGGTGGGTTTTCCCAGTATGAGGTATGCTAAAAATAGCGGATAAATGCCAATGTCGAGTAACGACCCGCCCCCTAATGCTTTGTCGAAAAGCCGCCCTTCAGGCGAAAAGGGGGCTTTAAAACCAAAGTCGGCTTTCACCGAGACGACCTTCCCGATAGCGCCGGATTGAGCCAGTTCCAGAGCTTTTTGGATACCAGGCATAAATCGGCTCCAGAGGGCTTCCATTAGGAATACACCCTTCACGCGGGCAATATCAACCATTTCCCGAACCTGTTCGCTATTCATGGCGAAGGGTTTTTCGCCTAGAACAGAGATGCCTCCGCGAAGCAGCATCAGGGCATTTTCGTGATGTTTGATGTGCGGGGTAGCCACATACACCACATCCAGGTCAGGCAACGTAAGCAGCTCTTCATACGATCCGAATGCATGCGGTGCCTTATAGACTGAAGCAAATTCCTCAGCCCGCTGCAAATTGGTTGATGCCACCGCATACAGCTGAGCGTCAGGCAAGGTAAGTAGATCCTGCGCAAATTTATGGGCAATGCGGCCCGGTCCCAGAATTCCCCAGCGAGTCATGATAAAGGATTAAGAGCAGTTAGCTATTGGATAAATTGGCCGTCTGGCCAGCCGTCAAATGTATCTTTTTTTTCTAAGTTGCGGCCTCAACAACGCAACATTCAGTGAAAAGCAGTCCATTCTTCTTTTTGTCTTTCCTCTTTTTTCTGGCTTATACCGTCTCGTTCGCGCAAATTGTCGAACAGCCGGACCCACTACGTCCATCAACAACGACACCCGATAGTACAAAGGCGAAAACCCCGGCAGACTCCAGCAAAAAGACAATAGATAGTAGTGGTCTCACGAAAAAAGACACCACTACGCCAACACAGACGCATATCTTCCGGTACCGGTTTACGGCCGATGGCACCGTTACATCGGGTAACGTTAACCGGACGCTCCTGCAACTGACCAGTGCCATTGATTATGAGCTGAGCCATCAGTTCAAGCTGTCGAGCAGTCCGTCGTTTGTGTATGGTAGACAAAGTGGTATACTGGCCGAACGGGAATGGTTTGGCGATTTCCGGACGACGTATCGGTATGAAAAAAGACTCTACTATCTGGCGTTCGGGTCTTATGAACGAAGCAACCTCCGGCAGATCAACAACCGCTGGACAGTCGCGGGCGGCATCGGCTACAAGCTTCTCAATCATAAACGGGCCTACATCTCCCTTACCGATGTGATCATGAATGAGAATACGGATTTCATTGAGCTGGAAGACATCTATATTGTCCGTAACTCGCTGCGCCTATTTGGTGAATATGCCCTAGCGAATGATCGCGTTACCGTTACCCATACGGCCTTTTATCAGCCTGCGCTGGGCCAGTACAACATACGCTGGAATGCCAGCCTGAGCGTTCAGATAAAGTTGACGTCGGCCACCAGCCTGCGCACAACGCTAGCTAATGCCTACGAGAGCCTGGTGGTGCCCGGCCGTCAGAACAATGACCTCCGGTTTACGGTGGGGCTGGTATACGAGCGAAAATAAAGAGGAGTTGCCGACGCGCTAAAACTCGTTTGTCGGCAACTCCTCTTTGTGTTCGAGCGTTGGAAACGCTACTGTTTTTCCGGAAACGGAATAATTAACTTTTCGCCCCGCAGGGCAATGTCTTTGTCCTTCTTGTTAGCCCGCATGATGGCCTCTTTACTAACCCCGTATTTCTGAGCTACTACCCGCAGCACGTCGCCTGGTCCAACCGTATGAACAGCCATCGCTTTCACGTTCAGCTTCGTAACCCCGGCTTTGATGTCACTTTCCGATACGCCCGGATTTAGTTCTTTCAGGGTGTTGATTTTCATGTTGTAGCGACTCGCTACACCGTAAAACGTTTCACCAGCCCCAACCGTATATTTGCTGGAAACCCCACCCGGCTTAATCTTTGGCCGAACGATCGCTGGCTTTTCAGCCGCAACGTCCGGCTTGGGTTTCTCTTTGGGCTTGGCCTCGCTGGCTTTCTCAACGGGTTTTTCTTTCGGCTTTTCAGCGACGGGCTTTTCTTTAAGCTTTTCGTCGGGGCCGGGCTTTCCATCGGTTGTTTCCCGATTTTCTTCGGCCACTTCTTCGGCTTTGACATTAGCCTCGGGGGCATCGGCAGGCGGTGCAGCCTGCGACAGGTCGACGGGTGCCGGTTGAGACGACGTGTCTTTCTCTTCGGGCGCCATCAGCATTTCGGGGTCGTTCTGCGATATGGGCTGTTGCGAAGCCGTATCGAGCGCCACGTTGGTGAGTTCGTCGGAGCCGTTGGTATCATCGGTAACGTAGCCGTACCCAATGTACAATAGAGCTGCAATAAGCCCCACTAAAACAATAAGGGTAACGGCAGGAAGACTGGAATTACCAGTAGGGCGCGGATTGGATGATTGGTTGTCAGCCTCCATAACGTAAACTATAGTAGATTGGGATGTAGTTATAACTGGCGACTCATTTCGGCCACTTTTTCCTTTAAACTCTCTTTGAATTTGATCAGATTAGCCGCTACAGTTTCATCGAACGTGCCAACGATCTGTGCAGCCAAGATTCCGGCATTCCGTGCGCCATCGAGTGCCATCGTAGCAACCGGTACGCCACCGGGCATCTGAAGAATGGATAAGACCGAATCCCAGCCATCGATTGAGTTACTGGATTTTACCGGAACGCCAATGACGGGCAATATGGTGAGTGAAGCCACCATACCGGGCAAATGCGCGGCTCCACCAGCTCCCGCTATAATCACCCGAATACCCCGTTCCCGGGCTGATTTCGCGTACTCGACCATTTTCTCGGGAGTTCGGTGGGCCGAAACGATATCCATTTCCCATGTTACACCCAACTCAGTTAAGATGTCGGCGGCCTCCTGCATGACCTTTCGGTCGGAGAGGCTACCCATTATTATACCTACCATTCAGAAGACTATGAATTTGACTCTCTGCGAAATAACGGAGTTTACCGCAGAATCTGGCCGTATGCCAACTAATTTTTTCTCCCGGCCCTAAATCTTATACGTTTCCCGGAAGCGGTATACCCGTTCCGGCAACCTGGTCGCTAAACCGTGCGTCCGCTTCCTAGAAAAAGCCTGTACGGCACGATCACACAATCTTGAGTCCATCGAATTTACGGCCCAAAATCGCTACATCGTCGGCCCCGAGGTAATCGTGGAGCAGCGTTGCGTAGATCTGCCGGAAATCGACCGAATAGGTCAGGTCACCTTCGGTTAGTTTCGCAAGGTTTGGCGCTTCGTTCAAAACCCGTTGCGCCGGTAGCCCTCCACCGATCAGGAATACATTGTTGGCTGTACCGTGGTCCGTTCCATTACTGGCGTTCTGTTTTACCCGTCGGCCAAATTCCGAAAAGGTCATCAGCAAGACATCCTTCTGACGGCCAGCTGTTTTCAGATCGGCCATGAATGCCCCGACGGCCTCGGCATATTGCCCCAACAGCCGTTCCTGCTGGCCGGGCTGGTTGATGTGCGTGTCGAATCCGCTGATGGATACGTAATACACGCTGGTTTCGATACCCGACTGAATGAGTTGCGATACGGTTTTGAGCCGGTTTCCCAGTTCGTGATTCGGGTAGGTTGTCAGTGTAGTTGGAGCGGAAGCCGCAGAAACGGGCCGTGTGGTCCGGTTTACTTTTTCATATACATAATCGGCCGACGACACCGTCTCGGCCAGGGTTTTGTAGAGGTACGCCACCGATTCAGGTTCGTGGGCTCCGTGGCTATGAGCCTGTTCATGGCTCAGCCCCGTTACGAATCCGCTGCGGGTCTGGTTGTACAATTTCTTGGGATCCAGCACCGCCAGTCCATTCAGGTTACTGCCTTTCAGGGCCAGACTCAAGGTGTCATCTACTTCAATGGCCCGAAAAGGCTGCTGGGCTTTCCCATTGCACGACGCATCCAGATACCGGCCAACCCAGCCCGTATTGAGGTATTTATCCGAATCACTGGCCGTTTGCCAGATGTCCATCGAGCGAAAGTGCGACCGATCGGGATTGGGGTAGCCCACATTGTTGATCACCGTCATCAGCCCGTCGTCGTACAACGCTTTCAGGGGGCCCATTGCGGGATGTAAGCCAATTTCGTCATTCAATGGAAGGACTTTCTCGGCTCGTATGGCAATGGTCGGGCGTTCCCGGTAATAAATGTCGTTTCGGTAAGGCACAACGGTATTCAGGCCATCGTTTCCACCCGACAGTTGCACCACCACCAGAATTTTACCATTCGACGCTGGCCCTTTGCCAAGCATCTGCGACTCATACGCTTTCAGAAAATGCGGAATCAGCATAGTGCCCGCCGTCGTAAAAGCTGATTGTTTGAGGAAGTTTCTGCGGTTCATGGTTTTGAAGAGCGTAAGAATGAATAAATCGGGCCGCCGACGCGGAGTGAAAACCGCCTGAGTAGCCAGCGCTTTTTACACCAGATGGTTTTCACTCATTCGCCATTAAGTAAGTTGATACTCCGGCAGGCTCATCAGGGCGGCTGTTAACGCCTGAATACGTTCAGGGCGCGTTTGAGATCCGAGAGCCTGACGATCAATTAAGGTATGCTGGTCTGGACGAAGCGGAAGGGGCAACAAGGTTAAGGCAAGCGCATCGGTCAATTCGGCATCGGGTATTTTGGCAAAGGCAGCCTCGAAGTCCGCCCAATTGACCTTGGTTCGGAACTTGGCATTACCTCGCCGGGCCAACAACTGGGTATTTACGTCGCCATCTTCTTTGGGCTGTACTGTTACTTCCGTAGCTTTCAACACGTAGTTTGGCAACTGCATCCGAAACAGTAAGCTCGATGAGTCGATCCAGTTTTTGCCGCCCGGCCAGCCCGCCACATTGGGTGGGTAGAAAAGGACTTGCCCCAGTGTGCGCTGCACAAAAATCTGCGATTGGGGCTGCTCGAACTGGATACCCAGCGTATGGCGCAGTCCAACCAGCAACTCCACCGGCGACTTAATGTGGGCGCCCCTATTTTTGGGGTCATAAAACCAGTCTGCCGTAAAGATGGTCTCCATCAGATCACCAATATCGTAGCCGCTTTTGTAGAACTGCTCCGCCAGCGCATCGACCTGTTTTTTATCTTCGGTTTCGTTGACGAAGAAGCGGTAAATTTTGGCCGTAATGAAGCGCGCCGTTTGGGTATTCTCCAGCAACATTGCGATCACATCGTCGCCGGTGAATAAGCCGGTTTTGCCGAAAATCGTTTTATCCCCTTCGTCGTGTACCTGTTTCCGGAAAACAAACCGTCCTTCGGGTGTAAACTGCCAGCCCGTGAACGCCCGGGCTGCATCTTTGATATCATATTCTGAATAGTTGCCCCGGCCGAGCGTGAACAGTTCCATCACCTCACGGGCGAAGTTCTCGTTGGGGGCGTTCCTGCGATTTTGCTGGTTGTTCAAAAATTGCAACATGGCTGGCTCTTTCGATACCGCCATCAGCAAATCGCCGAACCGACCCAGCGCATGTTGCCGGATCGTGTTGGCATACTGCTGCATGAAGAGTGGGTTGCGGCCCTGCGTTCGGCAAGCGAAATGCCCATGCCAGAACAGGGCCATTTTTTCACGCAAAGACGCTTTACCAGACGCCATGCGGTCGAGCCATTGCAGATTCAGGTCACGCACCTTTTCGGCATTGAGCCGGATGCGTTCTTTCAGCATGTCCTTATCGAGTTGCCCATCCCGAACCAAGCCTTTGAGCTGTTTTTTCGTTTCATTCTCATCTGGTTCAACCACGTGCAGTGCTTCTACAGCCTTACTGTCATCGAATAATTGGCGTACGATTTTCCGTAAGGCTTTGCGATTATCTGGCATTCCCGATGCCTCGCCCAGTTGAATGGGAGTAGCCCCGAAGGTCGCCCGGGCGAAGAGGTGGCGAATCTGTTGCTGTTTCGTCAGTTTATCCATGCCTGTCAACTGTTGGCTATGGGCGTATGACAAGGCAAGAAGACAGACGTTTAATTGGCTGAGGATTAAAATTTAGGTAACGAGTTGGCGGACAGACACATTATTGCACTACGAGTAAATTCGTGAAGTTTGGCCTTACCCCCAACTCTACCTTTAGCAAGGCATAAATCGCCCATCGAACCGGCTTTTTAACGGCTCGCTGGCCCCTTCACAGACTACTTCGAGGATCAATACCTTTCATATAACAGAACTATTTTGGGTTCCATAAGGGTCTACCGAAATCATTATGCGCCACCAAAACCATATTTTTTTTTCTATCGATAATAGTAAAATTGTATTTAAAAGAAGGGCTTGAAATTTCTTTGGGTTGCCCCCATATATAGATATTACGTATAAACTTTATACTTTCGTAATCTAAATTACTGCCATACGGGTAAAGCCAATAGCCTATTGATGTATCGTGGAAAACACCTGAAACAAGGTTTCTATTTAAAAATTTAATTACTGACAATAACCTTATAACGTCCCTCCTTTCCATATTCTTAAAAGCTGGGTTAGAGGCCGATACATTACTTACCTTTCCTAGTACTTGTCCTCTAAACACCAATGTGCTATCCCATGATTGGACGTAACAGTTAAAGAATCCCTCTTTATCAACAGATTCGCAAATAGTTCGCAATAGTTTCATAGAGTCCTGCACTGCCTTAGCAGAATCTTTGAATACAAATTGACGCTTATATATGGGTGGACGAGACCAAAAATAAATAGCAACACTCACTAAAAGCAGAGATGTAAATAGGATTAGTTTTTTTACAGTAATCATAAATATATAAGAGACCGTCTAAAAATGACAACTTAGATAAATTAAGGAGTTAATAAGTTTGTAGGAACAAAGAACCACCAATGTACCCTACTAATCTTACCGACTCCCAGTGGCAAGTTATTCAAGAACTATTAGCCGACAAACGAAAGCGCAAACATGATCTACGCAAAGTATTTAACGCCTTATTCTATGTAGTCAAAGGCGGTATCCCTTGGCGACAGATGCCTACTGACCTACCGCCCTGGAAAACAGTTTATTACTATTTTCGAAAATTCCAGCGATTAGGCATTTGGCAGGAGCTGAACGATACATTACCAGAGAAAATTCGTGCTAAGGCAGGCCGAAAATTAAGTCCTTCGGCGGCCATCATCGATTCGCAAAGTGTGAAAACAACCTTGGTTGGTGGACAACCAGGCTACGACGCAGGCAAGGCCGTTAAAGGCCGAAAGCGCCACATTATCGTTGACACGTTGGGGCTGCTGTTGGCCGTAGTCGTTCATCGGGCCGATATTGATGAGCGACCAGGAGCCGGTTTTGTACTGGCTCGACTGTATCATTTACGCATCAATTTCCCTCGATTAGCCGTCATTTTTGCCGATGCAGGTTACGGTGGCGAATTTGAAACAGTTGTTAAAAGGACTTACAAATGGGTCTTGCAGATTATTGGTAAACCGTTTGGTATCAAAATGTTTGTTCTTTTGCCTAAACGTTGGATGGTCGAACGAACCTTCGCTTGGCTGACTCACCAACGTCGACTACGTGTAGATTACGAACGCTCAACGAAAGTGTCGGAAGCCATGATCCAACTGGCCATGATCCGAAGTATGATTCGACGATTCTAATTTTTAGACAGTCTCTTAAATGTTGTAGGTTTCCTGTAAAGGAGTGCGATGAGCCAGACGGCCTCTGCTAGTGTCAGTGGGATAAATTACCCGAGTATGGGCAGGACAAAACTTAGGAGTAAATGCAGCATTGGTTAACCGAATAGTTAACAGCGTCCGATCAATTGGCTGTTAACTACTCAATCCTAGTCCCCTTATCGTATAACGTCGTTCTTCACCCGGCCCACCCAAAGTTTAATCAAATTTGAGTTATTAGTCAAGAAATTCAACCTATTGATCGGCAGCTTTAGCGGTCAGCGACTTGAAAATGGCGTCTCTTGTTCTGGAAATTGTTTATAAGGGACATCCTTATATCCAACAAGAAGCATGCGCTCTTTTCTATCGAATATTTTAAAATAATAGTTCAATACTGGGCTTAATGTATCTTTGGGATCGTCCCATATATATATCTCTCGAACGAGATGTCTAGCACTATATTTATCATCCTGTCTATAAGAAAAGAACCAATAGCGTAAAACTGTGTCGTGATAAATCCCAGAAATATAATTTCGGTTTAAGAACTTTATCAATGATAATAATTTCAGTATAATCGTAGGCTTTATATCTTTAAGGCCCTCATTATGAATAGACAAAGAATCTATTTTTCCTAAATTTTTATTTTTAAATATTAGTGTATTATCCCGGTTAACAATAAAGCAATTTATAAACTCATTTGGCTCTATATCTTCGCAAATCTGTCGGAATAATACCATCGAATCTTGTATCGATTTAGCTGGGTCACTAAATATGAGACGTTGCCTCTCTGTGCGTGGTTGATACAGAGAATACAGATAAATAGTGATCATTATCAACACTATCAATAAAAATACATTTTTAGTTTTCATAACAAGTGAGAGGAAATTGAAATTTTAGGCATTTTACTACTAATAAGACTTACCGATTATAGGAAATAAATGATGAACACTATCCTTCAGAACATATAACCAGCAAGTCCTATTAAGCTATAAGCTAATTATTCCCATTATTAACAGCATTCTCGCAGCCATTAAACATCTGATATCCCATTATTATAAATGCTGAATCTTGACTATCATCAAAACATCCGACCACATTCCGAAGATCCACAGGCCCTGAATTAGGTAGCAATTGATATAGGCCAGCACCACACAAAGCAATAGATAAAGGTATACCACTAGCAGCAGCAGCTAACCCAAAATTAATATTACCATAATCATCATTACGCAATATGCCCCCAGCGTAGTTACTAATCGGACCAATTTCTCTTATCGAATATCCATGTCCATCTACCTTCAAATCATAAGTAGCTCCGCCTTTAACATCACGTATAAAATCACCAAGTATCTCACCGGCAATCGCATTAGTTGGATCGTTTGGCCCAGCCCAACCAGGTGATGTAGAATACTTAGCTATAATGTTCGCTGCCTGTTGGCAAAAATGTTCTTTTGTTTGTTTCAATTGCTGATTGAATTTGTCGTTCAAATTCAATCCTGGTAAAATATTAATACCCCCATTGCTACCTCCAGCGACTATATTTCCATTAGCATATGTATACACTGGGGCCTGGTCTCTAACATCAACAATCTCAAGTAGAATACCATTAGAAGGATCGATATAATAATTTTCAACAATAGTGCCGTAGTAACCATTGCCTGCCCCTCCACCGCAGTTATCATCCAGACCAGTTTGATAAACGTTCTGCTCGTCTGTAGCTTGTCGAGTAGAAAAGCCGTTGCTAGAAGACAGAACTTTAGTTGACCAAGACTTAGTACTCTCTACACCCTTCGTGAGTTTTGGATTGGTTTTTAATACTATATCATCGAAGTAAACGGGAGTTGGATCTTGGTTTCGCAAACGGGCCATCACATAACCATCTTGTGGAACACGTAAAACTATACTCAATAATTGCCAATCAGTTCGAGCTTTTTTGGTAATACTTACCTGTTGGCGGTGTATAAACTTCCCAGCTTTGTCATAAAAAGCCAATTCAGCAGTAGCATTAGGCAAGCGATTGCTCAATAGCTCTTTAGCCATAGGTAATATTAAAGCAGCACTCAATCCGATTGTCGGCAAAGTGGAGACTATTCGCCCCTTATCTTGAGCGGTGGTCTGATGCTTAGTCAGTGACATGCCTGCTACAACACCGCCTACGATAGCTGAAGTTAGTTTAGGAGTAATACTTCGTTTTGTTGAAGCAGGCGCGAACGCGTAGACATCTAACAATAAATTATCCCCCTGCTTAACAGGGATTAATTTGCTCGCTAATGTAGCTATACTGCCCAAAGCTTTTCTACTTAGTTTTAGAGATGTTGCACCTGTATGAGCAATTGTTATCGAATTAGTAGGTTCGCTTCCTGGAAAAAAGCGCGCTATTTGCGTGTAGCAATCAGGGTCTACATAGGTTATATGATGATCTGGGCAAACTGCTGTAGTTTTAGGACTACCTGGAATTTCGGTGTTAGTCCCCGCATACTTTACTGAAATAGTTAATGCTAATCCAACATTATACATTTTGGGGACAGGCACATTGAAACCAAATTTATTATATCCTGAGATCCCATAGGCATTGGCTACATCTTGACGACTACGAATAGCCATTACATTAGTAGCTACTAACCAACCATTTACATATACATCAAATTTTATTGATTTGTTAGGCATATTTTGATCCATAATCCAGCCGCCTATACCAGAACAATCGGCAAAGTCTAGACTACCAGCAAAATTTCCACGTGCTGGATTAGTTGGCGTCGTAGGATTGGTGGTTGTAGTATTTGAATGCGGGTCGTTCTCAGCAAAACAAGCTAACTTACTCGCATCATAACCAGTATTAGATAGCCAGTTTCTAGGTTTAAAACCGCTTGTTCCGTTTTGATAAGCAGCATATAAAATACCATTGTAATAATGAGCGTAGATTTGCTCACCAGACCAGTTAAGTAGAAACTGTCCATCTGAAAAAGCGCAATTGCCTGATAGTGGATTAGTCGTTCCCCCTGAGCAGCCATTGACTGTCTTAGGCGATGACATAACATCGGTGCTGGCCCCACGGATACGAACCGCTACTGAATGCCCCTGCCCATTACGCCATGATGCGTTAGCCGGAACACTGTAGCTGAACCCGTGATAACGAGCGGCTGAATTGCCAAACGCCCCGACTAAATCTTGCCGATCCGTATTGGCCTGAGTAGAGCCTACCAGATTACCATCGACATAAATATCTACGGTTACCGTCTGGTTCATATCAGACTGATCCAAAGCCCAACCCGACACAAGCTCACAGTTGGCTATGTCAAGGGCACCGTTTGGATTAAAAATTGAATAAATAGGTCTAGGCAGAATCAATTTCGCTTTCACTTCAGTAAGAGTGAAAGCAAGAGATAGCATCCAACCGCACAAGTAATAATACTTCGTAATAAACAAATTTAGTTTAATTTTATACAAAATTAACTCCATGTTTCTTTTTGTCAAATTTATAGGCATTAAAATTTGACAAAAAGAAACATGATACAAATGTCATCTTAAGCAGATTATCGTTAATCAAAGCACATTAAAAGTGCGTGAAAGGCGTGGCAAAGTCGCCTTCAGACGCAACAGAAAACATTTCTTTTCCGTATTGGATATATATAGTTCATCCTTGAGCCAACTTTGGCTTTAATTCAGTTATATGACTCAATGTTTATGGTCTCGCATAGGCTGGCTAACCGTCTTTTTAGGCATAATAGCCAGTTCAATTTTATCCGCTCAATCATTACCGCAGTACAGCGGTCTCCAGCGGACACAGCAAAAGGAGTTGCAAAAAACGATCGAGCAGGCACAAACCGAAAACTACCGCCAGGCCGTTGCTAAAGCCCAGCAACTTAGTCGGCCCATTCGACAAATTTCGCCTACGGGGCGGGTGGTTATGTTACGGGGCATCAGTCCCACGGGAGAACTCCTCTACGATGCTACCTACAGCACCACCAAGGCCGGTATCAGCACCCATACCAATTCACTTTATGCCGGTGGCAGCCTGGGCGTTTCGCTTTCGGGCAGTACGCTGACGAATAAACTGGCGATGTGGGATGGCGGCAAAGTGCGGGATACACATGTCGAGTTCCGGAATGGAACGGGCAGTCGCGTTGCTCAGATCGACAACTCCGCGACGCTGGTCAGTCACTCCACCCACGTTGCCGGAATCATGATGGCGGCTGGTGTCAATCCTGATGTAAAAGGCATGGCCTTTGGCACCAACCTGCGCGCCTATGATTTCAACAGCGATGTAACGGAGATGAGTGCCGCTGCCGCCAATCTGCTCATCTCAAACCACTCGTATGGCTCCAATGCTGGCTGGGTTTATAACGATACACGCACTACGACAACCAAATGGGAATGGTGGGGCGACACAACTATCAGTAAGACCGAGGATTATAAGTTTGGCTTTTATGATGCCACAACGGTTTCTTGGGACAGGATTGCCCAAAATGCCCCCTACTACCTGATTGTTAAGTCGGGCGGAAACAGCCACGGCTCCGATGGCCCCGGTGCGGGCCAGCCCTATTATCTCGGTTCAAGCAACAGAACCAGTACGATTGCCCGAAAAGATCAGGAGGGCTACGACCAGATCAGCACCTATGGCAACGCTAAAAATATTCTGGCAGTAGGTGCCGTCGGCAACTTGAACTACGGATACAATCAGGCGGGTGACGTGCCGTTAAGCGACTTTACCAGTTGGGGTCCCACGGACGATGGGCGTATCAAACCTGACATTGCCGGTATTGGAGTCGGTATTCTTTCATCGAGTTCAGAGAGCGACAGTGCCTATGTCGTATACGATGGCACGTCGATGTCATCGCCCAATGTGGCGGGTACCCTGCTTCTTTTGCAGGAATTGTATTCGCAACGCAACAGCGGCAAGTTCATGCGGTCATCGACGCTGAAGGGCCTGGCCCTCCACACGGCGGATGAAGCTGGCACTACCCTTGGTCCCGATTACCAGTTTGGCTGGGGCCTATTGAATGCCGAAAAGGCCGGACGAGTCATTCTGAACAGCAATCAGAATCACCTACTCGATGAACGAACCCTCAACCAGGCCGAGACGTATTCTCTGACGGTGGTTGCGTCGGGGCTGGGGCCGCTTGTGTCTACGATTTGCTGGACAGACCCCGCCGGAACCGCGTCTTCGCCATCGACAGCTACCCTGAACGATCGGACACCCAAGCTTGTCAATGATCTGGATATCCGGATCAGCGACGGTCAGGCCACTACGTTGCCCTGGATTCTGGACCCGAATAACCCATCGGCAGCTGCCACGCGGGGCGACAATATCCGCGACAATGTTGAACAGGTTTTAGTAGCCAATCCAATACCGGGAAGATCCTACACGATCACCATTACCAATAAAGGAACATTGAGTGGCGGGAAGCAGGATTATGCCCTGCTGGTGAGCGGTGTTGGGGGCAAAGCGTACTGTGCGTCGGGAGCCACCTCAACAGCCGACACCAAAATCAACCAGATTCAGTTTGGCAGTATCAATCAGGCCGGAGCCAGCGGCTGTACGTCGTACAATGATTTTTCGCAGGCAGTAGCCACCGTGCAGGCAGGCCAGCAGATTCCACTAACGGTCTCTCTGGGCACTTGCGGAGCGGTCAAGAATGTAGTGGTGAAAGCCTTTGCTGACTGGAATCAGAATGGCAGTTTTGACGATGCCGGTGAAACGGTAGCGACCTCGGGGGTGCTGGCCAATTCGGCTCAGTTCATCGCAACCGTCACGGTTCCGGGCACGGTTCAAACGGCCCAGAACATCCGGTTTCGGATCGTGGCCGTAGAAACCAGTGACCCCGCAGTTGTGGTTTCGTGTGGCAGTTATGGCAACGGCGAAACGCAGGATTATGTTTTGAATGTGGTTCAAACAACGAACGATGTGGGGGCTACCGCGCTTGTTTCGCCCGAAGCAAATTTTTGTGGACAAACAGGCACCGATATAACGGTTTCTGTAAAAGTCCACAATTACGGCACTGCCAACCAGACCAATGTACCCGTCAGTGTTAGAATTGCCGACGCCAACAACAACGAGGTAACGACATTGACCGGCACGGTTCCACGAATTGCAGCCTTTCGGGAAAGTGCCATTGCTCTGAAGCTACCGGCCAGCATTTCCCTGGTGGCCGCCCAAACGTATCAGTTCACGGTATCCACGAGTCTCGGCAGCGACCAGAACACGACCAATAACACCATCGTTGTAAGCCGCGCAACGGCCCCTACACCGGCCAATGGCATTTTTTCCGTAACGCGCTGCGGCAGCGATACGGCCATTTCGCTGCGGAACATTGGCGGGGGAACGGCCTTCTGGTATGATGCCCCAACGGGCGGCAATTTGCTGGCGGCCGGCAATCAGATCGGGGTTAAAGCGCTGCCCGCCAGCGGCCAGTTCTACGCTACGCTAAACGATTTCTCAGGATCAATCGGCCCAGTCGACAAAACGGTATTTGGCGGAGGTACCTACGGAACCGGTTTTCAGCCCGCCCCCCTTATTTCAACCCAGGTTCCCTTACTGATCGAAAGTGCCCGTCTGTATATCGGCTCGGCCGGAAGCTTAACCTTTACCGTTCGCAAGTACGATAACACAGCCATATCGAGCGTTACGCTGGATGTTTCACCCACGCGTACGCAGAGCACAACGACATCGACTGGCGGTACGTATCCCGATGACCCCGACGATCAGGGGGCTGTCTATCCCCTGAATTTACGCATTCCGGCAGCGGGCGATTACAAGATTACAATTGATTACGGCGATGGAGCGTCTATTTTCCGTAGTAACGTCGCGGTTGCGGGTTTTCCTTACCAGTTGAAAACGCAGACGGGTCAGCCCATTGTTACCATAAAAGGGTCTTTATTCGACAGTGGTACGTCGACGGATACCTTAAAAACGGCCTGGTATTATTTTTACAACATGCGTGTGCGGGCGCTCGATTGCCCCAGTCCGCAGCGGATCGCGGTCACGCCCACCGCGGGAGCAGGGGCTACGGCCAGTATTACGCCAAATGGGTCAACGAGTATCTGTCAGGGTTCCAGCCTTACACTTCAGGCTAATACCGGGACTGGCTTTTCGTATCAATGGTATCGGAATGGGCAGGCTATTACTGGAGCGACCGCTAGTACGCTGGTAACGGCGACCGCGGGAAGTTACGTGGTTCAGGTAGGCAACAACTGCCTGCCCGTTAGCTCGACGGCCGTTACGGTAACAGTAAGAACGACGCAAACACCGTTTATCACCGCCAATGGCTTTTCGCTCAGTTCTAACGTAACGACCAACATTCAATGGCTGGTCGATGGGGTAGCCATTCCGGGGGCGACGTCCCCCACGTACACGGTCGTAAAAACGGGGCGTTATTCGGTAAAAGGTAGCGTCAATGGCTGCGGGGAGGCTATCTCCGACGAGGTTTATCTAACGATACTGGCCACGGAGCCTACCACGGATGACGGAGAGCTGAATGTTTACCCGAATCCGGCCACGCGACAGGTAACCGTCTCGCTGTCCGCTTCGCTGGCTTTACCCAAATCGCCATCCGTTCGCCTGACGAATCTGAATGGCCAAACGGTACGTACGGGAACCCTTCTGCGGGATGGGAAAAATTATTTAACAACTTTCGATGTGGCCGATTTACCAGGCGGTACGTTTTTTGTGGTTGTAGAAGACGACCGGACGCAGAGCGTCCGGGTAAAACGGATTCGCAAGCAATAATCGTTCACGTATCTGCAACCGCTATATCAGGATATCTTTTCGAGCCAAAACGGGGCACCATGCACCAGGAGATTTTCCTTTGCTGCATGGTGCCTCGTTTTGCTCTTTTATCTGGGTATAAGCGTCCCAATCCATGCCCAGCGGCACGACAAAACCTGGCGAACAGAACTAACTAACCGACACAGCAGCTTACATCGAAGAACCTTCCAGATAGCCCAGGAGAATGGTTGGCCTCTTAGCAAAATTTATTCCAATCACCGAATACTAACGCTTCACGAGGTCGACACGTTTGGCCAGGCTGTTTATTACACGCTTCACAATGCGGAGGCTGCCCGAGGTACTCAAACACAGGCCATGTATGGTACCGGCGCACTCCCCATCGCCTTATCGGGAAATTCGGCAGTGATGGCCGGGAAGTTGGGCCTGTGGGATGGCGGTCGAGCCTTAGAATCGCACTGTGAATTTGCAGGGCTCACAGACGCTACATCCCGAATTCATCAAAAGGACATTACATCACTGAACAACCACACAACGCACCTTGCCGGTACACTCATTGCCAAAGGCATTAACGCGTCAGCAAAGGGAATGGCTTACGGCTCGCAATTGTCGGTCTGGGATTATACCAACGACATAACTGAGCTAGTGACTGCGGCCCCCAATCTTCTCGTTTCCAATCACTCCTACGGCCCGGTGGTTGGTTGGGTGTATAACGAATCGAGGCCCGGCACTAACCCGGATTTGAAATGGGAATGGTGGGGTAATACGGCAATTAGCGCGTCGGAAGATTATTTGTTTGGTTTCTACACAACCAACGCCCGCGACCTGGATCGGATCGCCTACAACAATCCTTTTTTCCTGATGGTCCGCTCGGCCGACAACAAACGAAACGAAACCGGACCACCCGCGGGAACCCCTTATTTCCTCAGAAACACAACCACCCAAAGTACATTACCCCGAAGCCGAAACGATGCTTATGACGTTATTCCGGCCGAAGCCACCGCCAAAAACGTACTTACTGTAGGGGCGGCCAATGTCTCGTTTACCAGCCAGAACAACGCTGTTTTACTCGAATCGACGGCGTTCAGCGGTTGGGGCCCTACCGACGACGGCCGCATAAAACCCGATTTGCTGGGCATTGGCTCGGGCGTTCTGTCGTCCTTAGCCACCAGTGACACCGCCTATGGCACCTACAGCGGTACGTCAATGGCAGCAGCTAATGTTAGCGGGTCGCTTTTTTTACTTCAGGAATTGTATGCCAGTCAACGGGCACCGGGCCTGCCCACAGGGGGGCAATTTATGCGGGCAGCCACGTTGAGAGGGTTAGCCCTGCACACCGCCAATCGAGCCAACCCGCAGGCTGGTCCCGACTATCGGCAAGGGTGGGGGTTGCTGAACACGGAAGCGGCAGCCCGCCTTTTATTGAATGAAAACCAGGCCAACCTGGTTCTGGAAAAAAGTCTGACACCAGGCGGCACCTTCACCCAATCTATTACGGCACAGGGTAATGAACCACTGATCATTACGCTCAGTTGGACAGATCCCGAAGCCGTGGCCACTACCCTAACGGCCAGCTCTGTTAATAGCCGAACGCCGAAGCTCGTCAACGATCTCGACTTACGGCTGAAGACAAACCAACAAACCGAGTTTCCTTTTCTATTAAACCCAGCACAACCGGCCCAGGCAGCGACACGAGGAGACAATTTTCGCGACAATATTGAGCAAATCTATATTGCCAATCCTGTAGCTGGACAGACGTACACGATTGTGGTCTCGCACAAGGGTAAAATGACCTATTCGAGCCAACCGTTTTCTCTCATTGCTAGTGGCTTACAGAGAACAAGCTGTCAAGTAGCGACGTCTATTCTACCAGCACAGGACACAACTATTTGCAGTGGCGCACGTCTTGTGCTTCAGTCCTCTAATAAAACAGCTGGCTTACGGTATCAATGGCTGCGAAATGGCCTTGCCATACCCAACGCACTAACTACCGCTTATTCAGTTACGGAGGCTGGCACTTACCTGCTGCGGGTTACCGATAGCAAAGGCTGTACAGCGACCTCGCTACCTGTACAGGTTCAGGTACGTACCGCAGCGGCTACTATTATCCCGAGTGGCGACCAATGGCTCTGCCAAGATAAGACAGCGATTTCCTTTCAAACGTCAGCCACTTCAGATGGGGCCGTTATCGACTGGCTGCGCAATGGCATCGTCATCGCCCACACAGCCTCAATTTCTACCAGCCAGCCGGGTCGCTATCAGGTTCGGATAACGAACGATGGCTGTCAGACACTTTCAACCGAAACGACGGTGTTGCTCAGTTCTGTCAACAGCCTCACCATCAGCCCGGAAGAAACGGCGTTGACACTGCCTAAAGGTGCTTCAGTAACTCTGAAAGCGCCCATTGATTCGTCTTATCGTTACCAATGGTATCAAAATGCGCAGGCCTTACCGAAAGCAAATGAGTATCAATTCTCAGTGACGCAGCCTGGTATCTATAAATTACAGGTGAAACAGCAGACGTGCGTGGCCTGGTCGACAGATCGAATCGTTGGCTCCACAGCTGTTGTTACAGCACTGTCAGGCGACCCGTCAAATCGGCTGACGGTTTATCCCAATCCAGCGGAACATATCCTTTCCATACGTTATGCCAATCCATTGACAAAACAGGCAACCATCCGCATCACGGACTTACGCGGCACGCTGCAACAACTGCCCCTTGTCGTAAACGTTCAGAATGGGCAGTTGATAGCTGATATAACTGTCCAGGCACTTGCAGCGGGTGTTTACCTTCTCCACCTTGCGGATGGTCATTCAACTGAAACAGTACGGTTTATAAAAAAATAGAACCGGTTCTTGAGAGCATAACTGCGATCAAAAACCGGTTCACCATGATTGTGTATTCAACCAGCGAATACGCTAATGTTTATTTTGCCTTCCCGGCAGCAGCTTCCTGCGTTAACGCCAACTTAACTGCGTCATACAAATTGACAATACCCCCCGTTTTTGACAGCGAAGTAAACGCTACGGTATCGGTCGACTCGGGTTTCGTCACCTTTGTGGTATAGGGCGTTGCCGACTGCAAAATGATGCGCTTTATATCGGCATACGTCAGCTTGGGAAAATACGACTTCAGGACGGCAGCCACACCAGCCACAACGGGCGAAGCCATGCTCGTACCACTATTATTTTCATACTTGCTACCCGGCACAGTCGAATAAATATCTTTACCTGGGGCAAAAACATCGACGTTCTGCTTGCCATAGTTCGAGAAGCTAGCCACCAAGTCCGCCGTGTTGGGCTCGGCGCTAGCCCCGACCGTGATGACGTTCGGAATGGCAGACCCATCGATAAAACGGGGAGCGGGGTAATTGGCAGCGGTATCGATGTCTTTACCGTCGTTACCGGCGGCATGAATCATCAGAACCCCTTTCGAGAGCGCGTATCGCTCAGCCTCTTCAACCGTCTTGCGCTGGGGCGAATAATCTTTGCCAAAGCTCATGTTAATTATCTGCGCACCATTGTCGACGGCATACCGAATGGCATTGGCGACGTCTTTATCGCGCTCATCGCCATCAGGCACCGCCCGAACACCCATAATCTGTACAGCATCGGCAATCCCCATAACGCCCAGGTTATTGGTCCGATCAGCGCCGATAATACCAGCCACGTGCGTACCGTGATCAGGGCGGGGACCTGCAATATCAGGGTTACCATAATCGCGCTGATTCACATCATTCGGATTATCACCTACAATGGAGCGGCTATTAAAGTCCGGGTTATAATTGTATTCAGCGCGGGATTTGAGCTGCTCGTTAGCTTTTTCGAGCTCGCTCATCACCACATCCGTATCAGCCGCTTTTTGTTGACGCAATAAGCGTAAAATACCCGTCACGGGGCGTTTCAGAGACGCGTCGGTGAGTGTGTCAGCCGCTTTGCTAAGCGTGATGGTATCGAGTTTCGAAACATTCAGGGCTTTTTTCAGGCTGGCAACCGCCGTTGAATATTGGGTATAAAACTGGCTGATTCCCTGATACTGCTGCTTGTACTGTGCCTGGTTTTTCTCAACCTCCGCTTTCGTTTTCACATACAGGTCATACTCTTTTTGCTGCTCGGGCTTAAGCGTTTTGCGGTCTTTACCCTCGTAAGTTGGCTTCAACTGGGCATAAAGTCGGGTCACTTCCGCGGTTTCATAATCGACGTTGCGACCGTCTTTTCCACCAATAAAATTCCAGCCATGAATATCATCTACATAGCCATTCTTATCATCGTCTTTGCCATTTCCAGCCACTTCTTTTGGGTTTACCCACAACACCCGACGAAGATCTTCGTGAGTCGTATCGATTCCTCCGTCGATGACGGCAACAATAACTGGTGTTGGTTTACGCCCTTTGAGTAATTCGCTGTAGGTACGCTCAACGCTGATACCGGCTGTATTATCGGTTTTGTCACGCAGATACCACTGCGTTTCCTGCGCCGAGGCTGCTACCGTGAACAGACAGACAGACGCACTAATAAGGAGTTTCTTCATGAATTAAGAACAAAAATTCCTCACAAATTACGAAGAAACTGGCTTAAGTTTAGCTTAAAATTTGTTAAACGAGCCGGGTTTTCTTCTTTAAGGCTTCGCTACGTGGCTGTTTTTGTAATGCTCCCGTAGCAAGTCTTCCCCAAAATCATTTGTCAAATCCCGGACTACGGTATGGATGTGATTGGCGTTGGTCTGCGTATTATCGTACTCAATTAAAAGGGTTGGACCATGAATTCGGTAATACCACCCTTTCCCTTCGCCCAGCTCTGGCGTAAGGTCACCCGCCCACGCAAACCGGAGGCTGTCCAGACCCGATTTTTCCAGTTTGGCCATTTGCTGCTTGGCCAACGTGATGCGGTAGTTGGCCATGTATATTCGCAGCAGATCTAAGAATAGCTTGCGCTGATCGGCATTCATTTCCGATAACATTAATCCATCCATCTTTTCCAGGGATACTTTCCGCTTATTGCTGGTCACGATTTCGGGGTAGGCGACGGCTGCGATAACGGCTTTCTTGCGCTGTTCGGTATCGAGCGTTTTCAACAAAGCAAAGGCTTGTTCGGTCTCTTTCTTTAATATCTGCCGCCCTTTCTGCGGTAAGTCAGCTACGCGTGGATCGCTCATCCGTTTGTCGGCCATGTGCGTATCGTAGGTGAGAATACCCGGATTGCTACCAAAAAACGTAGGTGTCTGCGCCAGTACTTGACCGGTAAGGGATAAAAATTGTAAAGACAAATGATGTCCTTCTATTCGCCAGCTCCACGGATTTTTGTCCGATGGTTCGCCAAAAATGGTGAAGGAGTAATTTTCGGGGTCACGATAGGTATCATTCAGCGGGCGATTGTCAATAACCCGTAGCACGTTTTCCATATCGATAATGGATGTTGCTTTCTCATACCCCTGATCACTCAGCCCCGTTTTGAGCATCGCCATGGCGGCCCGGCGCTGCTCGGGCGTCATTTGTTTCAGCGGTAGTCCTTTGCGTTCCCGGGGAACGTAGTGCCAGTTAAATCGTTCCACATCATCGAGCGGATAGGTAGCCAGCTTTCGCTGATCGGCCGTTAGCGTGCCCATAAATGTGGTAACGGCATCAAGCATTTCATCTTTAATCCGTTGCTGGGCTGGTGTTGGTTTGGGAGCAGGAGCCGTTTGTTGAGCCAGTGCCGGAATAGCCAGTAGCCAGCAGAAAAGTAAGCGTTTCATAAGCAGGAACGTTGATCAGTAAATGACAAAGCTGGCCAGGCTCTACATTTACCTATTTGGATGTAAGTCTCATTATATCAAATGGTTTGCTCAATAAATGAGCGTTTTGCCAACAACCGTTGCTATTTGACAGTTTATAAATCAACTCACTGTTAACATTAAGATAATGTCAACTCGGCCACCCAATGATAGCACAGGTCCCTTCGACCATCTGGCGCTTCGTTATCTGCGTCAATCACTTGACACATCACACCCAGCCGATGAACCGTATGTACTGAACCCTATTGAAAGTCGTGTAATCAGACGGACAAAAATCGTTACCCTCATTACAGCTTCCATACTCGGCATTATGGGTGTTGTTTTGCTGTATGGCCCTCAGTACATGTGGCCGGACTTATTTTCCACAACGACCATTTCATTTTTTGGCAATGCATATGAGTTACCCCTTATTACGATACTCTATGGCGTGTTGCTGGTTTATCTGGAAGTGAACATGTTAGTCGTTTTGAACCTTCATGGGGTGAAGACCATCATGCGTATTTGTCAGTTTCCCAGCGCCCACGATGCCCAGTATGATCGACACGTACAGGCGCTGGCCGACGCAGCGCTTGAAAAAGCGAATAGAGGTATTCTACGGTTTGGCATCGATCCTTATCTGAATATGCCGCGCTGGGGGCTTACGATCTACTATCTGCTGAATATGATCAAAGCAGCATTGAGCAACTTAGCCCTCAAATTTTTACTCAGACGATTTCTAGGCCGTTACTTGCTTCGTCAGATAACCGACTTAGCTGGTATGCCCATTTATGCGTTCTGGAATGCCTGGGCTTCCTGGCAGGTTCTTCACGAAGCTCAGGTGCGCGTTATGGCACCAACGACAATTCGTGAATTTGTTCACGAATTGCACGAAGAATGGGGCAAGAACGATCAGCTACGACCGCTACTGCTGGAAGCACTACAGTATGTGGCAATCCTTAAGCGGCAATACAATTATGCCCATTTCCTGCTCACGGAAACGCTCATTGACCGTTTTGATCTGAAGGCTGATACAGTGTTGACCGGTAATTTCCTGGAGCAAGCGGCCCAAGCCCCGGTGGCGGTGCGCCGGAGCTTGGAACGCCTTATCGTCTTTGGTGTTCTGGTGGACGGGAAGTTGTCGTTTACGGAAAAAAGACGGCTACGCGAATTGCGTAAACAAGGATTTCTGACGTATTCTGCCAGCGAAATCCAACGAATTGGTAATGATTACAACCAGGGCCGTGGGCTTTGGGTATAGCACGCCACCGCTTACATCGTCTTACCCTGATCAAATATATCTTCCTGATCGGGCATTGTCGGGTTAACGAATACGTCGGCCCCATTCATAGTACGCCGTACGGGCTCCGTAGTCGGGCTTTGCCGATGGTGCTTGTAGGCTTTGTCAGACGAGTAATGACATACGTATGACTTCCTGGTTTGCGCTGGATTACGGATTTCTTCTCCGCCATGCGCCAGAGCGGCATGCCAAATCAGAACCTCACCCTTCTTGATAAGCAGCGTTTTCTTTTTAAGCCCGGCACTTTCGCAGGCAGCATCGAGGTATTTGGCGAAATCGTTTGGATTCAGCGTCGACTTGCTATTGAAAAAAATACCATTACCAAAATTAAACTTATTGATTTTGTGCGAGCCCGGATAGTACGATAAGGGACCAGAGTCAATGTGCACATCTTCAAGTGCTATCCAGGCAGCGGCCAGATGACTTGAAACCTCCGATACGACATAGGCAAAATCCTGATGCGTTGGTTGCTGACTACCGTATTTGAACAGCAGGCTTTGCATGGCAATCACCTTATCACCAAACACCGCTTCCAGAAATGTAACGATATTCTTGTGAAGCATTATCTTTTTGCCAATCACCGAGTTATCGTGAAAATCATTGAATTTTATAAATGGCCCGTTTAATACAGATTTAGGGACATCTTTCACGGGTTGAACCGGATTCGATTGGTACTCTGGCAAGTCGATACGTACCTGTGTCTGGTACTTTTCATGATTCTCGATCAGTTCTTCGATCTCGCTCCAAAGCTGATCCAGCCATTCTGTTGGAATAGCCTTCCCCAAAATAACATATCCGTTTTCTCGCCAGAAAGTTAGTTTTTCGGCCAAATCATAAGGAAGGGTTTTGGCTGCCGGAAACTGCTTAACAAAAGCATCAATGTCTGCATCGCTTTTGTCGATCCAGGGCAAGGTATCGTACGCAAATTCGGTAACAGGCTCCGCTTTTTTTTCCGGACGCAATGTCTGTTTAGCGACAGACTTCAATTTGGCAAAAATAGTAGTCATGGGTTCGTATAGATAGATTTGGTTAAACTTACCCAAATCTACTAAATTCACATCCATAAATTACTAAACGGCAATTATTGTATATAAGGCAACGGTACCGGTTTAGTTATCCTCTGTGTTCTCGCTACTCTTTTTCACCCGAACTTCATTGATGCGTTTGTCATCGGCAGATAGAACATGGAATAGAAACCCTGCACACGTGATCTCCTCACCAGGCTTCGGAAGTCTATTAAATAGTTCAAGCAACAACCCACCAAGTGACTCACTATCACCCTGAACAGCTTCGAATGTGGTGGCATCGACATTCAGGATTCGGCATACATCAGTAAGGGGCATTTTGCCTTCAAACACAACGGTTTGTTCATCTTCACGCCGGTAACCAAGGGGCGTTTCATCGTCAAACTCGTCATTGATCTCGCCAAATATTTCCTCGATAATATCCTCCAGTGTAACCAGACCCCGTGTCCCACCATATTCGTCGACCACGATGGCCATATGCACACGGCGTTTCTGAAAATCCTGCAACAGGTCATCTACTTTCTTATTTTCCGGGATGAAGAAAGCAGGCCGCAGCAACGACTGCCAATTAAATGAGTCGTCCTGATGAATATGCGTCAGCAGGTCTTTGATGTACAAAATGCCTTCAATCTGATCAAGGGATTCATGAAAAACGGGTACTCTGGAATAGCCTGATGCATTAATCTGCTCCATCAGCTCACTAAATGCCAGATCATCCTCTACCGCAGAGATGTCCATTCTGGCCCGCATAACCTGTCGGGCCGTCAGATTGCTGAAATTAACAATCCCTTTAAGGATCTCTTTCTCTTCAACTGTAGCGTTGGTTCCGGTCAGTTCAACAGCTTGACTAAGCTCTTCAACAGATAACTTATAGCCTTTTCGCTCGATACGGCGATCAACCTGATTACTTAAATTGACCAGCACCATAGCCAGCGGGCGGAATACGGCCAAACCAATTTTTGCCAGGGAGGCCGTTTTACGAGCCACGGTCAGGTTGTTTTGGCTGGCATACACCTTAGGTACTATTTCACCAAAAAGTACAATAGCAATGGTTGTTGCCAGGGTTACAACGGGTAGGACCCAGCCTAGTCCCTGCGATGTCTGTGAGAATTCCCAGGTGAGATAGGTGACGATAACAACGATAGCTATATTCAATAGGTTGTTAAAGATCACCAGCGATGCCAAGAGTCTCTTTGGGCGTTCGAGAAGAGTAGCAATGCGCTGGTCATCAGCCAGATTACTATCCCGGCAAGAAGCCCGGTCATCGGGCGACAATGAGAAGAAAGCGGCTTCTGAAGCTGAGACTAAACCAGCCAGCGTAAGCAGTAAGAGAATGAGCGCCGTATAGGGGCCATATAAATCAAAATAGGTGCCCCAGCCGTCTGTGGCCAGGAGCACCTGTCGAGGAAGAGGATCACTAAGGTCCATGTATATCAAATCTCGTTCAACAAGTGAGCGCGCTGTGTAGGTTAGAACGGTAAATCGTCATCACTACTGTTGCTCTCGAAAGGTACTGGTTCTGGCTCCCGACGTGGTGCTGCCTGCTGACGGGGAGCCTGAGCGGGCTGTGGAGCCGGTTGCTGACGGGGGGCGCTGGCTGGTTGTGCCGGAGCCGCCTGTTGCCGGGGCGCTTCATAGGAAGGTTCATCCTGACGACCATCATTTGGAGCACCCAGTAGTTGCATAGTGTTGGCCCGCACGCGCAACGAAGTCCGTTCTTTACCTTCTTTATCCGTCCATAACTCCGTCCGTAAACGGCCTTCAACGTACACAGAATTCCCTTTTTTCAGATACTTCTCAGCTACTTTGGCCTGTTCGTTCCACAATTCAACGCGAAACCACTCTGTTTGCTCAACTTTTTCGCCGTTCCGATTGGTATATTTTTCGGTAGTTGCCACATTAAACGTCGCGACAACCGCCCCGCCGTCCAGATAACGTACTTCAGGATCAGCTCCCAAGTTACCGATAATTGTCATCTTATTTAGACTTGCCATACTCTTTGTGTTGTTGGTTACTTCTTAAAAATAGGTGGTGTTTAGATACTTAAAGATACTGAATTATACCGACTTATCCAAACTGCTGGCTCAAATAATTTGTAATCAAAACAGGCTTGGGTAGTTTACTTATCTCCATTGACGAATACCACTGCAAATCGATCGGCAAGCTGTTAACCGACGAATCCGGGACATCGATTAAGTAAAATTTAGCCCGTATTCGCTGATGAGACAATAATTGTACCGATTCAACTGGTGGAGCAACCAGAATTCCTTCCTGAACGATCTGGCTAATCGAATCAGCTAACAGTACGTCACGCAACGCAGTTTTCGGCTCGTCGGTTTCCTGCAGGTAGAAATCATACAGATTTTGCCAAATGTCGCGGGTAGTCCGTTCCCGGAGAGCCAGCCGACCATTATGTCTGAATATTAAGTAATTAAAAAATCGCTCACGCACAGGTGCCTTTTTTGACTTGACAGGCAACAGGTGCTGACGGCCGGTCAGGAATGCTGCGCACTGCTGCTGAATCGGGCACAAAAGGCAGTCGGGCGCAATGGGTGTACAATGAATGGCCCCAAACTCCATAATCGCCTGGTTATACGTAGCTGGATCATTGGCCGATTGAATCAACTGCATGGCTAGGGCAGCGAATGTTTTCTTAGCTGTCGTAGTGGTAATGTCTTCAACCACTCCAAATACCCGTGCTAATACCCGGTACACGTTACCGTCGACAACAGGTACCCGTTCACCAAAAGCGAAGGAGGCTATGGCAGCGGCAGTATACGTGCCTATCCCCTTCATTTTCAAGAGCTCATGATACGTACCCGGAAACTTACCAGCTAATTTATCGGTTACATAACGGGCAGTCTGGTGCAGATTTCGAGCGCGGGAGTAATAGCCAAGTCCCTGCCAAAGGCGGAGTAATTCCCGCTCGTCAGCACGTGCCATGTCGACCACGGTTGGATAGGCTTCTACAAAGCGCTCGTAATACGGTTTTCCCTGTGCTACGCGGGTTTGCTGGAGAATTATTTCCGACAACCAGATACGATAGGGATCAACGGTGTGACGCCAGGGAAGGTCTCGTTTATGCAGTGCATACCACTGTTCCAGTATGGGCGCAAAGGTGGTTTGTATACCGTTAGAGTCTGATTGCCAATTCAAAATAAAACGAAAAATTAAGTCGTTACTTAGAAAAACGAGAGGACAGAGTTTTATAATTTATGGGAAACCCCTACCTTTGTGCTCCCATTTTTGAGACCCCAATTTTCAACAATACAGTAAACGTTAAAGTTTAAGAAGTCGTGACGAAAGCAGATGTAATTGCCGAGATCTCCGATAAGACCGGAATTGACAAGGCAGAAGTGACAAACACGCTGGAAACTTTCTTTTCAGTAGTTAAGGACTCGCTGGCCGAGGGAGAGAACATTTATGTGAGAGGGTTCGGCAGTTTCATCAACAAGAAAAGAGCCAAGAAAGTAGCCCGGAATATCTCGAAGAATACCGCTATGGTAATTGATGAGCACTTCATTCCTAGCTTTAAACCCGCCAAAGTATTTGTTGAGCAGGTGAAAACCAGCGACAAAGCCAAAGTAACGGCGGAGTAAGACAAGTAATCTGAATCGAACAGATGCGGGCGTTTGCCTTGCTATACAAATCTCCTATGAATAAATCTGTGTTGTTTGTTATCCTATTGGCTGCGGCCCTGACGGTTGGGTTATATACCCGCCCGAAGGTAGTGGTACGCAATGAGGATAAACAGCTGGCTACAGTAACGTCCGGAGGTCATGCAATGCAAGCGCCCACCACTGTTCAATCAGGGACGGATTCCCTCAACGTACAAACTACCAAAAATGGGGCCGACGCGTCGGCAATCCACGAAAAACCAGTATCGCCAGCGCAACGGAAGCAGATTGAGACACTGGAAACAGCGTTTGCCTCTGCCAGCCCGGCTCAAAAGGAAGCGGTTGGACTAAAACTGATCAACGTGTTTCGGGAAGCGACGCGCTACGATAGCGCGGCCCATTATGCGGAACTGGTCGCACTAGCACAACCCAATGAGCGCACACTGGTGCGGGCTGGAGACGAGTATTTCGAAGCGTATACATTTGCTGTAGACGACAAGAAAACAGCTATGCTGGGTCAAAAAACCCGACAGTTTTACCAACAGGCGCTGGTTAAAAACCCGAACCTGCTGTCGGCAAAGGCCAACATGGCAATGACTTATGTGAATACCGACACGCCCATGCAGGGAATCATGCTGCTACGCGAGGTATTGAAACAGGAACCAACAAACGAATTAGCCCTGTTCAACTTAGGCTTGCTATCCATGCGGTCGAATCAGTACGAACGGGCGATTGAGCGATTCCGGCAAATTTTGGTTAATAACCCAACAAGCCGGAAAGCGCAGTTTTATTTGGGCGTTAGTTTAGCCGAAGCCGGTCAGAAGGCGGAAGCAAAACAAGTACTCGCTCAGGTAAAAAAGCAGGAGAAAGACCCGCAGATTCTAGCTGCTGTACAGGAGTACGAAGAGCGGCTATCCCATTGAGTTATAGAGTCGAAAAGGCGTGCGAGCATGAAGGTTTCTGATTGTTCATCAACCTTATAACCGCATAACTTTAACACTATACAACTTTTTTAAGCCGTCCGGGTGGGCGGCCGACATGTATTTTCAACCATTAAACACTGTTTAACTATGCCTTGCGGTAAGAAACGGAAACGGCACAAGATTGCCACTCACAAGCGGAAAAAACGGCTAAGAAAAAATCGGCATAAGAAAAAATAGTTTGTAGTTCATGGTTTGTTATTTACTATTATTGACTCGTTCAATAGCACGTAAGTTACAAACCGTGAACTACAAACTTATTTTGTGGAAGCCTCGGCCGGTCTGCAAAGCCCGAACGTGGCTTCTTTCTTTTTATATAGCCATTCTAACCGTACATTCATCTTGTGAGTAATGAATTAGTTATCAGTTCGACTCAGAAAGGTGATCGGATTGCGCTCTTGCAAAACAAGAGATTGCTGGAGTATCACGAAGAAGAGTTAGACAGCAGCTTCACCGTTGGCGATCTATACTTAGGAACAGTTAAAAAACTATCGTCGGGCCTTAACGCAGCATTTGTTGACGTTGGGCACGAGAAAGACGGTTTTTTGCACTACCAGGACTTGGGACCGAATATCAATTCGCTCAACAAGCTGGTCAAAGATGTAATTGCCAAGCGCGTCACTACCGGACGGCTCAACCCCAACCAGTTGGAGCCTGTTATCGAGAAAATTGGGAAAATAGATAAGGTACTGACGAAAAACGCGCCCATTCTGGTTCAGATAGTTAAAGAGCCTATCTCAACCAAAGGTCCACGCCTTTCCTGCGACATTTCTATTGCCGGACGTTATTTGGTTCTGGTACCCTTTTCAGATGGGGTAAACCTATCTAAAAAAATTACTGACCGTGCCGAGCGGTCGCGGTTGATGCGACTGATGTCGTCGCTTAAACCCAAAAACTTTGGCGTTATTGTCCGGACTGTTGCCCAGGATAAAGACGTAGAAGAACTCGACCGAGACCTGCAAAACTCACTTGCCAAGTGGGACCAGGCCATTAAAGCCCTTGCCGATGCAAAGCCCCGCGATAGAATACTGGGCGAAATGAATCGTGCTTCGTCCATTTTACGGGATATGCTTAACGAATCGTTTGAGAGTATCACTGTAGACACGCGCGAGTCATTTGACGAAATTAGAGATTACATTCACACAATTGCGCCAGACAAGGAGAAGATCGTTAAACTTCACACGGGTAAAACGAAGGTTTTCGAAGCACTCGGGCTGGAAAAACAGTTAAAATCGTTATTTGGGCGATCAGTTAGTTTACCAGGCGGTGGTTATCTGATTATTGAGCATACCGAAGCGCTGCACGTTATTGACGTCAACAGCGGTAATAAGTCAAACTCAGAAGAAGATCAGGAAGCCACAGCCGTGAGCGTAAACCGCGAAGCAGCTAAAGAGATCGCGCGTCAGCTTCGGTTGCGCGACATGGGTGGCATTATTGTCATCGATTTCATCGACATGAAGAAAGCAGAGAATAAAAAACTGCTGCAGGATATCATGCGCGATGAAATGAAACCCGAGCGATCCAAGTTCACGATCCTGCCTCTGACAAAATTTGGCCTCATGCAGATTACGCGCCAGCGGGTCAGGCCTGAGATGAACATTGTTACTAGAGAAGTTTGCCCAACTTGTGGCGGCACGGGTACTATTCAGGCCAGTGTTCTGGTAACCGATGTGATTGAAAACAATCTCGATTATATACTTACCAAGCAAAATGAGCGTGGCATCTCCATCTCGATGAATCCCTTCCTTTACGCTTACTATACGAAAGGACTCTACTCGAAACAGGTTCAATGGTATATGAAGTATAAAGTGTGGGTGAAACTGGTGAAGGACACGTCGCTTGGTATTGTGAATTTCAAATTTTTCAACAAGTCGGGAGAAGAAATCGAAGTAGGCACCAATGCCTAGTACGTAGTAAAATTTTACTACGTTTCCTGTATAAATGAGGGGCGAATCAAGTACTTGATTCGCCCCTCATTTATGTCAAACCAGAACGTTGATTAGTGAAGCACTTCCATTTCCAGTAGTTCTCCGAAAATCTCCTCTCCAACAACTTCTTCTACTGATTCTACTCCATTTAAATTGAGCAGTAGATCGCGTAAGTCTTCAGTTATCTCATACGTTTGGTAGAGCTGTCGATCGAAGAGGATAGGTGCCTGCTGAAGATCACACAGGGAATATCGTTCTTCATTAAAGGCCGGCCGAAACCCTCCTCTTCGCGAAATGCCTTCTTTAGGCACTTCAGGCTCTAAAAATGAGTGTATGTAGTTCCACCCCTCCCATTGTTCGGGATATTGGTTCAGAAACGGCCAGAAAGCATCATAAAGTTGTTGCATGGCTTCCTGACAATAGATCTCACGATCACTTTGCACAATTGGCCGAATTGACTTCAGACAGTGCAAAACATTGGTCATATCGGGCTGGCGGTAACTCACGACCGGTACGATGGGAACGCCCGTGGCATGAGATAGGTAACCAACTCCTTTGCGCGTTTTCACTCGCCGATTACCGAATCGTACGGACAAAAACTGCGACTCCTCACCTGCGATGGGCGCCGTTTCCGGGCTACCGTCGACGTAAACGATCAGGGAACGTCCCGCTTTGAGTTCCCGCAGAACCGTCAGTCCGGCCGAGGGACTCCCCGTTTCAACAACGCGAAAAACATTCGTCAATCCATGTTTTTTGCGTAATCCTTCAATATGTTCGGCCATGCCATCGCCCTGAGTCCGATTCATATTACTACCCACTAGGAGTACACAATCTACACCCTGGCGAAAGAGCACACTGGTAAGTAGACGGTAAGAACCGAGGTGGTAAGTACAATAAATGCGGGGACCAGCTTCTTTTTTCAGCATTTTATGGGCTCCGCGCAGTTTTACCAGGTCGCCAGCGCTTAAACATTGCTGATCGAAGGTGGTAAAAACCTGCTGCAACAATAATTGACTGAACATTGTTGCATGATTATCGCGGGGAACTTCGGGCAGGAGATTCCCAACGGTAGCTGAGAATGTTGTGAACTTCATCAGGTACCCTTGTTCTTTCTCAAGGTCTACCTGTTCAAAGTGTTTACGGCAGTTCTCCAGCTCTTGCTTATAAAGTTGCTTTGCGGTTAGCATGGCATGTATAAATTAGCGGGTGGCTACCATTCTCGACAGATCCCACTCGCTGCAGCAAGGAGGAGTATCTGCGAGGAATTTCAATAGATTAGCTGATTCTGATTTGGCAACTGATTTCGAGATTGCTTTAACAACTTGGGCTGGTTTGATGCTGAATTGCTTTTTCATGATAATCTGTATATTCGAATGATTGTTAAAAATTGCTTTGCGCTTAGTAAGGTCTATGTAACTTAGCGGGTGGCTACCATTCGCGACAAATCCCATTCGCTGCAGCAAGGAGGAGTATCTGCAAGGAATTTCAACAGATTAGCTGATTCTGATTTGGCAACTGATTTCGAGATTGCTTTGACAACTTGGGCTGGTTTGATGCTAAATTGCTTTTTCATGATGACCTATTGTTTGAATGATTATTAGAAGTTGCTTTGCTTGATCAGCGCCTGAACAGCGCCTTTTTGTTGATACAAAGCTACTGGCTGAGACAAGGGTCATCAATGAACAAAAAGTCACTATACGTACTTGGAATTAGTTAAATATTACTAGTATATTAGTATGAGAATTGAATAAGGGGACAGCATGAAGGAAATTCGACTGACACGGGGCTTCCTGAGAAAACCGATAAATAGCGTACTGATCCTGATGAGCATCGTGCTGTTAATCGAAGCTCTGTCATGGTCTATAGGGTACGACATCAAAGCGACTAAAGTGCAAAACGCTGGTGGTTTTGTTCATTATGTCGGCGTATTGGTTCGTTCTTTAATTATTCCAGAGTTAGTTACTCTGTTTATCACCATCACACTTCTTAATATTTTCCATAGATGGCTTGACCTAAAGGCAGTTGATAATGACTGGCGCTCCATAGGACGCTACGAACTACAGTTCCTGCCTGTGCTGTTAATTTCGTTCTGGGTTTTTGACCCCATAACCCAAACGATTCGTTACTTACTGGTTTCTTTCTCCAATTATTCTGTTGGTGATTACTGGGAGGTATACATAATAAATACTTTCGACTGGTCTCATTATTTTAAGTATCTGTTCCCAGTCATTCTGATTGGGTATACAGCCCTTAATATTTCCCTTCTTCAGGACTTTTTGCAGCAACGCCGGGAGGCACAGGAACTGGCTGAGGCAGAAGCTGCCAAAGCTGCTCAGGAAGCTCTGGCGTTATCCGCGACATTTCTGCCAAAACCCATTGTCCCATCGCCATTTCTTTCTTACCTGAAGGGGAAGAACCTGCTCGGCGAACTTGATTTCCCCGTGAACGATGTTTATTACTTTACCATCGAAGAGCGATTTTACTACGCCGAGTTAGCTAAAGGCCGATACATGATCAGCAAAACGTTGAACGAACTGGAAGCGGAGTTAGACCCCTCTCAGTTCTTTCGTATAAAACGAGACTATATTGTTAACCGGCAGGCCGTCTTAAATTATGCCTACTGGGAAAATGGAAAATATATTGTCCGTGTAAACACTCCGGAAGGCCATGACATTATCGTTCCCCGCGCACGCATGCAGGAATTCAGGGAATGGCTTCAGAATGGACAGGGACCTTTCGCGACTACTGACTCATTTATGTTGGCGACTTGAGCCGCTGTTTACAAGTAATTTTTAACCGCAATACCGTATTTCGGTAATTGACGGCAACTAGTTAATTGAAGCTTTTTGGCTATGTGGGCTTTGTGATTCACCGCCGTTCGATAGCTAATATTCAGCTGGTCAGCAATGTCGGTGGCGGTGTGGCCGTTCGCAATCATTCGCAAAACTTCACGTTCACGCTGGGTTAAGCGGCTAAGTTCGTCCCGAGTAGAATCAGATATAACATCTACGCCATAGCCTTTCAGCAAATTCATAAACCCATTGCTGTAGTAACAGCCCCCATTGCTAACCGTCTGGAAGCATCGATACAGCTCATCCAGGCCGTCGGTAGCATACAGGAATCCAAAGAATCCAATCTGCATAGCACTGGCAACCATCCGCAAATCGGAGTTACGGGTATATAGAATGAACTTCGTTTGCTGGTTCGACCGTTGCATTTGCTCAACAATTTCAAAACTTTGCTGTCCTGAAATCTCGGCTTCCAGAATGACGCACTGCGGGCGCTTCACTCTGATTTGCTGCAATGTGTCTTCCATCTCGACCGCCCGGCCTACTACATTATAGCCTTGCTCTTTCAAGAGTTGGCTCAACACCTCACAATTAAATAATTCGGATTGAGCAACGAGGATCGAAAAGTCCCGGCGTCGAATCGCGAACTTTTTTGTGAGTTCTTCACGACTGTTTAATTGATTCATGGTCTTTACACATCTATAGGTGCGACAAGGTAACACAGGTAATGCACATTCGGCAAGGGCAGATGAATGAAATCAACCATTTTCTGGATGAAATCACCTATTTCGTTAAAACTATTTGGGTGATTTCGTCCGGAAAAATGGTGATTTCACGCAAAGGGGTTTGCTTTCAGCCTAAATGGGAGCCTATTTTTGATCATCCAATTGCACAACACATATTTGACCATCGGATGATGAATCAGGAAGAATCAGCAATATCGTTCGGCTACGAAGCCTCAGAAGAGGAGATCCAAAAAGTCATTTTAGCATGGGCGCAGGCAACGGAAGCTTTTCATTATCGCTTCGCTAAATTGGATCGCCTGATCAATACGTTACAAACAGTGGCCCGTCGGAAGCCTACCGCTAACCGGTCTCGCCTGAACCGACTCATAGAACTGCGCCAACATATGGGCGATGTTCTGATGACGCTTCTGCTTGACATGTCAAGCCAGAAGACGGGACAACCGGCTCAACTCTCTAAACCTGGTCAACTCTCTTCTCATGCCAGTTTACTGGATGAGTTGAATCGCCAGATTGATGTCGAATTAATTAGCGTCACGCATGTCGCTCAAGCTTAGTGTTCACCCTCCCCTCCTATAAAGGTTAGCCCCGACATTTGCCGGGGCTTTTTTTGTGCCGTTCCCGTCGTTTATCCGGAGATGACGGTACCGAGCAGGCTCGAAATTTCGATGTCGATTCGTTTGAAATGCATAAACTCAGCGAGTAGCTGGTCAGCCTCTTCAGGCGGCTTGTTTCGTGCTTCCCGAAGAAGTTGCTGCAGTGCCGACATGCGTTGCTCAGCCAGCATTTTTTTTATACGCAGAATGTTTCGATAAGCGGCATCTGCCAGAATGCCAATCTCTTCCTCGGAAGGCACGAGAATCTCGTGTTTCAGCCATCCACCACTGATCTCATAGCGTGGTGTGGTCAGGTGAATAGCCTGACTTTGAAGGGCAGCATCAGTAGATCGCTCCGGCGCATCGGAACGGCGATTTAGAAAATCATTGGCGGTTAGAATATCGCCCCGGCTATAGGCCTCCCGGAACAAGGTCAGAATTACGTCGTAAGGGGGTGTCTGAAAGTCGATCTCATGCAACTCACTCAGCACATACTGGCAGAGCGTTATACCGGGCTCCAGTTCGCGTGCGCCGTAATTGATTAACAACCTGACACATTCCTCTTCCTGATACGATATGGGGGTTCTTACAGGCTTTGTACGCTCATCTACATAAAACTTCCCCGGTGGGGCAGTATTCGGCGGCTCAAATGGTTCAGCACCAAACCCATCAAGTAAGGAATTTATATCATCGAATGATGGCTCCGATGAGTTGGGGGCTGGCCCGGAAGCTGTTTTTTTGCTACCATCTCCGACCCGTTGCTGCCGTTCGGAGTCTTTTTTCGTTTGATCCTGCTGCTTGCGCAGTAGCCGGTTTATTTCGGATATAACCGATTGTTCACTGACGTGGAAAACCTGTGCTACCCGTTGAGAGAGCGTTTGACGTTTAAGTGGATCGGGTATTCGCGTGATACTGGCACAGACGTCCGAAATACCTTCTGCCCGCTTAAGCGGATTATCCCCCGCTTCTGTCAGCCATTGGCTGGCTTTGAAGTCGATAAAGTCTTGCGAGTGCTCCCGGATATATGCCTTGAATGCATTTGCTCCCACCTTATGCACATAACTGTCGGGGTCTTCACCATTGGGCAACAGCAATAGTTTAAGATTAAGCCCTTCTTCAAGAACCATATCCAACCCACGAAGAGCCGCCTTGATACCAGCGGCATCGCCATCGTATAAAATGGTGACGTTTGGCGTAAATCGGGAGATTAAGCGGATTTGCTCCGTCGTAAGCGAGGTGCCTGATGAAGCCACCACGTTTTTAATACCGGCCTGATGCAGTGAGATTACGTCCGTATATCCTTCCGTCAGGTAACAGACATCCTCTTGCCGGATGGATTGTTTCGCCTGAAAAATGCCATATAAAACCTGGCTTTTATGGTAGACGGTTGTTTCGGGCGAATTCAGGTATTTTGGGGGCGCCCCGCCGGGCTGATTTTTATCGACCTTTAGAATCCTGGCACCAAAAGCAATTACCCGTCCCGATACATTGTGAATAGGAAACATTACCCGTCCCCGGAATCGATCAAATACTTTTTTGTCGCCCCCAGCATTACCCTCTTTTGTTAAAACCAGCCCGGCTTTTTCGAGCAGATCACGACTATACCCCCGGCGCTGGCCTTCTTTGAGCAAGGCATCCCATTGATCTAAAGTATACCCCAGTTCAAAGGCGTCGATGGTGGGGTTTGTGAAGCCTCTTTCCCGGAAATAGCTCAGGCCAATGCTCTTGCCTTCATCGGTCGCTTTCATGGTTTCCTGAAAAAAGGTCTTTGCGAAGTTGAGCACAATGAGTAAGCTTTCGCGTTCATTTTGGCGAAGCAAATCTTCCGGGGTTTGCTCCTGCTCCTCAATCTCGACCCCGTATTTTTTAGCCAGATAGCGCAGTGCTTCTCCGTAGCCGATATTTTCGATGTCCATGACAAAACGGACAGCATCACCGGCTTTCCCACAACCAAAACATTTATAGATTTGGCGGGTAGGATTCACGTTGAATGACGGCGTTTTCTCATTATGAAACGGGCAACAGGCAATGTAGTTGCTACCCCGTTTCTTTAAGGAAACAAAATCATTTATGACCTCCAGAATGTCGGTTGACTGCCGGATTCGTTCAACAGTTTCTTCAGGAATTCGCATAGGTCAGTTAATGATTAAATAGAGTATCAAATTTACGTTGAAAGTCTTATGCTTACTTACCCGATTACTCAGGAAGCCTGTATCAGCGTACTTTATTTTAGTAGCGCTTTTACTACTGTTGCCATTTCACCTCAGGCAACTAGTAATTGATTCAACATTTCCTGCCGCAGTTGATCATGAATAATGTTAATACCTCAGCTTGGCAGAACCAGCAACGACCCTAAATAAAGCAAGGCCTCTGACCGTACGGTCAGAGGCCTTGCTTTATTTAGTTTTTCCCGACTTAATACGCTCTCACCAATTTGCCTTCCATAAAGTTTACAAAGGCTTTATTGACAACAACGTTGCCGCCAGGTGTTGGATAGTTACCCGTAAAATACCAGTCGCCCGAGTGGTTGGGACAGGCTTTATGCAGGTTTTCAACCGTCTGATACACGACAGCGACTTCGGCCTTAAGATCGGAGGGAGTAACAATCTGCGCTACTTTCTTCGATAACTCTTCGTGGGTGAACGGCTCGAACAGCGCTTTCACATAGTTCTGGCTCGATGCATTCCCCGTTTCTATAGCGGCTACGCACTGCCCGTACACTTCGTCCAGTAGTTCTTCCTGACCCCGGTCGCGGAGTAGTTCAAGGGCTGCGCGGAATCCAATGAACTCCTTGAACTTCGACATATCAATACCGTAACAGTCGGGGAAACGAATTTGTGGGGCCGACGAAACGATAATGATTTTCTTGGGTCCTAAACGATCCAGCATGCGAAGAATACTCTTTTCCAGAGTCGTTCCACGCACAATAGAATCGTCGACCACGACTACGTTATCTTTCCCTTTTTTGATGACTTCAAATGTCGTATCATACACATGCGACACCATGTCATCGCGCTGGGAATCGTCGGCAATGAATGTCCGTAATTTTACATCTTTGGCAACCAGTTTTTCGATCCGTGGCCGGAAGGAAAGTACGCGATCCAGTTCTTCTTCGAAAAGGATACCATCCATAATGGCTTTCTTGCGCTGCTTGGCCAGGTGATCCTCCAGCCCTTCGACCATTCCGAAAAAAGCCGTTTCGGCGGTATTCGGAATATAAGAGAAAACTGTGTTTTCGAGGTCGTAATCTATTTCTTTGAGAATCTGCGGAATCAGCAGTTTTCCCAGCGTTTTGCGTTCGTTATAAATATCAGGATCGGTAGCCCGCGAGAAGTAAATCCGTTCAAAGCTGCACGATCTCTTTTCAATTGGCTTCACGAACTCCTGCTCCATGTACTCACCATACTTATCGATGATAAGGGCATGTCCAGGTTTTACTTCCTGAATGGCGCTGTAATCGACATTGAAAGCCGTTTTGATCGCTGGCTTTTCCGAGGCTACCACCACTACTTCATCATCGGCATAATAATAGGCTGGACGAATACCCGCCGGGTCGCGGGCCACAAAAGAGGCCCCATAGCCCGTCATGCCAACCATCGCGTAGCCACCATCAAAATCGCGGCACGACCGGTGTAAAACGCGCTGCATATCGAGGTTATCCTCAATAATATCCGACAGATCGGGGTTTTCGTAGATACCCTTAAATCGCTCGAATACACGTTGATTTTCTTCGTCCAGGAAGTGGCCAATTTTCTCCATCACCGTTACGGTGTCAACCTTATCCTTCGGATGCTGTCCCAGAGAAACGAGTTTATCGAATAGTTCATCAACATTTGTCATGTTGAAGTTACCCGCCACCACCAGGTTTCGGCTACGCCAGTTGCTTTGGCGGAGCATAGGATGACAATTTTCGATTTCGTTGGCTCCGTGTGTACCGTACCGGAGGTGGCCCATCCATACTTCGCCCGTAAAAGCAATGTTTTCCTGGAGCCATTTCGCATCCTTCGCCTTGTCTTTGTTGCCTTTGAGCGCCTTCCGGAATTTCTTATTAACTTTTTCGAAGATATCCGTTACGGGGCGCTGATCGACGGATCGGTAGCGGCTGATATAGCGATGGCCGGCGGGTACATCGAGTTTGATGTTGGCAATGCCGGCTCCGTCCTGGCCTCGATTGACCTGCTTTTCCATGAGCAGGTAGAGTTTGTTGGCTCCGTAGAGCGCTGTTCCGTACTTATCAATGTAATATTGGTACGGTTTGCGTAGCCTAATTAGGGCAATACCGCACTCATGTTTGATGGCGTCGCTCATGAGAGAGTTTTCGAAGCTCGTTGATTTATGTAGTACTGAGGTAACGGTGCTGCATAGGCAATGGTTCGGCAGTGCCCAGAACAAATGTAATCAAAAAAAGAGAAGCTATTTCCCTGTCGACGGGTTCGGTTCTGTAGCCCAGCGACTCATAAGCGCGTAAATAACGATCGAGGACAGAATGCCAACCAGCGAACCAGCGTAAACATCTTCCACAAAATGTTGAAACAAATATACCCGCGAATAGCCTGCCAGAAGCCCCAATAACAGCCATATCCAGCCCCGACTTTTCTTCTGATCCAAGAAAGCCAACAGACCGAACATGGCAAAAGCAGTCGTCGTATGGCCCGATGGAAAGCTATTGTAACTATGAATGTCCAACCCCTCAATAAGATGATACTGAAAGGTCGAGTGTTCAAAATATTTAAGCGGTCGTGGCGAACCGTTGAAGACAACTTTCTTTAAAAACTCCGATACTAGCGACGATAGCGCAAAACTAGCAAACGCCATCAGCCCAACCCGCCAGTTGATCAGCGCAATAAGTAGCAGACAAACGGCGATGAAAAAGGCACCATCGCCTACATAGGTGATGTATGGAAAAATTAAGTCGGCTAGTGAACTATTACGGCTGTTAACCCACTGCATCAACTGCGCCTGTGAATAAACGACCTGTAGCACCCCGAATACGACCAATACAAAAGCGTAGGGAAGAAAATAGAATCGGTTTTTCCGGAATAAATCGACTACCATCAGAAGCACAAAGTCAGGTTAATGGGCAGGCGTAGCCTTTTCAACGGTAATGCCCACACTCATAATATTCAGCAAGGGATCCTGCCGCATATATTGCTTGAGCTGCATAGTGTATTTGCCCGGCTTCGGAAAATGATAATTACGCTTCATTAAAAACTTGTGGTCGAAGAGATCGCCAAGACCATCGCCATTGGGCTTCCCGGTTTTAGGGTCCATCAAAATCAGTTCATCCAGTCGCGATTCAATTTCTTTCCCGTTGGCATCGCGCAGGTAGCGGGTCAGGTAAAGATTATAATACCCGTACGAAAGGCTGTTTCGGAGGTTGTAATAGATATTGTAGGGCTGTGTTGCGTCGGTAATCTCGAACGTGAAGGATGGTGCATTTTTTATGTACCATTTTCCATCCTCAATGTCCGTGTATTCTTTATAGACCGCATTTGTGTCGCAACTACCCATTAACAAGGCCAGACACAGGAGTAACCCCAATCGTTTCATATGCATCACTAAATAGTATACAAAGCTACGACGGTGGCGCTGGCTTTTCAAGCAACAAAAAACTAGTTAAGTAGTTTGAAAACGAAAACAATAGTTCTAGATTTGTTCTATGGAAAAGTTAACCGCCAAAGAAGAAGAAGTAATGCAGGTGCTCTGGAAAATGGAGCAGGGCTATGTAAAAGACATGGTCCCTCAGTTTACCAACCCTCCGTTGCATTACAATACCGTTTCGACAATTGTCCGCAATCTCGAAGAGAAAGGCTATGTAGGCCATAAAGCGTATGGCAACACCCACGAATACTATCCAATTATTAGTAAAGAAGCCTACCAGAACCGATTTGTGCTGACCAAAGTAGTTGATGAGTACTTCGACAACTCATACAAGAACTTAGTTAGCTATTTCGCTAAAAACGAGAAGATCTCGGCGGATGAGCTACGGGAAATTCTGGCTATGATCGAGAAAAAGTAGGCAGCTTCGTCCCGGACAAACGTCCGGTTTTATAGAAATTTGAACCGGACGTCTGTCCAGAATAGGCTATCCACTATGGAAACTTTGCGCTACGTTGTGCTGGTCAATGGCCTGCTGGCCGTGGTAAGCATTGCCTTTTATTTGCTGCTTCGGCGCGAAACGTTTTTCTATGCCAATCGGCTGGCACTTTGGCTGGGCGTAGTCGGAAGCCTGCTCCTACCCCTACTCGACTTACCTGACTGGCGGCCCCAACCTATACGCACAGCGATGCAGCAAACGGCTCAGGTTATTGTCCCCAGATTAGTAACCGACCCAATCTACCCGCAAACCGACGTAACGATTACCTTCCCGAACCAACAGACATTCCGCGCCTTTCAGTCGCAGCAGAAACGCCTTATCTGGTCATGGCAACTCGGTCTGCTCGCCCTTTACATCACCGGCGTTTTCTTTTTATTAATCCACTTTGGCATCCGGCTATTATCACTCAGAAAACTCATTCGCCAATCGGCCCATGATCCTTATAACGACTTTATTCTAGTCCGTAACGAAGCTGTCACATCGCCTTTTTCGTTTTTCAACTGGGTCGTACTGAACCCCGATCAGCACACAGCTAACGAGTTGGATCAGATTCTTCGGCATGAACGCGCCCATGTGCGTGAGCAACATAGCATCGATATGCTGCTCGTGGAGATAGTCTGTATTATTTTCTGGTTTAATCCTGCCGTTTATCTGTTCCGCTATTTGCTCCACCAAACCCTCGAATTCAGTGCCGATCGCGCTGTATTGGCTGAAGGCATCGACGCGAAAACCTATCAATACAATCTTCTCAAGGTTAGTTTATCGGCTGGGCAGGCGGGCATTATCAACCACTTTAATGGTCCTTCTCTACGGCAACGGGTGCATATGATCAACAGCCAACCTTCGGAGCTACGGGCCTGGTGGCGATATGCAATCTGGCTTTTATTGATAGGCACCACGATCCTGGCCTGTCAACACGAGCGAAATCAGAATCGGCCTCAGTTCGGTAAAGCGTTCTCGCCCAACGGCCTTCCTGCCATTAATCCGTCACGAGAACTAGTGGTTGGCCTGGAAGAAAAGGGAACCTGGTATCGCCATATGGCTTTATATCAGACTACGTTCGGCACGCAAGTGGTTGAAAGCAACCCCGTTATAGTACAGCTCAAAGGAGATCAGTTCCTGTTGCCCGATGACTACAAATATGAGTCGGCGCTGTACATCGATGGGAAAGAGGTTTCGGTTGGTGAATTGGCAAAGCTATCTCCGTCGTTTGTCAGCGAATTATTTGTGATGCACCAATGGGAAAATAGGGTCAACATCGACAGACAGGCAAAACCTTATCAGATATTCATTGAAACAAGTCCCAGACCGGTTCCATTTGATGGCCAGCGGAAAGAGTTTTTTACCCTGTTACAGGCGGCTGGCATCTCAAAGTATCCGCTGGGTGAGACATTCTCCTTCAACATGAATCAGTTATTGGAAGCGACTTTTTTCCACAACAAAAATGCGCTTGTCGAACGGACTAAAAACGAGCACCTAAGCGTATACGACGAGTATGCCAATGCGGTAGACGTTGAAATCAACCATTTACCGGCCACTCTTGCCGATGTTAAGACAATCCATGTTCGGGAAGTAGCCCGGCTTTATACAAAAGAGCGTCCTTATATCGAATGGTTCCGTACCGATAATCCGCTGCCCCGCTTTCAGTTATCCATTGAGACGGCCCCCAAACGCGCCAAACGGGATAGCAGCTATTACGTTTTCAGCCCATTTTACACGGGCGATTTTTAAAGCTCTATTAACAAAAACCCCCAACCTAGTTAGGTTGGGGGTTTTTGTTACGCTTTACTATTCGGTGTGGGACGAGGAGAACTCCCCTCCGGACCCCGCGATTTCTTTTTCTTCTTTTTGTTATTACCTGTTCGAGCGGTGTATTTGGCATCCAGCTTTTGCAGGTCGCTGTTCAGAGCCGCAGCTGTGACAGGCTCTTTTGTACCAATGGGTGTCAACACATCGAACGATTCAGGAATGACGCCGTTTTTGTTCAATTCAACAATTTCCAGGACACGGCTGATGGCCAACGGATACCAGGTGCTCTCGGCTCCATAGCCAAACCACATGAGTTTACGGAAGATGTCGGTCTTTTGTAAATAAGCCCGTCCTTTCTGCGTCTCCAGCGGTTTTTCAATCGTTGGAATATCCCGCAGCGCATCCATATACGTATCTAACTCGTAGTTCAGGCAACATTTTAGTCGCCCACATTGACCCGACAGTTTTGCCGGATTTAACGATAGATTCTGATACCGGGCCGCCGACGTAGCAATGTTTTTAAAATCGGTCAGCCAGGTCGAACAACAAAGCTCGCGGCCGCAGGAACCAATACCTCCCAGCCGACCAGCTTCCTGCCGAAGGCTGATCTGCCGCATTTCGATCCGGGCTTTGAATTCACTCGCCAGCATTTTGATCAACTCGCGAAAATCAACCCGTTCTTCTGATGAATAATAAAAAGTTGCTTTGGTGTTGTCCGACTGAAATTCGACATCGGACAGTTTCATGTTGAGCTTTAGCTCACGTGAAATTTCTCGGGAGCGGTATAAAGCAGGGAGATCACGCAGAACAGCCTGTTCGTGGCGCTCCAGATCTTTTGGCGTTGCTATTCGATGAATAACTTTTGTATCGTCATTGATCTTGACCGCCCGTTTTTTCACCTGCAGTCGAACCAGCTCACCTTGCAGCGATACGGAACCAATGTGAAAACCCGATTGCATCTCAACCACTACGTAGTCGCCCGTAGTGAGATCCAACTGGTGAACATTTCGATAATATTCTTTGCGTCCACCTTTAAATTTCACCTCAACTACGTCATATCGCAGACCTGGCATGGCGATGTCACTCAGCCAGTCAAAAGAATTCAATTTGTTGCAGCCTCCACTGCTACACCCTCCGCTACCACATCCGGTAGTGGCTGTTTTCTCACCGTCGGATGCCCCTCGCTGGGTTCCACACCCACCGGTTGCACAAGATTTGCAGGACATATATATATAGTTATGAAGTCGTAACGTCATAACGCTGCAGAGTTTTACCCAACTGGATAACTCGACAACTTTACAACTCTATAACGGTGCAACTTCGTTAGTCGGAGTACCGAATCAGGTCGAGCCCAATATCTTTTCGGTACTGTTTTCCGTTAAATTGTACTATTCGGGCCGCTTCCTGCGACTTTCGAACAGCGTTTTCCAGCGAATTAGCCTGTGCCGTAATAGCCAGTACCCGTCCACCATTGGTCAATACATGACCGTCTTTTTTCAGCGTTCCGGCATGGAACGCTATCACATCGTCTAAACGCTCCAGGTCCGAAATCAGTTTACCCGTTTCATAGTCAGCGGGGTAACCACCGGACACCAGCATCGTTGTTACGGCTGTTTGCGAAGATACCTGAATAACAACATTATCCAGAGTTCCTTCCGCAGTTGCCATCATTAACTCAGCAAAATCGCTTTGGATTCGCGGCAAGACCACTTCCGTTTCAGGATCGCCCATGCGCGCGTTGTACTCAATCACATAAGGTTCGCTATTGACTTTCATCAACCCTATGAAAATGAATCCTTTATAAACGATACCTTCCTGCTGTAACCCAGCCAGCGTAGGCTTGACAACTTTATCTTCGACTTTCTGCAAAAACGACTTGTTGGCAAATACAACGGGCGAGACAGCACCCATTCCACCCGTATTTGGTCCGGTGTCACCATCGCCAATTCGCTTGTAATCTTTGGCTTCGGGCAAAATCTTATAGCCCGTTCCATCGGCCAGAACAAAGACCGACAGTTCAATGCCCCGTAAAAATTGCTCCACGACGACTTTACTGCCTGCCTCACCAAACTTTTGCCCATCTAGCATGTCCCGAAGAGTTGTTTGAGCCTCGGCCAGCGTTTCGGCAATAATGACGCCTTTTCCAGCTGCCAGCCCATCGGCTTTCAGAACAATAGGCAGGGCGTGGCTTTCCAGATAACGAAGCCCCTCCTCTAGTGTATCCGCCGTAAACGTTTGCGAAGCCGCCGTTGGAATACCATACCGAAGCATGAACTGCTTGGAAAAGTCCTTACTCCCCTCCAACTGCGCCCCTTTAACATCGGGCCCAACAATCCGCAGGTCCGCTAAACCGGTTTGCTTATGCAAATAATCAACGATTCCTTTAACTAGTGGCTCTTCAGGGCCAACGATAACCAGATCAATCTTTTGGGTTCGAACAGCGTCAGCAACAGCCGGAAAGTCGTTGTAGCTAATGGGCAAATTGGTGGCCACCTGTGCGGTTCCGGCATTACCCGGCGCAACAAATACGGTATCACACAATGGGCTTTGCGCTAATTTCCAGGCAAAGGCATGTTCGCGCCCACCCGACCCTAGTATTAATATATTCATAAATAATGATGACCGGGTCGCCGGTGCGATGATGAATGATAGCCAATGATTAGGTTGAACCCATTCATCAGCTATCACTTATCATTTAGTTAGCTACTTCCGACAGGAATTTTATGCGCATCAGGCGCAGATCTTGTTCGGTGAAATCATCGCCCCCAAATTCACGCAGTGCTACAGCGATGTTATCGCTTTCGGCCCGCATGAAATACTCGAAAATTTCGTCCTGCCGGTCTTCATCCATTACCTGATTGATGTAGTAATCGAGGTTTAATCGTGTACCCGAGTAACAGATGTGTTCAATCTCTTCCATCAGGTCTTCCATGGTTAGCGACTTCGACTCGGCAATCTCGTCGAGGTCTACCTTCCGGTCGATCTGCTGGATAATAAAAATCTTGACTTTCGATTTATTAACGGTCGACTTGATAACTACATCTTTTGCCGTTTCTATTTCGTTGTCTTCAACGTACTTCGTAATCAGGTCAATGAACTGCCGCCCGAATTTTTGCACCTTGCCCATCCCAACCCCGTTGATCTGCGCCATTTCCTCGCGCGTGGTTGGGTAGGTTGTCGCCATCTCCTCCATGGATGTTTCCTGGAAAATAACGTAGGGCGGCAGGTTTTTTTCTTTGGCGATGCGTTTGCGAAGGGCTTTCAGCAACCCAAGTAGTTCTTCATCGTAGGCGACGCCACCCGATGCTGGCGACGAATCTTTGTCTTCGTCGTCCTTTACATCCGCACTTTGCTGCTCATAATCATGATCCCTCGTCAGGGTAATTGGATAAGGATCTTCGATGTAGGTCAGGCCCCGCTGCGACAATTTCAGAATACCATAATTATCGACATCTTTTTCGAGGTAGCCGTAAATTGTGATCTGCTTAATGAGCGAGCACCAGAAGTTACAATCATCGTTGAATTCCAGTCCTTTGCCATACACGGCCAGGCGATCGTGTTCGTAACTCGTTACGTACTGGTTTCCCGTAGCTGTCAATACATCGGCTAAGTGAGCCACGTCGAAACGCTGGTCTGTTTGCAAAACCGTTTGCAAGGCTAAAACGACTTCATTCTGCACCTTGAATTTTTCCGGCGATTTCAGGCAGTTGTCGCAGAAACCGCAGTCCTTTTCCATATACTCGCCAAAATAGCCAAGCAACTGCCGTCGACGACAAACGCCGAGGTTGGCATAGGAGACCATTTCTGCTAATAAATGTTTGGCGTTATCGCGTTCGGTAACGGGTTTATCCTTGTTGAATTTTTCGAGCTTGACAATATCGTCGTAGCTATAGAACATGAGGCAATTGCCTTCCAGCCCATCGCGCCCGGCCCGGCCCGTTTCCTGATAGTACCCTTCGAGCGACTTAGGGGCGTCGTAGTGAATAACGAACCGAACGTCCGGCTTATCGATACCCATCCCAAACGCAATGGTAGCACAGATAACGTCGGCGTCTTCGTTCAGAAATGCATCCTGGTTGTGCATCCGGGTTTGTGGATCCAGACCCGCATGGTACGGCAACGCTTTTACATCATTAACGCGCAGGAGCTCGGCAATCTCTTCAACGGTCTTCCGGCTAAGGCAATAAATGATCCCCGATTTCCCTTTGTTCTGTTTAATGTACTTGATCAACTGCTTTTTAGCGTCGACCTTCGGTTTGATTTCGTAGTATAGATTTTTCCGATTGAAGGATGTCTTGTATAAGTTAGCATCTTCCATCTGCAGGTTTTTCTGAATATCCTGCTGCACTTTAGGCGTAGCGGTCGCCGTGAGGGCTATGACCGGCAAGTTGCCGATGTTATCAACGATGCCCCGAATTTTACGGTACTCAGGTCTGAAATCATGTCCCCATTCTGAAATACAGTGTGCTTCATCAATGGCCACGAATGAGATATTGGCTTTCTTCAAAAAATCCAAATTTTCTTCTTTGGTCAGCGACTCCGGCGCTATGTATAATAACTTCAGTGAACTATTGAGCGTATCCTTTTTAACCTTATTCATCTCCGCTTTCGAGAGCGTCGAGTTAAGGAACTGCGCGTTGATTCCGAACGCATTCAGCTGATCAACCTGGTTCTTCATCAGGGCAATCAGGGGCGAAATAACTACGGCGGTACCCTCACTGACAATAGCAGGGAGTTGATAGCACAATGATTTACCTGCTCCGGTGGGCATAATGACGAAGGTATTTCGCCCTGCCAGGATACTATAAATAATGGCTTCCTGCTCGCCCCGAAACTGGCTATACCCAAAAATTTCTTTTAGCCGCTCTTTAAGAGTTGAATGGACCGACTGATCAACCTGCATCATTCTACAAATCGTACAAAAGTTACTTTACTCAATGTGCTTGCCGTATCTTTGCTATATAAAGTTAGCGAATATACGTACCAATCACTTCCTGATTATCAAACCTGACGTTGAAAGTAATAAAAAATCCTAAGACTATCGCCCGTTCGGTTTTGTTGGCCGAAGCCGAAGCAATTCGCAATGCGGTTGATTTACTCGATGATCAATTTGATGCTACCGTTGAAACCATACTAAACAGTTCGGGCAGGCTGGTCGTAACGGGGGTTGGGAAAAGCGCACTCATCGGGCAGAAAATTGTGGCCACGATGAACTCGACAGGAACACCATCTCTATTCATGCATGCAGCTGATGCCATCCACGGTGATCTGGGTATGATTCAGGTGAATGATGTGGTTTTGCTGATCTCGAAAAGCGGTAATACGGCCGAAATAAAAGTTCTGATGCCTTTATTAAAGCGGACCGGCGTCCGGTTGATTGCCCTGGTAAGCGCCCGCGATTCGTATCTGGCCCAGCAGGCCGATCATGTGCTGCTTGCCTATGCCGAAGTGGAAGCCGATCCACTTAATCTGGCCCCTACAACAAGTACCACAGTAGCCTTGGCCATTGGCGATGCCCTGGCCGTTAGTTTATTGGAAGTCCGTGGATTTACACGGCAGGATTTTGCCCGTTATCATCCTGGCGGTTCGCTGGGCAAGCGGTTGTATTTACGAGTCGCGGATATTTTTCCACACAATCAATGTCCACAGGTTTCACTCACAACGCCGGTAAGGGAGGTAATCTTTACAATTTCTGCGAATCGACTGGGTGCTACGGCAGTAGTCGATGAAAATGGCGACCTAAAAGGCATTGTGACCGATGGCGACATTCGTCGGATGGCCTATGACCATGCTTCTTTCTGGGAACTCTGTGCGAAAGACGTAATGACGCCTACGCCTGTCTGCGTAGATCCGGATGAATATGCGGCCGCAGCCCTGCAACTGATGCAGGAACGCGACGTTTCGCAACTTGTGGTGTCTGAAGCAAACCAAGTACTGGGATTTATTCACTTGCATGACTTGCTCAGGGAAGGTCTTGTCTGACTTTTTATGAGCGTTTGTAAGGTGTAGATAGCAGAGAAACATAAACGAGTTTGTACAAAATCGGTAGGGCCAATCGCTCTACCGATTTTGTTTAATACCCATGCATGAACGTTAAACAAAATCCACAGTGTGGATTCCCCACAATGGGGGAAATATTCCACACTCCACAGTAAGTAGGGGGTGTTGACGGTTGCTATGGCACAATTTTAATAATTGTCAAACTCCTGTAATACAGCCATTTATTCCAATCGCTCAAGTGTTTGACCTTTAACTCAAAAAGACTGGTTTCGTTTTTGTCTAATGGATATATGTATTTGATTCAATAAGATTCAACAGAAAAACTTAAACAGCCATGACCGCTCTCGAATTTACTAACCATATTGGAAAAGTGTCTAAATCGTTGCGTCCGTTTGCACTGCGTTTGACAAAAGATGTTGAAGATGCAAACGACTTATTACAAGATACACTGTTGAAGGCATTTACCAATCGTGACAAATACACGGATGGGACCAATTTGAAAGCCTGGTTATATACAATAATGAAGAATACGTTCATCACCAACTACCAACGCATGGTGCGGAAAAATACCTTCATTGATACAACTGACAATTTGCACTACATCAACTCTATCGAGAGCAGCACGGATAACATTGCTTATTCGTCGTTCGCTCAGGATGACATTAACCGGGCGGTCAATGGCCTGGATGATACCTACAAAACCCCGTTTATGATGCATTTCCGGGGCTTCAAATACCACGAAATTGCGGCCAAACTAAACATCCCCATTGGTACTGTTAAGAATCGCATTCACATTGCCCGCAAGGAATTGAAAGGTCAGCTAAAAGTTTACGCTTATTTTAACGCATAAGCGATACTTTTTAGAAGTCTGTCGTCTAAGATTTATTGATTGAGTAGTTTTTGGTTAAAAAAGAGGAAGGTTCGAAAAGTTGGGTGGATACCACCCAACTTTTTTTGTTTGTAACTATCTCATCATCAAAAGATTTGTAGTAATAAATGGCATTTAATTGAGGTCAGTCACCTCAAGTTCGGCTGGGTGTATTTTCTCTGTTTTCGTCTGTCGCCCAGTATAATTGCCATTGTCATCGTGTAGGTAAGACCGCATTGATTAGAAATTTTAGATAGTTTAGCCCAAACAAATTTCTTCATCAAGCACTTTTTTAATCTCTTACCTACTCTTTTACCATCAATGCCCAAACGAGTTCTTGTTATAGGAGCCGGGTTTGCCGGGCTGGCAGCAGCTACAAGCCTGGCCGATAAAGGCTACGACGTTACCATCCTCGAAAAAAATAACCTGCCAGGTGGACGAGCCCGCGTTTTTGAGGCAGAAGGGTTCACGTTCGATATGGGGCCAAGCTGGTACTGGATGCCCGATGTATTTGAAACATATTTTGCCCGCTTTGGTAAAAAAACTGCCGACTACTACAACCTCGTTCGTCTTGACCCCTCATATACTGTTGTTTTCGGGCCCGATGATGCGGTCCATCTTCCTGCCGGACTGGATAATCTGGAGATCCTGTTCGAACAGATAGAACCCGGAAGCGGTCTGAAACTGCGGGAATTTTTGAAGCAGGCAGCCTACAAGTATGAGGTAGGTATGAATAAATTTGTTTGGAAGCCAAGTCGATCGATATCCGAGTTCATCAGCCTTAAGTTACTCTACGACGTTACGCGGCTGGATGTCTTCAAATCATTTGCCAGCCACGCCCGTAAGTTTTTCACAAATCCGCGATTACTTGAGATCATCGAATTCCCGGTTTTGTTTCTGGGCGCCACGCCCGAAAATACCCCTGCGATGTACAGCCTGATGAACTACGCTGAAATGGCGCTGGGCACCTGGTATCCTATGGGGGGCATGTATGAAATTGTGAAAGCGATGGTCAGTCTGGCCGAAGAAAAAGGTGTTAAGATCTTACTCAATCAAACGGTACTGAAAATTGATGTACTGAAAAATAAAGCCCAGCGTGTGGTAACCACCGATGGCATTTTTGAGACAGATGCTGTGGTAGCCGGGGCCGATTACAACCATGTCGAGACAAGCTTAGTGGCTCCGGAAAACAGAAATTATGACGACGCTTATTGGAACACACGCGTTATGGCCCCTTCCTCCCTGTTATTCTATGTGGGAGTCAGCAAGCGAATCCCGAAATTACAGCACCATACGCTCTTCTTCGACGAAGATTTTAAACTTCACGCACAAGAGATTTATGAAACGCCCCGGTGGCCTTCCAAACCTTTATTTTACGTATCGGCACCCTCGAAAACGGATCCTGATGTAGCACCGGAAGGACACGAAAATTTGTTCTTGCTCATACCCGTTGCTCCCGATCTGACCGACGATGAGACAACCCGCGAACATTATTTCGGCCTGATTATGGACCGGCTTGAAGCGTATGTTGGTGAAGACATTCGTAGCCACATCGTTTTTAAGCGTAGTTACGCTCATAGCGACTTTAAACGGGATTACCATGCGTTTCGGGGAAACGCCTATGGCCTTGCGAATACCTTGCGGCAAACGGCATTGCTCAAGCCATCGTTGAAAAACAAGCGGGTTAACAACTTGTTTTATACGGGTCAACTTACCGTACCAGGGCCGGGTGTGCCTCCTTCTCTTATCTCAGGCCTGGTTGTGGCCGATGAAGTGGCCAAAGAAGTTACTTAATTTCAGCGATATAATTGATTAAGCCTGGCGAATGACCACCAGACTTCTTGTAACTTAGGCCCTTTCGTGTCTTTCGGTAGCTTATTCCTCAACTCAAAAATACCATACACTTAATTTTATGATGGCATTGTTCGATAAAACCGCACTGGAATGCAGTAAGCTAATTACTGAGCGTTACAGTACGTCATTTACGTTAGGCATCAAAACGCTTGACCGTAAATTCCACTTGCCTATTTATGCTATCTATGGGTTTGTTCGATACGCTGATGAGATCGTAGACACCTTCCATGACTACGATAAAAAGACACTGCTTCTGCGCTTTAAACACGATACATACCAGGCTATTGAGGAAGGTATTAGTCTCAATCCTGTGCTGCAGTCCTTTCAACTGGTGGTTAGTCAGTACAAGATTGAGCAGGAGCTCATCGAAGCTTTTTTAAAAAGCATGGAAATGGATTTGTATTTCCAGGATTACGACGCCGATGGGTATAACGAGTACATTTATGGCTCGGCAGAAGTAGTTGGCCTTATGTGTTTGCGCGTTTTCTGCGAGGGTAATCTGGCTGAATTTGACCGCCTGCGGGCATCGGCCCGTAAACTCGGTGCTGCCTTTCAGAAAGTAAACTTCCTCCGCGACCTGAAAAGTGATTTTGTTGATCGCGGCCGCACTTACTTTCCCGGCGTTGATTTCAACAATTTTGGGCGCGATGCCAAGCAACTCATCGAAGCTGATATTCAGCGCGACTTCGATGAAGCCTACATTGGCATTATGAATCTGCCGCGCGGAGCCAGAATGGGTGTTTATCTGGCTTATATATACTACCGAACGCTGTTCAACAAAATTAAACAGCTGTCTGCCACGCGCATTCAGAATGAGCGGGTCAGGGTACCTAACCCGCAAAAATTCGCTCTCCTGGCCCAAACGTATCTAAAATATCGGTTGAATGCCCTTTAATGTATGGACGTTACCGAATCCACATCGCCTGCATTACTGTTCGAAGGTTTTCAATACGCCCCCCAGAACAGACAGGTAAGTTTGAACAGCTTTGGCTAACACAGGTCGGCGTTGCCGCATGTTGGTGTCAACCTCCTGCATAAAATTCTTCCAGTTGGAGTCATTCAGGCAATCCAGCGCTACGGATATGGTTGGAGTGAGCGAGCGAGCCGTATGCCACCAGCCGCAGGGAATAAACAGGGTTTCGCCGGGGCCAACTACAAATGTGACCGGCGTTGCTTTGGCAAACAACGGATACTTCTCCAGGTCCGGATTTCGAATATCGTCTACTTCAGAAACCCAGGTGTTGTCCGGTTTTGGATACACATAAGCCGTTTGATCGGGCGGAATAACGGTGAATTCTTTGTGACCATATAATTGCGTAATATAAGCATGCAGGCTCATGTAGTCGTAGTGCACATAAGGAAACTGGGAACCTGGGCTACCGAAAAAAATCTCCAGTGTATTCGCACCCGACAGCAGCCGGTTTGGTAGCAGTTTACTCTGAATACGGTCGGGCTGGGCATACTTCAGGCGGGGCAACACATCGGGAAGTAATTCAGGATAATCACGCTCGACCTGTAGCGTGCACGGGTAGGGTGCGGGATTTTCCTCGGTACCCGTTAGCATCCAGTCGATGTAGTCGCCGAAATTATAGGTTTTCCCTGCTATGATCACCTCCCGGTCGCTGTATCGCTCTTTGAAGAACTGCGGAGTAAATTTATCCTTTGCCGACCAGGCTTTACAGGCATCCCCAATGACAACCGGATAGTTCGCAAAAAGGTGTTCTTTAGCGAATTCCTCATAACTCATGTGGTACTTTTTCTCGACAATGATATTCTTCTCACGTACTAACTCGACTGTTTGGGTATTCATTGGATGGGTGGGTTGATGTTACCTAGATTTTAGACTACGGGTTTATCTAAATGGACACTTGCCCTCTTGTCTATTTATTGTTTGGTAGTTTTGGTTCGTTAGGCTAAAGCGGGCTGGCAACAAGGCTCTGTTTAATTTCTGCCTATCTTTGCTTAAACTTATTTCTTGTCAATGGTGGACCAAGTGCTTATTTCGCCGGAGGTTCTGTCTCAATACGAAGCCGTTATTGGGTTAGAAGTACACTGTCAGCTGCTCACGCAAAGTAAAATTTTTGCGGCCGATGCTAATGCATTCGGCGCTGACCCCAATACCCACATCAGTGTCATTACGCTGGGGCACCCCGGCACGCTGCCCAAACTAAACCGCAAGGCGGTTGACTACGCCATCCGAATGGGGCTGGCCTGCGGCAGTTCAATAACGCGTCATAATGTGTTTGCCCGTAAAAATTATTTTTATCCCGACCTGCCGAAAGGCTATCAACTATCGCAGGATAAAGGTCCCATTTGCGTTGGCGGGGGTGTTCTGGTCAATGTAAAGAACCCGATCACGGGCGAACCATACCAGACAACGATCCAGATTCATCACATTCACCTCGAAGAAGACGCCGGGAAATCCATTCACGATGGCAACAACTGGGCGACACAACTGGATTACAACCGGGCCGGAACCCCCCTCATCGAAATGGTAACCGATCCCTGTATCCACACGGCCGACGAAGCGGGCCAATACCTGACCGAAGTTCGGCGACTGGCCCGATACCTGGGCATTTGCGATGGCAATATGGAAGAAGGTTCGTTGCGCTGCGATGTCAATGTTTCCATTCGGCCGAAGGGCGCCACGCATTTAGGCACGAAGGTTGAAGTAAAAAACCTGAACTCGATTCGGAATGTAATGCGGGCGGTAGATAGTGAATTTCTGCGGCAGGTTGAACTGACTGAAACGAACGGGCGCATCATTCAGGAAACGCGTACGTTTGATGCAGCTACCGGGCTTAGTCATGCGATGCGGGAGAAGGAAACGATGAACGATTACCGTTATTTCCCCGATCCCGACCTGACTCCTGTCGTCATTTCGGACGCATGGCTGGCTGATATCCAGTCGAGTATGCCTATGCTGCCAGCCGCACTGCGCCAGAAATTTACCACCGTTTACGGTCTTCCGGAGTATGATGCGGCTTTATTGACCGATGCCAAAGAACTGGCCGATTATTACGAAGCCGTTTGTGTACACACAACCAATTACAAAGCTGCGTCGAACTGGATCATGGGGCCAGTGAAAGGGCAGCTTACTGAAAAGAACCTACGCGATCGCCAGTTTCCGGTCTTAGCCGAACAACTGGCCGATCTGATTAACCTAGTCGACAATGGCACGATTAGCCAGACGGCTGCCCAACAAGTATTTGCCCTTATAACTGGGCAGCCCGATGCCAAGCCCGCCGACATTGCCAAAGCGAATGGCCTGGTACAGAATCGCAATACAGACGCGCTGCAAACGTTGGTAGAAGAGGTACTGGCTGCCTGGCCCGACAAAGTAGAACAATACCGAAAAGGCAAAAAGAACTTGCTGGGCTTATTTGTCGGTGAAGTAATGAAAAAATCGAAAGGGTCGGCTGACCCCAAATTGGTGAATGAGTTATTAGCGAAGACCTTACAAAAAGCATGAAAAACTTATTTTTTAGTGTCGCCAGTTTGGTCGCGTTGAGCCTGACGGCCAACGCGCAGGCCACCAAACCCTTTACCGTAACGGGCAAAATCAATAAAGCCACGCCGGGGAGTTACGTTTATCTGGAAACGAACTCGCAGCCAACTCACAAAATCGACTCGACCAAAGTAACGGCAGGTAACCTGTTTACCCTGAACAGCAAGGTAGCCGATGGCGGAGAAGTATTTGTGCTGAATGTGGGGGGTAATCAGAAAATGGCGCTCCTGGTGGAAGGGGGCGAAACGCTGAATGTGCTGGCCGATGGTTTTGTGATGGACGCCAAGACGGGCCAGATTGGTAAAGCAACCGTTACAGGCTCCAAAAACATGGAGTACTACGGAAAGCTGACGGCTCTTCGTACCGAGATGGAAGCGAAGGTAAAAAACTGGAACAAAGAAGTTGCCGCAGCAACCGAGAAAAAAGATAACAAGCGCATTACGCAGATCGAGCAGGCCTATCAGGCGGCAGAACAGGACGTTGTCAGCAAAGTAAAAGCAATGCTTCCCGAAATGGGTACTTCGCTGGTATCGTTATTCGCGCTGAATTTTATTAACATCGAAAGCGACTTTGCTACCTACGAATCACTGGCACAACGGTTCGAGAAAGAGAATCCAAACAGTCCCCATGCCAAATCGCTGATTGGCCGGGTTGCCCGTATCAAAGGCGTATCTGTTGGAGCCCCTGCTCCCGAAATTGCGCTGAATGATACCACAGGCACACCCGTTCCGCTGTCATCGTTGCGAGGAAAATACGTATTGATCGACTTCTGGGCGTCCTGGTGCGGCCCCTGCCGGGCCGAGAATCCCAATGTTGTTCGGATGTATAACAAGTTCAAAGACAAGGGATTTGCCATTTATAGTGTCTCGTTGGACCAGGCAAAAACTAACTGGACAAAAGCCATCCGGAACGATAACCTCACCTGGACCCACGTTTCGGACTTGAAATTCTGGCAATCGGCGGCTGCTCAGCAATACGGCGTGCAGGCTATTCCGGCTACGTTCCTGCTTGACAAAGAGGGAAAGATCATTGCCAAAAATCTTCGGGGCGAAGCTTTGGAACAGAAATTAGAAGAAATTCTGAAAGGTGGCCAATAGGTTACTGGCAAGTCATTAGTTTTGTGGGGTCAGGTGTAGCAACCTGGCCCTTTTTTGTTTTGGCTTGGGCCAAAGGATTACTTCATCAGCCATGATTCATTCACTAATTTACTCATTGAAAAAATGAAAATTGCTATCGTTGGTTGCGGGAATATGGGCATGGCTTTCGCTAAATCGTTTTTACAGTACGATCTGGTCAAGAAAGACAATCTGTTGTTGATTGAAAAAAGCGCAGATCGTTCAGCCGCGCTTAAAAGCGAAAAAGCGGGTGTTGTTGTCGACACCATTGGCCCCCATATCGGTGAAACGGACCTGATTATTTTGTCGGTGAAACCACAGGATTTCAACAGCGTTCACGAAGCCCTACGCGCCGTTATTCAACCGACGCAGATTGTGCTGTCGATCATGGCAGGTATTCCAATTACGCAAATTCAGCAAAAGCTGGGGCATCCATTAGTCATTCGGGCAATGCCCAACACGCCCGCCATGCTGGGGATGGGCATAACCGGGTTTACAGCGGCCAAGGAAGTGGATTCGAGCAGCCTGCGCCGGGTCGAAAACCTGATCAATGCCACTGGGCGGTCTATTTTCCTGGAAGATGAATCAATGCTCGACGCCGTAACGGCACTTAGCGGTAGTGGCCCTGCTTACTTTTATTACGTAGTGAAAGCCATGATCGACGCAGGCAAACAAATGGGTTTCGATGATGCCGTATCGGCCCTGCTGGTCAAGCAGACCATGCTTGGTGCTTATCACCTGATCAATACCGCCGACAAATCACTTGACGAACTTATCAAAGCCGTAGCGTCAAAAGGCGGCACCACCGAAGCCGCCCTGCGCGAATTCGAAAGCGGTGGTTTGGCCGATACACTCGTGGCCGGTATTAAGGCTGCGCAGACTCGTTCAACGGAATTGTCGAACGGGTGATTGATACGGAAAACAGCATGGTGGTCCGTTGATTCGACCGTCGAATCAACGGACCACCATGACGCCAACGTCTTACAGGCCCGTATACGAAAACGGCGTTATAGCACGGAGTTCAGCTTTTACGGCATCCGATACGGTTAATTCGTCGATAAATTGGCTAATCGTTTGTGCTGTGATCTTCTGATTTGTGCGGGTCAGCGCTTTTAACGCTTCGTAGGGTTTGGGATAACCTTCACGGCGAAGAACAGTCTGGATACCTTCGGCAACAACAGCCCAGTTTTCATCCAGGTCGGCCGCAATGGCAGCCGGATTCAGCTCCAGTTTATTCAGCCCTTTCAATAAGGACTTCAGGGCAATGACCGAATGAGCAAAGGGAACACCGATGCTTCTTAATACCGTGGAGTCGGTCAGGTCACGCTGCAGCCGGGAAATCGGAAGCTTGCCCGATAGATGCTCGAACAAAGCATTGGCAATACCCAGATTGCCCTCTGAGTTCTCGAAATCAATGGGGTTTACCTTATGCGGCATTGCCGATGAACCTACCTCCCCTTCCTTCAGCTTCTGCTTGAAATAATTCATGGAGACATACGTCCAAACGTCTCGGTCCAGGTCGATCAGGATGGTATTCAGGCGTTTAAAGGCATCGAGCGTAGCCGCCAGCATGTCGTAATGCTCAATCTGGGTCGTAAACTGGCTCCTAACCATGCCCAGACTTTCGACAAACATATCGCCAAACTTCTTCCAATCGTCGTTAGGATAAGCCACCGCATGGGCATTGAAATTGCCCGTTGCCCCCCCAAACTTGGCGGCCGTTGGTATAGTCGACAGAAGCTGGAGTTGCTTTTCAATACGTTCAACAAATACCAGCAGTTCTTTACCCAGCCGGGTCGGTGATGCGGGTTGACCGTGGGTGCGGGCCAGCATGGCGACATCTTTCCACTGGTCGGCCAATACCTGCAACCGCATAAATACATTCCGATAAAGCGGAACGATCTCGGTGTCGAGAGCGTCACGCAGGAGCAGCGGAATGGCCGTATTGTTGATATCCTGTGAGGTTAGCCCGAAGTGGACGAACTCCAGAAAAGGCTCAACGGGTGAACCTTCCAGCTTTTCTTTTATAAAGTATTCAACCGCCTTAACGTCATGGTTCGTTATTTTCTCGATTTCCTTTATACGCAACGCATCGGCTTCCGTGAAGTTCTCGTAAAGCGACCGCAGCGACGGAAACTGTGATGGATCAACACCCGACAGTTGCGGAACCTGCCACTCACAGAGCGCGATGAAATACTCGATCTCAATACGAACGCGGTAATGAATCAAGCCCAATTCAGAGAAATAAGGGGCCAGGGCGTCGACTTGTGACCGATAGCGACCGTCGACTGGCGAGATCGCCGTTAATGCAGATAAATTCATGTAAGAATTAAGTTGAACGTTGACAAAGCGGATACCTCTACGAATCAAGCAACTATGAATCCTGGCTTTGTCAAGAGTTTCTGTCTGATTACTTGCTACTTTACAACTTGCGGTACAATAAAGGAAGGAGTAAGATATGTTCTCACATCTTACTCCCTATGCCCTACATCGTTCTTTATCAAAACGGGTTCAGATACAGACCAACCCCTATCCACGACGTTTGTTGTTGTTCAAACTGGCTGTAAGGCCGGAAACCCGAGTACCCTTCCAACAGAAACGTCAGATTATTTTGTGTCCGGCCTACCTCAACCCCAATACCCCCGTGAATACCCGGCCGGAAATCCGTCTGTTGCCAGAACTTGACATCGACACCGCCCACCAGGCGAGCCGCGCTAGCCGAAGGTTTTTTATAGTAAGCGCCCAGTTGAGCGCTCAGCAACTTGCGTTCTTCCGCTTTCCGCAGGACAACACCCAGCCCGCCATACAAACGCCAGTTATCAACGACACGGCTGTAAGTAGCGTCCAGCTGTTCATAATTAACTGAATTAGGCGAAGGAGCCGTCAGTTTATTTCGGTAGATGTAATCATCACCCAGGTGAGAGGAGATGTGATATACCCGAAACCGGTAATTGTTTTCGCCCCGGCGAACATTATAAATGATACTGATTTTATAATCCGTATTCATGATTTGCCGACGGGCTTTATCCATCACATCATCATGATAAGCCTCGAACTGTGTGAAGGACGCCAGATCCAGTACCCATTCCTCCGCGTGGGTTGCGTCCGTTGAGCGACGATAGAACGGCTTGGCAAACCCAAAGGCAAATGGCACGATGCTTCCTTTGTATTTTTTACCCTCCGTCCAGTAACCGGGCAGAATGCTCCCGTAGGTTTGCGCTTCGAGCGGGTCCAGTAAAATTGGATCGAACAAATGCCCTTTGGGCAAAAACTCCCGTCCTGGACGCACAACGCTTGTTTCGCGGTTACCTTCTGCAACAACAGGCTCCGAACTACCTGACCGGGGCTTTCTTTCCCGTTTAACTCGCTCGGGACGCGGAGATGCAGCGGGTGCTTCGTCGGCGGGTGCTGGTGGCGAATCGGGTTCCACAACGGGCGCATTGGCGGGTGTGGTTGCCGGTTGTGAAGCCGCTTCTTTTTTGCGCTGTTCGCGCTTTTCTTTCCGAGTCGGCTCGGCAACGGCTGGCGCAGAGGTGTTTCCCGAGGGTTGATTACCAGTCGATGCCGGTGCGGCAACGGGCGCTGACGGAGTAACCACCTTACCTGCTTTCTTGGCGGCCCGCTGGCGTTCTTTCTCGGCCTGTTTCGCTTCGTATTCGCGTTGTTTTTGCAACCACTCAGCCCGAATTTGGCGTTCGCGCTGAACTTCCCGATCTATTTTTTCTTTTTGCCGCTGTTCGGCAGGTGTTAGAACACGGGCAGGTGGCGTAGTCGGCGTTTGCGCTAAAGCGCCTGCTCCTAATAAGATACTCAGTAAAAGAACCGACAGCGTTTGTTTCATAAAAGAAAAACCGGGATTAATTGGTAGCGGGTTTAGGGAAAACTTACTGTTTGAGCGCAGCGTAATGTTTGTAGAAATAAGGGATGGTTTCAATTCCCTTGTAAAAATTAAACAGCCCGTAGCTTTCATTGGGCGAGTGCAGGGCGTCAGTATCTAAACCAAAGCCCATCAGAATGGATTTAACGCCCAGTTCCTGCTCAAAAAGTGCCATAATTGGAATACTGCCACCACCCCGCGTTGGAATGGGCTTTTTCCCCCAGGCATCTTCAAACGCTTTACTGGCTGCTTCAAACTCGATGGAATCGACAGGTGTAACATAAGGCATGCCCCCGTGGTGTGGAGCAACCGTAACCGTAACACCAGCCGGCGCGATAGACATAAAATGATTAGTGAACAGTTCGGTAATTTCGTCGGGTGTTTGGTTAGGCACCAGCCGCATGCTGATTTTGGCCGATGCTTTCGATGGCAATACCGTCTTGGCACCTTCTCCAGTATAACCACCCCAGATCCCATTCACGTCGAGCGTTGGTCGAATAGATGTGCGCTCGTTGGTCGAATAACCAGCCTCGCCCATCACCTCATTAATGCCCAGCTCGCGCTTGTATTCCGTCAAATCGAAAGGAGCTTTGGCCAGCTCGGCTCGTTCGGCCGCACTCAAATCGGCTACGTTATCATAAAAGCCCGGAATGGTTATTTTACCATTTTCATCGTGGAGAGACGCAATCATGTCGCACAACACATTGATTGGATTGGCTACTCCACCACCATATACACCCGAGTGCAGATCCCGATCAGGGCCCGTTACATGCACTTCGACATAAGAGAGTCCACGCAATCCGATTTCGATCGAAGGTGTATCGTTCGATATGATGCTGGTATCCGACACCAGAATGACATCCGCTTTCAGCATGTCGCGATGTTCAGCGACAAAAATACCCAGGTGGTCGGAACCCACTTCTTCTTCGCCTTCAATCATCACTTTTACATTACACGGCAGTCCATCGGTGGCCACCATCGCTTCGATAGCCTTTACGTGCATGTAAAACTGGCCCTTGTCATCGCAGGCTCCGCGCGCATAGATCCGCTCGTTCCGAATGGTAGGCTCAAAAGGGGGCGTATGCCAGAGTTCATAAGGATCGGCGGGCTGAACATCGTAATGCCCATATACCAGCACGGTAGGTATGGCAGGATCGATTAACTTCTCCGCATAAACGATTGGATGGCCCGGCGTTTCGAAGAGCTGAGCGTTATCTAAACCGGCTGCCTGTAGTTTATCCTTCACAAATTCGGCTGCCCGGCGAACATCGCCTTTGAAATTAGAATCGGCCGACACCGACGGAATGCGGAGTAATTCCAGCAATTCGTCTAAAAATCGCTGTTTGTTAGCGTCAAGGTAAGTCGTCATGCAAAATAAGCTGTAGATACGGGATGTATGGTCTGTGCAGGATCAATACATCCTCCCTCATACACCCCTAAAAGTTCGCCCCGAAGTTACGCACTTTTTGCGCAACGTCGGGGCGTCGATGCTGTTGGAAATCGTTTTGGGGTTTATCGTTTTTTGCGTAAACGAATCAGGACGGTACGCGTCTCCTGGCCACGAAGCAACCGGCCAATGTTTTTTTGATGGGTTAGCACAACCAGCAAAAAGACAACGAAGCCGAAGACAATGAGTAAGGGACTTTCCTTTTGACCAAAAATTCGAAGTAGTAGCAAAACGGGAAAAGCCAGGGCCGCCATAATAGACCCCAAGGATACATACTGGGATGCGATGACGACCAGCAAAAAGATACCTATGCAGACAACCGCCATTTCGGGGTGCGTAGCCAGAACCATTCCCAGTAAGGTAGCCACACCTTTACCACCTTTAAAATTAGCAAAGACAGGGTATAAATGGCCAATTACGGCGACCAGTCCGAAGACAATCTTGAATGTCAGAATTTCATTATCCGTAATAACGTCGGCATACCACAGCAGCGAAGAAAGAATAGCAGCTGTGTACCCTTTCAGAACATCCACGAGCATAACAATGGTACCAGCCCGTTTGCCCAGTACTCTGAAGGTATTGGTAGCCCCCGCATTACCGCTGCCGAATTTACGAATGTCGAGACCGAAAAAGCCCTGTCCATACCAAACAGCCGTAGGTATTGAGCCCAGTAAATAGGCCACGACCACTGTAATGCTAATGAGAAGGATATTCATCAACAGATAAAGTAAGTTATTGTTGGATAAAAGGATTGACCGATCTGACGAAACCGCCTTCGACCCTTAACTGTGAGGTCAAAATTAAGGTATTGTTACTAGACGGTCAATGCTTTTAACCTACGAAACAACTGTACTAGTAAATAAATTTCAGAAAATTAGCCAATAAACCCCTATTTTCCACCGACAATTACTTCCCGTAGACTATCAGATGCCAAATAGCGACCAGCCATTTCCATAATATCCGTTGGCGATACGGCCCTCACATGCTGAATGTATGTCGTCAGAAAATCGGCGGGCATATCGTCCAGCAGAATTACCTTGTACCGGTCCGCAATTTCGAAGGGTGTATTAAGCGAACCGACAAACTCGCCAGCCATGTAGTTCTGAACGGTTTCTAATTCATCGGGCAATACGGGCTCCGTTTGTAGAATATGAATTTCCTTTCTGATCTCATCCAGCGTCTGCTGCGTATTTTCTTTGTTGACATCGGTGCCAATCAGAAAATACCCATCCCGGCGGAAAGAGGGCATATTCGATGAGATGCCGTAGGTGAATCCTTTTTCCTCACGAATATTTTTCATTAGCCTGGACCCAAAATACCCCCCCAGAATTTCGTTGGTAACGAGCATTTTGAAGAAGTCCGGGTGCGACCGGGTAAACAGCCGTCGGCCAATTCGTATGGATGACTGAATGCTGTCGGGCTTTTCTGCCAGCACCGCCAACCGATCATCGGCCTGGATAGGCCCATCTGCCGACGCCAGCGTATCGGTGCGGATGGACAACTGGCCCAACTCACGGTTGATGGCGACAACCTCATTTTCCGTTGCCTGCCCAGCCAGTACGATCTGAAACGGTCGATTACGAACAACCCGTTCAAAAAAGTCGACAACGCCTTGTCGGGTGAGTTGCTCAACAGCTTCCGGCCGCTGACTGCGCCCGTATGGATGATCGGCACCGAAGAGCGTTTCCCGAAAGAGCACGCCCGCGAGGTAGGCGTTTTTCTCGTAATTGACACGCAGGTTCTGAAGCGTGATGTTACGCAGGTCATCCAGCTCTTTTTGTGGAAAAGCCGGTTCAGTCAGCATCTCACGAAGCAGCGGCAGCAAATCTGGCAGAAACTTCGTCAGGCAGTAAACCACCACGCTGGCCCGATCAGGTCCCGAGTTTAATTCCAGAAATGCGCCATACCGGTCAATGTATTCATTGATTTGCGCCGATGAACGGGCAGGCGTCCCTTCCGACAGCATCTTCATCGTAAAAAATGCACTCCCTGGTACTTGCTCGTACCAGGTCCCGGCATTAAATACACACTCCAAACGCAAAACCGGCTGGTGTGCAACCGAGATAAGATGCAACGGGACGCCGTTGTCCAGACGGTGCGACTGAACGGCGGGTAATTGTATTTGCTGAATGGCCTGAAAAGCAGGCGGCTGTGTTCTATCGAGAATCATAAGTCGAAAAGAGCGAAAGAGTGAGCGAGCGAAAGAGTGAAAACCATCCGGTTCAATTCACTCTTTCGCTCGCTCACTCTTTCGCTCTTTTAGTTAGTTGGAGTCGTTCGAATAAGCCTCATCATCGCCATCGATGCGGCTACCTTTGTTCAGGCTTAGCAATAATGAAATCCGGAACGTTTCGGACAAGGGGCTACCTTGTTTAACAGGAAGCAGATAAGAGAAGTCAATGCCAAACCGCTGTTGTAATTTCAGTCCAATTCCGGTTGTTACGTATTTACGACCGCCTTTTGCATTCGATTCGTTAAAATAACCCACCCGCGCAGCAAACTGATCGTTGTACCAGTATTCGACCCCTGTCGATAGTGTAACTTCTTTCAACTCTTCGCTAAAGCCGCCGGGTGCATCTGCGAACGACCCAAACACGGAACTGAAATAGTTTTTATTGGCATTCACGTTAGTTGTTACGCCATTAACAGTCTGAAAATTAGGGGTTGGCACCATTAATTTATTGGCATCCAGCACAAAGTTGAATTTGTTGTACTGATCGGCAAAAATGGTCAACCGGGTTCCTAAACGGAGGTTCGTGGGAATAAAATAGCTTTGGGTTCCGCCGTAATTGATACGGCCGCCCAGGTTAGAGATCATACCGCCAAAAGCCCAGCCAATTCCTTTACCGGTTGCGTTGTCGCGGGCTTCATTCTGATAATACGCACTGATATCGGCGGCTGCCGTAGAACCGGGCTTCAGCCCCGGATTGCTGCTGCCAGCCGCCAGATTGGAGCTAAGGTATTTAAGGTCGACGGCAAGTGAGAAGTTCTGCGAAAGACGCTGAGCAAACGTAGCGGTGATAGCGTACTCACGTGAGTTGAATGTACCCGCTGCCACACCCGTTGCCGTTGTAAAATCGACAGTACCCAGGTCAAAATACATGAGCGAGCCACCCACCACAGAGTTCTTGCCCACTTTAGAGTAACCGCTCAAGTACGTATAATACATGTCGCCGATCAGGTTACGCAGCCAGGGCGTGTAAGAGATCGAGGCCCCTTTATCCTGTTTGGCAAAAACTAACTTCGATGGATTCCAGAAAATTGCATTGGCGTCTACATCACCGAGGGCTACGCCAGCGTCACCCAGCGCACCGGAACGAGCATCAGGCGTGAAGTTGAGAAAAGGAACCGATGAAGTAGGGATATTTAACTGGCCGCTAAGGTTAGGAACTGTGGATTGAGCAGAGACGACGAACGGAAAAAAGCTACATGCGCCGAAAAGAACACGGAAAAAATTGCGGTTCATATAAAGTGGGTTGGTCAACGACAGTACCGATGATAGTGAGAATGACAGTACTGTGTGGTCAAAATTACAATGAAAGGTTGAATTAGAAAAAGAGATAACTTTAAGTCTGTGAATTCATTTGGTTAGTACTAATCGGCAGGTCGCATTGGCAACAGTTCCATCGACGGCCGAACGGACTTGACAACGAACAATATACAGCCCATTGGCCAGGGGTTCTCCCGTTTTGGTTAAACCATTCCAGGTACCAACAGCCAGATTAGCTTCGCAATTCGTACACTGACCTGTTTGCTGATACACTAATCGGCCTGTTAAATCATAAATACCCGATGTCCAGTCGAGCGGCTCTCCCGAGCGATTCAGTTCAGCGCTTAACGTAGTCTGAGAACTAACCGGATTGGGGTTGAGCCGCAATATAGTCACTTCTAATCCAGGGCGTGCCGAAACTACTATGGTCAACGTGCCCTCTGCTGAATTATTGTTGATGTCCCAGGCTTTGACCCGAATCGTATAGGTGCCCGGTATTACATTCCGAAAGGTGTATACGACCTCGCCCTGGCGTCCGTCGGTGCCAGTGGCTACGTAACTTTCATTCAGAATCACCACTGGCTGGTCATTAAGCTGAGCGGTGAGTTCGTGCCCCAGACCAGACCGGGCAATATTGATTCCCCGGTTATCGGCCAAACCAACGCGAAGGGTTATATCTGGTCCGGCTACCCGAATCCGGTCGCCATCAGCCAGACCACCAACCACCGCCATCGCTACAGTAGGGGGCTGATTATCAACCGTATCAGCCAAGACGCTGCCGCCAATAAATAGGCTATCGTAATTGCCAACCGCATCGAGTACACTATCAGCCTGCACGGCATACAGATACAATTTCCCTAAACCAACCGTATAATTAATATCTTTGGGCATAGTGAAACGTACCGTGAATTGCCCCTGCTGGACAGGTACCTGCCCCGTAAAAATTGGATTAGAAAACGTTTGGTAAGTCATCTTAGGGCTGTTGGCTTCGGAGCCCAACGTTGTTCTCGTTGCTTTCTTATCATACAGCGTCAGTCGGAGGAGGCCCGAAAAACTGGAAAGTCGTTTCTCCAGTTGCTGTATTTCACCCGACAGTTCGACCGTTTGCAACGCCCGCAATGTATCCCGACGGGTATCTGTAACGGCTTTACCATTCACCCGGGTGAGTACAGCCTTGGCTTGTGGATACGCCAGTCGCATGGATGGGTCGCCGAGAAGGGCAAAATTACGATTCACTGCTCCACTCAGGCTATTGTTCTTCGTGCTCTGCATTACGTCGCCAAGGCGGGGCATCTGACCATTAATCGGCTTAAAGACAGCATTATAGAAAGCCTGGTTCAGTAATAAATTTGTATTCGCGTATACGGGTCGGGTGGTGGTCAGTAAACCAACGGCACCTCCTGTTCGGCTTAGTAAGGCTAGCTCAGCCCCTGAAGTAATACTGGGATCATCGTAACGCCCGAATTGGCAGGTGGCCGTAACGAAGAGAGGTAATCGCCGGTTTTTCCAGGAAAGAATGTCCTTGAGCGTTACAATCTGCTCGTCGGCAAGTATTAAAGTTCCCCCATGACCACTGTAGTTGATAATCAGTTGCCCATCGGCAATTGACTGATCAATGAGTTGGTTGACAAGCGGAGCTTTCTGGCCTTCACTCGTATTTTCCTGCGGATAATCGTCCAGAAAGACCCGTTGTGGCCGGTAGGCCGGAGCGTTTTTTTCTACACTGTTGGCCAATTGGTTCGCATCCTGCTGATGAATGTTATAATCTCCATCATCGGCAATAAGCATTATCCGGGTTTGCCAGTCGCCCGATAAGGTGGGATCAGAACTGTACCGAATTAGTTTGTCGACAACCGTACTGGCCTCATCGACCGATTTTACCGGTAGGCGACCAATGCCAATATCCAGCTTATAGTCACCAGTTGTGTCTTCCTGCCATTCACCTTCATCGGCGCCCATAAATCCGAAGTAATCATCCGATGAGTAACTCAAAACCGGATGTAATGACTGCCGACTCTCGTAGACCGGAACCATGTTCGCTAGTTGTGTCGGGCTGACGGAGCCGCCAATGTTGCGATAGTTGAACGTAGCGTCGCCAAAAAGCAGCAGGTACCGAAATTTTGTGGGTTGCTTCTGGTAGAAATACCTGGCCATATCCCGAATGGCGGTTGGATCGGGTTGGCCCGACCCAAATTCATTAAAGGCTTGCTGCGTTGTTACGATCAGCACAGAAAGCTGATCATGCTCGCGCCGGTACTGTGCTAACCGTTCGGCCTGTTCGCGCCAGACGGCTGGTGTCACAATTAACAAATCGGGTGTAGCCTGGGACCGAATATCCTGATTTGATACCGTTGCCAACGATACGGGTGTTAAAACCTGAGCATCGGTAAATAGAAAATAGTCGCTTGTCCGAGTCATTTTCCAGCCCGCTTCCAGCATGGCCGATAGCGTATACAGTTGATTACCGGGAGCAAATGGATTCGTTACGTCCCAAACGCGTAAACCAGCCGTTGCCTGCCGAACAGCCGTTTGTCCAACCGATAACCGACGTATCCAAACCGGATTGTCATATTGACGCAGTTCACGCTGGGTCTGCAAGGACAGGAAATTGAGATACCCCTGCGCAAATGATTGCCCGTTTTTCTGAAACGTAAGCGCCAACCGAACGGAGCTAGCAGCGGTCGGTAATGTTGTCTGGAATGTATCGGTGCGGGCCAGTGCCTGATAATTGTATTCATAACCATCTATTACCGGCATGGACATTACACCAGCCACTTGCCCATTAACCTGCAACTGAAACCGGGTTGGTGATGTGGCTCCGGCCACTGCCGAAGCCATTACGCGTAGCGGTACGGTCGGTACGATTCCGGCCACATCGAAGGAAACGGTCTGCGTTGTATCGAGCGTCATGTACTCTCCTAACCACTCCCGACCGGAACGGACAGATGGGATTTTCAAGAGATCCAGTTCATGAAACTGATAATCTGTGAAGGTTGTGACCGTGGATGCAGTTGTAAGGGTTCCCACGGGTTTATCGGCGATGCGCAAGCCAGGTACGTCCCCAACAGTCAGAAAATAAAAAGTTGTATCGGAATAGACATTCAGTTGGTGCGTGAAACGACGTACCGTCGAATCATATCGAATTACGTGCGGACTCTGGCCAAAGAACAGTAGCGCATCGCCCGCATCAAAGTGGCCGTCGGCTTCTCCCAGTACCTGAATGGCATTCTCGGTTAAGTCAACAGGACGCGGACTAGCATTGGGTTGCGGAAGCATACCCCCACCGTTGCCGTACAAGCGGATCCGTCTGGGGTCAGCTGTGGCAAAAGCGGGATTGAGTTGAGCGAGCTGCGATTGGCTCAGCCGGTAAACGCCGGACTGAGTTACCCCAATTTTTACCCAGTTGCCCGTACGCAAAACAGATTGTGCGCTCAGAGAATGAGTGAAGAATAAAAAATGGAAAATGAAGAATAAATGGAGTAGCCCATATCGCCTTCTCCACATTTCGTCCACTACTGGGCTAGTTTTCATTGGTCATTCTTCATTTTTCACTGGGGCTACCCACGCATGAGCCAGAATGGCGTATGATCTACCCGTAGATACTTCTTTACAAACGACACGGGTCCGGCGCAGCGTACCCCGGATGAAGGTCTTTTTTGCAAATTGAAACGCCTGTCCTTCAGGCACATGGCTCAACAGTATTTTTTTCTCTCCAACCGCGTCCAGAACGACAGCATCTTCCTGACGTAACGCTATCATCAATGCCGGGCTGGCATAGGTTGTAGCGGCTGGTCTGGTCATGTACTGCTGAAGAGGCTGTAGAATAACCGGCGGAAAAACGGTTTCCGTCAGTAGCGGTTGCATGAGTCGCTGAAACGCCGTTTGCCAGGCTTTCCCATGGGGCTGCACACGCCGTTTAGAGTTAATATGGACATCGGCATGAGCCACTTCGTGGACGTAGGTAATCAGGAAGGCGTATGGATTGAGGTTGGCATTTACCGTAATCTGCATTTGGTGATTCGGTAATACTCTAAAATCACCAAGCCGGGTCTGCCGTGGTTTAACGACCCGAAAGTGAAATTTATACTGTTGCCAAAGTGCCCGACAATAGGCAGCAGCGGTTGGCGGAAAATAAATCGTGAACGGATCTGCCAAGGGATGAAAAACAAAAAGCCTTATAAAAATAAGGCTTTTTTTAAATCTTGACGAGAAGAACTTATTTCGTCGTGGTGTCAGCAGTCATCGTTGATGCAGAATCCGTCGACATGGTCGAAGCAGAATCCGTAGCCATCGTGGTGGTGTCGGTTGACATGACAGCTGTCGAATCGGTTGTTGTTTCTTCTGTTTTAGGTTTGCTTTGGCAAGCTGCGAAGGTTAGCATGCTACCAACGAACAATAAAGCGAATACTTTTTTCATCCTCTCAGTGATTTTTTAGGTTTCCAGGTACAAATATAGTTTTTTCCAGGTAAATCCAAAATCGTAGTCAATTATTAGGCCACAGACAGCAGTTGGCAGCAGAATAGTACCATTACCGATTGACTTAATTAAAGATGGGAATTGTGTCAGTATTGATTTTCTTCTTGCTTGGGGGCACGGAAGCGGATTTTGTCATACACACCTGTACTTCGAAAAGTCAGCAGTTTATGACCGAAGTAATTAGCCAGAAAGCTAAAACCCATACCCACCACGTGGGAGCCCTTCTCCCGCCAAAAGGTACTTGCGTTGGGAAAATACGGATTCGCTATCCATTCGAGCGTGGCCACAGCTACACCCACCTGAACACCCCAGGCCACTAGCGCAATGATGCCAAACTTTATCATTTCGCGTCCCGTGTTGCCCGTTTCCTTAGCCGAAAACGCGAATAGTTTAGTTGGCACGAAGCTAACGACAGTAGCCGTCAAATAACCAAGAAAAACGCTGGTGGAGTAATCGAAGGATTTGCGATAGAAAATCTGGCTGAAGAAATTAACAGATGCGCCAAGCAGAGCCGTCAGGAAAAACGAGAAAAAACTTTTGTAGTTTTTATATTTCGGCTGGTCGATACTGCTCACGTTCACTTTTTTACTGGACAATTGGTCAAATTCGTCTGCCTTCAGGCTTAACAACAGCCCAAAAGTACAAACTCAGCGCCAAAAACAAGTTCTTTTCTAGGCTATGGCCTGCCTAACAGTGACATATAGCCTAGAAAAGTCCCTGTAAAAGACCCGGCGCAACGCCCAATCCTATGGTCAGGATGCTGGCTGCCAACAATACGTACCGGTAAAAAGGAGCGATTCGGATGGGTTCAGTAGCGCCATCCCGGAAATACATCGCAATGATAACCCGAAAGTAGTAGTAGATACCGACCGCCGACATAAGAACGGCAATGACCAGCAGCCAAATTTGTCCCCGCTCAACAGCCGTTGAAAACATGTAAAATTTACCCCAGAAACCAGCCGTTAGTGGAATTCCTGCCAGCGACAGCATCGACACGGTCATGGCAAACCCCAGGAATGGATTCTGTTTGGCAAGCCCATTGAAGGAATCGAAGTTTTCCCGCATCACACCCTCTCCGGAAATCGTTTGCGTACTGCGCTGCTGAGCAATCAGCAACAAAATACCGAATGCTGAAATCGTAGCGACGGAATAAGCAAGTGAGTAAAAAACGATAGCCTGTTTGGTGAGGGCACCAAGAGCCGCTAACCCAATCAGTAAATAACCCGCGTGTGAGATGCTGGAATAAGACATCATCCGCTTGAAGCTATTCTGATAAACCGCGGTCACATTACCGATCACAAGGGTAATCGCTGTAATTACCGCCAGAACAGTCCACCAGAAGCTATATACGCCAATAAATGAAACGGATAACAACCGGAACAAGGCCGCAAAACCCGCTGTCTTCACCACAGTAGACATGAAAGCAGTGAAAATTGTTGGCGCTCCATCATAAACGTCTGGTGTCCAGAAATGGAAAGGAGCCGCCGATACTTTGAAGAGCAAGCCGATGAGCAACATCAGCAAGCCAACGTATAATAACAACGATAGGCCAACCTGCGGATGAGCCGCATAAGCACCAATTCCGGCAATGGTAAATGAACCAGTGGCTCCATACAGAAGGGCCATACCAAACAGCATGATTCCTGTGGTAAAAGAGCCCATCAAAAAATATTTCAGAGCCGCTTCATTCGAACGCAGATTACGCTTGTCGCTGCCCGTCAGCACATACATGGCAACCGATAAAATCTCGACACCAACGAATAGCATCGTCAGATTCTCGAAACTGACCATCATGACAGCGCCAACCAGCGAAAACAGGATAATGGCATAATATTCGGCAGGTTGCGACTCCTCGCCTTCGATCAAACTACCCGACAAAGCGACAACCAGAAAAGCAGATATTAACACAATAGCCGTAAATACCATAGCCAGGTTGTTGGTCCGCAGCATATCGTTGAAATACAGATAGGTCTTGTTCCAGTCGAGGAAGTTGACGGCTAACGTAATGAGCAGAAACAAGAGAGTAGCAGGCAGCAGAATGGCTCTCGACTTCATAAAGCCAAGAAACAGCAGGACTATGCCAAAAACCGATAACAGAACAATTGGAAACATAGGTTTACAGTTTACGCGGTTACCCGCCGGGTTTTCAGTTTCTGGATTACGTACCGGCAATATGCCGCCCGCAGCCTGGTCACTGGAAACAGTCTTATTTCATGGACACTGACGTTGTACCGATGTATTTCATCAGGTTAGCTACGGCAGGTTCGGTTACGTTAAGGAATGTATGTGGGTAAACGCCGATCCAGAAAACCATGACAACCAGCGGGATAAATACCCAGCTTTCTGAAGTGGTCAGATCAGCGAATGATTCTGTACGGGGCGATGTGGGGCCGAACATACTCTTCTGGAACATACGGAGCATGTATACCGCGCCGAAAATGATGGTGAACCCAGCGGCTAAACCCAGATAATGATTGTAGGTAAAAACGCCGTGTAATAGCAGAAACTCACCGATAAATCCATTTGTAAGCGGTAAGGCTACACTCCCTAGCAGCATAATCAGGAAGTATACCGTTAGTTTAGGCGTCGACTGTGTAATGCCACCAAGCTGATCGAGTTGCCGGGTACTGGTCCGGGAAAAAATAATGTCGGCGACAAAAAACAGGCCGACCACATTGATACCGTGGGCCAGCATTTGCACCAGCGCTCCCTGCATACCGGTTTCGGTTTGGGAGAACACCCCGGCCGCCATCAGGCCAACGTGCGAGAACGATGAATAAGCAATCAGGCGTTTCATATCGCGCTGGCGAATGGCAATGATGGCGCCGTAGATAATGCCAATAACAGCTAGAACAATGGCTGTTTTTCCCCAGGCTTCAACACCAAGCGGAACAATGGGGAGGATAAACCGAATTAGCCCATAAACGCCCATTTTGAGCATGATGCCCGCCAGAAGCATAGTAGCAGGCGTTGGCGATTCAACGTACGTATCAGGCTGCCACGTATGGAAAGGAAAGACGGGCATTTTGATAGCAAAAGCAATGAAGAACGCCCAGAAAAGCCAGCTCTGTGCCTGCGGTGTCAGTTGGAGCTTGTAAAAATCAGCAATGGCCGACGAGTGAGCCGATCCATCGATTGCCGGTGTCTGGTAATATAGATACACCAGGGCAATCAGCATGAATAAACTACCAAAAATGGTATAAACGAAAAACTTGAAGGTAACAGGAATCCGGTTTTCTCCTCCCCACATAGCGGCCAGAAAGTAAATCGGAATTAGGGCCGCTTCAAAGAAAAAATAAAACAGAAACCCGTCGCGAGCGGTAAACACGCCCATTAGAGCCGCCTGCATAAATAGCATCAGCGCATAGAACGTGGCGGGTTGTTTATACGTCCGGTTAAAGGTCGATAGAACAATAAACGGAACCAGCAAACCCGTCAGTAACACCAGCAATACGCTGATGCCATCAATACCCGCACTGAGCCGAATACCCAGCGACTCGATCCACGGATAATCGAACCCAAACTGAGACGTGGCATCGGGCTTAAAGATAAAAAAGGCGTAGCCAGCCAGCGCAAGTTCAATCAGCGCAGCAATCAGCGCTACCTGTTTAATTCGCTCGCCCCCGATCAGGAAAATCAGGGTGGCCGCTACGGCAGGGTAAAGTATAAGAAATAGAGTAAGCATCTTGAACAAGTTTTCGGATACGGCTTTTGCTTCCCGGCCACTTAACCGAAAAGCCCAAAGCCGGGAACCGGCTTATAACCGAATAAAGAATCGTAAGGCAAAAATGGCAACAATACTCACGACCATAGCCAGCACATAAAAGCCGATGGAGCCGCTTTGCAACAACCGCAACTGCGCTGAGCTTTTTTGAACGAGCCAGCCAATACCCGTCACGATGCCATCAACAAGCCCTTCGCCAAAACTATATAGCGTGTCGCCCAGCCCACGAATGGGCCGAATGATGATTGCTTCGTATAATTCATCTACGTAATACTTGTTGTATACCACTTGCGTCGGCAACGAACGTTCGGCTGAATCAGGCGCAGGAACGGCCTGACGGCTGATGTACATAACATAAGCAATCACAAGAGCCAGCAACGCAACACCGGCCGAAACGGCCATCAGGATATACTCCGTGCTGTGCTCGATTGTCGATTCGGCAAATGCTTCGGGATTCACCAGTCTTGATCCATCAAAAATGGGCGCCATAAAATGACTAAGCCAGCCGCCACCCGGCAGGTTGAGTCCACCACCGATCGCCGATAATACGGCTAGCACCATCAGCGGCAACGTCATCGAAATGGGCGACTCGTGTAAATGGTGACGTTGTTCCTCTGTGCCACGGAACTCCCCGAAAAAAGTCAGGAATAGTAGGCGGAACATGTAGAAGGATGTCAGGCCAGAACCCAAAACACCCAGCGCCCACAGCAGTTTGTTGTGCTCGAATACATGCGCCAGAATTTCATCTTTCGAGAAGAACCCGGCAAAGGGCGGTAAACCCGAAATAGCAATTGTACCAATCAGGAAGGTGACGAACGTAACAGGCAACGCCTTACGCAGACCTCCCATCTTGCGAATATCCTGCTCATCGGACATGGCGTGGATCACACTACCGGCTCCCAGGAACAGCAGGGCTTTGAAAAAGGCGTGGGTAATAACGTGAAACATGCCCGCGGTGTAGGCTGTTGCACTCAGACCCAGGAACATATAGCCCAGTTGTGAAACCGTCGAATAGGCCAGCACTTTCTTGATATCATTTTGCAGCAGGCCGATGGAAGCCGCCAGCAGCGCCGTGGCAATGGCAATACCACCAATTATTTCGAGCGTTAATGGGGAAAGTGTGTAGAGCACGTTTGACCGGACAACCATGTAGATGCCCGCCGTCACCATGGTAGCCGCGTGGATCAGAGCCGATACCGGTGTCGGACCAGCCATAGCGTCGGGCAACCAGGTGTAGAGCGGAATCTGCGCCGACTTACCCATAGCGCCTACAAACAGGAGCAACGTGATAATCAGCACCGTGGTGTCACCTATTTCTAAACTCGTAGCTTGTTTGAACACATCGATGTACTCAACGGTACCGAAGGTGTTAATAAGCATGAATATACCCAATAGGAAGCCCAAATCGCCAATGCGGTTCATGACGAAGGCTTTGCGGGCGGCATTGTTGTAGCTAACATTCTTATTCCAGAAGCCAATGAGCAGGTACGAACAAAGTCCCACGCCTTCCCAGCCAATGAACATGATGACGTAGTTTGACCCCATCACCAGCAACAGCATGAAGAAAATGAAAAGATTCAGGAAGGCCATGAACTTACCAAATCCTTCGTCGTGGCTCATGTAGCCAATGCTGTACAAATGAATCAGTGAGCCAACGCCCGTTACCACAAGAAGCATCAGCAGGGATAGCTGATCGATCTGAAACGAAAAATTGATGTGTAAATCGCCAACGCTGATCCAGTCGAAAAGCGTCGCAACGATTGGCTGAGAATCGCCCGAAAAAGAACTGAACAGGTAGATTGACAACAGGAAGGAGGCAAGGACAGCCGCCGTAGCGAGCACACCGGCTAAACCTTTTGGTACCCGACGAAAGCCGAGACCGTTAATCAGAAAGCCAAGTAACGGAAAGAGCGGAATTAACGCACTGAGTAATTCTATTTTCATTGGTCGCAAGTCAATAGGCGATAGTCATGTACGAATAGTCAGTTATGTAGGCATACCTACTATCCTATACGAACGACTGCCGACTTATTTTACCATTTCAGTTTATTGAGCAATCCCACGTCGATCGAGCGGGTATTTCGGTAAATCATAACAATAATAGCCAACCCAACCGATACTTCGGCGGCAGCAACGGCCATGATAAAAAAGACGAATACCTGCCCCGAAGAATCGGAGCGATACGACGAAAACGCAATTAATAATAAATTGACGGCATTGAGCATTAACTCAATGGACATGAAGATGATGATGGCATTGCGCCGGGTCAGTACGCCTATAATGCCGATAACGAAAAGCGCGGTACTGAGAATCAGGTAGTACGTAAGCGGTATTTGTTGAATGACTTCCGGAATGAGGACGTCCTGCGTGGGTTGCATGGCTTGCCGGTTAATACAAAGTTCCGCAAAGGTAAAGATTATTCGGAATCGGTGTAATGGTGTTTTCTGTCTGTAGACAGGCTTATCGTAAAACTAAGGCAAAAAACCGTGTCCTTTTGTGAGTTTCTCGTAATCCTGTCCAAAAAAATCAGCTCAGCGCTTGGCACTGCTGAACATTCGTAACCGGATTTCAGTCAGACGACGTTTGGTATCGAGCGGAAAATCACCTTTTAGGATCCAGTCGTAGAACGAAGGTTCCTTCTTCAGCACCTCAAGCACCGGAGCCCCTTTATGTTTGCCGAAATTAAAAACCTCTTCGCCTTTTTCGTTGATAACCATGCGGCCAGCCAGGTCGATATTTTTATTAGCTGTCAGGCTGTGAAGCATATCGATGTCATTTTCAAACACAACATCAGCTCCACTGTCTGATTTGGCGACCATACCCATATACCGTTGCACCTGAGCGTCGAGCACTTCGAGCGTGGCTATTGTATCAGCTTCTGCTCCGTGGGCACCAACTAACTCTTTGTTGCAGTAAAACCGGTAGGCTGCCGACAAATTGCGTGGCTCCATGAGGTGAAAAATGCGCTGAGAGTCCACCATCCGTCGGTTTTTCATGTCGAAATCGACATTGGCGCGCAGAAATTCTTCCACCAGCAATGGTACATCGAACCGGTTGCAGTTGAAACCAGCCAGATCGCAGCCATCCAGAAACTGAGCCAGTGTGCGGGCTACAGCCTTAAACGGGGGCGCATCCTGAACATCGTCATCATAAATTCCATGTATCAGACTCGACTCCAGCGGAATGGGCATGCCCGGATGAACACGCTGGTTTTTAACGATCACCTCCCCTCCAGGCAACGCTTTGATAATGCAAATGTCAATAATGCGATCCTTCGCGATGTTGATCCCAGTTGTTTCAAGATCGAAAAAGGCCAGCGGCTTTCTGAGTACAAGTTGATGCGTCATAACCAAACCGGTTTTCCAGGGTTTGACTACAAAGGTAAACAGGTTTGGCTGTTCAGCAGGTATGCCATCTACGCTAAAAAACCATGTTTTTTACAGCTTCCTCAATTCCTCAACCCAGTTAATGCCCTGTCGGGCTGCTTCGGCAGATGGCAGACGGTTTTCCTGCATCAGCTCCCGGATCGCAATAATGTCCTGATCGCGCTTAAGTCCGGCCGCGGCAAGGATCTGGCCATTTTGGCTGTACAGGGCCAGAAATGACTCGCCAGTCTCCGGGTCTCCATCGAAAATAATGTCATCGAAAGCGGTGGCGTGACCAATGTAATTGATCCGTTTGCCCTGCTGATTGCTCCAGAAAAAAGGAACCATCTGATAGGGTTCGTCCTTCCCGGCCATATTCAGACCGGCCACATGACCTTGCTGAGCCGCCACTTTCCAATGTTCGATTCGTTGCGAACCGTCGGCCGTTGGGTAGTGAACAACATCACCAGCCGCGTACAAGTCGTCGGCTATTTTGAGGAACGCATCCGTTCTGACGCCACCATCTTTTTCAAGCGAAATGCCTTTCAGGAAATCGGTGTTGGGTTTCACGCCCAACCCGAGCAAGACAAAATCAGCGGGAATGCGCTCGCCGGTATCGAGACTAACGGCGGTTACGGCATCCGCTCCTTCCAGTTGAGCCACTTTGCGACCCAGATGAAACTGAATTCCTTCTTTTTCATGCCATCCCTGAATGACCCGACCGATCTTTCCGCCTAAAATCTTCTCAAAAGGCGTGTTTTCTATGCCGATAATACTGACATCGCTGCCAAGTTTACGCAGGCTCATGGCGCCTTCCAGGCCAATAAACGAGCTGCCTATAATAACGACCCGTTTGCCTGCTTGCCCGAGTTCCCGAAGCTTCTGACTATCGTGCAGGCTTCTTAATGTATAAACGCCTTTCAGATCAGTAGCTAACCCAGGCAATGAGTTTGGCTTGCCGCCGGGGCAAACCAGGGCTTTGTCGTAGGTCAGCGTTTCACCCGATGCAAGTTCAATTTGTTTGGTTGCCGGGTCAAGGCTGGTTACGTGCTGATCGGTGCGGATATCGATCCCGTAATCTTTGTAAAACTCCTCCGACCGGAGCGACATCCACTCATCTGGCGCTTTGCCCTGCAGGTAATCTTTTGAGCAGTTAGGCCGATCGTAGGGAACTTCTCCGCTTTGGGTTAGCATCATGATATTGCCCGTAAAGCCCCCTTCACGCATTCCTTCCGCAGCAAAGGCACCGGCGCCCCCACTACCAATAATTACAAACGTTTCTGAATTGGCTTCATCTGGTGCGGACATTGGGTTCTCCAGACTTTCTTTGGCTGTCGTCAGGCGCACAAAAACCTGCCCATTTTCAATACGTACCTCGTGCGTGGGTAATCCGTTCAAAGCCGGAGCTTCGAGCCGGTGACCATCCCTAATGTCGAAACAGGCATTGTGCCACGGACAAACAAGTCGATGCCCATTGAGCAATCCTTTCGCCAAAGGCCCGCCATAATGGGTGCACTTGGGATGCAGCGCATGGAACTGGCCGTCAGCACGGGCCAGCAGCACATGGGTATCACCCACACGAACCTCTTTTAGTTCGCCATCGGCCAGGTCATCGACGCTACAAACGATGGCTTCGGTATAGTCAGCTATCATGAATGGTTAAGTTTGCCCTATAAACTCATAAGCCAACCCATTTGATTTTGCTCTTTCCGTAAAATCACGCAACAAAAAAGTCGGTACACAATCTGCATACCGACGACAAGCATGAAAACCTTAAAAATCTGATGGAGCCGCCCGGCGGTTTACTTATTTTGAGGTGGCCATTACCATTTTGATATTGAGTTTCGCTCCCGTTTGCAGTACATCGACCAAATCCTGTACGGTCAAGGTTTTGTCAAAACGCACAACAACCGTCGGCTCGGCAATGCCAGCCATCATTGTTTTCAGTTCATTCTCCAGGTTAGCCGGATCAACCGGTTTTTTGTCGATATAGTATTTCTTGTCCGCATCAACAGACAGAGTTACCTGCTTTTTGCTTAGTTGCTGCGTCGATGCGGCCTTGGGCAAGAGGAGCTTAATGACGTTTGGGTTAGCCACCGTCGATATAATCAGGAAGAACAACAACAGGAAAAACATGATGTCGTTCAACGAAGAAGTCGCTACTTCGGCAGCAAATTTATTTTTACGTCGGAGTTTCATGCTTTTATAGCAGACAGCAAACTACTGTTTGTTTTCTTGGATGAATAGACAGCAGCTTGCTGTCTGGTACGTGACTTACCGCATCCGGGCGGGTTCGGTCGTTGGTTTCTGAAGGACTTCGATAAACTCGAACGCGTTCACTTCCAGGGCAAGCGTAAACCGCTCGATCATCATATTGAGCAGGTGATAGCCTGTGTAGGCGATAACGCCGACGATAAGACCGGAACCCGATGTGATCATTTTTTCGTACAATCCCCCGGCAATAATACCGACGCTGATGTTATCGGAAAGCGATATATCGTAGAAGATGCGGATGATACCGGAAATGGTCCCGATAAACCCTAACATAGGGGCAATACCGGCAATAACGCCCAGGTAACCCATGTTACGCTCTAAGCGGGATAGTTCGATCTGCCCAACGGTCTCGATCGTACTTTCAATTTCACGAATGGGCGACCCAATCCGACCAATGGCCTTCTCGAACACACGACCCATGGCCGTACGCTGATTCTTGGCAAATGATTCGGCTGATTTGATGTTTCCCTGCGCCACCATATCCCGAATGTTATCGATGAAATTGGCGTCGTACCGGCTTTGTGACCGGATCACGAAAAAACGTTCGAAAATCAGATAGAGGGCCGAGAATAGCAGGAATGCGATGGGAATCATGACCCAGCCACCTTTGGCTACTAAATCAAATAATTGCAGCGTTTGGGGTTGGGCAGCCGTTGTGGCCGACAATGAAGTGGCCGTAGTGTCAATAGCCGGAACCTGAAGCAAGAGCATAGGAACGAGTCGGGTAAGTGTATGAGGGTAAACCTGTAATCGTTATTGAAACAAACGCACCGGGGCGTATAATGTTGTCAAAGATACGCAAGCCACCTGAAATCGTGTGAGAAAATTAGTCAGCGTTATTGGTTCAGACTTTCAGGGTCAGGGCTTCACCAGAATCTTCCCCCATCGGCCTGGCCGATCCGCATGTTCGACGGCTTTGGTAATCGTATCGAGCGAATACGTGGCTTCTACCGGCATTTTAATTTTACCCGATGCCAGTAAGTTAATGACGTTCTGCGCCACATCCATGCGCGTCTGACTATCTACCCGGCGCATCCAGTCCGTCAGCCAGAACCCCTTGACAGTCAACTCCCTGAAGATTAACAGGCCCGCGTTTAAAACGGGGTTCTGCAAGCTCATCAGCCCATAGATCAGCATCTTGCCGCCCCGGGCCAGGCAGTTAATTGACTCAGTGGCTACCTGCCCACCTACCGCGTCAAGCACGCAAGCCACGCCAGCGCCATCGGTAATTTGCCTGACGCGAGCAGCCAGATTTTCAGTCTCGGTATTGATCACTTCGCTCAGGCCAAGTGCTTTTAAGTCGTCGTTCATGTCATCGCGACGAACCGTACCAATTGTTTTGATGCCCCGCATCGCACAAAGCTGCACAACCAATTTACCAAAGGCAGATCCGGCGGCTGTCAGCATAAGCCAGCCACCTTCGGGTACTCCTGAATCCTGCACCATGGCGTAGGCCGTAAATGGATTGACAAACAACTGGGCCGCTACTTCGTCCGAAATACTATCCGGCACGGGAATCAAACTCCGATGGTGTGCAATAGCGTACTCCGCCCAGGTGCCGATACTGGTAAAGCTAACGCGTATGCCCGTTTGCATCCGAACGCCCTCTCCTACTGCTTCTACAATACCCACGCCCTCAAAACCCGCTCCCGACGGCAACTGGGGACTTATTCCGTAGAGATTCTGCACGAACATGGTATCCGAAGGATTGATAGGCGCAGCAATGACCTTAACCCGAACCTCATTAGAACCTGGCTCAGGTATCGGTAGCTCGGTAACCTTCAGAATTTCGGTCGGTTTTCCAGTCTGGTCGAATATGATGCTTTTCATAAAGAAGAATAAACGGACAAAAGAAGCTCTTCAGCGTCCAGCGGACCAGCGAATTTACGTCCCGGTTTGGAAGAGGGTCAAAAATATGACTTAATTCGCACAAACTATTCTTAAACCCTGAATCAAGTCGACAGCTACCGGGTAGCAACGACGAACGGCTTATGCAAACGTCTCCCTTTCTTGGCGAATTAATTGGTACCATGGTATTGCTTCTGCTGGGTAACGGCGTAGTAGCCAACGTCGTGCTGAAACAAACAAAAGGTGAATCCTCGGGCTGGATTGTTATTACGGCAGGCTGGGCATTTGCCGTAACAATGGGCATTTTTGTCGCTAAAGCCTTCGGGAGCGTTGATGCTCATTTGAATCCCGCGGTTACGGTTGCCTTTGCTGTGGCTACCAACGACTTCAGCCATGTAATACCTTATATAACGGCGCAACTGATTGGCGCTTTTCTGGGGGCAACCCTGGTGTGGCTGCATTACCTTCCCCACTGGGCCGCCACGCCAGACCCGGCCGCTAAACTGGCCTGTTTTGCTACGGGACCAGCCATCCGTAAACCAGCGTCAAACGTTGTGAGCGAAGCTATGGCCACGCTTATACTGATTCTTGGCCTGGCCGGAATTTCGTCCAAACATCTGGGGGAACTGGCCATTGGGGTTGGCCCCTATCTGGTGGGTATCCTGGTGTGGAGCATTGGTCTATCCCTAGGCGGCACCACCGGCTACGCCATGAGTCCAGCCCGCGATTTTAGTCCCCGTCTGGCTCACGCCCTGCTGCCCATTGCTGGCAAAAGCTCGTCGGACTGGAGTTATGGCTGGGTTCCCGTGGTCGGGTCGCTGGCCGGAGCCACTCTTGGCGGACTACTGATTCGTTGGTTTACATTGTAACGATCTAATAACACAATAGATGGACTTCTTTTTTGAAGAATTAAAAAACCTTTACAATGAATCAAGCTTTCTTGCTGACTCAGCCAATGGCATTATCACCGATGGCATTATAGATGCAGTAAAGTTTGAAAAACAAAACACCAAAATTCTATTCATTGCGAAAGAGCATAATCGATTGAACGACACCTATGAATCAGGTGACTATGCTAACTGGTGGAAGGGTACAGACAGCGTCAGGTATGGCTTTTCTCATCGAATCAGTGAATGGGCTTATGGCATGTTGCATGATTTCCCACCTTACGAAAGCATTGGCTATGCAGATAAAAATGAATCGTTACAGTCCATAGCGTTTATCAACCTTAAGAAGACTTGGGGCAGTGCATCAGCAGATCCGCTTGTACTATCAACTTACGTCGCTTTAAGTAAAAACCTTTTACAGCAACAGATCCGTGCTATAGCACCAACAATCATTGTATGTTGCTTACGATACGATTATCTACCTAAACAATTATTTGACTTCGCTGAGATGAAACCTACTCCCCACGGTTTCCAATATGGTGTGTGGGATGGTAAGCTTGTCATAAATTTCTACCATCCCTCTGCAAGAAAAAATAAATCAATTCTATATTCTCAGCTTAAAGAAGTTGTAAGCTTCGCACTCTCAGATTCTTATGCCCTCCTACATAGCCGCCATTGATCAGGGAACGACCAGTACCCGCTGCATTGTGTTTGACCGACAAGGTAATATTGTCTCACTGGCTCAAAAAGAGCATAAACAACTGTATCCGCAACCCGGCTGGGTAGAGCACGATCCGGAAGAAATCTGGCGCAATACACTCGAAGTAATCGCGCTGGCCCGCATCAAAGGCAAGCTATCGGTGCAGGATATTGCCGCCGTCGGTATCACCAATCAGCGGGAAACAACCGTGGTCTGGAACCGCCGAACAGGTAAACCCTACTATAATGCCATCGTTTGGCAGGACATGCGGACGGCCGATCTGGTTACGGAATTTTCAGGAAATGGCCACGGACCATCCAGTCGGGGACAAGATCGCTTCCGGGCCAAAACAGGCCTACCACTGGCCACGTATTTTAGCGGGCTGAAGCTCAAATGGCTGCTGGATCATGTGCCGGGTCTGCGGGATGATGCCGAACGGGGTGAAGCGATTTTTGGCAACATGGATACGTTTGTGGTTTGGAACCTGACCGGCGGCCCGGATGGGGGACTGCACCTAACCGACGTTACCAATGCCAGCCGTACGCAACTCATGAACCTCCAAACCCTTAACTGGGACGATAGCCTGCTAAATGATTTCACCATACCGCGCGCAATGCTGCCCCAAATACGCCCCAGCAGCGAAGTGTATGGAACCGTATCATCCGAAGTACTGCCCGGCGTGCCGGTAGCAGGTATTCTGGGCGATCAGCAGGCCGCTCTGGTCGGACAAACGTGTTACGAGCCGGGGCAGGCCAAAAATACCTATGGCACCGGTTGTTTTCTGCTCATGAACACCGGAACAGAAATGCGTACATCCACCTGCGGTCTCCTGACCACAGTAGCCTATCAATTTCAGAACCAGCCCGTTCATTACGCACTGGAAGGTAGCGTGGCCATCACCGGAGCGCTGGTGCAGTGGTTACGCGATAATTTAGGCATTATCAAAAAGAGTACGGATATTGAAACGATGGCCCGTTCTGTTGACGATAATGGGGGCGCTTACTTTGTACCGGCCTTTTCAGGCCTCTACGCTCCCCACTGGAAAGCCGACGCACGGGGCGTCATTGCGGGGCTGACGCGCTTCGTTACCAAAGGTCATCTGGCACGGGCCGTTCTGGAAGCAACCGCTTATCAAACGGTTGATGTAGTCCGGGCCATGGAGCAGGATGCGGGGGTATCGCTCACATCATTACGCGTCGATGGTGGTATGGTCGTCAATTCATTGCTGATGCAATTTCAGGCTGATGTTTTGAATGGTCCTGTGGTTTGCCCACGCATGACCGAAACAACTGCGCTTGGAGCCGCCTATGCTGCCGGCCTCGCCGTAGGATACTGGCAGAATTTGGACGACCTGCGCCAAAACTGGGGCGTTGCCAAAACGTATGAGTCTACAATGCACGATGTTGAGCGCAAGAAACTGATGCGTGGCTGGCAAAAAGCCATCGAACGGTCTTTCGGCTGGGAGGATTGATCCTCAAATCTGGTTGACCGGTTACTATGTTTTTTGTCAGCCCAATGAACGACCGGGCTGACAAAAAACATAACAAACAGCTAAGTAAACTTTATAAGTGGTTCAGCATAGTATTCCGACCCAGATACTTAACTCTCTTTTGGCTTCAATTCTTCGGCCAGCATCAGGCGCGTCTGCGGCAGGCTATGTGGGTATTCATCACGGATGAACGCAATCAGTTTCTCGCGCATGTGGCAACGCAAATCGAAAGCCGATGGCGAGTCAGGCGCTGACACCAGAACCCGCAGGACGATACAGGTAGGTTGTGTATCCGTTACCTGCACCGCAAACGTATCGCCGGTCCAGAGGGGATCGCTTTCAGCCACTTCCCGCGCCTTCTCTCTGATTTTTTCAACGGGAACTGTATAATCCAGATACAGGAAAATTGCCCCAATGATAGTCGCGTCCGAACGGGTCCAGTTTTCAAACGGCGTTTCAACGAAATACGTAATGGGCAATATGAGCCGACGGCGATCCCAGATGCGAACGATCACACTGGTGAGGTTGATTTCTTCGATTCGTCCCCATTCTTTTTCAACGACGACGGCATCGCCCAACCGAATCTGCTGATTGAAGGCAATTTGGATACCTGCCATTAGGTTGGCTAGCGTTTTCTGGGCGGCAAAACCAATCAATACGGATACGACACCGGCCGATGTCAATACACTGAGCCCTACTTTTCGACTTCCCTGGAAAGAAATCAATAACAGCGATGCACTAACGATGACAATGCCAGCCACGAGTACCCGGCGAAAAAAGCGAACCTGCGTAACGAATTTACGATGCGACAGATTAACATCCTGCACCGTGTCGTACTGGCGGATAAGCAGCAACTCACCTACTTTCAGCGCCTGAACGACCAGCCACGTGCTCGAAATAAGGAAAAGTACTTCCGCGGTTTTGTCGGCTACGGGATGCCGCCGGGTAAACCGTGCCGACTGGACATTCGTTGCCAGCAGAAAAAACAGGGACGGTACGAACACCCAGAACGCCCACCGTATGTATGTTTTGAGATACTCCAGTGTTTGAAACGGCCGACGCCGAACAACGAAGCGAATGATCTGGGTAACAACCAGATCAACAAGCAGGCCCATCAGTATAGCCACAGTGAGCAGCACCCAGCCCGACAAATCGCGGTTGGGTACATAGCCGCACCAGCGAACTATGGCTCGTATCCAGGTATCAAATTGTTGTAGCATATAGATTGTAGACAAAAGTAAGGCCTATAAGGTTGAAAAACCTCATAGGCCAGTCATGTCTACTCCGCGACGCTACTCCGCTTTTAGGCTAACAGCGGCTTGACAACTTTGCCATGTACATCCGTTAGCCTGTATCGACGACCCTGACTCTTAAAGGTCAGCTTCTCGTGATCGACGCCAAGCAAGTGTAAAATCGTTGCCTGAAAATCGTGAACATGAACCGGATCACGAACGACATTGTAGCCAAAGTCATCGGTTTCGCCGTATACCATACCTTTTTTGACCCCGGCACCAGCCATCCAGACCGAGAAGGCACGAGGATGGTGATCGCGTCCGTAATTATCGCGGGTAAGTTTTCCCTGTGAGTAGGCCCCCCGGCCAAACTCGCCACCCCAGATCACGAGCGTGTCATCGAGCAAACCGCGCTGTTTGAGATCCATAATCAGAGCCGCCGATGGTTGATCAACGCTCTTGGCCTGCGTTTTGATATCATTGGGCAAATTACCGTGCTGGTCCCACCCCTGGTGATACAACTGAACGAACTTCACATCTTTTTCGACCAGCTTGCGAGCCAGCAGGCAGTTAGCGGCAAATGTACCGGGCTTGCGGCTATCGGGCCCGTACATATCAAAAATGTAGTCTGGCTCTTTCGAAATATCGAGCGTTTCGGGCACCGAAGTCTGCATCCGATAGGCCATTTCGTACTGAGCCATCCGGTTATTGATTTCCGGGTCCAGTACATGTTTATATTGCTCCTGATGTAATTTGGTCAGGTAATCGAGCATCCGCCGACGGCTGGTTTTATCGACGCCGGGCGGATTGTTGAGGTAGTAAACGGGGTCTGGTCCCGACCGGAACACCACGCCCTGATGAACCGATGGCAAAAATCCATTGCTCCAGAGTTTGGCGTATAACGGCTGATCGCCATCGCGCCCTTTGGAAAGGAGTACGACAAAGGCCGGTAAGTTCTGATTATCAGAGCCTAAACCGTAGCTTATCCAGGAACCAAAGCTGGGTCTGCCCGCCTGCTGGCTTCCCGTTTGAAAGAAGGTGACGGCAGGGTCATGATTAATGGCTTCGGTATGCAGAGACCGAACGAAGGTAAGGTCACCGGCGATGCGGGCTGTATGGGGTAGCAATTCGCTGAGCCACATCTGGCCCGGCCCGTACTGCGCAAATTTATACTTCGATGCGGCTAGTGGGAAACGACTCTGGCCTGCACTCATGCCCGTCAGGCGTTGACCATTGCGTACGGAGGCCGGTAAATCCTGGCCCCACATGGTTTCTAATTTTGGCTTGTAATCGAACAGTTCCAGTTGCGAAGGGGCACCACTCTGAAACAGATAGATGACCCGCTTCACTTTAGGAGGAAAGTGCGGCTTCCCCACAGCGGGATTGTCGGCCGCTGCGCCCCCGAACAACTTCGTTGGATTGAGCAGCGAGGCTAGCGCAATGGCTCCCAGCCCCGCGCTGGACTGGCCCAAAAATGTCCGGCGGCTGAGTTGATCATGTATTTCATCCTGAATATCCATTGCCCTCTGCCTATCGTTTAATGATCGCTTCGTCGAAATTCATTATCGTACTGGCTACCACCGTCCACGCGGCCAGCTCTGCCCGGTTTGCCTTTTTATCGACCGGGTATTCGCCCACCGACAGTAGTTCGTTTGCCCGTTTGGGATTTTGCTTAAAATCAGCCAGTTCCTCATTATAAAGCTGATTCACCAGCGCTCGTTCTGCAGGCCTTGCCGGACGGCTGACAACGGCTTTGAAAACAGCGTCGATACGTTCCGATGGGTTCGCGACGGGCTGTATATGCTGCGCCAGCACTCTGGCGGCTTCAACGAACTGCGGGTCATTCAGCGTAACCAGTGCCTGGAGGGGCGTACTGGTTTTTTGCCGTTTCACCACGCAGGTATGCCGTTCGGCCGCATCGAAGTTCAGCATCATGGGCGCCGGTGAGGAACGTTTCCAGATCGTATACATCGACCGGCGGTAGAGGCTATCGCCCTTGCTTTGGGTGTATTTTACGGCATTTCGGGTAGCCAACGCTTCCCAGATTCCCGCGGGTTGGTAGGGTCGCACACTTGGCCCGCCCACACGCTGTGTCAGTAAACCACTGGCCGCAAGTGCATTGTCACGTACCTGCTCCGCCGACATCCGATAGCTTGGTCCACGGGTCAAAAATGTATTGTCTGGATCGACCTCCCGCACAGTCTCGGGCACACTCGATGCCTGTCGGTACGTGGCTGACATCACAATCAACTTGTGCATGGCCTTTGTATTCCATTGCCCCCCCGATTTTGGACGGCCCGTATCCCGAAATTTTACGGCCAGATAATCCAGTAGTTCCGGATGGCTGGGCAGAGCACCCTGATTACCAAAGTCATCGCTATTTTTAGCAAGTCCCTGCCCGAAGTACTGCTGCCACATCCGGTTCACCATCACCCGGCTGAATAACGGGTTTTCAGGTGCCAGCAACCAGTTAGCCAAGCCCAGCCGATTTTTGGGCATATTGTCAGACAAAGGATTGAGGCTGTGCAAAACAGCTGGCGTAACGACTTCGCCGGGGGCATCGTAAGCACCCCGTTTCAGCAGATGCGTTTGGCGTGGCACCGACCGCTCTTGCATGATCATCACCTGGTCGGAGTTGGTGTAGAGCTTAACTTGCTCACCGCGCAACTTCATGGCTTTGGCGTGGGCCACCCGATAAGGTGGATCCTGCGTTCTAAGGTAGTAAGTGTATAATCCTGCCTGCTGGGCGGGTGTTCGGTTGGCGGCCGGTGTGTGTAGGGCAGCCGTTAGTGCATCTGGCTGACCAGCCAGGTTGGGCATTTCCAACGGCGTCAGGCAGCGATTATAAATCCGGAGTTCATCGACTGCGAAGTCTTTGTAGAAGTTATCGTGCATCCGGCCTACGTAGAAGTTGTGCTGTGCCCAGTGCGTTCGATCTTTACCAAATACCATACTGTGCAGCAAATTGTCGGTAATGACCCTTGTCCTAACGGGCCGACCATTCAGGTAGAGGTTAACACCCCTGGCCTGGCCGGTTCCATCATAGGCAAACGCAACCTGAAACCATTGATGCACCGGCACTTTATCGACCGACTCAATGTCAATGGCATTGGCGGGCCAAACATGATTGAGTGTTAATTTCAAACGTCCATCACCCAGCAAATCGAGTTGGTAGCCGCGCTGACCATCCATAGGACCCGTCGTTCGCCCCAATAGCGTCAGGGCCATAGCCGGTTTGGCCAGATTGAACCAACTACTGATCGTGAACGGCTCATTCTGCTCGAACGCCCCGAAATTACCCGGCAACTCGATGAAGCTATCGCCAGCCAGGTAACGCGCTTTACCAAAGCGACCGGGCACTGAATACGGTACTTTATCGGGATCGCCACCCAGGCGGGCAGGCAGGGTGTCATTTACGGTATTGGCAAAGGCATTGCGCGGATCTTTCCAGAGTTCTTCTTTCGTTTTGGGCTTGGCCGGTTCTTTTTTTGCCAACTTTTTATCGTCGGACTTACCAGGTTTGGCAACACCTTCTTTTTTTCGTTTTACCTCTTCCGCTATCTTCTTCTTTTCCTCTTCCCGTTTCTGTTCCTCATTTTTAGCTTTTACAAAAGCGCCGATGTCAGCCCGGTCGTCTTCATCGAATGTGTAGTGCGCCAGCAGTCCGGAGTCGATTGATGATACCGCTTTTGTTTTGACCAGCCACTGCCCAAAACGCTGTTGATAATCGGACCGGTTAGGATTAAGTTGCTGTTGAATAGGAGTCAACTGTTCGCGAATAAAGCGCAATTTCGCTTCCGTTTCGGGTTTTGTCAGCGTGATGGTTGGAGCCGCTTCGCCATTGTAAGGAATCTGACCACGGTCGTTATTACTGTTGAAAAACGCATACAGAGAGTAATAATCTTTCTGACTAATAGGGTCGTACTTGTGGTCGTGACAGCGGGCGCACTCTACGGTGAGGCCCAGCATCGCTTTCCCAAATGTGTTCGTGCGGTCGGCTACGTATTCGGTGCGGTATTCTTCATCCACAATACCGCCCTCCTGGCTTTGCTGGTGATTACGGTTAAAAGCCGTGGCAATCAATTTATCTTGTCGGTCTTTTGATACCGATAGATTAGGCAGTAAATCACCGGCCAACTGCCAGGTAATGAACCGGTCGAAGGATAGGTTCTTGTTGTAGGCGCGAATAACCCAGTCACGGTAAGGCCACATGGTGCGCAGGCCATCATCCTGATAACCGTCCGTATCGGCATAGCGAGCCACATCGAGCCATTCAACCGCCTGCCGCTCGCCATAATGGGGGCTACTGAGTAACCGGTTCACCACTTTCTCGTATGCATTTGGCGATTTGTCGGCCAGAAACGCATCTACTTCAGCGGGCGTTGGCGGCAGGCCCGTTAGATCAAGGCTTACCCGGCGCAGTAGGGTGGTTTTATCCGCTTCGGGGGCATGGCCTAATTTTTTGGCTTCCTGTTGGGCCAGAATGAACCGGTCAATGTCATTGATGACCCATTTCTGATCGGCTACCTTCGGAATTTCGGGCATGGTCGGTGCGATAAGCGACCAGTGCTCCTTGTACTCGGCTCCCTGTTCCACCCAGCGGATAAGCATCGCTTTCTCTTCCGCCGTGAGCGTCAGATTTGATTTAGGCGTTGGCATCATCACATCCGGGTCGTTGCTGATGATGCGGCTAACCAGTTCACTCTTGGCTATATCGCCCGGAACAATCGCTTTGTGGCCACTTTTCGCCAGCGCTTCATAAGCCCCCTCGGGGGTGTCTAATCGCAGCCCCGCCTGCTGTTTGGCCTGATCGGGTCCGTGGCAGGCAAAGCAGCGGTCGGACAGAATAGGTTTGACGTGGAGGTTATAATCAACTTTTTTGGGCAGACTTGCTTCAACCGCGACAATATCAGCCGGTTTTTCGACGGAACGATGGCAGGCGGTTAACCAGGTAGACGCGCCGAACAGGCCAGCCGCAGCGCTGAGAAGAACGGATCGAAATGGTCTACCTAACCAGTGACGCATAGCAACGAACTGATTGATTATGAAACAGACTACAAAAGTAACCTCGGTAATGATGTAAAAATCGTACTATATTATCTTGTTGATAGTCTATTTTGCCCGTTTAATTTGAAGCAGATGTGTGACCTGCAAAGACCCGGGCCACAACGATGCCAGTTCGCTACCGTTTTTTCGACTCGCCATCTTTCGGCTCAAGTGGGGCCGCTTTGACAAAGTCGGCAACCGCCTGCTCATTGATACCGCCTACAACCTCTAGTTTAGGGAGAGCCGCTTTTAAAGCCGTGACGCCTTTCTCGGTCACGTTGGTTTGCCAGAGATAGACCGTTTTCAGGTTTTTCAGACCAGCGAGTTCGGTGAGTCCAGCGTCGGTGACTGCGGTTCCATACAAATTCAAATACTCCAGATTGGCTAACTGTTTTAACTGTTTCAGGCCCGCATCCGTCACCTTCGTCTCTTCCAGATGGAGTTTTTGTAAATTTTTCAACTTTGCAATCGATGCCAAGGCTGCATCGGAGATTTGCGTATCCCCCAGCTTAAGCCACACGATCTGATTGCTTAACTTTGGCAAGACGATGGCCTGCGCATCATTGAATGTTCGGGCATTAACAGCACTGACTTCGAGTTGATTTTGCTCTTTCGATAAGGGCAGTACCAGTAGGTTTGCCTTTTTCAATTCATCGACAATCTTCGGATCAGCGGCTGGTACTTTCATAATCAACACCGGCGACTCAGGAGCGGGACCCGATGCCACTTGTGTTCCTCCGGCTTCGAGCGGACCACCACCGGCCAGGGACGCCAGCACGGGACGGATGGCGTCATTGACGGCTAATTCGGCTACTTTTTTGTCGAAAGGGGCACCCTGATCAATCCACCAGGTTAGCAGGGCGATATCCTTCTCCTTCAACTGGAGTTTGCCTTTCGGCGGCATGTGGTGGTCGTCCTCTTCGGGCAACAGGCAAACCTTTACCAACTGACTCGTCTTACTTTTGCCTGCCACCAATACCGGGCCGTCTTCGTACCCTTTTTTAATCATGTCGGGTGTATCCAACCGCAATCCGGCCTTTGCTTTTCCCGCATTATGGCATTGCACACAGCGACTGTGCAAAATAGGGTTCACGATCTGCTGATACACCATCGCCTGATTGACATCCGTAATGGGCTGAAATACGACCTCTTTCTGCCTGGGTTGTCTACCGGCCAGCGTTCGCAGGGTCTCCGGCATATACTGAGTCAGATAATCCTCGCCATGGGTCAGGTTACCTCCCAAATGACCGGCCGCTAACAGCAGCAGCAACGATACGACCAGCGCTGGCAGGTACATGAGTGACGCAAAGGGCAAAATACGACCCAGGTTCTCGGACTTTACCGACCAGGCAAGCCACGCAAATACAGCGACGCCGATACCCTCCCACATGTGATTAGTTAGGGTCGCGGTTTCATAGCCTCCCCCAAGCGATAGCATATACCCAAACACACAGGCCAACGTGGCACTCACCGCCGACCAAAACAGGATCAGCGTGATGGTATGCGGACTTACGGAGTTTCGCCGGGTTAGCCGATCCAGTTCGAGTAGACCGGCAATGAGCAGAAAGCCGATAGGTAGGTGAACGATGAGCGGGTGAAAATGCCCCCAGAACAGCACCCAGTCGGCGGGAGATGTCGGCTTAGCTTGTAATAAAATCAGCTCATGCATACGTCAGGCTAGGGTATCAGGCAACACGCTCTAGTTTGATAGGATATGTTTTTTTAGATGCCCATTGAGCCACATACACGCTGTCGTCTTCATCCACCAGTACGTCATGCGGGTGTAGGAAGGGCGAGTTTTTAAGGTCTTTGCGCTGCTCGGCAAGCTTGTTATCCTGATAGACCGGGGCAGAGCCACCCGGCGTTGAAATCACCCGGTCGTTTTTATCCAGAATCTGAATGTAACCCGAGTCAGGATAGGAATCGGATGTACTCCGAAACACGGCCCCGTAAATATTGTCGCCATGAATAACCGGGCGGCAGATGTAGGAACCCGGCAGGGCAATGGTCGACACATATTTTCCGTCGAGCGTAAACCGCTTCAAGGCATTGTGCCGACGGTCGGTAATCAATAAGGTTGGATTGGTCGCTACGCGACGGTCGACAACAATGCCGTGGCAGCAATCGAATGTATCGTTACCCTCGCCTTTGCCACCCCAGTACCGAATGAGCTTACCCGTTCGATCATATTGGGTTACGTAGTTCAGGCCGTAACCATCCACGACATAAATATCCCCGTTGGCCGGATTGATAGCTGTTTCAGTAGGTTTATACTGGGATGGATAATCGTATTTGCCGGTTTCTTTTGGGTAGTCCAGCTTCATTAATTCGCGGCCTTTCAGGTCAGTTTTTATAACCTGATGCCGGTCGGTATCGCAAATGAGCAAGTACTGATCGTTTCCTTCTCCGCCCAGGGTCAACCCATGTCCACCGGGATAGCTGTGCCCCCAGGTTTCAAGCAACTTCCCCGATTTATCGTAAATAAGGATATTGTTTTTCGTCTCGTTGGTCAACAGAATGATCCGTCCTTTGGCATCCTGCACCATTTCGTGGCAATCGTTGACGGGATTCTTACCCGCATCCAGAACGCCCCAGCCCGGTACAACCCGATACCGGAAACCGTTGTGGCCAATCACGGTTGGCTCAGGATCAAACAGACCTGATTCAGCTGACACCTGTGTTGGAACTATCATACTAGAGGCTCCTATGAGCGCAGTTTGTTTAATAAATAGCCGACGGGATACGGGCGATGCCATGGAACGGTTAACCAGTTTTAACGAAAAGGAGAACGTATATAAATTTTACTGTAGACGAGGAGAGTAGGGGTATACCGCTGTCAAACCAAACGGGGCTGATGCCCAACGTTAAAGAACATTGAGTATCAGCCCCGTTTCAATGGAGACTTCGTTTAAATATGGCTCACTTTTGATCTTTGTCCTGATCGCCATTCGATGAACCGCGCCGACCGTGACGCATGCCGCCTTTGCCTTTCATAGATTCAACCTTAGCGAACTGATCAGGGGTGAGAATGCTTTTTAATGTAGCCTTGAAGTCGTCGGCGTTTGCTTTCATGGCCTGCGCTTTAGCCTTATTGTCGTCTGAGCTGGCCTGAATAGCATCTATTTTCTGAGCCCGGGTCAGTGCGGCATCGTACACCTTTTGCGACGTGGCCTGATCGAGTCCTAATTGCTGCGTCATACGATCAGTCATTTTCTTGGCACGAGTAGCCGGATCACCTTTCTGGTGCGGCTGCATGGTACCGTTTTTACCCATCCGACGGGTATTGGTCTGGGTGGGGGCATCGGGTGTAGCGGTTTGTTGCGCTAACAGGGGAAATGAAAACAGGGAGAGCAGCAATCCACTCAAAGCAATTTTCTTAATCATGGTTCTTCGTTGTTAAGTCCGAACCTAAGACGGCTGAGCAGAGCGATGGTTTAAGCACGGGCCAAACTTTAACGGCATCTTAACCACACAGATCGCGACGAAAGCCCCTTCTAGCGCTCAAAGCGCCGTGATCAAGGCGGCAATTTTTTCCAACTCCCGGGCATCAACTTCATTGAAGTCATTTAACAAATCGCTGTCTACGTCCAGCACCATTGCCACGTCGCCTGCCCGATCGAACACAGGCACGACGACTTCGGATCGAGAGGCTGAACTACAGGCAATATGTCCCGGAAACTGCTCAACATCGGGCACCAGAATGGTTTCCTGCCGTGTGTAAGCGGCCCCGCAAACGCCTTTATCAAAGGCTATTCGCGTACAGGCGATCGGTCCCTGAAAAGGCCCCAGAACGAGTTGATCCCCTTTTTTGAGATAAAACCCAACCCAGAAAAACCCAAAGGCTTCTTTGAGCGCAGCGGCAATATTTGCCAGGTTAGCAATCAGGTCAGGCTCGCCCTCTACGAGCGCAGTGAGTTGAGGAATCAGACTATCGTAAAGGGCCTGCCGGTCTCGTGTTTGAGGAAGTATGAGCGTTTCAGACATGCTATCGTGTGCGGATGAAGAATTAATTTCTGGTAAAAAACTGAATCAGAACAATGCTTACTGTCGTAAACAACGTGCTGGCGGCTACCCGAATGAGGGTTGGGATAAGCAACGTCAGGCTGCTCGCTTCGATGAAAAAGAGGGCCGTATGGTGAATAAACGCCAATATTAACACATACCGGAAAAAGGCACCGACACCCAGTTCCCGAAGCGAAAATTCAATACGCGTCTCCAGACCGGGAACGTCAATCTGAGAACGAACAATCAGTGGTCGGCAATAAGCCATTAACACAGAAGCAGCCGCGTGCATTCCCAATGTATTGTAAAACGTATCGACGATGATACCCGTCACGAACGCAATCAGCAGCAGCCAGGTCAGGCCAAGCTCATTTGGTAACAGCAAAATACAGGCGATATAGATAAAGCAGAAAGCATAATCGAACAGAACCAGATTTCGCACCAGCAGAATTTGCAGGATTAGGTACAACAAAAATAAAAGTGCCGTAGACAGAATTTCGCGCAGGGTCATTGTATAGCTCAGCCTGTCGGCCCGGGTAGGTCATTACGTTAGGTAAACGTTATAACAGATCACGAACGACAAGCTTATTTTTCCGTTTCAATTTGTTTTTCTAACTGCTCCTGCTCGTTTTGCAGGCGATTTTCGACGACATACACAAAAGACAAATTGCTGAAGTTGGTAGCCAGATTAAGCGTAATATCATGGAAAGTCTGGTTGGGCTGAACCCCAACTGTGCGAACGCGCCCCACCAGAATACCAGGCGGGAAAGTCGAATTGAATTGTGACGTTACAACCGAATCGCCTTTACTGACGGGTTTTGTGAGCGAAATATCATTCAGTTTAATCAGGTGTGGATCAACACCATCCCATTTGGCAGTGCCGGTTTCACCTGATTTTACCAATTGAGAGGACACCAGGTATTCAGAATGTAGAATAGATGTGATAACTGAAAAATGCCGGTTACAGACTTTCACCTTACCCACCACACCCGTTGGTGAAATAACGCCCATGCCAGGCCGGATACCATCGTCGGTACCTTTATCGATCGTTATGTAGTTATTAGCGAACTGCGTGGTATTATCAACCACTTTGGCTACCGAAAATTTAAACCGATCAGCAAAGGCCGAATCGGCCTGGTATTCGGCAGGGGCAACTGGTTTGCTCTGGAGTAACTTAGTCAGTTGTGTATTGAGTCGTTGGTTCTCCAGTGCCAGATCGGCATTGACCTGACGAAGACGTGCGTATTCATTAGCCGCATTTGATAAGGCCAATACTTTAGCCGAATACTGGTTCGAGGTGTTGAAGTACGTAACACTCCAGTAATTGCTGGTGTTGATGATAAAGTAAAAACAAAGTACTTCCAGCAACACAAACAGAATGAAGTTTCGGCTTCGAACGAAAAAATCGACTAATTCTCCCATTAGGTTAAAACGTAACGCAGGCGGTCGGCCACTGCCGGGAAAGCCCGTACGTTGTAGCGATAAATTTGTCTACGACGCGAAGGCTTTCCCGGCAGTGGCCGACCGCCTGGTTACCCGATTAGCTGATCAATACCGATCTGTACATTTCCAGATTCTTAATTACCTCGCCCGTACCTTTCACAACCGCCTTGAGCGGATCGTCGGCTACGTGAATAGGCAATTTGGTTTTGGCGCCCAGCCGTTTGTCGAGGCCATGCAGCAAGGCTCCGCCACCCGTCAGGTGAATACCATTGGTATAAATATCGGCGGACAATTCCGGTGGCGAAATTTCGAGGGCTTTCATGGTAGCCTCTTCAATTTTCGAAATGGATTTATCGAGCGCGTAGGCGATCTCGCTGTAAGTAACTTTGATCTCTTTGGGAATACCGGTCATCAAATCGCGGCCCCGGATTTCGTAATCGGCCGGTGGGTTATCGAGTTCAGGTAAGGCCGAGCCAACTTCCATCTTGATCTGCTCTGCCGACCGTTCGCCGATGAGCAGGTTGTGCTCCCGGCGCATATAATCCACGATATCGCGGGTAAACACATCACCCGCAATGCGGATAGATTGCTCGCAGACGATACCAGAAAGGGCAATTACCGCAATTTCGGTCGTCCCTCCGCCAATGTCGACGATCATTGTGCCGTTAGGCTGGGTGATGTCTATGCCAATGCCAATGGCTGCGGCAATGGGCTCGTGCACCATGTATACTTCTTTCGCACCGGCATGTTCAGCGGAGTCTTTAACAGCCCGCTTCTCAACTTCGGTAATGCCTGATGGAATGCAAATAACCATTCGGTGCGAAGGGGAGAACAGCTTGCTGCCCGTATCGATCATTTTTATCATGCCCCGAATCATCAGCTCGGCGGCTGTAAAATCGGCGATGACTCCGTCCTTTAACGGGCGAATTGTCTTGATGTTTTCGTTGGTCTTTTCGTGCATCTGCATGGCCTTGTGACCAATGGCCAGTACCTTGCCACTGACTTTGTCCATTGCGATGATCGAAGGCTCATCTACCACAATGCGATCTTTGTGAATGATCAGGGTATTCGCCGTGCCCAAATCAATAGCAATATCGCTGGTTAAAAAATTGAAAAGTCCCATTATAGGTTGACGCAGAACGCCTTATTACAAATACAGTTTTATTGAATGTGTGCAAAAATATAGATTATTAATCAGAATGATGAATAATGAATTATGAATCGTCCCGGCAATACAAGCTAAAGTTGCCTATCCATCATTTTTCGCTCATCATTCATCATTTAAATAAGCTTTACCTTTGTGCTACTATGGGAATTCGTTCGGTCGTCAGTAAGCCATTAGCCAAGTTTATCGTAGAGCGGCAGCAAGCCTGGATGTATCAGCCTGCCGAGGCTCAGCAACGCTGGTTTCAGCGCCTGATGGAAGGCGGTCGGGCTACTGTTTTTGGCCAGGACCATCACCTGAAGGAGGTACGCACCATCGCGGAGTTTCGGCAAGCCGTTCCTGTCCGCGATTATGAGGACCTGAAACCGTACATCGAGCAGATCTTAAGCGGGGGAACCGACGTGCTCTGGAAAGGAAAACCGCTGTATTTTGCCAAAACATCCGGCACCACATCGGGAACCAAGTACATTCCAATTACCCAGGATTCGATTCCAAACCATATCAATTCCGCCCGCGATGCGCTACTGAATTACATTAATGAAACGGGAAACGGAGCGTTTCTGGACAAGAAGCTGATTTTTCTATCGGGCAGCCCCGAACTGACCCAAAAAGCGGGCATCAACATTGGCCGGCTTTCGGGCATTGCCAATCACCACGTTCCGGCTTATCTGCGCACGAACCAGTTGCCTAGTTATGAAACCAATGTCATTGATGACTGGGAAACCAAACTGGAACGCATCATCGATGAAACGCTGACCCAGCCGATGTCGCTCATTTCGGGCATTCCCCCCTGGGTGCAGATGTATTTCGACCGGATTCAGGAACGAACGGGCAAGTTAATCAACGATGTTTTCCCGGACTTTTCGGTATTTGTGTACGGTGGCGTCAACTTTGAGCCTTACCGCGCCAAACTGTTCGATAGCATCGGCAAGCGAATAGACTCGATTGAAACCTATCCGGCATCGGAAGGATTCATTGCGTTTCAGGATAGTCAGACGGAAGAGGGATTACTCCTTCTGGTGAACAGTGGCATCTTTTTCGAGTTCATTGCGGCCGACGAATACTTTACCGACAATCCGCGCCGGTTAACGATTGACGAGGTGGAGCTCGGCAAAAATTACGCGGTGATCATTAACAACAACGCCGGGTTATGGGGTTATTCGCTCGGTGATACCGTCAAGTTTGTGTCGCGGGAGCCGTACCGGCTCCTGGTAACGGGGCGTATCAAACACTTTATCTCGGCTTTCGGTGAGCACGTGATTGGTGAAGAAGTGGAAAAAGCCTTGCAGTTTGCCATGCAGAAACACCCCGAAACCGAAGTGGTCGAGTTCACTGTCGCGCCGATGGTTAGCCCGCGAGAAGGCTTGCCGTATCACGAATGGCTGGTCGAATTTGCCACACCCCCGCACGATGCACGTGCTTTTGCCCAGGACGTAGACAACCGCCTGACCGAACTAAACGTATATTATGATGACCTGATCACGGGTTCTATTCTGCAACCCTTAAAACTAACCAGTCTGCCCCGTGGTGCTTTTCAGCGGTACATGAAATCGCAGGGCAAGCTGGGCGGCCAGAATAAAGTGCCGCGCCTGGCAAACGACCGGAAGATTGCGGAGGGGTTACTCGAGATTGGACAAACGGCGTAAGCGATGGAAGCACCAGTTGTTAATCAGGCCTATATTTTAGAAACGCTCAGCGCCAACCGCGACCGTTTACGGGTAGAATTTGGCATTGAGCGTATTGGCTTATATGGCAGTTTCGCTCGGAACGAACAAACGGAGAAGAGTGATATTGATTTGGTGTATGATCTGGAAAAGGGGCGAACCTTGCCTTGGTCTCAAAAGGATCATCTTTACCGCATCCTTTATCATCAGTTCCACAGAAAGTTAGACTTGGTCGACAGCCGATTTATGAATCCATTTATAGAGTACAAAATGGAAAAAGACGTGATCTATGTATAGTGATAATAACTTGGTATATATTTTCACTATGCTTGAATGCGTTGAGAAAATTTTCATTTATGCTGGCGATTATTCAACTGCAGAAGAATTGGTCTGGACAAATGATCAGCGAGATTATAACGCCATATGGGCGCTGCTGCTGGTTGTAGGCGAAGAGTCTAAAAAGATAAACAGCGCTTTAAAGGAAGAATATTCAGATATACCTTGGCAAAATGTGGCCGATATGCGTAACTATATGGCACATGATTATCGAGGTATTGACCACGAACGAATTTGGGAGGTAATCAAAATTCACTTGCCTAGTCTTAAAGGTGTCCTACTATCTATGGTTGACAAAGTTGCTTATGACCAGCAAATGTTAATCAGAGCTTTGGACTCCCCTTGCTACCGGCATATTCAGTACCTGCGCGAAAAACTAAATGACTGACATAAAAAAACGCCATATCGCCATCCTCGGCTCTACGGGTTCTATTGGAACCCAGGCCGTCGACGTGATAAAATCCCATCCCGACCAATTCCAAGTTGAGGTGCTGACCACCAACAACAATGCCGATCTGCTCATTCAGCAGGCCGTTGAGTTGAAACCGAATGTTGTGGTAATCTGCAATGAAGATCGCTACGATCAGGTGTTCACGGCCCTCGATCCGCTGGGCATCAAAGTTTATGCCGGAGCCAAAGCCATCGCGTCGGTCGTGCAGATGGATACCATCGACATGGTGTTGACCGCCATGGTGGGCTACGCGGGTTTGCTGCCTACCATCAACGCCATCGAAGCGGGGAAAGCCATTGCGCTGGCTAATAAAGAAACGCTGGTGGTGGCGGGCGAACTCATTACCCGCCTGGCCGCCCAAAAAGGCATCAACATTTACCCGGTCGATTCGGAACACTCGGCAATTTTCCAGTGTCTGGTGGGTGAGTTTCATAACCCAATCGAGAAAATCATTCTGACGGCATCTGGTGGGCCTTTTCGGGGGAAGACACCGGAATTTTTAGCGACGGTCACAAAAGCCCAGGCGCTCAAGCACCCAAACTGGACGATGGGTGCCAAAATTACCATCGACTCCGCCACGCTGATGAACAAGGGCCTGGAAGTCATTGAAGCCAAATGGTTATTTGGCCTGACCGCTGAGCAGATTGAGGTCGTCGTTCACCCGCAGAGTATTATTCATTCGCTGGTGCAGTTTGAAGACGGCAGCCTGAAAGCACAAATGGGCCTGCCCGATATGCGCCTACCCATTCAGTTTGCGTTGGGCTATCCAAATCGTCTGAAATCTGATTTTCCCCGCTTCAACTTTATGGATTATCCGTCCCTGACGTTCGAGCAGCCCGACCTCAAAACGTTTCGCAATCTGCAGCTTGCTTTCGATGCCCTGAAACGGGGCGGCAATGCGGCTTGCATCGTCAACGCGGCCAACGAAGTAGCGGTCGATGCTTTCCTGCACGATCAGGTTAGTTTTCTGGAGATTTCAGAAATTATCGAGTCCTGTTTGATCAAAGCAACCTTTGTGGAACAGCCGACTTACGATGACTACGTTCGTACCGACGAAGAAACCCGTCGACTCGCTACGGAGCGAATTAAAACTTTGGTTTAGCTGTTTGTATTGTATCGACCACACACAACGTTTTAACTTACGTGACTTACTGGATTTGGTTTATCATAGGTATTGTGCTCGGCATTATCTTATTTCGCGCCCTCAAAAGCCGACGCTAAGTAACGTCTCGTTTTTAATCCTCACATTAGCATTATCACCACGGTCCGCCATAGCGGTTAAACTACATGGAACCTAAGTATTTAGAAATTTTAATAATGGCGGGTCAGCTCATTCTGGGCTTGTCCATCCTGGTTGGCTTGCACGAATTAGGTCATTTATTGGCTGCCAAGGCCTTTGGCATGCGCGTTGAGCAGTATTTTATTGGCTTTCCTCCCAAAGTGTGGAGTATTAAACGGGGCGAAACGGAATATGGTCTCGGCGCCATTCCGCTGGGCGGCTTTGTGAAAATTTCGGGCATGATCGACGAATCGCTCGATACAGCCCATACCGATACGGAACCCCAACCGTACGAGTTTCGCGCCAAGCCCGCCTGGCAGCGTCTGATTGTCATGCTGGGTGGCATTATCGTCAATGTGATTGTCGGTATCCTGATTTTCGTGATTATCGCTTATAAAAACGGCAATACGTATCTGGCCGCCAAAGACGCTAAGTATGGTATCGTTGCGTACGACCTGGCCAAGAGCATCGGCTTACAAACAGGGGATAAAATCCTGAAGGTCAATGGGAAGACAATCTCCGACTTCAATGAGATTCGTAGTTCAGACGTATTTCTTGGGAATAACAGTTCGTACACGATTGAGCGGAATGGTAAACTGGAAGACATTTTCATTCCGAACAACTTTGTCGATAAACTAGCCGACAAGAAGGCCGCAGGTCAGTTTATTGAGCCTATCGAGCCCTTCAAAGTAGCGGAATTGGTGCCGGGTCAACCAGCGACCAAAGCGGGCCTGAAAGCAGGAGACATCATTACGAGCGTCAACGGCAAGCCAATCCGGTTCTACCACGAATTTACGGACATCGTAAAGCCGCTCAAGAATACACAACTAACACTGGGTATTAACCGGAATGGTCAGCCAAAGACGCTTACCGTTAAAACCACAGCCGACGGTACGATTGGTTTTTATCCTGAGTTTTTACTGCCCTTAACGAAGCAGGAATACACCTTCGGCGAAGCGATGGTCGTTGGGAGTAAAAAGGCATTCCAGGTCGTATACGACAACATCAAAGGGTTTGGCAAAATATTCCGGGGTGAAGTCTCTGCCTCAAAAGCCTTGAGCGGCCCCATTGGTATTGCGCAAAATCTTTTCGGTGGGGTCTGGCTCTGGGATCGCTTCTGGACGGTTACCGGCGTACTCTCCATGGCACTTGCGTTTATGAACGCTCTGCCGATTCCTGCCCTTGATGGTGGACACGCTACGATTTTGAGCTACGAAATCATTTCGGGCCGTAAGCCGTCTGATCGTTTTCTGGAAGGAGCCCAAAAAGTCGGTATGGTTATTCTGCTGGGCTTAATGGCTTTTGCTATCTTCAATGACGTTTTCAAGGCCGTTTTTTAATCAACTGATTACACGGGCACAACGCTATTCAGCTGAGGTTGGGTAGCGTTGTGTTCGTTGTAAAGCAACCCTGTGTTTTCTGTGCTAACAAAAATAGTCAGCGGTATTTTACTGCTTAGCCTGATGGCTAGCCGACCGGCGCATGATTTTCACGCCAGTGTAACGCAAATGCAATACAATGCAAAAGAGCGAGCTTTCGAAATCAGTATCCGGATATTTACCGATGATTTTGAGAAAACGCTGGCTGAAGCGTCTAAGAGTAAAGTCAACCTGAGTGGACCCGGAAAACAGGACCCGTTGATCGAAAAATATGTACTGTCACATTTTTCATATGTAAACTCGCAGAAGCAAATCAAGCCCATTAAATATGTAGGCTATGAAGTTGAGACAGATGCCCACTGGATTTATCTGGAAATGCCCCTCGCCGAGCCCTTTCGGGGTGGTTTATTGAAGCAGAATGTCTTGATGGAAATGTTTGACGATCAGGTAAATATGGTTAATGTTCAGTATCAGGGCCACAAAAAAACCTTTGTCTTCCGTAAAAATCAGCCCATTCAGGACATTTCAATCGAATAATAAATTTATAGGCTACTAAGTAGCCTAATTAGTTAGTTTTGTTATTGTAACGACAGGTCCGCCAGTTCGTCACAAGATCATGATTGGCACGGACCTTGCGAATATCCCGTACTCCCTGCCTTTCCCATAATTCAGGCACCAAATATTCAATGCTGCCAAGCTGGCAGTGTACTTATGCATTCAGACCAAGATTTAGCTACCCGCTTGTTGATGACCGATTTCGATTCGGACAATTTAGAGATTGTACCGCTTGGGTCGCCAGAAGGGTTAGATGATGATTACGAATTACCAGCCAACCTGCCGATTCTGCCCGTTCGAAACACGGTTTTGTTTCCGGGTATGGTTATTCCCGTTACGGTTGGCCGCTCAAAGTCGATACGATTAGTTAAAAAGGCATATAAAGGAAACCGGATTATAGGTGTAGTAGCGCAGCTGAATCAGCAGAAGGATGAACCAACGGCCGATGATCTTTACCGCTTTGGCACGGTCGCTTACATCATAAAAATGATTACGCTGCCCGATGGCAACATTACCATTATCATCCAGGGTAAGAAGCGATTTGAAATTCAGCAGTTTACGCAGGAGGAGCCGTTTATGACGGCTCAGGTTCGCCAGATTGACGACTCCTTTACGAACGTGAACAAGAAAGAAGGCAAAGCGCTGCTTCAATCGCTGAAAGATGCTGCCTACAAAATGCTGCGTCTCAATCCGGAAATTCCGCAAGAGGCTCGTATCGCACTCGATAATATAGAAAGCCCAACGTTTCTGTTACACTTTCTGTCGTCGAATGTCAACGCCGATGTCGCCGATAAACAACGCCTTTTAGAAACGCTCGAAGGACACCAGCAAGCGAATCTGCTGCTCGAATTTATGCTTCGGGAGGTTCAGTTGCTCGAACTTAAACGTGAAATTCAGTCTAAAGCGTCATCGGACCTCGACCAGCAACAGCGCGATTACTACCTGCGTCAGCAGATGAAGGTGTTGCAGGATGAGCTGGGCATGGAAAACCCCGACCGCGAGATTGATGAGCTGCGGATCAGGGCCGATCGTAAAAAGTGGCCCGCCGAGGTTCGCTCCCATTTTGATAAAGAACTTACCAAGTTACAGCGTATCAATCCAATGGCGCCGGAATATCCGGTAACCATGAATTATGTTGAGCTGATGGTCGACCTGCCCTGGAATGAATACACCAAGGACAACTTCGATCTGAAGCGGGCGCAAAAAATTCTGGATACCGACCATTTCGGCCTGGAAAAAGTGAAAGAGCGGATTATTGAATATCTCGCCGTTCTGAAACTGAAAAACGACATGAAAGCCCCAATTCTGTGCCTTTATGGCCCTCCGGGCGTGGGTAAAACCTCACTGGGAAAATCGGTAGCTAAGGCCCTGGGCCGTAAATACAGCCGTATGGCGCTGGGTGGTGTTCATGATGAAGCCGAGATTCGCGGCCACCGGAAAACGTACATTGGTGCTATGCCGGGCAAAGTCATTCAGAACATCCGTAAGTGCGGCACGGCCAACCCGGTATTTATTCTGGATGAAATCGATAAGGTGAGTTCTGATTTCCGGGGCGATCCATCGTCAGCCTTACTCGAAGTACTGGACCCGGAGCAGAACTCGACGTTTATGGACAACTACCTCGAAACGGAATTCGATCTTTCGCGGGTATTGTTCATTGCCACGGCCAACTCGCTCGACACCATTCATCCCGCCCTGCGCGACCGGATGGAAATCATTGACATTGCGGGCTATACAGTTGAAGAGAAAGTTCAGATCGCGAAGAAGTACCTGATTCCAAAGCAACGCCGGGATCATGGCTTAAAGCCCAAAGATCTGGTGTTCGACGATAAAGCCGTTCTGCGCATTATTGAAGGCTACACCCGCGAATCGGGCGTTCGGAATCTGGAACAGAAAATTGGCGCCCTCATCCGTAAGGTTGCCAAATCCATTGCGATGGAAGAGGAATACAACCATACCATTAAGGTGAGCGATATTCCCAAGATGCTGGGTGCCGAAATCTTCGACAAAGAACTGTATGCCGACGATGACATTGCCGGTGTCGTTACGGGTCTGGCCTGGACGCAGGTCGGGGGGGAAATCCTGCTGATTGAGTCGAGTTTGAGTCGGGGCAAAGGTGTACTGACGTTATCAGGTCAGCTTGGTGATGTGATGAAGGAGTCGGCGATTACGGCACTTTCCTACCTAAAAGCCCATGCCGATGAACTGGGGATTGACTATCGTATTTTTAATCATTACGATCTGCACATTCACATTCCGGCCGGTGCTGTTCCGAAGGACGGGCCTTCAGCCGGGATCACAATGCTTACGTCGATGACCTCCATCTATACACAGCGCAAGGTTAAGCCATATCTGGCAATGACTGGCGAGGTGACGCTCCGGGGTAAAGTGCTGCCCGTAGGTGGTATCAAAGAGAAAATTCTGGCAGCCAACCGGGCGGGTATCAAAGAGTTGATTCTCTGCTCGAAAAACCGCAAAGACATCGAGGAAATCAACCCGTCGTACATTAAAGATCTGATTTTTCACTATGCCGATACCGTCGATCAGGTTCTCGATATAGCTTTGCTTCCGGGTAAAGTTGGCAAGCCGATGAAGTTCATCCTGCCCGAAGAAAAGGAGCAACGCGAAGTAGAAAAAGTATATTGATTTACCTTTCCAGGAACGCGGGTCAGATGAATCTCGCGGATTAGTACGGATTTTAAAGTAACATTTATCCGTAGGTCCGCGAAATTCACCTGATCCGCGTTCTATATTTATACCGTGCTTGATTTTCAGAAACTATCCGCCACCTACCAACAGGCCTTGTTAAGGCAGGTCGTGCCCTTCTGGCTGAACAGCAGCCGGGATGAACAATGTGGAGGCTACGTTGATCTGCTGTCAGCAACGGGCGAACGAATAGAAGGCGACAAATTTGTGTCCCTGCAGGCTCAGCAAGTGTGGACTTTTGCCTGGCTTTATACAACCCTCGACGGCCAGCCGACCTGGCTCGACCATGCCAGTCATGGAGCCAGCTTTCTCAGTCAGTTTGCCCACGATGATTCACTGGCCTGCTACGCCCAACTCGACCGACGCGGTCGGCCAGTTTCCCAATCCGCAGACCTTGTTCCAGCTAGTTTTGCGGTTATGGCGTACGCACACATGCACCGCGCAACCAAGCAGGATGAATGGGCCATGTTGGCAAAACAAGCTTATTCAAGTGCACTTGAGCACCGGGCCAACGTTCATACGGAACAAACTAGTACGCTTGGTGGCCTCCGGCAAATACGGCACCTGGGCGAAACGGCAGCGGTTCTGAAAATGGTTTTGACCATGCAGCCGTTGCTGGCCGAGGATAGCTGGAAACAAACGGTAGACCTTGTCATGCAGGATATTCTGCACGGTTTTATCGACCGACGGACAGACACCCTCCGCGAATTTATCCTACCCGACGGTGCCTTTTTGAACACGCCGGAGGGCCGACGTCTGAACGTTGGACTTTCCTTCCAAACCGCTTGTTATCTACTCGACTTTTACGCCGAGAGCACATCTGCCAAGACGGGATCCCTCATCAACAACAATCGTCGGTCAGCCCTGTCAGTCGTCACCTGGTGTCTACGTCTTTGTGAACAGGCATGGGACGAAGCCAGCGCGGGCTTAAACCAGTATGTCGATTTCAAACAGCAGGCATTTATTTTCCCCGACTGGCAGCACAAGTGGGCCTGGGTTCAGTTGGAAGCGCTGTCAGCCCTGTTAAAAGGATACGAGCACACGCGCCATCCCGACTGCCTAAAATGGTTTAAACGGATACACGATTATACCTTCCAGCACTTTCCTGATCCAAAACAGACGGGTTGGTTTCTAGTGCTCGATCAGCACACGCAGCCAGTACTAACCGCTAAAGCTACGCCAACGGTCGGTTGTTATTCGCTAATTCGTTGCATGGCCGAAGTGGGAATGTTATTAACAACCCTTGATCAGCCAAAAGAATGGAGGAGCCGGGCGGGCATCCCGCTGCACTCAAAGCGTTCCACCGAACAGGCATAACCGATAAATCCTGCTTTCGAGGCCGTCCCTTACGGTCTATTTATTTTCCAGCCTGAGCGAAGCCATCGATGGCTCCACGGACGTTCCCGAATTTAGCCAGTAAGGCTTCGGCCTGTTCCCGGCTAACGCCAATTTCATCCATGACCATCTTGGCGGCCCGATCCTGTAATTTAATATTAGTCAACATCATATCGACCATTTTATTGCCTTTCACGCGCCCCAGCTGAATCATGACCGAAGTTGAAATCATATTCAAAACAAGCTTCTGAGCCGTTCCGGCTTTCATCCGCGTACTGCCCGTTACGAATTCCGGCCCTGTAACTACCTCCACTGGAAATTCGGCCGCCTGTGCCACTGCCGAACCGGCATTACAAACGATACAACCCGTTAAAAGACCCGCTTTCCGGGCTTCATTCAACCCACCTATTACATACGGCGTGCGACCCGACGCAGCAATACCAATCACTGTGTCGGTCGAATCAGGTTGATAAGGCGCAATATCTTTCCAGGCTTGTTCTGCATCATCTTCGGCGTATTCAACGGCTTTTCGAATGGCTCCATCACCGCCAGCCATTAACCCAATAACCAGGTCATGCGGCACGCCATACGTTGGTGGACATTCCGACGCATCGACGACACCCAATCGACCACTGGTACCAGCGCCAATATAAATAAGTCGCCCTCCCTTACGCATGCGATCAACGATCTGCGTCACCAGCGCTTCAATTTGCGGAATTGCCTGTTCGACAGCCAGGGGTACCGTTTTGTCTTCTTTATTGATATTGAGCAGCAAGTCATGAACCGACATTTGCTCCAGATGATCGTAATGGGAAGTTGTTTCAGTTGTCATACCCCAAAATTAATACAGCCAGATCCTAGCGAACAAATAATGCGTTTTTTCTTGCCTTTTCCATAAACATCGGCTTTATTTACGGCGTTATTACACTATCAGCGAAATTTCGCTAAATGTTAAATATGATTACCGAGCAGCCGACAACCGAACTCAACCGATTTAGCCGTACTCTGACCCAGGAGATAAGTAATCCAGCCGCAAAAGCCATGCTCTACGGAGTTGGCCTGAGCGAGGACGATATGCAGAAACCCCAAATTGGCATAGCCAGCACGGGCTATGAGGGTAATACCTGCAATATGCACTTGAACGGCTTGTCGGTCTACGTAAAGCAGGGAATTCAGGCCAGTGGCCTAGTCGGGCTGATTTTTAACACGATCGGTGTATCCGATGGTATGACCAACGGGAATGATGGCATGCGCTATTCGCTGCCCAGCCGGGATCTGATCGCCGATTCTATTGAATCCGTTGTGGCCGCTCAGTGGTACGATGGTGTAGTGACGGTAGTTGGCTGCGACAAAAACATGCCGGGTGCCGTTATGGCGATGGCTCGCCTTGATCGGCCGGGTATCATGGTATATGGGGGTACGATTCGTTCGGGCCATTATAAAGGACAAAAGCTAGACATTGTCTCTGCTTTCGAAGCACTGGGCAAAAAATACGCGGGTAATATATCTGACGAAGATTACGAAGGCGTCATTAAAAACTCCATTCCGGGGGCCGGTGCCTGTGGTGGCATGTATACGGCCAATACGATGGCCAGCAGTATTGAAGCAATGGGCCTGAGTTTGCCTTTTAGCAGCACTTACCCAGCTACGCACGAAGGCAAGCAGGAAGAATGTAAGAAAATTGGCGCGGCCATGCGGCTGTTGCTGGAACGCAACATTACGCCCGCGGAGATCATCACTCGTAAATCGCTCGAAAACGCGCTAACGATTGTAATGGCACTCGGTGGTTCGACCAATGCCGTACTGCACTACCTGGCGATTGCACGAGCGGCTGGTATTACGCTGACGCTCGACGAGATTCAGGCGATCAGCGATCGAACCCCCTTATTGGCTGATTTAAAACCGAGCGGCAAATATTACATGGAGGATATGCTCGCGATTGGGGGCGTGCCGGCCGTGATGAAATACTTATATCAGAACGGATTTATTCACGGGGAGTGCATGACCGTTACGGGTAAAACAGTAGCCGAAAACCTGGAAGAAGCACGCGATTTAAATTTTGATACGCAAAAGATTGTCTTCCCCCTGAGCAAGCCAATCAAAGCAACGGGGCATATTCAGATTATGCGAGGCAACCTATCGCCAACCGGCGCCGTTGCCAAGATCACAGGCAAAGAAGGGCTTCGATTTGATGGCATAGCCAAAGTGTGCGAGCATGAAGGCGAAGTGATCGATGCTCTTCAAAAAGGCGAAATTCTGCCTGGTCAAGTCCTTGTCATACGTAACGCTGGCCCCAAAGGCGGCCCAGGCATGAGCGAAATGCTGAAACCAACCTCCGCCATTATGGGCGCAGGCCTCGGCGATAAAGTAGCGCTGATTACCGACGGCCGCTTTTCGGGTGGTACTCACGGCTTCGTGGTGGGTCACGTTACGCCGGAAGCGTTTGAAGGCGGGCCAATTGCCCTCGTCCATGATGGTGACCGGATCACGATCGACGCTGTTAGCCGCGAACTGACGCTTCACATTTCGGACGAAGAGATGGCGCAGCGCAAAAGCGACTGGCAGAAACCCGCTCCCCTTTTCTCGAAAGGTGTGCTAGGTAAATACATCCGCAATGTAAAATCAGCGAGTGAGGGTTGCGTAACGGATGAAATGTAAAAACAGATTTTCCACCCACTACTGGACCGTGGGACTTAAATCTATTACCAACAGTAAGTCAACAAACTGAATACAACGCTAAAATTGACCATACATCATGGAAGCAATCGCCAGTATTAAACCGGAAACCGCTCACGCAGTGGAGGCTGCCCCAGTGGACGCGCCGGCTCCTACATACATCAACGGCTCGCATGCCCTGATGAAAGCCCTGTTGGCCGAAGGCGTAGATACCATTTTTGGTTATCCTGGTGGAGCCATCATGCCCGTCTATGATGCCCTTTATGACTACCAGGAGCAGATAAATCATATTCTGGTGCGTCATGAGCAGGGGGCTGGTCATGCGGCCCAGGGTTATGCCCGTGTAACAGGCCGGGCGGGCGTTTGCCTGGTCACATCTGGTCCAGGGGCCACCAATCTGGTGACAGCCATTGCCGATGCCCTGATCGACTCTACGCCCCTGGTTTGTCTGGTTGGTCAGGTTGGCAAAAAATTATTAGGTACGGATGCCTTCCAGGAAGCCGATGTTATGGGCGTTACCATGCCGATAACCAAATGGAACTACCAGATTACGGATGCCGACGAAGTGCCCGATATCCTGTCTAAAGCCTTCTATATCGCGCAATCCGGCCGGCCGGGTCCTGTCCTGATCGATATGACCAAAAGTGCTCAACTGGAGTTAATGACCAAGCCATACGTGTACGAGCGCTGCCAGAGTCTGGTGAGCTACCGGCCACGGCGCATCCCCAAACAGGAGCAGGTCGAAGCGGCAGCCGCCTTGATCAACTCAGCAAAACGGCCCTACATTCTCGTAGGGCACGGTGTACAGATCGCCAAAGCGGAAGATGAACTACGTGAGCTCGCCGAAAAAACGGGGATCCCTGTTGCAACGACCTTACTGGGGCAGTCCACCATTCCTACCAATCACCCCCTTTACGTTGGCTGGCTGGGCATGCATGGGAACTACGGCCCGAATGTAATGACCGATCAGGCCGATGTAATCATTGCTATCGGAATGCGCTTCGACGACCGGGTAACGGGGGATGCCAGCAAATACATTAAACAGGCCAAAGTCGTCCACATCGAAATCGACCCGTCAGAAATTGATAAGATCATTCGCGCCGACGCGCCCGTTGTTGGCGATGCCAAAGAAGTTATAAAAGCCTTGTTACCGCTTGTAAAGCCCAATGATCACACCATTTGGCGGAATGAGTTTCGCAAGTATGACGCCATCGAAAACGAAACCATTACGATTCCTGAGTTAACCAATACGGATGGGAAGATTCGAATGGCCGAAGTGATCGACATGCTATCCACGAAAACCAAAGGTGAAGCTATTCTGGTGACCGATGTGGGGCAGCACCAAATGATGGCCTCCCGGTACTATCAGTTTCGGCGGCCCAATAGCCTGGTCACTTCGGGTGGGATGGGTACGATGGGGTTTGCCTTACCAGCCGCCTTTGGCGCACAGGTGGGCGCTCCCGACCGGCAGGTCGTCGCCGTTATTGGCGATGGCTGTTTTCAGATGACCTTGCAGGAGCTTGGCACCATTGTGCAGAACAAGCAGCCCGTGAAGGCCATCATTCTGAACAACAACTTCCTCGGCATGGTACGCCAGTGGCAGCAGCTCTTTCATGAGCGCCGTTATTCGTTTGTTGAGCTACAAAATCCCGATTTTATTACCATCGCCCGCGGCTTTGGTATGGATGGACAAACCTGTGATGAACGAGCTAATCTCTCCGATGCCCTCGATACACTCCTGGCTAACGATGGACCATTTCTGCTCGAAGTGATCGTCGAAAAAGAAGAGAACGTATTTCCGATGGTGCCCGCCGGAGCCAGTGTTTCGCAGATCAGACTGAAATAAAATGACTACCTACACCATCTGCATATTCACGGAAAATACCATTGGGCTGCTTAATCGCATCACAATCATTTTTACCCGTCGACGCATCAACATCGAGAGCCTGACCGTTTCGGAAACGGAGCGAAAAGGCGTATCCCGGTTCACGATTGTCATCAAACACGAGTCGCGCGAAGAAGTCGAAAAACTTGTCCGCCAGATCCGTAAAATCGTTGAAGTGATGGCCGTGTTCGGTTATCTCAATGACGAGATCGTTTACAACGAAATTGCGCTGTTCAAGATTTCAACCCCACTCGGCAGCAAGTCGCTGGATGTTGAAACCATCAATAAAGAATATAAAGCCTGGGTCGTTTACTGGGGTCTGGATTACGTTGTTATCGAGAAAACAGGAAACGACACGGATATTTTCGAGTTTTTTGCTTACCTCAAACAATACGAAATCCTGGAGTTTGTTCGCTCGGGTCGCGTAGCGGTTGGCAAAACAGAGAAGGGTCTGGTCGAGTACCTGCCCGAATCCGAATGGGCGTATTATTTATAACCAATCACAATTACACAATACGAGTACAAAACCAATTAAACATGGCAACGATTAATTTCGGAGGAGTTGAGGAACAAGTTGTAACGCGGGAAGAATTTCCGCTGGAAAAAGCCCGTGAAGTGCTGGCCAATGAAACCATTGCCGTCATTGGCTATGGCGTACAAGGCCCCGGCCAGTCGTTGAATATGCGCGACAATGGCTTTAACGTTATCGTTGGGCAGCGGAAAGGCAAAACATACGACAAAGCCATTGCCGATGGCTGGGTACCCGGCGAAACCTTGTTCGAAATCGAAGAAGCGTTGGAAAAAGGCACGATCATTTGCTTCCTGCTTTCCGATGCCGCTCAAATCGAACTCTGGCCAACGGTGAAAGCCGCCCTCAAACCAGGTAAGTCGCTGTATTTTTCGCACGGATTCGGCGTAACGTACAAAGAAAAAACCGGCATTGTTCCTCCCGCTGACGTTGACGTATTCCTGGTTGCTCCTAAAGGATCGGGTACATCGCTGCGCCGGTTGTTCGTAGAAGGTAAAGGACTGAACTCCAGCTTCGCAATCTATCAGGATGCTTCAGGTCAGGCACGAACCAAAGCCATTGCAATGGGCATCGGCGTGGGTTCGGGCTACCTGTTCGAAACCGATTTCTACAAAGAAGTAACGTCTGATTTAACCGGCGAACGGGGTACGCTGATGGGCGCTATTCAGGGCATTTTTGCCGCTCAGTATGAAGTCCTGCGGGCCAATGGCCACAGCCCATCCGAAGCGTTCAACGAAACCGTGGAAGAGCTGACGCAATCGCTGATGCCACTCGTAGCCGAAAACGGCATGGATTGGATGTATGCTAACTGTTCAACGACTGCCCAGCGTGGTGCCCTCGACTGGTGGAAGCCTTTCCACGATGCGACGAAGCCCGTATTCGAGCAATTGTACAACTCGGTAAAATCGCAGGAACAGGCCGAAATCAGTATCACCCGCAACTCGCAACCCGATTACCGCGAAAAATTGGAAGTAGAACTGGCCGAACTACGTAATTCAGAAATGTGGCAGGCTGGCAAAGCCGTTCGCTCACTGCGTCCGGAACGGAGCTAGTTTCATAGTCATAGCGAACCAGTTAAACGAATTGAGCGGGTTGGAACAGATTTTCTCTGTCTGATCCGCTCAATTGTTTTATCCACACGCCCGTAATCGTGGCCCTATCTCTTAGTTTGCTTAACTTTACGTGATGAGCACTGTAGTAGACGACAAGAAATTTACCTTTCCTGACCTCGACAATATTTATTTGGCTGCCGAACGGCTTCGTGGTGTGGCTGTGCATACGCCCCTTCAGGAGAATATTAACTTATCAGACCGATACGGAGCCACTATTTTTCTCAAGCGGGAAGATTTACAGGTCGTCAGATCCTACAAGATTCGGGGTGCTTACAACAAAATGGCCAGTATGACCAAGGAGTCGCTGGTTAACGGTGTTGTGTGCGCCAGTGCAGGTAACCACGCCCAGGGCCTGGCCTATGCGTGCCGGAAAATGGCCGTTCATGGCACTATTTTCATGCCTACTACAACACCCAACCAAAAGGTAAAGCAAGTTAAACTGTTTGGTAAAGAGTTTGTGAAAGTGGTTCTCGTTGGTGATACGTACGACGATGCTTACCATGCAGCGATGGAATTTGTTGACACCCACGACAGTGTGTTTGTGCATCCGTTCGATGATGTACAGGTCATGGAAGGTCAGGGGACGGTCGGGCTGGAGATTTTCAAAGACTCCAACTTTAAGATCGATTACCTCATCATGGCCATTGGGGGAGGTGGTTTGGCTTCGGGCGTCTCGGCTGTTTTTAAGCAGTTAAGTCCCAAAACCAAGCTCATCGGTGTAGAACCTGCCGGTTCCCCATCCATGAAAGTAGCCATCGAGGAAGGTCATGTCGTTACGCTCGATCACATTGATAAATTTGTGGATGGAGCTGCCGTAAAGCGTGTTGGTGATACCACGTTTGAGATCTGCCGGAAGAACCTTGACCGCGTCTTACTGGTCCCGGAAGGAAAGGTGTGTACGACTATTCTGCAACTTTACAATGAGGAAGCTATCGTGGCAGAACCAGCCGGGGCCTTATCCATTGCCGCACTGGATTTCCTGAAAGATGAAATTAAAGGCAAAAATGTTGTGTGCCTGGTTGGCGGAGGCAATAACGACATTACCCGGACGGAAGAAATTAAAGAACGCTCCCTGCTGTATGAGGGACTGAAGCATTACTTCATCATCCGGTTTCCGCAACGGGCCGGTGCTTTCCGCGATTTCCTGAACGTACTTGGCCCCGATGACGACATCAGCCGTTTTGAGTACGCAAAGAAAACAAACCGCGAAACAGGACCCGCCGTAGTGGGCATTGAACTGAAACATCGGGAGGATTTTGGTCCACTCATCCAGCGAATGCAGGCGCAGAACATTGTCTTCGAATACCTCAACGACCAGCCCGACTTATTTCAGTTTTTGGTGTAAACAGACCAAGTTATGATATACCAACACATTGTATCTACCCCTGGTATTTTAGGTGGAAAACCCTGTATCAAAGGCACCCGCATCAGTATAGAATTGATTTTGGAAACCGTTGCCAACGGTGCTTCCGTAGCTGATATCGTTCGTGAATTTCCTCAATTGTCAGTAGAGGCCGTTCAGGAAGCAGTTCGATACGCTATTCATGCATTACGCAGCGAACGTATCATTGATGTAGATATGGCGGCCTAATGACATTAACAGATTTTGGCATCTTAGCCGATGAGAATATTAATCCATCTCTAGTGAATGTACTACGCGAGAGAGGTTTCGATATAATTCATGTTAATGGGATTGGTTTAGGCAATACACCAGACCATGAAATTCTGACTTATGCCTATTCACAAAATAGGATCGTTCTAACGCTTGATGATGATTTTGGAACGTTGATTTTCAAAAACAAGCAACCCTTTATCGGAATCATTCGGATGCATCCTGGCCACTTAATCGGTGATGTTCATATACCGACAATAAATGCCATACTCTCAGCAAATATTGACTATCAGGCGCCCTTTTTATTAATTGCAGAAAAACGAACCGACCATATACATATCCGTTACCGGATATACACAAGCTAATAGTCTAGTCAATAGTAACCTTTAATAAATAGCTATATTCAGTAAGAACATAGTAACGTTTCAATTATAGTCTCTCTTAAGAGACTATTCCTACATGCTCCGCGTTCCCTCGTCTATCCAGCCCAATCAGTTCGAATCGCTGAACATTCGCCGATCCGATGCGTCTGAGATGAAGTTTGTGGCTTACCGCAGTGACGTATATCCAGAACGGAACGAGGTTTTCTTTGAAGAACATGCCGTTATTGTGGTGCTGGAAGGCGAGAAGAAATTCAGCTCGCCCACACAGGAACTGCACGTACACAAAGGCGACATCTTGTTTTTTCAGCGGGGTTGCTATTCCATGAATGAATCCATTGACAACAATTACCGAAGTCTGGTATTTTTTGTCAATGAGAAACTCCTGAAAGAATTTGTCAGCCAGCATCTGTCTTTATTTCAGGCCTTGCCTACTCCCCTACCGGCCGATCTCATTCTATCCTTCTCATCGTCCCCCACGTTCACGACGTTCATTAACTCGCTGCTGCCCTATTTCGGCGCTAAAACGCCTTTTTTGAACGAGCTACTTCGGCTCAAATTTCAGGAATTACTGTTACACCTGCTCGAACTCGACACATCGGGGCATTTACGGGCGACACTACTCCATATCTACCAGGGGCAGAAAACAGATCTTGATTACCTGATGAATACCTACTTCCTTAAGCCGCTCTCCATGAGCGAATTATCGAAATTATCAGGCAGAAGCTTATCGGCGTTCAAACGAGAGTTCGAAGATCATTTTCATACGTCGCCCGGCCATTGGATACGCCAGAAACGACTCGAACACGCTCATTTTCTACTTCGGAACACCGATAAAAATGTGTCGGAAGTAAGCATGGAAATCGGCTACGAAAGTGTATCCCACTTCATCAAGGCATACAAACATCAATACGGTTTTACACCCAAACTAACTGTTTGAACTAAAATCGCTATTTAGTGGACGAATGGCGGGATTCGTCATTAAATAAGATTTATCAATTTTGTAGCCACCTTTCCCTATCCCCGCGATAGTCGGAAAGTACTATAGACATTACAGCGATTCGTTATCCTCTACAGCTATGAGTACCCCAACAACCCTGTTCGATAAAGTGTGGGATGCCCACGTCGTTCGGCACGTTAAAGATGGCCCCGATGTGTTATTCATTGACCGTCATTTCATTCATGAAGTCACAAGCCCGGTGGCTTTTCTGGGGCTGGAAGGCCGGGGCGCATCGGTTCTGTTTCCCGACCGCACGTTTGCAACCGCCGACCACAATACCCCAACAATCAACCAGCATTTACCGGTATCAGACCCTCTGTCGGCCAATCAATTGGCGGCACTGGAGCGAAATGCGGCTCACTATGGTATTTCGCACTGGGGCCTCGGCCATATCAAAAACGGTATTGTCCACGTAGTTGGTCCCGAAAACGGTATCACTCTGCCCGGTATGACAATCGTTTGTGGGGATTCCCATACGTCAACGCATGGCGCATTCGGTGCTATTGCCTTTGGTATTGGTACATCGGAAGTCGAAATGGTGCTGGCAACGCAGTGCATCATGCAGCCGAAACCAAAGAAGATGCGGATTACCGTAAATGGGAAACCGGGTAAAGCAGTGCTGCCCAAAGATGTAATTCTATACATCATCTCACAAACCTCGGCGAGTGGCGCCACGGGTTATTTTGTGGAGTATGCCGGTGAAGTATTCGAGAATATGAGCATGGAAGGCCGTATGACGGTCTGCAACATGACGATTGAAATGGGTGCTCGTGGGGGTATGATCGCTCCCGACGAAACGACGCTCAACTATTTGAAAGGCCGCGACCTGTCGCCGAAAGGTGAGCAGTGGGACAAACTGGTTCCTTACTGGTTATCGCTTAAAACCGACGAAGGTGCCACGTTCGATGTGGACCTTACGTTCGATGCCGCCGATATTGAGCCACAGATCACCTACGGTACAAACCCAGGCTTAGGTACGGGTGTAACGCACCAGATTCCGATGGCCGAAACAGTGAAGGACGGCTCAGCGAGTTACAAAAAATCGCTGCAATACATGGGATTCGCCGAAAACGAAACCATGCTCGGCAAGCCTGTCGATTTCGTTTTCCTGGGTAGTTGCACCAATGGCCGGATTGAAGATTTCCGGGCGTTTGCGTCTATTGTGAAAGGTCGTAAGAAGGCAGACAACATAACGGCCTGGTTGGTACCAGGATCACACATTGTCGAAAAGCAGATTCAGGAAGAAGGCATTCTTGATATTCTGACCCAAGCCGGTTTTGAACTCCGTCAGCCTGGTTGCTCGGCTTGTCTGGCCATGAACGATGATAAAGTTCCCGCCGGAAAATACGCCGTCTCTACCTCCAACCGTAACTTCGAAGGTCGTCAGGGGCCGGGAGCACGCACCTTACTGGCCAGTCCGCTGGTTGCTGCGGCAGCTGCCGTTACGGGTGTAGTAACCGATCCAAGACAGTTTATCTAAACCGTTTGTGGTTTGTTGCTGTGTCAGTAACAAACCATAAATCACCAATTCACTATGGCTTACGACAAATTCACCATACTTCGCAGCAGTGCCGTTCCCATGCCCATTGAGAACGTAGACACCGATCAAATTATCCCCGCCCGTTTTCTGAAAGCCACTGAGCGTAAGGGATTTGGCGACAACCTTTTCCGCGACTGGCGGTATGCCAATGACAATACGCCTAAGGCCGATTTTGTCCTGAATAACCCAACCTACTCTGGTAAAATCCTGGTTGGCGGCAAAAACTTTGGTAGCGGATCGAGCCGGGAACACGCAGCCTGGGCTATCTATGATTATGGCTTCCGGTGTGTTGTCTCCAGTTTCTTCGCCGACATTTTCCAGAACAACTCAATCAACGTCGGCATTCTACCGGTAAAGGTCAGCCCCGAATTTCTGGAGAAGATCTTCGCGGCCATAGCAGCCGACCCTAAAACCGAACTGGAGGTAAATCTGCCTGCTCAAACCATTACCTTGCTGGCTACGGGCGAAAGCGAAAGCTTCGCCATCAACGAGTACAAGAAGCACAATCTCACCAACGGGTACGACGACATCGACTACCTCTTGTCAATGAAAAACGAAATTGGCGCTTTCGCCGAAACGCGACCTTTTTAACTAATTGGTGAATGATAGAATGAGTGAATGAGTGAATAAATCGAACGTCGGCTATTCACTCATTCTATCATTCTATCATTCTATCATTACCTATGAAACGTCGCTACATTGAAATAATGGATACGACACTCCGCGATGGGGAACAAACCAGCGGAGTATCGTTTTCTGCCTCTGAAAAGCTGGCACTGGCTCAGTTGCTTCTTACCGAAGTTAGAGTAGACCGCGTAGAGATTGGCTCGGCACGCGTGTCGGCGGGGGAATTGGAAGCTGTTCAGCAGATTACGAACTGGGCCGCAAGCGCCGGTTTACTCGACCGGGTTGAGGTGCTGACTTTCGTGGATGGCGAAGCTTCACTCGACTGGATGCAGGCATCGGGGGCCAAGGTAATGAACCTGCTCACCAAGGGATCGATTAATCACCTGGTCCACCAGCTCAAGAAAACGCCTGAAGAGCATTTTATCGAAATTCAGCAGGTCATTGGCGAAGCCGAGCGCCGGGGTTTCCAGACTAACATTTATTTGGAAGACTGGAGCAACGGCATGCGAAATTCGCCCGATTATGTACTTCAGTTTCTGGATTTCCTCAATACCCAGCCCATCCGACGGGTGTTGCTACCCGATACGCTGGGCGTATTGACCCCAGCGGAAACCTACACATTTGTCAATCAGTTGGTAAAGCGCTATCCTGATCTCCACTTTGACTTCCACGCCCACAACGACTATGACCTCAGCATAGCCAATGTGATGGAAGCGATTCGGGCGGGGGCTCATGGCATACACCTAACCGTAAACGGACTGGGCGAACGGGCGGGCAATGCGCCTATGGCCAGTGCCATTGCGGTATTGCGGGACTTTATGCCCGACGTACGGACGGGTGTAGTCGAAAAGTCGCTGTATCAGGTCAGCAAGATCGTTGAAACCTTTTCGGGCCTGCGTATTCCGGATAACAAGCCTGTCGTTGGCGACAATGTGTTTACCCAAACAGCAGGTATACACGCCGACGGAGACAAGAAAAATAACCTGTATTTCAATACGCTATTACCCGAACGTTTTGGTCGCAAACGCAGCTATGCCCTGGGCAAAATGTCGGGTAAAGCGAATATCGACAATAACCTGCGTGAATTAGGTATTCAACTATCGGAAGGTGACCTTAAGAAAGTAACCCAGCGTGTCATTGAATTAGGCGATCAGAAAGAAACGGTCACTCGGGAAGATTTACCTTATATCATTGCCGATGTCCTGAACAATGCCGCCGTTACTTCCTGTGTAGAAGTTCTCAACTACGTCCTGACGCACTCCAAAGATCTCAAGCCTTCCGCTACCCTACGCGTCAGAATTGCGGATGAGCAATTTGAGGAAAGTGCCCAGGGCGACGGGCAATACGACGCGTTTATGAACGCCCTCAAGAAAGTATACAGCAAAAAGAAACTCTCGTTGCCCGTTCTGACCGATTATGCCGTTCGGATTCCGACGGGTGGACGAACAGATGCCCTCTGCGAAACGATCATTACCTGGAAATTCAATAACCGTGAGTTTAAAACGCGGGGCCTAGATTCTGACCAAACCGTGTCGGCAATAAAAGCAACGCAAAAAATGCTCAATACCCTGGATTAAAAATGACGAATCGTTTAATAACTTAGGGCTCGACAAAAATGATAAGAACGCTAAACGCTAAATTCGTCTTCCGAGCTTATGAGCCATGCCAAACAAACCGCAGAAAAAGTAGAATACAACGGAGCTGATAATCTGGCAATGATGAGCCATGCCGTCAATTACAACAGCGGCCTCTATCGCTGGGTATCACGTGATATTCGCCCTGGAGAAGCTATACTGGATTTTGGAGCGGGTAACGGCGAATATGCCAATCGATTTCCACTGGGTAGCGTAGATGCTGCCGAAATAGATCCGGAGTTGCTGCCGCTCATTAAACAGCCCGTTTATACGGACATCAGCCAATTATCGAAGACATATGATTTGATTTATACGATTAACGTGCTGGAGCACATTGAATACCATGGTGAAATTGTAAAGGAACTTTACAAAAAGCTCAAGCCGGGTGGGCGTCTTAAAGTGTTTGTGCCAGCGCGTCAGGAAATATTTAGTAGTATGGATGAACACGTAGGTCATTACCGGCGCTACGATAAAAAGCTGGTTCGCCAAATCCTGGAAGAGGCTGGCTTAAAGGTTACCTATTGCCGGTATTACGATTTCGCCGGCTATTTTATTTCTCTGCTTTATAAATGGATGGGCAAAGACGGCCGGATCACGAAAGAGTCGATTATTTTTTATGACCGCGTTATTTTCCCCGTAAGCCGATTATTCGATAAAGTAACAACTGGTCAGGTCATCGGTAAGAATGTCATTGCCGAAGCCATCCGCCCCAATTAACATAAGGACTTTGTCCACCGCCAATTAATTTTTTCTTACTCAGTTTTGCTCGCTTACTGTAGCGGATGACCGCCCAAACTAGCTCGTCACTCGCTTACGCTTTAGTCTTTTAAAATGAAAAAACACATTGTAGTTATTGCCGGTGATGGTATCGGTCAGGAAGTAACAGCCGTTGGCAAACAAGTTCTGGAAGCAATTGCCAGCAAGTACAATCACGAATTCAGCTTCGATACTGCCCTGATTGGTCACGAAGCCATTGAAGCTACCGGCAACCCAATTCCCGACGAAACCATTACTAAATCTAAAGCGTCCGATGCCATTTTATTCGGTGCTGTTGGCCATCCCAAATACGACAACGACCCATCGGCCAAGGTTCGGCCGGAGCAGGGGTTGCTGGGAATTCGTAAAGCACTCGGCTTATATGCTAACCTGCGGCCCATAAAACTATTTGATGAGCTCCTGAGTGCATCGAGCATCAAGCCTGAGATTTTAAGAGGGGCCGACATTCTGTTCTTCCGTGAATTGACGGGTGACGTTTACTTTGGCGAACGTGGCCGTAAAGACGAAGGTAATACGGCTTACGACACCATGATTTATAGCCGCTATGAGGTGGAGCGGATCGTTACAAAGGCGTTTGATGCGGCTATGACCCGCCGTAAAAAATTATGCTCGGTTGACAAGGCCAATGTCCTGGAATCGTCGCGTCTCTGGCGGGAAGTGGTGCAGGAAATAGCCCCCCGCTACCCAGAAGTAGAGGTAGAGCACCAGTTTGTCGATGCAGCCGCCATGTTGTTGATCAAAGACCCCAAGCGTTTTGACGTTGTTGTAACAGGCAATTTATTTGGCGATATTTTAACAGACGAAGCCAGTCAGATCGCTGGTTCGATGGGTATGTTAGCTTCTGCTTCCGTAGGCGACACAACAGGTTTGTACGAACCTATTCACGGTTCAGCGCACGACATTACAGGAAAAGGTGTTGCGAATCCCTTGGCGTCCGTGTTATCTGTAGCGCTAATGCTGGATATATCCTTTGGCATGAAAGCCGAGTCAGAAGCCGTTGTTCAAGCCGTTGACGCTGTACTTAAAGCCGGATTCCGCACACGGGACATAGCTAATACCACAACGCCGGCTACCAAGCTTTTAGGAACCAGTGCCATGGGCGATCAAATTTTACACTTCCTGACCGTTTAGGAATAGGCTTATTTTTAATAAATTGATTTTTCCTTCGTGTTTGTAAAATTAATAGAAACGCTTACTTTTGTAGCGTATTTACGCGAACAGCGAAATTTCGCAAACTAATATATGACTGATCTTTTAGCCTGCCGACTGCAAATTCTAAACGTTTTTTAAGACGGAGAAGGTTATGCTATAGTAAAGAGCCCTTTCTCTGACCGGAGGAAGGGCTTCTTTTATAATTAACGAATCATTTCTATTTCAATCGATACCAAGTTATGAGCCAGCGAGTTTACATTTTTGATACTACACTGCGCGACGGGGAACAGGTTCCAGGCTGCCAGCTAACCACTGAAGAGAAAATTGTAGTAGCAAAAGAACTAGAGCGTATGGGCGTTGATGTAATCGAAGCAGGATTCCCAATCTCAAGTCCAGGTGATTTTCGCTCAGTTGTCGAGATATCAAAAGCTGTAACAGAGCCAACGATCTGCGCCCTAAGTCGGGCTGTAAAAGGCGATATTGACGCTGCAGGCGAAGCCCTGAAATGGGCGAAGCGAGGACGTATTCACACGGGTATCGGTTCATCGGATATTCACATTCGGAATAAATTTTCCAGCACACGTGAGAAAATTCTGGAACAAGCAATTGCAGCGGTGAAACATGCTAAGACGTATGTTGAAGACGTCGAGTTTTATGCTGAAGATGCCGGTCGTGCTGATTTGGCTTTCCTAGCTCAACTAACAGAAGCCGTAATTAAAGCAGGTGCCACGGTCGTAAATATCCCGGATACGACGGGTTATTGTTTACCGGATGAGTATGGGAAGAAAATAGCCTACATCTATGAGCATGTATCAAATGTGCATCAGGCTACTATCTCTATTCACTGTCATAACGATCTTGGCCTAGCCACGGCAAATACCCTGGCAGGCGTAATGAATGGTGCCCGTCAGGTAGAAGTGACCATGAACGGTATCGGCGAGCGTGCCGGTAATACATCGCTTGAAGAGGTGGTCATGGCGCTCAAAGTGAAGAAAGAATTAGGCTTGCATACAAACATTGACGCGACACGTCTATTTCCGGTAAGCAACCTGGTGTCGCAGATGATGCGAATGCCCGTACAGGCCAACAAAGCGATTGTTGGGCGCAACGCATTCGCCCACTCGTCGGGCATTCACCAGGACGGTTTCCTGAAGCATTCTGAGAATTATGAGATCATGAACCCACACGATGTGGGCGTCCCTAAATCTTCGATTGTCCTAACAGCGCGCAGTGGCCGTCATGCGCTAAAACATAGACTTGAATTACTCGGTTTCCGCTACGATAAGCCAACGCTCGATGGCATCTATACTCGCTTCCTCGATATGGCCGATATTCGCAAAGAGGTAAACGATAAGGATTTAATGGAACTAGTACGATAAAGAAAAGCCCGCATCGATGCGGGCTTTTCTTTATCGTATGATTTCCTATGTGAACAAAACAGTTATAAGCACTGTTTCGCGGATAGTCCTGTGAACTACAAACAAAGTCAATAGCTATGGCGCGCCCAACTCCTGAATTAATTTATGCACTCCGTCAAACAGCTTCCAGCTTGCAACATGGCGCTCCTTACCAATGGGGACATATGGGTGGCTGTAATTGCGGCAATCTTGCCCAGCAATTGACTAAACTTAACAAGGATCAGATTCATCAGTATGCCATGCAACGTCATGGTGACTGGAACGAGCAGGCCGAAGATTACTGCTCTACAAGTCAAATGCCGATCGATCTCCTGATTAATGAATTACTCAATGTGGGCCTCCTGCTCGAAGATTTGAAGCATCTTGAACGGCTTGATGATCGTGCCGTTTTATTACGTTTTCCCCTTGAAAAGAGGCACCTTAAGCATAATGTACGGGAAGACGTTGTTGCTTACATGAACGTTTGGGCAGACTTATTAGAAGAGCAATTATTGGCCAGGATTACCCTGCCAACAATAGAGCAACTTATACAAACTGTACCTGCTTAGATTGTTAATCAAGTGTAGTTAAGGCATAAAAACCTAGCTGCTTAAAAAGCAAAAAGGCCTGTCCTTGTGGGACAGACCTTCGCTGGTTTCAATAGGTGGCATCTTCCTACTCTCCCGCTTGTGACAGCAGTACCATCGGCAGTA